>JANOCU010000008.1:0-515116 GCA_031412295.1 Bacteroidota bacterium
AAGCGCCCGCGAAAGGCAAATTGATTTATTTTTGCAGTGACTCTCCGTGTGCATTTTAATGTTTGTTAGCACTGCATAATTATGCTATCGGAGAGTCTGATTTAATCCATTCAATTATTGGTTTTCAATACCTTAATGTCAGTAGCTTCGTTAACTTAACGCCAATGCGATAGCTATCGGGAGCAAAATTCAAGATTAGCTTTGAGAAATCTGATTTTAAATTTTCGAGTTTTAATCTGTGCAATCAGCGTAATCCCCGCCTGCCCGCGCACTTGTATTTGGTTTGGCAGGCAGGTGTGGCTAACTTTGCGCCCCATGGAAAATTTCTCAGCCGAAATATTAAAGCAGCTTCCTTTCGATCCGACTTCGAAACAGGCAGCTGCTGCAAAAGAGCTGGAGAAATTTCTCACGCATGAAGATCAGAATCGCATTTTTGTTCTGCGCGGTTATGCGGGAACAGGGAAAACAAGTTTGGTCAGCGCGCTGGTTCGTGCATTGCCGAAAATGAAACGGAAATCAGTTTTGCTTGCGCCGACAGGAAGAGCGGCAAAAGTATTATCCGTTTATTCCGGGAAAACAGCGTGGACCATTCACAAAAAAATTTATCGCGCATCCGGAACTTCAGAAGGAAGTTTTTTCTCTTTGCAAACCAATACGCATCACAATACACTTTTCATTGTTGATGAAGCGTCGATGATCGGTGAAGGCGGTGCAGAAAAAAACTTGTTTCCAAATAGTTTGCTCGATGATCTTTTTCATTTTGTTTACCAAAATGGCGATTGTCAATTGCTTTTTGTCGGTGATGTTGCACAGCTTCCTCCTGTAGGATTGGCAGGAAGTCCGGCATTGCATCCCGCGTGGTTAAAAAAAGCATTCGGATTTCCGATCCAGGGTGTAGAGCTGAATGAAGTCGTGCGGCAGGAAATGGATTCGGGCGTTTTGTATAATGCAACAAAGCTGCGCATTGAAATAGCTGAAGCGACATTGGCAAACAGTTCAGGCAAGCAGATCATTCCGAAATTTGAAGTGCTTAATTATCCCGATGTAAAACGTGTTGTCGGCAATGAGCTGGTGGAAGAATTGGAAATGGCTTACCAGAAATATGGCCCGGAAGAAACGATTGTGATTTGTCGCTCCAATAAACGCGCGAATATTTATAATCAGCAAATCCGCCAACGCATCCGCGGACAGGAAGATGAAATTTCAAATGGCGATCACATTATGATCGTGAAGAATAATTATTTCTGGCTGCCGGAAGAATCGAAAGCAGGATTTATTGCCAATGGAGATACGGCTGTAATAAAACGCATCCGTAAATTTCACGAGATACACGGATTACGTTTTGCAGATGTAACGATTCAATTGCTCGATTATCCTGACGAGCCGGAGTTGGATGTTCGCATCATGCTCGATACACTTTACACCGAAGCGCCTGCGTTAACTGTTCCGCAACAGCAGCAATTTTACGAAAGCATTTCTGCCGATTACGCCGATCTTTCCAAAGGTGCGCGTTACAAAAAGATGAAGGAAGATCCGTGGTACAATGCGCTCCAGATCAAATTCGCTTATGCCGTAACTTGTCACAAAGCACAAGGCGGTCAGTGGAAAGCAGTTTTTGTAGAGCAAGGTTATCTGACGGATGAAATGGTGAACGTAGAATTCCTTCGTTGGCTTTACACTGCATTGACAAGAACGACGGAGAAAGTTTACTTAGTTGGTTTCAACGAAGATTTTTTTCAGTGATACTATTTGTCGCCCTTCGGCTGTCGCTCAGGGTGACAAATAGTATCACTGGAAAAATAAACATTGTTAGAAACCATTGAAAATTTCCCTGCCAGAATCTGTGTAATCTGCGTAATCTGTGGCTACATTTGGAAATGCTCAAAAAAGGCGACCCTAAACTCATTCGTGCATGGACATTTTATGACTGGGCAAACTCTGTTTATCCGCTCGTCATTTCCTCTGCCATTTTCCCGATTTTTTATGAAGCGATTACGCAAAAGAATCTCGGCGGTAAGATCAACATGTTCGGGAGCGAATTCATTAACACTGAATTTTATTCTTACGTCGTTGCCATCTCTTATTTAATTGTTGCAGTCTGTTCACCTGTACTTTCCGGTATTGCCGATTATTCGGGAAGCAAAAAGAAGTTCTTGCAATTTTTCTGTTACCTCGGTGCTGGTTCATGTATGCTGCTGAGTTTTTTCAATACGGATTATATTGGTTTAAGTATGCTCGCGCTTATGTTTGCAAGTGTTGGCTATTGGGGAAGTCTGGTTTTTTATAACGCATACCTTCCACAAATAGCAGAACCGGCCGAGCAGGATAAAGTAAGTGCGAAAGGTTTCGGAATGGGATATTTGGGAAGCTCTATTCTTCTCATCGTAATTCTTTTATTGATGAAAAGCCCGGTGCTTCCTGCAATAGGAATTGAGCAGCTTTCTGCTACTAATGGTTTTTTGCTTGTTGGATTGTGGTGGGTGATTTTTGCGCAAGTCACATTCAGAAGATTGCCCAAAGGCGTTGCACAAACACACGCACGCGGCGAGGGAAATATTATCACAAAAGGTTATCGTGAGCTGCGCGTTGTATTCAAAGATATCCTGACAAGAAAACAATTACGCCGTTTTCTCGGATCCTATTTTATGTACAACATGGGTGTGCAAACCGTAATGATCATGGCGGTACCTTTTGCAACTAAAGCAATCATTTGGGGAGATATGGACAAAACAACCAGTCTCATCATCAGTATTCTGTTAATACAGTTTCTTGGAATTTTAGGTGCATTCCTGATGTCACGACTGTCACGTGTGATCGGTAATCTTAAAACCATCGGTATCGTGATTTTGTTTTGGATAATAATTTGTTTCTGTGTTTATCAATTTGTTTACACACCCGTGCAGTTTTATATTGTTGCTGCAAGTGTTGGCCTGGTTATGGGCGGAATTCAAGCGATGTCCCGTTCTACTTATTCCAAAATGCTTCCTGAAACGGAAGATCACGCATCCTATTTCAGCTTCTTTGATGTAAGTGAAAAGATAGGCCTGGCAATAGGAACAGTTTCATTCGGATTGATTGAAGGAATTACAGGAGGAATACGAAATTCTGTGCTTTCAATTATAATAACATTTGTAATTGGCTTCGTACTTTTGTTGCGTGTGCCGAAGTCGGAAGCAGTTCATTAAACCGGTTGTGTAATTGATAATGTTGGCATCTCCCACCAACCCTTTCAAACCACCAACCACCAACTTTTAAAAAGAATGATAGTTGATTTATTTATACCGTGTTTCGTTGACCAGCTCTACCCGGAGACAGCGCTGAACATGATCAAATTGCTGGAGCGTGTAGGATGTGGTGTGAATTACAATCACGAACAAACCTGTTGCGGTCAGCCTGCTTTTAATTCCGGCTATTTCGATTCCTGCAAAGAAGTAGGAGAGAAGTTCATCAAAGAATTTCAAAGCGATCGTTATATCGTTTCTCCTTCTGCTTCTTGTACGGGATTTGTCCGCAACTATTATGGAGAAATGTTTCACAACTCTATTCTTCATAATCAAAACAGGCAGGTGCAGAAAAATCTTTTTGAGTTCTCTGATTTTCTTGTCAATATTTTAAAGATCACTGACCTCGGTGCAAAGCTGGATGGTGTGGCAACATTTCACGATTCATGCGCGGGACTTAGAGAATACGGAATTCATCGTGAGCCGCGTGTATTGCTTTCAAAAGTGCGCGGACTCGAATTGCGCGAGATGGCAAATACAGAAGTGTGCTGCGGATTCGGTGGAATGTTTTCTACGAAGTTCGAAGGTGTTGCAGTAGGAATGGCGGAACAAAAATTAAAAATGGCAGAAGAAGTAGGGGCAGAAATTATTATCTCAACAGATCTTTCCTGCCTGCTGCATTTGGATGGATTAATAAAAAAGCAAAATAAAAATATCAAAGTAATGCACCTTGTTGATGTGTTAGTGCAGGGCTGGGAATAATAATTTCGAATGATGAATACAATCAAAGATCTTCTTCTCTCTTATGCGCGCTACAATCTCTGGGCGAATAAAGCGCTTTTGGAAGGATTGAAAAAAGTAGATGCTGCATGGTTAGAGCAGGAAACAAACAGCAGCTTTAAGTCTGTGAAAAAAACGGCCTTCCATATCTGGGATGCAGAATACGTTTGGCTGAATCGCTTCAGGGGACAATCGCTTCCTTTCATGACAAAAGACCTGCCCGCAGCAACGCCGATCGAATCATTCATTGAAGGCGCAGAAAAGTTTGTCGAATACATAGAAAGCCGGGAAGATTCTTTTTTTACCGGCGTTACCATTTTCAAAGATTTGTCGGGGCAAGAACATACAATGGATAATGCAGGAATGTTAATGCATTGTATGAATCACAGCTCCTTCCATCGCGGACAAATTGTAACAATGATCAGAAGTCTTGGTTACGCAGGAGAATTGCCGAGAACGGATATGATTGTTTATTTGAGGGAAATGAGTGTTTAGTTCGGAGAAACGATTGGTGCTATCTCCGAACTAAGAACTCCGAACTCATAACTCATAATTCCGGTACTCTCCGATCCTTACGCCCAACCTTTTCTCCACCCACATCAGCAAACGCATTTTCATTCCCCAGTTTTTCTTCGTCGGATCAAAATCAAATTTCCAGTTTTGTTTTTGGATGCGTTCGTGCATTACCTGCGGATGTGTTCCTGTAAATTTTGCGAGTGAATCGATTTGCGAATAATCGAACTTATCTGTTGCAGGAATATTTTCTTTCATCCACTGATCATCGTGCCACATTTTATGAAACGATTCTTGTTTTGCCTGCATGGCTTCCGGTGGTTTCACCCAGCCATAATGATAAACGAAAGCATCGAGCTGCTTAACATGAAGTTTCGACTTATCTTTTTTGCGAAAACCCTGCGCATCTTTGTAAGAAAGTATTTCGTTGTTTTTTCTTACAATTCGAATTTCTTTCCTGTACCATTTCCTCGAGTCGCCGACAAAATCATAGGATCCGTAAAAATGGGTGTAATTAAAAAGTAAACCGTCCACAGTTTTATCGTCCTTCCACTTTACCATTCCTTCTTTAATAGCAGGAAGATATTTTTCATGGATCACTTCATCACCCTGGATATAAAAGCACCAATCCGCTTTTTCTGAACTAGCAGCATAAGCTTTATTGGTTTCATCCGCCAAAACTTTTCCGCCTTCCCGCAACGTATCATCCCAAACCGTTTCGATGATTTTAATTTTGGGATCGTTGATGGATTTAATTAATTGTAATGTAGCATCCTCAGATTTTCCAACCGCAACAATTACTTCATCACACAAAGGAAGGATCGAACGAATCGCTTCTATGATCGGATAATCATATTTTATTGCATTCCGTACAATAGTAAATCCTGAAATGAACATTAGAACCGTTTAATCTGCGTCATCTGCGAAATCTGTGGCAACTGTTGTATTGCCACAGAGGCACAGTAAAAAATTAAATTCCCGTAAAGTTATGAGGTGAAATTTTCTTCAATTCCGCTTTCACTTTATCAGAAACATTAAGCATATCAATAAAAGTATGCATCGAATCTTTTGTGATTGCGGCATTTACTCTTGTTAATTCTTTCAACGCTTCATAAGGTTTCGGATAACCTTCTCTTCGCAAAACAGTTTGAATCGCTTCTGCAACAACAGCCCAATTATCTTCGAGATCTTTTTCTAATGCAGCTTCGTTGAGAATTAATTTGCCTAAACCTTTCTGCAATGATTTTAAAGCGATCATCATATGCGCAACCGGAACTCCGATGTTTCTCAGGACAGTTGAATCTGTAAGATCTCTCTGTAGACGCGAGATCGGAAGCTTTGCGCTGAGGTGTTCGAAAATTGCATTTGCCAAACCGAGATTTCCTTCTGCATTTTCAAAATCGATCGGGTTCACTTTGTGCGGCATTGCGGAAGAACCAACTTCACCTTCTTTGATCTTCTGCTTGAAATAATTGACAGAAATATAAGACCATATATCGCGACTGAAATCAATAAGAATGGTGTTGATCCTTTTCAGTCCGTCGAAATATGCTGCGAGATTATCGTAATGCTCAATCTGCGTTGTCGGATGCGAACGTTTTAATCCTAAAGAAGCAACAAACGTATCGCCGAAATTTTTCCAGTTGATTTCAGGATAAGCAACATGATGTGCATTAAAATTCCCTGTAGCTCCGCCGAACTTCGCGCTGAAAGGAACTTGTTCAAGCAAACGTATTTGTTCTTTGATGCGTTCCGAAAAAACACGGATCTCTTTTCCTAAACGTGTCGGCGATGCAGCTTGTCCGTGTGTGCGTGCAAGCATTGGAATTTTTTCCCAATCATTTGCTTTTGCTTCGAGCTCTTTTACAATTGCAAGCAACAAAGGCATGAGCACATTTTCATGCGCTTCTTTAAGTAATAGTGGAGTAGCAGTATTATTAATATCCTGCGATGTTAATCCGAAATGCACAAACTCTTTAAATGCTTCCAGTCCGAGCGCATCGAATTTTTCCTTCATCACATATTCCACCGCTTTCACATCGTGGTTCGTGGTCTTTTCTATTTCCTTGACACGAACAGCTGATTCAGGGGAAAATTGCTCGTAAAGCTCCTTGCGCAGCGTTGGAAAAACAGCCGCATCCACTTTTTTCAATTGCTCAAGTGGCAATTCACAAAGCGCAATAAAATATTCCGTTTCCACCCGCAGGCGGTACCTGATCAGGGCTGCTTCCGAAAAATAAGCTGCCAGGTCTTCAGTTTGTTTGCTGTAACGGCCATCTACAGGAGAAATAGCCCACAAGGAATCAATTGCCATAGGGGACGAAGTTAAGAAGTTTCGGGTTTCGAGTTTCGGGTTAAAATGTTGGAGCTTTAATAACTCAACCGAACTCGAAACCCAGAACCCAGAACCCGAAACTCAAAACTCGTAACCCCTGCCTGCTGCTGCACAGGCAAGCGCGGCGGCAGGCAGTCGAAACTCACTAACTATCCAATGTGGATAAAACACGGTTTATGCCATTTACTGTAACGTGTTGAATACTATCTTCGTTAGAATTACAGGCCCCTACCTGTCCCAATTTCCCGTTTCTCCCCGGGCGGTAGGAATCTTCTGTTGTAAGACTTGCATATGAGTGAACAGGTTATCGTGGTTGATTCCCGCAATCGTGAGCTGGGTGTAATGGATAAAACCGAAGCACATAAGCTTGGCGTTCTTCATAGAGCGTTATCCGTATTTCTTTTCAATTCAAAAGGCGAAATGCTTATTCATCGCCGCGCAATGGGAAAATATCATTCTTCCGGTTTATGGTCCAATACCTGTTGCAGTCATCCGCGTCCGGGTGAACATGTTGCTGATGCTGCTGATCGCCGTTTGAGAGAAGAAATGGGTGTGAGTGCTGCACTGACAGAAGTTTTTGAGTTTATCTATAAAGCTGAACTTGGCAACGGACTTTATGAGCACGAAGCGGATCATGTTTTTATCGGGAAAACGGATGAAGATGCGAAACCGGATGCAAATGAAGTGATGGAATGGAAGTGGGTGGATATTGCCGCAATCGCAGCGGATATGGATGCAAATCCGACGAATTATACGATTTGGTTCCAGCTCATATTTAAAGATGTGGTGAAGCGAATGAGAGACAATGAATAGAAAGAAAATTTTTTGAAAATAAAAAAATGCTGCCATTTCTGACAGCCTTTCTGATTTGTAATTATTTCGTTTACTCAACAATAAGCTTAGTAGTAGAAACTGATTCGCCTGTGCGGACTTCAACCATGTAGATACCGCTTGCAAAACCAGCAGTATTAACAGGAAGAAGAAGATCGCCGTTCAGCTCACCATAATTGTTTGTTGCAATTACTTTTCCTGTTACATCGCGGATCGTCATCACAACAACCTGTGGTGTAGAAAGGCTCACTTGTAATTGAGCATCTCCGACAGTTGGATTCGGGAAAACATTTACAGAGAAGCCAGGAAGATACATGGTGTTTGTTCCTGTAACATATCCGTTAGCGATCGCTTCGTTAACTGTTGCAGTTGAACCGTTGTTTACAATTCCGTTTGGCTCAATTAACATTCCAATGATGTGCATGCTGCTAATGTCCCATGCAGCAGGAACTGTAAATGTGTAATTGAAGGTTTGTGAATAACCATTTGCTACAACTGCAGGGAAACCTGTTCCGCCTGCGAAGGAAGGAGAAATTGCGCGCGCAACATGATCGTATTCCATGATGGTATATGATACTGAGCTTCCATAATTTTCAAATCCACCCATCGGACCGGCAGCATTATTTCCATAAGCATTTGACTGGTTGTAAGTAGAACCTGTTCCGGTTACATTATCTTCAGTAAGCACACAATTCACTTTCCATGCTGATGTTGCGCTGCCTGTGAAGTTATAAGTGATAGAAACATCTAATTGACCTGTAGAAGAATTGTATTGTGCTCCGTTTACCATTGTAGCAACACCGGGAACAACAACAGCCTGCATGAATTCACCTTCTAATAAAGAAGGATCAACTTCAGGATTACGATCAACCAACGAGCTTGGGTAACCACCGATCAACGCGCCGATAGCAGCGTCGTAAGCAGTAACTACCATTGGATCGCCATTGTGAACTGCGATTCCGGCCCAGTAACCTGCGTAAGTACTTTCCATGTAATCCATGAACACAGCACCACGCGGACACCACTGGCACCATGTACCTGTAGCTTCTTCGCCAACAACAACTTTGCCCGGAGCAGGAACAACTGTGATGTTTACATTTTGTGTTCCGGCATCATCCGAAGCATCACCATCAGCACCCAATCCATTAACATTGGAAACGGTAACTGATAATAAATTGTTTCCTGAAATAAGTGTTGCAGGTGTTGTGAACTGAAGGGAATAAGAAGCAAGAGATGCAATATTTACTGCTGTTACATTCTGGCTGATCGTTCCGCTGTTATAGTTGTAAGAAATAGTGAACGATGTGATTGCAGTTGTTCCGAGATTACGAATGGTTGTTGCAAAATTGCGCGACTGACCAACAATTCCTGTGAAAGATGCAGGAGCTTGTGTTGCAGGATTTATTGTTCCTACAGCAGTAACAGCAGCATTCAATGTCGGAAGCACGTAAGGTGTGTGCGTGTAGCTAACATCATCAATGTAAAAGCTCGACAGACCGTTTCCATTATACCCTGCAAGATTTGCAGGATAAATATCAATAGAAGCAATTTGATTTACAGTGTTAGAAAAGGACGCAGACAAAACGTTATTGATATAAACATCCCAAACGTTTGTATTCAATTTAATATCAAAGCGCAATTCGAACCACTGGTTCATCGGGTATGTGGTTTGTCCAAGCATACCGTTTGTATTGGTGAAATACATATCACCATTCTGGTTCATGTGACATTCCATCGCATAGAGTGCACCGATTGTTGTGCTTCCCTGGAAATTGAAATAAGCGCCTTTACCAGTTTCCACAAACATTGCCATTTCATAAGCAAATGTTCCTGTGTTGTACATTCCGCCAAAAGGCAGAACCTGATCTTGTGGTCCGCCGTTAGCAGCGGTAGAAACGTACTTCACAGATTTAGAACCTGCAGGAGTATTATTCATTACGTTATTAACCTGGGCATCTTCAGTTGTGCTTGAAGCGCCGCTCCAGGTTGTCCATTGTGGCTGAGGACCGAGATAAGCTCCTACAGCATAAGATTCGAAATCATCAGAAAAAGATGACTGGGCAAATAATGCAGAACACAGCAATGTCGCAGCAGCAAGTGTGTATAGTTTTTTCATGGCGTAAGTAAGGTGTAAAGTTTGAATGGCTAAGTTAAGAAAAATAGGGCGGTTTTCATAGTTGGTCATTTCCTGCAAACGAACGGTTAAAATAAGAGGAGAGTGTTGTTGGGTTTCGCCTGCCTGCCGCCGCACTTGCCTGTGCTGCAGCAGGCAGGGGTTTTGGGTTTGGTTTTTTTCGGTTTGGACACTTTAGATGTGACGTTTATTACAGGAATCAATAACTTGCAGTCGTTCCCTATATGAAATAACCCTGATGCACGATTTTCCACTTGGTTTAATCACCGTTATTCTGTGTGCAGCGGGTTATTTTTTTTCATGGAGGTTTTGGGTCAAAGACAATTATAAAATCGCGGTTTTTCTTCTTTTGGTTTGCGGTTTTGCCCTCAGGCTTTTTGCTTCGGGCGATGCTTACCTGCACGAGTGGGATGAAAAATATCATGCCGTTGTAGCCAAAAACATGATTGAGCATCCTTTAACGCCTGTTCTTTATAAAGATCCCGCACTTCCATACGACTATAAAGACTGGGCGGCGAATCATATCTGGGTACACAAACAACCACTTCCGCTGTGGACAATGTCGGCAAGCATGGCGTTGTTCGGCATCAATGAACTTGCCTTGCGGATCCCATCCATCATTTTAACCACGATCGGAATCTGGCTGACGTTTTTTATCGGGAGCTTTTTTTTCAATAAAAAAGTCGGCTTCATCGCAGCGTTTCTTTTTTCTGCTAATGGAAGGTTGATTGAACAAACTGCAGGACGTGTAGCGACAGATCATATTGATGTATTCTTTCTCTTTTTTATCGCACTCGCAATTTATTTCGGGATAAAATTCGTTCAGAAAGAGAAATCAATTTATAATGTTGCTGTTGGTATTTGTATCGGCGCTGCGGTTTTATCGAAATGGCTGCCGGCATTGATCGTTTTTCCTGTCTGGATTTTAATTGTCATCGATTCCGGAAAATTTAAACCACGTCAAATTGTTTTTCAGCTTTTCCTCATAGCAATAACTTGCATCGTAATATTTCTTCCCTGGCAACTTTATATTTATAGCGCATTTCCACTTGAAGCAAATTGGGAGGCCGCATATAATTTGAGGCATATTACAGAAGAGCTGGGCGGACAAAAAAGTACTGTCTTTTCTTTTACAGAATGGATACATACCAATTATGGTGACTTAATTTATTTGCCTTTAGCATGGTTTACTTTTAAAATAGTAAAGGACCGTTACGATTTCAAACGCCTCGCAATCTTCGCCTGGTTTTTAATTCCATTCCTGTTTTTTTCATTCGCAAAAACGAGGATGCAGGGATATCTCGTGTTTGTTTCACCAGCGTTATTTTTAATGACGGCAGATTTTTGGATGATGCTTTCCGTTTATAAAATCAATCACAAATTCAAATGGATTTTCAATGTGTTAATGATCCTGCTCATCGTTTTGCCATTACGTTATGCCATCGAACGTGTAAAGCCAATGGAAAACAGGCGCAGGGAATCAGCATGGATCACAGAGCTTAAAAATCTCAATGAAAGAAAGATCAAAAAAGGAATCTTACTGAATTACGACAGGCCGATTGATGCGATGTTTTATACCAATATGGTTGCTTACACATGGATTCCCGAGAAAAAAGTTATTCTTGATTTAATGGATAAAGGATATACGATCATAATCAAGAACGACGGAAATGTGTCCGATAGCATCCGGATGATTAAAGGTGTGTCAATAGAGAAATTCAGCAGTACAGAAAAATAGTTTGGTCATCAGTTTTTTTACCTGGAACTGAAAACCAGAACCCCTGCCTGCTGCAGCACAGGCAAGCGCGGCGGCAGGCAGGCGAAACCTGGAACCATTTTTACTTTTCCACACTGATTTTCATTTTGTTGAAAAACAAAACCCGTTTTAGAACGCATTAACTCCGTTTCTCCGCCTTTATGAAGTAATTTAGCGACCGCAATGGAAAATTTCGTCGTCTCCGCCCGCAAATACCGTCCCGCGCTGTTTAATACAGTAGTCGGACAAACGGCGATCACCACGACGCTCAAAAATGCAATCAAGCACAATCATCTTGCTTCGGCATTTTTATTCTGCGGTCCGCGTGGGGTCGGAAAAACAACCTGCGCGCGTATTCTAGCAAAAACAATCAATTGCACCAGTCTTACTGCCGATACCGAAGCCTGCAACCAATGTGAATCCTGCACCTCTTTTAATGACGGTCAGGCAATTGACATTATGGAGCTTGACGCGGCTTCGAATAATTCGGTAGACGATATCCGTAATCTCGTGGATACCGTTCGCATTCCGCCACAATTGATGGAAAGCAATCCGAATGCGAAGAAGGTTTACGTGATCGATGAGGTTCACATGCTTTCTGCAGCGGCGTTTAATGCTTTCCTGAAAACACTCGAAGAGCCGCCACGTTACGCGATCTTTATTCTTGCTACTACAGAACGTCATAAAATTCTGCCAACCATTTTATCGCGTTGTCAGATTTTTAATTTCAACCGTATCCAGGTTGATGATATTGCAACACATCTTGAATTCATTGCCAAAAGTGAAGGAGTAGAAGCAGAGCAGGATGCGTTACACGTTATTGCCCAAAAAGCCGACGGTGCATTGCGTGATGCTTGTTCGATCTTCGACCAGGTAGTGAGCTTTGCAGGAAATAAGCTTTCTTATAAAGCAGTGATCGAAAACTTAAACGTGCTCGATTACGATTATTATTTCCGCATGACCGATCATTTGCTGGAAGAAAATATTCCTTCTTCTTTGCTTGTGTTCAATGAAATTCTTTCAAATGGTTTTGACGGACATAATTTCATTTCCGGTTTGGCAGAACATTTCAGGAATTTATTGGTTTGCAAAGATCCTGCAACACTTGCGTTATTAGAAACGGGTCAGAATATCCGTGAACGATATAAAGCACAATCAGAAAAAAGCAGCGTTCCGTTTTTATTGCGCGCGCTGAAAGTGGTGAATAATTGTGATGTCAATTACAAAAGCGCGAGGAACCCACGGTTACTTGTCGAATTTGCCCTCATGCAATTGACCGCCATTCCCGGAACTTTAGTTTCCGGTGAAAAAAAAAATGACGAACCTGAACTAATCTTCGGGACAAAAGCAGCTCCGGTACTTTCTCAAAATTCTCCTGTCGTTGAAAAACAACCTGCTGCTGAGAGACAGTTGTCAGTTGCCGGTAGTCAGTCGTCAGTCAGCAGTCAGCAAGCTGTAGTCAGCGCACAACTGGTAAAAGCAGAATTGGTTGTTGAGCCTGTTACACAAAATGTTGCACCTGCTACTGCAACTCCTGTTCGTAAAACCTTGCTGAAATCTTCACCGAGCATTTCCAGCTTTACGCGCGTTGAAGAAAAAAAGGAAGCTTATTCAGCAAGCACTACTATCAATCAGCCTTCCGTTGAATTTTCGCAGGAGCAATTGGAAACTGCGTGGCTGGCGTATGCTGAAGTTGTAAAAAACAAAAAGCGGCAGATGGATTTTTCCATTCTCACTGCAAATAAGCCCATAAAAGTTGCTGAGAAGCTGGTTCAATTTACCGTGCAGAATAAAACTGCGGAAGAACGAATCAATGAGGATAAAACCGACCTGATGATCTTCCTGAGAAAGCAGCTGCAGCATTTTGATTTTTCGCTGGATATTTCTGTCAGCAAAGCAGAAGGTGTTGCGATGATCTATACACCCGCTGATAAATTCAAACATTTGGCTGAGATCAATCCGGCTTTACTCAAGCTGAAGCAGGCATTTGATTTGGATACGGAATATTAGAGGAAAATTTCAAAGAAAAAAATCCAAATTCCAATCGAACAAGTTTTTTGGATTTTGGAATTTGCTATTTAGATATTGGAATTTGTTTTTTTTCTCAGGAAACAATGATCAATCGTTTTCCCTGCGAAGATGCTGTAGCTCCTTTAAGCAGAATCAAATAATCTCCCGGTAAAGTCCCTGTCAGGTCAAATTGCGCTTCACCTGGAACCTGGTTAATAGATTGAGACAAAATTACTTTTCCATTCATATCGGTAATTATTGCCTCAAGCGGAGAAGCACTATTACTTTGAAATGTAATGCTGAAAGGACCTGTCGAAGGATTCGGAAAAAGATTTGTGATAATCAGCTCCTCTTTATTTTGCTTACTTCTCTTCTTCATCACAATGACTCCTGTTGTTGCAAGCAATAAAATTATTCCACCTGAAACATACAGGAGCGTGTTCGGACTATCGTTCGCGGTTGCCGGTGGTGGTGTCAATTGAGCTTGCTCTTTTTGTTTTACCCGCTCCATTACTTCGGTTGGAATAATAACAGCAAGAGTTCTGCTATCGAGATATTTTTTATCTATTTCGAACTGCAATTTTATTTCACGACTGGTATCAGAATAAGCAAGAGAAGGCGAAAGATAAACTACTTCGTAAACCGATTGAATTCGTTTGCTGATCATTTGATAAATGGAGCTCAGCTCTTCTTTTTTATCTGTGAAATAAGCAACGCCGCCGGTTTGATTTGCCAGTTTGTTTAATACTTGTTTGTTTACATCACCAAGTCCGATGATAAATACAGGAATCGCATATTTTTTTGCCTTTGCTATTATTGATTGGAGGCTTTTACGCGAAGTATTGTCTTGTCCATCTGTCATTACAATAACAGCTTTTATTCCATCCGATTTGTCCAGCTCATCCAATGCACGGTCAATCGCATCATAAAGTGCAGTTCCTCCAACCGGCCTTAGATTATCAATCGCGGAGGAAATAAGTCCTTGCGTTGTTGTTAATGGAATAACCTTGTCCACATCCTCTGAAAATGCAACCAATGAAACCGGATCTTTTTTCGGATCGATAGAAGCGAGGTAATCCTTTGCCGCTCGCTGTGCATACCACAAAGGATTATGATACCATTCAGGAGTTGGAGGTGAAATCCGCACGTTTATCATTGAATCGCTGTCAACTTCTCCTTCAGTATATTCACGCATCGTCTGCTTCTGAATTTTAAAAGCTGAAGGTGGTAAGCTGCTCCACCATGCACGCAACGGTTCATCTTCAGTCATCGAACCCGAATGATCAATTACCAGGCACGTGTTAACTGCTTTATCTTTTGAAACTTTTTCGAGACTTATAATCTTGCAGGGCTGATTATCCTCTACAATCGTAATGCTGGTGTCGGTCAGGTTCCAGATTGGTTTTCCGGAAGGCGTTTCTGCCTTGAAAATGACGGACACATTCGGAAAAGAATCCGGGTAAATGCGGATGACTGAAACACGTGCGGTATCATGTGAAACAATCCCACCGCTAACATCCGTTTGTGAAAATAGGTTTAGAGAAATGGCAAGGCAGAAAAGCAGGCAGATTTTTTTCATAGGGGATTATTAGGCGAAGGTAGACTAAAAATAAAATTATTTACTGAAATGAAACCGACTCTACAGTTTGAAAATCGGTTACCACTTTTAAAGCATAATAGTCGCCCACATTCTTCCTGTCACACCTTTATCTCTCCGATAAGAAAAGAAATCCTCTTCCGTCGAACATCTTCCCAGCACCCAGGTATTTTCTTCTGCAACTCCGCATTCACGTAAAACGAATTTATTCGCTTCGAGCAGATCAAGATTCCTGTTTTTCCAACAAGAAGAAGGAAATCCTTCCGCGATAAATCTTTCAATCACTTCTTCACTCACTTCATATTTCTCTCCACAAATTCCCGGACCGATCGCAACACGAATTTGTTTTTTGTCGGCCCCCAACTTTTCCATTGCTTCAATCGTATTCTTAGCAATACGTGCAACAGTTCCTTTCCATCCCGAATGAGCAGCACCGATAATATTAGCTGATGGATCATGAAATAAAAGCGGGTAACAATCTGCAGCACCAATCGCGAGCGTCAATCCTTTTTTATCAGTAACCAAAGCATCGCCGGTTTGATTTCCGGGCTGAGCAACACAAACGTGATTCCCATGCACCTGGTTAAGTCGCGCCACATTTTCCGGATTCATTCCTGCTGCTGATAAAGCCCGCTTCCTGTTTTCAGCAATGTTCTGTGGATCATCATCGGTTCCGCCAAAGTTGAGCGAGGAAAATGGGGCAGGAGAAACGCCACCTTTACGGGTGAAAAAAGCGTGTGGGATGGTGAGGATGGGGGAAATAATAAAGTGAATTTCAGATGAAGTTCGTTCTATCATAAATTAAAATTGCGAATAAATTTATTTCATGTGCTTATTTGGGGAAAAATATTCCATTGGGCAATTTATTTCTCGCTTACCAAAGACATACAGAAAAAGCTTAGCGCGAAATAAACGGATATGCCCGCAATTTATAGGCTAAAAATAGCTTACTATCGACCGCACACCATATAAGTTAGTTAAGGATTAAAATTTGCTTAAGGCATATCAGGCAAACAAAAACAGATAACCTTAAATCCTTAGTATATGAAACACTCATTTTACTTACCGAAAAAACATTTAACAGAGAAATCCTATAATGCCAAAGAACTTTCACAAGTTAAAATGATGAAAGCTGTGGTAGTAAGTTTAATCGCATTTTTTATAATTCTTGCCGTAAGGGCAAATCATTGGTTTATGTAATCTCAGGTGAAGAGCAGTTGAATTGATGAAAGGGAAAATGATAAATAGTGCAGCAGGACAGATTACGCATTGTGCGGTTGACTATCAGAAATAATAAAAGTCGCAAGACCTAATTATACGATAGCTTGTGGGGTTACAAATGAAAAGGCTTCTGAGCAATCAGGGGCCTTTTCTTAATTGGGAGAGTTTGTAGTGGAGGGAATCTGGTAATCTTGTAACTGGGTAATTTAAAAAAAAACACTGGTCACAACCATATTGTTGACGTCAACAAAATGGTCTGCACACATAACTTCTCGATCATATTGTTGACGTCAACAATATGATCGGACCATGATAAAAATTATCTATACTTGGTTTTGCTACGGTTGTCAAAAAGGGTAACTATAAATATGGAATCCTTATCAACCAGGTAAACAGCAGTTACATTTTTGTGAATAAGGCCTAATCTGGAATTCTTGATTTTTTCGAAAAGGCGAATGCTTCAGAATATTTACAAATTAAATTTTCAAATTCCTGCACGAGGTCAAGAAAAACATTTGCTTCTTTTATACCCCAATCATTCAAGAGGTAGTTGTAAATCTGATCGAGATCAGTTTCGGAACGTTCCGACCAATTTACACTAAGCTTTACGGCCATACTTCGCCCATACCTTTTTACTTGGACTCGTACGACCGGCTTTAATATCAGCAAGGCCTTCTTCTACACGGTTCCGTTGTTCAATTGTAAGCTGATCTGCCCAATCCAATGTTTCAAATGATTTTTTTAAGAACAAAAGCGAGGATAGAATTCCCTTATCCTCTGTTTTTGTAAGCCATTCGATTAACTCAAGCTTAGTCGACTCCGATTTCATATAATAAAGATAAGGAATTGAGGTGAGGTTGTATAATATCCCAAATCCGCCATTCTGTCACACTTCCCCCGTTGGCACGTCCTTTGACCCTTACTGTCACAACTCAAAATCACTCTCCGAACTAAACACTCCTCCGCCGCGGCGGACTCAAAACTCAATAATATGTCAACCGGTACAATTAACGTCCAAACCGAGAACATCTTCCCTATTATTAAGAAGTTTCTCTATTCTGATCATGAAATCTTTTTGCGTGAGCTGGTTTCGAATGCTGTAGACGCTACGAAAAAGCTGCAGGCACTTTCGGCTATTGGTGAAGCGAAAGGCGAATATGGCGATCTGTTTATCGAAGTAAGCATTGACAAACCGAATAAAACAATCACCATCAGCGACCGCGGGATCGGGATGACAGAGCAGGAAGTTGAAAAATACATTACCCAGGTTGCCTTTTCCGGAGCGGAGGAATTCGTAGAAAAATACAAGGACAAAACTGACGCGGTAAATGGCATTATCGGACATTTTGGCTTAGGATTTTATTCTGCCTTCATGGTGGCTGCCAAAGTCGAGATCATCACCAAATCTTTCAAAGACGATTCTTCTGCTGTGAAATGGGAGTGTGACGGAAGTCCGCAGTACACCATTTCCCCGGCTGAAAAAAGCGAGCGCGGAACTGATATCGTTCTGCATATCGCGGAAGATTCGCTCGAGTTTTTAGAGCAATCCCGCATTGAAGGAATCCTCGAAAAATATTGCAAATTCCTTCCTGTTCCGATCCGCTTCGGCACGCATGAAATTGAAGTGGTGCCTGCGGAAAAAGATGCGGAAGGAAAAGAAACAAAAGCAGCGGAAAAAGAAACTGTTCCGACCATCATCAATAATCCGAGCCCGGCTTGGACAAAAAAACCGGCTGATCTTACCGATGAAGATTACAAAAAATTCTATCGCGAATTATACCCGATGAATTTTGAAGATCCATTGTTCTGGATCCATCTCAACGTGGATTACCCGTTCAATCTCACAGGCGTTTTGTTCTTCCCGAAGATCAAAAAATCATTCGAAGCGCAGAAGGATAAAATTCAGCTGTATTCCAACCAGGTTTTTGTCACCGATGCAGTTGGAGAGATCGTTCCTGATTTCCTGACCTTGCTTCGTGGGGTAATTGATTCGCCGGATATTCCGTTAAACGTTTCCCGTTCGTATTTGCAAAGCGATTCTAATGTGAAGAAAATTTCTTCGCACATCACTAAAAAAGTGGCGGATAAATTAGAAGAGCTTTTCAAAAAAGACCGCGCTGATTTCGAAAGCAAATGGGAGGACATCCGCATTTTCGTGAATTACGGAATGCTCAGCGACGATAAATTTTTCGATAAAGCAAAGAAGTTCGCGCTCTTCAAAAACGTAGACGGAAAAGCATTTACCATTGATGAATACAAAGCGCACGTTGCTCCTTTGCAAACGGATAACGGACAAAAAGTAATTCATCTTTACACCAACAATGCAGAAGAACAGCACAGCTTTATTGCTACTGCCAAAGAGCGTGGTTACGATGTGCTTGTTTTTGATGGCGTAATTGATCCGCATTTTATAAATCACCTCGAGCCGAAGCTGGACAATGTTTCCTTCGTGCGTGTGGATGCTGATACGATCGACAAGCTGATCAAAAAAGATGAGCCGATGCCTTCGAAGCTTTCTGAAAAAGAGCAGGAAGAATTGAAAGCGGCGGTTGAAGCAATTGTCCCGAAAGAAAATTTCGCAGTCAACCTCGAGAACCTCAGCGAAACAGATCCGCCAATGCTTGTTACACGCCCTGAGTTTATGCGCAGGATGAAGGACATGAGCGCTATCGGTGGAGGCGGAATGAATATGTTCGGTAATTTCCCGGATATGCATAACCTCGTTGTGAATGCAAATCATCCGCTGGTAACAAAAGTGCTTGCTGAAAAAGATGAAACCAAAAAGAATGCGCTGCTCAAACAGGCAACCGACCTGGCATTATTAGCACAGGGTTTGCTTAAAGGTGAGGAGCTGACGAAGTTCATTAAAAGAAGTACGGAAATGATTTAGCAGGTAAGAAGACTGGATCTGGCGAAAATGTCCGAAAAAAGAAATCGTCGAAAAGAGGTTCACATTTCTAATAATTCTGGATGAAGAATTTTTTTGGCGGTTTCGGTTTAGCATTACTTAGTTCATTGATAATGGTAGGAATTGGATATCTGATTCCGATCGATTTGGGCGCAAAAACCGGTTCGGATGTAGATATTGTCCTATTTATTGCCCTATTGATTTTAATTCCTGCAATCAACTTTACGCTTGCTTTCGGGCTGAAAAGGAAATATAGCAGGCAATTTTTTCGGGGTGTGCTAACAGTTGCTTGCATTGAAATACCTTTGTTCCTGGCTGGATCATTTCTGATAATTTTGATCTGCTTTAGTAAATGATTTGATAATTACTACAATAAAAGATTACTTTAAACGACCTTTATATAAATACCAAAAACCAACCATGAGCAAAGGATTAATTTTTCTCGGAGTACTTATAGTTTTAGGCTTAGGAATATTTCTTGCCTACAGAGGAATGTACAACACCGCAGTTTCAAAGCAGGAAAATGTCGATGAAAAATGGGGAAATGTTGGCGCAGACTATCAACGTCGTGCGGATTTAGTTCCACAGCTTGTTGCGACCGTAAAAGGTGCAGCTGAAAATGAGAAAACAATTCTTACGCAAGTGACCAACGCACGCGCAGGAATTTCTAACGCAACAACTCCTGACCAAATGGACGCTGCTGGCCGCCAGATCAACAATGCAATCAATCTTGCTTTCGAAGCTTACCCGCAGATTCGTTCAACAGCCAACTTCAGTGATTTACAAGCACAGCTTGAAGGAACTGAAAATCGCATCGCTGTGTCGCGTAAGCAATATAACGAAGCAATAAAAGAGTACAACACACATATCCGCGGATTTTTCGCTTCAATGTTTTTGAATACCGAAAAATTCCCGAAGAAAGAACCATTCAAAGAAGCTCCGGGATCTGAAAAAGCACCGGAAGTAAAATTCTAAATTTATGTCGGCCGAAACCTTTTTCACAGAAATTCAGAAAGAAGCAATCCGCAAAGCAATTGAACATGCGGAGGAAAAAACATCCGGCGAGATCCGTGTGCATATAGAAGAAGTCTGTCCCGAAAATGCGATCGTGCATGCGGAAAAGATTTTTGCTAAGCTCAATATGCATACAACCAAAGAACGCAATGGTGTGCTTTTCTATCTTGCCATCGATACACGCGTTTTTTCAATTTATGGTGATAAAGGAATTCATGATAAAGTAACTGCACAATTCTGGGATTCGGCTTCTGCTATGATGGAAACCTATTTCAAGAAAGGTGAATTTACAGAAGGACTCATTGCAGGAATTACAATGGCCGGTGTTCAGCTTGCAGAACATTTTCCATTTGTATCAGGGGACAAGAACGAACTCACGAACGATATCAGCTTTAAATGAAATTACTGAAACTCCTTTTATTGCTGTTAATTGGTTTACCTGCTTTTGCACAAGATGGGAAAGTTCCACCGCGACCTTCACCGCCTGAGCTCGTAAATAATCTTTCTAAACAATTTCCGGATTTCATTTCTGCAAGTGAAGAAGCTGCGCTGGAACAGAAGCTGGTAAAATTTGCCGAGGAAACCAGCAACCAGATCGTCGTTCTTATCGTTGATGATCTTGCGGGTATGGACATCAATGCATACGCTGTTGAAGTTGGACAAAGCTGGGGCGTTGGTCAAGGGAAATTCGATAACGGTGTTGTGTTTGTCATTAAACCAACCGGCGGAAAAGGACAGCGTGATGCTTATATCGCAGTCGGTTACGGACTCGAAGGTGTTATTCCGGATATCACAGCGAAACATATCGTTGAAGAAGATGTTACGCCGAATTTTGAAAAAGAACAGCATTACCAGGGAATAGATGCCGCAACAACGACATTGATGAAGCTTGCAAAAGGCGAAATCAATTCGGCTGAATACAATAAGCAGCATTCCGCAAAATCTTCGCGTTACCTCTGGATCTTAGGAGCAGTTGTCCTCCTTGTGTTTGTTATTTCAAGAAAAGGCGGCGGTGGAAGAGGTGGTTTCGGTCGCGGCGCAGCAACAGGATTCCTGATCGGCAGCAGTGGTTTCGGAAGAAGCAGCTTCGGCGGCGGTGGAGGATTCGGTGGCGGTGGCGGCGGTTTCGGAGGATTCGGCGGCGGCGGTTTCGGCGGCGGCGGTGGCGGCGGCAAATGGTAGAATTAGTTTCGAGTCCGGAGTTTTGAGTTCGGAGATAGTTTCGAGTTCGGAGTTTTGAGTTCGTGGATAAAGTTATTTTATCACCAATCACCAATCACCAATCACCAATCACCAATCACCATTCATTCCCTTGTACCGCCGAGATTACATACAGCGCATGATCGAAGAATTCGGCAAAATGCTGGGTCATGTGATGGGTTTGAAAAGTCTCAACCAGCACGATCTTGCATTGGAGGAATTACGCTCCGGTTATAAAACCTTTTTCGGACTTGATCCCGGTTTTATTCGCAATTCGGGCCCGGATGAATTGCTTGAAGCATTATTGGCAAATGCAGATCTTAAAAACCAGCATCTCGAATCCATCGCGCAAGCTATGATGACGGAAGGTGAATTGCTCCACAACACTGATTTTTCATTGGCGACTGATCTTCGTAAAAAGTCATTGCTGCTTTATCACCACCTTGAAAAATTTGACAATGGCACTTTTTCATTGACAAGAAAATCAGCCATACAGGAGCTTGAATCGATCCTGGAAGAACCACTGTCTTAAAATTTCCTAAATTCCCTTTTCGACACAATAATATTCTGCTTGTAGAAAGCCCTGTTTTCGCGGCACGGTGGCCTTTTTTTGTATTTTAGTAGCCATAAAATTTCCCTCTCACTATGATGAATCGCATCCTCAGAATTTCTATCACCCTGCTTTCTTTTTCATTCCTGAACACTGCTTCTGCACAGCAAAATGTGGAGCTTGTAAATTCAGGTGAAATAATGCTCACTGCTGATTTCTATAACGCGCTTGGAAGCTACAGCAAAGCAGAAAATCTTTATCTCAAAGTAGGCCGCAACGACACGAATTACGCAGAAGTTTTGCGTGATCTTGCTTACACGTACAATAACGATAAAGAAGATAGTTTGTGTCTTGCAACAGCCCGCAAAGGCAAAGAGCTCGATTCAGAATTCAAAGCTGACTTTTATGTCTACATCGGCATGTCGCTGAAAGAGCTGGAGAAATACGATACAGCGATCAAAACCTTCGATGAAGGAATTCGTTTGTATCCTTATAAATATACGCTGCAGTTTCAGAAAGGCATGACGTATGTGAAAATGAAAAAATATCCTGAAGCAGAACTTTGTTTTCAGAAAGCAATTGAATTAAATCCATACCACGCAAGCTCGCATTATCAATTAGGAAAATGTTGCGCTGAACAAGGTCGTACCGTTCCCGCGGTTTTAGCCTGGCAGTATTTTCTGTTAATGGAAAATAACACAGAGCGCGCGCAGAAAACAGTTTCTCATCTTGAAGATCTTTATTCAGGAGAAAGTCAGGCCGATCCTGATTTTCAGCTCACAGCGCACGAAGCTGGCGATGATTGTTTCAATGATATCGTAGAAGTTATCAATTCAAAAGATGCGTTCAAACCGGAATACAAGAACAAAACAATTATCAACCTGAAAATGGTTAAAATGTTCCAGGCTATTCTCGACAAGCTGGAATATAAAGCGAACACGGATAATTTCTTTATGGAAAATTATGTTCCGTATTTCGTTGAGATGTATGACAAAGGATATTACGCGTTGTACCAAAGCTATACGCTCAAAGCAGTTTCAGGAGCTAATCCTACAGTAAGCAAGAGCATTAAAAAGAACAAGAAGAAATCTCCTGCATTTGCTTCATGGACTGCAGAATATATTGACAAACATTCCCGCCACCCCGAGCGTGCGGAATTTGATAAAAATGATAAAGTTCAAATTACATTTTATCAGAATCACATCATCAATGGAATGGGTGTGATCAACGAGTTGGGAATTGAAAACGGAAAATGGAAATATTTTTATGCGCGTTCAGGACATTTGTTTTCTAAAGGTGAATATGTAAATGGAAAACGTGAAGGTGATTGGTACTGGTATTATGACGACGGAAGTTTAAAAGAACATTCTAAGTTTAAAGATGGCAACCGCGAAGGGAAAAGCGAGCAGTTTTATGAAAATGGTTTGCCTTCGTTCACTGCCAAATATTCAGACGGTTCGCTTGACGGAGAATATACAGGATACGATTTGAGCGGTTACAAAACGCAATCCGGGTCGATGTCCAATGGCAAGCTCAACGGAACTGTTACAACCTATTACCAGGACGGAGCAAAAAAAGCTACACTTGATTATGTGAATGGTGTACTGTCCGGCGATGTTGTGCTTTATTCAATTGATGGTAAGATCTCACGTAAAGTGCCTTATACAATGGGCGCTCGTAATGGAAACAGCAAAGAATATTATTCAAACGGAAATGTAAAATCTGAAGGCGAATATAAAAACGATGAAGGATTTGGTCCTTGGAAAACCTATTACGAGAATGGAAAAGTTTTCCGCGAAGGATCATTCAAAGAAAAAGGATTACGCCAGGGCTTGTGGACGGAATATCACCGCAACGGAGAAGTTGCTGTTAAAGCGAATTATGCTGCAGGAAAGCTCAATGGAATTTCTACTTATTACGATACCGACGGAAAGATCTCTGCGGAGAAAAAATATGCTGCTGATAAATTAAAATCAGAAAAGTTTTTCAGTAAAGACGGAAGCGTGCTTGCAGATTATAGCATGTCGAACGATTATGAAGTAACTGAATATTACCCGAGCGGTGTACGTAAAGCGAAGGGAAGATATTTTGATGGTGAGCGCACAGGAGACTGGAAGATCTATGCCGAAAGCGGCGCATGGCTTTATGCGAAAGAACATTATTATAATGGTTATCTCAGTGGAACCCGCACAGAATATTACGAGAACGGTGAAGTTTCAAACGAGCTCGATTTCCATTACGGCGAACGTGATGGTTACCTGAAGTCCTATTACATAAACGGAACGTTAAAAACAGAAGGCTGGTACGTACGTGGCGAAAAGCAAGGTGACTGGTTTGATTATAACCAGCGTGGTGTAATGCAGGCACACAGGTATTATATCAATGGTGAATTGCATGGCTTCCAGGAATATTTTGATGAAAAAGGAAAAAAAGATGAAGAATCATTTTTCAAGGAAGAGAATGTTTGGACACGCACACGTTTCGACAGCACCGGGACAGTAATTTATAAATACGATTCTGATAACGGAAATGGTATTTACGATTTCAAATACACAAACGGTCAAACACTCATTCGCCAGGAATATAAAGGCGGATTGCTGAATGGAAAAACCGAACGTTATTTAATGAACGGAACCAAATTGGTGGAGACAACTTTCGTCAATGGAGAACAGCATGGTGAACGTAAAGAGTACTTTGAAGAAACCGGCAAAGTTTATCTCGAAGCTGTTTATGGTTATAACAGTCGCCACGGAAAATCAGTTACCTATTGGGAAAATGGCGCCAAACGTTCAGAGGAAAACTATTACTACGGTGATTTGAACGGTGAGCAAAAATATTACCACGAAAACGGTACGTTGATGAAAGAAGGCTCCTGGGAAATGGGAATTGTAAATGGCGAATTGAAAACGTATGCTGAAGATGGTTCGTTGATCTACTCAAGGTTCTTTAAAGATGGAATTCTCAAGGGTTATTCTTATCTCGATAAAGATGGAAAAGCTGTTCCGATGATTCCGTTGGAAAACGCAAGCGGAAAATTCGTTGCTTATTTTCAGAATGGGAATAAATCAATTGAAGGCGAATATGCAAATGGTCGCTTTGAAGGAAACGTGATTAAATATTTCTCCAGCGGAAAAGTTTGGGAGAATGAAAATTTTAAAAACGGAGATTATGTAGGTGTGCAGAAATATTTTTACAAAAATGATTCATTGAAGACGGAGCTAAACTACTACGCTGATGAGCGTGATGGCACTTCAAAGTTCTATCATGAGAATGGAAAATTGGATCACATCGAATATCATGTGCTCGGCGATAATTTCGGAACATGGGTGTATTATAATAAAGACGGAGTTGAGCTGAAAAAAATTCAATATTACGATGATCGCCAGCTGAACATTATTCTTTCTGCACCAGCACCATCTCCTGCACCAAAAGGAAAACCTAAACCAACTAAAGCCTAACAAAATAATTTAATGGTCAAATTCGGTAAGTGGGTTGGTGGTAGTTTGGGCTGGGCAGTTGGTGGTCCCATTGGTGCGCTTCTTGGTTTTGCTTTGGGAACCATGTTCGATGAAGCGAAGGTTACTGTAGGGAAATTTAATCCCGGCGGACCATTTGCTTCAACTCCCGGATACAGCTCTCAAACTGCGCAGGCTGATTTTGCTGTAAGCTTATTGGTGCTCACAGCTGCCGTTATGAAAAGTGACGGCCGCGTTGTGAAATCTGAATTAGATTATGTCAAGAAATTTCTTGTCAACCAGTTCGGGCAGGACCAGGCGGTGAAATTATTACCGGTTCTGAAAGATCTTTTATCGCGTGAAATTCCGGTTCGTGATGTCTGCCTGCAGATTCGCCAGTACATGCCCGAAGCGCAACGCATCCAGCTGCTTCATTATTTATTCGGCATTTCAAAAGCAGATGGCTCCGTAGATCAGCAGGAAGCCCGCTTAATCGAAGAGATTTCAAATTACTTAAACATCGATCGCCCGGACTTTGAATCGGTGCGCGCCATGTATTGGAGAGACGTCGACAGCGATTACAAAATTCTCGAAGTCGATGTAAAGGCTACTGATGATGAAGTGAAAAAAGCTTTCCGGAGAATGGCGATCAAATATCATCCTGATAAAGTGATCGACCTGGGTGAAGCCGCACAGAAAAATGCAAAAGAAAAATTCCAGCTCGTACAGGATGCCTACGATAACATTCGCAAGAAAAGAGGAATGGTTTAGGAAAGTTTTTTTATCATTAGGTACGTTTGCGAAACGTACCCAATGATAAAAAAATCACCAATCACCAATCACCAATCACCAATCACCAATCACCAATCACCAATCACCAATCACCAATCACCAATCACCAATCACCAATCACCAATCACCAATCACCTACTTCATAATTAAATCAATCCCATCGACCGTATCCGCTTTCAGCACTTGAATAAATTCTTTTGAAAAGGATTTCAGCCATTCACTCACTTTATGATGTGGCACAAATTTCACTCCTTCATCAAACGCATCTTCCCGTTCCACATCGTTTAATAATAATCCCATTTGCTGATTTCCGTCTTTAAGAAAGATGCGGGCCATCTCACCGTTAATTATTGCTGCGCTCATATGTAACTTATTTGTTAAAGCAAAGCTACAGGCAACATATTACGGATGTGTTAAGGGAAGAACAAATTAAAATAATCCAAGAAAGCGCGGCTTCCTGATCTTATTCAAAGCTTCTGTACGCGATTGCACTTGCAGCTTCATGTAAATATTCCGAATGTGCGTTCTAATTGTTTCCACCGATAAATGAAGGCCGAAAGCAATTTCTTTATAGCGCAATCCATCTTCAAGGAAAGTAAGGATTTCTTTTTCGCGAGGCGTGAGCAAATAATATTCATCTGTATGCTCATCAGTACGGTTAAAGGCCTGCACCACTTTACGCGCAATTGCGGCGCTCATCGGGGAACCACCGTTCTTAATATCGATGATCGCTTCTATGATCCGTTCAGGAGAGGAATTTTTCACTATGTAACCTGAAGCACCGGCTTTCAGCGAATCGAATATTTTTTCATCGTCTTCAAAGACCGTACACATCAGGTATTGCGTGGAGGGACTGATATTTCTGCCTGTACGTAAAAATTCTATTCCTGATCTTCCGGGCAGACCAATGTCAAGCACCACTACATCTGGAAGGATATTTGATATTTCTTTTTCATATGCTTCCACACTTCCGAACAAACCGGCAAAAGCAAGTTGAGGGGAAGATTCAACAATCTGTTTCAAGGATGCTCCGATCTCCTTATCATCTTCTACAATACAAACTGTGAATGGTTTCATGGTGTAAAATTACCAGGAATCAGCCCGGTTTAGCTCACTACAAAGTAGTATTTATTCAATTAGTTGGGTTGAAAGCTACAAGTCACAACAAAAAAAACGTTCCGGGAAAATGGAACGTTTCTTTTAGGGGTTAGCACTGCACGGATCAGGGATTTATTCTGTACTTCTCAATTTTACTTCCGTTGAAATCGAAAAGGTAATTTCCATCGGGTGTGAGCTTCGGTTTTGTTTGCCCTTTGAATTTTCCTTTTACTTTTCCTGTGTTCAGATCAAAACCTGCGAATTCATCTTCACCTATCCATACGAAATAATTATCGCCATAAGCAAAATCGTAGATGATGTCACCGACTTTTGTAGCATAATTATTTTTTCCATCCGCTGAATTAAAAGAAGCAATTCCTTTATCGCAGATGACGAAAATTTTTCCGGTAGTTTCATTCAGCTCAAGTGTAATTGGGTTCCCGATCTTATAGTCGTTCATCGGCGTAGCGTAATTTGCTTTCCCGGTTTTAGCATCGAAAGAAAAAAGATTTTTATCGCTGCACACAAAAACATTAGATCCACTAACTACCAGGTTTGTAATTCCATCGCTGAATTTATCTTTAAGCGTTTCTTTCATGGTCGATGTTTCCCACAATACAGTTCCGATATTTGTATCATAAGCTTTCAATCCGAATGGTCCGACAAATTTGTATTCGCTTTTGTAAACATTAGGATTTCCACCGGTACCGGGGATAAAAGTTTGCACGTTAATGCGTCCGCCCAATTGAACGATCAATACGCCATTAGAAACGATCATTTGCGGCACAACAGGATCTTTTCCCAGCTTAGGTGATTGCCAGAGTATTTTCCCGGTTGTCGCATCGTATTTTTTAATGTCATTGTCTTTTTTGAGATCAACAACATAAACAGCATTGCCTTCCACGATCGGCATTGCAGAAATTCCAATTTCTTGTTTCAGCTTCATGCCTGCGCTCGCATCCGAGTTGTCAAATTCTGCGCTCCAGAGAATAGTTCCTTTTGCAGCATCAAGCACAGTCATCCCTTCATACATTACAAAAACTTTATCATTCACAAGGCTGATAGAAATAAGATCTTCAAGCGTTGCAACAGTTGAAACTACAAGTCCGTTAAATGTTGTTCCCCATACAAAGGAGCCGTCCGAGATTTTTGTGCATGTCGCAGTAATGTCGCGCTTGCTTCCTTTCGGACCGCCGACAATTCTTTTCTGATAAGTCAGCTTTATTTTAATGTCTTTCTGTTCATCATAAACTGTCCCGGCTGAAAGTTCTTTTTTGCCCGTGGTTTTAGTTGTGTACTGTAATATTTTGTCTGAAGAAATTACTTCACCTGTTTTTGCAGCGTAATAGATAAATGCATCGGAGCTGCTCGAGTAACAAACATCCATGCCTTCCGGTTTTCCGACGCTTGCAGAGGAACCGACAGGTTTTGTCCAAAGAACTTTCCCCGTTTTTGCATCAAGCATGTCCACAGTTGACTTACCAATATTTATTACAGCAAATGCATGCATCGATTCAAAATAATTATCCAGTATGCCTGTCAGAAATGCATAATTACTTTCTGAATCTGTGCCACCATATTCAGTGCTCCGGAAAAGTTCATTGCCTGTTTTATCATCAATGACTAATTGAAGCCCTTTTTCTTTTTTCGTATCCGTATTGTATAAACAAATCAATCCTGCTGCATCATTCCATATGATACGATCAAATGATTTAATGGTGAATTTGTCTTTGTATTTATACGCCCAGATAGAACTCCCGGTAGAACCATTCAGCATTTGAATTTGGGATTCGCTGCAACCCAGCACCAATGAACCATCGCGACTGTAATCGTTTATCTTATTCGGGGTAAAGTCAAATTCAGATTTCCATACGAGGGGAAAATCCTGTGCGCTAACCGAAATGTAGGTGAGCGTCACAAGGACCATTAGAAGCCTTTTTATCATTATTATCATTTTGTACAAAACCGCGGAACTATTTCCGGGACAAAAATGACATAACAAAGAAGGAGGAACAATACTACTTTATGGTGAGTCGGATCTGCGAAAGAATTATCCGGCAGCTAAAATACCGGATACACTGACGGAACAACCTCCCGAATTGTTTTTGCTTACTTTAAAATGAAAACCGATATCGGTTGCCCGCTTTTCCATATTTTTCATGCCGCTGCTGTTTATTCCGCACTGGTAGTTTTCGGGCATCCCGCGTCCGTTATCATTTATCTCCAGGAGAATCACGCCATTTTTATATTCGAACGTAGTTTCAATTTTTGTTGCAGCAGAATGTTTCATCGCATTGTTGCACGCTTCTTTCAAAACCAGGAAAAGATTTCGTCTTGTTTCCGGCGATACAGCTATTGAGGGAAGCGCGCCGTTTACCTTGAAAGAAAATGCAATGGAACTGTCCTCAAAAAGTTCACCGCAATAGGCTTTGAAATACATCACCATGCTGTCAAGCTGATCGTATTCGGGTTTTACTGACCACACCACTTCTTTCAGACTTTGAGAAAGATCTCTTGCTACTACAGCCATGTGCCCGACTTTTTTGCTGAGTGCTACATCCGATTTCAGCTGCATGGAAATAAGATCGCTCGTCAATGCGATTCGTGTTAGTCCTGCCCCCAGGTCATCATGAATGTCACTTGAAATTCGTGTCCGTACTTTTTCTATAAGCCGGAGCGATTCAAGGCGCCTCAGCTTTATTTTGTAACGATAGCTAATGATGAAATAAACGACCGCTGCAGCAATTGCAATCAAGCCAATAATAAACAGCGCACGAAAACCTGTTTCCTGCCACCACGGAGGATGAATAGTAAAGGCAAATGATGCAACTTCCTGCTGAAGATTACCCGGGTGAAAAATATGGATCTTGTACTTGCCCGGCATAAGGGAAGCAAGACGAAACTGCATGCCGAACGGAAGACTCACTAACTGTGTGTCAAGTCCTTCTATGTAATAGGTCCAGGAGCCGGATTCTGAAAAAGCAAAATCGGCAGGATGCAAATTGAACGAAAGTGAATTTCTATTGTACGGAAGATCATCCGGGAATGTTATATTGTTTTGCAACTCACCATTAACAGCAAAATTTTCCCGGAAAAGAATTGGTGCAACTCTTTTTTCTTCAAATGGAAAATGTTTGCGTACAAATCCGTTGATGCTGCCGATATACAAATAACCATCATCGGAAAAACAAAGCGCACGTGTGTTGCATTCATTCGAACGTAATCCATCTGAAGTATTAAAATTGCGGAAAGATTTGGTTTGAGGATTCATTATTGAAACACCGTTTCCCGTGGTAATGAATAATTCACCTGAAGGTAATTTTAAAACGCTGTACAACATGCTGCCGGGCAAACCATTTTTATCTGTAAAGACTTCTTTCAGCTTAAATGCGGAATCAAAATGCAGCAAACCGATATTAGATGCAGCCCACATTCCGCCATTATCATCCGGGATGAATTCGGAAATTGTGGTTGCAACCGGTAAACCTAATGAGGGATAAAAAATCTGCCGTACTAATTTTAGTTGGGAATTATAGAAGTATAATCCGCGATATGCAGCTGCACATAAAACTGTTCCATCAGCCAGCTGGATCATGCCCGATAAATTAGCACACGTGTCATCAACCGCAACTAATTTTTTTTCAGATTCATCAACCAATAATAAATACTGGCTGGTTGCAGTCACGCAGCGACCATCGCGCAGCCGGAGAATGTTATGAAAGATAAGCCTGGTCCGGATTTTCGAATCAACGCTGTAAGGAATGAATTTTTCATTGGTAAAATCATACAAGGTGTGTTCTGTTCCTATAAGCATTCCCTCTTTTTTTCCTTTAGCAATGCAATGAACAGAATGAAACAGTGGAGAGGAATAGCCGGTAATTTTTCCTGTTGAATAATTTAAATGTTTAAGGCCACTATTATAAGTTCCTATCCACAGGTTTTTATCTTCGGAATAAAAGCTCCGTACAAACCATTTTGCAGAATCTGTAACCAATGATTCTGAGAATTGGTCACCAAAAAAAAGACGATTACCTGTGTAACGAATTAATCCTTCACCATCCGTTCCCATCCAGATCACATTATAAGCATCACATATTATTTTCCTGACAGACAATAAACGATTTGCTATGTTCTCACCGTTTTGCTGCCAGTGTTGCGGTCTTAGCTGTCCAAGAGATTCATCACAGCTATAAATTCCTTTTCCAAAAACAGAAAACCATAACCGGTCAGTTGAATCTTTTGCAAGACATAAAAAATTTGCTTCAGATGAATTAAAATAGGAGGAAGAAAAGCTCACTTCCCGGAAGTTGGTTGCGTTTTTATCGACGCACCACATTCCTTTTGATGAAGTAAGCAGGTAACCATTTTTCCACGGGATCATTCCTGAGAAATTCAGACCAGGTTCCAGGCCCGGAAGATTTTCTATTTCGCATGTTCCTGTCAGAAGGTGAAGCCGCACCCACTTTCCAAGATTATTCTCATAGCATAACAGGTCAGTTCCGGGAATCATTTTATTAAAAGCATGCAGCACATCTTTTCGGATCAGGATATATTTTTTTGTGAAAAGATTCAGGCGGTAAATTCCTTTTCCACTTATAAAAACCCAAACAGCACTGTCATTCCTGAACAATGGAATATGCGTATTAGCCAGCCATTCCGGAAAAACAAATTTGTTGATGATCGTTGTTCCGCTTTCGTTAAAACAATCCAGTCCTGATTCTGTTCCAACCCAAACACATTTGCCGCGTGCATCAGGTAAAAAACACCGCACTGTATTATTTGAAAGTCCCTTTGGATTATCGTAACGGTATTGAATATTTCGAAACGTATGGCCGTTCCATAAGCTGAGTCCTTCACCCGTTCCTGCCCAGAGCAAACCGGAAGGATCTTTATACAGGTCCATCACCGTGCTTTGTGCAAGGCCTTCGTTAACAGAATAAAATGTAAATGCGTTTCGCTGACAATAAAGCAACGAAGTACAGCTCATTAATAAATAAAAAACAAACCGCCGGATATTCAATGTTTCTGAAAATGGGTTATGCGTGGGAGAATTGAGAAAGCAAGGTACAAGGAACGGGGAAAAAAACAAGATCCAAAATCCAAAACCAATTTCTGATTTTGAATCTTGAATCTTGAATTTAAAAATGTGCCTTAACAGCAATAATAAAATTCCTTCCCGGCGCGCTCATGCCCGAAGCAAAATGGCGATAATTAAGATCCATGATATTTTCCACTGCGAAATTCACACCGATATATTTATTGATATGATATTGCGCACGAAAATTAATTGTCGCCCATGCAGGCATTCCGTATTGTGTAGCCTGGTTGAGATTATCCTCGCCGCTTGGACTGTAATCAATAAGGCGTTTCCAGCCGTTGAAGCGCGAGAAAAATTCTGCTTCAAATCCTCTCGTGTGATAAACAAGACCTGCTTGTCCGAATACAGGCGGTATGTGATCAAGCGGAATTAATGTGTCGTTTTCAATATCGTTGTATCTACCGTAAGTATATGTCACAGTACCGCGAAAGGAAAAATGAGTGCTGAAATCAGCCGTCATTCCGGTTGTGAATCCATATACAAATGCTTTGTCCACATTTTGTGATGCCTGGATCTTGCTCATTGCTCCGTCATAAAAAATAGAATCCTGCCCGTTGAATTTAAAGTCTTTTGTTACGATTGCATTATTCAACATCGTGTAAAATCCAACAAATTCAACTTGCGCACCCGGAGCAATGGTCCATGCAACACCTGCTTCTCCACCAATTGCAACTTCGGGTTTCAGCTCAGGATTCGGAACAATCAGAATTCCTGCCGATGATTCAAATATTTTTCCGAGATCATCCACATTCGGTGCGCGGAAGCCTGTTGAAACATTTGCATGCATCCTGAATTTTTTCCACGGAAGATAAGCTAAGCCAACACTTCCGCTCGGTGCCAGATTCGTTTGAGAAACTTCAGTAAACGGAAGATGGAAAATGCTTGTATCTGCCCATTCGGATTTTAAGCTGATGTAGGAAAGACGAATTCCATCCGTCAAAATAAGCTTCTGATTTATTTCCCAGCTGTGCGAAAAGTAAATCGCATTGGTCGACATCATGCTGCCGCCATCCGGGTAACGCGTGTCGGTTGGTGTGACTTCTGCGGTTGTGATGTTTGTGTTTGTTGCAGCAGATTTAACCAGGTTAGTAGTCAGCTCAATTCCATAACGTAATTCATGTTTTTCAGCAACTACTTTTCGCATATCTGCATTGATCGCAAACACATAAACATCTTCCATCTGGCTTTTCAGGTTGCTGCTATTGAGCCTGCGTATAATCCGGTCCTGCTCGATATTTTGAAACGACACAATGAAATTTGCTTCGTCATAAAATGTGCTGTCTGCTTTTAAATTCAGTGTATAAGAAAGCAGCTTCCTGTTTTGCGGACCATAATTCCATATCGCGTAAACAGGAATTCCATTTGCATCTAATTGCGCATACCTGTCATACCGCGGAATATCCGAAGATGTGGATGTTTGAAAATTCACCAAATGTGAAACACGCGCATTTTGTTGGTACAGAATTTTTTGCGTTACATCCAATTGCGAATAAGCAGTATGACGTTGAATCAGGGGATCATTATTCCTGATCACCGTGTCTCTGCCTTCAACTTGCTCAACATACACATTGCACCAGCCGAATCCACCGTAGAACGGATTTCCATTCGCACCTTGTCGCAAATCGCCGTAATCAGAACGTGTGATGCTGGTCAATGAAGCCCATTTTCCACCGCCTAAATTAAAATCAAAATGTGCAGTCAATTCATTATTTGCAGAGCTGCTGCGTAACATTGCATTTGATACAACACGTAATCCCGTATCGGCTGTAAGTATTGGTCTGCGCGAATAAAAATGCATTGTTCCTCCAAGCGCATCACTTCCATAAATTACTGACGAAGGTCCATAAAGAACTTCTGTACGCTCAAGCATGTTGGGATCAACAGTGATTGCATCCTGCGTATGACCTCCGCGATAAATGGCATTGTTCATCCGCACGCCATCTACAACGAACAAAACTTTATTCGCTTCGAAGCCGCGCAGCACAGGACTTCCACCACCCATCTGACTTTTCTGCACAAACACGCCGCCGGTATTCATCAGCATGTCGGCAGAAGTTTGCGGATTGCCAAAAGCAACATCTTTATCTGTAACGACGGTGATAGTGTAAGGCACATCTGATTTTTTTTCTTCCGATTTGCTTGCGGAAAAAACAACTTCTTCGAGCGTAAATGATTTTTCATGCAGGAAGATTTTAAAATCATTGTTTTTAATTTCTTCCATTGTAAATCCCTGCGTGCCGTAGATGGAATGACGCACGTACAAACTATCTGCGCCTGCAAGTGTGGAAATATCAGCTTCTCCTTTCACATTTGTTGTAACTGCAATCAGCCTGATATTCGGTGCAGGCAGCATGGATGTAATAACCGCATTCGGAATCAGCTCTCGCGTTACTTCATCACTGACTGTGACAATTTGCGAAAATGAATGAAGGGTGCTGAAAATAAATCCAGCAAGAACAAGTATATGTTTTCTTAATTTCATATTGACCAGGTTTGGGAATAAATAATTTGCCACAACAAGGAATTGCTGCGGCTGATCTTAATTTAATCTATAAACCAAACCAGGGTGGGGGAGAAGCTACAGTGCGAAATGCGGAAGACGCAAACAATTCAGCAGCTATTTTCTTTTCGGAAGATACATCTGATGATAAGAAGGAAAAAGAAAATGAAGTGTGATCATATTCAATTCCTTTTTTCAAAACAGTATTTTTGCCTTTTAAAGGTGTTTTATTTTCATCCTGTGAATGTTCTTTTAATTGCTCATACAGATCACCTTCTTTTGTGTCATCATAACATTTCGCGATAAGAAAACCGTTTTCTACACGGGAATCAATCACATCGTACATGCGATCATGAAAAATAAATTCATCTTCTTCGAGCCAGTGAAAAGCAGATGATGAGGAATTTATTTCAGCGATAGAAATTTTAAGCTCAACGATTTTTTCTTCTTCATCCTTCCAATGTTCCGAAATCGTATGCAATTTTATTTGAAGAAGCGTAAGCAGGCTAAAGCCCACAGCATTTGCGAGGAAAATAGTAAGCACAAAAAAGGAAATGCACCGCTTGAACATGTATAGACAAATTTAATGAAAATCAGTTGTCTGCCATTCCGTCAGATTAATTTCCGCGGCATAAATCTTGCCTGACTTTCCTCGTGTCTAAATTCTCACGCCACCGGATTTTATTGGGAGATCTTTTCCCGTTCACATTTGTTGTGCTGATCTGGCTTGTACAAGTGACACAGGGATTCCTGCAGGAAGATTGGTCGCGTTATTCGCTTTATCCACGCCACATTTTCGGACTGACAGGAATTTTGACTTCACCTGTTTTGCATTCAGGGTGGGAACATCTGCTTGGAAATACAATTCCATTGATCGTTCTCGGTTATTTGCTTTTTACTTCCTACAAAACGATCGCCGGAAAAATATTCTGGCTCAGCTTCTTTCTCAATGGAATTTTGCTCTGGTGTTTCGCCCGTGAAGCATTTCATCTTGGCGCAAGCGGAGTTGTTTATGCGCTCGCATCATTTCTCACATTCAGTGGATTAATTCGTCGCGATCCACAACTGGCGATGATCTCTTTTCTCGTCATTTTCCTCTATGGCAGCATGGTTTGGGGCGTTTTACCATTCGATCCACACGTTTCATGGGAAGCGCATTTGTATGGCGCATTAACAGGACTCATCCTTAGCATCGTTTATTTCAAGGAAGGTCCGCAGTCAAAAAAATATTTCGAAGACGAAAAAGACGATGATATTGATGATGAACCCTATATTTTAGAAGAAATGGGTCCGCACGAGCAGAAATCTCCAATGGAAATCGTCTATTCTTACAAGGAAAAGGAAGAAAAGTAGTCTTGTTTTAGTGCTGACAACAGCCAACTGACTACTGATTACTGTACCTTTGCGCCCATGAATTTATTGTCTGTTGAAAATGTCTCCAAAACCTACGGAGAGCGCGTCCTTTTTAAAAATGTCAGCTTTGGATTGGAAGATGGAGATCGTGTTGCTTTAGTGGCGAGAAACGGTGCCGGAAAATCCACTTTGCTTAATATTCTCAGCGGAAAAGATCAGCCTGATAACGGAAAGATTTCTCTTCGTAAAGGAATCCGTATCGGCATCCTCGAACAAGACCCGAAGTTTGATTTGGATAACACAGTCATTGAAGCTGTATTATCAGGCGAAGCAGAAGTTTCTAAGCTTGTGCGCGAATATGAATTGTTGCTTGAAGCAGCAGAGCATGATCATTCCGAAGGAACACAGGCAAAGTTGCATGATGCAATGGAACGCATGACAGAGCTGAACGCGTGGGATCATGAAACAGAAGTAAAAACACTTTTGTCGAAATTGGGATTTGATGGTTATTCGCAAAAAGTTTCTACACTTTCCGGTGGACAGAAAAAACGTCTTGCGCTTGCACAACTTTTGATTGCTGCACCTGAACTTTTAATTCTTGATGAGCCAACCAACCATCTTGACATCGATATGATCGAGTGGCTGGAAGGTTATTTGACTTCAAGAAATCTCACTATTCTTCTTGTTACGCACGATCGTTATTTTTTGGATCGCGTTTGTCAGCGTATTATTGAAATTGATAAAGAAACGATCTTCAATTACGATGGTGATTTTCCGTATTTCATCGAACGTAAAGCAGAACGTGAAGAGCAGGAAGCAAGCTCATTGGAGAAATCACGCAATCTGTATCGCCGTGAATTGATCTGGGTGCGTAAAATGCCGCGTGCAAGAGGAACAAAACAAAAAGCGCGTACAGATGCTTTCGATAAAGTTGCGGAGAAAGCAAAAGGCCGCGCACCGGAAGAAGAATTAAAGTTGGAAGTAAAAATGTCGCGCATGGGTGGAAAGATCATCGAGATGATCCATGTGCACAAAAGTTTCGGCGATAAAAAAATACTGGTTGATTTCGATTACACATTTAAAAAAGGTGAGAAGATCGGAATCGTCGGAAAGAATGGCGTTGGAAAATCTACGTTGCTGAATGCGATCATGGGATTAGAGCCGATCGATTCCGGAAAAATCCAGGCCGGAGAAACGATCGTGTTTGGTTATTATTCTCAAACGGGAATGGTGCTCAAGGAAGATAAGCGTGTGATCGAAGTAATTAAAGATATCGCAGAATTTTTTCCATTGGCTGACGGAACAAAAATGTCGGCAGCACAAATGTGTCAGCGTTTTCTTTTTACTCCGCAGGCACAGTTCAGCTACGTTTCTTCATTGAGCGGTGGCGAGCGTCGTCGTTTGTATTTGCTCACCGTGCTCATGAAGAATCCGAATTTCATGATCCTCGATGAGCCTACGAATGATCTTGATATTTTAACGCTTGGAATCCTTGAAGATTTTCTCATGGATTTTCCCGGTTGTGTGATCATCGTTTCTCACGATCGATATTTCATGGATAAATTGGTGGATCATCTTTTTGTTTTTGAAGGCGAAGGAATTATTAAAGATTTCCCTGGTAATTATTCGCAGTGGAGAGAGAAGCCATCGAATACAAGAAAATTATCGCGTGAGATTGAAAGTGGTGATGGGAAAAACAACAGTAAAGAAGCAGCAGTTGTTGTTGAAAAAGCAGGAGGAAAAAAGGAAGCTGAAGCTATCTCCGAACTAACTACTCCGAACTCACCACTCAAAAAGAAGATTTCTTTCAAAGAAAAATTTGAGTTTGACGCTTTAGAAAAAGATATTCCTGCTTTAGAGAAAGAGAAAAAAGAGATTCTCGAAAAGCTTGGAACTTCTGCCGACCATAGTGAGATCAGTAAATTGTCGGATCGTTTTGCAATCGTGGAAAAAGAATTAGAAACAAAAACATTGCGCTGGATGGAAATGTCGGAGCAGTTTGGCGGATAATTAAAGTAACCGTCATATATGTTGGATTGTTCATCGTCTGCCTTTTTATAGCATTTGGCAGAATAGTTCTTAGTTTGGAGTGTTTAGTTCGGAGATAATACCAGCCAGATCTACGAACTAAACACTTCGAACTAAGAACTAATATAAGGAGCATGTAAGTGAAATTGAAAAAGTGACAATTTTGTCGTCGTGGAGCAATAATTCATTGTTAAAAATGGTGCTTTTGACGAAGTTTTAGAATATTTTTGCTTACCGGGCGACTTTCTACAAGTGGGAATTATTCCCTGCATCTTTGTCACTTTTTAAACTGTCCACTATGCCACTGAACCATCTCAAAGCCTATTACAAGCAAATCATTCCTTCGCTAACTGAAGAGATGTGGGTGAAAATGCAGGAGTGTGCAATTGTCCAGGAATATAAAAAAGGCGAATTATATATTTCACCGGGCGAGCAGGAAAATCACGTGACGTTTATCAGCAAAGGTGGATTCAGGTATTATTCTGTTGTGGATGAAAAGGAAGTGGTGTGCGAATTTGTTTTCGAAAATAATTACCTCTCCGAATACGAAAGTTTTTTAAGACGCACACCTGCTAAAATTTTTATCCAGGCATTGGAAGATTCTACCGTAGTTAAATTTCATCACCAGCATGTGCAGGAATGTTATAATAACTATCCGTTGATTGAAAGATTCGGTCGCCTGATTGCTGAAAAATTCCTGATCGATGCGATTGACAGGATGAATTCGCTTTTGTCATCTTCTCCTGAAGAGCGTTACAATAAGCTTGCTGAAGAAAAGCCTGAATTACTGCAGCGTGTTCCGCAATACATGATCGCTTCGTTTATCGGCGTTACTCCTGAAGCATTAAGCCGCATCCGCCGCCGTCTCATCGCTTGTTGATCTGAATCAATAAATTTCCTTTCCAACCTCTTATTGATCCTGATCAAGCCGTTTCTCTTTGGCTTCGTGGTACGTTTGTATTCATAAATCAATCCCTACGAATATGAATGCTACGAAGATCATCATCGCAACAGTAAGCGTGTTTTTTCTTTCGATGAGCGCAATTGCACAAAATGTTGCTCAAACAATAAAAGGAACGATCACGGATAAACAATCCAAAGAAGTATTGATCGGCGCTACCGTTTCTGTTTTGGGAATAACTCCTGCAATGGGTGGTGCAGCGGATGAAAACGGAAAATATAAAATCGAAAATGTTCCTGTCGGCCGATATGATCTGAAAGTAAATTATACCGGCTATAAGGAATTAATTATTCCGAATGTGCAGGTGAATGCAGGGAAAGAAGTGATCATGGATGTGGAGATGGAAGAAAATCTCAACGAGCTGAATGAAGTGGTGGTGAGCGGAACGAAAAAGAATGAAACGAATAACGAGCTTGTTACAGTTAGCGGAAGATCGTTTTCAATGGATGAAGTAAATCGTTACGCAGGCGGGCGCTCAGATCCATCGCGACTTGCTTCCAACTTTGCCGGAGTAAGCACGCCCGATGATTCACGAAATGATATTGTGATTCGCGGAAATTCTCCAACCGGTGTATTGTGGCGCATTGACGGTTTAAGCATTCCGAATCCGAATCATTTTTCTACCATCGGTGCAACGGGCGGACCTGTAAGCGCAATCAATACAAATCTTTTAAAGAATTCTGATTTTTTCACTTCCGCTTTTCCCGCTGAATATGGAAATGCAAACGCCGGTGTATTTGATCTCGGTTTCAGAGTAGGAAATTCTGATAAGCGTGAGCATACAATTCAGTTCGGCGCGTTCACAGGATTGGAAGCGATGACAGAAGGACCACTCAATAAAAAAACAGGCTCGTCTTATTTGATCGCTTATCGTTATTCCTTCACCGGTTTTGCGCAGGCGATGGGAATTCCGATCGGCACAACTGCAACGCCATTTTACCAGGATCTTTCTTTTAAGTTCAATGGCGGCGATACGAAGCTGGGCCGTTTTACTTTATTCGGCTTAGGTGGAAAAAGCAAGATCAATTTTTTCCACGATAAAGTCGACAGCTTAGATCTTTTCGCTGATCCGACACGCGATCGTTTTTTCACAAGCGATATTGGTTTGCTCGGATTAAAACATTTTATCCGCGTTGGAGAAAAATCATTTTTTAATACTGTCATCGGCGCGACGTATTCCGGATCCAATTATTATGAAGACACACTCGGAACATCATCCAATTCGGATCTCATTCGCACATTGGAAAATAAAGTGACACAATTACGTTATTCCATAAACACATCATTCAATACAAAGATCAGCCCGCGTCTTTTTATTAAGATCGGCGTGATTGAAGAATTGATCAGTCTCAATTTATTTTACAAAAGCCGTTTGACAAATGGTCCGTGGGTGCAGATCTGGGATTACAATGATTACACTTCGCTTGTGCAGGGATATGCGCATGCAAAATACAGCTTCAGCGAACGATTGATCTTAAATGTTGGTGTGCATTCACAATTGCTAACGCTTAATAATTCATTCGCAGTTGAACCACGTGCAGGATTGAAATATCACATCAACGAAAAAAATGCAATCAGTGCCGGATACGGAATGCACAGCCAGATGCAGCCGACAGATGTCTATTTTGTCCGCACATTAAACCCGGATGGTTCGTATGATCAATCCAATAAAGATTTAGGATTTACAAACAGCCAGCATTTTGTTTTGGGATATGATGTGCTTCCTTTCCCGGATTGGAGAGTAAAAGCAGAAGTGTATTTTCAGCTGTTGAATAATGTTCCTGTTACAATTGCTCCCGGAAGTTTTTCCATGCTGAATACGGGCGCAGATTTTTCTCCTGAAGAGCAAGGTTATTTAACCAACGCAGGCACAGGAACAAATTATGGCATCGAGCTGACGATTGAAAAGTTTTTCACCAAAGGTTATTACGGATTATTTACCGGCTCGATCTACGAATCAAAATACGAAGGCAGCGATGGTGTAGAACGTAACACTGCATTCAATGGAAAATTTGTTTACAATATTTTAGTCGGTAAAGAATTTAAGGTCGGCAAAGAAAAACGCAACGCAATTTCAATCGACATTAAAATGACACAAGCAGGTGGAAGATATTATACGCCTGTCGACCTGGCTGCATCACAAGCTGCACACGAACAGGTTTTAATGGGAAGTGAATACGCATTCAGCCAACGCAATCCTGATTTTTTCCGTCTCGATGTAAAAAGCGGTTTCACCATGAACAGCAAATCGCGGAAATTATCACAGTCATTGTTTTTTGATATTCAAAATGTAACGAACAATAAAAATGTCTTCGCACAACGTTACAATCCGATCTCAGGAACAATGAATACGGCATATCAAATAGGTCTGTTCCCGAATTTCGTTTACAAGGTTCAGTTTTAGAAAAGGAGTTTGTGTCATTGAGAAGTTTCGAAACGCCATTTTTTATCATCAGGTACGTTTGCGAAACGTACCTAATGATAAAAATTCTTCGCAGGCATTAATCATAAAAAAAGCCGTCCATTGGACGGCTTTTACTTCTTATTTTTTTTGACTGACTACTGACTACTGACTACTTGTAAACTTGTAATAGGATTATCTAACCAAAAGTGTAAACTTTTTTCAGGACGAGTCAACTGACTACTGACTACAGCGTGAGCACGAGCGCGGCCCTATTGTGCATCAGAATAAACTCGCTCACCACTTAGCACTCCATTCTCATTCCACATCAGCCATTTTCCGGCTTTCTGTCCGTCTTCATAATGCATCTCCATTCTTTTTGTTCCCTGCTCATCCCACACCATCCACACACCATTCTTAACTCCGACTTTATAATTCGCCTCGCCGATCTTAATTCCTTTTTCGCTCCACTTTTCCCACAAACCATCTCGCAATCCTGCAAGATAATTTCCGGATTCCATCTTCGCGCCACTTTCAAAATAATAGATCGCCAGGCCATCAGCTTTGCCTTTGTTAATGGTAAGCTGCGATTTCTTCAGACCGTTTGTAAAATGTTCGGTGAACTGTCCTGTGAATAATTCTCCGTTTGCACTTACATACATTCCGTTTTGAACGGTGATATCCTGGGCGCTAAGCTGGGAGGAAGAAAATATAGCGAGGAAGAGGAGGATAGCTAGCTGTTTCATAATCGTTGGTTTTAAATTACTCCGCAAGCGGATAATCTTGTTAACCAAATCTAATGCCTGAACGGGGATTGGCATAATGATTACGTAACACTAACTTTACATTGGAGCTAACCTGCTTATTTTCAGGATACTTAAATGCTTAACATTGAAAAACTTAATATTGAGAAAAGTGGATTATCGCTGGTCGAGTTCCACGCTCATTGTGAGGCAGTGGTCGCAATTATCCGTAATCACCAGGCTGGATGTGTAGGTGATATAATGAAACTCTAATTCGTAAGTACCGCTCGGTAGCTCAGGAATGAAAAAATTACCATCAAAATCAGTATACGCAACGATGTTTGTTCCTTTTACATGAACCTCAACACCGGCAAGCGTTTCTTTGTTTTGTTTGTCAATAACATTACCGCTGACAAACATAATATTCTCTCCCGGACCAGTTGCAAAGGCTGGAAGAACGGAAACGAAAAGGAAAAAAAACAGGATGAGCTTTTTCATGATTGTATGCTGCAAATTTAGGATAGTCTGTCGTACAACACATTGTGGCTGCTTTATGCTAATATGAAGTCTGTGTAAATACGAAAGCGGCTTATGTTAAGTAGGTCTGATTGTCTAGCTTTGCAGCATAAATCTTAGCTTTTGCTCATGAAAAATTGGATTCCTTTCATTTTTGCTTTGTTTCTTCTTTCCTGTGAAGAAAAACCGTCACCACAATCACTCGAAACAGAAAAGGCAACTTTAAAATGCTGGAATGAAAACTGGGGTCAGTCAAAAGGATATGATATTTCAAAAGGCATTACACAGCTCGATGATTATTTGTTTTCAAAAGGATTGCTGGGAAAAAGATCAGTAGCAGATTATAAAAAGTTTTTCAACGACACTGCTGTAATCTATATTCCTGATTCAATAAAAGGAAGCAAAGAAATGAATACAGCATTGAACAGCGATTTTGAAGGTGTGCCGAATATTGAAGGCATGATAAAATGCTGGGAAGCAAACTGGTTTAATAAATTAAGCACGCTTGATACAGCAGATGTGCTTCATTACACCGGAGTAATGGTACAGCAATTATCAAAAGCCGGCAATCCGGATTTTAAAGCAACGATCGATAAATTTTTTACCGGTATGACAGAAAAAGAAATGAATCGTCCGCTGGTAAAAGACATCGCTTATTTTATTTTCTGGAAAACGCGCACAGGAAAAACACATATCCAATTTTCGCATCCGGATGTGAGCAGTGAGATTCCTGTTCAGTAATAAACCGGTTTTCAATACAGTTCTTTTAATTGAATAATCTGATTTAGCGTGTGACTTTTGGATTGGAATTTGTGTTTGGTTTGGTAAGGAAAGAGGAATATGGAATTTATCGACTATTACAAAGTGCTGGAAGTGGAAAAGTCGGCGGGTGAAATTGATATTAAAAAAGCATATCGTCGCCTGGCAAGAAAACTTCATCCAGATTTGAATCCGGATGATGAAAGCGCGAAGAAAAAATTTCAAGAGATCAATGAAGCGCATGAAGTGCTGAGCGATTCTGAAAAGAGAATGCAATACGATAAATACGGTAAGGACTGGAAGCGCGCTGAGCAATTTGAAAAAAACGGTGAGCAAAATTATCGCGGTTCTCAGGGTTTTGGCAAAAGTGATTATTCCGATTTTTTTGAAGCTATTTTTAATCGTGTCAGAAAGGGAGGAAATACAAAATCCCGTGGAAGAGATTATAGCGCTGTGCTGAAGCTTGAGCTCCAGGAAGTTTTTTACACGCATCAGCAAACACTTTTATTGAATGGAAAAAAAATACGGCTGACAATTCCTGCAGGTGTTAAGAATAAGCAGAAGGTGAAAATTACTGGTCAGGGTGGGGAAGGTGTGAATGGTGGAGCAAATGGAGATCTCCTCATTACATTTTCCATTGCAAATCATACGAATTTCAAACGCAAAGGAAGTAATTTGTATGCCGATGCGAATCTTGATCTTTACACTGCAGTTCTCGGAGGAGAAGTCATCGTCGAAACATTTACAGGAAGGATAAAACACGAAGTAAATGCAGGAACACAAAATGATTCTAAGACGACGCTGAAAGGAAAAGGTTTTCCCGTCTATAAAAAAGAAAACCAATACGGTGATCTTATTATAACATGGAAAATAAAAATTCCGGCTAGTCTCAGTGAAAAAGAAAAAGCATTATTCGGCGAATTAAAAAAACTCAGCAAGCATTGACGCTGAAACACAAGATAATTAATATGGAAATCGGAATAGATAGTTTTGCTTCTGCAATGTTGAAGAATGGTGTACGTACCATAAGCAGCGCGGATGCGATTGAACAACTTTTAGAACGGATAGAATTTGCAGATCGTTCAGGGCATGATGTATTCGGAATCGGTGAGCATCATCGCGTTGAATACCTGGATTCTTCGCCGGCAGTTATTCTTGCTGCTGCAGCCGCACGCACAAAAAATATTCGTCTTACAAGCGCAGTCACCGTTTTAAGCGCAGCTGACCCGGTAAGAGTTTTTCAAAATTTTGCAACGCTTGATTTAATTTCACGAGGTCGCGCAGAAATTGTAGTTGGACGTGGTTCATCCATAGAAGCATTTCCGCTTTTCGGTTTTGATCTTGATGATTACGACGAATTATTTTCTGAGAAATTAGACCTGTTATTGCAGATAAGGAAAAAAGAAACAGTTACATGGTCAGGAAAATTTCGTCCTGTGCTTATGGAACAATCGATTTATCCACGGCCATTCCAGGAAGAGTTACCAATTTGGTTAGGCGTTGGCGGAACACCAGCATCATTTATACGCGCAGGTAAATTGGGATTACCGTTAATGGTTGCAGTGATCGGCGGAGAAACAGCAAGGTTTGCTCCGCTCGTTGATCTCTACAGGAAAGCAGGAAAAGAAGCAGGCTTTGCACCGGAGCAATTAAAAGTCGGATTACATTCCATGGGTTATGTTGCAGATACGACTGAACAAGCAATCGAAGATTTTTTCCCCGGCCATTCTGAAAATATGACGCGATTAGGAAAAGAACGCGGCTGGCCACCTATGACGCGTGCCCGCTTCGATGCACAAAGAGGACCCGAAGGCGCATACGTAATTGGAAATCCGGAAGAAGTGGCAGAAAAAATACTTCGTCACAGTGAAGCGCTTGGTGGTATTTCAAGATTTACTTTTCAAATGGATAGCGCAGGTTTGAAACATGAAAAGTTATTGAAAGCGATCGAGCTTATTGGAACAAAGGTGAAGCCACTTGTGAAATAATTATTCAAGATTCAAGATTCAAAATTCAAGATTCAAAATTGACTAATGATTTTGAATCTCAAATTTTGAATCTTGAATTTTGAATTCTTGAATGTTTTTTATTTGATCTTCACCTGTTTCATCATTGAATAATTAAAATAACCATTCATTAACGGACGGAAACCGATCATCGGACTTGCATCAGTAACTCCAACATATTGTTCCGCCGCTTCGATCTGCACGTTGGTGACATACGAATTCCAATTGCCTCCCATGCTTCTTGCCGCACCTTTTACTGAAGGCTGATCTGCCTGGTATGTCCAAACCATTTCAGAAACATTTCCCATCAAACAATATTGTCCCCACGTATTCGGATTGTAAGAATAAACCGGCGCTGTGAGCAATGTATCAATCGCCATTCCTGCAGATGTAATAATCGGCTGATGAAATCCTCCTTGTTTCAACTTTCCGAAACCGGGACAAATGGTAATTCCTTTAAAATAACTTTCGGATGATGCGTAATTGAAATTGCATAAAAAACATCCATATCGATTATGCAGACTGTCAGCCACTACTTTTCCCCATGGATATTTTATTAAAGTCGTATCACAATTTCGCGCAACATAAATCCATTCTGCATTACTCGGCAAACGGAAATCAGGATTTTTTGATCCGCTCCATTTTACTTCTTTCTTTTCAATTGCATTTTTCATTGACGTTGTCAGCCATTCACAATACAATTCCGCGCCTTTACGTGTCATATTTACTGCAGGGAAATCATTGTATTTCGCATTTTGCCAATACACATCTTCAAATTTTGGAACACCAATTGTTTTCCAGTTTGCATTGACAGGTTTTGCAAGCAGGTAATCTTCATATTTTTCCTGCACAAGCAAATCATTTAAAAATGTGCGGTATTCTAAATTAGTGACTTCTGTATTCTGAATAGAAAATCCGTTTACACTAATCATATTTCCTGCAACACTAACTTTTCCGGGAGGCAGACTTCCGTAATTTTTCTTCTTCGAAATGTTTCGCATCATCTGTAGCTTATTTTTCGCCGTTTCTTTTTTCTCTGCTTCAGTCAACGATGGAACATCTTCATAAGCAGGAGACAAATCTTCCGGGATATGCATTTTTGTCGCAACATAATTATCAAAAGGTTTTCCATTGATAATTTGAGCGATTTCCATTTCTTCGGTTGAATCAATCATTAAAAAGGAAGATGGATTTGTAACCGGAAGTGGATTCGATGAAAGTTCTTGCGCAGTAACGGAAGGCAATGAAGCTTCAGTGAACGTGTTTTCCTGTTTTGCATTTGCAGGAATATTTATTTTGGATGTGATTTGTTCTGCATTCCCTTTTGTGAAGAAAAGAATTGCGACAATACTTCCTGTCAATAAAAAGGCAAGCAGGAAAATATTCAGCCGGAATTTATTTTTAGTACGGAAGTCATTCGCCAATTTTTCAATTACCAAATTACTTTTTGATTCCGAAATTGAAGAAGTATCTGTTGAAGCAAATATAGCTAGTGCCATGGTTTCCATAAGTTTTTCGTTTGTTGCTAAAGCGTTTGCATTAAAACTTTTGCCTGAAAGCAAAGCATGATCCAGCAGCATATCAAATTGCTGATCTGAAAAGTTGAAATTACCTGCTGTGTCTTTCATGCTTGGTTTGATTTTGTGATTTTCATTTTTTCTCCAACACGTTCAGCCAGCTTTTTTTTCAATCGCCCATAATAAACTTTCAGCTGATCCTCAGGTCTTCCCGTATATTTCGCGATTTCACTATACGGAACATCCTGGCTTCGCATGAGCAATAAAATTCTTTCCCAGTCTTCCAGCTGATCAAGCTCGGCGACCAAAAAATTCATGGATGGTGAAGCAACCGTTTCATTCACCGGATTTTCTTCTTCCGGGAATGATTCATCCAGCTCAATAATTTCCAACGGCAGATTTTTTTTATCGCGATAAAAATTCCGCAGGTAATTAATGAAAACCGTAAAAACAAAAGCGGAAAACTTCGCTTCACCTTTGAATTGATACGATGCATGCGTTTCAATCACACGATAAAGCGTTTTATAAACCAATTCCCAGTTTTCATCTTCTCCGACCTTCCATTTATTCCGCGCATAACCAAACAGCTTCTTGCCATACCGCTCATACAAAACCCGGATGGATTCCTTGTCCTTGTTCTTTATAAGCTCATACGTAGGTTGCATTTCTGCCATTTGAATGTGTGCCTTTCTTATAAGAACACGGGGAGGTAACAAAGGAAGGGAATTAGGGGAATTAAGGTAATTGGGGTAATTAAGGGAGTAAGGTAATTGGGGAATTGAGGGATTAAGGTAAGTAAGGATTGGGATGAGAATTTAAACTACCCGTCTCAATTACCCCAGTTACCCAGTTACCCCAATTCCCCAGTTACCCCAATTACCCCAATTACCCCAATTCCCCAGTTACCCCAATTCCCCTAATTCCTTAATTCCCCCTTTTTCCCTTATCTTCGTTTACCCCTTAAAACCATTGAAAACCTTGATATGTCCGCTTCTGTGACTGAACAAAAAAAGGCCGGTGCGGTTCCCGTTTCTGTGGCATTAAAAGCTTTCGAGCTGATGTGTACGGCGAAAGCCATGACGGAAATTTATGAGGCGAATCGCGAGGTTACTTCTAAATATGTACATGCAACTTCCCGCGGGCACGAAGCCATTCAGCTGGCGCTCGGATTGCAATTAAAACCGCAGGATTTTCTTTCTGCTTATTACCGCGACGATAGCATTATGCTTGGAATCGGTATGCAGCCTTTTGACCTGATGTTGCAGCTGATGGCAAAACGCGATGATCCGTTTTCGGGTGGAAGAACATATTACTGTCACCCGAGCTTGCGTCGTGATGATATGCCGAAAATTCCAATGCAAAGTTCTGCAACAGGAATGCAGGCAATTCCATCTACAGGCGTTGCAATGGGATTAAAATATTTAGAAGAACAAAATCTCGCTGCTGATTTCGGCGAGGATAAACCGATAACTGCTTGCTCATTGGGCGATGCCTGCATTACTGAAGGTGAAGTTTCAGAAGCATTTCAAATGGCGGTGCTGAAAAAATTACCAATCCTTTACCTGGTACAGGATAATGAATGGGATATTTCAGCAACAGCAAAAGAAACGCGCGCGCAGGATGCAACAGAATATGCAAGAGGTTTTAAAGGATTAGAAACGCGCACCATCGACGGAACTGATTTCATGCGCAGCTACGAAACGATTCGTGATGTGATTGCAATCATTCGTAAAGAGCGTCGGCCATTTTTAATTCATGCAAAAGTTCCGTTGCTCAATCACCATACATCCGGTGTGCGAAAAGAATGGTACCGTCATGATTTAGAAGAATCAGCGAAGAGAGATCCGTTTCCCAAATTGAGAAATCAATTGCTCGTTGCAGGAATTGATGGAAAAGAGCTCGATGAAATAAATAAACGCGCGACAGAAAAAGTTGCGGAAGATTATAAACGTTCGCTCGCTTCTGAAGATCCGCGACCGGAAGATTTATTTACACACGATTTTGCGCCCACACCTGTTACCCAAGAAAAAGGAATTCGTGAACCTGCAGGGAAAGAAAAAACGGTGATGGTGGATTCTGCTTTGTTCGCTGTGCAGGAAATTATGGCGAAACATCCGGAAGCATTATTATACGGACAAGATGTTGGCGGAAGATTGGGCGGTGTTTTTCGTGAAGCTGCAACGCTTGCGCAAAAATTCGGCGATAACCGTGTTTTTAATACACCGATACAAGAAGCATTTATCATTGGCAGCACAGTTGGAATGTCGGCTGCGGGTTGCAAACCTATTGTAGAAGTTCAGTTCGCCGATTATATCTGGCCCGGCTTAAATCAATTGTTCACCGAAGTTTCGCGTTCGAATTATTTATCGAATGGAAAATGGCCGGTGAGCTGTGTGATCCGTGTACCGATCGGTGCGTATGGAAGTGGCGGACCATATCACAGCTCAAGTGTTGAATCGGTGCTTGCTAATATTCGTGGAATTAAAATCGCGTATCCAAGCACAGGAGCTGATCTGAAAGGTTTGATGAAAGCTGCTTATTACGATCCGAACCCGGTAGTAATGCTTGAGCATAAAGGATTATACTGGTCGAAGATCAAAGGAACAGAAGAAGCAAGAACCATTGAGCCCGACGAAAATTACATTATTCCATTCGGTAAGGCGAGAATGGTGCAGGAAATTGAAGCTGCAAAAAACAAAACAACGCTTACCGTTATCACTTACGGAATGGGTGTGTACTGGGCAAAAAATGCTTCGAAGAATTTCCCGGGAAGAATTGAAATCATTGATCTGCGAACAATTGTTCCGTTGGATGAAGAAGCAATTTTCAAATCCGTACGCAAGCATAATCGTTGTCTTGTTGTTACAGAAGATTCGGTGAACAATAGTTTTGCTCAATCGATAGCAGGAAGGATTTCCAAATTCTGTTTCGAATCGCTCGACGCACCGGTTGATATCATCGGCGCAGAAAATCTTCCCGCAATTCCTTTGAATTCAACATTAGAATTTACAATGCTTCCGAATGCTGATAAAGTTTCCGCTGCAATGGAAAAGCTTTTGGCTTATTAATTTTTTTTTTCGCTTAAATCGTACATCCAACTGCGCAAAAGGCTTCGTTGGATAAATCGTAAATCGTACATCGTAATTTTTTTTTTTCGTGTTAAGTAAAATTCGCATCGACAGAAAATTCTGGATCAATTTAACCTGCTTTATTCTCGGTGGAATATTGCTCGCGTACCTGATTGTAAAATATCGCGTAGCACCTTCCATCGCATTCGAAGACCTGCAGCTTAAAACCCCAGAAGGACAAGTCGTGAAGCTTTCCGATTACAAAGGCAAAGTCATCTTCCTGAATTTCTGGGAAACCTGGTGTGGCCCCTGCGTACAGGAAATGCCGACGATTGAAGAAGCCCGCGGACAAATCGACAGCGCACAAATGGTTTTTATTACCATCGCCGAAGAAGATCCGGCAAAAATCGCTTCCTTCCGCGACAGGCACGATTACAAATTCAAGTATTTCATCAGTGAAAAAAGCTTCACAGATTTAGGCATCAATACTTATCCGACTTCGTATATCATTGACAAAGAAGGAAAGATCGTGCTGACAAAAATCGGTGGAGTAGACTGGGCCACACCGGAGATGATTCAATTCATGGAAGATCTTTCAAAGTAGAAAATAGGGTTTAAATGGTTTCGGGTTCCGTGTTTCGGGTTAAATTGGATTGAACATTGTACATTGTTTGTTTGACATTGTTTGTTTTTTGCTTGATATGAAAATCTCACATACCAGGAATGTACAATGCCAAACTAACAATGTACAATGAACAAGGAAAAAATAAAAAAGATAAAAAGCTCAAACTCGAAACCCAGAACCCGAAACTAAAAAACCATTCATCCCAACCACTAACCCCTTGTCACCTGTCACCTGTCACCCGTCCCATTTCACCAATGACTTAACAGATCTTAAGAGAATTCAGCACGCTTTTTGCCTAAATTCGTTGTTATACAATAAACGCATCTTATGAAACCCAGAATCCGAATAGCCCTATTTGCAATCCCGGCAATCATTGGCTTCACCAGTTATATTTTACTCAGCTCACGTTGTGCTGCGGCTCCGAAAGCAGAAAGTGTCAATGCAAAAAAAGAAGCAGTGGTGCTCGACATCATGCTTCGTGTTTTGCGTAATGCACATTTTGCGCCCACAGAACTTAATGACGATTTCTCTCATAAAGTTTTCGCAACCTATCTTAAACGCGCAGATTTCAATAAAAAAATTCTCCTGCAATCTGATGTGGATGAATTAAAAGCAAGTTATCACGACAATATCGATAATGAAGTTCGTGAACAGACCTTTGAATTTTTTAATCGATCTGCAGAGATTTTTGTCGAGCGTATCAATGATGATAAAAAGTATGTAGAAGAAGCGCTTGCACAACCTTTCGATTTTACTGTGAAAGAAAGTGTGGAGCTTGATCCGGAGAAACTTGGCTACGCGAAGAATAAAGGGGAGATGAAGGAGAACTGGAGAAAGTATTTGAAATACCAGGTGATGGTGCGTTTTGTAGATGCGAAAAAAGGGCAGACTGACGCGCTTGCAAAAGCTGATAGCATTGGAAAAGGAAGTGATAAAGACACAAAAGTAAAAACAGATGTTGAGCTTGAAGCTGATGCCCGTGCGAAAGTGAAAAAGACACAGGATGAAGTTTTCGAACGACTTGCAAAAGTAGATCGCCAGGATCGCATGATCTCTTATCTTAATGTTGTTGCAGGCGTATTTGATCCGCACAGCGAATTTTTTAATCCTGCAGGAAAAGATGATTTTGATATTCAGATGACCGGTCAGCTTGAAGGAATCGGTGCAACGCTGCAGGAAAAAGATGGTTATATCAAAGTAACAAGCATCGTTTCAGGAAGTCCGTGCTGGAAACAAGGTCAGCTGAAAGTCGGCGATCTTATTATCAAAGCTGCACAAGGTGAAAAAGAGCCGGTTGATATGGCGGGAATGCGCGTTGAAGATGCAGTGAAGCTGATCCGCGGTAAAAAAGGAACGGAAGTCCGACTGACAGTTAAAAAGCCGGACAATTCTATCATCGTTATCCCGATCATTCGTGATGTAATTATTCTTGAAGAAACATTTGCCCAGAGCGCGATCATTGATAAAGACAAAAAGATCGGTTACATCAAGCTTCCTGGTTTTTATGCTGATTTTTCAAAAGACAAAACTTCAGGAAGAACATGTTCGGATGATGTTCGCAAAGAGCTTGAAAAATTAAAAGCAGAAAAAGTAAGCGGTGTAATTCTTGACCTGCGCGATAATGGCGGCGGATCATTGTATGAAGTAATTAAAATGGTTGCGCTTTTCATTCCAAACGGACCAGTTGTACAAGTAAAATCACGTCAGCAGGGAGTAAGTGTTTATTCCGATGATAAAGACGGTGGAGCAGTTGTGTATGACGGTCCGCTTGTCGTTATGATCAATGAGAACAGCGCCTCTGCATCTGAAATTCTTGCTGCTGCGATCCAGGATTACAAACGTGGTGTAATTGTCGGAAGCTCTTCTTCTTCATTCGGAAAAGGTTCTGTTCAGAATTTCTATGATTTGGATGATTACCCGACACAAAATACTTCGGATGAAATGATGCCGCTTGGTTCTGTGAAAGTAACGATCCAGAAATTTTATCGCATCAATGGCGGATCGACACAATTAAAAGGTGTAGTTCCTGATGTGCAGTTTCCGGGTTATTATTCATTCGATGAGCAGGGAGAAAAAGATTTGGATTACCCGATGCCATGGGACCAAATTCCGGCAGCACCTTTCAAAGCATGGAAAAATTCCCCTGATTATTCCAAGATCAAAAAGAATTCAGCAAGCCGTATCGCAAGCAGCTCTTCTTTCTCTTTGGTTTCGCAAAAATCTGCGCAGCTGAAAAGAGAAAAAGATCAAACGACCGAATCGCTTTATATCGAAGATTTCAATAAATCGCGTGATGCATTGAAGGAAGAGAATAAAAAATTCAAGCCATTGGAAGAGCCGATCAAAGGTTGGAGCATTCTCATGCTCGACACTGATAAACGCCTCATTCAAAGCGACACTTCTAAAATGGCGCTGAAAAATGATTTCCTGGATAAGATTAAGAAAGACCCTTATATCAATGAGGCAGCGAATATTGTAAAAGAGCAGAAGTAGCCAGTTGTCAGTGTCAGTCGTCAGTATCAGTAGCCAGTCTTTTATAGTTGTTAGTTGAAAAACAACCTATTGAAGATTGGCTACTTAATTAAAAGACATTATCATTAGGTACGTTTCTTAAACGTACCTGATGATAAAAAAAATCACCACCAATCTCTCCAGATGATACCAATTTTACTTCTCCACGGCGCAATAAGCTCTTCACGCCAAATGCTTCCTTTACAAGCAGAATTACAAAAACAATTTCCCTCCGTTCATGTGCTGGATTTCCCGGGTCATGGCGGAAAAGATTTTCCACTTGAATTATTTTCCATTCCTTTTTTTGCTGAGAGCGTTTTGAAATGGATGGATGAAAATCAATTTCAGCAAATAAATATTTTCGGCTACAGCATGGGCGGAATGGTGGCGTTGTATATGGCCAAACATTTTCCTGATCGCGTTGGAAAGATTATCACGCTGGGAACGAAGATGGAATGGGATCATTTTATTGCAGCTGATATGGCGCGGATGATTGATGCGGAAAAAATCGCAGTAAAAGCGCCGATCCTTGCGGGTGCATTGCTAGAGCTTCATCAGCCGAATGATTGGAAAGAAGTATTACATCGGACAACAGAATTATTTTTAAATCTCGGAAGTGAGCCCGCGTTGTTACCTGCCGATTTCTCAGCGATAAAACATGAAGTGTTGCTTCTTCTTGGCGATATGGATAGAATGGTAACGCCGGAAGAAACGAACGAAGCAAAAGGTCGTTTGCAAAATTCCACTTTTGAATTGCTAACTGAAACACCACATCCGATCGAACAAACAGATCCGATCCGTATGGCCAAAATCGCTTCAGCTTTTTTTCAGAAATAAGTCATTATTCTGCGTTATTTTTTGCGCGCTTGTCTCTTGCGTTGCATGGATCTTTCAGCAAGTTCATGTTGTCTGTCATATGAAACTTTTAAAGCAGGAAAGCTTTTTAGTTTCAGCCATATCTTTTTTATTGTTGGTAAAGACTTTTAGTTAGAGTAGTCGGACTATCGCTGCATTACTAGAGCATTGTATTTATACGCTTCCCCCCAGCGTCTTCTCACAATTGTGGTTTTACAGTTGTACAACTCCAAATCAGGTTATTACTAAAAGGTGTAGCTAGGTATGTGGTAATATAGATTCGGATTGTTTAGGACTTTTCGGCCTCGAAAAATAAATTCTGTTTGCTGAACTCCTTTAACTTATCTGTTTGTTATAAAGAGTAAAAGACACAAAGAAGCGCATACTTAAATGGTGTAACCGTTAAAGGGGTAATAAAGTCGTGAATTGTTTAACACTTTTCGGCAATGAATGATACTAATGCGGTGTTGGTAAGAATCGGAAACAAGCTGATGCAGCTGAGGATAAAAAACGGCCATAAAAGTTATGAGTCGTTTGCGCTTGAAAACGAGCTTTCCAGGATGCAATATTGGCGAATAGAAAAAGGAAAAACCAACCTGACAATAAAAAGTCTGACAAGGATCCTGGATATTCACAATATTACAATCGAGGAATTTTTCCGCAAGGATAAATTCTGATTCCGTCAATCTTTATCATTAGTTGCGGAAATCTTAATTCCGCTTTTAGATAAAAGAAAAAATGCTCCGGGTTAAATAGATGGTGGTAAGCTTTTTTCATCTCCGGGTTTTGCCACAACAAAATTTCCCATCACGAGATAATCAATATCAGCTTCAGCAAAACTTTTTACGGCATCTTCAGGTGAAGCAACAATAGGCTCGCCCTTGATGTTAAATGATGTATTTAGTAAAACTGAACAATCTGTTTCTTTTTTAAATGCTTCCAACAGCTTTCGTAATTCAGGATTCTCTTTTTCATTCACAGTTTGAATCCGCACACTATTATCGACGTGCGTGATAGCGGGCATCTTTCCTAAATATTCAGGACGCACATTGTAAACAAACAGCATATACGGATTAGGAAAATTGCTGTCGAAATATTTTCCGCAATCTTCTTCCAGCACAATTGCAGCAAACGGGCGAAAAGCTTCACGAAATTTTACCCGCGCATTTACAATCGCTTTCATATCCGGGTGAAGTGGCGAAGTGATGATGCTCCGGTTGCCCAACGCACGCGGACCAAATTCCATTCTTCCCTGGAACCATGCAAGGATCTTGTCTTCCTTTAATTTTTTTGCCGCGAACTCATTGTAGTTATTTGTCCGCACGTAAGGCAAACCGCTTTTTTTAATTGCTGCTTCATATTCTTCGCTGTTATATTCCGGACCGAGAAACGCATTTTCCATGATCCATTTTCGCGGACGATTAAGCAAAGAATGATTCAGCAATAAAGCAGCGCCCATAGCTGTTCCGGAATCTCCCGCAGCTGGCTGAATGAAAATATTTTTAAATAAACCTTCTTTCGCGATCAATCCATTTGCAACACTGTTCAATGCAACGCCACCCGCCATACAAAGATTTTCAGAGCCTGTTTTTTTCCTGAGCGTACGCACCATGTGAAGAATAACATCTTCCACAATATGCTGTGCCGCTGCCGCCACATTCAGCTCGTGATCGCTCCAATCTTTTCCCTCTGATTTAGATGGACCAAAAACATCCGTGAATTTTTTTGTAACGCCGCTCTTCCGTGTATAATGATAGCAGAGATACGACATGTCGAGCTTAAATCCACCATCAGGAGTAAGCGTAACCAGCTCACGCATCTTTGTATAAACTTCCGTTTCAGGATTTCCATAAGAAGCGAGTCCCATTAATTTTCCCGGGCCTTCGATTAATTTAAATCCGAGATGACGGGAAATAGCCTGGTAAAATGCGCCAAGCGAATATGGTGTTTCTACGGCACCGATTTTTGTGATCGTATTTCCTTTCCCGTGCGCGAGCATACTGGTGGTCCATTCGCCGGCGCCGTCGATAGTAAGGATGGCTGCATCTTCGAATGGCGTCGGGTAATATGCGCTTGCTGCGTGACAAAAATGGTGCTCAAGCAAATGGAATTTGAATTTCGGTGGAGTAGAAGTAGGGAACAGTTTTTTTAATGTCTCCGGCAGCTTTTTCATGTCCTTGAGATAATTCAGCATGCCGAGATTTTCTTCGACGGAAAAAGTTTTCTGCTCGCGAAGAAGTGTAGGCACTTTAGTCCAGAATTTCAAAAGGTAAACAGGAATCTTCGCATAAGAGATGGAAGGTTTCCAGAAAAATGCAACATGATCAATATCTGCAAGCGTTAATCCTGCGTGATCGAGGCAAGCACGAATAGCATGCTCCGGAACACCACCGAAATGTTTTTTACGGTTCATGCGTTCTTCTTCCACAGCAAACACTACTTCATCATTCACAATAAGCGTAGCGCCCGAATCGTGACCGTAACAATTAAAACCAAGTATGTTCATGAGGAGGATTTGGTGACTGGGTGACTGGGTGATTGAAAAGAATTTGGTAATCTGATAATCTGGTAACTTGGAAATTGATTGATTACTGACTTACTGATACTGACTACTGACTACTGACAACTGACAACTGATACTGATACTGATACTGACTACTGCCCACTGGCGGCTTTTCCTCTTCGGGCTTCGTTGAGATTGTTTTTCGCGAGTTCAAAATCAGGTTTTAATTTAACTGCTCTTTCGCCGGCGATAATTGCCCGGTCCCAATCGCCCAATTTATTCGCAGCGACACAAACATTATTCCAGCCGAGCGGATCATCCGGTTTTAGCAACGTTGCCTGTTGTTCAGCGATCATGAATTTTCTGTAATTGCCGGCCTTATCCCATTCCAAACCTAAATTCACCCAGCTGGCAAAATCATTTTTCGCTTTTGCATCGGCTTCTAATTTATCAAAGCGTAATTTTTGCGTTTGTGCGTAAAGCAAATTGTTTTTTGATAATTCGTCTCCCGGCTTTAGTTCAACCGCTTTTTTTCCTGCTACCAACGCCGAATCATATTCTCCTATGCGATTGTAAGCTGCGCAGATATTATTCCATGCAGCTGCATAACCGGGCTGAAGAGTAGTTGCGGATTTTGCAGCTTTTGCACTTTCAAGAAATTGTCCGCTGTTATAATAATGCAAGCTGAGATTCACATAATTATCTGCAGAAGGATTTTGTTTGACTAAATCGAGCGCAATCTCTACCGGGGTTTTTGTGTTTTGCAATGAAGCAAGTGTATAGGAAAGTCCTTCATGCGACGGACTAACTTCCAAACCTTTTTTAGCCATCATCATCGCTTCCTCTTTCCGGCCTTTCTGAACTAAAAAGAGCGAATAATAATGATAACATTCCGGGTTATACGGATCATTATTGACAGCTTGCAGATAATGATTTTCAGCAGACTGGAAATCTCCTTTTCTATTCAACGCAATTCCCATATTGATATGGAGATAAGAATAGTTCGGATAAATGGTTAGCGCTTTTTCAAAACAAAGAATTGCGCTGTCAAGATTATGATTTGCACTTGCATCATTGACATACGATCTTCCCATAATTGCAAGTCCGTAATTCATCCATCCTCTTCCGTTGCCCGGACTTTTTTCCGTCACTTCTTTCCAAAGCGATTCGCCGCTTCCCCAGACTTCATTCCTGTGATTCGTTCCAAGCGCATGAAGAAAAAGAATAAAACATCCGAAAATTAACGTGCCTCTTTTTACCAGCGTAAATTGGACGGATTCAGAAAATTTCCGGATAAAATAAAGCGCAGCTCCAACCACTGCAAGTGTGAGACCGATGTATCCGAAGAACGGACGATGATCATTCAATACTTCTGATAACGGAAAAAGACTTGTTGGTAACAGCGTAATGAAAAACCACATAATGCCGAATGAAATAAGTTTGGTTTCGCTATTTCTTGAACATTTCCATGCTATAATCAATAACCAACCGATGATAAAAAATCCAACAATAACACGTTCATCGAATACACTTCGCACGAGTGTCCAGTCGGTATCTGCATTCAGGTTTGTTGGTAAGAAGAAGCTGATGAAATAATGAACGACGACAAAAGCCTGCGTAAGCACATAATAAATCCACTCTCCACCGCCGTAGGTGTGATGTTCAGGCGTCATGTGTTTCGTGAGCGCATATAAGGCTCCTGCAAGCACAAATGAAAAAGCGAGCTGAAAAATAATCCGCGTTTTCTTTTTATCCGGATCGCCGAAAAGCAAAACATAGATAAGTAAAAGAGGTCCGAACATAACAGTTGGTTCTTTTACAAAATAGCCGGCGATAACAGGAAGGATATAAAGAAAATATTTTCGCGAAATTTTAGAATAGAAATACATCACAAATGCAAGCAGCACCATCATCGTCGAAAATGAATCGTCGCGCGAGATGATGTAATTGATTGTTTCAGCATTCGCAGTATGCAAAACAAATAATCCTGTGCCGATCAACGCAGCCCAGTGTGCAAAATCAATTGTTGGATAACAACGTTTGATAATGTGCAGCAGGAAAAAGAAAAGTAAAACACCTAGGACGATGTAGCTTCTGAAAATTGAAAAATGAAACCAGAATTGATTGATCGGACCTTCTTCGCCGCTTTTTATTTTTTTCGCCAGCTCCGGGTAAAACGTGCGTTGAATTTTAGCTGCAAAGCTTGTAGTATCTGCAAATGCAACCGAATCCATATAATGTTGCGTTGCATAATCAAGCGTGTTCAATGTAACAAGTCCGGGGCGCCATGCCTGGTTGGCGGGAAGCGTGCTTGATTTTAAAGAGTCGGAAAAGAAATGCTTAATGTTTTTCACATCACGGATCGCTGTATTATTTACGATCGTATGCGCATCATCAAATTCAAACGGGTTATCGAAATGATTGGAATAAGTGATGATGAGCGTGAGCAGAATCGCAAACACTGCAGACAAAAAAAGCGGCTTGCGAAGTGGACGGTTTCCGGGAGGTGCAGGAAGGGCGGGAGACGGACCACCTGTTGCTGTTCGGTGTTCAGCTTTCATAGGCTGTGAAGATAAAAAAAAAGGGGGACGAGGGAGAAAAAGGAGGGACGGGGGACGAGGGACGGGGGACGAAAAAGGGACGTGGGACGAAAAATAGGGACGAGGGACGTGCACGAGGTTAGAGATAGAACATTTTCTTTATCGCCGTTCCGTCCCCCCGTCCCTCGTCCCCCCCGTCCCTTTTTCTTTATCTTTGCCGGCCTTTATGGGAATATTTTCAAGTAATCCGGGTACGAAAAAAGCAGGTGAAATGTCCTTTTTGGGACATCTCGAAGCGTTGCGCTGGCATTTGGTGCGCTCGGCAGGGGTAATTGTGATATTGGCAGGCGTTGCATTTTGTTTTCCTGAAATTCTTTTTGGTAAAATTCTACTTGGTCCGAAAAGTCCTGATTTTTTCACGTACACATTTCTTTGTGATATCTCGAAGAAATGGGATTTCGGTGATACGCTTTGTTTTACCGAATTCAACTTCTCTTTTCAGAATACGGATATGATGGGGCAATTCTCACTGGCAATGTGGGGATCAATAGTGGCAGGACTTATTGCTGCATTTCCTTATGTGTTATGGGAAGTATGGCGTTTCATTAAGCCGGCATTAAAAGAGAAAGAATCCAAAGCAGCTTCGGGATTTATTTTTGGTGCAACAATGCTTTTTCTTTCGGGTGTTTTATTCGGTTATTACATTGTGGCCCCGATGGCAATTTATTTCCTCGGAAATTACCAGGTAGATCCAACGATTCCCAATATCATTTCACTGGATTCTTATATTTCAGTTGTAACAACGCTTGTTTTACTAATGGGATTGGTGTTTGAATTGCCAATGATCATATATTTTCTCGCGCGTTTCGGCATTATAACCGCCGCCTTCATGCACAAACATCGCAAGCATGCTGTAATTGTTATTCTGATTGTAGCAGCGATAATCACACCAACAACAGATATTCTAACACAAATGCTTGTAGCTGTTCCACTCTGGCTGCTGTACGAAATCAGCATCGTCGTAGCGAAAAGAGTTGAAATAAAGCGAGATCGTGAAATGAATAATTTGTAATATTTACTCATGAAGGTTGGTAGTAAAAAGGGTAAAAGGTTGGTGGTAATTTTTGATAAATCGATAATTTAACTTTTTCTACAACCAACTTTTCCCGACCACCAACCACCAACCTTTTTTCCATGACTACAGCCAAAGAAGAATTCGATTCCTACCGCGAAAAGATGAATGAAAAAATTCTCGGCGCGGATAATCTTGTGCTTAAGCGACTTTTTAACCTGGATACCAATACATACCAGGAAGGAGCACTGCCGGTGCAGACAAAAGAAATGCTCGGACTTGTGGCGTCGATGGTTTTGCGTTGTGATGATTGTATTAAATACCATTTAGGTAAATGCCACGAAGCAGGAATTACGCGTGAGCAGATATTCGAAGTTTTTGCTGTTGCAAATATTGTAGGCGGAACGATTGTGATTCCTCACACACGCAGGGCTGTTGAATACTGGGATTCCCTGTAGAAGGGATGTACTATGTACGAATTACGATGTACGATATAATTTTTCTTTTTTTTCTGCGTGAAGGATTGCAGCAAGCTACCATGTAGCGCGTAAAGCCTGTCGTGAAGGAACGCTTTTCCGCGTTTCCTTCACGGGCACGCCCTGATTATTACTTATTATTTTTTTAGCAATGCATCACACGTGGTGCATTTTTTTATTTCCCTTAAAGATTTCTGCAAATCGTACATCGTAAATCGTACATTTTTTTCATTGGCACCTTTCTTGTTTTATATATTCTACCGGGCAAAGTTTAAAGCGGTTCATTTTTATAACGGTTGATGGAAGAACTTGAGTTGAAAGCAGTTTCTGTTTTTTTCTAAGGTTGTAAAAAAAATTCATCGGTGGTTAGTGTAGAGTAATGTCCTTCGGTCGGGATAATTTTTCCTGATGAGTACATATATCTACACGATGGAATGGGTTATTTTTTGTTCGTGATATAAATTATTAAAAATAATTTCAAGCTGCAGTCGCGTAATTTTTTTTTGTGACTCCTGCTTTTTTACAATTTTCATTATGCGAGATGCAGCAATAACCCTTATTCCTGAACAAAGAACCGGTGGCGAAACGGGCGCTACTTCAAAAGTGATAGTTGCAACACATCAGGATGCTATTGCTCTTTTTGATCAATGCAAAAGACGTTTGGTTGATATTAACAATTGGAAAAAATTATGCGGGGATGTGGGTGCAGAATTTCACCTTACCGACAACAAGGGAAATCTTTTACATCGGACATTGCCTGAGGTAGGTAATCTTATTCGTATCGAGTTGCCTGCGCCGCCCAACAAAACCGGTGATGGATATGATTGGGTACGAATAGAAGCTTTTGAAGATTGTAAAGACCTTGTGAAGGATGAAGAAGTTTTTGGTTTTCGCGTGCGCCCTGTTGAAAATCCAAATAACAAAAATGGTGAGAGCGCTCATTTTTATAAAAGCAGCGCAACCAGCACATTTTTGGTGCGACGAATAAATTACACCGTTTACGCATTAGAGCGTGGCAAAAATGAAGTTCCGAATGACAAGCCCTCAAGTTTGCTCAACAAGCTGCGAAACATCATCATCGCCTTTGCAGCCATGATAGGCTTATCAAAACCACAGTGGAAAAATCTTGTGAACGGAATTTTAAAAGCAAAAGGATGAATTACGAATTACGGAATTACAAATTACCTTATAATAGGTTCCGCTATTAAATGATTTTTTTAATTCATATCCTGTTTTTCAGGAACCAACTTTTCAGTAATCCTTTAGTCCTGTAATCCGTAATCCCGTAATCCGTAATCCCGTAGTCTTTTTCTCAACCGATTTTGCTTCCATTGGCTACATTTTTGTCAGCGTTTAAAAGAATAACCTCTTTTTCATTTCCGTAAACGCCGAGTACGAGCACTTCGGAAATGAAGCTTGCAATTTGTCGCGGCGGAAAATTTACGACTGCGATAATTTGTTTTCCTTTTAACTCTTCGTGTGAGTAAAGTTTCGTGATCTGCGCGGAGGATTTTTTTATTCCGAGCGGACCGAAATCGATCCAAAGTTTGAAGGCGGGTTTTTTTGCTTCGGGAAAATCCTGCACCTCGAGGATGGTCCCGGTGCGGATGTCAAATTGTTCAAAGTCGGCGAATGTGGGCATGGAATGAAATTACAAAATCAGTTCGAATTAGTTGGAATTCAGGGTTTAAACAGGACAATTTTGAATTAGTGAATCCATTTTGCCCGAATCCTCGTATAAAACCTTCATCACCCGAAACCTGCGATTTATCTCCTTTTTAGATTTAATTCGCGGGTTTGTAACCCAATATTCATTTAAAATCCCGGAAGAACCTGCTTTTGAAGCATTTTTGCCTAATTTGTCTGTCCTTTAAACCCTCCTCATGAAAAATTTTTTACTCTCCATTCTTTGTCTTTCGTTGTGTCTTTCGGTGAACGCGCAATGCATTGTTGAAATTCCTTTAACCCAGCGCGCAACAGCTTCCACTGTTATCGTTGAAGGAAAAGTGATCAGCCAGCATTCGTTCTGGAATTCCAACAACACAATGATCTACACTTCAAGCGAAGTTGAGGTTTACAAAATTTTCAAAGGATCACTTTCAACTTCAACCATCAGCATTATTTCTGAAGGTGGAATTGTGGGCATGACAAAAATCACTGCTGAACCGGCGCTTGAATTAGCTGTTGGTGAAATCGGTGTTTTTACCTGCTCTCCACCAACACATATGAGAAATTTGCCTGTTAATACAACCGGCATTCCGCAATTTGAAACATTTGCTTCTGTACAGGGATTTGTAAAATATGATCTTGAGACAGCAACAGCAGCTGATGCGTTTCATACGTATACAAACATTGAAACTGAACTTTACCCTGTTGTATTAGAAGCCAACCGTTTAGCATACGCTGAAATACAGGCTTTCAATATTCACAGCTATTCTGCACAACGCACCGGGCCAAATCCAACTGTACAAGCAATTACAGGATTAGCTCCGACAACTGTTACCGCTGGAACCGGTGCTACGATCACAATTACAGGTTCAGGTTTCGGCGCAACACAAGGTTCCGGATCTGTACGTTTCAGAAACGGAGATGATGGTGGTGCAACGGTTATTACTCCACTGGCGAGCCAGTATGTTTCCTGGTCAAGCACGCAGATCGTTGTTGAGGTGCCGCAAAATGCAGGAACAGGAACGATACAGGTTGTACAGGGGCCAACATTTACAAGCGCACAAACACTTACAATCAGCTACGCACATTTGAATGTTGATTTTGATCCTGGTTCGGGCACTGTTGCTTATGGAACAGATCATATAAATGATAACGGAAGTGGCGGATACACATGGAGAATGAATACCGCTTTTGCAGCAGACGCAGCAATGAATGCATCTTTTACACGTGCATTCGATACATGGAGATGTGCAACAGGAGTGAATTGGTCAATTGGTGCAACTACTTCAATTAATGATGCTGTAAGCGATGGAACCAATATTATTTGTGAAGATGTTGCAGCACCACTTTCTGCAGGTATTCTCGGCGTTTGTTATAGCTATTGGTCGGGATGTGCGAGCGGACCAACAATTATCTGGTATGTAAATGAGCTTGATATCATCTTTGATGACGGAAGCAATATTTCTCCTTTGACATGGGAATATGGAACTGCTCTTCCATCAGGAAGCGAATATGATTTTGAAACTGTTGCAGTACATGAATTAGGACATGGCCACCAATTGGGTCACGTAATTAATCCGGGTGCAATTATGCATTATTCAATTTCAAACGGAACATCAAATCGTGCGCTTGGTGTGGATGATCTTGCAGGCGGAAATTTTGTGCAGGCAAAAAGTATTGTAGCGAATGTTTGCGGACCGGGAGCGATGTCAGCCTTTACTTGTGCTTCTGCACCGGTAGCTGCATTCACAGGAACACCAACATCAGTATGTGCAGGCGGAACAGTAGCGTTTACTGATCAAAGTACAAATACACCAACATCATGGTTGTGGGCTTTCCCGGGAGGAACACCTGCGAGCTCAACTTTACAAAATCCAACTGTTACTTATAGTGTAGCCGGATCTTATTCGGTTACTTTAACTGCAACAAATGCATCAGGAAGTGATGTGCAGGGAAATGCGGGTTACATCACGGTCAATGCAAATCCGAACTTAACTCCGTCTTCACAAACAAACATTTCCTGTAACGGTGGTTCAAATGGTGCAGCAACTGTTGGTATAAGCGGCGGATCACCGGCTTACTCTTATAACTGGACACCGGGAAATCCAACAGGTGACGGAACTGTTTCTGTAACCGGACTTACTGCAACAACTTATACCTGCACAGTTACAGATGCAAATACCTGCACCGACACACAAACTTTTACACTTACACAACCGCCGGCAATTTCTCTTACTGCAGCTTCACAAACGAATATCAGCTGTAACGGCGGATCGAATGGCGCAGCTTCTGTTAATGCTGCAACCGGTGGAGCAGGTGGATTTACTTACAACTGGACACCGGGAAATCCGACAGGTGATGGAACAGTTTCCGTTACAGGTTTGTCAGTTGGAACGTATACATGTACAGCAACAGATGCAAACGGATGTACATCAATTCAAACGTTTACTATTACAGAGCCGCTTGTGCTTGATGGGGTAAGAACTTCAGCAAACGTTTCCTGCTTCGGCGGATCTGATGCTACAGCTACAGTTGCACCAACAGGAGGAACAGGTCCATTTACTTATTCCTGGTCACCATTCGGAGGAACAGCAGCAACTGCAATTAACCTCGTTGCCGGTTCATATACATGTACCATCACGGATGCAAACGGTTGCACACGCCCGAAAAATTTCCTGATCACACAGCCAACACCTTTGTCAGCAACATCTTCACAAAGCGATAATACATGTAATGGCGGATCAGATGGTTCCGGAACTGTTTTGGCAAGCGGCGGAATACCTTCTTATTCGTATTCATGGGCTCCGAGCGGCGGAACAGCTGCTACTGCAAACAATCTTACAGCCAACAATTATACCTGCACCATTACCGATGCGAACGGTTGTACAACAACAGAAACATTTACTATTACTGAGCCATTGCCGATTATAATTACAATGTCAGGCTCATCGGAAAATTGTAACAGCACAGACGGAACTGCATCAGCAAATCCTTCACAAGGCGCAGCACCTTACACTTACCTGTGGGCGCCAGGCGGACAAACAGTTCCAACGATCACCAATCTTGCAGGCGGAACTTATACTTGTACCGTGACAGATGCAAATGGCTGTTCAAATCAAAATACATTCGTTGTAAACGTTGTTGGTTGTGGAAATCCACCGATAGCAGGTTTCTCTACATCATCCACAACAGCATGTGCTGGCGGTGCAATTGCGTTTACTGATGCAAGCACTGACACACCAACTTCATGGACATGGACGTTCCAGGGCGGAACTCCGGCATCATCGAATGCACAGAACCCGACAGTTTCTTATTTAACACCGGGTGTTTATGATGTTGTGCTTGTAGCAACAAATGCAAGCGGAAGCGGTTCACAAACGGTCTTCGGATGTATCACTGTTCATGCGCTTCCATCAGCTACAGGAACTGCAACAAACGTTTCTTGTTTTGGTGGTAATGATGGTGCAATCAATCTTTCTCCAACCGGGAACGGTCCTTTAACTTTTGAATGGACTCCTTCAGGACAAACCACCGAAGACAGAACAGGACTTTCTAACGGTACTCATTCTGTAACCGTAACAGACGTAAACGGTTGCGTATTCCAAACTTCATTCGGCGTGACACAGCCAACTGTGATCACTGTTGGTATGTCGAGATTAAATGCAACTTGTGCAAACAATGATGGTACTGCAACAGCAGCTCCTACAGGCGGAACAGGTCCTTATACTTACCTGTGGAGCCCGGGCGGACAAACCACATCTACTGCAACAGCGCTTTCTGCAGGAACTTATACTTGCGCAGTAACTGATGCAAGCGGATGTTCTATGAACGGAACGATCACTGTAGCACAAGGTCCTTGTGGTGGTGCACAATTAGCACCTGCTTATTGCGGAATTACATTAACCTCTCTTACGCAGCAGCTCTATATTGTCTCTGTTCCGAATGCAACAAATTACCAGTACCAGTTCAGACAAGGTGCTACTGTTATCGCTACTTATACACGTGGCAATAACCTGTTGAATTGTTTGCTCACTAACATTCCGCAAATTCAATACGCACAAACATATACAGTTTATGTTCGTTCGATGGTTGGAAGCGTTTGGGGAACATTCGGAACTGGTTGTAATGTAACAACACCTGCTTTCCCTGCCGGACAAGTAGCAAGCGGAACATGTAATACTACAATGGCAAGCTCTACAGCACTGATGTATTGTAATACAGTGCCTAACGCTACGAATTTCGAATGGAGATTCATGCAGGGTGCAACGCTGGTTGCAACTTACATAAGAGGAAATTCGATCAATAATTGTTTGCCTTCGAATGTAATTGGTTTGGCATACGCAACAACCTACGATGTTTCAGTACGCGCATTCAATGGTGTTTGGGGACCTTACGGAACTTCATGTCCTGTTACTACAGCTTCATTCCCGACCACGCAGGTTGCTTCTACATGGTGCAACGGTTCTGTTCCAAGCTTGAGTTCGGGCCTTGGTTGTAATCCGGTTCCGGGTGCTACAGATTACCAATGGAGAGTTCAGAACGGACCGTTTGTTGTAACTGCTAATCGCGGAAACAATCAAACAAACTGGCGCATGTCGTGGAGTCCTGGTACTACTGTTAATACAACTTACACAGTTACTGTTCGTGCATTGGTAGGTGGTGTTTGGGGATCTTTCGGTCCTGCATGCACAGTTTCTGTAGGCGCGAGCGCTATGCCATTGCATCCCGGCGATGATGTTCTTCCTGCTGAAGTAAGAGCTGCGAACCCGGGATTGTATGATGTTACTGTGATGAGCATGGAAGTGTATCCGAATCCATTTGCTGAAAACATTACTGTGATCACCGATGCTTCAGTAAGAGCGGTTCTTATCTACAATTCATTCGGCGAATTCATCCGCTCGGTTGATTTGGAAAACGGAAAAGCTGAAATCAATCTTGGTGATCTTGCACAGGGAATGTATCTCATCCAGGCAACAACATCAACAGGGGTTGTAACTAAGACAGTTATCAAGCAGTGATGTTGTATTGAGTATTGAGTAGTTGGTATTGAGTAATAAAATCAGAATTGGGAAAGTAGGAAAGGGTAAAACCAAACTTACTTTCCCATTTTTTATTTGTGTTAATGTATGGGTGGCTCACCTTTCTCAATACCAACTACTCAATACTCAATACTCCATGATTTTCTGCCTTCTCATTTTGGAATTTGGAATTTTCCAATTTGAAATTTCTTTCTAGTAGATCTTAAAATCGGAAGGAGCAATACGATTGACAATTTGTATTACTGAAATAATATCAGGTGGTAATTCAGATGCATTCTTCAGGTTTTCCCAGCTGAGTGATTTTATGAAACGGCCTTTTTTGAAGGACATATTAAATTTCAAACCCACGCGTGCTTCTGCTGTGCCGCGATTTGCGTCGGTTGTCCAGATTACTTTATCGGCTAATTCGTAAATGGAATCGGCAGTGGCTTGTTCTACAAAAGTCCTCGCAGTAAGAATTGTATCTACGCCGTTTACTTTCTGATGATAGGTGGAATACAAATTACTCTGGCCTTTTTTTCTTTCCAATATTGTTTCTGATGATCCGCCCCAGAAAGGATAAAATTCTACTGTGAGGATGCGGTCGGCAGGTGGATTGGCTTTCATGGCTGCTCTTTTTTTGCAGGAGCCAATTGATATGCTCAGCAATAAAATTAAAAGCGCTGCAAAGAAAAAAGCGGTAGATTTTGTTTTCATTTCTATAAAATTAATCAAAACAAAAGCAGCGAAGAGCAAAAAAAAACAGCGCCGGTTAAGACGCTGCTTTCATTAGGTTGGTTTGGAAGTTTATTACAGTCCAAATGCTTTCTGAAGCACTTTTACTGCGTTAAGCTCTTCCCAAGGGAATAATTTTACTTTCACTTTTTTCTCGTTCTTCTTTCCTTTGTTGAAGATCTTCTCTACCACTTTTGTTTTGCGGCCCATGTGACCGTAAGAAGCAGTTTCGCTGTAGATAGGTGTGCGGAGCTTGAAACGTTTTTCGATAAAATAAGGACGCATATCAAACTCAGGCATTGCACCGATTTTTTTCGCGAGCTCTCCATCGGAGATATCAAGCTTGGATGTGCCGTATGTGTTTACATACAAACCAACCGGCTCAGCAACACCAATCGCGTAAGCAACTTGTACCAATGCTTCTGAACAAATACCTGAAGCAACAAGATGTTTTGCGATGTGACGTGCAGCATAAGCAGCTGAACGGTCAACTTTGGAAGGATCTTTTCCGGAGAATGCACCACCACCGTGTGCGCCTTTTCCACCGTAAGTATCCACAATAATTTTTCTTCCGGTCAATCCTGTATCGCCGTGTGGTCCGCCGATTACGAATTTACCTGTGGGATTTACGTGGTAAATGATCTTGGTGTTGAATAATGCCTGGATGCGTTTCGGTAATTTTTTCATTACACGCGGAACAAGAATGCTGATCACATCTTTGCGAATGCGTGCCTGCATTGCTTTTTCTTCGCCGAAATCATCGTGCTGTGTAGAGATAACAATCGCATTGATGGCCTGCGGAATATTATTATCGCTGTATTCAATTGTTACCTGGCTTTTAGAATCAGGGCGGAGGTATTTCATTTGTTTTCCTTCGCGGCGGATGGCTGCAAGCTCTTCCAGCAACATGTGTGAAAGCTCGAGTGGAAGCGGCATGTAATTGTCGGTATCGCGGCTTGCGTAACCAAACATCATTCCCTGGTCGCCGGCGCCTTGCTCTTCCGGATTTTTGCGTTCAACACCCTGGTTGATATCAGCAGATTGTTCGTGGATGGCAGAAAGTACGCTGCAGGAATTCGCTTCGAACATGTATTCAGCTTTTGTATAGCCGATCTTGCGCACAACTTCACGCGCAATTTCCTGCACGTCGAGGTATGCTTTCGATTTCACTTCACCTGCAAGGAAAACCTGCCCTGTAGTTACAAGCGTTTCGCAGGCAACTTTGGAAGAAGGATCGTAAGCAAGAAAATGGTCAATTAATGCGTCTGAAATCTGGTCAGCCACTTTATCGGGATGACCTTCCGAAACGGATTCTGATGTAAATAGGTATGACATTTTTGGAGGCAGGTTTAAATTGGTGCGCTAAAGTACGATTTTTCACTATTTAGGAGTTGGCTTATGATGAAAATGGGATTATTTACTGAACTTTATCGCCCAATGAAGCACCTTGCAATTGTTGCGCTTTTGTTGTTTTCCCTCCCTTTGGCTGCTAAAAAGACGCCGAAATGGAAAAATGGCAATTTTAAAACTACTTCTTCCGGACTTCAATACAAGGTGGTGAAGGAAGGAAAAGGGGACTCAATTCATTTATCGGATGATGTGCTTGCCGAAGTATACCGGTACTCTTCCACTAATGGCGCAATGATCCGGGACGTAGGATATAAGCAGGAAGGGAAAATTATTTCGCTTGACAATAAAAAAAATATTCCCGGAATTATTCAAGCGATTCAAAAGCTTAAAAAGGGAGGGAAAGGTTATTTCATCATTCCGCCCTCGTTAGGTAAAGCGGGAAGCAAGGATACGTTATACTGCTACATTATTATTAAAAACGTTTTTCGGAATGAGCAGGAAGTGTTTGTGGCTGACACGGTAACTGATAGTGTTGCGCAGGAGAATGTGGGAATTGTAGTAACTGATCCGGGTGAAAAATATTTTGGCGATACCGTTTTTTCGGTAATGAAGTTAGCAGAGCAACCTCAGCTTGTAGATTGCGGAATAGCTAAGGTGATCATTGCTTTTAAATTTGAAATGAGCTATTTCGAAAATGGTGTGCAACGTAAAAGCATTCTTGTTTTTATTGAATGCCCGGAAGTTTACGGGAAAGATTATTTTACAAAAGGATCGAGCTATGTTGTAACGTGTGTGCCGTTGCTGGATGATTTTAAAACCGGGAGCAGAACGATGAATGCTTATTCGCTGGAGAAGCTGGATCGGTATTATGGTTTGCGGGTGAGAAAAATGTAGCTACAGCTGGTATTAAAAAATACTTGTTTTTTATATTTTCTGTTTGTTCGAGCGAAGTCGAGAACACAATGCGAGCAGTATTTCTCATCTATGAGTGAATTTCACTTCGCACGTCTTACACGAAATAGTTCGACTTTAATGGGAGATTTTCCTGTAAGGCGTTCTCGACTTCGCTCGAACAAACTGGTCTTTTTTGCGTGAGTGATAGCAGTGAAAAGCCCGGACCGTGAAGTCAGCTTGCCTGTACTTCACGGGAGGACTTGCAATGAATAGCACGACCGTGAAGGAAACACGAAGGGTGTTCCTTCACGGTCACGCCCCAAAAATTTACGAATTACGATGTACGAATTACGATTAGAAAATTTCCACCAATCACCACCAACTTTTTTTACCACCAACTACCAACTATTTAGTCAACTCCTTAAACACATCCTCCAGCTTTCTTTCTTCGCGCTGCATTTCTAAAATGGATAAGCCATTGTCGACAGCAAATTTGAAAAGGCCTGGGCGGATATCCATGTCGGGTTTTGTGACTAAGCGCCAGGAATTTCCTTTGCTATTTTTTATGCTTTCAACTCCTTGTAATGCTTTTAATTTTTTCTCGTCGACTGCTTTGTCAAACTCTACGGAGATAAGCATGCGATGTTCGTCGCCTTGCTGAAGTGTGGATGTTTGTTTGTCGGTGACGATCTTTCCTTTGTTGATGATGATTACACGATCGCAGAGAATTTCTACTTCCTGCATGATGTGCGTGGAAAGCATTACGGTTTTTGACTTGCCGACTTTTTTAATAAGCTCACGAATTTCGCCAAGCTGGTTCGGATCTAAACCTGTTGTAGGCTCATCGAGAATTAAAACTTCGGGATCGTGAATGAGCGCCTGTGCAAGTCCGACACGCTGACGATATCCTTTTGAAAGCGCGCCGATACGTTTGTGCTGCTCAACACCAAGTCCGGTGATGTCAACCATTTCATCGACACGTTTTTTTACGTTTTCCATTTTGTGAAGTCCCGCAATGAATTCGAGATATTCTTTCACATACATATCGAGATAAAGCGGATTGTGCTCGGGAAGGTAGCCAACACTTTTACGCACGTTGAGCGAATCTTCCATGACATCAAATCCATTCACGGCAGCTTTACCGGAAGTGGGAGGAATGAAGCAGGTAAGAATTTTCATCAGCGTGGATTTTCCCGCACCGTTGGGCCCGAGGAATCCGACAATTTCGCCTGTTTTTACTTCGAGGGAAATATTATCCAGCGCAAATTGCTGACCGTAAACTTTCGAAATGTATTCTACTTTAATGGACACGCAGCTATAACGTTAGGTTGATGACGAAATTACGTATTTGGGTGAGAGAAACATGTTAATAAATAAAAAAGGTAATTGGGGTAATTAAGGAAATTGGGTAATTAAGGGAATTGGGTGATTAGGGAATTGGGTGATTGGGTGAATTAGGTAATACAATCAGGTGGAAATATTTTTTCCTCAATTACCCTAATTACCCCAATTCCCCTATTTACCTTTGCCCCATGTCTTCTTACAAGGGAATTGTTTTGAAATCTACCGGGAGCTGGTATACGGTGCTGTTGGAAAACGGTGAGCGGATGGAGTGCCGGTTGAAAGGCCAATTCAGAATTAAAGGATTGAACTTAAAAAATACGAATCCGATTGCTGTGGGTGATAATGTGGAAATTGAGATTGATACTACGGAAGGTGTGGGGATGATTTCGGTTTTGGTTGACAGGAAAAATTATATCATTCGGCGCTCTACTAATCTTTCGAAACAAACGCACATTATTGCTGCGAATATTGATCACGCTTATGTGATGGCGACGTTGATACAGCCGCGTACTTCAACGGGATTTATTGATCGTTTTCTTGTGACTGCGGAGGCGTATGGAATTCCTGCTTCGGTAATTTTTAATAAGAAGGATTTGCTGGATGAAGATTATACCGAGTATGTGGAAGCGTTGATGGGTTTGTATAGGAATCTCGGTTACACCTGCTATTTTATTTCTTCTACGGATGAAAATGATGTTGCGCAGCTCAGAGATATTATGGCAGCAAAAACAAATTTAATTGCAGGGCATTCAGGTGTTGGAAAAAGTACGCTGATCAATGCGCTTGAACCTGATCTTGCTTTGAAGACGGGAATTATTTCGAAGGCACACAGCAAAGGAAAACATACTACGACGTTTGCCGAAATGCACAAGATGCAGAATGGCGGATTTATTATTGATACGCCCGGAATTAAAGAATTCGGAATTGTGGATTTAGAAAAGCAGGAGCTGTCGCATTATTTTCCCGAGATGCGTGACTTGCTAGGCAAATGCAAATACAATGGTTGCAGGCATGATCATGAGCCTAATTGTGCGGTGAAGGAAGCGTTGGATAATGGAAAAATTGCATTGACGCGATATGAATGTTATTTGCAGATTTTGAATGGGGAAGAGTTGCAGAGGGAATATGATTGAGATCCCGCTTCACTACTTTTTGTCAGACTTCGATACGCTTCGCTACTCAGTCTGACAAAAAGTAGCGAATGAGAATATAATTTTATGAGAGTATTAATTCAACGTGTTTCAAAAGCTTCAGTTACCATTGAAGAGAAAATAAAATCTTCTGTCGGGAAAGGATTGCTTGTGCTGGTTGGTGTGGAGGATGCTGATACGAATGAAGATGTGCAATGGCTTTCGCAGAAGATAATTAACCTGAGAATATTTGCTGATAGGGAAGGTGTGATGAATCTTTCGGTGAAAGATATTGATGGAGAAATTTTAGTGATCTCCCAATTCACTTTGCATGCTGCTACAAAAAAAGGAAATCGACCATCATACATCAAAGCTGCAAAGCCTGATGTTGCAATTCCGCTTTATGAAGGTTTTGTGAAGCAGTTGGAGATTGATCTTGGTAAGAAAATTGGTACTGGAGAATTCGGTGCGGATATGCAAGTGGAATTAATTAATGATGGTCCGGTTACGATTTGGATGGATAGTAAGATGAAGGAGTATTGAGAATTTAGTAGTGCGTATTGAGAAAAATAACACACAACGTCTCAATACGCACTACTAAATACTCAATACTGCAATAGACAAGAACCAATTCTCATCCCAAGCCGTATATTGTAGACATCATGCAAAAACTCGCCATCATAGGAACAGGAATCGCCGGAATGAGCTGTGGGCATTTCCTTCATAAGGAATATGACATTACGATTTATGAGCAGGGGGATTATGTGGGTGGACATACCAACACAATTTCAGTCGACGAAGAAGGAAATCCGGTTCACTTCGATACGGGATTTATGGTTTTTAATCACGAGACGTATCCGTATCTCACGAAATTGTTTGCAGAATTAAAAGTTGAAACGAAGAAGACAAGCATGTCGTTCAGCGTGCAGCATGTTCCGACAGGTTTGGAATATTGCGGCTCGGGACTGAATGGATTATTTGCGCAGCGGAAAAATATTTTCTCTCCGAAGTTTATTCGCATGCTGATGCAGATTTCAAAGTTTAATAAAGAAGCAATCAGATTAATTGATGGGGACGGAAAAAAAGAGGGACGGGGGACGGAAGAAAAGGGGGACGGAAAAGATTGGAATGAAGAAATTACTGTTGATGAGTTTTGTAAAAAGCATAATCTTGGTGAGGATTTTTTGCATAAATATTTAATTCCGATGAGCGGGGCGGTTTGGTCTACGCCGCCGGAGAAGATGTTGGGATTTCCTGCTTTGACATTGATGCGGTTTTTTTATAATCATGGATTTCTTGGATTGGATACGCAGCATCAGTGGTGGACGGTGACGGGTGGAAGTAAAAATTACCGTGACAAAATTATCGCGCCGTTTAAGGATAAAATTCAAATCAATAATGGCGCTGTTTCTGTTTTGCGTGAGGAGGATGGTGTGATTGTGAAATCTAAAGACGGGAAAGCAAAACTCTATGACAAAGTAATTTTTGCCTGTCACGGTGATGAAGCTTTTCAATTGCTGAAAAATCCTACTGCTGATGAAGAGCGGCTTTTATCCTGCTTCAAGTACCAGCCGAATCGCGCAATTATTCATACCGACGAATCCGTAATGCCGAAAACAAAAAGCGTTTGGTCGTCGTGGAATTACCGGATTGCAAAACTGAATGGTGTTGAAATTCCTTCGACGATTTACTGGATGAATTGTTTGCAAGGCTGCTCGGATAAAAAGAATTATTTCGTTTCAATTAATTCAAACGGAAACATCGCGCCGGAAAAGATTATCCGTGAAATGGATTATACACATCCTCTTTTCGACGTTCCTGCAATCAACGCACAAAAAGAATTACCAAAGCTGAATGAAACAGGCCCCGTATATTTTTGCGGTTCCTATTTCCGTTACGGATTTCATGAAGATGCATTGCAGTCGTCGGTGCAATTATGCTCTTCCATACTTAAGAAAGATGTACTTTAAAAGACTGAATCGCCTTATCAGCCTTCGATACGCTTCGCTACTCAGTCTGACAAGGCAATTCAGTCGCATTTTATTTGTCAGACTGAGTAGCGAAGCGTATCGAAGGGTGGCAAATGAAATGCGCAGCGAAATAATTCGACTTAAATGAAAAGCTTCCTATACAGAGCCAAGATAATGCACAACCGGACTTCCCCGAAGAAGCACCGGTTTCATTATAATGTGTTCCTGTTTTGCATTGACCTGGATGCGATGGATGAAGATTTTAAGCAGGTTTCGCTCGTCAGCAGGAATCGGTTTAACCTGTTTTCATTTTACGATAAAGATCATCCTGTCAATGAAAATTCAACCGGAAAGAAATCTGTTCGTGCCGAATTGAATTTTTACCTGGAGCAAAATGGAATTGAACAACCGCCTGCCCGCGTAATGCTCATCACGAATTTACGCTTGCTGGGGTATGTGTTTAATCCTGTTTCATTTTATTATTGCTACGATGAAAATGATCAGCCGATTTGTTGCGTAGCAGAAGTGCAGAATACATTCAAGGAAATGAAATTGTTTTTTCTTGGAAAAGATTGTTTAAAAAATCACTCATATAATCTGCGCACGAAAAAATATTTCTACGTTTCGCCGTTCATCGAGCATGATGCAGAGTTTGATTTTCGCCTGGATCTGCCCACCGATAAATTAAATATCCGCATTGACGATTATAAAAATGAGGAACGGTTTTTCGTCAGCACGCTTACAGGAAAAAAGAAAGCGCTCACTTCAGGAAGATTGCTTGCCTATTTTTTCCGCTTTCCATTTATCACGCTGCAGATTATTTTTCTGATTCACTGGCATGCGTTCCTGTTGTGGATCAAGAAAATTCACTTCCACAAAAAAAGGGAGCATACAGAATTGCAACGTGATGTGATGAGAGAATATAAAAGTGGCAAGTGACCCTTCGACAAGCTCAGGGCAGGCTCAGTGACAGGTGAAGGTGAAATGTTGCAGGTGATTAATTAGAAACGTGTGAATTGAATTTTGCAGGAACCTCTTTCATTTCTGCGCCGCCCCATTCTACTACAGTAAACCCGCTTCGTTCGAACGATTGAATGGCTTGCGGAATAACCTGCGTGTTTGTTTCTTGTGCTTTTGACCATAGCATAAACACGCGAAATAGCTTATCCGGTGCCGGATTTACTTCCAGGTCGGCGTATTTATTATATTCTTCATTGAACATAAAATGAATATAATTTTTTTCATTCGCCACCATTCGCGGACACCAATACGTGATGTAATCTTCCGTCTCTTTTGAATTTAATCCCATCAGCTTCAGTTTTTCTTCGAAGAATGGAACGAGACTATCGCGCTCAACAATAAATCCTTCTTCCCATTTTGTTGTGCTGTTGTTGATTCCCATTAATCCATCCCAGAACAAATAATGATATTCTTTATCGTTCATGTGAATCGTTCCATCCGGATCAGCAATAAAATTCCAACCGTTATTATATTTTGGATAAGTAAAACCAAGCTCGCCTGTAATATTGAGATGAATACTTGTTTGTTGCTTATCCTGCGGGTAAACATAAATAACCGGTTTGTCGCTGATCACATTATTCCACGCATACTGAAAACGAACTTCGACATCAGTCCGGTAACCGGGTTTAATAGCAATTGAATCTGTGTATATCTCGTAATAATTTTCATTCACAAAAAACTGGAATTTGTATTGCCCGGGAAGTGTTTTTACTGAAGCTTTCCCCTTTGTATCACACTTTAATAGTTGGGCCTTTCCATTGCAGGAATACTGTACCTGTGCATTGACCGGACCAGCATAACCATAATAAAAAGCAAAGGAAAATTCAGACTCCTTTTTTGTCAGCGAAGAATCAGGGACGCTGCGAATAATATAAAATACCGAACCAGCTGTATCCACTTTCCCGAGATGTTCATCACCGAAATAAGTTTTGGTTGTTGAGGTAAAGCTGCAAAGTGCCAGTAAAATGGTAAACAGCGGTAAGAGGAACAGATTTTTCATAATGTTTCAGCAAATATTCGATTTGTTATTTATCAGGTTAGTCAGGTAAATGAAAACGGATATTTATGTCAGTTCGGTTACCGGGTTTTATTGCAAGAGAATCCGGGTATATGGTGTAATAAATGTCATTCAGAAAAAATTCGAATTTATATTTTTTTTCGGGTGTTACTTTAACTGAGACTTTCCCATTTTTATCACACTTTAATATGCTTGCAACCCCATTGCTGGAAAATTGTATCAGTTCATTTACTGGTCCTTCGTAACCATAATGAAAAGTGAAAGAAAATACAGCCTCTTTATTTGTAAGCGAAGAATCAGGGACACTGCGAATAACGTGGAATATAGCCGTGTCAAGTTTACTGGATCTGTCGACTGTGCAATCAACTTTTGTATCAGGCGTAAAGCCACTAAGTGCCAGTAAAATGGTAAACAGAGGTAAGAGGAACAGGTTTTTCATCAGATTTTCAGCGTTTTAATGAAAGATGCGAATAATCACAGAATTCCATAAGCAAATCGCATTTAAATTTCTCCGAACTCCCTACTCCGAACTCCCAACTCTTCCCTATCTTAGCTTCGTTCTATGCGGTACACCACCTCACTCTTGCTCAGTCTTTTGGTTTTATCCTCCTGTTTTCACAAAGATGTGATGACAGACAGGGCTGATGATATTACAGCTGCTTTTATTTATTCCGGTCCCGAAGGAAAATCAATTATCACCAAAGAGCAGATCTTCCAGGCGCGCAGTAAAAAATCGAGTGGTGGAGTAACGAACATTTCCGGCTATGCAGAATATCGCATTACCGCTTACGATCTTGCTACCGGAAATCAAACCGGCCGTGTTGATCTTGGTGAAGGAATTGAAAAATCATTCATCATCATGGGAACAACGCCGGGTAAATTGTGGATATACAGCATTGATCCCGAACTCGGATTGCATTCACGAAATCCGAAAACACTTGAGTTGATCAGCGATGAAAAAACACTTACGGCTTCCGGACCTTTGAAAGGTTTTGCTTTTGCGCGACCTGAGTGGATGAAATTAAATGCTGCTTACGGTTCGAATGTAACTAATGGAAAATTGATGCTCACCTATATGCAGGGTTTCCATTATTATTATGACGTTGAAAAAAATACGCTTGAAAAAACAGATGATCAGATTGTAGATTACATGTGGGCTGTGAACAAAACAAACAGCACAGCTTATTTTACAAAAGAGAAATATGTTTCATTAAGAGCAGATGGTCGCCACAAGCTGATGTATAGCTACGAAGACAGCACTGGTAAATTTTCTTACCTGAACGGAACAATTTTAATGGATGTAAATCCTGTTCATGATGCAATGCGGAAGAAAGAAGCATTGGATGGTATTGAAAAGAAAACGCAAAATTTAAAAGATTCAATTGCTTATTACAAAGTAATTTTTCCGAAGATGATTGTTCCGGAGCGATACGCTGAAATATCCAACGAAGAATGGAAAGCAAAAAGCCGTTGCGAAGCTTTTCAACGCGAGATTGATAACCTTGAACGGGAAAAATCATCCATCAACCGCGATTCAAAATACCCCGACAATCCGCCGCTGAGTGATGCCGATGGAAATTTATTTATCGTTCACGCAACTGATGTAACAGATACTGCGCGCATGCAGCTCACCAAAGTAAATCTTAACGGAAAAACATTCACAGAAAACTGGACCGTAAAGTTGCCGGAGTATTACCGCGACGCTGACAAAGCTGATAGCAAAGGTGCATTCGAAACTGTTTTTTCAGATGGAAATCCGAGCTTCCGTTTTGAATGGTATGAGCTGGCAGATGATAAGCTTTTTATGATCTCGCAGTTGCGCATGATCTGCATTGATATCAAGTCAGGGAAACCACTCTGGGAACATCCGCTTTAATCGTTTTATCGTATATTTTCAAAATAGAAATATGTCAACCCTGGCCATCACACATAGTCCTTCATTTTACGAACGTATCGTTATCGATATGCTTTCTAAAATGGATAAAGGACGACTCGATGTTTCGCTTCCCAATGGTCATAGCATTACGCTTGGCAGTGGCGAAGGAAATGTAAGAGCTGACATGTCGATCAATGACAATGACTTTTTTCGTCGTTGTGTATTGTATGGTGATGTTGGTTTCGGCGAATCGTATATGGAAGGTATATGGGAAACATCTTCCATCACAAATGTTATCAAATGGTTTTTGCTGAATATTGATAACGCGCCGAATTTGTCAGGATCGGATGCAAAGACTGCTGTGCTCGGAGCGCTTCGATTCTTTAACAAAATTTATCACGCCCGCCGTTCCAACACCGTTTCGAAAGCAAAGAAAAATATTTCAGAACATTACGATCTCAGCAATGAATTTTTTTCGCTTTGGCTTGATCCCACCATGACGTATTCCAGCGCTTATTTCAAAACACCTGAAATGAGTCTTGAAGATGCGCAACATGAAAAATATGATCGTCTTAGCAAAGTGATGCGTTTGAAGCCTGAACATCATGTGCTTGAGATCGGTTCAGGATGGGGCGCCAATGCAATTCATATGGCTTCCAATTACGGATGTAAAGTCACCAGCATTACCATTTCTGAAGAGCAGCAAAAATTAGCAACAGAAAAAGTAAAAGCTGCCGGACTTTCAGATAAAGTAAAAATCATCCTGGAAGATTACCGGATCATCGAAGGAAAATATGATCGCATCGTGAGCATTGAAATGCTAGAAGCAGTTGGTGCGCAGTACTACGATAATTATTTCAGGCAGGTACATCGTTTATTAAAAGAGGATGGACTTGTTGCATTACAGGTTATCACTTGTCCCGATTCGCGCTTCGAAGAATTACGTCGCGGTGTGGATTGGATTCAGAAACATATTTTTCCGGGTTCGTTGTTGCCATCTATCGGAGCAATGAATAAAGCGATTAACAATACCGGCGATCTTACTTTAATCGATTTAAAAGATCTTGGTCAGCATTACGCGCGAACACTTGCTACCTGGCGTGATAATTTCAACCGCGCAAAAGACCAGATTGAAAAAATTGGTTTTGATGAAACGTTCCAGCGTAAATGGAATTACTATTTAAGCTATTGTGAAGCAGCTTTCGCCATGCGGAATATCAATGTTATGCAGCTTTTATATTCGCGTCCGAATAATCTGAATTATTAAAAGAGGTGATTGGTAATAGGTGATTGGTGATTGGAAAAATAAATTCTAATTGGTTGTTTTTATCAGGGCATGTCCGGAGGTCGGGCTATACGTTACAAGTCCTCTCTCGTCAATAGATAAATAGCTTATAAAGAATTACAGGCTCTATTTGACGAGATGTGGGCTTTCCACTGCTATCCCTCATGCAAAAAAAATAATAAGTCTTGTCAAAAACATCCCGGCTCCGCACCATTATCGCGCGACACTATAATATTTCCAACGAAGCTGCTGATTTGATGATTGGCGAAGGAAGAGTTCGCGTGAATGGAAAACCTGCTTCACCTGCTGCTAAGATCGAAGATTACGAAGAGATCACCGTGGATGGAAAAATTATCCGTGATGCAATTTCATTTTCTTATGTGAAGTTTTATAAGCCGCGCGGAATTGAATGTACGCTCAATACGGAGATTGAAAATAATTTGCTCGCCGTATTCTCTTATCCGAAAAAACTTTTTCCTATTGGCCGTCTCGATAAAGAATCGGAAGGTTTATTGCTGATGACCGATGATGGAAACGTTTTTAAAGAAATTGCGTGGACAGAAAGTCGTAAGGAAAAAGAATATGTAGTTACGGTGGATAAACCATACGATGATTTTTTCTTGAGTAGCATGAGCGGAGGAATCAGGATCATGGGCAAACAAACGCGTCAGGCAAAAGTTGTTGGTATTAGTGAGAAAGTGTTTTGCATCATTCTCACACAAGGATTAAATCGCCAGATCAGGAGAATGTGTTATAAGCTGGGATATGAAGTGACGGAGCTGCGACGTGTACGCATTGCAAATGTTGAGTTGGGAAGTTTGAACCCGGGAGAGTGGGAGGAATTGACCGAAGAAGAAAAGAAAAATCTTATCGGTGAATTGATTAAGTTTTAATTCTCAGTTGCCAGCTCAGAAAAACTTTCTTTGTAATCTTTTAATTCCAGGTCAAGCTTTTTCAGGTCGGCAGCTGAATCTATTTTTTTCATTTGTTTTAATCCCAGCAAATTGTCTTTTGTAACCGGTAATTTTCTTCCCGTTAAATTCCCGATGCTTATTCCTAATTCGGCAAACCAATATGGAATTTTCATAAACCTTGGTTCCACATTTACAGTTGCCGCAAGCGCTTTATAAAATTCAATATAAGGCACAGGTTCTTCAGTAGCGACAACAAATTTTCCTTTAAGATCTTTTGAAACGATACGATCAATCGCTTTCACCAGGTCGTGAATGTAAACCGTTTGTAAAGGTTGCTCACCACTTCCGAAGAGCGGAATTTTATTTTTAATTTTTAAATACTTGCGCATCGCCCCGAATAATCCGCCATCGCCCAATACAAGTCCCGCGCGGATAATTGTTCCGTTATCTGCTAAAAAAAGCTCTTCAATTGCTGCTTTTTGTTTTCCATAAACCGACAATGCATTTTGATCGGCAGATAAGCTTGAGAGAAATATTTTTTTTGCTTTTGTTTTTTCAAGCGCATTCAAAAATTGCGAGCTGCTTTGTTTATTAAGCTGAAATGCATCGATACCGGTTGATTGTTTTATATAGCCGGCATGAATAAAAACATCCACATCATCCGGCACACAAACAGGTTCTGCTTTTGCAAGATCATGTTTTGTATAAAGCACGTGCTGCAAATGTATTTCAGGAGCGTTACGGACAACAGCCACCACATTCCATCCTTTTTTTACAAAGTATGTGGCAATGTGTTTTCCTATAAATCCATTCGCACCGGTCAAAACCAGCGTCGGTTGTTTTTCACTCACAGGATGAAATTAAGAAATCTAACGTATTGCTTAAGACGCACCGATCCGTATAGTTATAGCATTAAAGTTAGGGTAACTAATGCCTCTATATGTAAAGATACGAATTATGTGTATGTACACGCAATTCGTATCTTTGCATTTTAGAAAGATCAAATTCCCCAGACTGGGGAAATACTACGCAGTTTTTTTCGCTGTCAATAATACTGCAATTCCGCCAACGAGTAAAACGCCGCCAATAATCGGTGACCAGCTGATCGGAGTTGTAGTCTCTTTATTGATTTCTACTTTTCCCAGGTCAAGCACTTTCTCTTCTCGTGTAACATTAATTCCTGTGATGATCATTAATGCAACACCTGCAATGATTAAAACAATTCCAAGAGCTCTCATACGTTTAAGGTTTTTTATGATTAGTTATTCTTTACGTTATGAAAACCAAAAATTGTGCCTTGGGAAAAAAGGTTGGTAGTTGGTGGTAGAAAAAGGTTGGTAGTCCTCTGCGAACTCTGCGTGAAAATAGTCGGGCGTGCCCCTGAAGGAAACGCGGAAAAACGTTCCTTCATGGTCGGGCTATCCGCTACAAGTCCTCCTGTGAAGTAGAGGCAAGCTCACTTCACAGTCCGGGCTTTTCACTGCTATCCCTCACGCAAAAAAAATCTTATTACTCAATACCCAATACCCAATACTCAATACACCCTCGCTCGCTCAGCCACTAAATGAGCATTTGCCATTAACGAAAGCGTTAATCCTTTCGCAGGTAAAAATTTAAATCCGGAACCATCGGCCACAAAAACATTTTTCGTTCCGTGTAATTTTCCGTTCGGTGAAAGAGTAAATTCCTTTTCCGTTTCACTAAAAGGTAAAACTCCGGCGTAGTGAATGCTCGCACCATTTTCAGGTCTCACTTTTTTCAGCGCATATGCGCCGAGCTTTCTTAAAACAGAAACATATTTTTTCTCACGCGCACTAATTTCTTCCCGCAAACCCATCTTTTCATAATTCACATGCAGCTGATCCCCCGTTGGAGAAGCAGCATCTTTTTTAAGCTCCAGAAATTGATTTGCAGAATATTTTTCAGGATGATGAATTCCTGCTATGATCAATGCAGGTAAAATATGCTGCATAAAAATCCTTCCGTCTTTAAAATTCAAAGGCGTTTCTCTCATCAACCTGAACAGCATCAGTGAACGATACGTATAGATCGAAGCCATCGCAATATCCGTTTGTTTTCCATCCACATCATGGAAAATCGAAAGTTGCGCGAAGCCTGAATTATTTTCCGGCATCTTTTTCCCTAATCGCGAAGGAACAATGCAGGGAATGTAGGTGTACGGATTGCAAAGCAGCGGAAGCTTTTTCTCTGCACCATTTGCCGCAGAGCGCAAAACAATTCTTGCGGTTCCTAAAACGCCGGGTGCAAGAATTAATTTTTTGCAGTAAAAAGTTTTCTTCTCTTTTGTTTCAAGATGCAAAGCATGAACATGAACAAGATTATTTTCTTCTGAAAACGAAATCACCATCCATCCACCTTCATAGCTCACGTTTGGTTTTTTTCTCAGTTCAGCAATGGTAATTGACGGACGATAAGCTGCTTGTTCCTTGTCATCATAAAAATCCATATCGCGCAGCGCTGTTGGCTTTCTATTATTCTTTTCTTCTGTCAGCAAAGCAAGCGCAGGACGACCAAGAAAAAAACCTTTTTCATTCAGCGTATTTTTTCTTGAATTATATTTTTTCAAAAGCGCTTCAGCCGTCGGATCGAGTGGGGGAGCTGGTTGCGTGTGCTGGATGTGCGCGGAGGTAAATTTCTTTGCATCGTCGTCAGCTGAATTTATTCCGATGCGATCAGCAATAACCTGGTAAGCTGAATTCATCGCATCAACCGGAAGTCCGGCGAGCGTTATTTCATTTTCAGAAAATACACAACACCCAAGTCCCCATCCGCCACCAAGTCCGCCCAGTGCTAAACTTTCCATCGGACTAAAATTTTCTCCTTCGAGCGGAAGAAATGTTTCTGTGTTACGAATGAGAAATTGCCGCGCGGGAGTTAATTGTGCGCCGGTCCCCAATTCATCATCCGGCAGACTTTCAAATTTATCACCAAGCAGGTAACGATGTTGTGATGCATCTGTTTTCCGTAAATGAGAAAAATTCTCCTGCGGCTGAAGTTTATTGTAATGCTCATCCTGTATTCCACCATCAATGATCAGCACTTGTTCGCCCGCTTCCGCCAACGTCTGCGCCGCCATTGCTCCTGTGCAACCTGTTCCTACTACAATGAAGTCTACTATGTGCATGGGGAAAAGGTGACAGGTGACAAGTGATTAGTGATTAGTGATTGGTGATTGGTAGGAATTAAAGTTAATTATTTTCTCTCATCAGAATCTTTCCCTCGTCACCCGTCACCCGTCACCTGTCACCTGTCACTTGTCACCTGTCACTGACAACTGACTCCGCCGCGGCGGACGACTACTTCTTCCCAATATAAGCCTGCAATGCCGCAACATATTCCTCAAACGCTTTTACACCAACTTTAGTGATCTTACAAATTGTCAGCGGATAATTATCACGGAATTTTTTTTCAACTTCTATATATCCCGCCTCTTTCAGCTTTTGAATTTGAACACTTAAGTTTCCTGCCGTTGCTTCTGTTTTTTCTTTCAGGAAAGAGAATTCCGCTTCCTTCACAGAAATGAGCACAGACATCACCGCGAGGCGAAGCTGTGAATGAAGAATCGGATCGAGCTCTTTAAATGGCTTCATTGTTTATTTTCTCTCCGGAATTTTGCGTTCAGCATATGCCCGGGAATAATGTATCCTGCAAGCACAGCAAATGAAAGTAAAAGAAGCAGTTCTATCGTTTGAACATAAAATCCTCCGATCGCGCATGCGAAGTTTATTATTCCGCCAATGATCAACGGCCTGAATTTTAAAGCGCCGCCTGAAATAAAAAGCCACATCCCATACACCATCATGATCATCGGGTAGGCGCGTTGCCAGCCACCAAAAATCGTCATAAACACCAATACAATCGCCAGCGCTATAAGGAAAGCGACAAGCGCGTAATTCAACAGTTCTTCGGTATAGGTTTTTACCCTTTGCTTTTTTCCTTGCTTCCATCCATACACTGCTGAAATTATTCCTCCGAGCGGCATTAACACACTCCAGGTATAATTGCTTTCAGCAGGCATTCCCATTTTAATCATCACATATTGGGTGAGCGATGCCACTAATACCAACCATCCCCAAAGAAGAAAATAAAATCCATTATCCTGCAAAGAGCTTTGTGTCTTTTGGATCATCGTAGAGATCAGCGCAAGACTTTCAATTTCATTAAGCGGTTTTTCGTTTTCCATTTTAATATTTATTCGAGGTTTGACTCTATTTATAATTCATCTATCCCCCTCATCGTAATCTGTAATCCGTAATTTGTAATCCGTAGTCATTTTTACTTTTTATTGCAGTCCGCCAGCAACATCTGTGCGCGTGGTTTTCCCCAGCGGGGTGAAATGCTGCTTGCAGGTTTGAACGCTTCATATTTTTTAATTGATTCTTCGAACACAGGTTTTGCCTTTCCTTTTCCACCACCAAACATTGGCGGCGTATAATACAATCCTGTTCCGCGGTTAAGTGTAATGCGTGGATTATTTGCATTATGGACTTCCGCTGAATCAAGATACATGCTCGACATTTTTCCATATTTCGCGGCGCGTGTTCTCGGGTCAACCATGATGCGCGCTGATGCAACCATTGCACGCAGAACATAAATTTCTGATTGGTCACCTTTCAAAGAATCAGCGCGGTCAAGCAAGGAGTTTGCGCGATCGCAATAACCATCTACTTGTGATGACTCAATTTGATAAGCTTGCATCACAAGACAATACGCCATGTAATAATCCGGCAGCCATTCTTTTTTTTCTACGTTCGCAATGCGTTCGAATGAATTGTAACTTTTCTGCATGGTTGCAGCTGTATAAGCGGTATCAAGTAATGCAACCTGCTTTTCCATGCTTGTTACATATTTCGATTTGGTTGTATCTGTTTGCGCAAATCCAATGGTGGAAATAAATGCAAATGCTAAAAGGACAATTGTGTTTTTCATGATTTCGATTTTTGAATTTTACTTTTATTTTTTGAATTCTAATTGTTGTTATTGATAACATCTTTTGATCGGTCTGTTCCAAAGCTCATGAACATTCCAAGGAAGAAAGATCTTTTTGCCGGCGGGACAATTGCTTCCCGACGCGAGCCATCATAGGAATAGCGGTAACCATATACTTGCCGGAAGCCTGTGACATTCGTAACAGAAACAACAAAAACAGTAAACGCTCCGAATATAGAAGTGAGATAGCTTGCATTAAGATTGATCGAATGATAATCGTACGTTTTGTCTCCGAGAAAATCCGGGTTATTCGGATTGTAATACGGACGTCCGCTGGAATAGTTATAGCTCAGTCCGAATGAAGTCATGATCTTCGGAATAAATTTTTTGATAACTACGGAAGCATTATGGGTGCTTGCGAATGTCGGCATCACTGCAGTCGGGTAATCTCTCCAGTTTCTTTTTGTATCGAGGAAGGTATACGAAATCCAATAATCAACATCCTTAAATGTTTTTTTATCGCGCCAGAACACGTCAAAACCTTTTGCGTAACCATCACCACTGTTATCGATCGTTGGAAATGTTTTTACAAAATGATCATATTGTTTGTAATAAGCTTCGACGCGCAACGTAATGCTGTCATCCACATGTTGAAAGCTGAGAATATAATGTGTAGCTTTTTCGAAATTGACAGCCGTAGAACGATACAAGATTTCATTAGCCGGTTTTTGATAAAAATCTCCGTACGCAAAGCTGAGCTGTGAATATTTGCTGATCTTTCTTGCCAGTGAAACACGCGGTGCGAAATTTGTTTTAGCAAGCAAGGAGCTGTTTTCTACCCGACCACCAGCGCGCGCAACGAATTTCGGACCGAGAAAAATATCTGCTTCAACGAAACCCGAAACATAATTATCGAAGAAAACACTTTTGTATTGATTGAACCTGCTTTCATCACTGAGATATTGATATTCGGTTCCGAAACGTATTTGATTTCTTTTCATGAAATAACGCGTCAGCATTATTCTTCCCTGGCTGAGTGAGCTTTGCGATTCAATCGAATCTGCTTCTGCAACAATATTATTTTTATCAAATCCCCAGGAGCTTGCAATATCCATTCGCCATACTTCTTTGAAATAATTCCTGTAAGAAAGATTGGTATACGCATTCGAATTCTTCAACGCAAATGTCGATTCATAACCATTCGTGCTGTCAATATCAGGGCGATGAAGCGCTAAATCCCCATAATTATAATAACCGTAAAATTTCAGCAATCCTGCTTCACCGATTTTTTTTCTGAAGTTGGTGGAGCCACCGAAAAATTGCGGCATGCGTGTGTAGCTCTGTAGCTGCGGAACAATAAGAAAATAAGGAGCAAGATTTGTATAGTTCATATCAAATCCTGCAGAGAAACCTTTTTTGTCCCAGAGGTGATTGTGTCCGGCACCAACGCCAACAGAGCTTATCGCAACCGAGGAGCTTGAACGATCAGGAAGATCCTGCGTTTCGAGAATCAGTGCAGAAGAAAGTGCTTGACCGTACTGCGCAGAATATCCGCCGGTGCTGAATGCAGTTCCTTTAAACAGGAAAGGAGAAAATCGTCCGCGCGCTGCAACATCAGGCACAGCAGTAAAAAACGGGTTATTCACATTCATTCCGTCGATCACCGTTTTTGTTTCTGCTCCAGTTCCGCCGCGTACAAATAATCCTTCCTGCTCACCAACTTTCGAAGCGCCCGGAAGTGTTTGCAACGCACCATAAATATCTCCTTGTCCGCCTGCAGTAGTAACAATATCGAGCGGCTTTAAAACAGTCGTGCGTTTCTCATCACTTGCTTCAATCGTTCCGGCAGAAATAACAACCACCTCCATTTCATTTTCTTTCGGATCTAAATAGAAATCAACTTTCATATCACCGCTGATCGCGATTGTTTTTTGCTGTTCAATAAAACCAAGCTGTGTGCAAATGAGAGTTATAGTTCCGGTTTCGTCTGTTGTGAAACTATAATTTCCATTCACATCAGAAGACGCACCATCGTAGCTGTCTTTAATAAAAACATTCGCAAAAGCCATCGGTTGATTTTTCTTATCCTTAATCGTACCGCTGATTGTAACCGCTGAAAGAATTTGTGAAGTTCCTGTCAAGAATAAAAGTGAAAGAATCAACTGAGATAAAAACTGTTTCATACCAATGTTTGTTTTGATGACACAAACGTAGACTAGTTTATAGTATAAACCAAATATTTGTATTTAAATAGTTTGCATTTGATTGATTTTCAATGATTTATTTTTTGTTCGCACATTCGCACATTCGCAGATTAGCACATTAACCAATTAGCACATTATTTCAGCTTCTCATTCCCATGATGCCTGTCATGATCCCTCTTCGCTTTCTTCTCTAAATTATTTTTCATCGCTTCAGTTAAATCAACTCCTGTTTGATTCGCGATACATATAAGCACAAATAGGACATCTGCTAATTCATCTTCCAGCTTTACTTCTTTATCTGATTCTTTAAATGATTGTTCGCCATATTTTCTCGACATGATGCGCGCAACTTCACCGACTTCTTCCATTAAGATTGCAGTGTTTGTCAATTCATTATAATAACGAACTCCATGTGTTTTGATCCATGTGTCGACGGTGGACTGAGCTTCTTGTATTGTCATGCACTAAATATATTGAAAGGAAAGATCATTCCACAAAAAAAACTCTCCCGATTAAAGAAGAGTTTTTCTGAATGTTCTGTTTTTAATAATCTCTTCCGAATTGAAAAATCAATGAGCCGCTGATGCCATAATTTTTTATACTATCGCGTTGATTACCTGTTCCACTGCCTCCCCAATATGCTGCGAGTCCCTCAACATTTGCTTTTCCCCAGGGCAATTGATAATACGGACGAATATTTATGCCGAACCATTTAGTCGCAAAAAGACTAATATTAACTGCAAAAGTATTTCCCACTTTCACAGCTGAAATAACACCTTCTTCAGTTGCGCCTGCAAAAGTAGATTCATTTGAATAGGTTGTCCATACAGAAAAAAGATAAAGGTCAAGATCCAGTGACGGAACAATTTCAATATGTTTCTTGTCAATTATTTTCGCTGTTATTCCGGTGCTTAATCCACCCATGCGCGTTTTTATTTTGCGGTACGCAGTAAGTCCCGCCGGCTCTATTCCATTTGCAATATTTATTTCTTTGATCGCTCCATAAACGAATTCATAGCCGATCTTTTCTCCGCGATGCTGCCAGCTTGCTTCATAACCTTGCATTGCATTGAAATAAGGCATGAATTCACTCAGCCACTGACGGGCATAATTATAGGAATAAACTGTTCTGTTAATATTATTCGGTTTCATATACCCGTATTTTATTCCGAACGTAAATGCATTTTGCGCCTCAAGAGAAAATAAAGTAAAGAAGAGCGGAAGAAAGAGAACTATTTTTTTCATGTTCTTAGAATTTAATGCGTTTCAAAACGATATGCTCTTTAACCTTACCGGTATAGTTACCATACAAATTATTTGCACCACCTTCATAATCCAGTGTCATTGCATTTGCTGAGCGATCAGAAATTTTATAATCACGATCAGGAACAGTTTGTCCGATGACAAGAACCATCGTTAACGTAGTGCCATCTGACCTGTAAAAATGTGCGCTGTGACTTTCAAATCCATTTACCGTTTTTCCATTCGTAGATAAATAAAATGGATCATCACCGGTCGTCGGTGTATCGTAGAACATAAAAAATCCTGTGATGCCGGAAGAATGTGTGCTGTCTGTTCCGCCCGAGGAATTTAAATAATCAATTCGCATGGATTCAATTTCCCATGTGCCGGATTCGCGATGAAGAAATTTGCTGTTTTTTTTACATCCGACCGCCAGGAGCATTGCTGCTGATGCGATGGAGCAAAGTGAAAAATGAAGGAAGGGTTTCATTGCGTAATAATTTGTACGCAATAACGTGAATTGCCTAAAGTTTTGCGATCACCAAATAGTAGTAGAAAGGGTTATTCCAGGCATTCCCACAACATATTTTTAACCGGTGAAGAATATTTGTAATCGGGAAGTGAGAATTCTTCCATAAAAATTACCCGAAGCGTTGTAATGTATCTGTCAGGATGTTTTTCATTCCATTTGCGTTTTGAAAAATTACAAAAGTAGCCGCGCATAAAAAGGTTGTCAGCAAAAATATAATTCTCGGAATATTTTCTCCAGCGATCATTTTTAAACATGCCGACAATGCTTGCAGGTTTTGAAAAAGTAAGCGGCTGATCAGGATGAAGCAGATCGAACGTTTCTCCATTGGCAGTCTGACCTTCCAGGATAAACCAGCCATCATTCTTAAAAACATTCGGAGCAAACATCCCCCAGTTCTGATCTAATCGCAAGCTGTAACCGATAAAACGAAAACGATCCGAAAGTTTGCTGTTGACAAAATTCAGGTTGCTGAAATTCCAGTCAAAAACAAAAACGATTAAAAAGATCAGCAACGCGGTTTTTATTTTATCCAGCAACGGATATTCAATTTCACTTTTCGGTTTCCATCGAATGATACGATGCGCGAGTAATGCAAATCCATGGAACGAAGCGATGATTGTACGCTTCAGCTTTCTTAAACGATTTTCAAACCAATTCATAAACGCCGCCGGCAAAATCCCTGTGGCTGTCGCTATTCCGATTAATGGAAATAGTCCGATAAAAAGTGTCAGCCCATTCAAACAATGAAAACCGATGATCAGCAATACACCGGCGGTTCTGAAGCAGGCATGTTTGATTGGAATAAAAAACAGTAACGGAACCAACAATTCAAAATAGTAAGCAGCACAAGTAAGCGATTTAAGAAATCCGGGATTGGCCGACCAATATTTTGTAACAGGAAAAGCAATCTGATCTAAGCTATAGGTGTAATAGAGCGCAGTGAAATCTGTATTCCATTCCGCACCTTTCAATAATGCTGAGCCGGTGTAGATATAACAAACTTGTAACAGGTATGCGATCGTTGCAACAGTGAAAAGTTTAGTATTTACAATCGTTTTATTTCCGAGCAAGCGGTCGCATGAATAACGTTCGCCCCATGGGATGAACATTGCCCAAAACAAAACCATTCGTAATAAATCATCACCGCCCTGTAAAATAAGTATGTTCCTGTTATGCAAGGAAAGCAGCATGAACCAGGAAAGAAAAGTAAAAAGTTGTGTGCGATAACCAATGAAAAGCAGCATCGCGAAAAAAAATGCAACTAAAAAAAGGAAAAGCTGGACCTGCCATAATCCGCTTATCGAATGAATAGAAATGTAATAGGGATTCCATGCATGTTCCGCCATAACAGGAAGTGGCAAAACTCCGGTGTTGGAATAAAAAGCTTCGAGATCAGTTGCGCGTATTCCCAGGTCGAGCATAAGTACGAATGCAATACACATTCGCATCAGGGCAAGCGCACGTTTGTCGAAGGACAGGTAATTCATACAGATTTTTAAATAACATGAAGGCCGTATTCCTTGCGGAAAGGGCCTCCATGATCTTTACATAACATAGCAGTATGTAATTATTTTCTCTTACTTGTTGTTGTTCCTGATGTGCTAACAGTTGTTCCTGTGCCTGATGTGCTCGCGGTGGTTCCTGTTCCCATTGTTGTGTTTGTTGATCCGGTTGATGTTGTTCCCGGTGAATGAGTTGTTCCTGTTGTTGAATTGTAAGTGGTAGAAGTGCTTGCAGTTATTCCGGTTGTACCCGAAGTGCCTGCTGCCATGCTGCTTGTTCCGGTGCTTGAAGTAGAACTGGTTGTTCCCATCGTTGTAGAAGTAGAACCAGTTGTTCCCATTGTTGTGGAAGTCGATCCTGTTGTTCCCATTGTTGTGGAGTTAGAACCTGTTGTTCCCATTGTTGTGGAAGTAGAACCTGTTGTTCCCATTGTTGAACCTGTCGATCCTGTTCCTGATGTGCTGGAAGTAGAACCAGTTGTTCCCATTGTTGTAGAAGTAGAACCTGTTGTTCCCATCGTTGTAGATGTAGAACCTGTTGTTACTGTTCCTGATGTGGAAGAAGTAGAGCTTGTTCCTGATGTGGATGTAGTAGATGTTGTGCTTCCTGTGGTGCTTGTACTACCTGTGCTTCCCGTACTTCCTGTCGTTCCCGTGGTAGAGCTTGCTGTTGTGGTCTGTTGTGATTCTGTTGAGGATGCTTTCAAGATGTTAGTTCTCGAAAATCCCAACAGTTCAACCGAACCGGCAATGCATGTGGCTAAAAAAATGGTGTTTTTCATGGCGATCCCTTTTGAGTATAAATTAAGTTTGACAAATCCAACTCAATCAATATGCCACAGCGAAAGCGTTATTTTAACTCTTGTTAATCAAGTTTATAGAAGCACTCACATCATTTAAGTGAATGATTTGTTGTAGAAAATTATAAGCACAAAAGGTAAAATTTGTCTATTTCTTCAATAGATAATGACTGACAAACCATTCTTCTCCATTCTCAAATCCCCACAATTCAGCACACGCTAAATAAAATACTCGCCAGTATACCCACCACTTTGTTGCATGCTCTTTTCCATATGTTTTTTCGAACAGCGGCATAATGGCTGATTTATTCTTATCCATATTTTCCAGCCACGCTTCTGATGTTTTTGAATAATGTTCACCGCTTACTCTCCAGTGTTTTTTCACTTTCAGATCTTCATTCCAATAATAGAGATAATGATCTGAGGGCATCATTCCACCCGTGAAAAAATATTTCGACATCCAATCGGAATTATCTTTTACCTCGAAGAAATAAAGAAAATCCTTATGTGTAAAAATGTGAATGAACAAAGCTGCATCTTCCTTCATCCAGCCCGCTATTTTTTTGAGCAGCATTCCATGATTACGCATGTGCTCAAACATTTCGACAGATACAACACGATCGAACTTTTTATCCGTATCGAACACATTCATATCCGCGGTTACTATTTCGATGTTGGTTAATCCGCGCTCTTTTGCTGTGGCATCGATATATTCTTTTTGTGTGCGGGAATTAGAAACTGCGGTTATTCGTGCATTAGGGAAATGTTTTCCCATCCACAATGTCAGTGAGCCCCAGCCGCAGCCGAGCTCAAGAATATCCATTCCGTCTTTCAGCTCTGCGCGCTCACACGTAATAGCAAGCATATCTTTTTCCGCCTGCTCCAGCGAATACACGCCGGGCTTATAAAACCCGCTGCTGTATTTTAAATTGGGGCCGAGACAATATTTATAAAATTCTGTCGGGACTTCATAATGCTGCTCATTCGCTGCTTTGGTTTCAATAGCGATCGGACTGTTGCGGCAACTTTCCAATAATGCATTGAAATGATCCTGCTGCGCATCAGGCGTTTCTTTTTTCTCTTCTTTCAATCGTTCTTTAAGCAAACGCCTGATTCCTGCACGAATAGCAGAGTCGGGAAGAAGGTTTTTTTCGAGAAGTGTATCGATATTCATAGCCGCTGATTACGCTGATTACACAGATTATTCACTTGCTGTATTGACTCTTTATCCGTCACTTTTCACTCGCCACATGTTACTTTTTCTTAAACCATGGAACAAAAACACTCGTAGTGCGCTGGTATTCTTTGTACAATTCCCCACGCGAACGAATGGATTGTTCTTCTGTCATTGGAATTCCGGTGACTTTCCAGATGAGATAAAAAATTGTAAGCGGACAAACAATTGAAATCCATCCGTACGGACTTGATAGTGCGAAAATGAAAACAGAAACCCAGATCATAAACTGGAAAAAATAATTCGGGTGACGTGAATAATTCCACAATCCATCCTGGCAAACTTTCCCCTTATTCGCCGCTTTCTTTTTGAAATTCTGCAATTGCCAGTCTGAAACTGCTTCACCGATAATACAAACGAGCCACATTCCTGCGCCGATCATTTCAAGCAGGGTAAGTGGCTCCGATGGATTCAGCGCGATGATAAAAAATGGAATGGCAAGAAAAATATTGGAAAGCGCTTGTGCCTGGAAGAAAAGAAAAAATGTGCGGTTTGCATTCGGCGCCCATTCCTTTCTCAGCTGCGCATAACGCCCTTCTTCCACATCCAGATGCGAGCCCACGCGGATCAATAAATAAATTCCGAGACGCAAGCTCCACAATCCTGCAAGCGCACAAACCAATTGTTTTCTCGGCTCAAAACCCTGCCCGACTCCGTCATTCAGGCGGGCTTCTGCCATAAAATAAATGACAGCCGCAATCACCGTAAAATTAAAAGCCCAGAAAATATCTACAACACCCGCGTTTTTAATTTTATACGCCCAGATCCAGACAAGGATCATTACAACTGAGCAAGCCGCGAAAGCAACGAGTGGAATTTGAATAAAAGGGTTCATCGGGAGAAAAGGTTGGTGGTAGGTGGTCTTTTTTGTTGGTGGTAATGGGAAATTATTTTGAATGTTTTTTTAAGCGTGTTAATTATAAATCAACTCCACTAACTCCCCACCAACTTTTCACCACCACCTACCACCAACTTTTCCCCTACGGTTTCCGCAATTTAATTATCCCGATAAAGTTAAAAAACCGGATAACAGGATACGTCGGATCAAACTCGAACCAGCGTTGAGCGAAATTTGCGCTGTTCGGTCTTTTATGATGATTATTCTGAAATAATTCTCCCATCAAAAGCAATTCAATCGGGAACGAATTTTTAGAATGATCATCATTGTCAAAATTCGAATAGCCATATTTATGTCCGCACCAGTTTACAATCGCCCCCTGAACCGGCCCGATTAAAAAATGCACCGGTAAAAGCAGGAACATCCACCATTGTGTTGCGAATGCTAAATAGAAAAGGAAATATAAAACACCGAATAGAATCCTGATCGTCCAGCTGTCGGAAATTTTATCCATCGCCGGCCAGGTAGGATAATTTCCCCTGAAAGCAGGTTCCGGTTCTGTTTTGCGATAAACAAAATCGTGGTAAATGCGTTTTGTCTTCATCATCAATCCCCAGACATCTTTTATAAAATGCGGAGAATGCGGATCTTTTTCAGTGTCGCTGTACGCATGATGCATTCGGTGCATAATTGCATACGCGCGCGGATTCAGAAACGAAGCGCCTTGTGTGAGGAAGGTGAGCATGTAAAATGTTTTTTCCCAAAACGGCGACATCGTAAACATCTTATGCGAAGAATACCGGTGAAGGAAAAAGGTCTGGCAGAATAGAGATAAAAACCAGTGACAGAGAAAAAATATAAGTATTGCCATTATCCTGCAAATATACGCACGTATCAGCAGTTTGGATTTTTAAATGTTTGTAAAATCTCATTGCTACAGGGGCATTTCTTGCCCATACGTTTTTTATTCCGTGGAAACTGCTGCTAATCAACCCTAACAATATAATTGCGGGTATTTTTCCCATGCATCATTTAACTATTTTTACCGAAACGCAAGAAAATCAGACCCTGATGGATTACAGTAAACTCAAGCGCAGGTCTTCTTATCCTTTCGAAACAATTGGTGTTGCTATCGCATTTTCCCCGCGACTGGATGCCATTTTGGGCGAAGCGAAAATACTGGCCGACAATTTCGGCGCGCAACTTTTGCTTATGCATATCGGTGAAAGAACGCGCACAAAGGAAGCAAAGCTGGATGAATCATTCCGTAAGCTCGGTATTGATGAAAAGAAAACCCGTGTCATCTGGCACGAAGGAAATCCCGTCAACACGCTCCTGGAATTGTGCAAGCTCAATATCGTCGATCTGCTCGTTGTAGGTGCGTTGCAGAAAGAGAATATGCTGAAATATTATCTCGGATCTGTTGCACGAAAAATTTCAAGGAGCGCAAAATGTTCAGTGCTGTTGCTGACGAATCCGCTAAAAGAAGGAACACGGTTCAAAAAGCTTATCGTTAATGGTGTTGAAAATCCTAAAACAATTCACACCATCAATACTTCTGTTTATTTCGGAAAACACATGAGTGCTAAATTTCTTACAGTCGCTACCGAGGTGCACCAGGAAGGATTGGCAATGACGGTTGCGAATGAAAGTACCGCAGGTGAAGCGTCAAAGCTCCGCAAGGAATTCCAGGAACAAGAACTTAACAAAGTGCATGAAATTGTTACGAATATCAGGGAACGGGAAGGAATTGAAATTTCAGAAAAGCTCATCAAAGGAAAACCGGGTTATGCCATTCGTCAGTATGCAGAATCAAAAAAATCAGATCTGCTTGTAATAAATTCACCCGACCAGAATTACGGAATTATCGATCGCATCTTTACCCACGACATGGAGTATATCCTCGAAGATCTGCCTTCCAATGTTTTGATTGTTCACTCAAGAGTCTCCCCGAAATAAATGAAATTAGTCAGTAACGATATAATTATTTTGCTTGTCTTCATAGGAGGCGCGCTTGTGCTTTCCCGTTTGTTTGCAGAAATAGGTAAGAAATTTAAATTGCCCGTTGTTCTCGGCGAATTGCTTGTCGGTATTTTATTGGGACCAACTTTAATCGGAAAATATTATCCTGATTTCTTCGCACATTTTTTTCCGGTACAGGGAACTGCAGCACGCATTGCGCTTGATGGCATCACGCAGCTCGCCGTGATCATGCTGCTTTTTGTAGCCGGACTTGAAGTTCAATTGCAGATTGTTTTGAAGCAGGGGAAAACGGCGGTGCTTACAAGTCTCACCAGCATGATCATTCCGTTCGGACTTGGTTTTGTTGCCGCGTGGTTCTTTCCTGAATTTTTTAATATCGGCAAAAACGATAAGCTCGTATTCGGACTTTTCTTCGGAATTGCGATGGCTGTTTCCGCATTACCTGTCATTGCAAGGATCCTGATGGATATTGGTTTATACAAAACAAAAGTGGGAATGACGATCATGGCAGCCGCTGTGTTTGATGATCTTATCGGCTGGCTTGCGTTTTCATTTGTGCTTAGCATGATGAGCATTGAGCATCGTGAAATTTCCAATGTATGGGAGTCTGCCGGGTTAATTCTCGGTTTCGGATTATTCATGCTCATCATAGGAAAACGAATCATCAATTTTGCTTTGCCATGGATTCAAAAGCACATGTCGTGGCCAGGCGGGGTTCTTGCGCTTTGTTTTGGTTTAGGATTTCTCGGTGCAGCATTTACTGAATCTATCGGGCTGCATGCAATTCTCGGGGCATTCATAGTAGGAATTGCAATCGGCGATTCAGTGCATTTCCGCGAAGAAGCCCGCACCATCATTCACCAGTTTGTAATGAGCATTTTCGCACCCTTGTTTTTCGTTTCAATAGGTCTGAAAGTAAACTTCGTTGAAAACTTCGATCTGTTGCTGGTGCTGATTGTTTTATTCCTTGCAATGATTTGTAAAATTGCAGGAGGATTCCTCGGCGCATGGATGGGCGGAATGACAAGAAGAGAAGCCCTCGCTGTCGGTTTCGGACTCAATGCGCGTGGTGTGATGGAAATTATTCTCGGAACAATTGCGCACGATGCAGGATTGATTGATAATAAAATGCTTGTAGCACTTATCATCATGGCCTTACTCACAAGTTTGATCAGCGGACCAATGATGAGAAGATTTGTTGGTGGTGAAGCAAAGATTGTGTAAGGATCTTTTACTTGTTAATTGTACATTGTTTGTTTGACATTTAATTACTTTATAAGAAAATCCGCCGCGGCGGACTCAATGTTCAAGGATAAAAAATAAATAAAATGCTCGGACTTAAATTAGCAACAGATCCACGCTGGGTAAATATTGTCGAGAGCAACATCGATGAAATTCTTACGGACCATGCATTCTGCGAACAGAAAGCAGCGTCGAATGCAATTTCAATTATCGTCAATCATCCCGAATACCCGGAGCTTGTCGAACGAATGATTGCCATCGCACGTGAAGAGCTCGAACATTTTCACATGGTGCACGAGCTTATACGTGAGCGCGGACAAGTGCTCGGTCGCGAAAGAAAAGATTCTTACGTGAATGAGCTCATGCAATTCATCAAAATCCCCAACCGCGAAAGAGTAGAAGTGCTCGTGGATCGTTTATTGCTCGCCGCCATGATCGAAGCAAGAAGCTGCGAACGTTTCCGCGTATTATCCGAAAATATAAAAGACGAAAAGCTCGCCAGATTTTATCGCGACCTCATGATCTCTGAAGCCGATCATTACACCACCTTCATCACCTTCGCAAGAGATTTAGGAAAAGGTGTCGACGTAGAAAAACGCTGGCAGGAATTTTTAGCCTACGAAGCCACCGTCATCGCCAGGTACGGAAACGACGAAAAAATTCATGGATAGATAAAAGTTCGGAGTTTGGAGTGGTTAGTTCGGAGATAAAAAAAATAGTGTTTTGAGTAATTCGGAATTAAACTCCTGAATCAGAAATCAGGAACCTCAAACCCGGAACTCAAAACTTTTCCTTAACTTAGTTCTACAGATTTCTCCGAACCAAAATCTCCGAACTAATCACTCCGAACTAATCACTCCGAACTAACCACTACTCTCATGGTAAAATTTATCTTCCTCTTTATCACCGTAACATGCTTGAGTTCCTCTACATGGGTTGCAAATGACATTGCAGGCACATGGCTGAATAAAGACCAGGATGCGCACATCAAGATTTATTCTTCGTACGGGAAGTATTATGGTCAGATCGTGTGGTTGAAAATTCCTAACGATCCTGAAACGGGAAAACCAAAATTAGATAAACATAATCCGGACGCAGCACTCAAAACAAAACCGGTATTGAATCTCATCATTTTGAAAAACCTCGAATTCGACGCCGACGACCAGGAATGGACCGACGGAGAAATCTACGATCCGAAATCAGGAAATGATTACAGCTTAACCTGCAAGCTCAAAGACAAAAACAACATGGAGCTGCGCGGTTACATGGGAATTTCATTACTCGGAAGAACAGATACCTGGACAAGAGTAACCCAGTGAGAAGGGATTTACGACGTACGATTTAGATTTACGATTTAGAAATTTAAAATGAAGCCGATTTGGGAAACCAGGTCGGTTTTTTTCTGAAATCAAACTGGTTATTCTTGCCGAAAGAAAACCCAAACCGGAATCCGAAATAATAATCTCCGAACTAAAAACTAAACTCGAAACTCGAAACCGAAAAACTCCGAACTGCGTTAAATAGGCAGGGTTTTTGCTTAATCAGCATGTAAGTCCATAAAAATGATCCGTCTTTTCGTCTTCCTTTTCTTTGCAACATGCATTTCATCCACATCCTGGGTCTCAACAGATCTTAGCGGAACATGGATGAACGCCGATAAAGATGCGCACATAAAAATTTATCCTTCCTACGGAAAATTTTACGGACAAGTCGTGTGGATGAAACAGCCGAATGATTCCATTACAGGAAAACCACAGCTCGATAAATTCAATAAAGATCCAAAGCTGCGTTCACGACCTGTTATGAATATGGTTATCATTCGTGATCTTGCGTTCGATACAAAAGACCAGGAATGGACAGGCGGAACAATTTACAATCCCAAAGGCGGCGATTCGTATGATCTCTATTGCAAGCTCATCGATAAAAATACGCTTGAAGTTCATTTTTATATGACCTTACCTACGTTAGGGAAAACTTTTCAGTGGACACGCGTAAAATAATCACACAATGTTTTTTTTTACCGCCGGTTACCAATTCGGGTTCGTCGATCACGGCCACATACTTCCATTGACTTGTTCGCATTGCAGCAAGGTTACGTATTGGAAAATGTATGAGAAAAAAACACAGGTTTCGGTTTATTTTATTCCGCTTCCGCCTTCCAGCAAAGGACATGTTTTGGTGTGCGACTTCTGTAGCTTTTCCATTGCACTTACTCCCGGTCAAATACAGCGTGCCTATTGGCTTAAACAAGTTACACAAGCTTATTTCCAAAAGAAGATCAACGAAACGCAGTACAAAGAAAATTTGGAGCAGGTAAATTATTTACACTAATTCACGCTTCATTCTCTCCACCCACAGATCCGGAATTTTCACAGGCTTTTTCTCTTTGTAATTGTAACACACAATCACCGAAGTTCCCACCGACATAATCGTTTCGCTCCCGTCTTTTTCCTCGCGCACCAGTTTATACTCCAGCTCAAAGCTTGTATTACCGGTTTTCACAAGTCCCGTGTAAACATAAATTTTATCCTGCAACAGCACCGGCTGCTTATAATCTACCGTCACCCGCGCAAGTATCATTCCCTCATTCTCCCAGTCAATTTCCGTGCTTATCACATCATTAAAATAATTTATCCGCGCCAGCTCAAAAAAAGAAAGATGATTCGCATTATTCACATGCCCTAACGCATCAATATCTTTAAAGCGTAATTGTATCGGTGTTTTATGTTTCATGATTCAAATGTGCAAATTATAAATGTGCGAATTTCAAATATGCAAATGTGTAAATACAAACTCAGCGATCTTTCTGTGAACTCTGTGCTCTCTGTGAGAAACTTTTTCTTTTGCAACAAAATTTAAAATGATTGTCAGATGATAATTTGGGCGTGACCGTGAAGGAACACCCTTCGTGTTTCCTTCACGGTCGGGCTATCCGTTGCAAGTCCGGCCACGCTCATGCGTCCGCGCTGCGGGCTTTACACTACTATCCCTCACGCAAGAAAAGTTTATGAAGATAGAAATTAATTGTGCGACTTTTTTTAACGCGGAGACGCAGGGACGCAAGGAACGCGGAGAGAAATTATTTGAAGGTGATTCGTATATTCGTTTTGATTCGTAATTTTTAGCCTGCCCTGAGCTTGTCGAAGGGTTCCCCCTCTATTTATCCAATTTCTCAAAAACAGAATTATTACTCTTATACTCCGGCACAATCTCCTTCATCTTTTTTACAATCTGCATATTGTCCTGCGAATTAAAAAGCGAAACAAGTTCATTCAGCTCCTCACTCACTTTTTTGAAATCGTACGTCGGCACTTTTGCAATCATTATTTTTTCATGATGCGTCGGTAATGTATTCTCTTTATCATTCAATAATTCTTCATACAATTTTTCACCCGGACGCAAACCGGTAGTTACAATTTCAATATCGCGGCCAATCGTTAATCCCGAAAGCTGGATCATTTTTTTCGCGAGATCAATAATCTTCACCGATTTCCCCATGTCAAAAATCAGGATTTCACCGCCATTTCCCATGCAGCCGGCTTCAAGAACCAAACGGCATGCTTCAGGAATTGTCATAAAATAACGCGTGATCTTCGGGTCAGTGATCGTAACAGGTCCGCCGTTTTCTATCTGCTGCCTGAAACGCGGAATCACCGAACCAACAGAGCCCAGCACATTGCCGAAACGTGTCGTGATAAATTTTGTTTGTTTATTCTCATTGCTCAGCGCCTGCGTATAAATTTCTGCAATGCGTTTCGAAGCGCCCATTACGTTTGTCGGGTTCACCGCCTTATCCGTAGAGATCATCACGAATTTTTCTACGTTGTACAGAACAGAAAGATCAGCAGTGATTTTTGTTCCGAGCACATTCGTCAGGATCGATTCCGATGGATTGTTTTCCATCATCGGCACATGTTTGTATGCGGCAGCGTGATAAACCAATTGCGGACGAAATGTGTTGAATACATTTTCCATTCGCTCTTTGCTGCGCACATCGCCGATCACCACTTCGAATGTAAGCTGGCTTTGTGTATCCGCAAGTTCCAGCTGCAGGTCGTGCAACGGTGATTCTGCATTGTCGAGCAGGATCAATTTGCCCGGATCAAATTTTGAAATCTGTCGCACCAGCTCACTGCCGATCGAACCGGCAGCGCCTGTGACAAGAATTGTTTTTCCTTTCAGCTGCTCGCGGATATTATCTTCATTCAATTTGATCGGATCACGCTCGAGCAATTCTTCAATGCGCACTTTGCGTATCTGGCGAAAGCTCAATTCACCGTTGATCCAGTTTTGCACGGGCGGAACAGTTAGCACGCGCGCATTATTTTCAAGGCACAGCTCAATAATTTCTTGTCGCCGCGCAGGTGAAATTTGCTGGATCGAAAGGATTACATGCGCCACATCATTTTTTTTCAGCAGCTCCGGCAATTTCTCCGGGCCCATGATGGTAGTTCCTTCGAGCTTTCTTCCGTATTTCGCAGGATCATCATCAATGAATGCAAGCACGCGGTATTTTGTTCCCGCATCACGGTCGAGCGTACGCTTTGTAATGAGTCCCGATTCGCCCGCGCCGAAAATAATGACGCTTCTTTTTCCGCGCGATGGATTTTTTAATTCCATGTACATCGCTTTATAAAGAAGCCTGCTGCCGATCATTCCGAAAGTGGTCGCAAGAAATTCGATGAAAATAATAGAGTGGGGGATAACATACGTTCCGGTGATCACGCGGCTCGTCAATTGATTCAGAAGAAAAAATATTCCTGTACCGAGCATGATGGTTACAAGAATTCGTACCGCATCACGCTGCCCCATATAACGCACAACCGCCCACGGAATTTTTGCAATAAGAAAGCTGACAAGACGAATGCCGGTGATCAAAGAAAAAACCAGCGGAAATACATCGATCTCTACCTGCGGAATAGAAAAGTCAAAACGAAGCAGGTAAGCTATAATGATCCCCGCAAATACAATAGCGAGGTCGATCAATAAAACGATCCACCGGGGAGTATAACCTTCATTCAGTTTAAGCACAATTGTAAAGATAAGGGAATCAGGATTCGAAGATTTGAAAATTCGAAAATTTGAAGATTCGAATAATGTACGACGTGGAATTTTCCAATTTTAGAATGTTCGAATTATTCGAATTATTTCTTCTGAATATATTTCTCTAAAACAGATAATAATTCATCCGGCTTTTGAGTTCCGATGCGATAAATAAATCCGTCTCTTGTTGTCATCTCAACTGCTTCATTTCCGTAAGTATAAAAACGAACGCGGCCCTTGCTGTGCAGGTTATACACCGGGCGGTTGAAAATGGAGGGACGAAAACGAATCTTTTTTGCAGATGCAATTCCTTTCAGATCAACACGCACTTTTTTTGATGATAAGCTTCCGTCGATAAAAACTGCGCCTTCTTTTATCGTGGTTTTCATATGCAAAATGAAAAGCAGCAAAGCCGATAAAAAAAGAATTGCAATTCCGAGAAGAAAAAATAATTGTCCCGAATCATCTCTTCCCGGGTATTCACCAATACGGAAAAGCTCCAGGTTCACAGGCTTCGGATTTTGCGACCAGTAATACGCCACAAAACAAAACACAGCCAGTAAAAGTCGGCGCACGAGCGAATGTTTATTCAATCCGTGGTATTGCTTCTCCTCGAAGAATGGTGATTCAGGCGCCATAATTCTCCGGGTTGAATTTTAAACGTATAACAGCAGCAGTTTTTTTTGTGATGCGGAATTTATCAGCAATGCGATAGCCGGGAATCCACACAATTTCATCACCCGAAAGAATAACAGGTGCGCGTTCTTTTTTGTGCGTAGGCAATTTCATCTCGTTCAGAATATCGCTTACGTTTTTATGACCGTTCATGCCGAATGGAATTAAAGAATCACCTTCTTTCCACGTGCGCATGATTAAAGGCAAAATTACCAATGACGAATCAACCAGCGCCGACCATTTTTCATTCGGAATTTCATTCGGAATTTCTTCTTTCACAAAGCTGAATGCATCGGTAAGCGTTGTAGCCGGACTGTCTTTTTTTACAAGAAAAAGAAATTCACGGTCGCGGATCAATCGGTGCGAAGATGAAATTAATTCTGCGCCCGTTTCACCGTTAAGAATAGTTGAAATTGATGCCGATGCGAATTCAGGAAAACCATTTTTGCGTAAGAAGAAGCGCAGGTAAATTTCTGCTTCTGAAAAACCCCGGATTGCAGCAATTGAAATTTTCGTTTCGTTTGGATTCAAAATTTCGCAGCAGGTTTTTTCCCAATGGTCCATCGCTGCACCGATCAGCTTTTCAGATTCTTCTAAACGGTTAAAGCTGGCCTGGAATCCATCGTAAGTCTGCGGAATTTCTTTCATCAGCCACGGTAAAAGATGGTGACGAAAACGATTGCGTGTATATTTATCCGATTCATTGCTGCTGTCTTCCCGCCATGCTATATTATGTTCAGCGGCATAAGCAACAATTTCATCACGCGTAGTAAAAAGCATCGGCCGGATTAAATTTTTCTGCACAGGAGAAATTCCGGTAAGTCCTTTCACCCCTGTTCCGCGCGCAAAATTCAGCAAGGCCGTTTCAATTGAATCATCTTTATGATGTGCAGTAACAATTTTGCTGTAGCCATGTTGTTTGCAGCAAGCTTCAAAAAAATTATAGCGGATATTACGCGCTGCTGCCTGTATGGAATTTTCTCCGCTTGAAGCAAATGTTTCTTCGGTGCAACGTTCGAGGTAAAAAGGAGCATTCAGTTTTGTTGCAAGCTCCGAAACAAATTTTTCATCGTCATCCGATTCTTTCCCGCGCAATCGATAATTCACATGCGCAATTGCAAAATCAATTTTATTCTTCACCAGCAAATCGCAAAGCACAACCGAATCCACGCCCCCGCTCACCGCAGCAAGCACAGGTTCCCCGGCTAAATAACCGCAAGAAGCAAAAAGGAAGTCATAGAATTGGTCCGGCCTGAGCATTGGTAAAGTTAGTTGTTTGTTGTTTGTTGTTTGATGTTAGTTGTTTTGGCATTAAGATTTTGTTTTTCGCTCATTAATTCAATCCTTGAACTACTACCACAAACCACAAACAATCCATTTATGAACAACAAACGACTAACAACAAACAACCTTTTCAACCAATTTCTAATCCCAAGGATTGAAACAACGTTTTCGCCTTTAACAAACATTCCGCATACTCCTTCTCCGGGTCAGACTTTGCTGTAATGGCACTTCCAACCATCAGAGACAAATAGCCGGTTTTCGCATTGTACTGAATGCTCCGGATCACCACATTAAAATCGAAATTCATTTCCGGCGTAAAATATCCAGTCGCACCTGAATACAGTCCGCGTTTCATATTTTCAAAATCTTCCGTGAGCTGCATCGCCCTGATCTTTGGTGCGCCGGTCATTGATCCCATTGGAAAAGCATTTTTAATCGCTTCCACCGGGTGAATTGTTTCGTCAAGAACTGCAGTCACCGTCGAGATCATTTGGTGTACGTTTTTGAACGAATGGATTCCGAAAAGCTCTTCCACTTTCACGCTTCCTTTTTTTGCAGAGCGGGAAAGATCATTGCGTACAAGATCCACGATCATCACATTTTCACTGCGCTCTTTCGGGTCGTTAAGCAATTCGGTTTTTAATGCTTCATCTTCTTCCTTGCTTTTTCCTCTTGGCCGCGTGCCTTTGATCGGTTGTGAAATTAATTTATCGTCCTCCTTTTTTAAAAACCGTTCCGGGCTCGCGCACATCAGCCATTGATCGTGGTATTTATACAACACTGAAAATGGCGCTTCACACAGCTCATTTAATTTACGGTAAACAGCAAGAGGGTCAATTGAAACATTTTCCGCGTAAAATTCAATGCAATAATTTATCTCGTAAATATCACCCCGGTGAATATGCGCAAGAAGTGCATTGACAGTTGAAATGTATTGCTCCTTTGTTGTGCGCTCCTGCAATGTAAATTGCTGTTCCTGGTTTTTATTTTCATCAGCATGGTTAAAAATGCGAAGGAAATCTGCAGGAAGAATTTTGTTTTCGGGGACAATCCTGAAATCATCTTTTGTTTTAACCAGCATTAATTCCGGGTTAAAAAAATAAGCCGCAGGAAATTCCATTCCTGAAAAATGGCGTGAAGAAAGTGTTTCTACCACATTCTTCAGCTCATAGCTGAAATGACCAAAAGCAGTTGCATTTCCCGAAAGAAATTCTTCCAGCTGCTTAAAAACACGTGCATCTTCATTACCGATAAATTCATTTTCCACGCCGAAACCTGCCATCCATTCAAAAGCACCGTTTTCACTGTTATCCTGGAAAATTATTCCCACTTCATTTGTGCTGAAAAGGGAATACAGCTCCGATGGAAGTAAGCTTAATGATGAACGTTTCGTTTCAGTTTGATTCACGCATCAAAATTAGAAGTAAGTCCCGGAAAAAGGTTAATTTTTATCTTCAATTCCTACACCTGTGTCTGATCAATTTTAGAGAGAAAGTTGAAAATTGTATGGATTAATGCATTTATTGTTTGAAACTTCCCGCTAAATGTTTGAAAAACGTCATTTAGCTATTGACTTTATCGGTTAGTTGTCTTATTTTTCGTTTGGCTAACACTCCCGTGTTATAACACCCTGTTTGATTAATTTTTATAAACCAGAAATATGAAGACAAGACTACACGCAATTGCAGGTCTGATTGGAGTGTCATTTTTAATTAACACAACCTCTTCGGCACAGAATGTCGCTATAAATTCAACCGGCGCAGCGCCCAATGCATCAGCTATGCTGGACATTTCTTCCGTTACAATGGGAGTTTTGATTCCGCGTATGACAACTGCTCAACGCTCAGCCATAGCAGCACCTGCCACCGGTTTACAGGTTTACGATACTACCACAGGAAGCTTCTGGTATTTTAACGGAACAATCTGGGTTCAATTCGCCTCCGGCGCCACCGACTGGGCTTTGCTTGGAAATACAGGAACCAATCCTGCTATACATTTTGTGGGTACAACAGACGCTGTCGATCTCGTTTTCCGCACAGGTAATACGGAGCGCATGCGTATGGTCAACTCCACAGGTAATTTAGGAATTAATACTACGACACCAACGGCAAGATTGCAGGCTGTGGCTACTGCAGCTGTCGGGAATACCGCTATTTCAGGAACTATTGCTGCGCAGGGTTCAGGCCATCTGGCTTATTATAATACTATTGCATTAGGTGCATTCGGATCCCTGCCAAGCGCGCTCGTTTTTGCTGATGAAGCAGCTGCAGGAAATTCGCCTGCGCTCGTTTCCCGCTCAATGAATCCTGCCTCCTATTCGGCAGCCATTTCTTTTTCCAATGTATGGATCGCAGGTTATTATGGTGTTGATAATCCTTCCAATGCGCTTAATCCTTCTTCCCTGTATGGTCAGCTCAATGTTACAAACAATACGCTCGGTGGATTTCAATCTGCGGTACGTGGTTATAATAACAGAACTGCTACCGGAAATCCTGGTTATACAATCGGTTTGCTTGGAACAGCGAATGCAGGTACGCAGGATGGAATGGGTGTGATGGGTGAATATTTCGGAACAGCCGCGGGGGTTCGTACAGGCGGATATTTTAGTGCCGGTGCTAATTACAGCTATGTTGCTGAAAACGTAACGAACAGGAAAATTGTCGGCGCAGGAACTGTATCCGAAATTATTTCAACACCTGACCATGGCCGTATTACACTTACTTGTCCTGAGTCACCGGAATACTGGTACATCGATTATGGCACAGTTCAATTGGTAAATGGAAGAGCACACGTAGAGCTTGATCCGATCCTTATGGATGTGATCGTTGTAGATCCGGCAAATCCGTTGAAAGTAATTACACAGGTAAATATTGTGGAATGCAATGGTGTTGCTGTAATCAATAAAACTGCAACCGGTTTTGATATTGTTGAACTACGTGGTGGCACAAGCAGTGGTGAGATCGATTACCAGATTGTTGCAAAACCGAAAACGAATTATGGTGAAGGACGTTTTCCGCAAGCTCCCGGACCTGCATTTGTAAAAGGCAACGAGCCTGCACAAGCGAAAGCGGCTAATTCCGGTAACAGAACAACAATGTACCGCTGGCCTGCAGACTGGGAAGTTTATAATTACGATCCTGCAGCACTTACTAAAATAGGTGATATTGTTCCTGCCGGTCCGCACGCAGGTAAATACAAAATCGCAGAAGGTGTTTATAGCGATCATATGCCTATTGAAGCTCCGAAACGTTAAGGTTTTTTTTGGTTGTAAATGTTTTTGAATTATGAAGAACGCACTAGCAGCTTTACTGGTTTTTTGCAGCTCCGGAATCTTTTCGCAGGGCATTATAAATAACGGCGCGCATATTGTTTTTGACGGACCAGCTTATATTGTAATGAGCACTCCCGCCGGAAATTACCTAAGTCAGAACGGGGGAATAATCGACAATATCGCTGTCGGAGGTACAATGTATATTCCTAATGACTGGATAAATAATTCTGCAAATAATGGTTTCAGTAATGATGGTACAGCCGTTGCGTTATACGGCGGTACACAGTCCATCGGTGGAACTACACCAACTTATTTCTACAGTATTTATTGCATCAGTGTAGGAAGTAAGGTGTTGAATATTAATACAACCGTCGGAGGGCAAAATCTTTTTAATGGTCAGCTCGTGCTTGGTTCATCGGTTCATCCGTTTGATTTAAACGGTTACCGCCTTGATGTTACCAATCCATTACCCGGCGCAATTTCTTATTCTTCGGGGTATATTATCAGCGAAACAAATGCGTCGCTTAATCCAAGTGTGGTGAGATGGAATGTTGGTGCAAATGCCGGTTCGTATATTATTCCTTTCGGATTGGCCGGCACACAAATTCCATTTACGTTCAACATTACTTCTCCAATGGCTGCCGGAACAGATTACGTGGATGTTTCAACACGCGCGACAGCAGCTACTTCAAATACACCCTGGGCGAATACAGTAACACATATGTTTTCGCCGAACCTCGGGCAGGATGGTTCTGATGAAGCGGTAATTGATCGCTGGTGGGAATTGACCTTTTCAAATGCAGCAACTTCATCGCTTACTTTTTCTTACCTCGGAGCTGAAAACACGATGCAGGTTCCTTATAACACTGGAAATGTCGGTGCGCAATGGTGGGCAACAGGATGGTTTCCGAATAACGCGAACGTAGGTTCTGCACCTGCTGTAACTGCCGGTGTTGGCTCTGTAACAGCAACAGGAATTGTTTTTCCTGCGAATACATACAGGCCGATGGTGCTTTCTTCTTTAAGCGCGCCATTGCCAATCGAGCTCATCAGCTTTAAGTCGAATTGTGTAAAAGATCAGCAGCAAATTACCTGGTCAACAGCTTCAGAAACGAATAATGATTTTTTCACTGTTGAACGAAGCGATGATGGTGTTACTTTCCGCGATATCGGAACAGTGAACGGTCACGGAACCACAACACAATTTCACCAGTACAATTTTACTGATCCACAGCCTGTTTTGTCTGCTGCTTATTATCGTTTACGTCAAACCGATTATAACGGGCAATCCACCACATCCACAATTATTGTTGGTGAAAAATGCGGATCATACAGCACGAATTTCATCGACGCATATTCTTCCGGATCAGCAATTACAATTCTACTGGATAATACATTTGAATCGGCTTACAAAGCTGAATTGTATGATGCACAGGGGAAGCTTGTTATTTCGCAAAATTTTGATTCAGGAATCGGTGCGAATCGTTTCACGTTGAATGACAAACTTCCTGCAACAGGAATTTACCTGCTTACCGTAGCCGGAAGTCACGGAGAAACTTTTTCTAAGAAATTGTTTGTTGCTGCGGAATAGAGTTATTTTCCTTCAGCAATAACGCTTTCACACCATCAACCCATTCTTCGCGCGAATTTAAGCTTGGCACCAGCTGGATTTTTTCTCCGCCATGCTCACGGAAAATTTCGTTGTATTCGGTTCCGATCTCGTAAATTGTTTCCAGGCAATCCGCAACAAATGCAGGTGAGAATGCAAGAATTTTTTTCTTCCCTTCTTTCGCAAGCCGCTCGATTTCATGATCTGAATATGGCTTTATCCACGGATCACGACCTAAACGTGATTGGAAAGCAATGGTATAATCTTCTTTCTTAATATTTAATCTTGCAGCGATCGCCATTGCAGTCTGCACACAGTTCGCGCGGTAGCAATATTGATTTCCTTCTCTCGGAATTTCGCAACATTTTCCGAGACTGCATTTTCCGTCTCCGTAATGCGCATCACTTTTACGAATATGTCGCTCTGGCAATCCATGAAAGCTGAACAGCACGTGATCGTAATCGGCAGGATTAAATTCTTTTGCAGAAGCGACAACAGCGTTTAAATATTCTTCACGATGATGAAAACGCGAAATAATTTTTACTTCAGGCGTTACTTCCCATGATCCGAAAAGTTTCATCAATGCTTCTATTGTGGAACCTGTCGACGAAGAAGCATATTGCGGATAAAGTGGAAGCGCAATAATTTTTGTCACTTTTGCTTTGCGCAATTCCTCAAGCGCAGATTCGATCGACGGACTTTGATAGCGCATACCGAAAGCAACTAAAAATTTATCGCCGAGTTTTTCCTGCAGCTTTTTTTTCAAATCAATTCCATGCGTAAGTAAAGGCGAACCTTCTTTGGTCCAGATCTTTTCATACAGCTTCGCAGATTTGGGAGCGCGGGTAGGAGCGATGATGCAATTGATAAGAAGCCAGCGTGAAACAGGATGAATATCAATCACACGCGCATCCATCAAAAATTCGCGCAGATATTTCCGAACGTCACTGGTAGCAGGACTATCCGGAGTGCCAAGGTTGATTAATAAAATTCCTGTTTTCATAAGGATGCAAAAGTAGGAAGAAAAGTTGGTGGTAGGGGAAGGGTTGGTGGTTGTAAAAGGTTGGTGGTTGATTCAAAATTCAACATTTATCCCACCAACCTTTTACAACGACCAACCTCTCCAAAAAATGTACGATTTACGTCCGCCGCGTCGGATACGATGTACGATTGGATTTTTTAATTTATAACCAATCACTTTCAAGCAATCACCAATCACCTCCGCCGCGGCGGACACCAATCACCAATTCGGGTTTCCTAAACAAAGGTAAACAAACCCAATATTCCCTAATGTTCATGAGAGTTTTACGGATTTTGCCTTTAGAGGCGATTAGGTGCGTTTAGTTCGCTTTTGTGTGAAATTGTTACTGGTTTTTTCAACGGGTTAAATGAAGGTTCATGTATCCAATTCACGCCTTTTTCATTGCTGAGATTTGCAATGGAATGGCAATGTAAAACCCTTTAAAAAAACAAATGAGAGTCGCAATAAGAGAGAAGAAATTGGGTAAAGGTCGGGTGTCCTTTTACCTTGACATCTACCACAACAAAACAAGGTGGTACGAATTCTTAGAAATCAGAATCAACAAAAGCCACCCGATAGAACAGGACAAGGAAAAGAAAAGGTTAGCAACTGAAATTCGCTCGAAGCGTGAAAGTGAATTGATAGTTCAAGACAACGGGCTATTGGATCGTAACAAAAGTAAAGCGGATTTTGTAAAGTGGTTTGCACAGTACATAAAAACCAAGAACAATTTTTCGCGAAACAATTCTACCTGGGGCATCTGCAAACTTATATGGGTAAGCGACCTTTGTTGTTTACTTCTATAACACCCGTTTGGATAAAAGGGGTTACGAATTATCTGTTAGGCAAGGTCACTAACAATACGACACGCTGCTACCTGATGGATATGTTTAATGGACTGGAAGATGCCGTAATGCAGGAGATTATTCATGTTAACCCGTTCAGAAAAATTCCGCAGCACGACAGGATACGAAAGCAGGACATTTTCCGGCAGGCTTTCACACTGGAAGAACTGGAGCATTTAATAAATACGCCTTGCAAAATCCATCCGCAGGTAAAACAGGCTTATATATTTTCCTGCTTTACAGGTTTACGTTGGAGTGATGTGAATTGCTTGCGTTGGTCGGAGATCATTACAACGCAGCTTAAAGGGAAAAAGGAGTACTTCATTTATTTTGAACAAGAAAAGACAGAGGATATAGAGTATATGCCACTGTCTGATCAGGCTGTAGAAATCATTAAAGAGCGGGAAACCGCCTCAACGGATGAACCGAACAGCATATAAGTATTCCCATGTATTAAGGAACGTGACGAAAAGAATAAGGCGACCCACAAAAGGGTTAATTACGCGCTGAAAAAGTGGGCTAAGGCCGCAGAACTTACACCTATTACTTTCCAAAATGGCAAAGCAATTACATGATAACGAAATTATATTTCGTTTAAGCCCTGAACGTAAGGCTGAACTTATGGCTGTTCGGTTTATGATAGGAAATTCTGTGCCGAAGAAAAGTTTTAGCCAATTGAAATTTGGTGATGGTATCAGGGAGGAGGTTGAGGCGGAATTTTATAAAAACGAGAATAAATAGTTGAGTATTTATTTGAACTCCCTTAAGATTCGTTTTACAGCTCCAATTCTGTTGTAAAAAAATGCCGAAGGATAACACTCCTTAAACTTTTCTTTGCTTTAAAAAATATTTAATAATTAACGATTATTTTCATTCGCTTCTATACTCTTCTGCATCAATAACAGCAATAGCTACCATATTAACAATCTCCCTAACCGAGCAACCAAGCTGTAATATGTGAACAGGTTTTTTAAGTCCAAGCAGAACTGGGCCGATTGCTTCCAATTTACCAATTTCCATCATTAACTTATAAGCAATATTGCCGGAATTAAGATCAGGAAAAATTAGTGTGTTAACTTTTTGATCCACCAAATCCGAAAATGGAAATTGCTCTTTTAACAAAGCATTGTTAAGCGCGAAATTTGCCTGCATTTCTCCGTCTACAATTAATCCGGGATAATTTTTATGAAGTATTTCTACTGCGTCACTAACCTTATTTGTTTGTTCTCCTTGCGCTGAACCAAAATTGGAATAGGATAGCATAGCAACTCGTGGAGTAATGCCGAATCGTTTAACTGCGTTCGCCGCAAGCACTGTTATGTCTGCCAGTTCTTCCGCTGTTGGATTTACATTCATAGTGGTATCAGCAAAAAAGAATGGTCCTTGTTTCGTCATCAGGACATACATCCCTGCTGCGCGTTTAATTCCTTCTTGCATGCCGATAATCTGTAATGCCGGACGAATGGGGTCAGCATATTTTCTTGTGATACCGGAGATCATTGCATCCGCCTCTCCTGTTTCCACCATCATTGCTCCGAAATGATTTCTGTCACGCATGATCTGTCTTGCCTCATACAATGTGTACCCTCTTCTTTTGCGTTTTTTGAAAAATAATTCTGAAAATGAGTTTAATCTATATTTTTGTTCCGAACTGCGGGGATCAATAATCGGAACACCATCAAGATTAAGATTATATTCTTTAATCAACTGCGCTATTCTTTCTGCATTCCCGAGTAGAATTGGTTGTGCAATGCCTTCTTCAACAACTTCCTGAGCAGCCTTCAGGATTTTATAATGATCTGCTTCTGCAAAAACGACACGTTTGGGGTGTTGTTTGGCTTTTACGGTAATGAACCGAATGAATTTATTATCAATACCAAGTCGTGTGATCAACTCATTTGTATAGCCATCCCAATCGTTGATTTTAATTTGCGCAACACCGGAATCAATCGCTGCTTTTGCAACGGCAGGAGAAACTGTATAGATTAATCGGGGATCAATAGGTTTAGGAATAATATAATCTTTACCGAAAGAAAGATTCCGTGAACTGTATGCAACATTTACTGAATCAGGAACAGGCTCTTTTGCTAAAGCAGCTATTGCATACACAGCTGCCAATTTCATTTCTTCATTAATTTTGGTTGCTCTGACATCTAATGCGCCACGAAAAATGTAGGGAAATCCCAGCACATTATTAACTTGATTCGGAGTGTCGCTTCTTCCGGTGGCGATAATTATATCCTCTCTTGAAGCGAGAGCTTCTTCGTAGGAAATTTCCGGATCAGGGTTAGCAAGCGCGAAAACGATTGCATTCTTTGCCATGCTTCTGATCATTTCAGCATTGAGAACATTGCCTTTTGACAGGCCAACAAAAACGTCTGCGTTTTTCATCGCATCTTCGAGATTCCGGGCTTTCGTTTTTATTGCAAAGAAGCTTTTATTTTCGTCAAGATCATTCCGGTCTGTTGAAAGCGTTCCTTTGCTATCCAACATTAATATGTTTTCTTTTTTAGCTCCTACACTGATGTAAAGTTTTGAGCAAGAAATGGCGGCTGCACCAGCTCCGTTAACAACAATTTTTACTTTTGAAATCTCTTTCCCTGAAATTTCACAAGCGTTAAGTAATGCTGCAGTAGAAATAATTGCAGTCCCATGTTGATCATCGTGCATTAAAGGAATATTGAGTTCCTTTTTCAATCTTTTTTCAATTTCAAAACATTCAGGTGATTTTATATCCTCAAGGTTTATCCCGCCAAAAGTAGGTGCAATTGCTTTTACGGTTTTTACAAACGTGTCAATATCTGATGCATCAACTTCAATATCAAAAACATCTATATCAGCATAAATTTTAAATAGCAATCCTTTCCCTTCCATTACAGGTTTCGAAGCAAGAGGGCCAATATTCCCTAAGCCTAAGACGGCTGTTCCATTTGTTATAACTGCTACAAGGTTCGCTTTAGCAGTGTACTTATAGACATCATCCGGATTTTTCTCAATTTCAAGACAAGGTTCAGCAACTCCTGGAGAATATGCAAGAGCAAGATCACGCTGTGTGCTATATGGTTTTGTGGGTACAACTTCTATTTTTCCAGGTTTACCTTTGGAATGATAATCTAATGCATCTTGTTTATTTGACTTTTTCATTTTTTGTTTTTTTTGCATCAGGATCATAACTCACGAAAATATTGATCCATATTGCTCTGCTGTATCTCATGATTACAGGTTGTAATCCGAATATGTAAATTGCCATTATAAAAGCCATCCAGTCAATAGAAATTAGAAAAATAAAATCCATAATTAAATAAAATGGAATTGCAATCAAAACGATGATCGGGAAACTGATCCATAACGCGCCGCTGTAAAATCCAGGCTCTACTTCAAAATTCTGGTTGCAGACAGAACATTGCTTTGGCATTGTCAGCATGTTTTTGAAATTGTAAGCATTTTTGCTGACAAACAAATCTCCTTCCTGACATCGAGGACATTTTAGATGGAGTATGCTGTATGTTTTAGTTCCTTTCATTTCAATAATTTAAGTTATATACTATTCTCCTTTTTAATTTTGAACCAAAATTTTTAAAATCCATATTACGTTCAATTTATCAATCGGATGAGTAGGCCAAATTTTAACCATCCAGTGATCGTGATAATATTTTTCACTTTGCATTTTATCGTTTGAATAAGGTATGCTATTTCTTTCTAAAGGAAAAATACCCATCCGAGAATTGACAGCACTATTAATAATAAATATTGCCAGACATCAGGAAAGTGAATGAGGTATTTAGTGTAGAACTTTCGAAACCGATTTTTCATTTTGAATTTCTATTTTGGGTTTAATAAAAGGAGGATTAACTATTTTGGCCTTTAATTCTTTATTACGTATCTCAATGAATATTTCACTTCCTTCTTTTGCAAAACGTGTTTCGACATACCACATTCCGATTCCCTTGTGTAGTGATGGGGATTGAGTGCCGGAAGTAACAACTCCTATCTTATTCCCTTTACCATCTGTAACAGGATAATCATGACGCGGAACTGCGTGATCAATCATTTCAAATCCAACAAGTTTTTTCGCTATTCCTTTTTCTTTTTGCTTTGATAAAAGATCGGAAGCCGTAAATAATTTATTGAATTTTGTTATCCAACCTAAACCTGCTTCCAGCGGACTTGTTGCATCGTTAATGTCATTGCCATACAAACAATACCCCATTTCCAATCTAAGTGTATCACGCGCACCCTGACCGATAGGTTTAATGTCCATTTCTTTACCAGCTTCGAAAATTACGTTCCAAATTGTTTTTACATTGGCACTTTTACAATAAATTTCAAAACCACCTGAACCTGTATAACCAGTTGCAGAAATTATGACATCTTGTATTCCTGCAAATCGGGTTTTCTGAAACGTGTAATATGGAATTAAATCCAGTTGTATATATGACAGCTTTTGCAGGGCAGAAATTGCCATAGGCCCCTGAACAGCTAACAATGAAGTTTGTTCTGAAATATTTTCAAGAAGGGCACCAACTGTATTCTGTTTTGTTATCCAATTCCAATCTTTTTCAATATTCGAAGCATTTACAACCAACATATATTCGTACAGATTAATGCGGTAAACAAGCAGATCATCTACAATACCGCCTTTTTCATTTGTCATGCATGAGTACTGTACTTTCCCATCAGTAAGTTTTGAAGCATCATTGCTTGTCACTTTCTGAATTAAATCCAATGCATATAAACCCTTAACCAGAAATTCTCCCATGTGAGATACATCAAAAACGCCAACACCCTTTCGCACTGTTTCGTGTTCAATGTTGATGCCTTCATACTGAACGTGCATATTATATCCTGCAAATGGAACCATCTTCGCACCGAGTGTGATGTGAATGTCATTGAGTGCTGTCTTTTTCATTGGAATTATTTTAGCTGATAATTTCTTTAGCTCTTATTAGTGCTTGTTCAAAGTGCGGGTGAACGTTGGTTTCCCCTAATTCGTGAAGTAGTCCCGATTTTTTCATTTCATCCAGTACGGCAGGTTGAACTCCTGAAAGAATAAACTTAGTATTGAGTTTGTCCGATTGTTTGAAAACTTCTTCAAGTGCATGCAAACCCGTAGCATCAATGACAGGAACGAAACGCATTCGAATAATCAGAACTTTAGGAGGATTTTCTATGTACTGCATCGACTCTTTGAATTTGTATGCAGCTCCGAAGAAGAATGGCCCTGTTATTTCAAATACTTCAATGCCAATTGGTATGGAATATTTTTCCGTAGCATTCGGATCATCCTTTGGTTCTGTGTCGTTCATCTCCTTTGTAACAATGCCAACATTGCTTATTTGGGACATTCTCCTCATAAATAAAAATGCCGCCAGTACCATTCCTACTTCAATAGCAATGGTAAGATCAACCAATACAGTCAGAAAAAATGTCACAAGTAAAACGACCACATCACTTCGTGGGCCACGTAGCATGGAGGTGAAAGATTTATATTCACTCATGTTGAAAGCAACAACGACAAGGATTCCTGCCAGGCACGAAAGAGGAATCAATGTGGCCCACTTTCCTACAAAAAGCATGATGAGTAACAACACCACGGCATGTGTAATACCTGCAATTGGTGTACGACCGCCATTTTTGACATTTGTTGCAGTACGGGCAATTGCTCCAGTTGCAGGGATACCACCAAAAATGGATGAAAAAATATTTGCTGCTCCTTGCGCAACTAATTCAATATTTGATTTGTGATTTCCACCAATCATCCCATCTGAAACTACAGCTGAGAGAAGTGATTCAATACCTCCGAGAAGTGCAATCGTAAAAGCGGGTGCAATAAGATCTTTAATTGTCGCAAAGTCGAAATGTGGAATTACAGGTGATGGAAGCGATGAAGGGATAGCACCAAAACGGCTTCCAATCGTTTCTACATGAAGATGAAAAATCTGAACAATGACTGTTGCCAAAAGAATTGCAACGAGCGATCCGGGAATTCTGCGGGTAATTTTCGAAAAACCCATGGTCAGGATGATCGTACCAATTCCTATTCCCATTGCAAAAATGTTAACAGATTGGAAATTGATGAAATAGTCTGACCATTTATTGATAAACTCTGGTGGGACTGTGCCCATCTGAAGTCCGAATAAATCTTTTATCTGCGAAGAAAAAATGATTAACGCAATTCCGCTTGTAAAACCGACTATGAGTGGATGCGGAATAAATTTTATCACAGAACCTAACCGGGCAAATCCCATGACGATAAGCATAAGCCCCGCAATAAATGTAGCAATCGTCAATCCATCGACACCATATTTTTGAACGATTCCATAAACGATTACGATAAAAGCACCGGTTGGCCCACCAATTTGTACGCGACTTCCACCAAATACGGAAATAATAAATCCGGCAATAATTGCAGTGAAAATCCCCTTTTCAGGAGACACGCCGGATGCAATGGCGAATGCAATGGCCAGCGGAAGTGCAACAATCCCAACAACAATTCCGGCTATGAGATCTGCTCTGAATTGTTTAGCGGAATAATTTTTGAGGGTGCTGAAAATTTTGGGTTTATACATTCTTATTTTTAGATTGATCATGTTTTATTCTATCCAATCAAATGCACCTTGTTTTTCTACAAAAGGAAATGGAGTGTGAACTTTTATATTTCTACTTGCCGTTAATAATGGCGTTGCGATAAATCCGGATTTTGCATACACTATAAAATATTTGTCAATTTCAATTTGTGGGAAATGATACAAATGAGAATATCCTTCCAATTCTGAAAAGTTGTTTCTTAATATATCCGGTTCTTTTTCTTGTTGTGTCGTCCTGGCCGATTTGCTGAAAATTAATATTCGTTTTTCTTCAAGAAGACTTTCCAAGGATTTAATAAATCGTTTTTCATGAATTGTCTTGGTAAATAATCTTCCACACTAACATCCATTATGATCAAATCAACGTGCTCATTACTTCCATTCACATAATCATATTTCTTGCCGTGCGAATTACAAACAGATCGCCAAAACCCTGATCAAAAATCAATTGGGGTGGGACGCGTGAATCAGAACAGCACACGACTACCGCAAAAGAGTTTTGTACCCCTGATAATGATGCACGCAAATCAAATGATTCGTTGGGATGCAATTGCCTGTTTTCCTGAAATCTCTTATTGCCTTCAATAAGTCGGGTGAGCGGATTTTCTGATTGTGTAAGTTTCTTAGGATAATTTAAAAAAACAATGCATGCAGTTGCTATGATCCCGATTATGAGAATTCCAATGAAATATTTGATTAAAAAAATTTTCTTTTGCATTTTTTCTCTAACAGTATCAGAATTCATTTTTTTAATTGGTCAATCATTTCAGTGATTTTTTCATCAACATCTGCATCATTGCCAAGATTCGAACTCAATATTCGTTCGAAATACAGACGATAAACTTCATCTTCCAAAATGTTTTGTTCTGTAACATTCGTGAATCCAAACAATTTAAGTTTTTTTACTCCGTGCTTAATTAGCTTGGTCTTTATGTCGATAGCTTGTTTCATTTTTTTTTAATGATTTATGCTGTCTTCTTCCAGAACTTCAATATTCCATCATAAGCAGCAAATTGTAACTCGTAATTACTCGGCACTTCAGTAAATAAAGTCCAATAGGTAACAAGGCGTGTTCCAATCGGCTTTTTTGAAAGTTCAACATTTAAATAATCAGTATAGTGTGCATAATATTTTTCACCTGTTTCAACTTGGTTGTCAATTCGTGCATTCTGATCAATATTTTCATGAAAGGAATTATAGAAATAAAAAGATTGAAACGACGAAAAATCTACTTCTGTGATGTTCGCGTGAAGAAAATGTACATTATGTATTTCATTTGTTTTGGCTAACTCCTTTGACAGATCAACAAGATTTTCTCTCTGCTCAACTCCAGTGAAATGACCTTGGGTGGAAGTTGCCCCAACAAAACAAAATTTACCTGCACCTGAACCAATATCTAAAACTTTAGCACCGGGGAAAGGAACAAGAAAATCAGCCGCCTTTTTAGCTACCTCAACTGGTGTCCAGTGTCTTTTTGCGAGAAGCCGGATTTCCAGGGGATAAATCTGGTTGAAATCATCATCGCCCAACTCAATATTTAATTTCAGATATTTGAAAACAGTTTCAGTCATGGTTATTTTCTTGTCAAACGTTTTCAGAATAGAGTATGGCTTTCACATATTCTTTGGAGGATAAGAAAAACGGTAATTCGGAAATCTCTTTTTCCTTTAACGAAATAACAGCAATCCAATAATTATATGGATCGACATTTATTAGAAACGGATTTTGAATAATTTCCTGGTTGGTAATCAATACTCTTCCATTAAAGGGCATCAAGAGTTCGATAGATTTGTTTGAACCATAAAGAAGTCCAAAAGATTCTTCCGTTTCCCTTTTTTTCCCTTCAGGCAAAAGTTCGATCATTCCAATTCTTCCTGATTCCTTTTGAGCATAATCCGTAACACCGACGTAAACATCCTGCTTGCCAATTGGTCTCAACCACAAGTGACGGAGTGTATAAAAATGGTTGGGTGGGAAAAACATGCTCATACTAGTTAAGTCCTAATAACGCTTTATATTTTTGTGAATTGAGAAGATTGGCCGATCCTACTTTATCACTTGCCTTTATTTTAATCAGCCATCCTTCACCATAAGGATCATTATTCATGAGTTCGGGATTCGAAATTATTTTAGGGTTGATTTCAATGATTACACCACCGAGGGGCATAAAAAGATCAGAAACCGTTTTAACAGCTTCAATAGTTCCAAAAACCTCGTTTTGCTTCAGCGTTTCATTTACCGTTTCAATTTCTACATATAAAATATCCCCTAATTCTTTCTGCGCAAAATCAGTTATTCCAATGAATGCGAAACCGTCAGTGATTTTCAACCATTCGTGATCTTTTGTGTAAAGGATGTTTTCTGGAAAATGCATAATATGATATTTGTTTTTTAGGGATCAATTAATTTAAATACGGAAATCGCATGAATGCTTTTGTTCTTTTCTAAAGATTGTGCATTGTATTTGAGGAATTAAGCGATTGCCTTTTTATTAACCACAGGTTGTCCTGAAAGAATATTCTTATTTGCATATTCCTTATATCGTTCAAAATTCTCAATGAATTGAGCAGCCAGTTTGTTTGATGTATTATCATACTTACTGGAATCTTTCCATGTATTTCTCGGATTTAAAAGCTGATCGGGAACACCAGGGCATTGATCCGGCATAAATAATCCAAAAACAGGATGAGGAGTATATGAGGCTTTTTCTAAATTCCCATCCAATACAGCTTTTATCATTGCTCGTGTGTAGGAAAGTTTTATTCGTTCACCCACCCCATATACTCCGCCTGACCAGCCGGTATTAATCAGCCAAACTTTTACTTTATGTTTATCTAATTTTTCTCCTAATAGTTCTGCGTACGTTGCAGGATGCAGTGGCAAAAATGGTTTCCCGAAACAAGCCGAAAATGTTGTTTGTGGTTCAGTAATTCCCGCTTCCGTGCCAGCCACTTTAGCTGTATAACCTGAAATGAAATGATACATTGCCTGACCAATTGTGAGTTTAGAAATCGGAGGTAATACACCAAACGCATCGCAGGTGAGGAAGAAAACATTTTCAGGTATCCCACCGATTGATGGAGTTGCTGCATTATCAATAAAATCAATTGGATAGGCCGCACGGGTATTTTCTGTTTTGACGATATTAGCATAGTCAACGACATTAGAATTGTCGTGGAAGGCTACGTTTTCAAGCAGCGTTCCAAATTTAATTGCGTCGAATATTTGCGGTTCTTTTTCTTGTGTAAGATTGACGCATTTCGCATAACAGCCACCTTCAATATTAAAAACAGAAGTATCATCCCATCCATGTTCATCATCTCCGATTAATCTGCGATTCGGATCAGCAGATAAAGTTGTTTTACCTGTACCTGAAAGGCCAAAAAATACTGATGTATCACCCTTCTTACCAATATTAGCAGAGCAATGCATAGACAATACTCCATGTTGATGTGGTAATAAATAATTCAGGACAGTAAAAATCCCCTTCTTGATTTCACCTGTATAGGCACTTCCTCCAATTAGAATTATTTTTTTTGTGAAATTGATTATTGTGAAATTATGCTTGCGTGTTCCGTCAATGTTATGTTTTGCATGGAAGCCGGGAACAGCAACAATCAACCATTCATGCTCAAAGTTCTCCGACTCGTTTTTTGTTGGCCGAAGAAATAAATTATTTGCAAATAAATCCTGCCAAGGACTTTCGGTAATTACACGAATATTCAGCCGATACTTTGGTGATGCACATGCGTAAGCATCGCGAATAAAGACTTCCTTGCCAGCCAGATATGCGCTAACGCGATGATAAAGTGCATCAAAATCTTTTGGATTGAAAGGATTGTTGACTTCTCCCCACCAAACTGATTTTTCCGTATTTGAGTCCTTTACAATGTATTTGTCTTTTGGAGAACGTCCCGTAAATTCACCTGTATCACAAGCTAAAGCACCCGTATCGGTCAACAAACCTTGTTCACGCAGTATTGTTTCTTCTACAAGTTCAGGAACGCTCTTGTTCCAGTTGGCGATAGCTACATCTTCTAGTCCTATATTTTTCAGAATGGATTTCCTTTTGTTTTCGAGTGCAGTATTCATGAGAATTGTTTTAAACTAAAAATGATTGGCATATTTTTTTTCCGTCAATTTCACTCTTACCTTTTTAAATATGTCGATTGTTCTTTCGACATATTTTGCGATACAAAATTACCTATCAGGGATTGGTGTTTTTTTGAATAGAATCAATGCTAAAGTTGATTTAAATCAACTTTCAAGAGCTGAAAAGCATTAAGTACCTTTGTCCGTAGAATCAAACCATTTGACAATGACCAGACTTTCGGGATTTCCGTTCGAAAAATTTCATTTCAAAAGCAATTCCATACTAGAGGAATTGCCGAGCAAAGAGCGGAAAATATTCGAGGAAAATATGGTGATGCGAAAATTCAAGAAAGGACAGGCCCTTTTTGTGGAAGGCAGTATTCCAACAGGCATCTTTTTTTTAAAACAGGGTAAGGTTAAAAAGTTCAAATCGGATCGTGACGGGAAAGAACAAATCATCTATATATGTAGTTCAGGCGAATTTTTCGGATACCAGGCACTTTTGAGTGAGGAGACTTATTCTGATTCTGCATCAACACTTGAGGATTCTGAAATCGGATTTATCCCTAAAAAATATTTTGAACAAGTACTTGAATCCTCAACAGCTTTTTCAAATAAACTTCTCAAGAATTTAAGCCATGAATTTGGTGTTTTGGGAAACAGCATTGTTATGTTTGCGAATAAAACTGTTCGCGAACGACTTGCTTTAACGCTTTTGATTCTTAAGGAAAAATATATTGACAAAGCCAACAGTGAAAAACCGGCAGAGATTAATCTTTCGAGGGCAGATCTTGCCAATATGGTAGGAACAGCTGTAGAAACACTCGTGCGCTTATTGCACGAATTCAAAGATGAAGGATTAATCGAAACAAAAGGGAGAATGATTCAGGTTAAGAATTTGAAAAAGTTGATTGCGGTGGCTAATTTTTATTAAGGCAGGACAGCTTTATTTACTCCTTACCACAGAATGTAATACTATAATTTTTCAATCTCATCCAAACTCAATCCTGTCAATTGCGCGATAAGATAATTATCCAACTTTTTCTTTTTCATCCCTTTTGCAATCCCAATCCGTGTTTTACGTTCGGATTCTTCCGCTACCATACTTTTAATTTTTGCCATCTGCTCAAATTTCGGAACCCACTTCAAACTCTTCCGCAACTCATCCATCAACCCAATATCGTGATAGCTTAAGTAATCATCCGTTTTAGAATTAATAACGATGTGATCGAAAACAATAATGCCCACAATATTCCCAACCTGGATCATCCGGTCGGTCAAAGCCTTATCATCGGCCTGTGCGCTCAAATCGTTTGTTTTGCGGTTGTGGCAGATGTAGAGATACTTCGCATCCTTTTGCAGTGGGAGCCTGTACATTTCCATTGGCTGCACTTTAGCCTTCGCCGGAATGCCAAACGAAATGAGTTCCACGTAAAGCATTTTAAATTCCTCGCTCAGTCCAATCGTCCATACATGCTCGCGCTGACGACTCAATTTATTTTCGCGCAGCAGAATTTGCTTCATGATCCGAGCCAAATCTTCGGAAGACTGAATTAAGTTTTTCTGTGTTTTTGTTAACGAAATATTCATAGGAATTCAAATTTAACCAAAAACGGGGCTACGGGGTGATATAAATTACTTTTTAGCTTGGCTTCTATTATGAAGAACCAAAGTACAAGAATAGAAAATGCTACTCACAAAAGCAGATTTTATTTACCAACCGAAAATTATGCGAGGCATTTTTGAAACTGCCACATTTCCCTTTTCCTCAGCACGTTGCGTGTTATTTTATATAACGAATTTGACATGTCTTTTGATCCGCGCCACCTTTGAAAAAACACTACTCGTAATGGCGCAAAAAAAGCAAACAATTCCAATTGGAAGAAGACAAAACCATTAGTATAAAAGAGGCAAGGAACTGCACTTAAAGATATTAAAACCGAATTGAGGATTAATCGAAATCGTTAACAGCGCCGATAATGGTCGTGTATGTATATTAAAGATTGACGATTTTAATTCCGTCAGTGATGCACACGCGTATGCTGAACTTTTAAAACTCGCACCTGAATTATTAGACATTTATTTATCGGATGCAAAAACACTTGCAGAAGTTGTTGTGCGATTTGAAAAAAAAGTCGCCCACGCTAAAAATAATGTGAAGAACAAAAAGCAGGGTGGAAAAAAATAGGAGTTGCTTTTTAGGAGCCGAAGAAAAGGGAAATTAAACTGAGAAAACGCCCCCGAGGTCCGGCCTATTTAAGACCAAAAGTGATTGATTTTTTCAGCCCAATTTCGGCCCCTAAAAGACGTTTTTTTTGGGGTATAAAAGTCACTTTCCCATAGGGAAAAAGCCCAATTCCCCTGTTCCGAAATAATTGCTTATCATAGCACGACTTCTTTGAAATACTGCCAAAAACAAACACAACTTTTCCCAATGAAAACGTTTCTAAGCTATTTACGGTAACATTAGATCGGGTTAGGTAAAAACCGTTAACTCCTTGTTACTGTGAATGCTTAATTTCACCCTCAAAAGACCTATTATCAGCGGCTACGGCAGGATTTCCGAAATCACCAATCACCTCCGCCGCGGCGGACACCAATCACCCGCGGAAGTAAAACTTAATTTCAGCAGTATATTTCTACCGCGTTATATCAATCAAAATATCCTCAATCACCTGCGATCCAACCGCCTTATCCATCTGTGTATAAAAAACAGTATTCGCATCGGGCATTGGCGGTGGAAGCTGCTCACGCATTGTTTTTGAAACCGTTCGTTTGTTGACGTAATTATATTTTCCACCTGGCGTGCGCAATGTTAATTCTTCCAGGTCAGGATTTGTCATGTTGCCGAATTGCATTACGCAGAAGCTCGTGTTATTTTTATTCATCAGCGAGTCGACATAATTTTTAGTTTCTTCCGTGATATTAAAAATTCCGTCTGTCGCGATGATCACGTGAATGCGTTGGGGAAGCGCCATGGAATCTACAATTCCGGAAACACGGGTGAGCGCAAGATTTCCATTGGTAACTCCGTGCGATTTAAGATTATTTATTGTCGAATCAATTTCTACAGAATCAACAGGGCCCATAAAAGGAAGAAGCAATTTTGCATTATCAGAAAATGCCATTACAGCAATGCGGTTATTTTCATTCAGACCCTGTGTAAAATCAATCAGCTCGCTTTTCATCAAATCAAGCTTTCCTGATTTTGCCATTGATCCGGAAATGTCGAGAAGGAAAAGAAAATAATCTCCGGGGCGCGTATCCACTTTTTTTACTGTGCAATCACAAGCTTTTCCGTCATCAGGAGTAACACTTACATCATCGAAATAAAAATAAGCCCCGCGCATAATGTGTCCGCTTGAAAGACTTTTAAGCGGACTTTTTCCCAATGAAGAGAGTGTGACAACAGAAGTATCTGAATAGCTTCCCAGCGTAATATATTTTTCACCGCCTTTTGCAATGTATGTTCCTGAAATTTCTGTCCAGCCATTTTCATGCGTGATGAGCTGGTGAGAGATAATTTGTGGTTGATGCGGCAACTGTTCTTTGTAATAAGAAAGAAAAGCATCTTGAGAAATGTAGGCTCCGATACCTGTTGAAGTATATGGTGAAGCACGATCAAGCGTTACATAAAACCGCACGCAATATTTTTTTCCTGCTTCAAGTGGTGTTGCAAATCGTCCCTGGATATATTCTTTATAATTTATCGCACCAACATTTTGCACACCTAATCCACAGATCAACGCACAACGTCCTTCACCGGTTCTTGCTTTTGCGATCGGGTAACCATCACAAACCGAAAGATCGGAATTGAAAAAATCTGCAGTGCCTTTTGTCGGTGTTACCCAACCCGGAAGTAGCTGCTGTCCCGGCTCTACATAACCCGGCCAGGTGCGGATAACAGGATACGTATAGGATTCCATGCTCGGATTTACCACTAAATTTTGTGCCTTAACCGAAATGGAAAACCCGGAAGCTGTTAAGAGAAAAATGAAAATGTTGCTTGCGGAACGTAGGAGTAGCTTCATTAGGCAGATTTGAAATTCCTTCCAGCAAATAAAAGGCCATTTTGCCGATGTTCTTTCCCGCAATCGATAACCGGCAGGAAAATGATCGTAATTGGTAATTATTCTGCCGCGGCGCCGATAAAAACAGAACTCAGCTTGTCACTTTCAAAGTTGAAAATTATTCCGCCATAAACGCTTCCTGCAATAAGCGATTGTTCCTGGCCCTGGTTTTCAGGCAGCACATCTTTGTACGCTTCTTTTACTTCGGCCATCGAATTGCCAATCCCGATATTGCGTGAAGTTTTTAAAGTGCACGGAGCAAAAAACCGCAAGCTGAAAATTTCCAACTTCAAAGAATCGGAACCGGCCATATTCAAATCAATTCCTGAATCGTACGTCCAATCCTGGTGATACATGCCATCTGCTTCCCATTTTGTTATCGCAGATTTATAAGCAGGATTTCCTATTTCTTTGATCGTTGATTTATCGCTGAGTCCGAGCTGTAGCTGTCCAAGTGTTTCAGTTCTCATAAGCAAATCTGCTTTTACGTTATCATCCGCATCAATGTCTTCGGAAAATGCATCTGCTTTTACCTGCAGCTGTTTTGTAGAATCAGGAACAGAATCAGCATCAGGATGATTTTCACCGGATGGATTACAAGCGAATAAAAAAAATGATAATGCTGCGAAGACAACTGGTTTCATTTGCTGTTTGAATTTCGGTTTACAAATTCACATTTACTATTTAAGCGTTGCAGGATGAAATTGTTTCCAGCTATGCCAGAATTCCTGCTTCGATGGAACAGGAGTTAATTGTTCGCGCGATTTTTCTAAATTTCTTCCGGAAAAATCATAGACTCTTCCATTTGAAAATAAGGTGTCATGACTGATTGTAAAATCTGCAGCGCCGCCGGTCATTGGGTAAAATGGATTTTCGAACGCGCAATACGTCTGGCGATCTTCAGCAAGCGCGATGACAATTCCTGTATTGTCTATATGATCATTGATCACACGTTTTGCTTTTAATTCATTCCAGTCATATGCTTTTGATTTATTATTCAATTCAATTCCTATCACCCACGATTTATCTTTCCATGAAGCAGTATCCGTCCGTTCAATCCCTGTTGTAATTTTTCCCTGCTCGAAAACGCGTTCAGAATCATACTCAGCCAAATAAAGCGGATCAGCCTGCATGATCAATGTATTCGGAAATAGTTGTGTGAATTTTTTTATTGTCATTTGGCTCGACGAAACATAAGGAAGCATCTTGCCTTTCATCGGACCTGCAATACAAATTCCATCCGCCTGCGACCACCAGCTTTTGGTTGTGTGATCTTCAAACATTGCATTGTAATGCGTCATACCGACAAGACGGAATTTTTCCTGTTTTCCATTTACAACAGGCTCGAAAACAATTCCGCTTCTGCAAACAGAACAATACGTAACCATGATCGCTTTTCCTGCGATCGTATCCTGCACCTGGTGATGGAAAGTCAGGAATTGAATCGGGTAAGCCTTTGAAATTCCTTTATAAGTAACGCAAATGACAAGACTGCTGTCGTTTAATTTATTTTCCTTTTTGGATTTAAACGCAAGCGTAGATGGTTCATGAAACATTCTATCTGCACTCATCATAAAATCCGCAAAATAAATTCCGGCAGCTGCGATCAAAAGAAAAACGACCGGGATCCATTTTCTTTTTTGGAAAACATCTTTTATCCCGGCGATAATAAGGATCATGAATAAAATGCGAAAGAGCCAGCGTTTGTCGTATAAAAAATAGACGAGTGAAACACTGTTTTGTTCCTGGCTGCCCGGCATTGGCATTAATAAATATCCCTTCAAAACTTCCACTACAAATAATCCGAATAGTCCGATGTAGAAATATTTTTTCATGCGATGGGGTTCCTGGTGAATTTTCGTTTGAAGAATTTAAAGAGTGAATATAAAATAGCGATAACACTTAAACCCGACATCGCGATTGCAATTAAGTCGCCATAGCGGGTGTAAAATGTTAAACCTTCATTCGAAGTTAGTGTTTGTTTTATTGCGGTGGCCTTATTCCATGGTTGCGGCTGATCTATATCTCCACGCTGATTTACGAAGCAGGAAATTCCGGTGTTGGCAGAACGTGCAATACTTTTGCGTGTTTCAATGGCGCGTAATCTTCCGTACGTCAGATGTTGTTTGTAACCGGGCGTATCTTTCCACCAGCCGTCATTGGTAACGATAAAAATAAAATCAGCGCCGTTACGAATGTATTCTCCGACATAATCGCTGTAAATAGATTCGTAACAAATTACAGGCGCAACTTTTCCGGGACCATATTTCGAAACAAATACTGTTCGCTCTTCCTGCATGCCCAGGCTTCCGGAAGTGCCGCCAAGATCAATTGCGAAATCTTCCAAAAATCCAAGTGCTGCGGGAAAAGGCATTTTTTCTACACCCGGAACCAGCTTCGATTTATGATAAACAGGAATTGTTTTGGTGCAATCAATTTGTATTGCCGAATTGTACGATTCATAATACTGATCGTCTTGCAAAAATTTACGCGCAGTGGGTGAATGTTTTTCGCCGGGCTTATATTCATATGCAGTACTTGCACCTGAAACGATTTTAAGCTTCGGATAATTTTTCAAAAACGCACGCAGGCGCTGAACCGACCATGTATATTGTAATTTTCCTTCCCACAAAGATTCTACTAATGATGTTTCAGGAAAAACAACATAATCTGTAGTGGAATCTATTTTTGATTCAGCAAGCAAGAGCATGTTCTCCGTCATCACACGAAAATCAGACTCGAATTTTATATACGGATCAATATTTGGCTGAACGACAACAACCTTGATGGAATTCTTTTTATTCTCTTCAAGGTTGATGGTATGATAACGGATGAGCGAACAAATGATGGGTACACAAAGAATAATTGCAAGCGAGGAAATATAAATCATTCTGATTCCCATCGGTCGAAGCAATGTATTCCTGTGCTTCATGATTTCAAATAAAAGCACGTTGATGATCAGCACCCAAAAGCTTCCTCCGAAAACGCCTGTGATTTCATACCACTGAATTATTTTGTGTGAATCGGCGAATGCATTGCCGAGCGTAACCCATGGCCAGCTGATGTCCCAGAGGTGATGTATGAATTCAAAGGTGATCCACAGCGGAATAAAAACGAACGTACCGAGTCGTTCAGGCAATACACGTTTGACTTTGTGGAAGATGAGAAACGTGAATGTCATCAGGAATAAATTCACTGCGGTTGCCATTACGGCTCCGAAAGGCGATGCATACCAGATCCACCAGGTTGTAAGTCCGTTCCAAACGCCGAACGCGATCATTCCATAAAGAAAAAGATGCCGCGCGCGTAAACGATTATCGCCTGAGATAATATGCTGCACGTAAAACAGCGGAATGAATGCGATAAAAAGCAAAGGAGCAAATCCCCACGGTGGCCATGCCGCCGTGAGTAATGCAGCGCTTAAAAGTGTAAGGAGAAAAAGCTTCTGTCGCATTTACGATCAAAGATAGCTATCAGCGAGGTTTTTTGCGACTTACTTTTTTTTGCGGATAAAATAAACTAATCCAACTAAAAAAACTGCGATTGCTAAGCCATACCACATTAATGAACCAGTTCCCATAAATTATATTTTATTAATAAATTTTAATTCAATGCATAAGATACGCAGAAAAAACGGCTTGCATAATTTCAATTGTCGAAGTACCAATAGTCGGGGTCTGCTATTAAATTTTTCCGTGTAAGCTTGAATGATCTTTCTGTACCGATAGCGCTGATCGGGATGGAAATTCCCATGGTTAGCAAGCTGATTCCTGCCCATGTAAAATAACGTTTAGAATTAAATCCTCCTTTTAAATAATTTATGCTCACTAATGGGGCGATGAATAAAAGATTCAACCCCGCGAACGTGGAGATGCCACCGAAAACCACGTTCCGTCTTTCTTGTTTTTTGCTGATATATGAAAATGAGCTTATTTTTTTGTACTCAATTGTTTTTATAAATACTTCGTTATAATTTTTTACAAGCGTTTTGCTTGAATCGTTTTTATAAAAAATGCTGGTTTTATATTGATAAATATTCAGCTGTATCGCTGAGTCAGTAATCCCCACAATTTCTCCTCCTGTTGAGGATTCATATGATTCTATCGTTGTATCTGACGTAGGTTCTTCAATTGTCACGTCAATTCTTTCTGATGCGCTGATCAAAACTTTCTTCGTTGTGTCTGCGGAATTGACAAGAACGAATTTTCTGTCGTCAAGCACAAAATCCTTTTTTTTAACCTTGACAAAATTTATTTCGCCACCCGATACCATTTGAGCGATTGGCACAACCCTTACGAACTGTGACTGATATGCAATTCCCCTTTTCGAATAGCTGAGCACTAATACAGAATCCGACAGCTTAAGAATTTTATAATTCTTATCATATTCGATCAAACCCATCAACGGAAAACTTTTCCGAATAGAAAGTGAATCGTTTTTTCGATTTATTTCCCATTTCCCATAATAAAACCGCTGGCCATAAATTTTTTGGGTCGAATCCTTGACTATATCCACGTCGTTTATTTGAAAGTGGCCGGATTTATAAAAAGAAAAAAATTGGGTAGTAGAAGTATTTGTGAGAACAAAACCAGCCGAATCTTTTTTAATCATTTTCCATGACCCAAGCAATTGTTTTTCAACTTTACGGTTAGCGAAACAGCAGATGGAAAAAATGAAGAAGAAAACTGTTACAAGAAGACATTTGTTCATATCCGGAGTTAAGAGCTATTCATCAAATAGACGAAAAATATCTCAAACGTTATCATAAAAATAAAAAGTCGCCTCTGTTACCAAGGCGACTTTCTGTTAATCAATTTTTTTTACTCCGAACTCCGAACTAAAAACTCCGAACTACTCCACGTCACTTAAATCCAAATCACTGATTGCTGCATCAACGAAATCCTGGTCTTTTTGAGAATAGCCCGGGCTTGCGGTTTCCAATTCTTTATCGAGTTCGGCATCGTTTGCGGGTGTGTCATTCATCACTGCTTCATCTTCCGGATCCAGTTTCATATCTGCTGTTTCTGTTCCTTTGTTTGCCTGGATGGCGAGAATAGCAAAATGTCTTGCGCGTCGCGATTGGTGCATGGCGCGAAGGAATTTTCCCTGGAAATAAAGCTTACGCGCATAACGCTGATGCGCAACGGCACGTGCGAGATCGCCGGTGTAATTTTTATTTTCTTTTACTTTTTTCTGCGCATGTAAAATGACATAAGCCGTACGACGAATTACGCGACGTGCATGAATTTTGTCTGCTTTGCGGGCAGCTGCTTTTTGTCGTGGTGTGCGTTGACCGCGTTGCGCGTGGGCGTTTTCAGGAATGCCGAATCCGGTGAAAAGAAGGAGGAAGAGGATGATTTTTGATAATTTCATACGTGTTAAGATTAGTTTCTGCGGGTTGGACTATTCTTTTGTCAGAAGGTTTAATGTGGCTCAAGAAAAAAAGATCGCCACTAAGGCACAAAGGCACGAAATCATGCGCATTAACATTTCCTGGTCACGTTAATTTTGCCACAAAGACACAGAGGCACAGTAAAAAATCTCCGAACTAACCACTCCAAACTAACCACTTTTTTCACCGCATTAAGTACATTTTGCCCCAGCCTTGATTGATGAATTGGTCGGCGCCGCTTTCTCTTTGTTCGATGCTCTGACCGTCGATGCGGGTGATGATGCGGTAGAGGTAAACACCATTCGCAAGCTGATCGCCGAACTGGTCGCGGCCGTCCCAGGAATAGGCGGTGATGTTTCTTCCGATGTGCAGATCACCGAATTCATCGCGGTTGATTTCACGAACTACTTTTCCGGTGATGGTCATGATCTGTATGGTGAAAAGATCAGGGACTTCTGTGCCGGTGAGCGTGAAAACAAATTGTGTTGAAGATGAAAACGGATTCGGGTAATTTAAAACATTCGTGATCGTTGAGTGATTAATGACTTCAAACGAAATTTCAAAATCAATTAATCCCGATTGGTTATCAGAACGGTCTTTCGCCTGCACGATCAATTCATAAATACCGTCTTCTGCACACGTCGGGTTAAAAAGAATTTTGCAGGAATTATTCGGAAGCACTGCAGGAATGAATTGCATATCCGCGCCCCACTGGATAAGCTGTGCAACTTGCTGTGAAGGTTTACGCAGGAAAACATTAAAATCACTTGTGTCATTCAACGCGAGAAATTGATTTTCATCTTTGAGCGTAATGAGAATTCCCGGCTTTCCTGAAACAAGATCTTTGTCCATGATGTGCACACCATCGAATGTTACATCAAGCAATGGATTAACCTGGTCAGTGCTAACAGTGAACGGAACCATCAGCACATTATTGAAATGATATTGTTCCAGCTGCGAATTGCTGTTTCCAACCGGATTTACTTCGAGCCACAATTCATTTGCTCCTGCATAACCTGTTGTGCTCACTGAAACGGTATCAATGAACCATTGGAATCCTGTAAACGGACCGACGCGCAGTTTCTGCGGAAGATTATGCCGCACGCGATTTTTGTCAATGATCCAATAGGTGAGGAGCAGCGAATCCGGCAATGACCACGGCGTTAAGTTTTGAATCGCAACAGCAAGTTTTGCATTAGCACCTTCCTGCAATGTATCGCTGTAAAAAGAAAATGCGCGCGGTGGATTTACTGCAACATCCGGCATCGGCGAATACAATACGTGCCAGCGTTCCATTTGTGCAGGCGTTCGTGAAGTATCATCTTTCATCTTCGCAACAAGACGGATATAAGGATATGCAGAAGCATTTACATAAGGAAGCAATGAATTAATATCTGTAGAATCTTCTACGAATGTTGTAAGCGAATCCTGTATGCCATTCGCAGTAATTCCATAAAGCACAACAGAAACAATATCATTATCCGGCACTTCTTCTGCATGCTGCTTCCAGTGAAAAGATCCCCACGCTGCAGCAGGCCCGATAACAGGTGAAGTAATTTGTCCTGTATTCCAATTCGTAACAAATGTATCCTGCAAAGTGATGAGTGAATTTTGATTTGCACCAACTACTTCTGTTGCATTTCCTGCAGGTCCGTTTTTTACACCCCAAACAATGAATGCAGTGGTGTCTTGTACGCTTGCCAGCGTGTCACTTCCGATTGTAGAAAACTGTGTAAGTAATGCAGGATTGTACGATTGTGCATTGTGATAATACTGGCTATACACTAACACATGCGCACCGGTTGGAATAGCTGCAATGAAATTTTCAATGTTTTGTCTTCCAGCAGGTGTATCATCAGCAAAATCATACGCGTAAAAAGTTTGCGGATAACAAATACAATTTCCAGCAGGACCAGTCGCATTTGTATCAAGATATTGCCATGGATTTCCTGATACCGGATCAATTACTGCAATCGTAACACCACCACCGCCGCAGCTGAAGACACAAGAGAAAATATGCTGAATGCTATTATCAATTTTGTAATACACTTCATTCCATGGAATGGTCGCTCCGTAAATTCCATTCTTAACGAAAATAGTTTTTACATCATTCACGAATTCAAAATCTCTTGCAGTGCGATCTAATTTTACAAACTGGTAATTATCTTTCGTGAATTGAAAAATATGATCTTGTCCCCAACCGACTTGATTCGCGATGTATTGAAACGAACTTTCTCTCCAGAGAAAAACATCTGCGGTTGTTAATGAATCCGGGCTGACACGCCAGAAATAAACCATGCTATCGGTCGACATTAAATTCGGCGACCAATTCACCACACCACCTGGAGCAAGCACAACATACGTTTGTTTAAATGCGCTGTTGAACAAATCGGTTGTGTCCAATTCGAAGCGATATGTTTTCATCGGTTCAAGCGGATTTACCGTTGAAGCTTTTAGCGTAATGGTGTCAGCAGGAATAACAGCGTATTCATATGGATAAACCGGAACGATTGCGCTTCCACGGATGAGCAGATCAATATCAGGAACGGTTGCGTTATTGTTTTCATTCAGCTCATCAATCTGCCCGTAGAAATCGACGGTGATCCTGATGTGATTTAAACCAATTCCTCTTTGCTGATCAACAGGAATTTTAAATTTGATCGTATCCCTGAAAAGTGTGGATGGAATTTGCAGGAATTGCGAAGTGGTATCTCCCATAGGAAAACGTCTGAACAATTGAACGATCATTGTATCCGTAATCGCTCTGCCGACGTTCGTGATCTTCGCATAAACAGAAATACTGTCGGGCTGTGAATCCTGGTCAAACCAAACATCTGCATTTGTAATTTGATAATCGGGTTTCGGAAAAGAATTGATCACAACTGCAGGGTCGCCTTCCAATGTCATTTCCATCAATGTTGTTTTCAGGAAAATATCCTGCGGGTAAGCAAGCTCTGCCTGGCGAACACTCCATTGAATACATTCACCAATACTTTCTCCGTACAATGTTTGTCCGACAGATCGATAAATATTGGTGGAATACAAATTCAAAAATCCAGGAAGACCTAATCCGACAGAAGCGAGGTAACCGATTGTTCCTTTCTGCTCAATCAATGTAAACGCTTCACTCGAACTTATTCCGGGTGAATGAATATCTCCTGCGTAACATGAATTCGCCAATAAGAATGGATAACGATCTACATTATTGTAGGTTGTCGGATCGTCAATGCTTTGATCAAAACCGGTTCCTGAAGCATGACCGAAAAATGTCATGATAGAAATTCCGGCTTCAATTCTGTCGCGCAACGAATCGGATTGATTGATTTGAATCGGTGATGATGATGTTTTTAAATACGTTTGAACAAATCCCCCGAAAGAAGTGTCTTCGATGATTGTTTCATAACCATTTAAGTAACCTGAAAATTGGTTTTGCTCAATTGAATTTGATCCGCCACCAAAATGCAAAACATGTTTCATCCATTCTGCAGGAGGTTGACTTTCGTATGAAATCACTTTATTCAAATACCATTGCGCCTGTGCAGAATCGCGTGCTGCAATTCTTCCTGTAGGAATAGCAGGTTCCCATAATGTTCCGTTCAATCCTGCAGTAAGTGAATTATCGCAGGGCGGATATCCGTAAGTAGGAACAAGATTCGGTGCTAACGGATGTGAACGTGCATAGTCTGCGTAAATGGATTTTCCCATTAAAAATAAATGCGCAGGCGGTGTTGGATAATTAGCGATCATGAACGCAGAAAAATTTCTGATCGATAATGGATGTTGTGCAACACCGTAAGCAAACTGATCATACAATTCAGAAACATCTGCCAGCACAACGTTTCTTGTTCCGCCTGCGAATGAGCTTCTGTATGTTTTGTATTGCTGCGCGACATTCATCAACGATTTGTGCGCAACGATAACAAAAGCAGAATCAACAGGAGTGAAACCGAAATCTGTGAATGAAGCTGTAGGCGTTACAGGAGCAAGCACAGTTACATTTCTAACGCTTGCTTCATCTACAACAGCAAATGGTTTTTCAGTTCCGTTTCCATTATTTACAAGCGCATGATGAACCGGACCAACGGAAGTTGAAGTGATACGTTCGTGATTAAAAAAATCATACACACGAACAGGTCCGCTTCCGCCAACGCCTGTCAATTGCAAATACGATTTCCCTGCAGGATCATCAGGAAGGTGACCGAAGAAACGAGTTCTCCCTTCCATATGAAACGTGTGCGGATAATCGAGCAAAATGTAAGCAATTGCAGTGCGACCTGAAGAAACAGAAGCGTTTGGATTAATGCTGCTGACAACAAACGTGGTGAAGCTTGCACCTAAAACAGCAGGATCGATCGTATTAAAATTATACGTGTGCACCTGGTAACCATTATACACCGTATCAAAAAGCACGGAAGGAAACTGAATTTGAATTTCGTTATCCAGCGGAATATTTCCATCATCCGAATGCGAACCGACTTTTACCTGCACGCGTGCATCAGGGCGACCGGGAGCTGTATAAGCATTTGCAGAATATACATTTCGCGAAGCAGAAGTGGCATAATCAAAAGGCAGATCATAAAATCCTTCGGAAGAAATAAAATCAGGATCAGTTAAGCCTAACGCATTTTGCACTCCGGGAAAATAAGCTGCTGCACCGATAAATGTTTCGCGGTTGGTAAACCATTGCGCAGGTGTGTAGGTAGAAAATGCTGTATCAGCAGTATTTGTAAAACGACGGTTTGCAAGTGAAGAATTCCATGTAAGAAAATAAACTGCTGTATCCGTATAAATGCTGTAGTACGGATTCAGAATTGTATTTCCATTGAGATAAAGCGCGGAATCTTTTGCACCGTCATTGTGAATGCCATAAAATTCAAGAAAATCGGTGCCGTCGAATGTTCCGTCTGTTTCGCCCTGCACCCATATATATTCTTCCAAACCATTATGAAAAAGCTGGAAGTTTCTCGGATCAACGGAGCTGAGCGGAACACCAATTGCATTCATCGCATTGCTGAGCACGGTGGAATCGACACGATAAATTCCATCGTTGGCAACTTTGATCTTAAGATATTTCTGGGAATAGACGATCCATTCATTTCCATAGCTCTGTGCGGCTGCGGAAACAGTTAAGAGTAAAGAAACAACGAATAACGTGTAAAGTCGTTTCATGCAAGAGGGTCAATAACATGTGCAGAGAAACGTCAACGGATTTGCCGCGGGTAAAAAACGTTTGCTCTATTTGGGTTTACGGTTGATGTCGAGCTTGATCGAAAAAATATTCGAGTACAGTGCCACAGACTGATCGCCAACATCGGTTAATGCATAATCGATGGTGAGTGATTTAATTTTAATTCCTATTCCAAGATTCGGCTGTATCGTTGTTACATCTTTTCCGAAAACATCTTTTGCTTTCTGAATATTTCCGATTCCGCCGCGCAGGAAGATCATGTTCTTAAACCCGGCTTCAATTCCGAGCACCGGCTCTAAGCTCCAGACATTTGTTTTGATCAATACATTTCGCTGACTGTCGAATGTGTTGATGAAATCCAATTCACCTGCGATGGAAAATTTCTTTTGTTTGCCGAAAGGAACTTTTTTCATTGCCCCGAAGATCAAACGCGGAAGAGTAAGCTCAAGTGAATTTGACGGAATAATATTTCCTGTTGCAAGAAACACATCCTGCATTTCCTGTGAAAGATTAAAGCTCCATGCATTGAATGTTGAAGTAACATCACGCACAACAGCACCGAATTTCCAGCCTTTATAATCGTACTGCGCGCCTGCATCAATTCCGAATCCCCACGCACCGGCAAAGTCACCGATCTTCCTGCGGATAATTTTTACGTTCGCACCATAATTCAAACCTGCTATTGGAGATTTACGTGCGTAAGAAAAAATGAATGCATAATCCTGCGCCGAAAAAGTGGTGATGCGGTCGTAATTAATATTTCCGCCGGCATCGATCAATTGAGTTGTATTCGGAATATCATCAACAGCAAAACGAATTACGCTGAAACCGAAAGAGCTGACGCTATCAATTCTTCCTGCGACAGAAGCATAATCGTATTTAGCGATAGAAGCAAAATATTCGGCGTGCATCAGTCCAACCTGCGCATTGCTTTTTATTCCGAGCAGACCTGCAGGATTCCAATAGCCGGAAGTCACGTCATCGACACCTGCAACACTGGCATTTGCCATCGCAAGTGAACGTGCGCCCACACCAATAGCGAGAAACTCGTTACTGTATTTAGGTGCTGATGTCTGGGCAATAGAAGGGCTGATGGAAAAAACCGTTGCAATTACCGCAAATAGGGGAAAAATCCGCTTCATAATTTATCCTATAAAGTTAAGTGAATCCTTTGACGTCTCCAAAACGAATCAGGGGCGGATATATTGCCTGAGTTCGGCGCAAAATCGTCGTGTAAAAGCCAATGCCCCTGCTTTATTGAGATGAGCGGGATCAGCGAAGAAGGTTTTGTTTTGCCTGATGGAGTCGTGCGAGAGATCGATGAAAGGTAAATTATGCTTTATTGCAAAGCTGCTGAACTCGCCGATAAACCTTGAATAATTGACCTCTTTTTCTTCCCTGCGGTAAAAAAGTGGTGATACGACAAGGATCAATTGCGAACCGTTTTTCTTGCAGATGGCTTCAATTCTTTCCAATTCCTGCCAAATCAGTGCGGAGGGATGATTGTTAAAAACAGGAATCGTCATTGTATCCAAATCGCCGAGTCGTGTGTTTTGCGGATGCGGTGCAAAGCCAAGCTCAAAATCTGCATCATATTTTCCCTGCGTGCCGGTATAGCCGCGTAAGGAAGAATTTAAATAGCGTGCCGAATAATAAGGCATGCTGTAAAACGGCAGGTATTTAAAATAAGTAAATCGTTTGTCGCGCTCTTTTAAACCTTCATATAATTTTTCATTTTCGAGATAAGCGAAATACCGCGGGAAGCTGTAAACGGTATCGGGATTATCGGAAAAAGAATGGAGGTCAAGATTCAGCACAACATATTCCGGTGCTTTGCTGTTTACAAGATAAGCTTCGAGCGTTGCACGTGTGAATGGCATAATGGAACCAACCATTCCGATGTTGAATGATTTTAATCCTGTTGCGGAATCAATGAGTGGTGTGTAAAATTGACATTCCGCGCGTGATGAACCGATGACGATTAAATTGAAATTATTTTTCTCAAGAAATGTTTGACGCAGCTTTGCAAATTCACCTTTCGCATTTCTCCGTATTCCTGCATACTCGATCATACGAACCGCATAAAGCAGCACGATGGCGAGAGAGGCGAAGATTAAAGCACGTTTCATTTTTTATAATTAATTACGACTATAGCCATTTCCAAATTCTTCCATCTATAACCGCGATTGGTATACATGATTTTATCTTGCCATTTTCTGTGAGGAAATATATAATTTTTGGTTTGTTGTTTTTATATAAAAAACCCACATATACAAAGGGTTCTTGTTCTTTAATATAACATCCAAGAACAGTTGAGTCTTTTTCACGTGCTTTTCTATGGGGTATATTTCCATTTTATCAAAACTGTTTTCTTGATTTCGGATTTTTGAAATAACCAAATCGCAGTATATAGTAGCTCCTATTTTATCTATATGATGTTTCTCTATAACAGCTGCACAGGGGAGCGTTGTATCCTTACAATCCTCAAGAAAAGATGTAATATTCCGAGTCGCATCTTCTTTGCAGGAAATAGTCAAGACAAGGCTGCACATAAATAAAATCTTTATAATGTTTTTCATCGTGCAAGCAATTTTATTTAGAAATGAAAATAAATGAATTCGTTTGAGCTGAAATTTCCGATGGTGAAGAGAAGAACAAATAGTAACGTATAAAATGCAGGACGTAACCATTTTTCATACGAAGGAAGTTTGTTTATCCAGCCATTTTCTTCGTTCAGCTCTTTCATAAAAAGAAAAAGTATCCCGCATAAAGCCAAAAGCAACGGGAAGAAATCTTTCAGCGTCCGCAATTCATAATAAGTTGTAATCAAATTATAATCGAAGCTGAAAATTTTCCGGTAAATAATTCCAAGATCATCAAATGAATTCGCCCTGAACGCGATTAAGGAAATGGTGTGGAATAAAATGAGGTAGAACCAGCCGGCCGCACTTCCCAGCGCTGTTCGTTTGTAGTTTGTTGTTTGTTGTTCCTTCGTCCCTCGTCCCCTTTTCGTCCCTCGTCCCTTTTTCAAAAGAATTTCTCCCAAATAGAAAACCCCATGCATCGCGCCCCAAATTACAAATGTCCAGCTTGCGCCGTGCCAGAGTCCGCTGATTAAAAAGACGAGAAAAATATTCAGCAGGAATCTATTGTACGTGCCGCGATTTCCTCCCAGGCTGATGTAGAGATAATCGCGGAACCAGGTGGTCATGCTGATGTGATTGCGCGTCCAGAATTCCTGCAGCGATTTTGAAAGCAGCGGCCTGCGCCAATTCAGCTGAAGATCGTAGCCGAAAAATTTTGCAACACCGGTGGCGATATCGGAATAACCTGAAAAATCACAATACACTTGCACGACAAAAAAGAATCCTGCGACAAGAAGTGAGAGTCCGTTGTAATTTTCAGGATGATTAAAAAGCGGGTTAACAAAATCGGCAAGTCGATCGGCGATGGCAATCTTTTTAAAAAATCCCCAGAGCACGAGGCGTGAACCGAGGAGAATATTTTCTTTGCTTAAATATTTCCGCTCATGAAATTGCACTCCGAGATCGGTAAAGCGTGCGATGGGTCCGGCTACAAGCTGCGGAAAAAACGAAACGAACAACGCAAAAATTCCAGGATCTTTTTCAGCTTTTATTGTTCCGCGATACACATCGATGACATAACCCATGGAGTGAAACGTGTAAAATGAAAGTCCGACCGGGATAAGAATCGCTTCCAGGTAATGCGGCGACTGATCGGAGAAATAAGAACCGGCGAATGAAAATGTATTGTAGAGGAAAGCGAAGTATTTAAATCCGGCTAAACAGGCGAGGTTTGTTATAATACTAATCAATAGCCATGTTTTGTCCGCACGTTTGTTGTTTGTTGTTTGTTGTTCGTTTGTTGTTTGTTGTTCTGAATTTTGAATCTTGATCCCGATAGGTATCGGGAGAATGTTGAATTTTGAATTTTGAATTTTTACAGCACAGTACCAATCGATCAAGGTTGTTCCTGCTAATAAAATTCCGAACCAGGGATTCCAGCTCATGTAGAAATAGTAGCTGGCTGCGAGCAACAAATATCTTCTCCATACAACAGGAACGAGCCAATGGAGGATGAACACCACGGGCAGGAAAATCATGAAGTGGAGCGAGTTGAAGAGCATGGTTTAAATGTGCAAATGGGGGAATGTGCAAATGTGCAAATTAAATGTGCTAGTGTGCTAATGCGGTAATGTGCTAATGCCGGAGGAGTTTGAAATAGTGAAACTCTCAAAGAGTTGCGCGTATGCTTTGCGCGCAACTCTTGTAGGGTTGAATGGCGAATAAATTAATCTGAGCAAGGTTGTAATGTCCGATTGTCCTTAACACACATTAGCACATTACCGCATTAGCACACTAGCACATTCATTCTTAGCGCTATCTTTGTCGTCGATGAAACTATTTACTATCCCCAATATTATTACGTTGCTGAATTTGCTTTGCGGGTGTTTGGCAATTGTATTTGCGTTTGATGGCAATCTTGTTTGGAGTGCTTATTTGGTTGGGATTGCTGCGGTGCTGGATTTCTTGGATGGATTTGTTGCGCGGGCACTGAAGCAATATTCGGAAATCGGAAAGCAGTTGGATTCATTGGCGGATATGGTGACGTTTGGTGTGGTGCCAGGGGTGGTTATGTTTAAACTTATTCAAATTTCGATTTTCCATAACAATCCTGAAACAATGATTTCGGCGCTTAATGGAGATTTGCTTCAGCGCTATCCTCCTTTGACATATGTAGCTTTCCTTATCCCACTTTTTTCTGCATTGCGGCTTGCGAAGTTTAATATTGATACACGTCAAAGTGATTCTTTCATTGGTGTTCCGACGCCTGCAAATGCTATTTTGATTTGTGCTATCCCATTGATACTGAAATTTGGTGGTGACACATTATGGTATGCAAGCACAGACTTACCAATGCTTTTAAATACCTGGTCTTTGATTGGACTGACTGTAATTATGTCCATTCTCCTCATTTCCGAAATCCCACTCTTCGCATTAAAATTCAAATCGTTCGGATGGAAGGGAAATGAAATTCGCTGGAGCTTTTTGGCAGCGGCGGTTTTGCTTTTGGTGACGTTGCAGTTTGTGGGAATTCCATTGGCGATTGTGCTTTATATTTTTATGTCGGTGGTGAATAATCTGGTGAGCAAAAAGGTTGCCGGCTAGCTCTTTTGTCGTCCTTCGGCTGTCGCTCAGGATGACAAAAGAGCTATAGGGAGATTTTTTCTTTGTGTCTTGGTGCCTTGGTGGCAAAACGTGTGCGGGTGGGTTTGTGCGTCTCCCTTTAACAAGGAAATGCAAAGAATAGCCCGGATAGCAGGGAGCTCCGCCGACCGAATAGCCGGAGAAATGTTAATAAAATGAGGTAATCTCTCCGCTCATAATCCTTAATTTTGCACTCCGATTCATTAGCACATCAGCACATTAACACATTAGCAAATTTCTCCACCATGAAATTCAAAGCAGAAATAGACGTAATGCCACTCAAAGCACTTCTTGATCCACAAGGAAAAGCGGTGACCGGAAGTATGAAAAACCTCGGTTTGGCTGAGATCCAGAACGTGCGTATTGGTAAGCACATTACACTTGAGATTGAAGCGGCGGATAAAGAAGCGGCATCGGTGAAAGTGGATGAAGCATGCAAAAAATTGCTCGCCAACCAGATCATGGAATTTTATGAGTTTACTGTGGAGGAAGCGTAATCTCAGGAGTTGAATTTTTCTTGAGCGGTTGTTTGTTGTTAGTTGTTTGTCGTTCCTTATGTTTCGATAATTCCCACTATTTTTTAACTACAAACAACAAACTTTTTTAAACAACAAACATTTTTTTGTGAAATTCTACCGCTATCCACTCGCACTTGTTTCTTACGCGCTTCTTGCGATTTTCGTGATGGCGTTTTTGTGGAACTGGCTGGGGAATGCATCGCTTGAAACGTATTGGTATTATTTTCCTGCAAGCGCGGCGATTTACCTGGCACTTGCTTTTATACTTTCAAGGTTAAATCTGCAGTGGGAATGGGATGTGGCAATCCAGGTTGCGTTTGTGCTTGCGCCGGTGTTGTGGTATGTGAATATTAAAGAACAATACCAACCTCCCGTTTACATGTTCATGGTAAAATCGGGTTATCGCGGAAATCTTGATGTTTATTTTGATCACGGAAAAGATGCGGTCACAAATGCAAACAGCACCGCCGATACGTTGTATTTTAAATTTAACGACAACGGCGAAATTCTTTTAAATGAAGAAGTAGATTACGTGAAGAAAAGCATGCACGAACATTTGTATCTCATCTTCCCTGACAAACACAAAGAAAAAGTTTCACCCGCCAACATCAGCGCGTTGCCTTCCGACACAACCAAACCCGTGCTCGTAGATGACGCTGTAGAAGCCGAAAAAGGAAAGATGAACGTAATGCACTACCGGCTCGACTATCCCCAAAAACTCAAACGATAAACACACAGCACCCCACCGGAGAGTCTGCGGAACGGTAAGCAAAGTCCTACACGGAAATCAGCGTGACGGTAAGCATAATGCTGCCCGAATATCTGCGTACCGGTATACATAACGCTGCCCGAATATCTGCGTACCGGTAAGCATTGTGCTGCATGTGATTTGGTAATCTTCCCGATGAAAGATCGGGATGGTAACTGGGTAATTGAAAAAAATATTGGTAGAATTATAATTTCTTGCTGCTAATTATTGCATGAAAAAGGCGAACGGAAACGTTCGCCTTTCATTTTGAATTTTTTTAATCGCAACAATTACCCAGTTACCAGATTACGAGATTACCAGATGTGCGCTGGCCCTTCGTGCGTGGGCCTAGTCTTGCGGTGGGTCGGGGGCGGCGGTGTAGCCTACTTTTTTCGGCTTTAGTGTTTTCGGGAAGATGACGTTGATGAGTGCGTCGTCCATGGTGAGTAGTGTGGCTGAGATTCCGTTGGTGATGGTCATCGGAATTTCATATTTCAATTTTGGTTTGAAAATTTCGTACGAGCCATCTGCCATTCTGCGGTGCATGGAAATAATTTTTCCGTCTTTCACTTCCACTTTTCCCGAGTAACATTGCGCATCAGGTCCGGAGCGAACGGAAATAATTATATCATCATAAGTTCCGTCCTTTACTTCAGTGGCTCCACGCTCTTCAAATTTTTCTTCCCAGCGTGTGTAACAATTCGATGGTGCCGGTGTAGTTGTAGCAGCTGTTTGTGCATAAGCTCCTGCCACCAGTATAAGCGCGCATAGACTTAAGTAAAATTTTTTCATAAGGAGATGGTGGTTTTGACGTGTGGTTAAAGATAATAGAAAAAGGGTGATTGGAAATTGGGAAATTAGGGAATTGGGAAATTAGGTTGGTTGTTGGTGTTGGAGAAGGGTTGGTGTTTATTTGTAATTAGTAAAATGTAAGACGAAAGATTGACGGGCTACGATGAATTAATGGAAGAGAGGGACGAAATAGTACAAAAGATTTATCTGCGCTCTATCCCTGCCTGCCGGCGCGCTTGCATGTGCTGCTGCAGGCAAGAGCGAACTCTGCGGTAATCTGCGTGGGAATTTTATTTTATCCGTGTCTCGCGAACAAGGTCATTTAGTTGACAGAGATTTCTGTGGGCAGGCGTTACCTGTATATTTGGCTAAAACCAATTACGTTATCGTGCATTACCGCGCCATAAATTACGCGGTAATAAAAAAGCAGTGTGTTCTTCACGGTAATAAAAAGCTGTGTGTGTTCTTTACGGTAATAAAAAAGCGGCGGGTGTTCTGCGCGGTAATAAAAAGCGGGGGGCGTTCTTAATTAAAAAAGAGAATAAAAAAAGTCCACCATTGCTGATGAACTTTTCTCAATGCAATTAATTACAATTATTCTTTCACCAATCGTGCTACCGATTTTCCTTTTGCAGTATACATGTTTACAAAATAAACACCGTTTGCAAATACGGATACATCAATTGTAGTTGTTGTGCCGGAAAATGTTTTACTGAAAATTATTTTACCCGAGAGATCCATCAGTTCAATTGTTCCGCTTTCTGCACCATTTGTTTTGACATAAACAAGATCATGTGCCGGACTTGGATAGAGCTGAAAAGTAGTTTCCTGCGCCGAGTAAATTCCTGTAGAAAGAATAAGAAAACAATCACTTGTATCTGTACAACCGTTCATCGTTACCGATACAGCGTACGTTCCATTGCTGATTGCCATATAGGATTGATTCGTTGCACCCGGAATTATCGCAAAACCATTTGAACAATCGAGCCACTGATATGTTGCGCCTGCAAGATTTGATGTGAGCGTTTCATTCACAACTGAAACAGATGTGTCAGGCTGATCAACAGCGATTGAAGTAGTGATCGAACTGTCGCAACCATTTACAGTGGAAAGTGCGCTCGTATAAACAACTGGTGAAGTGATATTGTTTTGCGTTGAACCGTCAGCGAATGTAAAGCTGTTGCCGCTGCAAACCGTGTACGAATCATTCATCGCATACGTGGAGTTTACATTTACAGTTGTTGTCACTGTGCTGTCGCATCCTGCTGCATTCGAAATCGTGCTTGTGTAAATTACCTGCGATGTAATTCCCATTAACATCGAGCCGTCAGGAAAAGTATGATTGCCTCCCGGACAAACTGCAACTGTTTCACCTGCTGAAGTAGGTTGTAAAACACCAACGTGCGTGATCACCAAACTGTCGCAGCCTCCTGTTGTTTGTAATGTGCTGGTGTAATCTACTGAAGAAACAATATTTGTTTGTGTGCTTCCATCAGCAAAAGTAAAACCGCTTCCGCTGCACACAAACGCTGTGTCATTCCTCGAAAGAGGCGCATTCACCGTTACAGTTGTGCTTACCATTGTATCACAAACAGGTCCGGTTACCAAACTGTTTTGTACAAACGGCGCAGTGATATTTGTTTGTGTTGATCCATCAGGAAATGTAAGATCACCACCGCTGCAAATGTTCATGCTTTGCGAGCGGTTGAATGTTGTAAACGGATTTCCTGATGTTGTAACTGTTGCGCCGGAAGTGATCCAGTTGGATGTTGACGCAGTAAGTGTAAAGTTTGTCAGCGTGCCGTTGAATGCGTTTCCGGAAATATCATTCAATGTAATTGTGCCCGTATTATTTCCGCCAGCAATTCCCTGGTTGAAATTATAATTTGCAACAAGGTTCGGCTGAACTCCTGTAATGCTGGTGTTCATGTTCGATTGGACCTGGCAATCGGTGCGGTGTTCGCTCCACACACGTGCTTCATCAAGCGCACCATTAAAATATTGCGCGCCGCCCGGACGTGAACCGAGTGTCATCAGTCCGTTCGTGCCGGTTGATGAAGAACCACCTGCAACAGCCGCCTGCAGCACACCATTAAAAAGCACTTGAGGTGTAAGCGTGCTTGCATTCCACCGCGCTGCAACATGCGTCCACTGATTTTGCGGAATGCCTGCAGTCGTTGCAATGCTGTAGGTAGTACCGTTAGCAATCACATAAAAATAAATGACATTGCCTGTGCTGGTTGATACAGTCGCAAAATTGGTAGTGGAAGGTTGCGCAAAGAAAATGCGCGTAAAAGCATTCCCACGCGGATTCACCCATGCTTCAAACGTAAAGCTGTTTGTTGCAAGGTTGGAAAAAAGTGTTGGAATGGTGTTAGAAACTACCATGTCATTCGTCCCGTCAAAATCCAGCGCATTGCCGGCGAATTGAGCGAAAACAGGGGAGAAGCTGAGAAGTGAAAAAGCAAGAAGTAAACGTTTGATCATCAGGGGAGTTTTTTATGAATCGCGAAGATAATTCAAAATTCAAGATTCAAGATTCAAAATTGGACATTCTCCCGATAGCTATCGGTTTCAACATTCAAAATACTCTTGAATTTAAAGTCATAGCCTAAAACTCAAAACTCAAAACTCGAAACCGAAACTCGAAACTCTGAACTAAAAACTCCGAACTAAAAACTACCCTTCACATAAATCCTTCAAATCATTCAAAGCCTTCGGCCACATTTCTTCCATCATCTTTTTATATTCTTCAGATGTTTGCATTTCAATTTTTACTTCGGTCTTGTCGCCTTTGTCAACGAATGTGTAATTCTCCAATGCAGGAGTCCACTTTTTTACTTCTTCGCTTGTGGTATCTACTACGCCGTTCTTTATCATTCCCAGGTGTTCGATCGAAATAAATTCATGCGGCACATTTTCTTTGATGCGGGCGTACATGCCTTCTTTGTTTCCTTTATCATCCGTAGGTCCGTAAAAATGAATTTCACTTCCCTTTTCCCAGCTGCCTTCGTAATACGAACCTTCATGAAATGCTTTTGTCCACTGACGATACGTTTCGTCGTTCAGCATTGTATTCCATACTTTTTGTTTGTCCGCGTTGATCTCGATTGAAAAGTTTAATGTTTCCATGGTTAAAATAATTTAAATTTTTAAAATTCTAAGTTCGTTGCAATTCAAAGATCTCTTATCGTAATTCCGGTAATCCGTAATTGGTAATCCGGTAATTGGTAATCCGGTAATTGGTAATCTGTAATCCGGTAATCTGTAATCTTTTCCCCTTATTGTTTAAACATTTCATCAAAACGCTTTTGCATTTCTTCGAAGCTTACATCTTCTTTGTGCGTTGTGAGGCTCCACTTATAACCAAACGGATCCATCACCTGCCCGATACGATCGCCATAAAATTCATCTTTAAGCGGCATAACAACTTTTCCACCCGCATCAATTGCTTTCTGAAATGCTGCATCCACATCTTTCACATACAGCGCGAAGCCCATCGGATTGCCACCAATAGTTTCCGGGCTTTTATTTCCCCAATCCAGGTTTTCATCCGCCATCATCAGCAACGAACCTTCAATTTCAATTTCTGCATGTCCGACTTTTCCATTCGGCATAGTGAGTATACCAACTTCTTTTGCGTCGAATGCTTCTTTGTACCATTCGATTGCTTTTTTGCAATCTTTAAGCGTGATGTAAACGCCGAGTGAGTGGGAGCCGGGATAGATGTGTGATTTTGGTTTCATGGGTAAGGATTTAGATATGGTTTATGGATAAGAATTAAGAATTCAAAAAGTTATATGTGCAAATATACTACAGGTAATTAGTTTTTTTTCGGGGAAGAAATTATTCCTCTGAAAATAATTAATGCGAAAAATATATATTGTATTGTCCAAACCGGAAGGTTAACAAGACCTTCTGTTATAATGGTGCTGCGGGAAATGCTGTCAGCATAACTTTCCATTGCAAGTTTGTACTCAGGCGATCTGAAATTGCTAATAACTATTTCTAATACGAATTGAAGGACTTGTGTAAAAATATAGGACAATATAAAAAAGATAAAGCCTTTTTTCACGATCAATAAATCTTCAAAATTATATTTTATTATTTTTTTTGTAAATAAGAAAAACAAAAGAAGAGTAATTGCTAACGATCCATATTTAGAAGCTCCATAAATAAGAAATGGGTTGATTTGAAAATTCAAAAGTGCTCTTTCAAAACCTTCATAAAATATATATAAAGTGGCCTGGAAGGTTAGGCAGGCAAATATTCCGATTCCGATTAGACCGATGATTTGTTGTTTTTTCATGATGGGGGTTGGGGGATGTTCTTTATTTATTTCTTGTTTCCTGTTCCTTCCAAAGCGACTCTTCATTAACATCAAACACATATTTATTAAGAACGCCTATGATTTCTTCAAAAGTATTTGTTTCATCAATTGCAAACTTTATTACATCTGCCTCTTCATATTGAGTTATAATATCATCGTCTTTGTCAACACAAACTTTTAAACTATTTTTTAGTTCCTCGAGTGAATAAGTTTCTTTAAAGATCCAAATGATTTTTGCTTCGTGAGTTGGATTATAAAATGTTTTTGCAAGAACTTTAGTAAGCCAATTGTTTTTAAATTTTTCGAAAATTTTACGATAAGTCCACTTGTTTCCCATGCTGTCAAATAAAATTTCCTTTTCAAAACAAGTTGGATCAATCAAGGCAATTGTTGAAACCCAGGAAGATGAAAGTTCGTTTGGGATTAGGTCAAATCCTCCGTCAGTGGAAAGGGAAATTAATGGGAATGTTGGATTTGTCATTAGAATTAAAGTCCTATCTAATTATCAGTTTTTATTTGCGAGTTATTAGCGAGTGTGATATTAAATCATTTTTACTTTTTCAATAACCTCAATTCCTAAAACGTTTCTTACTTTAATCAGCACTTTTGGGAACTGGCCTTCTAACGCTAAAATTACTCTGCAATCAGGTTGTTGATTATTTACGATCTGTTCAGCTTCAATTAAATGTATATATTTTACACATTGAAAGAGCCCACGGAGAATGTCTGCATTGTCGGAAATTTTTGATTTTACTTCAACGCCGATCTTAGTGTTGAGTGAGGTAAAAACTATATCTACTGTGTCCGCAGATGGTAAGCAATATTCTGTTTTACCAACACCAACCGTCACTGGCAGGCCAATTGATGCCGGATGTTTTGCAATGAAATTTTTAAACGCAAGGTGAAAAGGACTTTCACCTCCATTGCCTCTTATTCGTTTTGCTTCTTCAATTATGGGCCTGATATCTGTTTTTAAAGGTTCAAGATTTAATTGTTGAAGAACCCAATCCCACTGTTGAAAGGCATAAATATTAGTTAAAACTCTGTTAACGGTTTGCTCCTTTTGGCTCCTGGACTGTTTTTTAAAATCTGCCATATTTATAAACCAAGCAATCCCTTCACCTGGCAATCTGGTGTTTTTATTTATTACCAAACATTGAATTTGTGGAATTTCTATTTTGGATTTTTTGCTGAGTTTTATTAATGCTTTTCCTATTGCACCAAGAACGTAATTTAAATTTCTTGGATTAGGAATAGCAGTTTCTTCAGCAAGATCGGAATAGAAAATTGTTTGACCAGCCTTAGCTTGTCTGATCAAATAGGGTAATACGATCCTTGCTCTTTGAAGGTATATCTTATTACCTGCTAAGTCAGAATTTGCAATTTGAGCTGTTTGGCGAATTTTGTTAGACGTAATCTTTATACTGCTAGTTGTGGCTAATAAATATTTAGCCCCGATGGCCCACCGAATTTCCCCATTTTTTTTATTTAATCCACCTTTTTTACTTTGTAATGCATTTCTTAAAGTACGGTGCCAATCCAACTCTTTATTGTTGGGTGTCACGGGTGCAAGATCGTCTTTCGTAAAGCTGTTAAAATTATCTTCAACGATTTTGTATAAAGAAGAAATATGGAGCCACTCTTCTCGGGGCATATTTTCTACTAAAATTGCCCAAAGGGTATTAGATGCGGTTTTCATTACGAGATTCGTCTTTTTATGTTTTTACAAAATGCTGAATATTTGTTGGGTTAGAGCCAATTGGCTTTAATTGTCCAATTGAAAGCCAAGTAATTTTATTTGAATTGATATCTTGAATTAAATTTTGAGAAAAAAGTAGAAGATTAGCTGTGTCAATTCTTCTGGTATTTTTTTCTAATATTTCTTTCAAAGTCTTTTCATCCCCTACTTTTAATGATGTGACTTTAAACCATACCAGCTCTATAAAGTCCTTGTAATTGTCAATTATTGTATCAAGTTCAGATTTTGCTTCTTTGTCAATTAGGTATAAGTTTTTCAATAAATGTTCTACTATTCCTAAAACGATATATAATTTTTTGTCGGAGGGTACAACCATATCATGAATAGAATCATTGCCTAAAAACCTTATGGAATGAAGTCGGTTGGATTCCTTTTCAGTGATCAATTTTTTCTTTAATAAGTTAGATATTTTTTGTTCTAAATTACCTCCTTTAATTCCTTCTTCGATGCAGATAGCTTCAATAATAGCTCTAAAGCCAACCCCTGCTAACAAAAAGCTTTTGGACTTAAAAGTTTCGATTGTTTCTAAATAAACAGTTCTGATTCTCTCGGGGATGTAGTAGTAGTTAGAAATTAAATTGTGATCAAGTAAATAAGGAGGATGACATTTTATTGAATTGTATGAATATTCATTCCCTTCTTCATCGTAGTTTACCATTTCTTCATGAGAATAAATTTCCCTGAACTGTATTGAAGAACAACCATTACATTCTATTATTTGGTATTCTGTACTCCAATGAAAATCTTCATCGCGAGATGAGGACTCTTCTTTAGTAAATAAAATTGAATGTTTGGTTTCGCGCCTACATGAGACGCAATAATTTAATAAATTGGATGTCATGATTGTTTTTTTGTTCTTAATTGTCCGATATTGGGTTATCCAAATTCTTTGAAAATTACTCCTAAATATTAGACATTACACAAATTATCCGACAACAAACGCTTGTAAACGTTTACAAGCAATTAACTCCGTTTAACCTCCCCCAAACATTTCCTTTCCTCAAAAATTTCTCTTTCATTTGCCACCCAGAAAACACACATCACACAACTACATCATCCTATATTTTTCCCATTAGCATCAATATCAAATTAGCAGTTTTTTAGTTCCACATCTTATTCATAAATCCAACACATGAGTTTAGTAAAAACCTACGGCTGCGCCGTATACGGAATCTCCGCAACAACAGTAACCGTCGAAGTAAACATCGACACAGGAATCAACTTTCACATCGTCGGTCTTCCCGACAGCGCCGTCAAAGAATCACAACAACGCATCGACGCTGCATTAAAAAACAACGGCTTTAAAATTCCAGGAAAAAAGATCACCGTCAATCTTGCGCCGGCGGATATTCGCAAGGAAGGTTCTTCGTATGATCTTCCGATTGCGATGGGAATTCTTTGCGCGTCGGGGCAATTGCTTGCGGATGATATTTCGGAATACGTGATCATGGGCGAACTTTCGCTTGATGGAATTTTGCGGCCGGTGCGTGGTTCGTTGCCGATGGCGATTCATGCAAAAGCTTCCGGGTTTAAAGGATTAATTCTTCCTGCTGAAAATGCGAAGGAAGCTGCTGTCGTCGAAGGAATAAATATTTACAGCATGTCGCATATTTCTGATGTGATCAGCTTCTTCGAAGGGAATTCTGAAGCGCTGCCCGTGAAAATAGATCTCGAAGCAGAATTTTCGAAGCCTCCGAATTCATTCGACGTCGATTTCTCTGATGTGAAAGGCCAGGAAAATATTAAACGTGCATTGGAGATCGCTGCTTCGGGCGGACATAATATTCTCATGGTTGGTCCGCCCGGCGCCGGTAAAACGATGCTTGCAAAACGGCTTTCAGGAATTCTTCCGCCAATGACATTGGATGAAGCTTTGGAAACAACGAAGATTCATTCTGTCGCAGGAAAAACTTCGAAGAATGCAGGTCTTGTTACAACGCGCCCCTTCCGCGCGCCGCATCATACGATCTCTGATGTTGCTTTAGTAGGAGGTGGTTCCAATCCGCAACCCGGAGAAATTTCTCTCGCGCACAACGGCGTTTTATTTCTTGATGAATTGCCCGAATACAAACGTTCTGTGCTCGAAGTAATGCGTCAGCCACTCGAAGATCGCATCGTCACCATTTCACGCGCGAAGTTCACTGTTGTTTATCCCGCAGGATTTATGCTCGTCACTTCGATGAATCCATGTCCGTGCGGCTATTACAACCATCCCGAAAAAGAATGCGTCTGTCCTCCCGGCGGCGTGCAGAAATATCTCAATCGTTTATCCGGACCGTTACTCGATCGCATCGACATTCACATCGAAGTAACACCGGTCGGATTCAGCGAGCTCACCGATCGCCGTCCCGCAGAATCCAGCGCAGTAGTAAGAGAACGCGTAGTAAAAGCGCGCTTGATCCAGCTCAAACGTTTCGAGGGCATGGAAGGAATTTATTCGAACGCACAAATGAACGCAAGCCTTCTAAGAGACGTTTGCCGCATCGACGAAGCAGGACAACAATTATTAAAAACCGCGATGGAACGTTTGGGATTATCCGCAAGAGCCTACGACCGAATCCTGAAAGTAGCAAGAACCGTAGCAGACTTAGACGGATCGCAAGCCATAGAATCGCAACATTTAGCAGAAGCAATACAATACAGAAGTCTTGACAGGGAGAATTGGGCGGGCTGATGGGATCTGGTAATCTGGTAACTGGGTAATTGAATTGCGATTGAAAGAAAAAAATTGAAATAAAAAACTAAATGAATAAAATTATGACATCTGAAGATTTGAAGAAACGAACCAAATTGTTTGCAATTAATGCTATTCATTTTTCTAAAACGTTGCCCAAAAATGATGAAGGGTTTATTGTGAAGAAGCAGCTTATTCGTTGTGCAACTTCTGTGGGTGCGAATTATAGGGCGGTTTGTCGTGCGCGTTCTACGGCAGACTTTATTTCAAAGCTTGCAATTGTAGAAGAAGAAGCCGACGAAACATGTTTTTGGTTAGAAGTGCTCGAAGAAAGTGGAATGATAAGCAAAGAATCCGTAGCGAAGCTGTACGATGAATCAACACAATTAACCGCAATCTTCTCCGCCAGCCGAAAAACCAGCAGAATGAACAATGATAAATACAAATAGTTTTATTAGCACTAAGTGTAACCTTCCCGATTTATCGGGACCTCACTTATAAATATTTTAAATACCCACTTTCAATATTTTAATTACCCACTTTCAATATTTTAATTACCCACTTATCAATTTCCCAGTTACCAGATTACCAGATTACTAAATCAAGTGCATGATAATGTTGATGGCTTAGGTTACGTGCATGATAATGTTGATGGCATAGATTACGTGCAGCAGTATGGTGATGGTACAGGTTACTTGTAGCAGTATGCTGATTGTTCAGGTTACGTGCAGCAGTATGTTGATGGTTCAGGCTAGGTGCAGGAGTATGTTGATAGTATTTGTTGCGCCAGTCGGCTTATCTTTGCACACGGTGATGATTGATGATCACAGTAAATTAACAACAACATTCAACATTCTTATGCGCACGTTTCTTTTTGTTTGCTTATTTATTTCATCATCACTTTTCGCCCAGCGCGATTCTGTTATTAACGGAATCAAATGTCATCTCATTTCGGAAAGCCGTGATACCGGAACTGTGTGGATCCAGCGGAAGATCGTAAATAAAAAAAAGAATACTGAAAAATTCGGTGGACGCTATTGGGAATTTTATCCGGGTGGAAAATTAAAAGCATCAGGCTATTATAAAAATGGGAAGCGTGATGAAAAGTGGATTCGTTATTATCAAAACGGACAACGATCGGAGGAAGGATATTTTGACAATGGTTTAAAATCAGATCTCTGGATGACGTATTTTGAATCCGGTAAAATGTCGTGGAAAGGAAACTTTTTTAAGAATATTCGTTCAGGTGTCTGGCGATATTTTTATGAAGACGGGAAATTAAAAGGCATGACACGATACAGGATCAAAACACAAAAGATTGCGAAAAAACCAAAGGCCGGAGTAAAAAGAGGAATAGCAATAGGTGCTTACAAGGAAGTAACGTACACCATTTCTCCTGCTGATTCGCTTGTGGAATATTACCCGGATGGAAAATTACGGACACGGATCACATACGGACATGAAGGTGGATTGACCGGTAGTTATGCAATGTATTATGATAATGGAACAATTAAAACACGCGGCCAATATTCTGAAGGGAAAAAAACCGGTACATGGGAATATTTTTGTTCTTCCGGTACGTTGTATTTTAAAGGAACTGAACTCAATCCAAATTATACAGATGGACCGTGTGAGTTTGTGGAAGAACTACCGTGGCTGAAATGGGAAGTGGAGCAAATCACACTTTAACTTTAATTGATTTAATAAAGCACGATAAAGCTGGTTAGTGCATTATTTAATCATTTCCAGCAATCCCGGTCCAACCTGCTCGCCAAGCGGAAGATGTCCATAAACTTCTTCAAACGTATACCTGCAGAAATCGGAATTCGGAAATTCTTTTGCACGCGATTTTACGTAATTGATGAAATGATTAAAGGTTCTTTCTTTATTCAAATCATCAATGAAGTCAGAATATTTTTTGTAATCAGTAAAGAAATCGCCGGCAAGCAAATAATGAAATACTTCATAAGCATCCAGGAATTTTTTATAACCATTATCCTCTGTTCCTAAATGAGAGAAGTTTAATAATTCCGGATCATAAAACAAGCGAACGAATTTTTCAATCAGCGCGTATCCTCCGTTGATATCAATATAATGGTTTTCAAAAGCTTTTTGAGCCGCTTCATTTCCTTCACGGAATTTTATGTCCAGCGATTTGCTTACACGATGTGCCGTTTCCATTGCAACATAAATTCCACTCGAAAAAATCGGATCAAGAAATGCACCCGCATCACCGATCATTGCATAGTTAGGTCCGTATTTCTTTTCTACCGAATAAGAATAATCCCCTAAGACAATTACATCATGCTCCAGCTTTGCATTTTTCAAAACAGGAATTAAATTCACCGCTTCACTCAGCTCTTGCTTATACAAACGTTCTTTCCAGTCTGTCCCGGTAAATTTTTTCTTTTGCTCTTTTACGTATGAATTATTCAGCGTAACGCCTATGCTTAAATGATTTCGTCCAACAGGAATAACCCAGAGCCAGCCTTTTTTTTCTCCGCCGAGATAAATGATTTTAATTAATCCGCCTGATAAAGCTTCATCGTAATTTGTTTCCAGCCAATGCGAGAAAAATGCAACACGATCTAATCCTTCATACGGTTTTTTATCCTCCAGCTTGCGCGCAAGAAAAGCACCTTGTCCGCTTGCATCAATTAAAAAACGTGCCGTGTAATTTGTTTCTGCTCCCGATTTATCTGCAACACGCAGCGTTACGCTTTCAGGATTCGAAAGATCTGCTTCTTTAACCAAACATTCTTCATACACTGTCGCGCCGCACTTTTTTGAATTATCCAATAATGCTTTATCAAACGGCGCACGTAATGTATGAAACGACATTTGCGCACCATCATCAATCACTTTATCAAAACACCAAACCGACTGACGTGAATTATCACGATCAACAAAATGAACGCCGGGCTTTTTCGTTGCAAAGGTGAGCACTTCCTCCAGCACACCCATTTCTTTCATCTTATAATAGCAATATGGAATCAGAGATTCGCCCACATGATCACGCGGGAATTTTGCTTTTTCAAATACAACAACATTGTAACCGAATTTAGTAAGGTAAGTCGCCGCCGAAGATCCACCAGGACCACCACCGATTATTGCCACATCAAAATTTGTTTTCATCAGGAAGATTTGGAGGATCAAATTTAATGGAATTACTGCTTGTTTTAACCCTCAAGGGTTCGCGCCGTACTGCGCGCCTGCAAACTTTTGAGGGATAAAACTATTCGTTTGTATCTATTTTCCTGCGTCACGTTATACAGGAAATCAAAACTCATGAAAACAATTTTCTCTTTAACCCTTACGCTTTTCACCGGCTACATTTTCGCTTGCAATAATCCGCATTTCGGACTCGCGCTTAATCAACGTTCATTTTATAATCCTGCTGCGCTTTGTCCGTATTGCGTGGGCTCAACGTTTATGTCAGGCGGATCAAGTTTTATTCCGGGCGCTAAGAATATTTCAGGTTTCAATTATGCATTCGGTAATGATGCAGACAATTTCATTCATGGTCCGTGGGATCTTTCGTATTCGCAAATGAAAACGCCTGAGATAAAAATGAGTGCTTACAGCATGCGTTATGCGTATTCGATGCAAATCGGAAACTGGAAAGCTGCAATCGGAATGCGCGGATCACGGTATACAATCAAAGGAAATGGTGATGCGCAATTCTCAACCAAATTGTTTGATGCAGATGCTGGTATAATGGCCACCAATCAGAAAGGAATGTATTTCGGAATGTCAATGCTGCACCTTGGTTCACCTTCACGCACGATACGAAATGAAAGTGGCATAACTTATTCTGTTTCGTTGCCACAAACATTTAATGTCATAGGTGGTTATGTTCAGAAAATAAGTCCAGCCTGGGATGTATTGCCCGATGTTTCTTTTCTGTCGAATAAAATGGAGAACGTTTTTATTCCCGGTGCGATGATTCGTTTTAAGCATCATTACTCGTTAGGCGGTGGAATGACATTTGCCAGCAATGAAAAAGCCTCTTATCAAATCCGTGCAGGTTACATGAGCTCTAAATTTAAATTCCTTGCATCCGCATGCCCATCTCCGCAAGGCTGGACTATCGAAACCGGCATCACCTGGCGCTTTTGGTTCACGCAAGATTGCGACGGCGGCACTTGCACAGTAGTAAAACCGTGGAAGAAAGTAGATGACTTTATAAGACACAGATAATATTTTAGTTCGGAGTCCGCCGCGCGGATTAGTTTTTAGTTCGGAGAATTAGGTTGGAGTTTTTAGTGATTAGTTCGGAGAGTTAGTTCGGAGTTTTTAGTGGTTAGTTCTGAGAGTTTAGTTGAAAGAGAATAATTTATAATTCTCCTAACAAAAAATTGAAACTCTGAACCCTAAACCCTAAACCCGAAACTTTTCTCCGAACTAACCACTCCGAACTAACCACTATCAATGAAGGATAGCTATCTTCTTATGAATAATCTTCCCTTCCGAATGAACTTCCATCATATACAATCCATCTGCAAAATCACCTGTCGCGATTTCAATTAATGATGAACTCGTTTGCTTAGTGAAAATCAATTGCCCCGAAGAATTGTACAAACGGATTTCAGCGTTTACATTTCCGGGATAGTTAATTGTAATAAATTGATTCGCCGGATTCGGATAGATGGAAATGGTTGAATTCGTAATATCAAAGACTGAATTAGCACAAAGAATTACGTTTAATGTATCGCGTGCTGAACAACCATTTGCATCTGTAACCGTTACAAAATATTGGCCCGGACCATTAACAGTATAGCTGCTTAACGTTGTGTTATCATCCCACAAATAAGATGGATAACCTGCAGGCGCATTAATTGTAAATGGAAATCCGGTTGCACATACGCTTGTATCACTTCCCAAATCAAGCGCAATTGCCGATTCATCACCGATAACTCTTATTGTATCTGTTGCAGTATAACAAGGAGCTGTAACAGTTACCCAATAGGTTCCGGGTAAATACGCAGTGAATGTTTGTGTTGTCGAACCATCCTGCCACAAATAAGAAGTGTAATTATTTCCTGCATCTAAAATTGCAGTATGACTGAGACAAACAGTTACATCAGCACCAAGATTCAAAGGCGTTACATTCGGACTTGCAGAAAAAATTATTGAGTCACGATCACTGCAACCAACTGCATTTGTTACCTGCACCCAATACGTTCCTGGTGTAGTTACATTAATTGAACTTAACATGGAATTGTTTTGCCAGAGGTAAGATGTAAATATTGTCCCTGGAGATATCCATTGACTTCCACAAAACGCAGTATCATTTCCCAATGAAATAACCGGACTTTGAATAGTTTGAATTACAAATGTATCCCTGCTCACACCACATGTTCCATAATAAGTAACAAACAACGAATCTGCGCCAATTCCATTTCCGCTTATTAACGTTGCAGTTGAATCGGTAGTAGAAATTAAATTTCCAATTCCCGAATGCGACCAGTTTGCTGTTCCACCGGTTGATGTATTGTTAATGGTATACGAGTATGATTGTTGTCCCGAACAAATTGTAGCAGGCCCGGAAATATTCGGCACTGCATTTTTATTTAAGCCAATCATCATATTGGGCAGACACCAACCATTCGACCCAGTTATCGGTAATCCGGCCATCACAAAATTACAAGCTGTACCTGCGAGGTTCGGAAAATTAATTACATCCAATGCCCCGTTTGCCGCACCCGCAACATAAATTTTACCATCCGGCGCTAATAACAAATGACCGAAATTCATGAAACCGGAATACGTATCAACAAGCGTGCTGGTTGCATTGATTGCAGTTTCGCTTCCTGCAGTCAAATCCCATTGGTAAACCTGCCCGAAATTTACGAGTGTGGAATAAAGCTTCGAATTATCAGGAGAAAATTCAACGCAATAGGGTTGCTCCCAGGTTGAGCTGCTGAATGAAATATTCATCGGGTTGAAAAATACGCCTGTTGTTGAATTGAAATTTGCATACACAAGTGAACGCGGCGGTGCGCTCGACATAATCACCGCAGCCATATGTGTTCCATCAGGAGAAAATTTCATTGAACCTAATCCCATGTCGCAGCTGTTTCCGATGTTCGATGTAACAGGTGTTGTATTAATTCCTGAAGGAGTAACTAAAAAAGTATAGAAAGTAGTTCCTGTTGTGGCATGCGTCGCTAACCAGATGTCAGTAGAATTGCTGTGCCACGTCGCCGTAATTTTTTCACCGATGCCCGGCATGATCACTACATTTTTTATTGCGGTAACATCGCCCAGTCCCGCGTTCAATGTCATGTCTACAACACTATAACGTAATCCGTTCGCATAGGAGTTCTCAACAGCGCCTGTGGTGAAAATGTAATACTTGTTTGCATTACCCGGAAACGGAGTAATAAGAACGCCCTGAGTGGATGAAGAATGACTTTGTAATCCGCTTCCATTCGGCATAACCGTATGATTCGCATTAAAAACATTTAATCCATCCGTATAGAAAAGCAAATTTCCGCTGGCATCTGCAATCGAAGCTGAACATTCAAGCGAGCTGCTGATGATTTGACTTGATCCGATTACCGGCGAGCCCGAAGTAAAATCAATCGAGCTGCCTCGGAAGTACCATTGATCAGCAGCTTTTGATACACCACACTGACCAATGCTGAAAAAATTTACTGTTGATGTATCGGAACACGAACCATTGCTCACAACAAGAAATACAGAATGACCACCTGCATTGTTGAATGTCATGTTGAAAGATGTTGCAGTTGATTGCGGAACTCCATCAAGCAACCATTGGTATGTTGTAGCGTTTGTCGCAGTGCTTGTGAAAGTAATATTCGCACCCGGTAAATAAGGTCCTGCAGGATTCATAACAAACGAAGCCTGCGCCTGGCACGTTACAATTAAAATTTGATCAAGCGTTTCATCGCACGATGGATCACCGTTGGTAGCAATCAGTGTAATCGTATAAGTTCCCGGTGTTGAAAAGAGTTGATTGTGATTTGTTGTTGTTGCAACAGGAACGCCATTGACTTGCCATGTATAGTTTGAAGCAGGTGTAGTGGAGTTGGTAAAGTTTACTGCATTTCCTGCCTGGATAACATAAGCGCTCAATGAAAATCCGATGTTGATTGGATTTAAACAAAGTGAATTGCATCCCTGTGATTGAAGTAAGCTCGCACGTGTTGTAGTTAATGCAGCAGTCATTCGTGTTCCTTGTCCCGCCGAAAAATAAAGCTGGCAATATTGATAACCATAATCCATATAGTTTTCAATCATGTCATTCTGATCTCCGATTCCTCCTTGCGCTGCCGGACGAAATGGATTGTTTGCTGAAAGATCATCATCATCCGTCGTGCACGAATTCGGTGCAAACGTGCAGCTTGTTGCAGCAGTTGAATTATCAGGCGGTGTATCACAAACCATATCACCATCTGTCTGGCAATTATTATTTGCGCAGCCAATATTGAACGTATGATACAAACCAAGATAATGTCCCGCCTCATGAATATGAACTTTAGAATTATTCGGATCGCTGCCAAACCAGCGCGCTTCATTTACAATTCCATCTTCCGGATTTCCGTGCGACGAAGGCAAATAAGCATAACCGGCAACTCCCGATCCCATCGACTGCGATGTTATTTCATTCACGAGCCAGATGTTCAAATATTTTGTCGGATCCCAACCGATGAGTGTTTTTAAAGCAGCATCATCCGTCTCCGCAGTTAAATTCGTAAGCGACGAAACCACGCGATTAATTCCCGTCGATGCATTTCCATTCTCATCCTGTTGCGCAAGACAAAATTGAATGTTGGTATTTACGCCATTCACATCTGCATACGCTCCCGAGTTTGCAAATGCTTCATTCAAATCCTGTATGCCCTGCAACACCAACGCATTCGAAATGTTTTCCGGTCCGTTGTTGTGAACAATATGTACGACAACAGGAATGGTCAATACAGATTGTACGCTTGGCAATGAATTCGAAGTATGAGAAGCGATGGATTGATTCATCTGCTGCACACGCAACAAATAGGAGGGATCTGCAGCTTGTTTTTGCTGCATCAGAATATCCATCACACAGCCCGGAGGATTTCCGGTTGGTGTTGAATTAGAATTTGTCGGAAGCTGTGAATAGATCGTGTTTTGTCCGTTCACGGCCATGCATAGCAATAGCAATGCAAGAGAGAAGAGGTGTCTCATGTGGAGATGGGTTTGGTAAGATTTGTTTGCCGAAAAAAAGATACGACAATTTTGGAATATGATATTGACCGTTAAATAAGTCAGATAGCATAGCGTGCCCCGTGAAGTAAAGCGGAGCATTTCCTTCACGGTCAGGCTGTCTGCAGTCGCTTTTTTATTTTGCTTTTCATTATGCAGGTTTCGCAAACCTGCCTAATGAAAAGTAAAAGAAAAAGAGCTCCGACAATCCCTCCATCCCTGCCTGCAGCAACGCAGACCAACGCGGAAGCAGGCAGGCTTCACGCAAAAAAAATGCCCCATCATTTCTGACAGGGCATTATTAAAATTATTTCCCGGTGAATTTACTCAGCCAGCACAATGATCTTGTTCTTATGAACTTCAGCAACTCCGCCGGTGATCTCGAAGTATTTTGTTTCCTGCTTATCATCCACAATTTTGATCTTGCCTTTTTTCAGCGAAGAGATCATTGAAGCATGCTTGTTCAGCACACCGAATTTTCCCTGCGTTCCCGGTAATACAACCGATTTCACATCGCCGCTGAAAAGCTTTTTATCCGGAGTAATTATTTCTAAATGCATTTTTTAAGTTGTCAGTTTTCAGTTGTCGGTTGTCAGCATAGCCTTTCGACTGACTACTGACAACTGACTACTTTTTTAATTTGCTTCCGCGAGCATTTTCTTTCCTTTCTCGATCGCATCTTCAATAGTGCCAACGAGGTTGAAAGCTGCTTCAGGATATTGATCCACTTCGCCATCCATGATCATGTTGAAACCTTTGATCGTTTCATCGATGCTTACCAATACACCTTTAAGTCCGGTGAATTGTTCAGCTACGTGGAAAGGCTGTGAAAGGAAACGCTGCACACGACGCGCGCGCGATACAGTTAATTTATCTTCTTCAGAAAGCTCATCCATTCCGAGAATGGCGATAATATCCTGGAGCTCTTTGTAACGCTGCAAAGTTAATTTTACGCGTTGCGCAGTATTGTAATGTAAGTCGCCAACGATAGCTGATGTAAGAATTCGTGAGGTAGAATCCAATGGATCTACAGCAGGATAAATTCCAAGCTCAGCAATTTTACGCGACAATACAGTTGTAGCATCCAAGTGAGCGAAAGTTGTAGCAGGAGCAGGGTCAGTCAAATCATCTGCAGGAACGTAAACCGCCTGTACAGATGTGATCGATCCGCGTTTTGTAGAAGTGATTCGCTCTTGCATTGCACCCATTTCAGTAGCGAGCGTAGGTTGGTAACCAACCGCAGAAGGCATACGACCAAGAAGCGCTGATACTTCAGAACCTGCTTGTGTGAAACGGAAAATATTATCAATGAAGAAAAGGATATCACGTCCGCCTGATTTCTCATCTCCGTCGCGGTAATATTCCGCAAGCGTAAGACCGGATAAAGCAACACGCGCACGTGCTCCAGGAGGCTCATTCATTTGTCCGAAAACAAGTGTAGCCTGTGATTTTGCCAGTTCTTTTAAATCCACTTTGGTCAAATCCCAGCCACCTTTTTCCATGGAGTGTTTGAAATCGTCGCCATATTTAATAACGCCTGATTCGATCATCTCACGAAGAAGGTCATTTCCTTCACGTGTACGCTCACCCACACCTGCGAAAACCGAGAACCCGGAATAACCTTTCGCGATGTTATTGATAAGCTCCATGATCAATACGGTTTTGCCTACACCGGCACCACCGAACAGACCGATTTTTCCACCTTTGGAATACGGCTCGATCAGATCGATAACCTTGATTCCGGTGAAAAGAATTTCATTTGCTGTAGAAAGATCTTCGAAACGTGGTGGATCGCGGTGAATAGAGTATCCGCCTTCTTTACCAACAGTTCCGATTCCGTCAATTGCCTCTCCGACAACATTGAAAAGACGTCCGCGGATCTGTTCTCCGACAGGCATACGAATTGGTGAACCTGTTGAAGTTACTTCCATTCCGCGTGATAATCCATCTGTAGAATCCATCGCGACAGTACGAACTGTATCTTCTCCGACGTGCTTCTGACACTCCAGGATGACTTGTGTGCCATTTGGTTTTGTGACAATAAGAGCGTCAAGAATGTTTGGAAGTTTTCCGCCATGATCGCTGAAACTAACGTCGACAACAGGGCCGATTACCTGGGCAATTTTTCCGTTTTGCATATTGAGAATTGATAGAATTTTTAAATCCGCCGCAAAAATAGGAAGTTTCTTCGGGAATTGGTTCGAAGATGTTGATAATATGGGAAAGAAAAATGGGGAAGGAAAAAAAGGGGACGGAAAAGGGGGACGAGGGGACGGAAAATGGGGACGGAAATGGGACGAGGGACCGGAAATGGGACGTGGATCAGTTTGTGAGCATTGGGGGATTGGGGCCTTGCGTGAGTGATAGCAGTGAAAAGCCCGGACCCTGAAGGGACATCCTTCATGTTTCCTTCAGGGGAGGACTTGCAACGTATAGCACGGTCGTGAAGGAACACCCTTCGTGTTTCCTTCACGGCACGCCCATAAAAAAATGTACGAATTACGATGTCGAATTACTTCCCACTATTCTCTATTCACTTTTCACCTGTCACCTGTCACCCGTCACCCGTCACCCGTCACCAATCACCAATCACCAATCACCACCAACCACCAACCACCAACCTTTTTTTCCTTTTATCTTTACCGCCGTGAAAGTTTTCAATAACATCTCCGAATTTCTTCCTGTTGCGAATCCAGTGGTGACTACCGGCACTTTTGATGGCGTACACCTTGGGCACCAGCAGATTATAAAACGATTAAAAGAAGTGGCTTCAAAAATTGGTGGCGAAACGGTGCTGCTTACTTTCTTTCCGCATCCGAGAATGGTGCTTTTTCCGGATTATAAACCGTTGCTGATCAATACGCTTGATGAAAAAACGGCTTTGCTGGAAAAAGCAGGCATCGATAATTTGATCATTCATCCGTTTAACCGTGAATTTTCGATGCTGAGCTCAAAGGAATTTATTTCGGATATTCTTGTGAATTCGCTACAAACTAAAAAGCTGGTGATTGGCTACGATCATCATTTTGGGAAAAATAGGGAAGGGAGCTTCGGTCATTTAAAGGAATTTGGTCCGATTTATGGATTTGATGTGGAGGAAATTCCGGCGCAGGAAGTGGAACATACGGGAGTGAGCTCGACCAGGATAAGGCAGGCGCTGACAAAAGGCGATGTAGAAACCGCGAATTCATTTTTGGGATATAAATACCTGCTTTCGGGAACTGTTGTAAAAGGAAGAATGATTGGCAGATCGATTGATTTTCCGACAGCGAACTTACAGGTGCATGATCCGTATAAATTAATACCTGCAGATGGCGTGTATGCGGTGCGCGTGAAAAGAGGAACGACAGAATTAAACGGAATGCTCAATATAGGTATGCGTCCGACTGTAGATGGAAAAGCAAGAACGATCGAAGTAAATATCCTCGATTTCAATGCTGATCTTTATGGTGAAACACTTACCTTGGAGTTTGTAAAACGTCTGCGTGACGAAATAAAATTCGACGGCATCGAATCACTGAAACAACAACTGTTGAAAGACAGAGAACAAACGAGAGAAATTCTTTCTTAATAGAATAGAAATTCCTGGCAATAAATAAAAGGTTAATCCCCCATAAAAAAATGAAATTTCCCTTTCAGCTGATTTTTGTTTTGGTCACGCTTTTTTCCTTTACTACCGCCCGCGCCCAGGAAGGGATCAGCAATGCACCTTTGCCGTTATTGGATTCGATTACGTTAGATACGATGATCGGCTACACGGATTTGGCGACTGCAATGAAAGAGCCGGAAAAAGTGACAAAGCTGACGTTAAGAAAAATGAAGCTGAAAGAATTTCCAAAAGAGATTTGGAGCTTCCCGAATTTACAATACCTCGACCTGAGCAAAAACCAGATCACCGAATTTCCGGATACGCTCGGGCAATTGAAAAATTTACAAGTGATCCATCTTGCAAAAAATAAAATTGAAGCATTGCCACGTGGTGTGGGCGAATTACAAAATCTTGTGATGCTCGACATCAATAATAATGAGCTTGTAATGCTGCCACCACAAATAGGAAAGCTGAAAAAGCTGAAATATTTAGACCTGTGGAATAACAGCATCAGCACATTCCCCGACGAGCTGAAAGACATTTCCGAGACTTTAAAAGTGATGGATCTTCGTGTGATCCTCATCAACTACGACGCGCAAGACCGTATCAGGAAGTTGCTTCCAAAGACAACGATCTATATGGATGCGCCTTGTCATTGTAACCAGTAAAAAAAGGGACGGGTGACAGGTGACAAGGGACGAGTGAAAAAGGGTAATGGAATGTCGGTGATAAATTCAATTCAGAAAGAGAACGTTCATATTGCCCTTTTTGGATTGGCCTTTCTTATTATTAACTTATCAAGCTACATTATCATTTTGCCTTTTGCACAATCCTCTGCAAACCGCCACATGGACGCAGGACCGTTTATCGGCACAATTTATTTTGCAATAGCAATCGCTTCAATTTTATTTTTTAATTCTTCAGCAAAGCTCAGTACTGTTTCAAGATTTATCATTCTAATTTCGGCCGCATCTTTTATTTATTGGGGATGGAAATTATTTCATCTTCACTGCGAAGGATGCATGATAAGTGGATAGATTCAGACAATCCTTTTTTCTTCGTGCGTTTGTGGCTTTTCCTTTTTCTTAGTGCATTTGTGCCTTTGCGCCTTGGTGGCAATCCTTTTTTTAACCGTGCCTTTTCCTTTTTACTGTGCCTCCGTGCCTCTGTGGCAATATACTTTTTACAGCAATTTCCCTTCAAATAGCCTTGCACACAGATTCGTATTTTCGTTTGATTCGTATTTCGTTCCCTTCTAAAACTTCATCGTCACCATCCCAAGAACATTTATCCCTGCCTGCGGATAATAAAAATTGTAGGCTGAATAAGTGCCACCATAAATATATCCATACGTATAGCCATTCGAAGCATATTCCGTATTCAATAAATTATTTACGAGAACAGCAGCAGTAATTTCCTTAAACGCTTTCGGCTTAAACGTATAGCTCAAACGCAGATTCGTAACCGCATACGCATCCAGCATCCTGGAATCATTTCCCGTATTGTCAAGAAATTGCTCACCCACATATTTCTCCGTGATCGTTGCGGCAAATCCTTTTTTGGTTTTATATGTCAATGACGCAGCAGAAATTACCGAAGGAGAAAATGCAATCGGCGTTTTCGAATAAACAGTGGAAACCTGCATACCATTATCGTAATCATCAATGTATTCTACAAAGGTTTTAATTTCATTTTTGCTGTAAGTGAAATTCGCTTCAAACAATAACGTATTGCTGATCTTCCAACCGCCTTCCAATTCAATTCCCGCGCGCGAGCTTACAGGAACATTCACACGTGTATAAGCGCCCACATCATTCACTTTTCCTGTAAGCACAAGCTGGTTTATATAATACATGTAATAAAAATTCGCAGCGAAAGAAAAAGTATTGCTTCCGAATTTGTATCCTGCTTCAGTGTCATAAAGCTCTTCCGGTTTCGGACGACTATTGATTGTAGAATTCCTGTAATCATCTCGATTCGGCTCTTTCTTTGCCGTGCTGAAAGAATAATAAAAAGTGTGTTTTCCGTTTCGGTAAGTCAGTCCCGCTTTCGGATTAAAGAAATTCAGCGAAGCATCAGCCATAATTTGCGCGCCTGTTGTATCCAACCCGGTAAAATAATATGCAACAGACCGGAATTGTAAATCGATGAACGCATTTAATTTCGGTGTCGCCTGGTAATTTAATCGTGTGTAAACATTTCCATCCAGCTTATGCGCGAAATTATAATCATACCGGTGCACAGGTTCAGTTCCCGAAGGTAAATTTTGTGCCCAAATGATTTGATCGTAATGTTGGCCTTCATAATTATTGGTAGCGCCACCAATTACAAGCGTGATCTTTTTGTGATTATCATATTGCGCGCCATAGGTAATTCCATAAAACCAATTGTCAAGCCACTTGCGTCGTACCAAATCAGTTGTTATTGAAGTGTCAAATCCATAAGCAGAAAGATCATCTGCCTGGCGGTATTCTTCATAATAGCCTAAACCTTTTGTTGCATGCAAAGCAACATTAAAATTCCAATTCGCATTTCCATGAAAAAGAAAATGCAGCTGGTAATAATCCTGCTTGTAATTATCCGTTTGATTATCGTAATACTTGATTTCACCATTCGTATCAAAGTACATTCCTGCCGGATTAAAAGTTCTGTTACCTGATTTCAACGAATCTTCAGGAACACCATACCAGCTCTGATATGTTTTTTCGCGACCTGAAAATGCAATTGCTTTTACAGCAACATTTTTTCCGAACCACGCGCCTGAAACATACCACGATTGCATATCAGCCGCACCACGATCAATAAATCCATCCGATTGAATCGTAGATAAACGTGTATCAAATGACCAGCCGTTATCCATCAAACCGGTGCCGCCTTTCATTGTAGTGCGAAACGTATTGAATGATCCGCCTGAAGTCATGAGCTCGCCGTAAGGTTTAAGCTGCACTCCATCCGTTTGCAAATTAATCGACCCTCCAAACGCACCGGCTCCATTGGTAGAAGTTCCCACGCCGCGCTGAACCTGGATGTTATCTACTGACGAAACAACATCAGGAAGATCAACCCAGAATGTTCCCTGCGATTCTGCATCATTCACCGGAATTCCGTTGATCGTAACATTCACACGTGTGTTATCCGATCCGCGGATACGAATTCCTGTATAGCCAAAACCGGTTCCCGCATCTGAAGTTGTAACAACAGATGGCGTTTGATCCAGCAAGTAAGGAAGATCCTGCCCGAAGTTTCCTTCAGCGAGCTCTTCTTTTGTAAGTGTTGTATAAGCCAATGCAGAATTTTCATTCGCACGCGTTGAATTCACAATCACTTCTTCGAGCACCAGTGAATCTTTTTCCAAAATAAAACTTGCAACAGTTGTTTGCGGAAGCTCAATACAAAATGTATCGCGCAAAAAACCTGTATTGATCACTTCAAAGCAGCAGGAATTTCCTTTGACATTTGTAATGATAAAATTTCCTTCAAGATCGGTGATCGCTCCTGAGTAGCTTCCGGTAATACGAATAACACCACCAACAACCGGTTCACCTGTTGAAGTAATCACTTTTCCTTTTACATCATTTTGAGCAAAAAGAATTGCAGGCAGCAATAAGCATGCAGTTAAGCAGATAAAAATATTTTTCATTCTAATTTTTCCTGTGGGGTGAATTGATTTTTCGAAGAAAAATCTAATTCACGCCTGTTTCCCTACGCAAGCATTATCTTGTTCAGGTGTGCGGTTAACGGCTTTTGATACCATCTCCGCAGGGTTTAATCTCAGCTCCGACAAAATCGGAACACCCCTTTTTGGACGACGCAAATGTATAAGAAAATCCTGAAATGAGAAATCTCAGACGAAGAGATCTGGTAATCTGGTAATCTGGTAACTGGGAAATTGAGATGTTGTGTATACCTTTCTTACTAGATTAGGAGCAAAACAAAAACTTGGAACTAAGGCAATGAAAAAGGCGTTGATATTCACAGGAATTATTTTAGCAGTAATTGTAAGTTGCTTGTTGTGGCGTTTTGTTTCGAACCATCAAAATAATGATAGTACGATTGATAAAAGTTCAAAATCATATTCAATGGGATATGATGAAATGAATAAAAGTTTGACAAAGAATGGTCTTAGGTATAACTATCCTCCGCTTGCTGAAGAGTATGGAGCTCCAACGATAGAGTTAATACTTGCCAAAGATTATGGATATAGAGGTTTGAGGTTTCCTTGCGTGGGTCAGGATCAAAATTATAATTGGGGCCTGGTAGATGCTTATCTGGATTATGTAAAAGCGAAATACGGGAATGATTTTCAGGATAAGGCAAAGCTAAAATCCGAAGCTATTGAAGATGAGTTTAACATAAAATATTACAAAAGTAATGTGGAGAAATTAGCCAAAGAAAACTTCAAAAAGTACTGGACAAAGGATAGTATTGAAAATGCGGAATTAGATTTAAAATGGATTTACAATACACCATTTACAATTCAATTTGATACAATTTATAACAAGGACTGGACTAAAGTTATTGTGTCAGATAGTATGCTTTTCTTTAATGCAATGGCACCTTCCTATATGAACAAGACTGCAATAGATCTCCCAGCAATTTCATTTGTAATTTCCTGGAAGCCCGAAAGTAAATTCCCATTCAAAGACATTCCATTCTGTCGTATTTATTTAAACATACAAGAATGAAGCAAGTCTCTGGGATAATTTTTTTCAATTCCCCAGTTACCAGATTACCAGATTACCAAATCACTCTACAAGGAAATGCTTCTTCACAGCATTAATCGCGCTGAGCAATCTCGCTTCGTAACGGCCGGAGATTATTTCGTGCGGGAAATTATTTTCTTCCATCACACGTTTGTATAAATTGAAAAAATAATCGCGGCGCTGTGGATTTACTCTCACCGGATCTGCCACCCAGGGAAGATCATTTGATGTCAGAAGGAAAAGATCGTAACGGTGTTCTTTAAAATGTTGTTCCAGCCAATCAGGGCAAGTGCTGAAAACATCTTCACACCAGACTTTTGCTGTGATTAATTCGGTATCGGTAAATAAAAGCTTATTTGCCTGCAACGCCATCTGATCTTCTTCCAGCAATTGATGTTTTGCAATTTCTACAATATCATTTGCGGAATAATCTCCTGTATGCATCGTCATATATTCACGCGCATATTCAGGAACCCACACAGTTTGAAAACGCAATGCAAGCGAACGTGCAAGTGTAGTTTTGCCTGTGCTCTCTGCACCAAGAATTGCTACGCGGCGAATGATGTCAGTTTTTTTCTCCATTTAAAATATCCGTATCCGGCTATGAAGGTATAAACAAGAAAAAGAATAGCAGTAAAAGGAAGCGATCTGTTCCAGTAAATAATAATGTATGCCGCATCGATCACCACCCAAAAGATCCAGTTCTCCAGTATTTTTTGCGTTGTAAGAAAAGTTGCGACAAGACTGAAAGATGTTAATGCAGCATCGAAATAGGGCAGGGGAGAGTCAGTAAATCTGTCACTGAGAAAACCAAGAATAAATGTTCCTGCTATTCCGACAATTGCTGAAATACAAAATTGCCGCAAGGAAATAAATGTAACCGAACGTCCGTTATTTTTTTGCGGAATTTTTTTCACCCACACAAACCATCCATAAATTCCGATCACACAATAATAAAGACTAAGCCATGCATCGAGATAAAGTTTGATCGAAAAATTAATTGAAATATAAAGCGCAGCGCTGATGATCCCGAATATCCAGCACCATGAATTTTCCATCGCAGCAAAAACAACATACGCAAGCGCAGTACCAATTGCGATCCATTCTATTGCCGAAGTACATTTTGCCACTTCAGCTATAGCATTGATCATAGATTCAATTGTCATGATGTTTTTAAATTCAGCGCCTTGCATTCCTCGAGAATCTTGCAGAATTCTTCCAGCGGATTTTCTTTTTTCCAGATGCCGCTGTAAAATGATGTTCCGGCAAAACCAAGCTCATGACAGATACCCACATTTCCTGAATGTGTTCCGCCTCTTGCAACAACAGGTGAAACAGATTTGGAAATAGCTGCGCGCAGGCTGTGATCACTGTAGCCGGCGTTAAATTTATCGCTCACAATATCGAACACCGTTCCAAGCAAAACATAATCGTACTTCTTTTTATTTTCATATAAAGAGCCGATCTTATGAAATGAAGTTGTAACGATTATTCCCGGCCGGCGCATTTTAAGAAAACGAACACGAAGGCTTGAATAATATTTTCGTTTTAAATGCTGTCGCGTAAGGTGAATGCCTTTCAACGTAAATTTTTTCAGCAGCTGGTGATGACTATGAAGAACAATACGGTTATGAAAATGTGCAGGAATACTTTCGATATACAAGCGCATATCTTTGGTCGACATCGTTGGTTTTCTCAGGTGAAAAATCTGTAGCCCGTGTTCAAATAATTCTGTGACGATTTTTATTTCGTCAGGCAGGGTTTTAGAGGGGGAGATAACAATGATATGCATGAGCTTAGAATGAGTGAACCGTTTCACAAAACTTTTGCAACAACCCCGGATCCTCTTCCAGGATATTTCCCGCAACAATTACATCCGCGCCAGCCGCACAACGCGCAGCAATTTCTTCAGCCGTTTTTAATCCACCACCGGTAATCAGCGGAATGGAAATATAATTTTTCACTGCTGTGATCATTTCTATTGGTACCGGGAGATTTGCCCCGCTTCCCGCTTCAAGATAGATCATTTTCATCCCAAGTTGTTCACCCGCCAGCGCTGTTAATGCTGCAATCGAATTTTTTGTACGTGGAATCGGTTGTGTATTGCTCATGTAGCTTACTGCAGTCGGAGCGCCACTTTCAATAAGAATATATCCTGTAGGAATAACTTCCAGCTTGCTCGCACGGATCATTCCCGCCGCAGCAACATGTCTTCCGATCAACAGTTCAGGATTTCTTCCTGAAATTACAGAAAGCAAAAGCAACGCATCCGCAGCAGCACTGATCTGCATTTCATTTCCGGGAAAAAGCAGCACTGGAGTTTTGGTTGCTGCACGGATTTTAGCAATGCAATTTTCGAGATTCCCATCGCTTAACAAGCTGCCACCGATAAAAAAATAATCAGGCGGAGCTATTTTTGCATGAACTAATAATGAAGAAAGATTTTCGGTTTTATCAGGGTCGATCAGCACGGCAAGGCTCTTTTTTCCCTGCATTTTATTTTGAACGATCAAATCAAAAAGAGCTCTCATTTTCCTGGCTGTTCCGTCCATGCAAGCATACATTCACCGAATTGTTCGTAATAAACATCGCGGCTGAACGAACGGCCATTATGTTTCAGTGTTGCCTTTACAATACCTGTGACGGGGTTTAAAACGTGCTCAACAAATATATCAGATTTGAGCGAAACATTTTTTTCGCCTTCAACTTTATAAATTGCTTCTTTCACGCACCAATACACATACATGCGTAGCGTAACAGGTTCTTCTGTGCAGGCAACGCGTTCTTCATCAGAAAGAAACTTAGAAGCGATCCTTTCAATTTTTGGTTTGATTGTTTCAATATCAATCCCGCAGTGTTTCGAATCTGTCATCATTGCAATCAGCTTTCCGGTATGAGAAAGTGAAAGATGTGTTGCTTTATCTTCGGGAAATGGTTTTCCGTTTGCATCATAAATTATTTTCGCATTCGGAACTAATGTATGAAGCAATAAACGTGAAGCCAGGAATTGTGAACGGCGAAAAGGATGAGAAAAAGAATTTAATGTATGCAGCTCGTTCGCATTTGCTGGATAAAGCGCTAAAAGCTCATCCTCCGATTCTGTAACTTCCCAGATACCGATAATTGCATCTGAACGTATTTCTCTCCTGTGAATCAGTGGCATTTGAGGCAATTTCCGTAAAAATACATGCAAAATTTACTAAAGAACCTTTTTTTCTCGTCACTTGTCACCCGTCACTCGTCACTTTTTTACTAATTTTGCACCCCGAAGCAGTCCTTCGGATTTAAAACCAAAAACATGAGCAACGTAATTACCGACAAACAAATGAAGTACAAAGTCAAAGATATTTCCCTCGCAGAATGGGGCAGAAAAGAAATCGGTCTCGCTGAAGATGAAATGCCGGGACTTATGTCGCTTCGTAAAGAATTCGGAGCTACCAAACCATTAAAAGGCGCACGCATCGCAGGTTGTCTGCACATGACAATTCAAACAGCTGTTCTTATTGAAACACTTGTTGAATTAGGCGCAGAAGTAACATGGTCTTCATGCAATATCTTCTCTACACAGGATCACGCTGCTGCTGCAATTGCTGCTGCCGGAATCCAGGTTTACGCATGGAAAGGAATGACTGCTGAAGAATTTGACTGGTGTATTGAACAAACACTTTGGTTCGGCGAAGAGCGTCAGCCATTGAACATGATCCTTGATGATGGTGGTGATTTGACCAATATGGTTTTTGATAAATTCCCTGAGCTTGCAGCAGGTATCAAAGGACTTTCAGAAGAAACAACTACAGGCGTTCTGCGTTTGTATGAGCGTATGAAAAACGGCACACTTATTATGCCTGCGATCAACGTAAATGATTCGGTTACAAAATCGAAATTTGATAATAAATATGGTTGCCGTGAGTCGCTTGTTGATGCGATCCGTCGTGCTACCGATTTGATGCTTGCAGGAAAAGTTGCTGTCGTTGCCGGTTACGGTGATGTTGGAAAAGGTTCTGCACAGTCATTGAGCTCACAGAACGTTCGTGTTATTGTAACTGAAATCGATCCGATCTGCGCATTGCAGGCTGCGATGGACGGTTACCAGGTAATGAAAATGGATAACGCAGTGAAAATTGCTGACATTATCGTTACTTCAACAGGAAACAAAGACATCGTTGTTGATCGTCACTTCAAAGCGATGAAGCACAATGCTGTGGTTTGTAACATCGGTCACTTCGATACAGAGATCGACATGGCGTGGTTGAATAAAACACACGGAAAATCGAAAGTGGAAATCAAACCACAGGTAGATAAATACACAGTTGATGGAAAAGATATCATTGTGCTGGCTGAAGGCCGTCTTGTAAACTTAGGTTGTGCAACAGGACATCCGTCTTTCGTAATGAGCAATTCATTCACCAACCAAACGCTCGCGCAATTGGAATTGTGGATGAACTCAAAAAATTACGAGAACAAAGTGTACACACTTCCGAAACATCTTGACGAAAAAGTAGCACGTCTCCACCTCGCGAAAATCGGAGTAGACCTCGACGTTCTGTCAAAAGATCAAGCTGATTACATCGGTGTAAATATAGAAGGCCCGTTCAAATCAGACGCATACCGTTATTAATCCATCAACGGGGGAAATTTCTCTCTGAAAGGATTTAGTAATCTTCCCGATAAAGATCGGGATGGTAAATTGATAATTGATTGTAAATAGAAGAGCCGCTTCCCAAATGGAGCGGCTCTCTTATTTAATTTCCTTAATTTTTTTTAATTACCCAGTACGAGATTACCAGATCACGTGCATGATAATCTGCCTTAGCACTGATTAATTGGTTACACGAAGAACCGTTCCATCAAACGTACATCTGAATTGTTTGAGAGGAATTACAGCCGGACCAGAGATCGGGTCGCCGTTACTGAGAAGAAATTGAGCAGAGCAGCTCACGTCTTTTAAAATAATATTATTGGAAGTGTCAACAGCTACAATAGAATTTGTTTCTTCCGGTTTGAATGGACATGTACGTTCATACGCAGTAAATTCATTCTGAGATTTGCGATAAACCACGACTCCTTTATTTCCACCGTCAAAATATTTCCATCCATCTACCACCTGCAGCGCGCTATGTTGCTGATCATTCACGTAAATAGTTAAGTTCACATAAACATTCGGCACATACTGATGCTCCTTTTTACAAGTGAAAAAAAGGACGATCACAGGAAGTAAGAAATAATATTTCAACTTTCGCATCTTCAAAGTTAGGAATTCGTACCGATCTGTTTTCTGATTTAAAAGCGTAAATTTGTTTGAATGAAGAGGTTTAATATCAGACGTGTCTTAGTGCTTTCGGTTGCTTTTCTTTTGTTGCCGCTTTTTGTAATGGCACAAACAGAGGGCGGAGGCGGAACATCAGGTACCGGAACCGAATCTAAGGGGGTGGATAGCAGGCTCGAACGTAAAAAGGCAAAGCGCGACTGGAAGAAGAAACGAAAGCAGGAAATGGGTGATGCTGCTGCCAGGAAAGAGTACAATAAAAAGTACAATACGAAGAAAACCCGCAAGCGAATGAAGAAGAATGAGAAGAAGGCGAAGAAAAATAACGAGCATAAAAGGGACTTTTTCCTTGTCCGCTGGTGGCACAAAATTTTCCATTAACCACTTATTCGCCCCGTTCGACCAATTAAAGTTTTTCTCTTACCACGAGTTAGTTAAGCCACTTTTCCGTTTGCATTACTTAACAGATTAACTAAATTTGTTTTAATCATTACGTTCTTTATTCCTTTACACTTGCTGAGAGCTACACCCCTTTGAATAGTAGGTTCTGAGCAAAGCGTAAATGTGATACCCGAACATCACCCTGCCAATTCACAGGATGATGAACGTGATCCGGACAAGGTTCGAAAGAGCTGAAATCCGGGAGACGGTAGGGCGGTTAATTTTCATCCCAGGTCAAACCGCCCCCGCTGCAACATCCCCCGCAGTCGGTAAATACAGCTGAATTAACAGGTAAATGCAGAAATTGAAATCTTTTGCCGCTGATTTCCAGCCTATAAAGATGAATCTGGACATGTAAATTTATGTTAAAACTAAATTTGCTCACCAGAAACATAAATTTCTATATTTACCGACCTAAATTGGACGACCTATACAACATCACGAAACAGAATCATTATGCTGCGAAAACTCTACGTTGTTCTTGCTATTCTATTAGCTGGCGTGACAACCTCCTTTGCTCAAAGTGGCGGAGGAATCAATGGGAAAGTTGTTGATAAAGCTACACGGGAAGGTGTCCCTTTTGCTGTTGTCACCGTTTCTATGAATGGTGTCACCGCAGGCGGTGCACAAACCGATCTTGATGGGGAATTTACTATCAAGCCGCTGAATGCCGGTGTGTATACTGTTAAAGTCCAGTATACCGGTTACCAGTCAGTAACCATTAATGGTGTAATCGTTTCAGATTTGAAAACGACCTATCTCACCGGCCCCGGACAAATCGAACTTGGTGCTACCAGCGTTACAATGGCTGAAGCAGTAATTGTCGATTATAGGGAGCCGTTGATTGACCCGGATACAAAATCGGGTGGAACGGTAACACGCGAGGAATTCCTCGCGATGCCTTCTAAAAATATTAACTCGGTTGCTTCAACCACAGCCGGTGTTTACCAGGCCGACGAAGGAAAAGCTGTCAACATGCGCGGTATGCGTGATGGTGGTACAGCTTATTTCATCGATGGTCAGCGTGTAATCGGTTCTGCGAATCTTCCACAGCAATCTATCGAGCAGGTAAGTGTTATCACAGGTGGTGTTCCGGCGCAATTCGGTGATGCAACAGGTGGTGTAATCAACATTACAACACGTGGCCCGCAAAGCGAATATTTCGGTGGAGTAGAGTTGATCACTTCTGAACTTTTGGATGCTTATGGTTACAACTTCGTTGGTTTCAGCGTTGGCGGACCAATCTGGATGAAAAAAGATACCTCAGGAAACGTTCGTCCGATTCTTGGTTTCATTCTTTCCGGTGAAGGAAGTGTTGAAAAAGATCCTGATCCTTCTGCAGGTGGTACATATAAAGTAAACGATCAAAAATTACAGGAGTTAGAACAAAACCCGCTTCGCCCTTCTCCGAATGGTGCAGGTTTCGTTCGTAATACTGAATTTGTTTACCAAAGCGATCTTGAGAAAATCAAAGCACGTCAGAATGTGGGATCACGCACACTTCGTTTGAACGCAAAGCTTGATTTCAAACCAACAGAAAACCTCAACCTTACTTTTGGCGGATCGATCGATTATAACCGTTATAACGAATACATTTATGAGTACGCATTGTTCAATCCATCCAACAACCCATTGCATGTGAATAACACATGGAGGGTTTATGGCCGTTTGACACAGCGTTTCGGTTCACAAGGTGCTGAAAGCGAAAAATCTGCTTCTAACATCAAAAATGCTTACTACACACTCCAGGTAGGTTATACCAAAGTGATGAACGTAACGCAGGATGAAAGCCATAAAGACAATTATTTCGATTATGGCCATATCGGAACATTCAACCAGTACAAAACACGCACTTTCGCTCCCGGAACTGTAATTGTTGGTTCGGATACATTGTTCGGAATTGTACAGACAGCTTATTCAGATTCTGCAATTACTTACTCTCCAAACTATATCGATCAGGATGGTAATCTTGTTGATTCACCAAATCCACTGGAGTCTGTATATACAAACTACGTATTCAACAACCTCGGATCTTATGTTGACCCGAGCTCTGAATCAGGTGATGAGTATTACACGATGAATGGTAATGCTACAACAGTGCGTAATAATCTTGGTCTGTTGAATGGCGACCGCCCGGGTAACGTTTATTCCCTCTGGTATAACACAGGCCGCCAGTACAACGGTTACATCATCGATGATAAAACACAGTTCCGTATCGCAACAAGCTTCTCTGCCGATATTAAAAATCACGCTATCCAGGTTGGTTTTGAATTTGAGCAGCGTACTGAAAGAGGTTATTCACTTTCTCCGCTTAACCTTTGGGAGCGTATGCGCCAGCTTGCAAACTTTCACACCACACAGCTTGATTTAGCTAATCCTACAATTTATGATGCAGGTAATTTTAATGTTTACCTGTACGATCGTTTTTATGATGGTGATCAGCAGAAATATTTTGATAAAAGCATGCGTGAGAAATTAGGCATGTCAGCTACAAATACAGATTGGTTAGATATCGATGCTTACGGACCAGATTTCTACACACTGGATATGTTCTCTGCAGAAGATATGCTTCTTGATGGTAACAACATCGTTAGCTACTTCGGTTACGATCACACAGGAAAACGTACAACAGGAAACACATCTTTTGAAGACTTCTTCACTAAAGAAGACGGAAACGGAAATCTTTCACGTTCAATCGGCGCTTTCCGCCCGATCTACATGGCTGGTTACATCCAGGACAAATTTGACTTCAAAGATTTGAAATTCAACGTAGGTCTTCGTATCGACCGTTTCGATGCTAACCAGAAAGTATTGAAAGACAGATTCCTTTTCCAGGAAGCATTAACAGTTAAAGAGGTAACCAACTTCTCGCATCCTGATAATATGGGTGATGATTTTGTGGTTTATGTGGATGCACCGCAGCCTAACGAAATTACAGGGTACCGCGATGAGAATACATGGTACGATGCACAGGGAAATGAAATTTCAGATCCTTCCCTGATCGTAGGTTCAGGTGGGCAAGTTCAACCTTACCTCGTTGATCCGACAGCAACAACAATCAGCGCAAAAGCATTCAAAGATTACCAGCCACAGATCAACTTCATGCCGCGTATCGCGTTTGCTTTCCCTATTTCTGAGGAAGCTAACTTCTTTGCTCACTATGATGTATTGACACAGCGCCCTACAGACGGTTACCGTTTGGATCCGATCCAGTATTACTACATCGCTAACCGTGTTGGTTTGTTCAACAACAATCCGGATTTGAAACCACAGCGTACAACAGATTACGAGCTTGGTTTCACACAAACACTCAGCGCACGTAAAAATGCAGCGATCACCATTTCTGCTTTCTATCGTGAGTTCCGTGATATGATCCAGGTTGTTGCTGTTAACTATGCTTACCCTTCGAATTACAATACATACGGTAACATCGATTTCGGTACAGCAAAAGGATTCACAGTTGCTTATGACCTTCGCCGCACAAATGGTGTTCAGCTTACAGCCAGCTACACACTCCAGTTTGCTGATGGTACAGGTTCAGGAGCTGCTGCTGCGGTTAACCTTATCTCTGCAGGTCAGCCAAACCTTCGTACAACTATTCCACTCGATTTCGATCAGCGTCATGCAATTGTTGCTAACGTAGATTACCGTTTCGGTTCAGGTGGAAATTACCACGGTCCTGTTGTAGGAAAAAAATCTACAAAGATCTTCAACAACGTAGGTGCTAACATGGTATTCCGTGCAGGTTCCGGTACACCTTACTCAGCACAGTCTAACGTAACTCCGGAAGGTCAGTTTGGTGTTCAGACGCGTTCTAACCTCAACGGTTCTATTAACGGATCACGTCTTCCATGGCAGATTCGTGTAGATCTTCGTATCGACAAAAACGTTGATTTGAAATGGGGCGGAAGCGAAACCAAAGATGCAAAGCTTGCTAACCTTAACATCTATCTCCAGGTGTTAAACGTTCTCAACACAAGAAACATCCAGGCTGTATATCGTTACACAGGAAGTGCAACTGATGATGGTTACCTGAACGCTGCGGAAACACAGTCGATCATTAACAGTCAGAATGATCCGCAATCTTTCCGTGACCTATACAGCATTAAAGTAAATAATCCTGCAAACTACAGCATTCCCCGTCGTATTCGCATTGGTGTGATGCTCGACTTTTAAAGGAGCGCATGATTTTTTTTCCAATACAGAAAAAGAAAAAAGTTTAAAACAAATCGAATTAAAATGAAAATCAAGCGTCAATTTATCGCTCTTCCTTTTGCAGCAGTTATGTTCTTTGCCATTTCGGCAAATGCAAGAGAAAACGGAGCCACCGGTAATCGCCAGAGCAATCCTTCGGCCAACCGTGGTAACTCGCAGGATCAGTTGCAAGCTTCTTGTACCCCCGCAGCAGCTAAGACAGATCTTGATATTAATAACGTACGTACTACCATCATGACAGGTGGTGATATGTGGTGGGATCTTACAACAGCCCGCTATGAAGTTCCTAAAGATGGAAACGCTCATTCTATCTTTTCGGGAGCACTTTGGATTGGTGGATTAGATGCGGGTGGACAGCTCAAAGTTGCTGCTATGACTTACCGTCAAACAGGTAATGACTTCTGGCCTGGTCCTTTAGATACAACAACTGTATCTATCGATCTTGCATCTTGTAATGCTTTTGACAAACACTGGAAGATCACAAGAAAAGAAGTTGAAGATTATGCACTTTACCTTGAAACTCCCGGCGATTATCCTGGTTATTCTGTTCCATTGGCTATTCAAAACTGGCCTGGTAACGGAAATTCAGCTTTAGGTCAGGCACAATTTCTTGCTCCTTTCTTTGATGCTGATGGTGATGGTTATTATAACTATCTGGCAGGCGATTATCCCGGTTTCGATTTAACCGGACAGGCAGGATGTTCTAAGTTCCAGCTTTTCGGTGACCAGGTTTTGTGGTGGGTGTTTAACGACAAAGGAAATATCCACTCTGAAAGTGGTGCTGCCGCAATCGGACTTGAAATTCATGCACAGGCTTTTGCGTTCTCTACGAACGATGAGATCAATAACATGACATTCTACAGCTACAAGATCATTAACCGTTCTACTGTAGCAATGGAAGATACTTACTTCGGTCAGTGGACAGATGCCGATCTTGGTGCTTATGATGATGATTATGTTGGATGTGATGTTGAACGCGGACTTGGTTATACCTACAATGGTGATGCAAATGACGGTTCAAGCGCGCTTCCTACTATCGGAACTTATGGTGCGAATCCTCCTGCTGTTGGTGTTGACTTTTTCGAAGGACCAATTGCTGATCCGAACGATGGAATAGACAATGACCGCGATGGCCAGATCGACGAGATCAGGGAGCAGATCATCATGTCTAAATTCGTTTATTACAATAACGATGGTACCATCACAGGTAATCCGGATAATGCAACCCATTTCTATAACTACCTCTCCGGATTCTGGAAAGATGGTTCACCGTTCACCTATGGTGGAAATGCTTATGGTGGATCACAGGTAACCGACTTCATGTTCCCTGGTGATACAGATCCGACAGGTTGGGGAACCGGTGGTAACCCACAAGCACCATGGTACGAAACAGTAACTCCTGCCGATCGTCGTATGATGCAGTCTTGCGGAGCATTCACGCTTCAGCCGGGTGCTGTTAACTACATCACTGTTGGAGCTGTTTGGGCTCGTGCAGCGAATGGCGGACCTTTAGCTTCAGTTGAGCTTATGCGCACAACAGATGATAAAGCACAGCGTTTGTTTGACAATTGTTTCCGTACACTTGATGGTCCTGATGCACCGGACATTACAATGCAGGAATTAGATAAAGAATTGATCCTTTATTTAACCAACAAACCAAACTCAAACAATTATCTTGAGGGTTACGCTGCAGGTGATCCTGGTATCGTTTACGGTTCACTTCACCCTTTGCTTGCAAACATCGATACTTCATTCAATTTCGAAGGTTACCAGATCTTCCAGCTGAAAGATGCGTCTGTTTCTACAACCGATCTTTACAATTTGGATAAAGCCCGTCTTGTTGCTCAAAGCGATTTAAGAAATGGCGTTACTACTTTGGTCAATCGTGATTTTAACCAGGCTTTAAATGCTGATGTGCCACAGGACATGACCATCCTTGCTGAAGATGATGGAATTTCTCACTCTATTCGTATTACAGAAGATGCATTTGCTTCAGGTGATCGCAGGTTGGTCAATCACAAAACCTATTATTTCCTCGCACTTTCTTATGCGTATAATAATTACCTGACTTATAATGATGTTTCTTTTGATACCCTTAATCCGCTGAATGCTTCGAACATCGGTCAGAAAAAACCATACCTCGCAGGTCGCAGAAATGTGAAAGTATATGCAGGAATTCCGCATATTCCAAGTCCTGAAATCGGAGGAACTAACCAGAATGCAGTTTACGGAAGCGGTCCGAAGATTAAACGTCTCGAAGGTTCAGGTAACAGCAACAATGTTATTGATCTTACCGAGGAATCTATTAACGCGATCGTAACCGCACAACCGGTAACATTCAACGCTGCCGATGCAACACCAAATGCATGGAATGGTTCTGCTCACGTTGAACAGATCGAATATCTCAACGGTCGCGGTCCGATCAATGTTAAAGTTATTGATCCGCTTAACGTACCTGGAGGTGAATTTACTCTTCAGTTCCTTGATACGCTGACAAGCAATTCAACCATTCCGGTAACGGCAAGATGGCGCCTGAATCAGACTTCTCCTGTAGTTCGCTCATGGGATTCTGATACTTCTACCACGATGATCACAACGTTTGCGAACGAACAGATCATTCCTGAGCTTGGTTTGTCTATCACAATTGCACAGGTACCTTTCCCGGGAAGCGGAAACAATCCTGACAAGAACAGCTACCTCGAATCATCACAAACTTTTGCTGATCCGACAAAGAACTGGCTCACAGGTGTAGTTGATGATGACAACCGTACCGAGTCAAACTGGATCCGTTCAGGAACTGTTGAGGGTAATGATCCGAATGATCCTTGTACCGGAGCATGGGAAGACAGATCAATTGGTTCTGTATTCCTTGATCCTGAAGGTGATTACGAAAAAGTTGTTGGTGGCACATGGGCGCCTTACCGTCTTACCGCAAACAATCTTAATCCAACTTCGGCAACTATTTGTTACCAGACTGGTCCTGCGTATTGGCACACTCCTACTATGATCCAAAACAAGATGGAGAACATTTCCAACGTGGACGTAGTTTATACAAATGATCGCACAAAATGGACACGCGTACCTGTATTTGAAATGGGTTCTAACCCTGTTCTTAATTATAATGCTACAGCGCCGTTTTATCTGCGCTCATCACCATCTGTTGATAAATTCGGGAATGTCGGTGACGGTTCTGTAAGCACTACAGATCAGAATGATGCTGATTTCATCAGTGCTGTTGGAATGAGCTGGTTCCCTGGTTATGCGATTAACGTAGAAACAGGCGAACGTCTCAATATGGCTTTCGGTGAAAATTCTGCGCTCACAGGCGAACGCGGTCGTGATATGCTTTGGAATCCAACCAGCAATGAGCGTTCACAATTCTTCGATCCATTGTTTGGAGGTCAGCATTACCTCTATGTTTTCGGACATAACGGAAATGATCGTTATTCACAAGGACCTCCAATGAACGGTGCATTGAAAGATATGCCTGCTTATGATTATGGTGCTATGATGATGACCATTATGAACAATGCCACTAGCGTTGCAGTTGAGCGTACAGAGATCTGGCGTGATGCAATGTGGGTGACCATTCCATTGTTGACTGAGAGCTTCAACAATAATGCCTTCAACTATAGCGGTAATCCACTTCCATCGGATGCTAAAGTTCGTCTGCGTGTTGCTAAGCCTTACCGCCGTGCGATCTCCGGAGTAACTCCTACAACAAACCCGTTCAAGCCGTGGATTCCGTCTGATACTGTATTCGCTCCGCAGAACAGGAACCGCCCGTATTATTCATTCAATACTTACGATCTCAAAACAGAGGTTAACAGTAACGAAGCGGCAGTAAATGCGCTTGATCTGATCAATGTGGTTCCGAATCCTTATTATGCTTATTCAGCTTATGAGAAGAACCAGATTGAGAACCGTGTTAAATTCACAAACCTTCCTGAAAAATGCACCATCAGAATTTACAATGTAAGTGGTACACTGATCAGGAAGCTGACGAAAGATTCGCCGATAACATCGCTTGACTGGGATTTGAAAAACCAGGCAGGTATCCCAATCGCCAGCGGACTTTATATTGTTCACGTAGAAGTTCCCGGTGTTGGTGAGAAGATTCTGAAATTCTTCGGAGTGCTTCGTCCAATTGACCTGGATGCTTATTAAGCCGAATCGATCGCATGAAATTTTCAAACAGATTTGAAAGAAAAATTATGAAAGCAAAAAATAAAATCCTCGTTCCATTCCTCACTGCCGGTCTTCTGATCGGTAGTGCCGGAATGATCAATGCCGGAAATAAGGATCGTGCCGGACAAGCCGGTGCATCTGAGCTGCTTATCAATCCATTCGCCCGTTCATCGGGATGGGGTGGAGCGAATACTGCAGGAACACATGGCCTTGAAGCGATGTACCTCAACGTTGCAGGTACAGCTTTTACACAACGAACTGAATTGATGTTCTGTCATACCAACTGGCTCGTTGGAACAGGAATCGGCATCAACTCATTCGGGTTTACCCAGCGTGTTGGCGCAACCGGTGCAATCGGTTTAGGTGTTATGTCGATGGATTTTGGTGATATCGACATCACAACAGTCGACCTTCCTGAAGGAGGAATCGGAACTTTTCACCCGACTTATACCAACATTGCTCTTTCCTTTGCAAAAGGATTTTCACAGAGCATTTATGGTGGAGTAGTGGTGAAAGCGATCTCTGAGCAAATTTCCAACGTTGCTGCACGTGGAATCGCACTCGATGCGGGTATCCAGTATGTAACCGGAAAATACGACCAGATCAAGTTTGGTATTTCACTTCGTAATGTCGGACCACGTATGCGTTATTCAGGAGATGGCCTTTCTTTCAAAGGTGTTGCTCCGTCGGGCGCTTATGCGATGACCATCCAGCAGCGTTCTGCAGATTTCGATTTGCCTACGTTGATCAATATCGGTGGTACTTATGATTTCTATTTCTCGAAAGACAGCACTTCTATGAAAAACCACCGTATCACTGCGGCAGGTAACTTCACTTCGAATTCATACTCAAAAGATGAATTCCGTGCAGGTGTGGAATATGCATGGAAATCGATGTTCATGATTCGCGGAGGTTTCGTGTATGAAGAGGGTATTACTTCGAAAGAATTAACCACTACTGCTTTCACTGGTCCTTCGGTAGGAGCAACAATCGAAGTTCCTTTCGGAAAACGCGGATCTACATTCGGAATTGATTATTCTTATCGTGCTACAAATCCTTTTAATGGCGTTCATAGCTTCGGGGCTCGTATAAACCTCTAATTGGCTATTGCGCCGAAAGGCCTTTTTTATTACCTTTGATTAAAGGAGAGTCCCGTCTTGGCATTGCTGAGACGGGATTCTCCTTCTCATTTTTTCCGAACCTTACTTATAGACCAGCGCCATGTCGCAGATTACTTATTTTACAGAAGAAGGCCTCAAAAAGCTAAAAGAAGAACTTCACATCCTTCAAACCAAAGAAAGGCCAAGCATTTCACGCCAGATTGCTGAAGCACGTGATAAAGGTGATTTATCCGAGAACGCCGAATATGATGCAGCTAAGGAAGCTCAGGGACTGCTTGAAGCGAAGATCTCCAAGATGCAGGAATTGCTTAACAACGCAAGGATTGTAGATGAGACCAATATGGACACTGATAAGGTGCTCATCCTTTGTAAAGTGACGATCAAAAATGTAAAGACAGGTCAGAAAATGACTTATACGCTTGTTCCTGAAACGGAAGCAGATCTTAAAACACAGCGTTTATCCGTTAATTCACCGATCTCTAAAGGGCTTTTGGGTAAAAAAGTAGGTGAAGTTGCGGATGTGACTGTTCCTTCAGGCCAGATGCAATTTGAGATCGTAGATATTTCCCGCTAATGACCAGTATTTTTTCAAAGATCGTGGCGGGAGAAATTCCCTGCTATAAAATTGCGGAAACAGAAAATTGTCTTGCATTCCTGGATGTTAATCCGCTGGTAGAAGGGCATGTGCTGGTGATCCCGAAGAAGGAGATTGATTATATTTTTGACCTTGACGAGGATGTTTTTTGCGAGCTGCATTTGCTTTCGAAGAAAGTGGCGAAGGCGATCAAAAAAATTATTCATTGTAAACGGATTGGTGTTGCTGTGATCGGGCTGGAGGTGCCGCATGCGCATATTCACCTGGTGCCGCTGAATACGATCGGTGATATTAATTTTTCGCGGCCGAAGATGAATATTTCCAATGCTGAGCTGGAGGAAGTGGGTGCGAGGATTGCGGAGGCGTTTGCCGGGTTGTAAAATTTTTTGGATTTTTTTGTTGCGGCATGATGCTCGCGTCTTTTTTTTATTTTTTTTGCGTGAAGGATAGTAGCGAAAAGCCCGGACGCAGGAGGACTTGTAGCGGATAGCCTGCCCCGTGAAGGAAACGCGGAAAAGCGTTCCTACACGGGGCACGCCCAAATTATTTCACGCAGAGTTCACGGAGATCGCAGAGGAAAATTATTGCACGCAGATTCATTAGATTTCGCAGATGATTTCGGGGATTTTTTACTGACTACCGACAACTGACAACAGACTACTTTATGCGATCGGGGTTCTCGGTAAGAAAACTTCCCCAGCTGCCGTATTTTTTTCCTTCGGCGCCGGTGTGATTGTTTTGGAAATGATGGCACACGGCTGCGGCTAATCCATCGGTGGCATCGAGGTACTTAGGGAGATCTTTGATGGAAAGTAATTGCTGCAACATGGCGGCTACTTGCTCTTTGGAGGAATTGCCATTGCCGGTGATGGACATTTTTATTTTCTTGGGAGAATATTCGAAAATGGGAACATTGCGGTTTAATGCGGCGGCGATAGCAACACCCTGCGCGCGGCCGAGCTTGAGCATGGACTGCACATTTTTTCCGAAGAAAGGCGCTTCGATGGCGAATTCATCGGGCAAATGTTTGTCGACGAGCTCTACTGTTTTTTCGAAGATCACTTTCAGCTTTCCTGCGGGGTCACTTATTTTTTCGAGACGAATTACACCAAGATCGATGAGTGACATTTTGCGATTGCAGATGCTGACGATGCCAAAACCCATGATATTGGTGCCGGGGTCGATTCCAAGAATGATCTTGTCTTTATTTTTGCGCGGATCGGGAGGAGAAAGCTGCACGGCGTTTTGTTACATTTACCCGCAATCATGTTAGCAAAATACGGGCAGAAATTTGGTCTTGCATTAAAGGTAGCAATTGTTTTGCTCGCTGTCGGTTATATCATTCGACGATTTTTTACGACGGATGATATGCAGCATCTTGTGTCACTTCTTTCGGATGCAATAAAAATTTCTCCGTTTACATTTTTAGCTGTGCTGTTTTTGATGCCGGTGAACTGGATGCTTGAAACGTGGAAGTGGAAGCTTGCAGCCGGACAACAAGTGAAGATGAGCTTTGCGAATGCGATGCGTGGTGTGCTTGCCGGTGTAACAACAGGCACTGCGACGCCGAACAGGATTGGTGAATTTGCGGGGCGAATTTTTATGGAGAAGGAAGAAGATCGTGTGCCGCTTTTATTTCTTTCTTTCGTGTGCAGCTTTTGCCAGGTGGTGATCACTTTTTTTGCGGGAATTACGGGTATGTTATTGCTGGAAGATAATGCTAGACTTTCGCAAAGAGAAATGATCTTTATTTATTGCACGGGTTTTATTTTTTGTTGTGTGCCGTTGCTGCTGCCGTTTCTTCCTGCGAAATTAAAAGAGAAAACAAAACAGCTGAGAAAATTTCCACTGCCTGTTTTTACCAAAATATTTTTTCTTTCGGCAGTACGTTATGCGGTTTATGTTTTTCAATTTATGCTGCTGGTGCATTTGATGAAGCCGGAAATGTTTACGCTTGAAACGCTGGGCAGCATAATGGTTACGTATCTCGTAGTTACATTGGTGCCGAGCCTGGCGTTTACAGAAGTTTTAATTCGCGGAAGCATTGCGGGATTAATTTTTTCTGCTGCAGGATTTGACCGCATCGGATTTTTTGTGGCGGTTTTGCTTTGGCTGATCAATGTTGCGGTGCCGTCGCTGGCTGGAACTGTTTATGTTTTCAAATTAAAATTTTCGCGCAAGGAAATATGATCACGGTAATTTATTTTTCTGCTGCTGCTGTGCTTTTGCTTTACGCGATTTTTTTGCTGGTGCCTGGATTTTACTTTGCGTTTTCGTCTGTGGAGGAAGAGGAAGAATTTGTGCCGGCACAATTTATTTCCATCATTCTTCCTGTGCGAAATGAAGAAAAAAATATTGCTGTTTGCCTGGAAAGTATGGATGCGCTGAATTATCCGAAATCGCTTTATGAAATTTTATTGGTTGATGATCATTCGACAGACCAGACAAAAGCAATTGCTGCACGTTTTGCAAAGCTGATGCCTAATCTTCGTGTGCTGGAAAATCTGCCCGAAGCAAAAGGAAAAAAATCTGCGATTACAGTCGGAATAAAAAATGCAGCCGGTGAATTTATTGCAACCACAGATGGCGATTGTATTGTTCCGCAAAACTGGCTTTTAAATATTGCTGCAGCATTTAAAAATTCGGAAGCAGTATTTATTGCCGGACCTGTTGCTTACAAAAAACGGTTCTCAGTTTTCCGTGATTTCCTTCAGATTGAACAGGTGGTGTTGCAAATAATTTCGGCGGGCGCAATGAATATGGGTTTTCCGCTGATGTGCAGTGGCGCAAATCTCGCTTATACAAAACAGTTTTTCATTGACTGTGGCGGATATGAAAACGATAATTTTGTTTCGGGCGATGATATGATGCTGATGTTGAAAGCAAAACGCCTGCAAAAAAGAAAGCTGCGATTCATCAGGAAAAAAGATTCGATCGTGCGTACCAATTCTGCTGATGGATTAACGGAAGCCATTTCACAACGAAGCAGGTGGATATCCAAGTTCGCTGCTTATCGTTCAGGCATTACCGGGATCGTGGGCATGCTTGTGTTTGTTGCAAATTTCATGTTGCCTGTGCTGGCGGTTATTTCCATATGGGATCCGCTGGTTTTGCGCGTGTTTTTATCGGCGTTAACGGGGAAGATGTTGGTTGACCTTTTGTTGTTATCTTTGGCCGTTCCATTTTTCCGTGAACCCCGTTTGCTTTTGTTGGCCCCGACTGGTGAAGTATTTTATGCTTTCCTGGCTTTGTTTTCAACGGTTGCAAGATGCTCCGGCTCATTCAGCTGGAAGGGTCGGAAATGGTACTGAACACCCCGGAGAAAAACTGAATCCTCAAGGCAAGAATGCAAAATAAAAGGCAAGAGCGTTCCTATTCACTCGCGGCATTCGCATGGCAACGTTTACGACGTGATAAATTAGCTATTGCAGGAATCGTCATTATCGGCGTTGCCCTTTTAGTTGCTATTCTCGGCTATTCCATCACACCCGATTCAAGTCCTGATGCTGATACTCACGTGGATGAGATCGGCATCAAACATCCCGGCTTTAAATGCAAGCTCATTCGTCTGCGTAAAAATGTGGAAGATGACGGAGGAAATTTTTTCACCACCATGTTTTCAGGTGAAGTGAACCAGTATGAATATCATGCTTACAAATCGTATTGGTTTGTGAAGAATGATATTGCATGGGAAGAATATACCGAAGGACCTGTTCCGGGAAAAGTATGGCGTTATAATTTAGCTGATGTTTTATACGCGATCGATCCTGCTTACCCGATCGTGAATGATACGGTGAATGGAACGATTGATTTTTACGCATATGGTAAAGCGAGAAAAATTCATAAGACAACGCTTGAATTAAGAAATGAAATAAAGGAAAATCTTATTGAAAGAAGATATTTGCTTGGCACTGATCATTTCGGAAGGGACCTGTTGAGTCGTTTAATGATCGGAACACGGATCTCACTTTTTGTCGGACTTGTTTCGGTTGCCATTTCTGTGCTTATCGGAATTCTGATGGGTGCTATTTCTGGATTTTTCCGGGGATGGGTGGATGATATTATCATGTGGTTTATCAATGTGGTGTGGTCGATTCCAACTTTACTTTTGGTTATCGCCATCACACTTGTATTGGGCAAAGGCATCTTCCCGATTTTTATTGCGGTGGGATTAACGATGTGGGTGGAAACTGCGCGTGTTGTGCGTGGACAGATTTTAAGTGTGCGTGAAAAAGAATTTGTGGAGGCTGGAAGAGCGTTGGGATTTTCGAACATGCGCATTATCATTCGTCATATTCTTCCGAATGTAATGGGGCCGGTGATTGTAATTTCTGCGAATAATTTTGCGTCTGCAATTCTTATCGAAGCAGGTTTGAGCTATTTGGGAATCGGCGTGCGTCGTCCAACACCAAGCTGGGGAATGATGATCAGCGAATACAAAGGATATATTTTAACGGGTGATGCTTACCTGGCAGTTCTTCCGGGTGTGGCCATCATGTTTGTTGTGCTTGCGTTTATGCTGCTCGGAAACGGACTGCGCGATGCAATCGATACGAAGCTCGCAGGCGAAGATCAGATCATGACGTAGAAGGATTTGGTGATTTAATGATTTGGTGACTGGGTGATTGAAAAAGGATCTGGTAATCTGGTAATCTGGTGACTGGGTGATTGAAAAAGGATTGGCAATTTGATAATTTGGTAATTGAAAAAAAGATTTGAATTAACAGTATTTACCAATGAAAATTACTTGAAATACTTTTCAACAAACGCGGAAGCAGAAACCCGAAACACTGAAACTTTTTCCCTACTTTAGCGGAACACACACCCAGTCTTTTTTTCACGTTAACACACACATATGCATATTGCAATCGCCGGGAATATCGGTTCCGGAAAAACAACTCTTACTACGCTTCTTGCAAAACATTACGGATGGCAGGCGCATTATGAAGACGCGGATGAAAATCCATATCTCAGCGATTTTTATGAAGACATGCAGCGTTGGTCATTCAATTTGCAGATCTACTTTTTAAACAGCCGTTTTGCACAGGTGAATGATATCCGTGCTTCCGGGCGCAATGTTATCCAGGATCGCACGATTTACGAAGACGCGCATATTTTCGCTCCCAACCTTCACGCAATGGGATTGATGACGACACGCGATTTTGAAAATTATTTTTCGCTTTTCAGGTTGATGGAATCACTCGTAGCGCCGCCCGATCTTATTATTTATCTGCGCGCTTCAGTTCCGACCCTGGTTGCTCAAATTCAGAAACGCGGACGTGATTATGAAAATGCAATCCGCATCGATTATTTAAAACGTTTGAATGAACGTTACGAAGCATTTATTTCTACCTATGAATCAGGAAAGATCATGATCATTGATGTAGATGAAAATAAATTCTCCGAAAACCCGGAGCATCTTGGCGAGATCATTAATAAGATCAATGCGGAGATCAACGGGTTATTTTAGAATAGGATAATAGAAAATAATAAAAATTTGAAATTCAAAAAAGGGCGTTCTGGAATGAGAACGCCCTTTTTTTGAATAGTTAGCTATAGACAACCCGATTCAAGCATTCTGACATCTAATTCCAACTGGTTAAAATTGATCATCACCAGCTCGAAAGGAACATGAAAGAATTTCGACTTTTCCCAGGAAATTTTTTCTCCACCGGCATTTCCCGGATTGTCCACATCATCAATATTCAGAATAGAAATATCAGCTATATGAAATTCCTCTTTTAACAGTATTTTGAGCTTTTCAATATCAGCTTTGATTGCTGTTAATTTTGCTTTCGGTTCATCCTTATTGTCAAATAAAATATGCGTTGGAAGATCATACTTGCCTGCATTGTCTGACAATAACATTTCAAGATCCGGCTTTTGTTCCCTGCCGGAAGAAGCGAAATCGACAATTTGATTTTTTGCAGCTTCTATTTTAATACACAATGAATCGCACGCATATTTTAATTGTGTAAGATCAGTCTGCGATTTTGTAGAATCATTTGCGGCACTCGAATATTTCAGTGTATTCTGTTTTGTTGCGAATTCATACGATTTGTCGATTTGTTGAATTGCAGCTGCAAACACATAATGGCTTTGACGGCTTGGCCGCAGGTTAGTTAACAAAAAGATGAACCCAGCCGCAAAGAGAATCAAAACGGAGGAGACAATCGTATTTGTTTTTGTTTCCGGATTCCTTATTCCACCGAAAAAATAAATCGGAAGAAAAAGAAAAAACAAAATTCCCAAGGAAATTATTCCCATCACGTTAGCGCCCGGCCAATACATCACTTCAAACAGGGTCGCTACGCTTACGAGAATTCCGAAAAGTGTTGCAATTCCCAAAGTTATTTTTTCACGTTTTACTTTCATCTCTTTTGATTTGAGTAAAAATAAAACCGGCAGAAAAATAAAGCTGAGAATAAAAACGGAAAGAGAAAATGCCGGTGTAGCACCGGGCCAATGCATTGCTTTAAAAAGTGATCCAACGACAATTCCTATTGCAGCGAGAGCGCCGCTTATGAGCATTATTTTTTTCATGGCGTAGTAGTGTTTGAAGGTTAATAGTAGATCTGTCTCTTCCTGAATTTCACCAAGCTTCCGTTTAAAAAAACGCGGAATGATCTCCAGGTAAAAGTCTTCGAAGTTTTGATCGGGTTTCATTTCATTTTCAATAACGCAACAGATATGATCAAGGAGATCGAGCTGCAGCTCCTCCAGCCCGATGCCATTACGTCTAATGTCATCGAGTATAAATGATACCTGTTGTTCACTTAAAATAAACATGCTAACCGATGTTTAGTTTCAGATCGAGCAAGTAAACCATCGTGTTCATGAACTCGGTGAACTCACTTACTTTTTCTGCAGCCACCTTTTTACCGGTTTTGGTAATGGAGTAATACTTTCGAATACGGTTTCCTACATTAACCGCTTTCGTCGTCAAAATTCCCTGGGCTTCCAGCGCATGCAGTGTAGGGTACAACGCGCCTTCTGTCAATTGAATCTTTCCGCCGGTAAGCTCCTTTACCTTCTGGGTGATTTCATAGCCGTACATTTTGTCGTTCTCCGACAGTAACTTTAAAATGATCGTTTTTAAAGTCCCTTTGATCAGTTCTGATGAATACATAGTACAAATATATACTTTTTATTTTATATACATAGAAGTCTTATGTATGTTTATGAAACGAGGCTGGTACTGGAATATTGCTTAGAGCAGTGAGTTTTTCATTACCAGGAGCATTGCTCCCGCTATAGACTGCAAGTCCTCCCATGAAGGAGACATGCAGGATGTCCCTTCATGGTCCGGGCTTTCCGTTACTATCGGGGCTGATTAGAGACACTTTCACTTCGATGGGAGAATCGCACAAATGCCAGCCGCACAACAGGTCGCTCCTACGGAGCTTTAAGGTTTTTTTGATAGTTAGCTTACAGACAGGTCGCACCTACGGCGCTAAGTTCGTGGTTAGGTTTATTAGCGTCGTAAGTGCGACCTGTTTTCTAAAATCAGTCAATTTAATTTTATGACGTTAATAAGTTTCAAAAGAGCGATAGATCTCGTGCGCCTAAACACCCTCCGCCGCGGCGGACACCAAATCACTAAATCATTAAATCCTTACGTGTGTCAATTTAGAAAAATACAGTAGATCACGGAATGCGCCTTTTACAAATTCCTTGTCTTTGAAATGTGCTTCTTTTACAAAACCACATTTTTCTATCAGCTTTATGGACGCGATATTTTCCGGCGCGATGACAGCTTCGATCGAGTGTAAGTGCATTTGATTAAATCCGAATTGCACGACAGCATTTACAGCTTCTTCCATTATTTTTTTTCCATGATAATCGCCGTGCAGCATGTAGCCGATCTCTGCGCGGAAATGTTCTTTCTGCATCCGGTGATAGCCGACCATACCTATGAGCTTGTCTTCGCCGGTAATGGTGATGGCAAAATTGATCGCATCGTTTTTGGCGGTGTTTTCGCTGATGGTTTCAATTAAGGTAACTGCTTCTTCTACATTTTGTGCCAAAGGTCGCGGAACAAAATGCATGAGCGTTGGATTGGAACGCATCGCAAACATTTCGTGCTTATCGCTTTCGCGGATCTGTCGCAGTGTGAGGCGTTCTGTTGTAAGGATCGGGAATGGCTGAAAGATTGGATTTAGCATAACATTAATATAAAAAGAAAGCCCCGGTAAATAATTACCAGGGCTTTCGAATGAATTATTTTTTGAATAATTATTTCTGCACCGGTGTTGCTTCTGCATTAATTTCAATCGTTACTTCATCACCAACCATTGCGTTTGATTCGCCGATGTGGTAATCAACGCGATTCGGAATAGAAATTTGTCCGTCGAAACTATGAACAGGCGATTTCGAATACGGATTTTCCAACGAGCCGAGGTAATTGAAATACAGGTCAGCAGGTTTTGTAACATCTCTCATCGTGAGATTGCCTGAAGCCATGTATTTGAATTTCGGGTTGGTTGATGTTTTGACTGAAGTTGATTTGAAATTGATAGTTGGATATTTTCCTGCATCAAAGAAATCAGCGCTGCGAAGATGCTCATCGCGTTTTTCATTCTTTGTATTGATAGAAGCAACGTTCACTGTTACATCGATCGTAGAAGTTGCAAGATCGCCTGTAAGATTAATTGATCCTGTATCGATCAACAAAGTTCCGTGTGCGGTTGTGAGCATGTGGCCGATTGCGAAATCAACGAATGTGTGACTTTGATCGAGTGCCAGTGTTCCTGTAACTGCAGAAAGATCTTTTCCGTTTGCGTTTGTTCCACCACCTGCATGCGACATGCACATTACTTTTTGTTCAGCTGTGCAGCCCATTGAATCGCAATGAGCAGCGCAATGCTCCGGTGTCATGGTCATGCACTTGTTCATGTCACAAGCCATTCCCATTCCATGCTTGTTATCCATTCCCATCGCGCCATTCTGAACAGCGATGTAAGGAGCAATAACAAGAGAAACGATCGACATCAATTTGATAAGAATGTTCATCGATGGACCGGAAGTATCTTTGAAAGGATCGCCGACTGTATCACCTGTTACAGATGCTTTGTGCGGCTCCGATTTTTTGTAGAATGTTTCGCCGTTGATCACAGCACCTTTTTCAAACGATTTTTTAGCATTGTCCCATGCACCACCGGCGTTGTTCTGGAACATTCCCATCAACACACCCGATACAGTTACACCTGCAAGCAATCCGCCAAGCATCTCTGCAGAAGAAGCATCTTTAAACATTCCGCGGAAACCGAATCCGACTAAGATCGGAACCAGCAATGCGATTGCTCCCGGCGCCATCATTTCACGAATAGAAGCTTTGGTAGAGATCGCAACACATTTTTCGTATTCCGGTTTCGCTTTGTATTCCATGATACCCGGAATTTCGCGGAACTGGCGACGAACTTCATTCACCATATCCATTGCCGCACGACCAACAGCCGCGATTGCAAGTGAAGAGAAGATGAACGGGATCATTGCACCAACGAATAACATCGCAAGTACAGGTGCTTTGAAAATATCGATTGCATTGATTCCTGCAACACCAACGAACGCTGCGAAGAGCGCAAGTGAAGTAAGCGCAGCAGAAGCAATAGCAAAACCTTTTCCGGCAGCAGCAGTTGTATTTCCAACAGCATCCAAATTATCTGTACGCTCACGCACTTCAGGAGGAAGCTGCGACATCTCTGCAATTCCACCCGCGTTATCCGCAATCGGACCGAATGCGTCAATTGCTAATTGCATTGCTGTTGTTGCCATCATACCGGCAGCTGCAATTGCAACTCCGTATAAACCTGCGAAGTGATAAGAAGCCATGATACCACCTGCAAGGACCAGGATCGGCGCAACAGTTGATTCCATTCCGACAGAAAGTCCGCCTATAATATTTGTAGCATGTCCTGTTGCAGATTGACGAATGATAGAAAGTACAGGACGTTTTCCCATCGCTGTATAATACTCAGTGATCATTGCCATTAATGTTCCAACGATAAGACCGATAATGATCGCGATGAAAACATCCATGTTAGTGAATTCGTATCCGCGCAATGAAAGCTTTTCAGGAAGCATGTACATTACAAGGAAATAAGAAGAGATCGCAGTAAGCACAATCGAAGACCAGTTACCAAGGTTCAACGCATTTTGTACGCTGCTTTTTTCGCCTTTAATGCGAACGAATAATGTTCCGAGAATAGAAGAAATAATTCCGATACCGGCAATTACCATTGGAAGAAGAATAGGGGAGAGTCCGCCGAATTTATCTACCACTGTAATTTCCTGTCCGAGTACCATTGTAGCAAGAATTGTTGCCACATAAGAACCGAAAAGATCGGCGCCCATACCGGCAACATCACCTACGTTATCACCAACGTTATCCGCAATTGTTGCAGGATTACGAACATCATCTTCAGGAATTCCTGCTTCAACTTTTCCAACAAGATCAGCTCCAACGTCAGCAGCTTTGGTATAAATTCCACCACCAACACGAGCGAAAAGAGCGATCGATTCAGCACCAAGAGAAAATCCGGTGAGCACTTCGATTGCTGTTCTCATTCCCTGTGCATCAAAAGCAACGCCTGAAGATTCAGGAACAAATAATTTATAGAATACAATAAAAAGTCCGCCAAGTCCGAATACTGCAAGACCTGCAACACCAAGTCCCATTACAGTTCCGCCTGTGAACGATACTTTCAAAGCGCTTGCAAGACTTGTACGTGCAGCTTGAGTAGTACGAACGTTAGCACGCGTAGCAACGCGCATTCCTATGTAACCTGCAGTAGCAGAAAACACCGCGCCGATCACAAAAGCAACAGCAATAAGCCAGTGCGAGTGAATAGCCACACCGTTGAATTCGTGCACAGTTCCGCTCCACGCAAGCAATGCGCCTGCAATCAATACGAAGATGCTCAGAATGCGCCATTCAGCCTTCAGGAAAGCCATTGCACCTTTAGCAATGTAGCCCGCCAGTTCCTGCATGTTTGCGTCCCCGGCATCTTGTTTAGAAACCCAGGCCGCCTTAATGGCCATAATGATCAGCGCAAGTATCCCGAAAACAGGGATGGAATAAAGAATGTAATCGTTCATAGTTAATTGTTATATGTTTAGGATCAAGTGTTTAAGGTGTCCCGACCTTCGTATTGGGCCGCAAACTTACAAAGAAAAACCGGAATTGGAAATGAATGTGGCTTATGGTGGAGGGTAAATTGAATTTAGAGCAGGATTAGTGGGGCGTGTCCCGTGTAGGAACGCTTTTCCGCGTTTCCTTCACGGGTCAGGCTATTCGCTTCAAGTCCTCCCATGAAGTAGAGGCAAGCTCACTTCATGGTGCGGGCTTTCCGCTGCTATCCTTCACGCAAAAAAAAATAACGCAAAGGCGCGGAGGCGTGAAGAAACGCGGAAAACATGATGCAGTAAGGCGCAGGATCAATACCTGAATTTTAAATAGTACGTGTTCAAAAAAGGAAATAGCTGCAAAAAATTGCTACTAAACAAAAAAGCATCTGCGTATTGACAGATGCTTTTTGATTTTCAACAAAAATATTTTTTCAAATTCTCAACAAAATGCAGCTTAGCTCACATACATCGCTGCTTTCACTTCACGGATGAGCTTTTCTGCATTTGGTAATGCTGCTTCGATGAGTGATGGTGCGTAGGCCAATGGAACATCTGCGCTTACTACACGGCGAACAGGTGAATCTAAATAGTCGAACGCATTTTTCTGCACGTAATAGGCGATGTCGCTGGAGATATTTGCAAGCGGCCATGCTTCTTCAAGAATAACAAGGCGATTTGTTTTTTTAACGGAGCGGATAATTGCTGCGTAATCGATCGGGCGAACGGAGCGCAGGTCGATGATCTCGCAGGAAATTCCTTCTTTGGCTAATTCATCAGCTGCTTTGTATGCTTCTTTGATGATTTTGCCGAATGATACAATCGTAACATCATTTCCTTCGCGCTTGATATCTGCAACGCCGATCGGAATTAAATATTCGCTTTCCGGAACTTCTCCTTTGTCGCCGTACATCACTTCCGATTCCATAAAAATTACAGGATCGTTATCGCGGATGGCAGTTTTTAAAAGTCCTTTTGCATCAGCAGGATTGGATGGCACAACCACTTTTAAACCGGGACAATTTGCAAACCAGTTTTCAAATGCTTGTGAATGTTGCGCGCCTAATTGTCCGGCACTTCCGGTTGGTCCGCGGAAAACCATTGGAATATTAAATTGTCCGCCCGACATTTCCAGCATTTTCGCTGCTGAATTAATGATCTGGTCGATAGCGACAAGTGAAAAGTTGAATGTCATAAATTCTACAACGGGACGTAGTCCGTTCATTGCAGCACCAACAGCGATTCCTGTAAAACCAAGTTCGGCAATTGGTGTATCAATGACACGTTTTGGTCCGAATTCGGCAAGCATTCCCTGGCTGACTTTGTAAGCGCCATTGTATTCAGCAACTTCTTCGCCCATGAGAAAAACTTTTTCATCACGGCGCATTTCTTCACTCAGCGCTTCACGGAGGGCTTCACGGAATTGTATTGTTCTCATTGGTTGTAATTAATTATTGGGAAGCAAATGTAACAAAAAAGGGGACGGAAAAGGGGGACGACGGGACGGAAAAAGGGGACGGAAAAAGGTGACGAGTGACAGGTGGCAGGTGAAAAAAAGCAAAATTAGGGGCGGAAAAAACAAGAGTGACAGGTGAAAAAAAGTTGAGAGAAAGCTTATTTAGTAAAAACATATATGACGAGAAGCCAAAGTAATCCTTTCACCAGGAAAAAAATGAACCCGGCGATTCCGATTCTTTTCAGCCATTTTTTTAATGACTGTTTGTTTTGTTCCGGTTCAGGATTCACGGAAATAAAATTATGAAATGTAAAATGTGAAGAAGGAATTTTTTCATGAAGAGGAATTTGCAAATTATAAATGTACAAGTGTGCAAATTACAAGTTGAGTTAGGCCAGCCTATCTATGACGCTTTATTGTGTAGTTAATTCTGATAAGTTCAATTGCGCATTTGCAAATTGTTGTGTCCAGAATCCATGTAGAGTGCCATTTTTATAACTTTTTTCTTTTTCACGTATTTCCAGTATTTTTCCTTTTGCCGTGCGACTCATTGCTTTAACTGCTGCGAGACGAGACTCGGCATCGATTCGAATCAGGCAGCTTTTAGGAATATGATGTGCTTTCAATCTACCATCACCTCTTTTATCTGAAAAGGAAAATCCAGAATCTGATTCTGTAATTTTAAATAACTCCTTTAATTGTGCTGTATCCAAAACTAAAAATCCTTTTTGATATGCTTTTTCACCAATAGGTATCTGATGATCTTCAACCAAAAGCAATTTTCCGCTTTCATGAAGTAAATTTGAAATTGTACCTTCAGTTTGAAAAAGTATAAGCCAGTCTTTCGGATCAATTTCATGAAGCACATTACACATAATTACGATATCAAAACTTTGTGTATCATAAACTGCTAGCAATTTATCCATATCGTTAAAGTACCTGTCTTGAGAATTCCCATACGCTTTAACTAAGGCATTTTCGCACTGCTCTTTATCAAGTGAATATTTGTCAAAGGCAATATAATCTATACTTTCAATTAGTTTCTCTTGATTGCTTTCGTCAAGATCAACAATGTTGGAGATTAGTCGACCTTTACCAGCGCCAAATTCCAAGATTCTTATTTTGCCTTTTGTTGTTAGATTTAGTAGGTCGGTTCTGATCTGAAAAGATTGCGGATCGTTAGAACTGGTTAGAACAGCAGTTGGTTCAAATAAACTTTCAAAAGCGTAACGGCTTGATGCAAACTGGGCTGGGAGACTAATGAAGTCTTGCAGCTTTGCAACCTCATTTTCATCACCAAGTAAACTATGTAATACTTTCTCGGGGATTTTTCCTGCATGACTAATCTTGTGGTTTTCTACAAACCAAATTGCTGAAGGGTCGAAATGCGCTAAAAGCGGGATGGAATGAGTGGCAATCCATATTTGCCCATTAGAAACGCATTTTTGAATTCGTTCTATTGTTTCAATTATAACAAATGGGTGTAAATGATTTTCCGGCTCGTCAAGAATTAAAACAAGATCTTTTAAAGCAACCTCCTGACTATAGATTGCCATACAAAATTGCAGAAGAATTTTTTGCCCATCTGATAATTTGGCTTGTCCTGTCGGAAATCCAAATAATGTTGCTTCACCATGCAAATTTCTCCCAAGTGTTGTGTTAAGAAAGAGTATAATCAGGCTTTTAAGTTTTTCATATGCCTCGATAGAACTTTTTATTTCCTCATCACCAACTTCGACGTTCGGATGTGTTGCATTAAACCATCGGTCTTGAACAACTTGAATTTTTGCAAAAGTTCCATTAGGAAGGTTGTCAATACCTATTGAATTTACATCATCAGCATAACCGATAATTTCTTGCTTTGAAAATAGACGACAATCTTTTAAATTGAGACTTTTCGGGACAAAATAAAAAGCGGGATAATGGTTTCCAAGTTCATTTGTTTCAACTTGATTCCAACTTAAAACTCTTTCTTGATGTGCTATTTGATTTTTATAATCATTAATGTTTTTTTCTTGTTGAGAAATTATAGATTGTAATTCAGTAATATTATCAGGATTATGCGTTGTAGATAACTGGTGACGAATTGAACTCATACCCTTTTCTACTTCTAAACTGTTCCTATTTGCTTCTTTTATTAAATGAGGCGCTTGCTCGATTGAGCCTTTTGTTGGTTTAGATTTAAGGGTGTTGAAGATATAGTTTATAATTCTTGTTTTACCGGCACCATTTTTACCCGCAATTAAAACAATAGGGCCCAACTTGTCCATTTTAATACTTTCTTGTCCATCAGGTGGTGAACTGGGAATATCAATTTTTGTAATTCTCATCTTGGAGTTTCGTTTTCTTAGAAACACCAATTTACATAATTCTTAATATTAAATTCAAAAAACTACTGCTCCCAATTAATTGGACAGCCTGTAATAAATGTGATAATGAAGTTGAAGATTAATGCCAATGATTTTTCTTTTGCGTGAGTGATAGTAGTGGAAAGCCCGCAGTGTGCGTGGAACCTCAAACGTTTCCGCCGGGTTTGCGCGCGTGTAACGTTTGAGGTTTGTGCATTGGAACGAGGACTTGTATCGAATAGCACGACCCGTGAAGGAAACGCGGAAAGGCGTTCCTTCACGGGACACTTTTCTGCGTTTCCTGCATGGGACACGCCATGCTTTTTATTCAACAATTAATTTTCCTCTATCTACTATTTTATTTTCTGACACGATTTGGTAAATGTAAATTCCGCTTGCAAGATTGTCGCGGGAGATTTCGGTTTTGGAATTGATTAATGGAATTTGTTTTACTTGTTGTCCGACAATATTAAAAAGTAAAAATGTTGCTTCGTTCGTAACTGTTTGTGATTCGATTGTTGCAACTGAGGAAATTGGATTCGGATAAACTGTCCAGTTTCCGGTAAGCGATTCGATGGAATTTACGGATTGAGGGTCGCAGATATTTCTTTGGTAGAAGTAACGATTGTTCAGGATCCAATTGATTGTATTGTCTTGTGTAAATGAAAAATTAACAGGCGTGGAGGCAGGATTTATGGTTACTGTTTGATTCGTAATTACGGGATACCATGTAATGGATTTGCACAATGAATTTCCGAGCGAATCTGTTTTTACGAGATGAACTTTTGAGCTATCATAATCAGTGCCGATGGGTGTAGTTTGCCCGGTGATGATATAACCACCATCAGAAGTTTGAAAAGCGTTTGCAGCATTTTCTGCCCATACGTCGCCATACGCTTTTGACCATTGAACAGAACCGTTTGGAAATAATTTTATCAGGCAATCGTCATAATCGCCATTGCCTGCGCTATTGGTAATACCACAAATAATAGTTCCGCCATCGCTTGTGTTTGAAATGGTGCAATTAAAATCTGAATAAATTCCACCGTATGATTTATCTGAAATAAGATTGCCGCTGCTGCTCAATTTTATTATAAAAATATCGCTTGTTTGCGCGACTGTATTGCTATTTGCAAGTGAAAAATTCACCAAAATTTCACCGCTGCTGTTTTCCAAAATATTAATTCCATACAGTCCACTAAACACAGGTGTAGGCAATAATTTTTTTGACCAGGCTAAGTTTCCCGTGGAAGAAAAATTCCACACTGAACAATTGTTGTTCGGGTTTATGGTTTGTGCGAATACAACACCACCATTTGCTAACGGATACATAGTGACGGGCCCGGAAATATCGCCCATCCATCTTGCCCAAAGAATATTTCCTGCACTGTCAATTCGTGCAACTGTTCCACCGGCTTGCGACGTATTTACATTTGTAGCTGCGCCTGAAACGTAAAATCCATTTGCCCCGTCGGAAACAATTTCATAAAAATGTTCATCCACAAAATCGCCGTAAGCCCGCGCCCAGATCAGATTTCCAACGCTGTCTGTTTTCATTACAAATGCATCTGCGCTGCCTGCGCCGTAGCTATACGTGGATCCGCTCATCATTAGTTTTCCATCGGGCAATTCTTTTATTCCGGAAATAAAATCGGCATTAATTCCTGAATAATCTTTCGCCCACAACAAGGTTCCGGTTGCATTCATTTTCATAAGCAGCGCATTTCCACCTGAACCAAATCCGTCGGTATGGCCAACTACAAGAAAATTGCCATCCATTGCCTGGATCACTTTTTTCGCACGATCGTGGTAAGATGATCCGTAGCGCATTTGGAATGTGGGCTGTGCGGAAAGGAATTGGGAGAGGAGAATGAGCAGGAAGATGTGTAGGAATTTTTTCATGATATTTTTTGTTATCCGAATTTAGGCAAATCTATACCGCTGAGAACCCGTAAAGCTGATTGCACCGGATAAATCTTCAAGGTTTCTTACTCGTTAAGCGTGTTAAAGATTTGGCTGTTGAGGATGGATTCATCAGGCCAGTTTAAGAAAGCTGCCTAATGAAGAAAGAAGAAACCCTGACTGCCGAAAGCACGATCAGCATAGGAGGGCGCCTACCTAAAACGTTAAATCGTTAACAGATTACAGTTAAATTTTCACATGATTTGATCAAATTTTCTGCTTACGCCTAAAATCTCATATCTCACGTCTAAAATCTCACGTCTAATGATTAATATTGCACTCCGAAAAAACAAATTCACACCCACCATACTATGAACAAAATAAAAGTTGCGAACCCTGTAGTTGAGCTCGATGGCGATGAAATGACACGCGTCATCTGGAAATTTATTAAAGAAAAATTAATTCTTCCTTACCTCGAGATCGATATTAAATATTACGATTTGGGAATGGAACACCGTGATGCTACGAACGACCAGGTGACGATTGATTCTGCTGAAGCGATTAAAAAATACCAGGTTGGAATTAAATGCGCAACGATCACTCCTGATGAAGCGCGTGTGAAAGAATTCGGCTTGAAACAAATGTGGAAATCGCCGAACGGAACAATTCGTAATATTCTTGACGGTACAGTTTTTCGTGAGCCGATTGTTTGTAAAAATGTTCCGCGTTTAGTTCCGAACTGGACTGCGCCGATCATTGTTGGCCGTCACGCATTCGGAGATCAGTACCGCGCAACGGATACAGTGATCAAAGGAAAAGGAAAACTGACAATGACATTTACACCAGAAGGTGGTGGTGAAGCGCAGAACTGGGAAGTGTATAATTTCAAAGGTGATGGTGTTGCGATGGCGATGTACAATCTTGATGATTCCATTCGCGGATTTGCACATGCTTGCTTCAACGTGGCATTGAATAAAAAATGGCCGCTTTATCTTTCTACAAAAAATACAATTCTTAAAAAATACGATGGCCGCTTCAAAGATATTTTTGAAGAGATCTACCAGGCTGATTACGTTGAGAAATATAAAGCTGCAGGAATTGTTTACGAGCATCGTTTGATTGATGACATGGTTGCATCTGCTTTGAAATGGCATGGTGAATTTGTTTGGGCTTGTAAAAATTACGATGGCGATGTGCAGTCGGATTCTGTTGCGCAGGGATTCGGTTCATTGGGAATGATGACTTCTGTGCTTGTAACTCCGGATGGAAAGATAATGGAAGCAGAAGCGGCTCATGGAACAGTAACACGTCACTTCCGCGATCACCAGAACGGAAAACCAACTTCTACAAATCCGGTTGCATCTATTTTCGCATGGACACGCGGATTAGAGTTCCGTGGAAAATTAGATAACAATGCAGAGCTGATTCGTTTTGCAAAATCGCTTGAAGAAGTTTGTGTTGAAACGATTGAAAGCGGAAAAATGACAAAGGATCTTGCGGTTTGTATTCACGGCAACAATGTGAAATTGGGTGAGCATTATATGAACACGGAAGATTTCCTGGATGCGCTGGATTCTAATTTGAAGAAGAAGCTGGCTTAATAATTACAGATTACAGGATTACCGATTACCGATTATAAAAAGACCTCTCAGGAATGAGGGGTTTTTTTGTAACTATAAGAGTAACCAGGGTTATATAATAAATGTAAGATGAGATATTTTGTACTGGCCGCATTGGTTTTGATTCAACTGTCGTGTGCACATTTAAAAAGTAAGCACGCATTGCGAAATATTTCCGGTTTGTATAGTAATGAGCTGGATTGGATGGAAGAAGGATATTGGAAACAGTATCTTCTTATCAGCAGGGATGGTTATGCCTACTTGCTCACTGACTCCACGGATGACAGCGAGCATATTTTAAAAAAGATAAAGGTTGAAGGCGACAAAGCGAGAATAAAAATCAAAAATGATTCTATTTGGTTTAATGTGGATAGTATTAAATCACGCGTTACTTCAACCGCATTTGTTTTTGGTGAACAGAGAACATGGACCGAGTGGATTTATTATCATGATTACAAAAGTCATTTTGCAGGGAAATGCCTTTCTGATTCGCTTGTATTGAATGTGATGTCGTTAACAGGAAAAAACAAGACAATAAGCTTTGACGGAGAGAAGCCTACAGCGTTTGATACGATATATTTTACTTCAAAATATGTACCGTGCATTGACTCGCTCCAGTTTCCCCGTTTGAGAAAAGAATGAAAAAATATTCACTAACTTTCTTACAAATTAAATTTCTATGAAAACTTGTTTTACGCTTGTATTGCTTTTTCTTTTTTCTGCGGCCAACGCACAAGTCAGCGAAAAAGAAATGAAAAAGCATTTGGAGAAAGTTGCAAAATCGAAAGCGGATGAGAGTGTTGTGCGCAGTCTTGATACAATTTTCAATGCAGGAATTCCGTATGCAATTCTTAAGGAGAAAAAGGTGATGCTAGCAACGGATTACACACTTTTTTCGCTGGATGGAAAAGAGCTGGTGAATATTCCTTATGAATGTGTTGAACAGGCAAACAACTCTTCCAACCAGGTTTGTTATCATGCATTTTTGTTTTTGCAATCGGGGAAGCGCGGCGAAATGCAAGTGGGAGTAGGAATGAAAGTGGAACGCACTATTGTGAATTATGACATGGTGCGAAACAATGATATTAATCCGGCAGGAGAAAATAAATTTCTGATGCGTTATCCGCCAAAGTTTTCGGGTGTGCAACAAACGACAACTGTTGTTGTTGTGAATAATGGTACTGCAGGAACTTACACCACCGTTGATCGTAATCGCAATGGTTCAATCTCCTTATTCGGTACAGAGCTGAAGCAGGATTTTAAAACGATTGGTTCTGTTACAAAATCAACCAGCTCTTCGAATGGAATACTGATTTACACCGTTTCTTATTTTTTACCGAACGGAACCAAAATTGCGGAAGCGACCGGTGAAGGAATCAATTGTAAGTCGTGGCGTGTTGTTACGATGAAGGATAATCAGTCCTATACAATCACGACGACTTTTTCGCAGCAGGAAGAGCAGCTAGCTAAGTTTCTTTCGGATAGATATTATTTATAGAAATCAGGCTTTGCAGGCGTTGTTTTCTGAACACGGATTTTATCATGTTGTCCTGTTTTCTTTTGCGAAGGAGCAAAATTAAATATTCTTGCATCACCCATCGTTCGAGAGCTTGCATGGCTGCGGCAAGATGAAATAAATGCGGAACCGAAAACAATAGTAAGAATAGTAATCAACCATCCCCAGCGCTTTCTTCTTTGCACAAGCTTAGGTGTTGAAACCTGGTCGTTCCTGAAATTACCGCAAACCCGGTCGCCGGATTTTTCCAGGAAATAATTACTTATTTCTTCGTTCGTCATCTTTGTAAAGTCGACGACAGTTAAGGAACACGAATCACAAAATTTTCCTTCGCCTGACGGATTCATACTGTTCCATTTTGCTGTGCAGGGTTCGTGGATGTATATTTTTTTCATGTTATTTTTTCTTGCATAACTGCAAAGGGTGAAAAGGATACACTGTGGAAATTAGAAATCGGGAAATTAGAAATTGCGAAAAAAGTTCTGAAAGAGATTAGTAACTTTGAATCTTCAAATCTTCGAATATCAAATTTTCGAATCTTCAAATTTTCCAATGAACTGCTATCTCTACAAAATCCCTTCCTCCAAAGAAACATTGCACCTTCTTTCTCCTTTAAGCAAAGATGAATTAGCAAAGCTTACTTCCAAATCAGAATTATTTCTCGGGCGATTAATTGATCCTGACAAAGAAATCAAACACGAAAATATTTCTTACAACGCTGATTTTTTAGTCGTGCTTCATCGCATCGTTCGCGATTACATGGTGAATGATCCGGATGTAATTGCACAAGCACAAAAACAACCGAACGGATTTGTGTTTATCGTCGATCGCCGCACAACGGAAGAAGAAGTGGAGAAGGAAGACATCATCGGAATTTTTCTCGTGAATGAAAGTCAGACCGACGTTTCAAGATATCGCCCGAACCCCGATTATAAACTGATCTCCAAAAAAGGGCCGGGCATGTTTCATGATGAGGTAGAGATGGAGCTGATGAAGGTGTTGCTTGAGCTGTAAGGAATTAATCTCGTGAATCAATAGCCAAAGAGTTTCTGGATTCCATACACAGTCAATCCTACTGCAATACCTGTGGCAATGGCCGGCACTGATAATGCGCCAACAATTCCACCACCTACATACAGTGCGGTTCCAACTCCGGCTGCAACCGATCTTCCTGTCTGCACTCCCGGATTGGAAGAAACTAACAGGCTACCGATTTGACTTAGTAACCATCCGCGAATTTCCCACTTACCGGTTTTGATTCCAGTGGATGCTGCTTTCAACCAGGTGAAGGAGCCTTCTTTCGGTTCCAGGATATTTTTTTTGTAATAATCCATCAGCTGACCTATGTTTTCTGTATTCCAAAACATTTGCACTGCATTGCCATCATCTGTAGCTGCTAAACGGGCAATGTCGAATAGAAAAGATTGCGTCAGGTCTTTTAGTGCTGTATCTTTTTCCTTACCCTTTAATGTCGCATCCACCGAATCACCGGTTTGGAGATATAAGGTGACGTAATGTTTCGCACGCGTGCTCTTTCCACCAGAGAGACTTTTTGCAAGATTTACATGATCTCGTTGTCGCGACCGTCCCTTTTTTTTGTCGCTCTCAATATCATTGGGATAGTTTTCGATCGTGCTAACTGAATTCTTATGCTCCTTTCCCTGGTCATCGTATTCAGAACGGAATTCTGTGCCTTTAACTGCCTTTGTGCCCTGTTCTTCCGCACCCATCAACCGATCTGCGAGTGTATGTACTCCAATCTCGTGAATAAACATTCCAAGCAGATCTCCCAACGATACTTTTTCGAGGTACCATTTGTTTAATTGCACACCTATATCACCGTCAACGCCGGGGTGCGATTTGCTTCCTTTATGGTGATTCCACGCAGGAGACATTTCTCCATTATTAATAATTTCTATTGTGATGGTATCGCCTTTACCCAATACATCTTTCAACGCATCACCCATCACTGCAATCAGCTTTTCGATTTTAGTCACAACGCTTTCATTTCCTTTTCCAAGCGTTTTTTTATAATCCTTTTCAGCAACTACAAGCATTCGCTGAACAGGTGTCGGCGTGCTTTTTATTTCCGCATCATTCTCTTTGACTGAATCAGTAATGCCTGCACGATTTTTTAATTTCACTGCTGGATTTACACGTGGTTGTTTTTGCTCAATCCCCGATTTCAAATTTGCAGGCCGCTCACTTCTGTTTTTGCTTTCGTCGCGGGCAATCGCATGCGCAACTGATCTGTTCGTATCCCCGCTCTTTTTATCAGAATGATTATGCATGTTGTTTTTCCGGATTATAAAATGGGGAGTACTTTATTTTACTGAATATATAAATATATATTTAAAATCTTAATCAATTGATGAGGTATATTTCACACAGGTAAGTAATTGTTGGGAAATAATTTTTCCTAACTTAGTCTTGCCCCCTACAACAATGGAATCTTCTTTTTACGACATCTTCAGTAATTATGCTGAGCAAGTTGGCCCCGCAGTTCTTGAATTGATCAGGAAGCCTGCGTTAACCAATCCATACACAGTTTTATTTATCGTATGGGGATTAATGTTTGTAATCGAACATCTTCTTCCACGTAATAAAGAGTATGGCGTTATCAGCAGGAAAGGATTCTGGCTCGATATCTTTTATCTTTTCTTCATCGATTTTTTATTCGGCATCATCGGTTTTATCGCGCTGACTTTTACTGTCGAATATTTTTTCACGGCCGGAATGAAAAGTCTCGGTGTCGATTTGCCGCTTTGGGAACCTTCCGGAATTCCGTTCATCTTCCAGTTCCTCATCTTTTTTATCGTCATGGATTTCTTCCAGTTCTTCGCGCATTATCTTTTGCACCGATTCGATTTCTTATGGTCGTTCCATAAAATTCATCACGCACAGGAAACGCTCGGATTTGCATCTGCGCGTCATTTTCATTTTATGGAATATCTCGTGCTGCGACCTTTCGGATGGATCCCGTTCGGGTTGCTCGGATTTTCAGATGGGAAATATGTATTGTGCACCGCGTTGTATATGTGGATCGCCTACACGCTCGTTTTCTTTTCGCATTGCAATGTAAAAGTGAATTTCGGTTTCCTGAATAAGATCATTATCACTCCGAATACACATTTCTGGCACCACGCAAAAAATATTCCGCGGAAGCATGGTGTGAATTACGCTTCCGTGCTTGTGATCTGGGATCATCTTTTCAAATCCTTTTATCTGCCCGATGATCCGACGCTGCAACCTGCCCTTGGTGTTCCTGATAATGATGTGCCGAAACATTTCGTCGGACAAATGTGGTACCCGTTCAGGCAATTATTGAAGAGGAGGAAAGATTCGCAAATGGTGGTGAAGAAACAATCCGATTCGAAGAAGAAAATTAAAAGTTTGTAAATTTTAAATGTGCAAATTGAACGTTCAGGTTTTCAATTTGCACATTTTCGAATTTTTAATTTGCACATTTTAGTTAACGTACTCTTTCGCTTTCTCAAGCGCTTTCGCAATTCCACCCACATTCGTTCCACCGGAAGTAGCGAAGAAGGCTTGTCCGCCGCCACCACCCTGGATTTCTTTCGAGAGCTCGCGGATGATCGTGCTTGCGTTGAGGTTTTTATCCTTCACAAGATTATCAGAAAGCATTAACGTCAGAGAAGCTTTTCCATTTACTTCAGCGCCGAGGACGAGAAATAAATTATCTACTTTTTCACGGATCTCGTAAGCAAGATTTTTAATTGCTTCCGCAGAATTTAATTCTACCTGCGCAGAAATAAAATTCAGCCCGTTGCGGTTTTCTACTTTTCCGATGAGATCAGCTTTCAGCACTTTTACTTTTTCATTTAGCATGAACTGCACTTGTTTTTCCAAAGCAGATTTTTCATCGAGCAATTGATGAATGCTTTTCAAAACATCTTTCGGCGCTTTGAGCAATTCTTTTACCTGGTGAAGCGTGTTCAATTGGTCATTGATAAACTTCTCCGCAGAAACAGAAGTAATTGCTTCGATACGACGAATTCCTGCAGCAACAGCGCTTTCAGAAGTGATCTTGAATAAGCCGATTTGGCCTGTTGCAGTTACGTGCGTACCACCACACAATTCAATCGAATAATTTTTATCGAACGTAACAACGCGCACTACATCACCATATTTTTCACCAAATAAAGCCATCGCGCCAAGTGTTCTTGCATCATCTATCGCCATTTCGCGGATATTCGATTCAATGTTTTCGCGGATCTTTTCATTAACCATTTTCTCAATTTTCGCAAGATCTTCCTCGCTGATCTTTGCAAAATGGGAAAAATCGAAACGCAAATGTTCATCATTTACCAGCGAGCCTTTTTGTTCTACATGCGGCCCTAATACCTGGCGTAAAGCTGCGTGCAATAAGTGTGTTGCGCTGTGATTGTTTTCTGTTGATTTCCTTCTTATAACATCCACGCTTGCACGGAAAACATGGATAATGTCTTCAGGCAAACGATCTGTCAAATGGATCGTAACACCATTTTCTTTTTTTGTATCGAGGATGCGCATCTTTTCATTGGCAGATTCCAGCACACCGGTATCACCGACTTGTCCGCCGCTTTCTGCATAAAATGGTGTTTCATCCAAAACCACCTGGTACAACTCTTTTCCTTTTGCCTTTACACGACGATAGCGAAGGATTTTTGCATCACATTCTGTTTGATCGTAACCGACAAATTTTGTTGAACCATCTTTAATCAATTCAACCCAATCATCCGTATCAATTGCTGTTGCTGCGCGTGAACGGTTTTTTTGTTTTTCCAATTCGACTTTAAAACCTTCTTCATCAATAGAAAGTTCGTAGCCTTTAGCAATCAGCGCTGTTAAGTCAAGCGGAAATCCGAATGTGTCGTACAATTCGAAAACTGTTTTTCCGTCAATGACTTTTACATCTTTATGTTTTGTGCTCAGCTCAATACAAACAGAATCAATTCGTTTTAAGCCGGAATCAAGTGTGCGGTAAAAAGATGTTTCTTCTTCTTTAATTACTTTTTCAATCAATTCTTTTTGTGTGAGCAGCTCCGGAAATTGTTCGCCCATTTGATTTGCAAGAACAGCAACGAGCTCAAACATAAATGGCTCACGCAATCCGAGCGATTGATAACCGTAACGAATTGCACGGCGCAGGATACGGCGAATTACATAACCGGCTCCTGTGTTCGATGGAAGTTGTCCGTCAGCAATAGAAAAAGAAATTGCACGGATATGATCCGAGATCACACGCATTGCAATGTTGATCACTTCTTCGCTACGACCGGCTTTTCCTTCGTAATAACGTAATCCTGAAATGTGTTCGATCTTACGAATGAGCGGAAGGAAAATATCAGTTTCATAATTCGATTGTTTGCCTTGTATCACACGCACCAAACGCTCAAATCCCATTCCTGTGTCGACGTGTTTTGCGGGAAGAGGTTGTAATTGTGTAAGCTCAAGATGCTTTTGTGAAACAGCTTTCTTTTTTTCTTCTTCAGTTCCCTGGAATTCCTGTGTGAATTTTTGTAATTCGCCCGCCGCACCATTTTGTTTCCAGCTGCGATTGAATTCCATGAATACATTATTCCAGATCTCAATCACTTGCGGATGATCATTATTCACCAGCGTTGCACCACTTATTTCTTTTCTTTCTTCCGGCGTGCGGCAATCCACATGAATTTCTGTACACGGACCACACGGACCTGTATCGCCCATCTCCCAGAAATTATCTTTTTTATTTCCGCGCAGAATCCGTTCTTCAGGAACAAATTGTTTCCAGGTATCGTAAGCTTCCTGGTCGAATGTCAAACCTTCTTTATCGTAACCTTCGAAAACAGTTACGTACAACCGGTCTTTCGGTAATTCGTAAACTTCGGTCAGCAATTCCCAGCTCCATTCAATTGCTTCTTTTTTGAAATAATCGCCGAAGCTCCAGTTGCCAAGCATTTCGAACATGGTGTGGTGATACGTATCAACTCCAACTTCTTCCAGATCATTATGCTTACCGGAAACGCGCAAACATTTTTGAGTATCAGCAACACGTGGCCATTTTGCAGGCGCATTTCCAAGGAACCATTCTTTGAATTGATTCATCCCCGCATTTGTAAACATGAGCGTTGGATCATTCTTTACAACCATCGGGGAGGATGGAACGATCTCATGACCTTTTGATTTGAAAAATTCAAGGTACGTGCGGCGGATAACTTTGGAATTCATGATGAGTGTTTAGTTCGTAGTGTTTAGTTCGGAGATTTCAGAGACTTGCCGGATTTCTCCGAACTCAAAACTCCGAACTCTTAACTATTAATGGGTTGCAAAGTTAGCTGATTTTGGTAAATTTGGCTTCACCCCAATGCAATTAGGGAAGTCGAAGTATGTCGAAGATCCGCTATCGTTATAATACTAAAACGCTCAGCTACGAAAAGGCCGTAACGCCTTTACGTACACGTGTGTTCCGCGTGATCTCTTTTCTCGGCACTGCTTCGGTTATCGGCGTTATTTCGGTTTTTATCGCGTTCCGTTACTTTGATTCTCCGAAAGAAAAGCAGCTGGAACGGGAATTGGAAAAAATGCGTTTGCAGTATGATCTTGTGAATCGCCGCATCGATAATATGAGCAAGGTGATGGAAGACATGGCGAATCGCGATGATAATATTTACCGTGTCATTTTTGAAGCTGAGCCTATTTCATCTGATATTCGCCAGGCCGGTTTTGGTGGTGTTGATCGTTACAGCGCGCTGGAAGGTTATAATAATTCGGAGCTCATGATTGCGCTTACACAAAAGGCAGACCGACTTACGAAGGAATTGTATATTCAATCGAAATCATTTGATGAAGTGGTGAAGATGGCAAAAGGAAAAGAAAAATTACTTGCATCTATCCCGGCGATCATGCCACTTTCAAATAAAGATCTGCGTCACCAGCCTTCGGGATTCGGTTGGCGCACGCACCCGATTTATAAAACACCTGAGTTTCACCCTGGAATGGATTTCGCCGCGCCACAGGGAACAGAGCTTTATGCAACGGGCGACGGTACTGTTTCTGCAGCTGATAATGCATCACAGGGATATGGAAACCGCGTAGTGATTGATCACGGTTACGGGTATGCAACATTGTACGCGCACATGCTTCGTTCGGTGGTAAAACCCGGACAAAAAGTTAAGCGTGGAGAAATTATCGGCTATGTTGGCTCAACAGGTTTGTCAACCGCGCCGCATTGTCATTATGAAGTGCGCAAGAATGGGGAGCTAATGAATCCGCTCAATTATTATTACAACGATCTCACACCGGAAGAATACGCGAAGCTGATAGAAATGTCGTCGCAGGCATCACAGGCTTTTGATTGAAAAGAGTTTTTAGTTCGGAGTTTTTAGTTCGGAGAAGAGGGAAATAAAGTAGTGAGGATTGTAATTTCCATAGATTCTGACAGGGAAATTTCAGTATAAAGAAATGTAGAATGCCAAATTAATCCGTCGTGGCGGATACAATGAACAAGTAAAAAGTAAAAAATTAATAACTATAAACATTCCAAACTTCTAATTATCCTATATCTCCGAACTAACCACTCCTAACTCCAAACTAATCTCCGAACTAACCACTCCAAACTCCGAACTAAAAATGCCGTACAAAGAGCAAGAAACTGTAAAGCTGTATTATTCCATTGGGGAAGTTGCGAAGATGTTTGATGTGAATGCGTCGTTGCTTCGGTTTTGGGAGAAGGAATTTGATATTATAAAGCCGAAGAAAAATAAGAAAGGTGATCGGATGTTTACGCAGGAAGATGTTGCTAATTTTCGTGCGATCTATCATTTGGTGAAGGAGCGTGGTTATACGCTGCAGGGTGCGAAAGAAAAGCTGAAGAGTAATAAAAGCGATACGTTTGATAATGTGGAAATGGTGAAATCGCTGGAGCGAGTGAAAGGTTTTTTGCTGGAGCTGAAATCGCAGCTTTGAAACGGCAGGATCAAATTAGATTACATTAGCCTTCTAAAATTTTAATCCCATGCACGAAAGAGATCGCCGCCGTACACCTGCAACAGGCAGACCCGCAGTTCAACGACCAGCAAAACCTGATTTTACAGAAAGCAAAAGCTATCAAAGATTTGTGTCGAAAAAGCTGTCTGTAATTCTCGGAATTATTTTCCTGCTGAATGGCGCATTTGCCTGCGTGGATTATTACGGACCGAGAGAAATATCGCATGAGAAAATTCTTGGTTTCCCGGGTGCGTCAAATTATTTTCTCATTCGCACCGACAAATCTTATTTTGTAATTGATCCGCGTTTACAGCATGAAACTCCAAAACTGCATGATGTTCCGATCGATGTAGAAAAATCTTTCCTGAATAAAATTCCACTTGCATTTACTTTACCTGAGACTGCACCCGGAGAAAAATTTTATCCGTTAAGCACACGTTACAGCTACCTCTGGCTTTTTATGCTGTGTGGTGTAGCAGGACTTGTACTGATCTTGTATCCGAAGAAAGATTTCAACAAGATCTACCTGATCGTATTTTCCATTATTATTTTCGTCAGCTCCATTATTTCAGCTCTTGCATTACAGCTGACAATCAATAGTATTTATGCAGAGAAGACGTTAGGTTGGTAGGGGCTTCGATACATCCGCCGAAGGGGCGGACACTCAGCCTGACAATTCATGAGGATGGAGCTTTTCTATCGTTATGAATTGTCAGGCGGGAAAAAAATGTCGAAGGTAAACAAGCAGGAAACTTTTCAGTAAAATTTCTCTCTTGTCAGACTGTTTTTTGCCAATGCAAAGCAGAAAACTTTTCAGTAAAATTTCTCTCTTGTCAGACAGAGTGTTTTTTGCCAATGAAACTTTCTTTTTGCCACAAATGCTAATTGGCAAAAAATGTATCGAAGGCGACAAAGCAGAGAACTTCGAAGGCAACAAAGCAGAAAACTTTTCAGTAAAATTTCTCTTTTGTCAGACTGAGTGTTTTTTGCCAATGAAACTTTCTTTTTGCCACAAATGCTAATTGGCAAAAAATGTATCGAAGGCGACAAAGCAGAAAACTTGGAAGGCAACATGCAGACTTTTCAGTAAAATTTCTCTCTTGTCAGACTGAGTGTTTTTTGCCAATGAAATTTTCTTTTTGCCACAAATGCTGATTGGCAAAAAATGTATCGAAGGCGACAAACAGCAAAAGGCGACAAAGCAGAAAACTTCGAAGGCAACAAAGCAGGAACCTTATTCCTTATAAAGAATAAAATGTTTCACCATTTCAAACGTGCTTCCTGATTTATCTGCATTGATTTTGAAACTTTCTTTCACCGATTTAAAACCTGCAGTTTCAATCCTGATCTCGTATGTTTTATCACCTTCAAGACTGAATTGATAATTTCCTTCGTTGCTTGAATTTCCGGTTGCTACGAGTGTGCCATTTTCGTACACTTTTATTTCTGCAGCTACAGGTTTTCCATCTCCATTAAAAACAGAACCTGTAAGCAATGACATGTAAGGTCCGGTGTGCGGCTTCGGCATTAACGCAGTCATGTCAACTGTATAAATGTCGCGCCCACCTAATCCGCCTTCGCGATCGCTGTCAACGTACGCTGTTTTTCCATCAGGAGAAAGCAGGAACATACGCTCATTTGCAATGGTGTTAATCGGGTAGCCGACATTTACAGGAGTCGACCAGGTATTATTTTCAAAACGTGTCATGAAAATATCATAACCACCCATGCTGTTGTGTCCGTTGGAAGAAAAATAAAGTGTTTTGCCATCCGGGGAAGGATAAATTCCGCCTTCATCATGTTCTGTATTGATCACCGGCCCGATATTCACCGGCTCATTCCACGTTGTTTTATCTTTTTTGGTTGCCATCCAGATGTCGCTATGGCCATAACCTTTCTGACCTTTCCAGGGAAGATCCTGTCCGCGTTCGCTCATGAAATAAAGTGTATTTCCATCAGGGGAAAGCACAGCGCCATCTTCAAAATAGCTGGTGTTAATTCCTTTGCCGATATTTTTTGGTGTTCCCCATTTTCCTGAAGAGCTTTTCTTTGAAACATAAATTTCACCTGCGCCGCCATCATCCGGATTGTTGATGTAGCAGAACATTTGTTTTCCGTCAGGAGAAATGCTGCACGCCGCGTCATGACCTTCTGAATTCACAGAACCTTTTACAAGATCAGCTTCGCCCCAAACTCCTTTTGCAGAATCCCAATTCGCGATGTAGATGTCTTCAAAATTTCCTCCATCGCCTTCTGTATCCTGGTTTGCATTTCTGCCTTCAGGACGACGTGATGTGAAGATCAACGTTTTCATATCTGCAGTGAATGACGGACGCTTATCATCATAAGGCGAATTAATTCCTGCACCGACGTTTGTTACTTTCACCGGCTTCGGAGTTGCCATAAGGGATTTTGCAGTCTGGCATTGCGCAAAATAATATTCGATATCCTTGAGGCGTGGCGCATTTGCAATATTGGCTGATCTTGCCGCGGTATATTCTGTCATTGCTGCATCAATCTGCCCTTTCATCTGGTAACAACGGCCAAGCATATAACGGATATCCGTATTTGCATTTTCATTGATTGATTTTGCTTTTTCAAATTGTTCCTGCGCTTTATCAGGCTCACGCATATTGAAATAACATTCGCCGATGTGGAAAATAATATTCGCATCGTTCGGCTTATTCGCAAGCACTTCTTTATACAGGTTCACCGCTTTTACATAGTCACCCATGTTAAAAGCCTGTGATGCATTGAAGAGCTTGACCTCGTCGGTGCTCTTGTCAATTACATTTTGTGCCGAAAGGTTGGCGGTGATAAGGAAAATTAAAATTCCTAAAATAGTAGTTGCTCTTTTCATAACGGGCGTTGAGGAATGAATAACAAATATAATGAACAGCCGCGATATTTCAGGGCAGTGGAGGCAGCCGCTTCATTTTGTCGAGAAACAGCGTGATAGCGGTTTTCCCTTGTTCATTTAATCGTAGATTAAGCGACTGCAAAAGGTACTTTTCCACATTAAACGGCAGGTATTTGGGCGATTCTTCTTCAATCACCTTGCCAATATCCTGCAGACCTGCTTCCAACGCTTTGCTGAATGTTTGAATGAAAGTTTCATCCAGCTTTTTATTGCTCACCCAACAGGCAAAAACAAAAGGTAAGCCTGTGAGCTTTTTCCACTCTTCTGAAAGATCGAACTCGTAGTTGAACGTACCATTCAGCGTAAAGGTTCTGTCGCCGATAATTACTGCTGCAGTGGTTCCTGAAACAGCAGATTCAAATCCGGCTTCAGCTTTTTTCCATTCGGGTGAAATTTTCCAGTATTCATTAGCTAAAACTCTTGCTAATGTTACTGATGTGCGCGAATGATAATCGAGATAGATGGTTTTAATTTCTGCAAGCGGAACCTGCGAATATAATTTCACCGATTCAACAGGTCCGTCGGCGCCGATGCAATAGCCGGGAAGGATGTGCGCTTCTTTTAACCGCGGAATAACTGCAACCGGAATTAATCCGAGATCAACTTCATTTTCAAGCAGCTTTCGCGCGCATTCGGAAGGAATATCGAGACTGATGGAAATGTCTTTTACGGGAGAAATTTCAAGTCCGTGGAGAAATGGTTTTGTATTGAGATAAGAAACGGCGGAGATCCGAACCATAAAAAAAGAATGTGCTAATTTGCTAATGGGTTAATGTGCTAATAAAAAGTGTAAGCAAAGATACGGTGGTTTAACAGAAAACATTGGCACATTACCGCATTAGCACATTATGCCTTCTTCGGGGAATCTTTTTCCAGCGCGTCGATCGTTGCCAGGGTTCCTGCTACAACGGAAATGACCGGTCCGAGGGCGATGCCGAGGTATGGAATCCATAATAAGAAAGAAAAAACCATTCCGTTTCCGATGGCGATTCCTTTGTGCTTACGTGTGAAGCTTGCGCCTGCTGAGATGTTCATTTTTCTTCGCTCGTAGGTATAATCCATCATATTGAATCCGAGGAAATACCAGCTTACAACCCATAAAAAAGGAACAACGATCCAGCCGAGAATGGGAATCCAGCCGATAAAAATACAGGCGATAAAAATGAGCGTTTGAAAAAACATTGTGCGGAAGGTGACGAGAATGCTGCGGAAAATATCATAAAGAAACTGGCTGAGCACAAAAGGAAATTTTTGTCCTGAATTTATTTCATCAATTCGCTCCGATAATAAAGCCATGATCGGCGAGCAGAGGATAAGAACAATAAATTTTAATAATGCGCCGAAGATGAAGAGCAATAAAACTTTTAAAATTAATCCGATCACAAAAGTCAGAATGAGATGCACCCAATGCAGCCAGCCTTCTCCCGGATCAGGAATATCGATGAGCGAAAGAATATAATCTGCGATTTCAGATCCTAAAGCGAATGTCGACCAGAATCCGAAAATCACCAGCACCGCCATGATCACGATCGGGTAAAGGAAATATCCCCAGAGATTATGTTTCGCGATGAAACGACATGCTTTGAAATGATACGATACGCCTTTTCCGAAGTCGGGGAAGAATTGCATAGTTGTAAAAGTAGTGCTTGGGAACGAATTACGAATGAAAACGAATATACGAATCTGAAATGGTTGGTTTATTCATTCGTATATTCGTTTTCATTCTCCCGATAGTTATCGGGATCGTTCCCCTTTCAATTCGTACTTTTACCTTAATGCTGGAATCGCTTAACAGTTTCGATCACACACTTTTCCTTGCTATTCATCACTGGAGAACTGATCTTCTCGATGTAATTATGCCTTACATCACGGGGCGGTTGTTTTGGATTCCGCTTTATGCTGTTTTGCTTTTTTTGCTCTGGAAGCGTTTCGGCAAACAAACCATTATGATCCTGGGAATGATCATCGCGCTCACGGTGCTCTGTGATCAATCGGCAAACCTGCTCAAGAAAAATGTCGGCCGTTATCGTCCTTGCCATGATCCGCTTATTTCGGAACAAGTTATAACTCCTGTTGGTTGCGGTGGCGATTATGGATTTGTTTCCAGTCACGCTTCAAATACATTCGGACTTGCCACATTTTTATGGCTTATTGCCGGCATCACAAAAGGATTTCGCCCGGTAAAAAAACGCTGGCCATGGTCACTTTTATTTTTATGGTCGCTGCTTATTTGCTGGAGCAGGATTTATGTCGGCGTGCATTTTCCGTTTGATCTGTTAGTGGGCTGCGCAATCGGTGCGCTGTGGGCGATCGTGTTATTTATTCTTTACCAAAAAGTTATACCCGTGCTGAAGAAAAAAGTGATTAGTGATTAGTGATTGGTGATTGGGAAAAAAGGGAATAAATCATTTTTATCAAAGCACTTTCCATCTATCTTTTTGTCCCTTTTTCTATACTTTTACGGAATGCTCCAAACAATTCTATTGGTTTTTTTAGGTGGTGGACTCGGGAGTCTTGCGCGGTTTGGAGTTTCAATGGGCGTGAAGCAGTTTTCTGAATCGACATTTCCGATTGCAACATTAATTTCAAATGTACTAAGCTGCTTGATTATTGGTATTGCGCTTTCTGTTTTTGCGACAAAGCTCCAGGATAATAATTTGCGCATGTTTATTGTTGTCGGATTCTGCGGCGGCTTCAGCACATTTTCAACTTTTAGCTTAGAAACACTCGAAATATTCCGCCGCGGAAATTTTATGCTTGGCGCTGCAAATGTTTTAGTAAGCCTAACACTGTGCATTATAGTTTTAGCTTTCCTCGTAAAAAAATAACTCAACTCTCCGAACTCAAAACTCCGAACTCTTAACTATATGAGGTACGCATTCACATTTATTATCGTCATCGCGTTCACTGTTGCGATCCTTGCTCAAACCGGAAAATCTTCTTCGAAAGCTGTAGCTACCACAGGCAATCCAAAGTTGGTAGTAGGCATCGTTATCGACCAGATGCGTTTTGATTATATCTATCGTTTTTGGGACAAGCTGGGCAATGATGGATTCAAACGTTTGCTGAATGAAGGATACAATTGCAGGAATACAAACTACAATTACGTTCCGACTTTCACTGGTCCGGGACATACTTCTATTTACACCGGAACAACACCATCTGTTCACGGAATCATTGCGAATAAATGGTACGATCGTGACTTGAAAAAAAATGTTTATTGCGCAGGTGATGCAGATGTAAAACCGGTTGGAAGCAATGTGGAAGAAGGAAAACGTTCGCCGAAAAGAATGCTGACAACTACAGTAGGCGATCAGCTGAGGCTTGCAACGAATGATCAATCAAAAGTTATTGGTATCGCATTGAAAGATCGTTCTGCAATTCTTCCTGCCGGTCATACAGGTAATGCGTATTGGTTTGATGATTCTACAGGAACTTTTATTACCAGCACCTATTATCGCAATGAATTACCGCAGTGGGTAACTGCATTCAATAATAAAAAGCTTGCTACACAATATTTGTCGCAGGATTGGGTGTTAATGAAAGATTCATCACAATACACTGAAAGTATTGCAGACAATAATAAATACGAAGACACTTTTGATGGCGAAGCTGCCCCGGTTTTTCCGCATGAGCTTCCGAAACTTTTTTTGAAGAAGAACGGAAAGTATGGTTTGATCCGCAGCACACCATTCGGAAATTCGATCACAAAAGATTTTGCTGAAGCAACGATTGTCGGTGAAAATCTCGGTAAAAGTTCGAAAACAGATTTTCTCTGCATCAGCTTTTCTTCTACGGATTATGTCGGACATATGTATGGTCCGACGAGCAGGGAAATTGAAGACACGTATTTGCGCCTGGATAAAGAGCTCGGTGATTTTTTTAAGTTTCTCGATTCGTGGGTTGGGAAAAATAATGTGGTTGTGTTTTTAACTGCAGATCACGGAGTAGTAGAAACACCTGAATTTCTTAAAGACAAAAAAATTCCTGCAGGTTATTTTAATGAAAAAGCCTGTCGTGATTCATTGCAAAGAACATTGTTGAAAAAATATGGCGACACACTTTTATCTTCTTACAGTAATGACCAGGTTTTTCTGAATCGTAAAAAAATAGAAGCAAAAGGTTTAAAACGAAAAGACGTAGAAGATTTTGTTGCAGAATTTTTTATGGGATTTAAAGGTGTTGCTTCTTGTATGACAGCTTCTGATATTTCTGCCAATCAATATATTTCTTCGCCGAAGCTGCAGGTGCAAAACGGATTTAATTTCCGTCGCTCGGGGGATGTTTGTGTGATTTTAGAACCGGGCTGGTTCGGGGACTGGGACAGTAAAACAGGCACCACTCACGGATCAGCGTGGAATTATGACACACATGTTCCGCTTTACTGGTGGGGATGGAAAATAAAAAACGGCAGCAGCGAAATAAATCAGAACATCACAGATATCGCACCAACACTCTGCATGATGCTCAACATTCAATTCCCCGACGGCTGCACCGGACAACCGATTCCTGGTCTGCTGAAATAGGCATATCCTTGTAATGTGATCTGGTAATCTGGTAATCTGGTAACTGGGTAATTTGTAATTTTACATAGATACATTACTACTGACTAAATTCCAATTCTTTTTCAATTACCCAGTTACCAGATTACCAGATTACTAAATTTTTCCTCCATGGCAGTTAACAGAAGTGAGAAGCACCGGCTGACGGTTTTGCAGCGACAAGTGATGCAATGGTTGAAGATGGAAGGTGGCGGTGTGCTGGATGCTGACCGTTTATTTACCACCATGATTGCAAATCACCAGGTGCCTGATGCAGATCCGGCTTTGATAGGCGATCGTTTGAGTGAAGCGGTGGATAATCTTGTGCGGAAGGAATATGTTGAAGTGCGATTGGAAAGTGTTGCGAACAATAAAAAATTTCTTTCGCTTTACGATTTCGGACAATTCGGAAAGAACGTTCAGAAAAAGGGAAAGGTTTTTAAATGGAAGAAGGGTGAATGTCCTGTTGTTGCGTTGACGGATGATGGTGTGCGGTATGTGGAGACGATGTGATCCTTCGGCTGTCGCTCAGGATGACATCTGAAGCAGCAGCGTTGTTGTGCTGTGTGTTTTTTGGCTAAAGCCTTTTGTTTGTTTTTTTATTAGCCCGACATTCATGTCGGGCTAATAAAAAAAATCCAGTATTTATTGTAGAGGAATGTTGCGTTCGTTTATTGTAGAGACGCGATGCCTGCCTGCAGAAGCACATGCAAGCGCGGCGGCAGGCAGGCCTCGCGTCCCATTCATGGGAATGCGAATGGGTAACAGATATTATTTTTATATCATGATTTGAGTTTGTTGGTGAAGACCTTTTTACCGCAGAGACACGGGCGCGCGGGGAAGGCGGGGAGATTTTGTTTTGCTTATCCTCTTTACTACTGCAATTTCATAAGCCATTTTCCTTCCCCTTTTAAGCCTTTTTTTGCCATCTTTTTATTAATTTCATGCACTCTCAAATCTGACCTGGCGAGAGGCGAAATTTAATTTTTTGACAAGTGAAGAAATACAAATCTAAAGAGCTGCGCTCGTTTGCTTCTGATGAATGGATGGCAGGCGCGACGAAGAAATACCGGAAAGTTTTTGATAAAGCAGAAACAACTTATATCCGGGTTGAATTTTCTTTCTACAATAAATTATTTGATGAAGAAGCATGGTCGTGCACAACGATGCTGAAATGTTTTGACCTTGCAGGTGGTGAGAAAAAAGAAATGTGTTCGCTCGAAACAAAACGTGATGTAAAAATAGATGAGAACATTGTGTACATACGCGATGGTTGGGGAAATGCAACAGAAGGTGCTTACTGGAAAAAAGGCGAATATTCGTGGGAAGCGTATATTGACAATGAGCTGGTTTCGGAAGCGAAATTTTTTATAAATGATGTTGCAAAAGTTACGGTAGAAGCAAATCCATATTTTGAAGTTGAATACATAAAACTTTATGTCGGCGATTTTAATTCTTGGGAAAAACCGGAACGCCGTTATTTGAAAAAAATAAAACGTGATACAACGCAATATGTTTGGGTAGAGGCGAAGATTAAAAATAAAGTGAATGTTGACTGGCAGTATGAATTGTTCTTCAACTTTTTTGATGATGCTTACCAGCTGAAAGGGCAGGTGCAGCGGGAAGGAAAAGTGGAAGCAGCGAAATTGGACTTCTCTTATACGTTTGATGTAGGTTGGGGAAATGAAGTGCCGGGCTCGTGGAAAGATGAGAAGTATGCCGTGGAAATTATTTTCATGGATACTATGGTGGCGATGGTGGAATTTGAAGCGGGAACAGAAGAGGAGGAAGGCGTACCGACATTAATTCTTGGCGGTCAGCGTATGGTTTCGGCAGGTGGTGATACCACAGTTGCACCAGTGCAGGCGGAGAAATTGCCTGTAGAGGAGACGATGGATGAATTGCTCGCGAAGCTGGATAGTCTTACCGGGTTGACCGAGATCAAAAAAAATATCCGCGATCATATTAATTACCTCAACTTCATTAAGATTCGCCAGGAAAAAGGTTTTGATGAAACAGGAAAGCTAAGCTTGCATAGTGTATTTACCGGTAACCCGGGAACGGGAAAAACTACAGTGGTGAATATGCTTGGAAAAATTTATAAAAAGATGGGCATGCTCAGCAAAGGGCATGTGGTGGAAGTAGACCGCGCTGATCTTGTGGGTGAATACATCGGACAAACTGCGCCGAAAACACGCAAGGCAATTGATTCGGCACGCGGTGGAATTTTATTTGTGGATGAAGCTTACGCGCTCGCACGACAAGGTGACGATGCAAAAGATTTCGGTAAAGAAGTAATTGAAATTCTTTTGAAGGAAATGTCGGATGGGGTTGGTGATATTGCTGTGATGGTTGCGGGTTACCCGAAAGAAATGGATACGTTCATTGATTCCAATCCCGGGTTAAAATCGCGCTTCACACATTATTATCATTTCGATGATTATTTACCGGAAGAATTATTGGAGATCGCTTTGCTTTCTTCGGATAAAAAAGGTGTGACGTTAACAGACGAAGCAAAAAAATTCCTTGGCGAACAATTTATTGAAGTGTATCGCACACGTGATCATTCATTCGGTAATGCGCGTCTTGCAATCGGTGTGGTGGAAGAAGCGAAGATGGATATGGGTTTGCGTTTGATGAAAGAAGGAAATATTGCGGACCTGAGCAAAGAAGCGATGTCGACAATTGAGTTGGCGGATATTGAAACTGCATTCGGCGGACGCAAGAAAAAACGTCCTGATCTTGGCATCAATGAAAAGATGCTGCGAGAGGCGCTGGAGGAATTGAACAGTCTTGTGGGAATGAGCAATATCAAATCGGAGGTGACTGAATTAGTGAAGCTCGTTCGTTTTTATCGTGAGACAGGTAAAGAAGTGCTGAATCGTTTTTCTTTGCATGCTGTTTTCACAGGGAATCCGGGAACAGGAAAAACTACGTTGGCGCGAATCATGGCGAAGATCTACAAAGGACTTGGCCTGCTTGAAAAAGGACATTTGGTAGAAGTTGATCGGCAGGGTTTGGTTGCAGGATATGTTGGACAGACAGCGATTAAAACGCAGGAGCGGATTGAATCTGCAAAAGGCGGAGTTTTATTTATTGATGAAGCGTATGCGCTTGGTGAAGGTGGTGAAAATGATTTCGGAAAAGAGGCGGTGGAAGTGGTGTTGAAAAAGATGGAAGATATGCGCGGACAATTTGCTGTGATCGTTGCGGGTTATCCTGACAACATGTACAAGTTCATGCAAACAAATCCCGGTTTGAAATCGCGCTTTGATCGTAATTATGATTTCAAGGATTATACTTCTGAAGAGCTGCTTACGATTGCTCAGAATTTGCTTGTAAAAGAAAATTTAAAACCTACTGAAGAAGCTGAAGCACATCTGAAAAAATATCTCGAGCTGTTATATACCAATCGCGATAAGTTTTTCGGTAATGCGCGTGCTGTCAGACAAGTGATCGGCGAAGCAGTAAAAAATCAGCATTTGCGAATGGCCTCTTTAACATCTGCAGAACGCACAGCAGAAACGCTTGCAAGCTTAACGATGGAAGACGTAGCTGAGTTTGAGCTGAAGAACGAAGAGGGAAGGAAGCAGCTGGGATTCAGATTCGGGAGTTAGAGGGATCTGGTAATCTCGTAATCTGGTAACTGGGAAATTTAAAAGAATAAAAAAAGGATTGCTGGAAATTATATTCTGCAATCCTTTTAATTTTTCAATGTTTGCTTCCTCAATTACCCATTACCAGATTACCCAATCTTTTTCAAATTGATCTCTCTCTTATTGAAACCTATAACCGATCTGGAAATTGATGCAGCTGTTCTTCATTAATAATTCATTCGTGTTTTCTATTCCGATTCTGCCGTTGTAGGTGAAGCGGGATAAATTGTAGCGGTAGATTAATTCGAAGCTGATGAATTTTTCGGTGATGCCGAGCCGGCGGTCGAGTCCGAAACCTGCGAGCATTACATTTCCGGTTTGTGCGCCAAGGAATTTATGTTCGTATTCTAATTCAGTTGGTCCGCCCCAGATTTCTTTTCCTGTTGCCGTTTCTTCCACATTGGTAATTGTGCTGATGAAAAATTTTGGCGAGTAACCACCGAGCAGGTAAAAAATAGTTTGTGCATTGCCTTCGGGTCCTGAAAGTCCGATGCGTGCCAGCAGCGGAACATATAATTCTACGGTTCGCAGCGTATGTGAATACCCGAATGAACGATCGTAAAATTGTGAATAGCCCGGCGCAAAATAATAGGTATTAAAACGGCATGCCTGGCTCATCACTTCAAGTCCGCATTGAAGATGGACATTGCTGCTCGGATAAAATTCTACTTTGAAAATGCCGCTCATTCCCGGGCGCATTTTTGCAGGATCGCTGTGGCGCGTATCCACTTTGAAAAAGGAAAACACGCTTGAAGCTGCAACGCTGAAGCCGTATTTTTTTACTTTGAAATCCATCGGCGTTGGCGGAATTGCCCGGGCCGTGAACGAACAAAGTAGAATGAAAAGGAAGATGGGGTTAATGTGCTTCACTGCGTTCAAAAACTTTTTGGCCTGCAATATACGTAGCTAAAACTTTTATCTCAGGAATTTTATTCTCGGGACACGTCATCGGGTCAGTGTCAAGAATAATAAAGTCGGCGTTTTTTCCTGCTTCGATGCTGCCTTTTTCCTTCTCTTCAAAATTAGAATACGCAGCCCACGCCGTCATTCCCAATAACGCATTTCTCCTGCTTAACGCATTTTCTTTTTGAAATCCGCCTGCAGGAAAATGTTGCTGATCCATGCGTGAAACTGCGGCATACAATGTAAACATCGGGTTAATGCTTTCAACAGGGAAATCTGTTCCTAGTGCAACAATTCCTCTTGCATTCAAAAGATCATTGTAGGCGTAGGCTGATTTAATGCGTGATGATCCGAGTCGTTTTTCTGCCCAGTACATATCACTTGTTGCATGCGTTGGCTGAATGGAAGGAATGACATTATATTTTTCAAACCATGAAATGTCATTCGGATCAATGACCTGCACGTGTTCAATTCTCCAGCGACGATCCGAGTTCAGTTTGAGCAATGAAGAATCTGCAAATATTTTTCCGTAGATAGAAAGAATTAAACGATTGGCAGAATCACCGATACAATGTGTGCAAACCTGGAATTCTTTTTGTGCAAGCGCCTTCATTTTTTGCTCATAATGCGCAGGAGAATTCAGAAGGAAACCTTTCCAGCCCGGTTGATCTTCATAAGCATCCAGCATACAAGCGCCGCGTGAACCGAGTGATCCGTCTGCATAAAATTTAAACGAGCGCACATTCAGGCGATCGGTTTTGTAAGGACCGTGTGCCAGATAATGCAGGTAATTCGGCAGGCTGTCGCTGAGAATTGCATACATGCGGATTTTCATTTCGCCTTTTTTCTGCAACGAATCGATGATGTCAACCTGCCACTTCATGATACCGGCGTCGTCAACGGTTGTCAATCCGACTTCGAGACAATTTTTTTGTGCCGTTAATAATGCTTCACGCATGCGGTTGTAATCCGGTTGCGGAACTACTCTTTCAACAATTTCAACTGCATTGTCAATGAGAATTCCAGTTGGTTTGCCGGATGTAAATTGCGGAGCGCGACGACCTGAACTTTCTGTTTGTGTCATCGTATGTAAAATTTCGCCGCCTGCAATTTTTGTTGAATCAGTAATGTTTGCACGACGTAATCCTTCTGAGCTTACCAGGGCCGCATGTCCGTCAATGCGCTTTAGCATTACCGGTTTTCCAGGGAACAAGCTGTCGAGCATTTTATTTGTCGGGTATTCTTTCACTTCCCAATCATTCTGATCCCAGCCTCTTCCGATGATCCATTCGTATTTATTTGTCGCGGTGAATTTCTTTACGCGATCAAGCACTTCAGCAAATGATTTTGTTCCGACAAGATTACATTCCTGCGAGGATAATCCGTAACCGACGAAATGGCAATGCGCATCAATTAATCCCGGCAGAATTGTTTTGCCTGCAACATCCAGTGTGCTGTCGGATTCATAAACGAGGTCAATACTTTGATTGGTTCCGACGGCAACAATTTTTCCGTCTTTAACAGCAAAACTTTCGAGAATAGCAAATCCACCATCAGCGGTGTACACTTTTGCGTGATTGACAATGAGATCAACTTTGATTTTGTTATTTCCGCAGGCTGTGAAAAATAATAGTGGCAGGATGAATAGCCACGAAGGCACTACTGCACAAAGAAAAGCCTTGAAAAGAAATGTCTTTGTGACGATATTTAGTTGGTGATTCTTCATGCGTTCTGAATTCGCGTATTAAGTTGCTACTTCCGGAGAACAGTTGTTGAATTTGCCTGTGCGGTTGGCATGATCACAATATCATTTATGTTTACGTGCGCAGGACGATTTGCAACCCACCATACAGTTTCCGCAATGTCTTCCGCGCGTAAAGGTTCAAGTCCTTTGTAAACGGTTTTGGCACGTTCATCATCACCTTTGAAACGGACGATTGAAAATTCTGTTTCCGCCATGCCGGGAGCAATTTGAGTTACACGAATATTGTGCGACAATAAATCGATGCGCATTGCTTTTGTTAATGCATCAACTGCATGTTTTGTGGCGCAATACACATTTCCATTCGCGTAAACTTCTTTCCCTGCAATGGAACCGATGTTAATGATGTGGCCTTTTTTATTTGCAGTCATCAACGGTGCAACACAACGCGTCATGTAAAGCAATCCTTTCACATTCGTATCGATCATCTGTTCCCAGTCATCAATATTCCCATCCTGGATTCCCGAAAGTCCGGAAGCAAGGCCTGCATTATTGAGCAAAAGATCTATTGATGTCCATTTTGAATCGAGTGATGCAATTGCTTTTTTTACTTCATCATTATTGCGCACATCGAAAGAAAGCGTTGTGACTTCAATTTTGAATTTTTCTTTCAGCTGACGTTCGAGCACATCGAGGCGCACTTTTCTTCTTCCGCAGAGAATTAAATTCCATCCGTTAGCTGCAAATAATTCAGCCGTCGCTTTACCGAATCCTGCTGTTGCTCCTGTGATCAGTGCAATCATGATTTAACCGTCTTATTTAATTTGCTTTTCCTGAATCCGTAACAGAGGTAAACGACCAATCCGATCAGCAGCCATACCAAAAACCATTTCCAATTTGCGATGCTGAAACCGGTGAACAGGTAGAGGCAGGAAAGTAATCCGAGTGTAGGAATCAGCGAAAGATTTTTCAGGAAGGAAATTACTGACATAACCACACACGATAGCAGGAAAACGATCATCGGGATATTCGTCACAGCGTTTTCTTCATTGATGTTAAATATATCGGTGAAGAACGATTTGTTAAAAATGAAAACCAGTATGAAGGAAACACTAATTGTCAACGGAACGATCCATTTCGAATTGACATACGGCAATTTGAATTTACCTGTCATGTCATCGGTGCGTTTTGGTAAAACGAGTACGCCACCACAAACCAGGGTAAATGCAAACAAAGTACCGATGCTGGTGAAGTCAAGAATAAATTTCTGATCGGTGAAAAAGATCGGAATGCCGACGACCAATCCTGTGATAACGGAAGCGAATGCCGGTGTTTTGTATTTCGGGTGAATCGATGCGAAACGTTTCGGCATGAGTCCGTCGCGGCTCATGGTCATCCAGATCCTTGGTTGTCCCATCTGGAAAACAAGAATCACGCTTGTCATTGCTACGACAGCGGAGATGGAAACAATGTACAGCATCCATTTTACACCTTTGAGCGCAAATATTTCGGCAAGCGGATCGGATACATTTAATGCAGTATAGCTGACCATTCCTGTGAGCACCAACGTGAGCACGACAAAAATAATGGTGCTGATGAGCAAAGAATAAATCATTCCGCGCGGAAGATCGCGTTGCGGATTTTTACATTCTTCGGCTAATGTTGAAACAGCATCGAAGCCGATGAAGGCAAAAAATACGGAAGCTACACCGGCCATTACGCCATTAAATCCTTTCGGCATAAAAGGTATCCAGTTGTCGATGTCCACGTAAAACACGCCCACACAAATGACCAAAGCGATGATTGCAAGCTTGACGATCACCATGATATTGCTAATGTTCTTCGATTCTTTCACGCCTACAATTACAAGCCATGTAATGACAATGTTGATGAATACGGCAGGAAGATCGAAGATGATGCGAAGTCCGCCGAGGGTTGGAGCTTTCATCCATGACTGGTATTCTTCTTTTCCTACCAGGTTGGTTTGTGTTTTCGTGAACACCTGTTGAAGTGTGCCGCCTTTGTTTACAGATTCCTGCACTTCTTCGCTGGCGAGCCATTCTTTAAATGATTTTGAAACTTCTGCTGCATGACCTGCAATGTGATTTGCATAATCAGCGCCAAACGCCACTGCATTGTCGAAAGCCGCATGCGATTCAGTGTAATTGGAAGTGAGCCAGTAAGGAATGTGAATATGGAGAGCCTGCAGCAGGTTGGTGAAATAACCGCTCCATGAAAAAGCCACATAAATATTTCCGATGGAATATTCCATGATCAATGCCCAACCGATGATCCATGCGAATACTTCCCCGAAAGAAACATACGCATACGTATAAGCGCTTCCGGATAATGGAACGCGTGATGCAAATTCAGCGTAGCACATCGCAGTAAATCCGCAAGCCACCGCGCAGATCAGGAAGAGAAGAATTACTGCAGGACCGCCATTAAAGCAGGCCGACCCGATGCTGGAAAAAATGCCCGCGCCGATGATCGCAGCAATGCCGAAAAAAGTAAGATCGCGTACTGAAAGCACTTTGGCCATGCCGTGATGATGCGGCTCTTCAGCATCGTGCGTAGAAAGTCCAACCGGTTTTCTTCTTAGAAGTCTGTCAAATAGCATGTGAGTTGTATTGCATTTGTAGGGAGCGTACCGCCTTAAAGCGAACAGCAAATTTAACAAAACCTGCGTTGAAATTACTTGGCAATAAGAAGTGTATAAAGGTCCGGCAAAACTAAAAAAGCGGTCCCGGATAATCCGAAACCGCTTTCATTATTTTTTTGACGCGAGCAATAGTATTTCTATTCCGCTTATTTAATTACGCTGACCTTACCTTCCACCGAATGTTTGATGCCGAGTATATCTGTGGTGTTGATTTTCCAAACATAGGTGTCAACCTGCACAGGTTCTCCTTTAAAAGTACCATCCCAGCCTTTATTCAATCCTGTCGTATTAAAAACTAAATTTCCCCAGCGATCAAAGATCCAGAATTCAAATTTTGCCGGGTTGATTCCTGTTGTTACCGGGTAGAACACATCGTTGAGTCCATCGCCATCAGGTGTAAATGCATTCGGAACGAAAATATTTACATCAGGGCGAATACAAATTTGTTGTATAACAGAATCTGTACATCCGATATTTGATGTGACAGTTAATTCCACCTGGTAACAACCAGGATCTGCATAAGTGAAAGTCGGATTTTGTAATGTTGAAGTTGCATCGGTAGGATCTCCGAAGCTCCAGCTCCAGGTAATTGCATTTAATGATTGATCAGTAAACGTAATTTCAGGAGTCATAATCGTTGTTGGCTGCGGTGATGCAACGAATGCGGCAACAGGACTTTGGAAAACGTCGATGTAATTGATGAAAGTGGTGGAGGATGAGCATCCATCAGAAGTAGTAACAGTCAGCGTTACCGAATGGAAACCTGAAGTAGTGTAACAATGTGTTGAATCCGTCAATGAAGCAAGCGGCGAACCATCACCAAAATCCCAGGTGCCTGATGTAATTTGTGCAGATGAAGGCACAGTAGAAAGGTTTCTGAAATTCACACAAAGCGGCGCGCATCCTGCAAGATTATCACCTGAAAAGTTTGCAACAGGCAGCGGATTGACAGCAACAAAAACAGTCGAGCTATCGGAGCAACCGTTTGCATCGGTAACATACACTGAATAAGTTGTGGATGCAGCAGGCGTCACGTTTTGCGTATTTCCCGACATGCTACCTGGTTGCCATGTGTAAGTATAGTTCGGAGTTCCACCCGCAACAGTTGCAGAAAGTTGTGTTCCGCTTCCTACACAAACAGCAGGTGGATTTGCAGAAGCAGTAACTACTAAATCAGCAGGCTGCGTTACTGTTGTTGACACTGATCCAAAGCAACCATTTACATCGGTAACTATAACAGAATAGGTTCCCGACTGTAATGAAGATGCACTATTTGATGCGCTAACATTCGGCGACCATGCATATGAATACGGTCCATTTCCTCCCGTTAATCCTGTAACAATTACTCCGTCATTTCCATTGAAGCAAGACACATTTGTAACTGAATTAACAAACACAATAAGGTTGATTGTATTGTTTACCACAGCCGTTGCAGTTCCTGTACAACCATTTGCATCTGTAACTGTAACACTATATGATCCCGCAGGCAAACCGGATGCAGTTGCTGTAGTTTGTGCCGGTGTAGTATTCCATAAATAAGTATAAGGAGCTGTTCCGCCATTCGGAATTACAGCTGCAGATCCGTTTGAGCTTCCACAATCTGCAGGTGTAGTAGTTGTGCTTGCTGTAACTGCTGATGGTTGTGTGATGGAAATGGTTTGTGTTGTTGTGCAGCCGGCCACATCAGTAGCAGTAACCGTATATGTTCCTGCGCAAAGTCCGGAGACAGACGCAGTATTTCCAACATTCGGCGACCACGAATAGGTGTATGTTCCGGAAGGGTTCGGTACGATCGTAGCAGTTCCGTTACATGCACTGTTACAAGTTACGTTTGTGCCCGATTGCGTTGATGTTGGTGCAGATGGTCCGGTGATGGTGAATGTTTCTGTTCCAGTGCAGCCCGATGGATTTGTGACTGTCGCCGTATATGTTCCGGGACATAAACCGGTTGCTGTTGCTGCATTTCCTCCTGTGGGTAACCACGAATAAGTAAACGGACCTGTTCCCGTTGTTACGTTGATCGTTGCTGTTCCATTACATGCGGTACAAGAGGTTGAATTCGTTTGCGATCCTGAAGTACTTAATCCGGGTGTAACTACGACTGTCGTTGAAGAAGAAACAACTACTGGTCCTGCACAGGTTGTATTGGTTACTGTGCAGGTGTATGTTGAAGTTGTTGTCGGACAAACTGTGATTGGATTTGCGTTTCCTAAGTTTCCTGAAGGCCCTGTCCAGTTGAGCGTGTATTGCGGCGCGCCTGATGGCATGAATCGTTTACCATCATTTGTTGCGGTCCATTGCGTTGGAAAATTTCTGCCCGCAACCGTGTAAGCAAGTGTTCCTGTTGCATTTTGAATTCCTTCAATCGCAGCACCGCCATTCCACGCAGCGCATAAAGGTTTATCCTTAATATAAATATCAATGATGTTTGTTGTTTCATGCAAAACCAATTGTGATGTTGCTATGAGATTCGTGCAATCGAACATTGCCACATCATTCCAGCTGACAACAAATTCCCTGCAAGGTGCAGTGCCAATAACCTGCCAATTAATATCAGTAGCAGAAGTTGGAGTACCCACAGAAGGGTCAATATCATGGTAAGGAGCCATGATGGAATTTAAAGGGTTGGCGTTGGATGGAATTGCATTATTGATTGTCCATTGACAAAAACCATTCGCCTGCGTAAGATCAAATGTTATAATTGCATTGGAGCCAATGACTAATTGATTATACGTAGTTCCGAAAAACTGGAAGCAGAATGGAATATTAACTGCGCCCGACCAGGTGTCGTCGATGTTGATCAAAACCGGCGTGCCACCCGTAAAGGAATAGGGACTGTAAGGAATGTTTGAAACGGTATAGCTTGTTGTTGCGACAGAACCCTGGACGTTAGCCGTAAGATTCACACAATTTCCTGCGCAAATAGGTCCTGCAGTGGGAATAGTTACCTGCGGACATGCTGAGGCCTGGGCAAAAAGAGTTCCTGTACAAACAAAAAAGCTAAAAACCGTAATGAAAATGTAAAGCGGATTTCTCATTTGGTTTGTTGGTAATTAGCAAGTAAAGCATAACAAAATTGGTGCCGAAGATAGCTATTATGGGAATGAGAATTTATTGTTTTTTGTTAAAGATCAGGGAGGTAAAAGCGAAAAAATTGATCTTGATTTTCGTGCGATGCATGTTGAAATTCATCGGAATGATTTCCAAAAAACAGTTAAAGATTATTTATTGATTTGAGATGTAACAATAAAAAAAGCGGCCCCGGAATAAACCGAAGCCGCATTGCCAGGAGCAATATTTTTTATTTTACAAGGCTTACTTTGCCAACAAGATTATGTTTTGTTCCTAAAAGATCTACCGCTTTAACCCTCCATACGTACGTGTCAATCTGGGCAACTTCATTACCGGCAATTACATGTCCATCCCAGCCTTTTGCAAGATCATCTGTGTAGAAAATCATATTTCCCCAGCGGTCAAAGATCCACATTTCATATTTTTCAGGATCAATGCCGATTTGCACAGGGTAAAAAATATCATTTACACCATCATCATTCGGAGTGAATGCATTCGGAATATAAAGCGTTACGTCAGGTCCAATGCAGATTTCTTTTGAAGTAGTATCCACACATCCATCAATGGAAGTCACTGAAAGAACAACTGCATAACAAGTCGGGTCAGGGTAAGTAAATGTTGGATTTTGCAACGTAGAAGTTGAATTGATAAGATCACCGAAGCTCCAATTCCAGGTAGATGCATTTTGAGATGAATCCGTGAATGTGATCATCGGGTTCAAAATGGTGGTTGGTTGAGGCGATGCGCTAAATGCAGCTACGGGATTTGCAAAAACGTTAATGTAAGCGGGCATAATGATTGTCGCTGTACATCCGTCTGTTGTAACCAGGTTTAAAGTGATGTCGTATGGGCCGGGATCATTAAAGCAATGTGACGAATCCTGCAATAAAGCAAGTGGCGATCCATCACCAAAATCCCATGCACCTGATGCAATTATTCCGGGTGCTGCAATAGTAGACAAATCTGTAAAATTCATGCAAAGCGGTGCGCAACCTGAAAGTACATCTCCAACAAGCATTGCAACAGGAAGCGGATTTACAGTAACAAGAACGGTTGTGCTGTCAGAACATCCATTGGCATCGATTACATACACCGAATAAGTTGTGGTAGCTGTTGGAATAATGTTCTGCGTATTTCCGGGTAATGGTCCCGGTAACCAACTGTAGTTATACGCGGGCGTTCCACCGGCACCCGTTGCAGAAAGCTGTACACCTGTGCCCGCACAAACAGCAGGCGGAGTTGCAGAAGCGGTAATGGTTACATCAGCAGGTTCAGTTACTGTAGCGGTTACTGTTGCAATGCATCCGCTTGAATCAGTTACTGTAAGCGTGTAATTACCTGCAGAAAGTGATGAAGCAGAACCGGTTGTGCTGACAGCAGGAGCAGACCATGAATATACATAAGGCGCAATTCCACCCGCCGTACCGGTTACAATCGCTCCGTTACCAGTGTTAAAGCAGGTAAGATTTGTAACAGAAGTGAGAGAAGCTGTTACACCATTCAGGTTATTCACTGTTGCTGTTGCAGTATCCGAACAACCATTTGCATCGGTAACAATCACCGAATAGCTTCCTGCAGGAATTGCATTATAAGCAGCATTTGCAGGACCGCTGATCCATTGGAAATTTAATGTTCCTGTTCCACCATTGGCAGTTGCATAAGCAGAGCCGTCAGCTAAATTGCAATGCGCATCAACGGTTGAAGTAGCTATAACAATTTGTGATGGCTCCGTCACTGAAGTTGAAGCGGAGGAAAGGCATCCATTTGCATCTGTTACATCCACTGTATAAGTCCCTGCACAAATAGCATTACAGCTCGGTGCAGTACAACCGGTGCTCCAGCTGAAAGTATAATTAGGAGTTCCTCCACTCGGAATAACAACTACTTGTCCGTCACACGCATTAAAGCAGGAAACATTAAAACCTGCAACTGCAATAATTAGCTGTGGCGGTTCTGTGATCGTGAAGCTTTGTGTAATAATGCAACCGTTGGTATCTGTAACCGTGCAGGTATAAGGTCCGGCAATTAATCCTGTTGCATTTGCAGTAGTTTGCACGGGCGCAGAATTCCATGAATAGCTATAGCCCGGTGATCCGGATCCAACCAGTACGGAAGCTGTACCTGTTGCATTTCCAAAACAATCGACATCAGTAGATGTTCCTGAAATAGTCAACGCAGGTGGTTCGGTAATCGTTACAGTAGCTGTTGCAGTACAGTTATTCGCATCTGTAACTGTTACTGTATAATTTCCTGCAGGTAATGCTGTTGCTGTTGCAGTAGTTTGAACCGGGATTGAATTCCACGCGTACGTATAAGGTGGCGTTCCTGAACCCGCAGTAACTGTCGCATCACCATTGTTTCCACCGAAGCAGGAAACATTTGTAGAAGAAATAAGTGTTGCAGTTGGCGATCCTGCATTCGTTACCGTAACTGTTGCATTCGTTGTACAGTTATTCGCATCTGTTACAGTTGCGGTATAATTTCCTGCAAGTAATCCTGTGGCAGTAGTCGTGGTTTGCACCGGAATTGTATTCCAGCTTACTGAATAAATAGGTGTACCACCGGAAATATTTACCGTAGCCGTACCATTTGCATTACCACATGTTGATTGTACAAAAGTGGTGGTAGCGAGCAATGCAGTTGGCTGCGTTATTGTAAATGAAACTGTCGTTGTACAACCATTAGCATCCGTGACCGTGCAAGTATATGAACCTGCTGTTAGTCCGGTTGCGGTTGCGGTTGTTTGTACAGGAATTGTATTCCACGAATAAGAATACGCGGGTGTTCCTCCTGCAGGATTTACTGTTGCAGAACCTGTATTTCCTCCGTTACAAAGTTCATTTACCTGCGAGTTTGTTGTGGTTAATGCAGGTGGTTCAGTAATGGTGAACGATTGCGTAATGGTACAACCGGCAGGTGAGCTGATCGTGCAGGTATAATTTCCCGCACAGAGTGAAGTTGCGCTCGCACCTGTACCACCACTCGGTGCCCATAGATACGTATAAGATCCTGTTCCACCTGAAGCGACAACAGTTGCCACGCCCGTACATGCTCCGTTACACAATACATTTACCTGTGATTGTGTTGCAGTGATCGCGGGGTTTTGTGTAAGTGTAACTGATGCTGTTACAACGCAATTATTTGCATCTGTTACAGTGACTGTGTACGATCCTGCAGGAAGCGCTGTAGCTGTTGCAGTTGTTTGTATTGGTGCGCTGTTCCAGGAATAAGAATAAGGTCCTGTTCCACCGGAAACACTTACAGTTGCCGATCCGGAACTTGCACCGAAACAGGAAATATTTGTTGATGCAGAAATCGAAGCGGAAGGGCCACCGGAATTTACAACGTTTGCAACTGCTGTAGTAGTACAACCATTTGCATCTGTTATTGTCACCGTATAAGATCCAGCAATTAGTCCTGTAGCTGTCGCAGTGGTTTGAACAGGAACAGTATTCCACGAATAGGTATACGCCGGTGTTCCTCCCCCTGGTGTAACAGTGGCTGTACCGTTTGGATTACCGCAGGTTGATGCAGTAGTAGTTGTGCTTCCTGTAACCGGTGTTGGCTGCGTGATCAAAACAGCTCTTGTAATCACACATCCGTTTGCATCTGTAATTGTACAGGTATAAGATCCTGCAGTAAGACCGGTGGCTGTCGCAGTTGTTTGAACCGGCGCAGTGTTCCAGGAATAAGAATAACCCGGCGTTCCTCCTGATGGATTAACTGTTGCAGTTCCTGTATTTCCACCGTTACAAAGCAGGTTTACCTGTGAAGTGGTTGCTGTTAAAACAGGAGGTTGCGTAATAAAAAATGTTTGTGTTATTGAACAACCTGCCGGTGAGCTGATCGTGCAGGTATAAGTTCCTGCACAAAGCGAAGAAGCGCTTGCACCTGTTCCGCCACTTGGCAACCATGCGTAGGTGTAAGTTCCTGTTCCGCCAGAAGCGACAACGGTTGCAACTCCTGTACATGAACCATTACACAATACGTTTACCTGCGATTGTGTTGCAGTGATCGCAGGATTTTGCGTTAGTGTGACAGTTGCGGTGGTGGTACAAAGATTTGCATCAGTAACAGTAACCGTGTAAGATCCCGCAGGAAGTCCGGTTGCGGTTGCTGTATTTTGTACGGGTGTGCTGTTCCAGGAATACGAATAAGGAGCAGTGCCACCTGTAGCAGTCGCAGTTGCCGAACCTGTGCTTCCACCGAAGCAGGAGATATTTGTAGATGCTGAAATGGAAGCAGTAGGTCCTCCTGAGTTTGTTACAGTAGCAGTTGCAGTCCTGGTGCAACCATTTGCATCAGTAACTGTTACTGTATAAGAGCCTGCGATTAATCCTGTAGCAGTCGCAGTTGTTTGTACAGGCACAGTATTCCATGAATAGGTATAACCTGGTGTTCCTCCTCCCGGCGTAACAGTAGCTGTTCCGTTTGGATTTCCGCAGGTAGATGGAGTAGTGGTTGTAGTTGCAGTAATTGCCGTTGGTTGTGTGATAGAAAATGTTCGTGTAATAACACAACCGTTTGCATCGGTGATGGTACATGTGTATGTTCCTGCACATCTTGCTGATGCTGTTGGACCGGTTCCACCACTTGGAGTCCACAGGTACGTATAACCCGGCGTTCCACCTGATGCAACTACGGTTGCGCTTCCTGTACATGCAGCATTGCATAATACATTCACCTGCGATTGTGTTGCAGTTACCTGGGTTGGTTGTGTGATGGAGACGGTTACCGTTGCTACGCATCCGTTCGCATCAATAATTGTGCATGTGTAAGATCCAACACCAAGCCCGGTTGCTGTAGCTGTGTTTTGTACCGGCGCAGTATTCCATGAATACGTATAAGGAGCTGTTCCGCCTGATGGTGTAGCTGTTGCAGAACCATTATTACCACCAAAACAACTGACATTCGAACTTGCTGTGATCGATGCTGTAATGCCGCCTGTGCTACCGACAACTGCAACAACTGTTCTTGTGCAACCGTTTGCATCTGTTATTGTGCATGTATATGATCCTGCAGGAAGTCCTGTCGCAGTTGCAGTTGTTTGTACAGGTACAGAATTCCATGAATAGGTATATCCCGGTGTTCCTCCTGATGGACTGGCTGTAGCTGTTCCTGTATTGCCACCACATGTTGCAGGTGTGGAAGAAGAAGTCGCATTAAGCAATGTTGGTTGTGTGATATTAAATGTTCTTGTAATAACACAACCATTTGCATCTGTGATGGTACACGTATATGTTCCTGCACACCGACCGGTTGTTGTTGCTGCGCTTCCACCGCTTGGTGCCCAAGAGTAAGTATAGCCGGGAGTGCCGCCTGATGCATTTACAGTAGCTGTTCCGGTACATGCGCCATTACACAAGATATTGGTTTGCGATTGTGTGGCCGCAAGTGCTGTTGGTTGTGTTATTGTAATCGTTTGTGTTGTTGTACAACCTCCTGCATTTGTTGCGATTACTGTATAAGTACCTGCGCAAAGTCCGGTTACAGTTGCAGTATTTCCAACGTTAGGTGTCCAGGCATACGTGTAAGCTGCAGCCGGATTCGGTACGATAGTAGCAGTACCATTACATCCGCCATTGCAGCTTACGTTGGTATTTGATTGGGTAGAGGTTGGGGAGGATGGACCTGCTATTGTAAATGTTTGTGTTCCCGTACAACCGGATGGATTGGTTACGGTGCAGGTATATGTTCCGGGGCACAGGTTTGTGGCGGTTGCCGCATTTCCTCCGCTAGGCAACCATGCATACGTAAACGGACCCGTACCGGTAGTAACGGTGGTTGTCGCGGTACCGTTGCAGGCCGTACATGATGTAGAATTTGTTTGTGAGCCCGAAGTGGTTAATCCGGATGTGACCACCACTGTTGTTGATGCATTAACAACAATAGGTCCGGAACATGTTGTATTGGTAACGGTGCAAGTATAAGTAGACGTTGTAGTTGGACAAACCGTAATTGGATTGGCGCTTCCTAAGCTTCCGGATGGCCCTGTCCAATTGAGTGTATACTGTTGCGCGCCATTGGGCATGAATCGTTTTCCGTCGTTGGAGGCGGTCCATTGTGTTGGAAAATTTCTTCCTGCAACAGCATACGCTACTGTTCCGGTTGCATTCTGAATTCCTTCGATCGCCGCTCCGCCATTCCAGGCGGCACAAACCGTTTTATTCAGAATATAAATATCAATAATATTTGTTGTTTCATGCAGCACCATTTGAGAGGATACAATTTGGGTGTTACAGCTGAACATCGCGACATCGTACCAGCTTACAATAAATTCGCGGCATGGTGCAGTTCCGACAACCTTCCAGTTAATGTCAGTCGCAGAAGTTGGCGTTCCTATAGAGGGATCACTATCCTGGAATGGAGCCATGATAGAGTTCATGGGATTCAAATTGGAAGGGATCGCATTATTGATCGGCCATTGGCAATACCCGTTTGCCTGTGTAAGATCAAAAGTTACCAATCCGTTTGAGCCAATGAGAAGCTGCGTATAGGTATTGCCGAAAAACTGGAAACAAAAAGGAATAGTGATTGCTCCCGACCAGGTATCATCTATATTAATTAATACCGATGTTCCTGTTGTATACGAATAGGGACTGTAAGGAACGTTCGATACTGCATAGCTCGTCGTGGCCACAGATCCCTGTACTGTTGCAGCAAGATTTACACAATTACCTGCACAAATGGGACCGGCTGGAGCAACTGTAACTTGCGGACAAGCGGATGCCTGTCCGAATGCAATTCCGTTGAAAAATAAAAACAAGAAAATTGCACTAACTAAACGTAGCGTTTGTTTCATTCGGGTTTGGGTTAAGTTGTGCCTTAATTTTGGGTTAAGGGGTGTGCCACAAACTAAATATACTCTTTATACGCTTTGTTCTTATAGCCGGACGTTGTTTTCTTTCAATCGTTATTCACAATGTTTCAACCAAGTGAAAAACTAAGAGTAGAAGACTTTCCTTTTCCGGGTGAAAATTCGATCGAACCTTTTAGCTGGCTGATCAATTCCTTAATTAAATCATGACTGGTCTCATCTTCTGTGCCTCCATTATTGCAATTATCAGAAACAGAAATGTTGACTGCGTCATTCATAACATTCATGCGTAGCGTAACCAACCTTCCATTCTCATTTCCTAATGCATTCCTGCACGCATTCGTCAGTAATTCATTGATCACAAGTCCGCATACAACTGCTTTTCCAATCGGCAAGCGACAATTATCCAGCAAGGTTGAAATGTCGATTCCTTCATTTGCAAAAGTGGTTCTGAAGTGTGCGGCAAGATCGAGGACAAAATCACGAAAGTTGACCGCACCGAAATTATCTGTCAGGTAAAGCTGGCGGTGGATCATGGTCATGCTCAGCAAACGTGCTCTTATTTCGGAAAATAGCTTTTTATGATACTCATCTTTTGCTTTGGCTTCCTGCAAACGGATAAGATCGCTGATCAGTGAAAAATTATTTTTTACACGATGACTGATTTCAGCAAGCAGCACTTTTTTTTCTGAAAGCGCCTGCTCTAAATCCAGCTGCACTTTTTGACGATGATGCGTTTCGAGTGTTTGTGCAATGATCTGTGCAACGGAAACAGCAAAGTTTTGTTCCGAAACATTCCATGGGCGAATTTGCTGTGTGTCTTCAAAACAGGCAATGCCAACCATTTTTCCTTCAATGCGCACCGGAACATCCATCATGGAAAGAATTCCGGCCGGTTTCAAATAACTTTCCCTGATCTCGGTTGTTCTCGGATTATTCATCGCATCTGTTGTTACGATGATTGCTTCTGTTTGGAGCAGGTTAAAATAATTCGGAAGCTCATGCAGGTAAAGCGTAACGTTCTCAACAAAACCGCCCTGGTTCTTGTCATAATTTACAAGGCTGCGAATGCTGGTAAAACCTTCGTCAATCTTCCAGATATTCATTCGTGTAACGCCCATGGTTTCGGAAGCAACAAGCGCAATTTCATGTAAAGCTTTATCAATATTTCCGCCCCTGATATGCGAAGACTTCAACAGGTCGGATTCTATTTCAAGCTGGCGTTTTACCTGCGCAATGTATTTTATTTGCGGACTGATGTTGCGGATAAAAACTGAAGTAATTTTTTCTTTTCCGGGTGCATAAAAAACACTTGCAAAAAAAGTAGTTCCATCTGTTTTTTTAAGAATGTGAAGCGAAGCGCCTTCATCCAAAGTAAGATGAACTGCAGTTGAGTTTTTTAATATTTCAGGAATTCCTTCTGCATTGTTTAGAGTGGAAAACTTCATTCCCTTCTTTAGCTGACCGAATAAGTTTGTTGCAGCGTTATTAAAAAATAAAATTTCGCCTTCCCCGCCGGTAGTCAGAATAGCTATCGGTGAATCATCAATATTTATATTTAATTTATCGGCTGACATTAAAAAGCAGGTTTATGCTAAGCTACGAAAAGCAGCTAAGGAATGCTCGTTTCCATTCGTATATTCGCGCTATTCTACAATAAATTTCCCTGGAAATGATTCACAAGCTGCCCGATAATGCTGAAATGTATTTTGAGATTTGGGGTAAAACCGATGCTGAAATAACGCTGGTTTTTCTCAACGGACTTTCACAAAGCACGCTATCGTGGGCAGCCATTTCCCCGGCTTTTTATGGAGACTACCGCGTAGTATTAGTAGATCTCATTTTCCAGGGACAATCAGGCGTTGCAGAGAAATTCCGCACATATGATGAGCATGCTGCGGATGTTTTTGATTTATTGAATGCGCAGGGAAAAGGCAAAATAATTCTTTGCGGACTTTCTTACGGTAGTGCGGTTGCGCAACATTTAATTGTGAATTATCCTGATTTTTTCAGCGGTGCAGTTTTGCTTTCCACCTTTGCACACAACACGCAATTGTTTAACGCCATTGGAGAAAGTTGGATCAGCGCGTTAAATGCGGGAGGTTATCCGTTGATGCTGGATATTATGCTACCAACGGTTTTAGGTAAATCATATTTCGAAAAACCATTGATCCCGATTCAAACGCTGAAGGAAGCACGCATCGGTCGCGATCTTTTGAATGATAGTTTGCTCAAGCTGATGGAAGCCACAAACGTGCGCGGCGATTACAGGAAAAATTTAAACGCAGTAAAAATTCCTGTTGTAGTTGCGCAGGGCGAAGAAGATATTTTGATTCCGCCAACTATTGCGAAAGAAGTTGCAGATAATATTCCTGGAGCAGAATTTATTGTGATTGAAAAAGTGGGACACACATTAAATCTTGAATCAATTCCGCAGGTGATTTCGTTGGTAAAGTCGCACATTAAAAAATGCAGCGGGACGAATTACTCCGCCGCGGCGGATGAAAACGAATGTACGAATAGCGTTTTGGAATAAAGTTTTTTTGCGTGAGGGATAGTAGCGGTTACCCCGCAGTCTCGTCAAATGCAATGTTCTCAATCTATATAATTAGTTTCTTTGACGAGGCGAGGAGTAATAGCGGATAGCCCGACCCGTGAAGGAAACGCGGAAACGCGTTCCTACACGGGGCACGCCCAAATAATATTTGACGCATAGTTCACAGAGCACGCAGAGAAAAAAGCGCACACGGATTTAAAAGATTTCGCAGATGATTTTACCGGATTCCAAGATGTAAATTTGGCTGCAAGATTTTTTTAACGCACTTCGACAAGTTCAGTACAGGCTCCGGCACGGTGGCGCAAATGAACGCGGAGAAAAGTACTGAGAGGGATTCGTATATTCGTTTTCATTCGTAATTCGTTCCCCCCACTAAAATCTATTCAGAAAATGCGTTTCCACATCAAACGTAGATCGCAAACCAACAGCATCATATTCTTTCTCGAGCCAAATATCGGCTGTCTTTCTTCCCTGTTCTTTCAAGTGCTGAAGAAATTCCCATGAAGTATTCATCTTGCTTGAGTAGGAGAGATGATCGAGTGAGCTGTAGCCCGAAATACAATGCACAAAAATTTCACGGTCTTGCTCCGGCAATGAAACACCTTTGCGGATCAGCTCGTTTCTATAATGAACCATTTGCATTTCACTGATCAGGCTGCTGTTAAAGCAAATCTCATTTACACGCTCTGCAATATCACGGGCGGCGGTTGGGACTTTGCGAATGTTGATGGAATTGATTTTTACCAATACAACATCATGCGTTTCAGTTTCAGAGATCAATGGCGTTAAAGGCGGATTTCCCATATAACCACCATCCCAATAGGATTCGCCGTCAATCTCAACTGCCTGGAATAAAAATGGCAGGCAAGCAGAAGCTAGAACCGCATCGGCCGAAATTTCATTGTTATGAAAAACTTTCGCGCGGTTCGTTTTTACATTCGTTGCGCAGATGAATAATTTTTTTGTGTTGTAACGTTTCAGCTCTTCGAAGTCAATTAAATCGTTGAGAATATTTTTCAGCGGATTATAATTGAAAGGATTCAGCTGGTACGGCGAAAGTGATTGCGAAAGTGAATTAAAAAACGCATAACCCGGTGAATTATGAATATCACCAATGCCAAACGCTTTATCCCACGGTGAAGGTTTAAATAAATAAGAACCCTGCTGCGCAATTTTCTTCCACAATTTTTCAAGAAGCTCTTTTGCTTTTTCGGGTCCGCCCATATGCAACCCATAGGCCAGCGCCACCGCATTCACAGCTCCCGCGCTCGTGCCGCAGATTCCTTCCGCCACAATTTCTTCCACCTCGAGCAAACGATCAAGCACGCCCCACGTAAATGCGCCATGCGCACCACCACCTTGTAAAGCAAGCGCGATGTGTTTTTTCTCAAATAGTTTTCTTGATGTCATGGGCCTGCAAAGATAGAGTTTCTCCTTACGGTATAACGGCCATCTATCGATTGTTTAATTGTTCTTATCGAAATCCTTCACCAATTACTTCAATGAATCCCATATAAAATACAGCGTGCCGTCCGTTGCAATTGGAATACTATCATATTGTCTTGAACGCTCGAACAACTTTCCGTCAATACGTTTTTTCATAGTAAATGTACCTTCCATATTTTTTATCCCCATAAATACTTCCTCACTGTATTGCAGAGAAAGATTATCCTTTTCCCAAATAAAAATTTCATTTCTTTGGTCGAATGGTCCGCCACCGCGAAAGTGTGATGTAACTGTATTCGATGATTTATCAAATTTCACATTCGATGTAACTTCCAATGGTTTATTCTTTTCAAATCGTTTTTTCTCAGGCATGTAAAGCCAGTAATAATATGTTTCACACGCATACATAGGAACAAAATTCAAAATTCGCAGATCATAATAACCATCAAAATTCATGTCTTCCACAACCACAGGTACATGATAGGATTCAAACCTATAAATTTCTGACGGAACGATGGTCTGAATTTTTTTGTGGTCAGTAAGGCGAATTATATGAACTGATTTTATGAAATTATCCCATTCACCAGCACCATTTTTAATGGAATCATAGTTGATTTCAAAAGAGAAAAGTGAATCGTGAATTTCAGTTGGATGATACTCGTCGCCTGTGATAACCGGATATTTATTTTTGGCTACAACAGAATCTTTCGAACCCGATAAGGCTGCTATTTGTTGCTTCACTGACAAAGCGATTGAATCATAATTAGTGAGATGATCATAATATCTCTTTTCGCTGTAGGTCATTTCGTAAATGCCAAGGGCAACAATTGCAGCAAATACAACAAGAGTAAGTGCCCAAAAGGCAATGGTAGAAAAATAAGAAAACCCTTTGCGTTTACCTGGCATTCTTGATCTCTAATTTTGAATCTTGAATCTTGCTTTTTATTGAGCGCTCTCTAATTCCTTTTTCACCCGTCCCCCGTCACCTGTCACTCGTCACCTTTTTATTGCGCAGTCCATCCCCCATCCACAGGTATGCTCGTTCCCGTAATCAACTCCCCATGTTCAGAAGCAAGAAAAACACAAAGCGCTCCTAACGATTCAGGCTTCACGAATTTTTTCACCGCATGTTTCTGCAGCATGATTTTTGAAATAACATCTTCCTCGCTCATGTTATGCGTTTTTGCCTGGTCTGCAATTTGATTTCTTACCAATGGCGTATCTACATAACCCGGGCAAACTGCATTTGCTGTAATTCCGAATGGCGCACCTTCCAGCGCAGTCACTTTTGTAAAGCCAACCAATCCATGCTTCGCCGCAACGTAAGCCGATTTAAATTCCGACGCCACCAATCCATGCGCCGAAGCAATATTGATCACGCGTCCCCAGTTTCTTTTTTTCATTCCTTCGAGCACATGCTTTGTAGTATGAAAAGCAGCAGTAAGATTCAACGCAAGGATCGCATTCCATTTTTCAACAGGAAAGTTTTCAATCGCACTTACATGCTGAATGCCCGCGTTATTCACCAGCACATCTATCGCACCCAGATTTTTTTCTGTTTCGCTGATGAAGTTTTCAATCGCTGCCGCTTCAAGCAAATTTGCATTCGAGAAAAAAGTTTTCACTTTAAATTCTTTCCCAACCGAAGCCGCAATTTCAGCACCGTTTATTTCAAGTCCGTTAAGTGAAATATGATAACCTGCTTTCGCAAATTCTTTTGCAATAGCTAAGCCGATGCCGCTGGTGGAGCCGGTGATTAATACAACTTTTTTCATTGCGCTAAGTTAGTGGTTAGTTCGGAGTCCGCCGCGGCGGATTAGTTCGGAGATTTTAGTTCGGGTTTCGGGTTTCGAGTTAAAAAAAAATTTGGTTTATTGAAGTTCCACTGCTAACTGATGAGAATCATTCTGCAAACCCGGAATGCTCAATGTCAAACTAACAATGTACAATGAACAAGGAACAAGGAAAAGTGAAATAAAAAACTCAGAACCCGAAACCCGAAACTTTTTTTAACTCGAAACCCGAAACTATTAAACTACTTTTGTTGTATGCTATCTCTCGATCCCAAAGACCTTAAAATTCCGCTTTTGCACAGCTATCTTTTGCATGCTATTGCGCCGCGTCCTATTGCTTTTGCCAGTACGGTTGATGCAAACGGAAATGTGAATCTCAGTCCTTTCAGCTTCTTCAATATTTTTTCTGCCGCGCCGCCGGTGCTTATTTTTTCTCCTGCACGCAGCGGTCGCACGGGACAAACAAAAAATACTTTCGACAACGTAAAAGAAGTTCCGGAAGTTGTGATCAATATTGTGAATTACAAATTGGTTCACCAGGCTTCATTGACGAGCGCGGAATATCCGAAAGGTGTAAATGAATTTACTAAAGCCGGACTTACCGAAATTGCTTCTGTTAAAGTGAAGCCGCCGCGTGTAGCAGAGTCGCCGGTGCAGCTCGAATGTAAAGTGATAAATATTATTGAGCTCGGACAAAACGGCGGCGCTGGTAACCTTGTCATCTGCGAAATCATCATGATTCACATCCAGGAAGATATTCTCAATCCTGAAACTAAAATGATCGATCAGCAAAAAATTGATCTCGTTTCCCGCATGGGTGGCGATTGGTACAACCGTGCTTCGGGCGATGCGCTTTTTAAAATTGCAAAACCATTAACTGTAATCGGCATTGGCGTCGATGGAATTCCTGCACATATCCGCAACAGCAAAGTGCTTACCGGTAATCACCTCGGCCAGTTAGGAAATGTTGCTGCAATCCCAACAGATGAAGAAGTTCAGAATTACAAAACCTCCGGCGCAATTTTAGAAGCGTTTCAAGACTACGGAAGCAATCACGAAAAACTCGACAATCATTTGCATCATATTGCCGCGAATTTGCTTGAGATAGGGAAAGTGGAAGAGGCGTGGAAAGTTTTACTTTCGGATCAGTGAAAAGAAAGTGACAGGTGACGTGTGAAAAGTGATAGGTGAAAAGGAAAAGTCGGAGTCAATTTTTTATCTGCGATCTATCTGCGGACTCAGCGAAGAATCAGCGATAAATTTTTAAGTGTTTGGACGTGGCCCGTGAAGGAACACCCTTCGTGTTTCCTTCACGGGTCGTGCTATTCGTTGCAAGTCCTCGCTTTTCATCGCAAACCTCAAAGGTTGCACGCGCACGAGGCCAACGGAAACCTTTGAGGTTTCACGCACACTCCGGGCTTTCCACTTCTATCCCTCACGCAAAAAAGGAATTTTAATTGATTGAGGTTCACCTCCCTACAATTTCCCAAGTTTTCCACATTTACCATTTCCTGCGATATATTATTTTACTTTTATACTATAAACACCAATGACCTTCAACCAATCACCAATCACCTCTTCAACGAAATTTCTCAATTACTAATTACTTAATTTCCCATCAAATGTTCAATATCACAGGCACCCTTAAAGTAAAATTCGACGAGCAAAAAGTTTCAGAACGTTTCCGTAAACGCGATTTCGTTATCCAGGAAAATTCTTCACAATATCCGCAGATGATCTCTTTTCAATTGGTTCAGGATCGTTGCAACCTCGTAGATAATTTCAACGCCGGCGATGAGATCCGCGTATTCTTCAACCTTCGCGGCCGCGAGTGGAAATCACCACAAGGCGAAACAAAATATTTCAACACCATCGAAGCCTGGAAAATTGAACCTGCTAATTCTGCTCCGCAACAAACTGCCGGCATAAGCAACAGCAACTCAAACTCGGCAAGCCCCGTGTCAGCTCCTGATACTTCTTTCTCTTCCGGAGAAAGTGATGATCTGCCTTTCTAGACTTCGAATAACGAGCTAAAAGTAAAATAGCGTGAATAAGAAGAAATTCTGTTCCCGCTATTTTTTATTGTAGCTATTGAGTAAATTTGAATTAAACAAAGGAGCCAATGAGTGAACTGAATGAAATCCTGAAACTTCCGATTGCAGAACGCATACTTGCTGTAGAGGCAATCTGGGATAGCATAGCTGCAGAAAATAAGGATTATCCACTTTCCGAAGAAGAAATCTTAGCATTAGAAGAACGTTGGGAAGAATACAAGAAAAATCCATCAGCAGCAAAAACATGGGATGAAGTAAAAGCGAACATTATCAAGAAGTTTTAATGTTCAATTTAATTCTTTCACCACCAGCTGAAACAGATGCACGTGATGCCGCACTGTGGTATGAAAGGCAACGTTATGGTTTGGGAGCAGATTTTCTTTTGACACTTGAAGCTGAGTTCACTGCAATTACGCGCACTCCATTTCTTCCTGCAGAACAACGTTTGGGATTCAGACGCAGAATTCTAAAACGATTTCCTTATACAATTATTTATAAAATTGAAGATCAGAGTATAATTATTGTCGCCATCTGGCATTTCAAAAGAAAGCCATGGAAATGGAAAAGAAATAAATAGAAAACTATTGATATTTAGTACTTCTCAATCACCCCAGTCATTAAACTTGTCCTGAGCTTGTCGAAGGGTCACCCAGTCACTAGATCCCTCAAGAGGCAATCTCCCTTTTGTCAGACTGAGTAGTCTCGTCACAACAATGCGTGTGGAACAAATAATTTTTATTTGACGAGACGTATCGAAGGCGACAAACAGCCTCATCCCAGGTACACCTTCAGCTCCATCTTCTCCCCATCAAAAACGCCATACGTATTATATTTTATCCAGTCGCCCAGATTTATATATTTTGAGTTTGGTCCAGCTTCTTTATCGATCGGTAAATGCCTGTGACCGAAAACAAAATAATCGATATGCTCTTTCGCTAAAACGGATTTTGAAAATTGCATGAGGAATTCTTTGTCGTCGCCGCCGTATTCAAAATGTTCGTCCTTTTTATCAAATCCTTTATCAGAAAAATATTTCGCAGTGGCCATTCCGAAATTGGGATGGAAGCGCGCGTAAAACCATTGAGCAAAACGGTTGCGGAAAACACCTTTAATGAATTTATATCTTCTGTCACCCGGACCTAATCCGTCGCCGTGCCCGATGAAAAATTTCTTTCCGTTCCATTCCCTGCGAACCGGCTCGTGATATAATTTCACACCACATTCATCCACGAGATAACCAAACATCCACATATCATGATTGCCCGAAAAAACGTGAACGGGAATTCCGCTGTCAGTAAATTCAGCAAGCTTCGCCAGGAAACGCACATAACCTTTCGGCACCACACGTTTGTATTCGAACCATGCATCAAAAAGATCGCCGACTAAAAATAGCTCAGCGCAATCAGCTTTGATGGAATCCATCCAGCGGATAATTCTTTTTTCACGTTCGAGACTTTTAGCCGCGTCGGGTGCACCGAGATGAAAATCGGAAGCGAAATATATTTTCCCTTTCAGGATTCCTTCGTGGCCTGCGCGTTCGCCCATATTAAAGGTCGAGGTTGTTTAAAAGATAAAACGGATTCATCCGATGTAAGTTCAGGCTGAAGCGTATCCGCTCAGGGAAAGAAACATCATTCGCAGAATAATAATCTTTAATGTCTGACGAATATACAAGCGGAATGTAAATATCCAATGTGTTTTTCACAATCGTCAGCTGCACGCCGGCATTATACATAAACGTTGTCGAGCCTAAACCGGTTGTATTGTATAATCCGAAATCACCGTAAAATTTGATGGCGCCCAGCACTTTATTTTTTACCGGTAACGGAACTGTAACGTTCAACGCAGTTAACCATTTGTCGCTTTGTCCGCTCGCAGAATACGCTTTGAATCCGCCGTCTTCCACTGCAAACTGGTTAGCCCATATGCCGGTGCGCTCTGTTCTGCCAATGAAAATATGATCGAATAAATAATCCTGGTTGCTGAAACCATTCGGACTCCATCCGCTCATACGAAAGCGGTAATCATTATTGCTTGTTTGTCTTCCAAGGAATGTTCCCGCAAAAAATCGCAGGTCAATTGTTTTTTTCGCATTGATGTTGATGTGATAATTTAAATTCACCATCAGCTTGCTCATAAAATCACCGGTTTGATAAGTAAGCTTTGCATCATACGGATGAACGCTGCGATTGTGTTGGAAGATATAGCTTGCTTCATAAAATGTGCGTTCCTGGTAACCAATTGCCCATGTACCGTTTCCTAATGAATCGCTGGTTGTATTGATGCGATCTGTTTTCAAATAAATTGTACGCAGACGAATAGAGTGGGAGATCGGACTTCTTGCAGTTTTCTTTTTGAAATCGAAATTTATTTCCGGTGCAACTTTTGTCCAGCCTAAGCGACGATCAGGAACATTGGTTGTGCCTTCTAAAATATCTTCATCGCGAATGGTGTAAAAGTGATATTGATTAACAGTCGCGCCGAAACGTACCCGTTGGAAAATATTATCAGGGTAAATATTATAGAACGCATCTGCATGACCAACCAGTGTTTTTGCACCGGTGCTGTACATCGGCATCACGAGCCATTCGAATTTTTTTCCGGGAACCACATGATTGTAAAATGCTGCACCAACCATGATCTTATCATACTTGTTGGTTCCGATAACCGGTGCCCAGAATAATTGTGTGCGTGTCGGATTATCTAAACTACCGAGGAACTGAATTTTCAGCGGCTCTGCTTTTTTGAAAAGTCCGTGCGTGTAAGCAGTATTATTCTTGCGGTTCACTTCCGGCATTTCTTCGGGCTGATCAATTACAAATGCATCGTAATCGCCTGCGGGAAACAGCAAGCCTGCTTCTCCTGCAAAACCTTCGTACCAAATCGAGGTGACAATTTTTCCATTCAACATTGCTGAAACGAGAACAGGACAATTTACTTCGCCGGCATTTTTTACAAAAACAGTGTATTGATTTTTTGTAATCTCTGATGGTTTTGAAACACTGGTGATCTTGTAATCGATCTGTTTATCTGTTTTGATCAGGTCATCAAAAAACCAGCTGAGATTTTTTCCTGATTCTTTTTCAAACACCGCGCGGATGTCGTCCGGCCCCGGATGTTTCCAATGCCACTTATCAAAATAAACCTGGAAACAATGATCGTACAAGGAATCGCCGAGATACGTACGCAGGTAATCAAAAATGATCGCGCTCTTCATGTACATGATGCTGCCATAATTGATAGAAGTAAATTCTTTCGAATGCGTTTCTATCGGCTGATCAACATGCGTGCGCGCGCAGAAAGCATAAAGCTGGTAATATTGTGCGCGGTGTTTGTAACGGTCAAGATCAAACTTTTTTGCTGCGCCATTCGGACCGGCTGTTCCACCAACAAGCGCGTTATTCGGATATTTGGTTTCTACATAACGCAATTCGTTTGTAGAATTAATTCCTTCATCAAGCCAGCCGTGCACACGCTCATTGCTTCCGAGCATTCCATAAAACCAATTGTGACCCACTTCATGCGTGATCACAATATCAAGCAGTAATGCGCTTTGTACGGCACCAATTACAGTGATGTTCGGATATTCCATTCCACCACCTGCGCTCAATGCTCCGTCAACAGCAGTACAAACATCATATGTGTAATCACCATTCCATTTTGAATAATAGAACAACGCGTCGTTCACATACTGAACCGCATCTTTCCACAAATGCGCATAACGGTTTGTGTACATCACGCAGGTCGTAACTTTTCTTCCTGTGTGCGGCAATGTCACTTCGCCTTTCAAAACATGATAACGCTTGTCGCAGAACCATGCAAAATCATGCACGTGCTCCTGGTGATAATGCAATGTTTTTAATTCTTTTGATGAAGCAGGAAACGCATCATCTTTCGAATCATACTTCGTGATCTTTTTTGTTGCTTCCCAAAGAGAATCAATAAATGCAACTTCCTGTGGATTGTTTATCAGGTCACCGGTTGAACCGAGCACATAATTTTTCGGCACCGTGATATACACATCAAATGTTCCGAACTCGGAGAAAAATTCTCCCTGTGTTAAATAAGGAATTTCATGCCAGCCGTCTCTGTCATACACTGCCGGTTTCGGATACCATTGTGTGATTTGATATTGCTGATCAATATGACCGAGACGGGAAATTTTTCCGCTTGGCAATTTTACATGAAATGGTGTTGTAATTGAAATTTGTCCGCCCGGAGCTAAAGGCTTATTCAGAATAATTTTTCCGATGTCAATATTTCCCGGAACATATTCCAGCTTCACCGACTGACCGTCTACTTTGAAATCAAGACTGTCGATGTAGCCGCGATCTGCATCTTTTGCATAATAGAAAAACAGCGAACCATCTTCTTTCAGCTGTTTGCCCATTGCAGTCTCATTATTTTTATATGCATTCGGCCAGAGATGCATGTAAATAAATGTGAGCTCATCCGGCGAATTATTTTTGTAGATAATCGTTTCAAACGCATTCAGCTCATGCTTCACATCGTCGAGCGAAACTTTAATGTCGTAAGCAACGTCCTGCTGGAAATAAGCTTTCTGTGCAATTGCTGTTCCAGCAATGAAGAGAAATGCAGGGAGAAGTAATAGTTTTTTCATAGGGAAATAGTAAGCTGTTGTGCTATGACGTTTGAGCAATATAAAATGTTACTTTTTAGCCGGCGTTGTTTCTGCACCTGCAAAAATTTCATCCAGCTTTTTTGTAAGCGCTTCACCACGCAGATCGCGGTCGATGATTTTTCCGTCTTTACCGATAAGAATCGTTTTTGGAATAGACTGAAGACGGTAAAGCTCTTTTATCGGCGAATTCCATTGCATTAAATCGCTCACATGATTTTCCCATGTTAAACCATCCGATTTAATTGCATTCACCCACGCATTTTTATCCTGGTCGAGCGAAACACTGAACACATCAAATCCTTTGTCTTTGTGCTTATTGTAATTCGCAACAACTGTCGGCAATTCAACACGACAAGGTCCGCACCAGCTAGCCCAGAAATCGATCAGCACCACTTTTCCTTTCATCGAAGAAAGCGAACGCGATTTTCCATCCGGATCATTCATTGTAATTTCCGGAGGCGTTTGTCCTTTGCAATGCGGACGCTCACGTTCCACATATCCGCGAAGCATTTTTACATTGGGAACATCTTTGTATTTCACTTCAAGCGCATTCACCGTTTTTTCGTAATACTCGAAATTGTCGAACGGCTCAAGCAAACGAAGTCCGGCAATGTTAGCGAATGAAGCCGGCTCTTTATCAATGAAGCTGCGCATAAACAAAACACCTTCTTGTTCAACTGCATAAAGCACAGCCGCAGAAGAATCATATTTTGCACCGTATTTTTTATCCAGCGCTTTAAGCTTCATGCTGTCGTTTTGTGCAATCATGCTTACTTCAACCTGGAAGGTGCGCATCATCGAATCCTGCATCGCTTTAATCGGCTCACGCTTTTTTTCAATATCAATAATAAATTGATTCAGCTCCTGGAAACGCGCGCTTTCTTTTGAACCTTCCGCTTTCCATGTATAACCTATGTTTTTTGCATCAGCAGTAAATTTTACCGAATCTCCAGGCTCAAGAATCATCATCGCAAATTTATCTTGTGCGCGGCCGATGTTCACCTGGTAAAATCCTTTGAAGTCAAGCTTCGATTTAAATTCGAATTTGCCGTCTTCATTGGTAACAGCCGAATCTACAATCGTAAATTGCGCTTTGTTCACATCAAGCAAATAAAGCGTGTCGCCTTTGCTGTTGCTCAGCGTTCCGTAGATAACAGTATTTCCTTTTTTCTCGTCTTTATCACAAGCACTGAAAAGCGAAAACAATAAGATGAATGCAGGAAGATATTTTAGTTTTTTCATTTTAATTTTTTGTCAGAGCAGTGATCTTTATAAATTTCCCTTCGTTTTTGACAAAGGAGAGCTTGCATTTTTTTGTCAGATCGAGTAGAACGCTAGCAAGTATTTACCGAAGAAGAAAATACTTAATAGCGGTCATATCGAGATCTCATCCAGTACTTTTTTCAATAATTCACTTGTTACTTTCGGATCTGCTTTTCCTTTCGAGAGCTTCATCACTTCACCCATGAATAATCCGAGCAGGTTTGTTTTTCCGTTTTTATATTCAGTCACTTTCGCAGGATATTTTCCAACGGCTTCTTTGATCATTTCTAAAAGCGCATCGGAATCAGATTCCTGCACAAGATTATTTTCTTCAGCAATCTGCAAAGGTGTTTTATCAACTTCTTTCGCCATGATCGGGAAAATACGCTGACTTGCCATTGCAAAGCTTACTTTGCCCGAATCAATCAACGCGATCAATTGAGAAAGCTTATCTGCTGTAACAGGCAATTGCGAAACATGAAGCGCATTTTCATTGAGGTAAGATTTCACCGGACCCATTACCCAATTCGCTGCAGCTTTTGCATTCGTTGTTTTTTTCAATACTTCTTCAAAAAACAATGCAATCTCTTTTGCATCTGTCAAAACACCGGCATCATAAGAAGTGAGTCCTAATTGTTTTGTGTATTTCGCAACGAGCTCAGCAGGAAGCGGCGGCAATTCCGATTTTACTCTTGCAATTTCTTTTTCCGTTACAATCACAGGCTGCAGATCAGGCTCGGGAAAATAACGGTAATCATTTGCCATCTCTTTGCTGCGAAGCGAAAAAGTTGTTCCCGTTGAAGCTTCAAAGCTGCGTGTATCCTGGTCAATTTCTTCACCCGCCTCAATGATATCGATCTGGCGGATTATTTCGTGTTCAATCGCACGTTTTACATTGCTGATCGAATTCATATTCTTCACTTCCACGCGGCGACCGAATTTATCCGAACCTTTCAGCATCACCGAAACGTTTGCATCGCAACGCAAAGAACCTTCTTCCATATTTCCATCGCAGATATCGAGGTAACGCACTAAGCGACGGATCTCAGTCAGGTATTTATAAGCTTCATCCGCGCTGCGCAGATCAGGCTCACTTACAATTTCAAGCAGCGCAACACCGGCACGATTTAAATCCACAAGCGTATCAGTAGGATCCACATCGTGCATGCTTTTTCCTGCATCTTCTTCCATGTGAATGCGCGTAATGCCAATGCGTTTTTCATTGCCATCAGCATCTTTAATATCCTGGTAACCTTCCGTGCAAATCGGAGTTTTATCCTGCGTGATCTGGTACCCTTTCGGCAGATCGGCGTAGAAATAATTCTTGCGTGCATATTCATTCCGCTCACGAATCTTGCAATGAAGCGCAAGCCCGAGGCGAATTCCATATTCAATTACACGCTTATTCGATTTCGGTAATGTGCCGGGCAGTCCGAGCGTAACAGGGCTTACCAATGTATTCGGCAAAGCGCCATATTCAGCTGCGTCGTTAGAATACGCTTTACTTTTTGTAAGCAATTGCGCATGCACTTCCAGTCCGATTACAGCCTGGTATTTATCGTATTTAGATTCAGTCATTTTTGCTTAGTCCGTAGGACTCCTTTGGAGGAAATTGCTGCTTTTTCAGAGAGGCGAATTTACGAGAAAAAAATGTGCAAATGTGTAAATGTGCAGATGTGCAAATGGGTAAATGTGCAGATTAGGAATTATTAGGGCGTACCCCACGAAGGAAACGCGAAAAAACGTTTCTTCATGGGTCGGGCTATACGTTGCAAGTCCTCTCTCGTCAATAGAGAAATGGCTATAGGAGAATTACAGGCGCTATTTGACGAGATCCGGGCTTTCCACTGCTATCCCTTACGCGTTTTGATGGTAAATGTTTATGGATTTTTCGAGCCCTTGTTGTATCATTTCGTAGGTTGCAGATTATATTATAGACGGAAGCATCCATTCGTCGTCTACAAATTGACCCTCTGAATTATGAAATACATATTTTTAATTATCCTCTCTTTACTTGTTCTTTCATGTCAACTATTTAGCCAGGCCGATACTGGTACAGTTTACAAGGATTTAGAAGCAAGAAAGTTCTATTCTGTTAGCTATTTTACAAACGGCAGCAGGTTTGAAATAAACGGCAAGACAGTCAGTAAATCAACTTATGATAAGTACAAAGCAACATGGGAAAATATGGAAACGTGTTGTCCGTGCATCCTTAAATCGTATGATGAAAATGATCTGCTGCTGAGTGAAACGGTTGCATGTACAGATTGCGCTGTTGGATCGTTTAAAACTTTTTACCCGAATGGAAAAGTTAAGCTTTCAGGTAGATATAAAGAAAATCCAACAGGCGATTGGAATAATATCTGGGCAAGAGGATATTGCAGTGTTCCGGATGGAGAATGGAACTATTTCAATGAAAAAGGTGATACATTGTATTCTGAATTCTGGAATGATGGAAATTTTATTAAACAAATTCCCGAACAGAAAACCAATGAAATATGGAAAGTTGAACTCACATTAAAAGGTGAATCAATTCAACATAAAATTTTGACACAAGAAGAAGTTCGGCAACTTGCGGTTACATTAAAATTTAAAAATAGTGCACCTGTTGACACCAATATTACAATCAAGTTTCAGGCATCTGCTACCGGTTACCGGCAAAATGAAAAAACGTTTACACGCACCAGCTTTCAAACCATAAATATTTTGTCAATACTTTCTGAAGTTGGAATTCCTTCCGACCAGAAAACAAGCTACAATTTGAAAGTGTGTAACAAAGGAGAAGTTATCGGCTCTTTTTATTTTGAGGTTAATCTTTAAGCCAATTCGTCATCGCATCACCTTAAATTCCTTTTCCTCCCCCAACAAAATCTCTTTCACCACCACCGCATCCACCCGCGCACGATCCGGCCCGCGTTTGCACCATTCCACCAAATCATCCAATTGTTTTTCCGTCCCCTGAGCTTCGATGTAAACAGTTCCATCCTTTTCATTCCGCACAAATCCCGTCACACCAATTTTCTTCGCTTCCTTCTCCGTAGAAATACGAAAAAAAACTCCCTGCACTTTTCCCGAAACGATTATTGAAATATGTTTCATTTATCTTAATACTGAATTAATATTCTTTATCCGAAACACGCATACTTCATTAAAGTAAATTCAGTTTTACTTTTATTTAGAAACCTCAGTAATGACGTACATATTGGTTTTTGCCTGATTCATCAATAAACATTTTGAACGTTTTTTTCTGGTTGATACGTAAATGTAAGATGGATGGCAGGGAGCTATGCATTTGAATTTTAATTTATATGGAACAAAGCATAATTGATAACCGCAGGTGTAATAATCAGTTCGTATGGTATCTCCGCTAGGTTCAAGCATGCGTATCCTGGTTTGTACCACCAAATGATTTGATTCTATGGTATCTATTTTCAAAGCTAATTCTATGCATGTTGAGCTGTACAAATATGTTGAATAACTATTCGAATATGTGGCTTCCATATTCTTCAAATCAACAGTATCAACAAATATGACTTCAGTATGGTCAGATCTTCTTGTATCAAAGTCGTAGTGACAATCGCAATTAGTAGATTTCACGAACACTTCCTTGTATAAAACTAACTCCTTTTCAATAATTGAAGATTTCGGGCTAATGCCAGAAGCAGATCCGAAAAGGCCTATGACTAGCATAGCCCCAAATAAAAATAAGGTCGCTTTCATTGTTTTTGAACTTTTCCCGAAACAATAATTGAAATACGCTTCATTTATACCAATTTAAAAATGTAAGAATGATAGCATTCGTACATTCGTTTTGATTCGTAATTCGTTCCCCCTTAAAGAATTTCCATCGTCCCGATAATCTCCCTCACCAACTGATCCAGCAAAATTATATTCGGACTATTTTCCGGAACAATAAATTGAAACACCATTCCTTTTTCATTGCCGAACGGATGATCAACGTAATAACGGCAGATGTATAAATTTCCCTCGAGATCGTAGCTGGTGTATACTTCACTTATTTGATAAACCTTCGCTTCATTGCCCATGCTTTTCAGCTGCGCGGGATCTCTGCGAACGTGCGTGATGCTGTCGCCTTCCGCCATGTAATCGCCGAAATCCTGCTCGACCGCGCGCGCGAAAGAAACATTTCCTATTGAAGGAAATGAAACCGCAAGCACAGAATAATCGCCGCAGCGGCCATCAGCATACCAAAAACGTGTCACGGCAGAATCAACATCCACGCGACAACCTTTTCCAACGCATGCCGACCAATTGTAAAGTGAATTGGTATAATGCAGCTGTGAAATTGTGCATTTCAATGAAAGCGAAAGATCACAAGGCTCAAATTCTTCCTGGTGTTCGCCACGCTGGTAAACGATAAAATCATCGAAGAGAATATGATTTGTTCCGCCTACAAATGCGCCGAAATAATTGCCATACGGAAAAACAAAATCAATCGTTTTTACAAGCTCTTCATTGATGACAAGATTGATTTTTTTCTTTCCGTCTGTGTCGATGATCATATTAACGCGCAGCCAGTTATTTCCTTTCGGACTGATAGAAGCAGACTTTGTGGCCGGAAAAATATCTTTCCATACTCCTTTTTCTTTCGTGCGAAATCCGAATTTGCCAGCGCCGGTGATGTAGAATAAATAAAGATTTTCAAGATCCGACGCGCCCCATGTAATTCCGTAAGGCAAATTATCAGGACCACTTTTAAACTCCGTGCGCAATTCTGTGCGGAATAATTTTTCCTGGTTGATCAGTGCGCCTTTTGCATTGATATAATCGCCATCACGTTTAATATCCATGTCGAGCTTGCCGGATTTCACTTCATAAAGGGCAGTATCGTCATTGCGTGTGATCCACTCATTGGCATTATCATCAAAAGGATCATAAGCGCTGAACTGCGCGGGGAGATTTATTCCGGTTAAGAATAAGATCAGGAGAAAGAGATTTTTCACAGGACAAATGTAAGAAGAAGGAGGGAAAGGATTTGTGCGTAATTTTAAATACAATTTTCTGATATGGATAAATTATTTCAAATTGACTGGCACAAGTTTTTATTCGGTGAAGACGATTGGAGCTTTCTGCTGGAGGTAATGCTGCGCACGCTTATCATGTTTTTTGTGGTGCTCATTTGTTTACGGCAAATGGGTACGCGCGCGGTTATGCAAGGAGTTTTTGAAGTGGCGTTGATCGTTGCATTGGGTTCCGCCGGTGGTGATGCAATGTTTTACAAGGATGTGGGCATACTTCCTGCAACAATGGTTTTTGTTATGGTCCTGGGCATATACAAAATTATCATGTTCTTCATGTCAAAAAGCAGCCGCATAGAACGCATATTCGACGGAGAAGTATTTTGCCTGATCCTCGATGGTGCATTTGTTGTTAGCGCTTTAAAGAGAGAACAAATGGCAACAAACGAAATTTATTCGGATCTGCGCAATTTAAATGTTTCACAATTAGGCCAGGTAAAGCAGGGCTACATCGAGCCGTCGGGCAAGCTCAGCTTATTTTATTATCCGGAAGATGAAACGAAATATGGCTTGTCTGTTTTGCCTGAACGGATAACCCACAAATTCAAAATAATTCCCAAAGCCGGTTATTTTGCTTGCGCGAATTGCGGATATACCGAAGAATTAATTCCGGACATACAGTTTAACTGCCGGCGATGCAACAACAAAGAATGTTGTGAAGCTGATAATAGGGTTAGGTTGACTTAACCGGAGAAATATCAACGTGCAGCGTGAAATAGAACACGGATGATACGGATTTTCGCTGATCCGTTTTTATCCGTTCAATCCGTGTCATCCGTGTTCCTTTTAAAACAAGCTCAGCTGCGCATTACCTAATCCTGAATTTTTTCTTGCCGGGATTTTGATGGCAATTAAATACTGAAGTAATAAAAACCTGTTTGTCCTCTACAAGGAATAAAATTACATAGGGAAACCTTTTCAAAGGAGCCTGGCGGATTGATATAAGCTTTTGAGGAAAAAGAAGCGGATTTAATCCAATGTAAAAAGCAAGTTGTTCAACCTCACTAATAAATTGATCTCCTAATCCTTCTTGTTGTAAATTATACCACTTTGCAGCTTCGGTAATCTCAATTATTGCTATAGGGTCATAAAATAGATCAAACATTATTTCTTAACCTTTTGGCGAATTTCCTTCATAGCCTTTTTTGCAGGAATATATTTTACTTCTCCTTTTTTGTGCGCCTCAAGCCTCCTATACACTTCCTTTTCCTGCTCAGCTGTTAGTACGTAATCATTTGTGCTTTTGTTCAGAATCACATATACAGCTTCAAGTAAATGGTCATCATTAATTCGATCTATAGCGAGATGCAATTCTTTTTTGAGGTCTGAGATTTTCATGTTTATAATGCTTTATTCAAAGATAACTATTTGCTCAAGTGAAATAGAACACGGATGATACGGATCAAACGGATTTTCGCTGATCTGTTTTTATCCGTTCAATCCCTGCCGGCAAGCGCGCGGCCTTATGCAGCAGCAGGCAGTTGTGTCATCGGTGTTCCTTCTAAAACAAACTCAGCTGCGCCGCTCCCGCACGATGATCGAAATGCGAAAGATCAAATTCAAACGGATCATCTTTCGGCAAATATTTTTCTCTTGCCATTTTATGCAGCTTGTGAATGCTTTCTGCCATCGGACCTTCACCTTTCATGCGTGTGCCGAAGCGTGAATCATTTACTTGTCCGCCATGCGCACCTTCAATGTGATGCCACACTTTATCCGCGCGGTCAGGAAAATTTTTGAACAGCCAGTCTTTAAAAATTCCGCCGACCGCACCGTTCAACCGCACCATTGTGTAGCCGATACTTTTTGCGCCCGCTTCAGCAGCAGCTTTGATGATGTCCGGAATTTCATACGAGTTCAAACCTGGAATGATCGGCGCAGTCATTACTCCGACAGGAATTCCTGCATCAGCCAACGCACGCACAGTTTCGAGGCGTTGTTTGTAAGTAGCAGTACGCGGCTCCAACTTTAAACGCAGTGATTCATCCAGGCCGGTAATGCTGATCATCACATGAACTAAATTCAGCTTTGCCAATTCTTTCAAAAGATCAATATCGCGACGGATCAATTGATTTTTTGAAATGATGGAGACCGGATGTTTGAATTTCAAAAGTACTTCCAGCATTTTGCGCGTGATGCCGAATCTTTTTTCAAGCGGCTGATAACAATCTGTATTTCCGGAAAGCATGATCGGATCAGGAACCCAGCGCGGATTGCTCAGCTCTTTTGCTAAAAGTTCTGCTGCGTGTTCTTTGACAATAATTTTTCGCTCAAAATCAAGTCCGGCAGAAAAGCCCCAATACTCATGTGCATTTCTCGCATAACAATAAATGCATCCGTGCTCACAACCCTGGTACGGATTCATCGAATACATTCCAATAAGATCCGGGCTCGTGACCTTATTGATGATCGTTTTCGGATGCGTAAAAATTATTTCTGTTTTTTCACTTTGCAAAAATGGAATGTCAATTCCTTCAATATGCTCCTGCACATATTCCTGCTTAAAAAAACGATTATGCGGATTAATCTGTGAACCGCGGCCTTTAAAATAGCCCGGCTCCTTTGGCAGCTCTTCTTCCATGGGAAAAATGATGTACGAATTACGAATTACGATTTATCCAACGAAGCTTTTTTTGCGCAGTTGGATGTACGATTTAAATAATAAAAAAATAAAAATTAAGAAATGCAGAAGGGCTACGCTGTTTGTTCTTTAATGGATATTCAAAAATATCTAATGTAAAATCCTTCTAAAGATACACATGTCAAACAGGCGTTGTCAAGGAAAAGTTTTCAGTTTAACAATTTTGTTTCATCATTAGGCAGGTTTCGCAAACCTGCCTGATGATGAAAGAAAATCTGCCCGTTGGTGTTGAAAGAAAATCTGCCCGTTGATGAAAAGAAAACCTGCCTGATGATAAAAAGAAAATCTCCCAGTTGATGAAAAGAAATCCATTTATTGATGAAAAGAAAAATTGATGATGAAAAATATCACGGCTTAAGAATATTTCCTTTTACTTCCACCTGGTAATAGAATTCTCCATAAGAGCAATCGCCTGTGTTGTAGGAGATAAGGATCAGCTTGTCAAACGTGCCGGCATTTTTCGTTGGGTAAACAAATTTTATTGTGAAATATTCACCCGGCGCTACTGCGGTTTTTACATCACTGAAAGCATAAGCGCCTTCCACAGTTACGTTTGTGATCATCACCGGCAAACCTGAATTATTTTTAATACGGATCTTTCTTTTTATTGATTTTGCCGTGTCATTTGAAACAGTCGGACATTCTATCACTCTTTCATCCGCCTGTAAAAAATCACTTTTGTTAGCAGCAGGTCCGGTGATTTCACCTTTCATGAAAATGGAATTGCTGTAAAAAAACGGCGGAAGCAATACCGGGAATTCACGCGTGATCTTTCCTGAGTCTGCAACAGCAGTGTTGAATTTAATTGTTACCGCAAACGATTCTCCGGGCTTTACAAGTGGTTTGTCATAGGAAACACATTCATTTTTATTTTTTCCTGTTTCAAGATTGAAGCTGCCTTTGTTGATGTAATGAAAGGTGTGGCTGATCACGGTTCCGCGCTTAACGGTTCCGAATAAAAAAGTGTCTTTATCCAGCAGCTTGATGGCAGGAACAATTATGCATGAAAATTCCTGCTTCGCGAAATTCACATATCCTTTTTCTTCGTGGTAAAAAAACAAAGGTGTTCCGCCATAATAAAAGTTCATCTTTCCCTTCGTATTCGCAGCCAATGTTAGCGGTGCATTTTTTCCCGGCTCAATCACCAGCGGAAACTTTGTGCGCATTTTTAATGATGTATCCGGAAAGGAAACGGAATCGATCGTGATCTTTTTATTGCCGGTATTATAGATCAGCGAAGAAAAAACTGCAACATCTCCTTCTTTTGCTTTACCGGGGTAATCGGCCATGTTACGCCTTATCTCAATCGGCTCTTTGTAAGTATCAAGAAGCGTAATTACCTGCGGACCTTTTTTTGAATTGGAGCTGATCTTTATTTTTTGAAACGGTGAAGCAACACTATAAGTAATTACAATTGTGCCGAAAGAACCGGGCTTGATGCTGGTTGGGAATTTTACATTGTCGGCTGCTTTCAGCCATGTTGTATCATTAGTAAACGACTGGCTCGCACCTGTAAAGATCAATTCACTTTTCCCGGTATTAAGGCAACCGATACGGATTTCTCTGTAACGGGAATAATTTTTTTCCGCCGGTGAACCTGAGAATTTAAAAGGAATCGTATCCACAAGAATTTTGACATGCTCCATTTCCAACACTTGAGCGGGCGACGATAAGCAACAAAAAAGCAGAAGGGTAAAAAGGCAACGGGTCAGCAAGTTCATGTGAATTAAATGTAGGAATTTTCCCGTAAGAAGGGTCGATTGTGTGGATCATATTCCCCAAACCGGGAAAAATTATAATTGCCGGCACCGCATTTTAATTTTACCGAATAAATAAGTTTCAGAAGAGAAATAGCAATAAAAAGGATAAAACAGGGGTAAAAGAATCAGCCGGATATTCTTTGCATAATTCTTGCCTTTTCAAATGCCATAAGAGAAATGTTGGAGTAGGGAGGCTGATGGTTCGGGAGTCATATTGACAACCAATCACCAGCCGCTCTACTACTAACAATCCCAAAGAAATGGTCCCTTCATCCCGCAAATATATTTTTTCAAAAGGTGCCGATCAGTATTTTACTGATGTATATAAGGCATACCGTTTTGTCGTTCGTTTTTTTAAGGAAGCATTCAAATCACCTTTTCACTGGCGGGAGATTGTTCACCAGTGTTATGAAATAGGTTTGCGCTCACTTCCTTTAATTACACTTACAGGTTTTGTAACCGGAATTGTTTTTACCAAACAATCGCGGCCATCACTTGCTGAATTCGGCGCTACATCGTGGTTGCCTAATTTGATTTCCATTGCTATCGTCCGCGCGCTTGCTTCACTTGTTACTGCGCTTATCTGTGCAGGAAAAGTTGGTTCAAGCATCGGCGCAGAATTAGGTTCGATGAAAGTAACCGAACAAATTGAAGCGATGGAAGTTTCTGCTATTAATCCATTCAAATATTTAGCGTGCACACGAATAATCGCTTGTACAATCGCAGTACCGATTCTCGGATTGTATTGCGGATTTGTGGCATTGATGGGTTCGTATTTCAGCGTGCATGCAAATGAAGCAACCAGCTTTATCAGCTTTTTCAAAACCGGTTTTGCTGCAATCAGCTTTCTCGATGTTTTTTCTTCTGTTATCAAATCAACTGTTTTCGGATTTACAATCGGCGTGATCGGTTGTTATAAAGGTTTTCATGCAACTTCCGGAACACGCGGTGTAGGTCGCGCTGCAAACCAGGCTGTCGTGCTTGCAATGTTCCTCGTTTTCATTGAAGAAATCGTGATCGTACAAATTTCTAACTGGATCAGGTATTTCTAAAATGGAAAACACAACTACCATATCGAACGCTGAACCGGTTATTTCTATAAAAGGATTGTACAAATCTTTCGGCGAGCTCGACATCCTGAAAAACATTGATCTCGATGTGCATAAGGGCGAAAACATGGTTGTCCTCGGACGATCAGGCGCAGGGAAATCTGTATTGATTAAAATATTGGTTGGTCTTCTTCTTCCCGATCGAGGAATTGTAAAAGTATTGGGACAGCAGATTGATAAGCTTACTCCGAAAGAATTGGATAAGCTTCGTTTACGAATCGGTTTTTCATTTCAGCACAGCGCTTTGTACGATAGTATGGATGTGCGTCAGAACCTTGAATTTCCATTGGTGATGAATGTAAAAAATCTCACGCGTAAAGAAATTGATCGTAAGGTAGATGAAGTGCTTGAAGATGTTGGATTGAGCGACAGGAAAAATCAAATGCCATCTGATCTTTCAGGCGGACAACGTAAACGAATCGGTATCGCGCGGACTTTAATTCTGAAGCCGGAGATCATGTTGTATGATGAGCCAACTGCCGGCCTTGATCCTATTACCAGCGAAGAAATCAATCAGCTCATTAACGAAGTGCGCGATCGCTACAATACTACATCCATCATCATTACACACGATCTTACTTGTGCTAAAGAAGTTGGAAGTCGTGTTGCCATGTTGCTGAGTGGCCGGTTTATGAAAGTCGGAAATTTCAAAGATGTTTTTGATACTGACGATGAACAGGTGAAAAGTTTTTTCAACTATAATTTTATACAATAAGTCATGAGCGATCCCGGGAAAAAACGTGGAATAGCAGTAGGTGTTTTTATCATTGTCGGACTGATGTTCCTGGTTGGCGGTGTATTGACCATCGGAAACCTGCATTCTACTTTTCAGAAAAAAATGACCATCATGACCATCTTCGGTGATGTGAATGGTTTGCAAAAAGGAAATAATGTCTGGTTCTCCGGTGTAAAGATCGGCACAGTGAAAAACGTAGAATTTTACGGAAAATCACAAGTGAAAGTGATCATGAATATTGAAATCGAATCGCAGCAATACATTCGTAAAGACGCAAAAGTAAAGATCAGCACAGACGGATTGATCGGGAATAAAATTCTTGTTATTTACGGAGGAACATCTACTTCGCCACAAGTGGAAGAAGGTGATATGATCGAAAACGAGCCGCAGCTTTCTACAGAAACAATTATGGAAACGCTTCAGCAAAACAATTTGAATATTCTTGAGCTGACAAGCAAGCTTGCAAAAGGCGAAGGCACCATCGGGAAATTATTGTACAGCGATTCTATTTATAACAGCATCGCCGCAACAACTAATTCGTTACAAGCAGCATCTGCAAATGCGCAGATACTTATCAATTCGCTTGCACAATTTACCTCTAAGCTCGACGATGACGGAACGCTCGCAAATGAATTGGTCACTGACACAGTAGTTTTTAATTCAATGAAAAATGCCATCGTGCAGCTGCAGCAAATTTCAGATACAGCAGCCGTATTCGTAAGCAACTTAAAAGAAGCAAGCAGCAATCCGAAAACACCGGTAGGAGTAATGCTCCACGACGAACAAGCAGGTGCCGCACTAAAAGCCAGCATAGCAAATCTGGAATCGGGAACTAAGAAGCTGGATGAAGATCTTGAAGCCTTGAAACATTCTTTCTTACTTAGAAAGTATTTCAAGAAAAAGGAAAAGGAAGAAGCTAAGAAGAAGTAGTCAGTTGTCGCCCTCGATACATTTCGTCAGAAGGGAAATATCTTTTCAGATGATCATATTTTCTGCCGAAACACTCGGTCTGACAATTCAGTAGTCAGTAGTCAATCGTCAGGTATAGAAGTAAAAGGAAAACTGCCACTATCCTAATTGGATGTGGCAGTTTCCTTTTTATTTTTTAAACCGTGCCTCTGTAATTTTTTAACTGTGTCCCTGTGCCTCTGTGGCGATAAAGAACCTCCAGCACAATTTCTAATTCCAACAACTTAGTGCCTTAGTGGCAAAATAAAATCAACTCCGTAATTTCCCTGACTACTGACTACTGAGCTGTTTTCGCCAATCTGGATGATCCGGAAAACGTTTCACCTTCAACTTTAACAGAATAAATTCCTGCAGCTAAACCTTCAGCTTCCACTTCAAGTATCGATGTTCCCGAAGGAAGCGATTGCGAATGTTGAATTACAATTCTTCCCGCATTATCATACACTGTGTAAGTAACTTTCTGCGCACGATCCAAACGCATGCTCATACCGAAATTTGTATTGAACGGATTCGGATACGCATCAATCGACATGCTTGCCTGCTGAATTTCATTTGTACCGTTGATCAGCGCCTGCGACATATCAAGCACAAATAAACCATTCTGCATATCCGAAACAATCAGGTTTCCGCTTGGCAAATACGGATCAGCGCCCCAGCAACCGTGATAAACCATATTAGCAGGATACGTCGGTGCATTTACAAGCGTATCAGTATCGAAGTAACCTGCAATAATACAATCAGAATGATTTGAAATATTAAAGATCTGCACACCATCTGTGTAATTCGCAGCAACAAGAATATCATTGCCGATGATGTATGGATTATGCGGCGTATTGCCTGTATGCGAACGGAAAATCTGGTTGATGGTAAGGTTTCCGAAATTCGAAACATCAAGCGATTTAATTGCTCTTCCCTGCGGAACTTCATCCATAAAAATGAGCGTGTTTCCATCAGCAGTCAAATAGCTGCTGTGATTATAGCCCTGTTCAGGATAGCTTGTCAGCACAGCAAGCTGATCGAATTGTTGATTCGTCGTGCTGTTGAATTTATAAATTCCGAAACCTTCAAATCCGCACGAAGCATACACCGTATCATTACGCACAAACATATCATGCACATGATCAATTCCCGGGTAATCCTGGTTCAATGCACGCAGCAAAGGCGGATTCACAGGATCAACACTCAGATCATAAACCGCCATCGAATAAAAAAAGTTTCCGTTCGCACCCGTTACACTTCCACCGTAGAGATAATCACCATCAACAAAAAGTGTGTGACATCTTTCAAAAAAAACATTGTCATTGCGTAAAATATGAACCGAATCCGGCAGGTACGACATGTCTACAATTATAAACGTATTCGGACCTGAATCATCGCTAACTATATACGCATACTGGTTCCATGTTTTTATTTCATGCCATATCAAATTTCCATGTGCCGCAGGAATATAATCTACACCCACAGGGTTTGTCGGAACTGTAATATCTATAAACTGCGTTCCTGTCGAAGTGCCCATTATGGCATATTCGCGTCCGTTTGTAGTATCCGCCCATCCGCAAATTCCCTGGTATTTTATTCCGTAAGTCGGTTCCGCAGGTTGAGCAGGATTGTTATTCCAGTTGCCGAGAAAAGAAATATTTTGCTGCGGATAATTTTGTGCTGTTAAAGAAACCGGCAGAAAAAAAGTAGCTGCAGTGATGATGGAAAGAAGTAGAATTTTTTTCATGAAAAATTAGTTCAGTTGCGGAGATGAAACATAAAGATAGGAAATAGGTGATTGGGAAAAAAGGTGATCAATGATTGGTTTGTAAGTGGTGAGGGAGGGTTGGTAAATGGAATTTTCTTTTTAATCATTAGGCGCGTTTCTTAAACGTGCCTGATGATTAAACCACTCACGCAAAAAAAAGCATTCCCTATTGCAATCTCAAAATCATCTCCTTCATCAGCACCGTCATTTTTTTCTCTGCAGCTTCCGCCACTTTCTGCACATCGGCGTGTGTTACTTCTACAATTTTTCCGGGCACGCCAAGATCTGTAATTACGGACATCGCAAAAACAGGAATTCCCATGTGGCGCGCTGCGATTACTTCGGGCACGGTGCTCATTCCTACTGTGTCGCCGCCAACAATGCGCACGTATTTATATTCTGCAGGTGTTTCGAATGTCGGGCCCGTCATTCCAACGTAAACACCTTCTACTACTTTAATGTTTAATTCTGCTGCAATCTTTTTTGCCAGCGCAATCATCGAGTGATCATATGGCTCGCTCATATCCGGAAAGCGTGGACCAAATCGTTTGTCATTCGTGCCGATCAGCGGATTGCCCGGAAATAAATTGATGTGATCATTTTGAATCATCAAATCGCCGATCTCGAAATCAGGATTTACACCGCCGCTTGCATTTGAAACAAACAAACGCTCAATGCCAAGCATTTTCATTACACGAACGGGATATACAACTTGCTGCAATGTATAGCCTTCGTAATAATGAAATCTTCCCTGCATCGCCACAACATTTTTGCCCGACAATTTTCCGAAGATTAATTTTCCTGAATGACCTTCCACAGTAGAAACCGGGAAATCAGGAATGGTATCATAAGGCAAAACGAATTCTGCTTCTATTTCTTTTACAAGTCCGCCTAAACCTGTGCCCAGGATAATACCTGTTGCAGGAGAAAAATTATTCGTTTTCTCTTTTATGAATTTTGCGGTTGACTGAATGCGGTCGTACATAATCATTTATTTGTTGATTGAAATCTATTTCGTCCTGGTCCTGGAAAGCCACTTCTATCGGCACGTAATACACCGGAAGCGTTCCAAGATACTCTGCCAATCCCGGTTTTTGCAAACGCATGGCATCTTTTTCCGTGGTAAGCACTATTTTCTTTTCACCTTTTACTTCATCAAAAATTTCTTTCAGCTTAAGAAGGTCTTCATGAGTAAATTCATGATGATCCCGGAAACGATGGGGAACTACTTCTTTTACTTTGTCTTTGAGAAAATATTCGAGCGAATGAGAGTTAGCAATTCCTGTTAGTAGCACGACTGAATATTTTTCCGAAAAGCAAATCTCTTTCGTCACAACTTCACTGGAAGGAATAAGATTGAACGGAACAAAATTACCATAAACTATTTTAGAGAAATAAACTTTCTGGTAAGGTTTCGGTCTTATTTCTTTGATGATTATTTTCCTTTCTATGGGTGAAAAAAAATCAGGAGTTTTTGTGACGATAATAATATCTGCTCTTCCCGCACCCGATTTTGGTTCGCGTAAAAGCCCGGTTGGCAACAAATGATCTTTATAAAACAACCTGCCATAATCTGTAAGCATGATCTGCAAACCCGGTTTTATACGACGATGCTGAAACACATCATCAAGTATCACCACTTGCAGCGCAGGAAAATTCGCCATCAGCTTTTTTACGCCATGCACACGTTTCGCATCTACCGCAACAGGAATTTCTTCCGGAAAACGATGACGAAATTGTTTTGGCTCATCACCGATTTCAAGTGTTGTTGCTTCTTTCGTTGCCAAATGAAATCCTCTTGTTTTTCTTCCGTAGCCGCGACTGAGCGTTCCTACTTTATATTTCGGATGCAGCAAACGCACAATATATTCTACGTGCGGTGTTTTTCCTGTTCCGCCCACTGTAATATTTCCAACACCAATCAACCCGATCTCTTTGATTTCCGTTTGCGGAAAAATTCCAAGATCAAAAAGTTTGTTGCGGATCACTACAGCAAGGCCATATAAAATCGAAATCGGCCAGGCGAGTAGTCGGAGGAGGTTCATCGGATTGCGAAAATACGAGAAAAACAGGGACAGGTGACGGGTGGCGTGTGACAAGTGGTGTAACGTGATTCAGCCTCTTTTCTTTTCCTTTAACACCTCACTTGTCACATGTCACCGTCACTTTTTTCTCCTTAATTTCGGGCATGAAAATTTCGGAAGTAATTGATTATCTCGAAACACAGGCGCCTTTTGTTTTCCAGGAGAGCTATGATAATGCGGGATTGATCACGGGCAACAGGGACATGGAAGTGAGCGGCATTCTTATCGCGCTGGATTGTCTTGAGGCTGTGGTGGATGAAGCGATCGCGAATAAGTGTAATCTTATTGTAGCGCATCACCCGATTATTTTTTCGGGATTAAAAAAGATCAACGGAAAAAATTACATCGAGCGTGTCATTATCAAAGCAATCAAAAATGATATTGCGATCCTTGCCATTCACACCAATCTTGATAATGTTTTTGCAGGCGTAAATCATAAAATTGCAGAGAAGATCGGGCTGAAAAATTTATTGGTGCTCGCTCCGAAAAAAGATGTGCTGCGAAAATTCGTGACGTATTGTCCGCCTGATTCTGCTGAAAAAGTGCGACAGGCTTTGTGGGCCGCCGGTGCAGGAAGAATTGGAAATTACGATGAAGTCAGCTTTAATTTTCCGGGAACCGGGACTTACCGCGGCAATGAAAATTCGAATCCTGTCATTGGAGAAAAAGGAAAGCTGGAACGTGAGCCGGAAGAGCGGGTTGAAATGATCTATCCGACACATATTGAAAGTAAAATTCTCGCTGCATTGCGAGCCACTCATCCTTATGAGGAAGTTGCTTACGATTTAATTGTGCTTGAAAATAAATGGCAGCAGGTTGGTTCCGGGATGATCGGTGAGCTGGAACAACCAATGCTGCTGGAAAATTTTCTCAGGCATTTAAAATCAGTTATGCAGGCCGATGTGATCCGTTTCACCAATATTGAGGGGAAAATGGTGAAAAAGGTGGCAGTTTGTGGTGGTTCGGGTAGTTTTTTGCTTCAAAATGCGATTTCTGCAGGCGCAGATGTGTTTGTAAGCGCCGACTTTAAATACCACCAGTTTTTCGACGCCGACGGCAAAATAGTTGTCGCAGATATCGGACACTTTGAAAGTGAGCAGTTTACGATTGATCTGCTCTATGATAATCTAATACAAAAATTTCCTACCTTTGCCATCCTTAAAACAGGTGTAAATACCAATCCGATAACTTACCTCACATGACCACGAAAGCCAAAAAAGACGAGAAATCAGACATTCCGGTAGAAGAAAAACTCCGTGCATTATACGAATTGCAGCAGATTGATTCCCAAATCGACCGCATCCGCACTGTACGTGGCGAACTTCCGTTAGAAGTCCGTGACCTCGAAGATGAAGTTGCCGGCCTCGACACACGTGCGAACAATCTGAATGAAGAAATTAAACAGCTGGAAGAATCAATCAACGATAAGAAAAACGTGATGAAAGATTCAGCTGCTGCAATTAAAAAATACGAAGTACAGCAAGGCAAAGTTCGCAACAACCGCGAATTTGATTCCCTGACAAAAGAGATTGAATTCCAGAATTTGGAAATTCAGCTGGCTGAAAAACGTATCAAAGAATTCAAAGCGCAGATTGCTGCCAAGAAAGAAATGATCGATGGTTCACAAGCTGCTCTTGATGAGCGTAAGAACGATTTGAAGTTGAAGAAAGAAGAGTTGGAAGACATCGTTTCTGAAACTAAAAAAGACGAAGACGAATTATCAGAACGCTCTAAAGTAGCTGAACAGAAAATTGAAGGACGTTTGCTTCATGCTTACTCACGTGTTCGCCAGAACGTACGTAACGGACTTGCAGTTGTTCCTGTTGAGCGTGATGCTTGCGGCGGATGTTTCAACAAAATTCCACCACAGCGTCAATTGGATATCCGCATGCACAAGAAGATCATCGTTTGCGAACATTGTGGACGTATCCTTGTTGATGCAGACTTCTTAGTTGGAAACGGCAAGCCTGTAGAGCCGGTTGTAGAAGCAAAAGCAACAAGAAAGAAAGCGAAAGCAGAATAGGCTTCGATACATCTCGTCAAATTGATCATTGTACTTTTAATGAGAAATTTCTTTTGACGAGACACTCAGCCTGACAAATCAATAGGATTAGAAACCGCCATTCAGAAATGAGTGGCGGTTTTTTTGTTTGAATCAGGGATAAATAGGAACGAGTTTAATTAATGTGTGTCTTGAAATCAATCAATTAAAAAGCCGCCATTCAGAAATGAGTGGCGGCTTTTTTTATGTCAGGCCTCGCTATTGAGTGTCAATAGTTAAACGATGCTTATTGCAATGTAAACACTTGAAAAGGTATCCTTGCATACTGCCATTGTTAACAAGATGCTTTTCTAAATCTTCCTGGCTAAGTTGATATTTAGTTTTAATCTGGTTAAGATCATCCGTTAGCTCGTCTTTCAGAGAGCTTATTTCTGCCCAGCCCACATAATTCTCCAAGGCACAAAAGTCTCCACAATGGCTTAACCATTTTTCTTGTTGCCACCCTGAGTATCCCGGGGTTTGTGTAATCAATTCATTTAAATATTCTGGTTTACTCACCGGCTCACAGGAAGCAGAGTCTTGAAAATTCCCATCATATTTTTTTGCCGCAGAACCATCCTTAATACACCAGGGACAAATTCCTTCTACCTCATCAATGCAATAAAATGGTCCTTGATAAACATAATCACGACTTCGATTACAAACAGGGCAAGTTGATTTTTCTCTTTTTATAATGCTAAGCCTCTCTGCGTTGGGATTATATTTAAAATGGGGTAATTCAGTTGTACTCTTCTCGGAATTTGTATCATCACCGTTTTGGTTAATACATGCAACAATCACTATTGAAATCATTAAAATGAGTGTTGTTAATTTCATATCGGGAACGAGTTTACTATACAGATGAAATTGGCTCGAATAATTAACCAAAAAGAACCGCCATCTAGAAATGAGTGGCGGTCCTTTTATTATTCAGATTTTCGAAAAACTATTTACTCAAAATCAATTTCACCATTTTATTTTCATGCTCACCTCTTATCATCACAAAGTAAATTCCGTTTTCTAATTCACCCAGATCAATATCTTTTCTGAATGTCGCAGCAGAAATATTTAATTGCTCTTCCATCACCTCACGGCCGGCAGCATCTGCAATAATCAGCTGCACATTTCCTGAAAGATTATTCAGCTCAAGCGTAAACACACCGTTATTCGGATTCGGATAAATGGATAAGATATTTTCTGCGATTCCATTTTCAATTCCGGTGCAGATATTATCGGTGATGCAAATTGTATCGAGACTCTGACAGCCATTTGCATCTACCACCATGACGCTGAGACAAGATGTGGTGTCGTATGTAACACAAGCGGTTGTGCTTCCGTCGCTCCACATGTAGGATGAAAATCCTGCGGGTGCGCATACTGTTATTGACGCAGGCTCGCAGATCATCGTGTCATTTCCAAGTGAATTGAGCCATGCCGCTGAAGGCGATGTAACAGTTACCGACCTGGATGCAACACATCCGTTTGCATCGATGGCTGTAATTGTGTATGTGCCAGGACAAACATTTGTGCAAGTAGGGGAACAGGAAAGCGTTGGACTCCATGAATAAAATATCGGTGGTGTTCCGCCTGACGAAGAATAAGTTATTGTCCCGTCGCACGGACCTGCGCAGGTTGTTGGTGTAACAGTAGCAGCTAACATTAACTGTGGAGGATCTACAATACAAACTGAAGCAGTATCGCGGCAGGAATTTGCATCGGTTACTACAACTGTATAACATCCCATGCATAAATTTCCACAGCTGGCACTGTTACATCCTGTTGGCATCCACGAATAAGAATAACCAGGTGTGCCGCCGGAAACTGTTGCCGATGCGTTTCCGTCACAAGCAAACGCGCATGTAGGATTGGTGGAACTGATCGAAGTAATAAGTTCTGCCGGTTGCATAACAGTTACAGTATCTGCTGCGGTGCAACCATTGACATCAATTGTATTTATAATATATGTTCCTGCGCTGAGACCCGTTGCAGCTGAAGTAGTGCTCACGTTAGGCGTCCATGAATGTGTGTAAGGACCATTTCCATTAAGCACACTTACTACGATCGTTCCGTTGGAAATACCGTTTGCAGGATGACACGATGCATTTGTAGCAGATGTTAATGTAGTAAGTGTAGAAGAAATCGTTGTAGTAGCAATTGTTGTGCAACCGTTATTGTCTGTAATCGTTACACTGTAGCTTCCGGCTGCAAGTGCTGATGCAGTATCATTTGTTCCGCCCGAAGGAGACCAGAGAAATGTGTAACCCGGTGTTCCGCCACTTACACTTACGATTGCTTCTCCTGTAGACGAGCCACATGAAGTTGGAGTAGAAGTAATTGTTGTAACAAACGCCGCTGGTTCTGTAACAATAAAAGTTGCAGTAGAAACACACGCCACTGCATCGGTAACGGAAACTGTATAGGTGTTTGCAGAAAGCCCGGTGATGTCTTCTGTTGTCGCGCTCGTCGACCATGAATAATTATAAATTCCATTGAGCATTACCGATGAGCTCAGATCAGTAAACGTTGGTGTATTCGCCCACACACGTGGAGTAGTAAAAGTGTTTGTCTGCACGTTATATGTTCCTGTCGCAACAAGAAAAACAACAGAACCCTGGTCAGGACCAAGAAAGCTGGTGGTTTGTAATTTGCCACCGTTATACTGATCGTTTACCGGGAGTTCATAACCTGCAGTTCCGCTAGCAACAACAGCAGTTCCTGTTCCCGTTCCCCAAAAGATTGCATCATCAGGAACAGTAGTAGAAGTGATGGATGCAACAGGCACATTAAACACTGCAATGCCATCTGCATTTGTTCCGCCATTCCCGAGAGAGCCGCTTGCACTTGGATTTCCGATTCCACCATCACCAACGGTTGTTCCTGTGCTGATCGTACGCAGGCGATTGTTTTGTGGTATCATCGAGCTTCCACCAACATACACAACATTGCCGGCGTTAACTATTCCTGTTGTAATTGCGAAAGCATAAGTAATAGTTCCGCCTGCAATCCAGCCATTCGCATTTGCAGTTCCGTTATTATTAAAAATTACAGTGTACGGTGTTAATGAGAAATCGATTGTGCGTGTTGCAATGAGCTCGACAAATTCGAATGGCGCATCTGTGCTTGTCGGATTTGCATGCACTTCAGAAATAAGCAAACCTTTTAAACCCTGGAAAGGAGCGCCGCCGGTAACGGATAAATTAATCGCGCCATTATTTCCACCCGGACAAGAAACAGGCGTTACAGTTCCGGAAATCGTCGGACATTGTGCGGCTGCGGTGAAGGAAATTAAAATGCTAAGAGAGAGTAAAAGTTTTTTCATGGAATAGTTTTCAGATTGCGTCTAAAGGTAATATAATAGGTGTGGAGTGAAAAGGGTAGTCATGAAGTTAAGCCTTATCGACTTGGATTGCCAATGGAGAAGATTCCTTCGATGAGATATATTTCCATCAAGATAACAGGTCGCACCTACGGCGCTGTAAAAGTTCTATAATGGAATTTAATGTCGCAAGTGCGAACTTTAAAATTCAATGAATTCCTATAATGGTCTAGAAGCAAAAAATACTCTTACCAAAATGGCATTGGAGGATAAGGTGAGAAGTGTGAAGGGTTTTTTAAAATAGAAATCACCATACAAAAATGCATGGTGATTTAATTATATAGTTCTTTCAGGCAGAAATTTCGCTTCAAAAGATTTTTTTTCAATCACCCAGTTACTAAATTACCAGATTACCAAATCCTTTTTTCAATCACCCTCCGCCGCGGCGGACATCAAATCACAAAATCACCAAATCCTCAGTATCTAAACCCACAAGTAAACACAACATTCACCACTTTAGAAACATTCAGCACCGGGTTGGCGAGCGATTGATCGTAGAAATAATAATTGCTTTTTTCTGATGTGGTTACAACACCAAGATCAACAAAAAATTTATCGCCCGGATCGCGGTAACCAACGCCGCCGGTGATGTATAAGCGTGTTGCGCTGTTTTCTACGCCATCAGCATACGGACTTCCGTACAAGGCAAATCCACCACGGAAAATAATCGGGAGCAAACGCACTTCACCGCCTACACGGATATTGCTTGCTGCTTTATATTTGGTTTGAATCGCATTATTCGCATCTGTAAATTGATAAGAAGTCGAACGTAAGCTCGCTTCTGAATAATCTACAATTTCATAATCAGCGCTGATCAAACCGGCTTTCCCGAATATAAATGCAAGACTTCCGATCATCCTTAACGGTGTGCGGATAGAATAATTGAAGTTTCCTGTCGGCGCTTCGTAAGTCCTGGAAACTCCGCCAATCACGGAGCCCATGTTTGCTCCATACGTATCGGCGAGCTTGAGATATGTCGGAGAATGAAATGCAAAACCAATTCGCACCTGGTCAATAGGGCGATAAATAATTCCGAATTTGAAATTAAATCCACGGCCTTTTATAAAAAGCGACTGATTGAATTCCAAATAATCAAAATCGGAAGTGGTATCTGCAACTTCTCTTTCGGTGTACGTTGCTAGCTCTTCGTATTTCACTTGTGGCAATCCGATACTACCACCGATGTAAAATTTATTCGAATAATTTCCACCGATGCCGAAAACCCATTCGCCCATTCCTCCACGCGTGCGAAGTGTTTTATTCTGACGAAGCAAATCGCCGTCAGGAATTGTATCACGGTATTGTGTAGAATCGCCATTTGTATTTTCAAGCAAATACACCTGGTATCCTAAACCTTCATTGAAAATATCCAGGTTCGCCGGACCGGTTCCTTCTGCAGTTTCCCTCCAGCTGTCGAGCAAAGAAGTTGTTGATCTTCCTGCCATATTATAATTGGCCTGGAAAGTTGAATAGCGGTTATAAGAAAACCCCATTCCTACTGCTTGCCAACCGTCTTCGTCCGTGTTATCCGTTTTGGAGGCGAAAACAAATCCAACATTATCAAAGCGCAGATTAAAACGCGAATCGCTTGAAATGGAATCGTTATAGGTTGAAGTAATGTTGTTATTATAAAATGAAGGCGTGAATGCCATTTCATTTTTGGTATACCAGCCAAGCCCTGCAGGATTGGTGCTGAGTACTGAAAGGTCAGGACCGACTGCGCCGAAAGCGCCTGCCATTGAAGAATATCTCGCTGTTCCTCCAAATCCTATTCTCGAATACCGCAACGCGTCTTGTTCATTCTGTGCGAAAGACGCGGTGCAACATGCGAGCAGGAAAGTTCCCGTTAGCAGAATACGTTGCATAACTAATTTTAATTATAAAAAAATCAGCGCGGACGGGAAGATGAGCCGTTGCTGTTGTTGTTTCCACCACGCGGCGAGCTGCTACCATTATTTGATGGAGTAGAAGAAGGCGATGAAGTGGAACGTTCAATTGTTGTTTCTCTCGGGCGGCTTGTTGATGAAGGCGCGTTGTAAGTTGGTGTTGGCGTTGACGACGGTGTTGATGTCGATGTGTTACGTGGTGATGAAGTCGGATTAGTGACTGGTCCCGGAGTAAACACAGGTGCATCAGGAACATTTGTCGGACGCGTAGTGCTGTTATTATCACGCACGGTTCCGTTAGTATTCGGTGATGTAGTATTCGAACGTGAATCGGAGTAGCTTCCTGGTGTGTAAGTATTGTTTGAATTCACACCTGGAGTGCTGTTTGGATTATCACGAACTGCCTGGTTCACCTGCTCGCGTGTTGGATTTGAAATGTTATTCTCAATACCAATTTCGCGCTCAAAACGCTCACCAAATGTAGTTCCGCCTGAACCTGTTACACGGCCATCTGTTGCTGTCGGCGTGTTTCTTGGGCCATAATAATTGGAATTATCATCGTAGCTGTTGTAATAATAATTGTTGTAGCCCGAATTTCCGTAGCCGGAGTAACCATAGGGATCGTAGCCATATTGGTTGTAACCGTAAGGATTGTAACCACCATAATAAGGATTGTATCCATAATAAGGCATGTAAGGATTGTAGCCGTAACCATATCCCCACGGGCTCCAAGGATCATAATAAGCACCCCATGGTTGTCCCCAGCCCATGCTTATTCCTGTTCCCCAGCCCCAGCCATTATTGTAATACCAATAAGATGATGGATTGTAGGAATACGCATAATAAGACGGTCCCCAGAAATTATAACCATTGTAAACGCTCGTTCCATAATAATATGGATTCTGGTTATAGTTATAGGAGTTTGTATAATAGTTATCGTAATAACCGTAATTATTTACCGGGTGATTAAAACGGCGCAGACGGGCTGCATATTCATAATCGTAATAATCATCGTAGTCAAATTCCTTCTCATAATAGTCAGAACCCGGCTTTGAACGGGCTTCAGCAGTTTTTTCATCAAGCTTTCTTTGTTCGGCAGCTTTTGCTTCTTCTTTTCTTTCCTGCTCCTGGCGCTTTTGCTCGGCAATACGATCTTTTTTAGCGTCTTTCATTGTATAATACGCATCGTCGCCATCACGTTTCGAATTCATTTTTTTGAAGTTCGAACACGATGTGTAAGCGACCATAAGAAGGGAAGCCAAACCGAATATTGCGAAACGTTTCATAGTGAGAGTTTTTTATTTGAGGTTTGCAATCACGCTTTTTACCGGATGGTAAGTTTTCGTGCTATTTTTGCAGTATTCTCTGATATAAAAGTACAAAAATCGTTCCACTAATCTTTACCAGTTACCAAGTTTATATGGCCAAAGAACTAACAAAACGCACCACCGACTATTCTCAATGGTATAATGAGCTTGTTGCCCAGGCTGATCTTGCTGAACATTCTGCTGTACGCGGATGTATGGTGATCAAACCGTACGGATATGCAATTTGGGAAAATATGCAGGCTGTGCTTGATCGCATGTTTAAAGAAACAGGTCATGTCAATGCTTATTTCCCATTATTTGTGCCAAAATCTTTGTTCGAAGCCGAAGAAAAAAATGCGGAAGGTTTTGCAAAAGAATGCGCTGTTGTAACTCACTACCGACTTAAAAATAATCCGGATAAACCAGGGTCACTGATGGTGGATCCAGACTCAAAGCTGGAAGAAGAATTGATCGTTCGTCCGACTTCGGAAGCGATCATCTGGAAAACATATAAAGGCTGGATTCAGTCTTACCGCGATCTTCCTTTGCTGATTAATCAATGGGCGAACGTGGTGCGTTGGGAAATGAAAACACGGTTGTTTCTTCGCACAACTGAATTTCTCTGGCAGGAAGGTCACACCGCTCATGCAACACGCGAAGAAGCAATTATTGAAACAGAAAAAATGTTGGGCGTGTATGCCGATTTCGCTGAACGTTTTTTAGCGATCCCAGTTCTACGCGGAATAAAAACGGCGAATGAACGATTTGCTGGCGCTGAAGAAACGTATTGCATTGAAGCATTGATGCAGGATGGAAAAGCATTGCAGGCAGGCACATCGCATTTTCTCGGACAGAATTTTGCAAAAGCATTCGATGTAAAGTTCGCAACCAAAGAAGGCACGCTCGAATATGTGTGGGCAACTTCATGGGGCGTTTCAACACGATTAATGGGCGCGCTGATCATGGCGCATAGTGATGATAACGGATTGGTATTACCACCAAAACTTGCGCCGATCCAGGTAGTAATTGTTCCGATTTATAAATCAGAAGAAGAGCATGCACGGATTGTAGAGCATGTTTCTGTTTTGAAAAAGGAGCTGGAAGAAAAAGGTATTCGTGTGAAGTTTGACGATCGTGATACACAGCGTCCCGGATTTAAATTTGCGGAGCATGAGCTGCGTGGTGTTCCTGTGCGTTTGGGAATCGGGCCGAAAGACCTGGAGAATGGAAAAGTAGAGCTTGCGCGTCGTGATGTGCTGACAAAAACAAGCGTGGAGCGTTCTGCTGTTGTAGAAACTGTTGTTGCTTTAATGGAAGAGATTCAGGCTGCGATGTATAAAGCCGCATTGGATCGCCAGGAAAAGAGTTCACATAAAGTAACTACATGGGCAGAGTTTGAATCCGCTTTGGAAAAAGGTGGTTTCGTTTATGCGCATTGGGATGGTACACCGGAAACAGAAACAGAGATCAAGAATAAAACCAAAGCAACGATCCGTTGCATTCCGCTTGATAATGTGAAGGAAGATGGAGTTTGTATTCTTACAGGAAAACCTTCGACACAAAGAGTAGTTTTTGCACGAGCTTATTAAAAAGTTTGAAAAAGTTTCGGGTTTCGGGTTAAAAAGGTTTCGGGTTTCGGGTTCAGGGTTTCGAGTTGAAAAAAAGTTTCGGGTTCCGGGTAAAATAGGATTGAACATTGAGCATTGTTTGTTTGACATTGTTTGTTTTTTGCTTTCGATGGGAGATTTCCATTGTATGAATGTACAATGCCAAACAAACAATGCTCAATGAACAAGGAAAAAAAGTAAAAGAAATAAATAAAATATAAACCAAAAATTCGAAACCCTTAACTCAGAACTCGAAACCCGAAAACTAATTTTATGAAAACATCTAAAGAAATCATCCTTCAGCTTTTGAAAGAGAAAGCTTCTTTGAAACAGGATGTTTATAGAAATACGTTGGAGATGTTTAACGATCTGAAAAAGGTGGTTAAAGAAGTGGCGGAGGAGCTGCGTCCGCTGGCTTATGCAGTGGATAAGCGTTTGGTTGTAGAGTGCCGCGATAAAAGTGAATTTGAAATCGAATTGCGCGTTGCAGGTGATGTGCTGCTTTTTCATATGCATACCAATGTTTTTGAATTCGACACCACGCATCAAATGTGGAGAACGTCGTATGTAAAACAAGATCCGGCGAATTCATTTTGCGGAATGATCAATATTTACAATTTCCTTGCTGATTCATTTAAATACAATCGCTCCAACGATCTTGGTTATCTCGTTGCACGCGTGTTCCTGAATAAAGACGATCATTTTTTTGTTGAAGGAAAACGCCAGCTTGGATTTCTTTATAATGATTTCTCCAATGCAATTCTTGATAAACAAGGATTGAAAAATATTATTGAATCATCCATAGTGTATTGCCTCAATTTCGATTTGTTTACACCACCTTTTGAAGAAATGAAAGTGGTGACCATCGGACAAGTGATGGAAGAAAGTTCGATGATGAATGTGAAAACAGGGAAAAGATTAGGCTTCAGGTTCCAGGCCGATACTGATGTTCCCGAGTAAGATTTAAGATTACCGCTTATCGGTTGAATTTCGTCAGCCGTCGATTTTACAAGTCGATTTCTTGGAATTCGTCAGCATTTATGGTTTCTTCGTCGAAGAATTTCGTCGGCAATTGGCATGTTTCCGATTGATATTTCCTAAATTTAGTCTCCTAAAAATTCAGGCATATGACACGTAAATCTTTACTATTTCTATTCACTTGTTTATTCAGTTTTCCTGCTCTCGCACAGCTGAATGGTACATACAGCATTGATGCAGGAAGTGCAGCATCAGCGACAAATTATGTTTCTGTCAGTGCAGCAATCGAAGATCTTACGTCGGGCACACGTTCTGATGGCGGACCCGTAAATGGTCCCGGAGTTAATAGTGCTGTTGTACTTCGTATTGAAGCATCATCCGGACCTTATGCCGAGCAGATCACCATTCCTTCTATTGCAGGCGCTTCTGCTGCAAACACCATTCGACTTACCGGTGGATCCGCAATGGAAATGATCACTTTTTCCGGAACGACTACTGCGAATCGCCAGGTAATTAAGCTCGATGGCGCGAGGCACATTATCCTGGATAGCTTAACCATCATGAATACTGATGCAACATATGGTTACGGTGTTCACATTACAAACAGTGCTGACAGTAACATTGTTTCAAATTGCGCGGTTGTTACAAATACAACAGCGACAACAACCAATTTTGCCGGTATTACCATTTCAGGATTAACGGTGGCGACAAACGGAGATTTCGGTGATGATAATCTCATTCAGAATAATACGGTCATCGGAGGATATTATTCAATCACGATGCGCGGTACAGGAACAACCGTATTTAATCAACGGAATAAAGTGATCAATAACATCCTCCGGGATTTTTATTATTATGGCGTTTACTGTTATTACCAAAATCTGACAGAGATCATTGATAATACTGTTTCAGCACGTACTACCGGCGCGGCTGCAGGTTATGGAACTTACCTCAATTACGTTGACCGTTTTGTTGTAGAAAGAAATCGTTATAACAATCTTGGAGCAACAGCGATTTATTCATTCAACGGAAATTACCAGGGCGGTACCGGAACTTCACGCGCGCGTATTGTAAATAATATGATCGGCGGCGGATGGATTGATACAACACCTTATGGAATTTACCTGACAACAAATTCACGCTACATCGATGTCTGGCATAATTCTGTGAGCATGAATAATGGTAATTCGCGCGGACTTTATCTTACGGGCGGACTCGGGAATGACATTCGCAATAACTCGTTTGCTGCTTTTAGTTCTACAACAGGTTATGCGATGTATATTACCAATGTTAGTTACGTTACTGCAGTAGATTACAATAATTATTATGCACCAGGCTCCACAAACTTTATTTATCTGGGAGTTGCATATACGACTGCGAATTTCATTGGCGGTGGCGGATTTAATACCAACTCGCGCCAGGGCAACCCGCTTTACCAGAATTTAGCGTCCAACTTACACACCACAGGAATGCAGCTTCATGATGCAGGAATAAATGTGGGTGTTACATCCGATATTGACGGTGATGCTCGTCCGCTTGCACCAACTTTAATCGTTGATATGGGCGCTGATGAATATTCACCATCACTTAATGATGCAGGTGTTACAGTATTGACAAACCCTGTCACACCTTTTGCTGCAGGTGTGCAAAATATCAGCACGAGCATTTATAATTACGGAGCCAATACATTAACAAGCGCAACAATTAGCTGGGATGTAAATAATGTGCTTCAAACTCCTGTTGCATGGACAGGAAGTGTTCCTACTTATACTACATCTTCGCCTGTTTCATTGGGAACATTTAATTTCATTGCAGGAAATACGTACAACGTTCGTTTCTGGACAAGCAATCCGAATGGTGTTACTGACCAGAACTTTTTGAATGATACACTTGAAATTACATTGTGTGTTGGTTTGAATGGCGTGTACTCAGTTGGCGGCGTTGGTGCAGATTTTCCAACGATCAATGCTGCAGTTGCTGCCCTTGCTTGCGGTGGCGCTGCTGGTCCGGTTACTTTTAATCTTACACAAGGAGCAGGACCATTCAATGAGCAGGTAATTATTCCAACTATCATAGGTGCTTCTCCGACAAGAACAATTCGTTTTAATGGCGGAACAAATCGTGAGACTGTAACATTTGCAGCAACCTTAACTACACAGCGTGCAGTAATAAAGCTGGATGGCGCACGTCATATAATTCTTGACAGTCTTACGATCACCAACACCGGTGCTACTTATGGTTATGGTGTTCAGCTGACGAACAGCGCTGACAGTAATATTGTGAGAAACTGTCTTGTCAACGTTAACACAACAGCAACAACAAGCAATTTTGCCGGCATTACTATTTCGGGCGCAACAGTTGCAACGTCAGGAGATTTTGGTGATGGAAATCTTTTCCAGGATAATACAATCACCGGTGGTTATTATGGAATTACGATGCGCGGAACAAGCTCTACGGTTTTTAGTCAGAGCAATAAAATTATCGGTAATACGATACAGGACTTTTATTATTATGGCATTTACTCTTACTATCAAAATCTGACGGAAGTAATAGGAAATGATCTTACTGCACGACCAACAGCATCAGTTTCCGGTTACGGAATGTACATGTATTACAACGATCGTTTTGTAATTGAGAATAACAAGATGCAGGGATTGGGTGGAAACGGTATTTACACGTATTATGGAAATTACCAGGGTAATACGGTTTCAACACGTGCACGTATTGTAAATAATATGATTGGTGGCGGATGGCGTGATACTACTCCGTACGGACTTTACATTGCTACCAACTCACGTAATATTGATATCTGGCATAATTCGGTGAGTATGGATAATGGTACTTCACGTGCGTTGTACATTTCCAGCGGATCGGGAAATGATGTGCGGAATAATTCCTTTGCAGTTTATAATTCAACAGCAGGATATGCAGCATATATTACGAATGCAACGTATGTTTCATCGCTGGATTATAATAATTATTACACCGCGGGATCAAGCAATTTCATTTATGTTGGATCAGCTTATTCAATTGCTACGTATGTTGGCGGCGGTGGATTTAATACGAATTCACGTGATGGAAATCCATTTTATGTGAATTCAACAAATGATCTGCATTCGTTTGCCGCACAGCTTTACGATGCAGGAACAAATCTTGGCGTAATGACAGATATCGATGGTGATCCGCGTCCGCTTGCACCTTCAACCGGTTTCGATATCGGCGCTGATGAATACGGAGTTGTATTAAATGACATTGACCTTGTTTCCATTTATACACCTTCCATGAATAGCTGCGCAGACAGCAATATGGTTGTCTCTGTTATCGTTACCAATTTTGGTGCGAATACAATAACAACCATGCCATTGACAGCAACATACAGCGGCTATACTTCCGGAACTTTAAACACAACTTACAACGGATCACTTGCCTTCGGACAAACGGATACACTAGTTGTCGGTACTTTTAATTCACATCCAGGCGGCACGCTTACAGTTACCGTTTACAGCACGCTCACCGGAGATCAGAATACAAGCAATGATACGTTGACAGCAACAGTAACTATTCTGCCGATTGCACCAATTGCAATTGCTCCGAATGATACAGCATGTGCAGGTTCATCTGCAACGTTGAGTGTCAATTCAGATGGTTATGCGCATAACTGGTATGATGCTTCCAGCGGAGGAAATCTTTTAGCTGTTGGCGATACATTTACAACTGCACCGATAACAGCGAACTCTACTTTTTATGTAGAAGCGCTCAGCCGTTCGTATGGAAGTCTTATAACAACCTACGCCGGTGGAAATGGTTGTGATGGTGCAATGTTCGATGTTGTTCCGAACGTAAATATGACGATCGATTCATTCGCGTGTAACATCGGCAGCACAGCCACAGAAACTGTTCGTGTGTTTTATCGCATCGGATCATTTGCAGGAAATGAAACTACTCCGGCTGCATGGACAATGCTTGGCGTTACCACAGTAACAGGAGCAGGTGCCGGAAATCCAACACTCGTTCCATTGGGAGGAATTCCAATGATCGCAGGTCAGACTTATGGAATTTACATGATGCTGATGAGCGCGAATATGGATTACACAACAGGCTCGCTCAGCTTTACAAATAATGAAGTGACGATCAATACCGGTTCCGGGCTTTGTGGTCCGTTTGCAACTGTAAATGCAGGCCGCATGTGGAACGGTGAAATTTTTTACACGAAAGAAGTTTGTCCGAATCCAATTCGTACTGCAGTGAATGTAACAGTGCTCACACCACCAACTGTGTCACTCGGATCTGATACAACAGTTTGCGGTGCATTCACACTTAATGCAGGCAATGCAGGAAACAGTTTTGTTTGGTCGACAGGTGATACAACACAAACAACTGTTGCACCTTCAACGGGTCCATATTCAGTAAGTGTAGATGATGGCCAGTGTATTTCACGCGATACCATTCAGCTTACAATAAATCCGCTTCCTGTTCTTACTGTTACGATGAGCTCGCCTGTAGTTTGCACTGGAGAAAGTGATACCCTCACAGTTTCCGGTGCAGCATTTTACAGTTGGAGTAGTGGAGGCAATTCAACAACAGAAATCGTTACACCGTTTACAACCACTACTTATACTGTTTATGGTTTAGGAAATAACGGATGTGCTGATAGCTCAATGGTTACTGTGAATGTGAATCAGCTGCCTGCTGTGAGCTATACAGCCACTACAGATTCTGTTTGCCCTGGAAGCTCAGTTATTCTCAGCGGAACAGGTGCAACAACTTATTCGTGGACAGGTGGTGTTATGAATAACGTTGCATTTACACCTTCGAACACAGCAACGTATACTGTAACAGGCGTTGATAATAACGGATGTTCCGATACAGCATCTGCAACCATCACATTGAATACAGTACCAACCGTAGGTTATACTGCATCTGCAACAACAGTTTGTCAGAATACACCTGTAACATTAAACGGAACAGGCGCATCTTCTTACAGCTGGTCAGGAAACGTAACGAACAACGTACCATTCAACTCAACTGTTACAACTACATATATAGTAACAGGTACAGCTGCAAACGGATGTACCAATACTGCTTCTGTTACGATCACTGTAAATCCGGCGCCGAACGTTGGTATCAACTCATCCGTAACGACAGTTTGCCAGGGAGGAAGTGTAACATTGAACGCAACAGGCGCAGCGAATTATTCGTGGACACCTACCATCTTAAACAATGTGCCATTTACGCCATCAACCAGCAGCATGTACACGGTTATCGGCTGGAATGCGAACGGCTGCACAGATACAGCGGCAATAATGGTCACAGTAAACCCGCTTCCTGCAGTGACAGCTACTTTGTCCTTTGACACAGTTTGTCTGAATGACGGTGCGGCAACACTCACAGGTGGTTCACCAAACGGCGGCACATGGAGCGGACCGGGAGTAAGCGGCAACACATTCACACCATCTGTCGGAAGTGGTCAGCATACGATTACGTATTCGTTTACCGATAGTAACGGCTGCCAGAGTTCCGCAACTGATAATATCGTGGTCGATGCATGTACCGGAATCGCTGATCAGGCATTTGAAAGCACAGATTTCAACATTTACCCGAATCCGAATAACGGGCAGTTTACAATCGACTTGCAGTACACCAATCCGGCCACTTTGTTCGTCTATGACGCGCTGGGTCAATTGGTTAAGTCGCAGCAAATTCAGCCCGGAGTTCAACAAATCGAGCTGAATGTGCCTGTTGGAATTTACCAGCTGACAGTTATTTCGGCAAATGGCAAAATCTCTCAGCAGCGCGTGGTAGTAAACTAAAGCCATCATTAGCAATGAACTACAACTCCGCCAGGGCTAAAATCCGGGCGGAGTTTTTTTTGGGATGAAGAAACTTTGAGAAAGTATTGCAGGATTCATAATTCAGAGTAAATTTGCACTCCCAATTGGGAAAAGAAAACAAAAAGGCCCGTTCGTCTAGGGGTTAGGACAGCAGATTTTCATTCTGTAAACACGAGTTCGATTCTCGTACGGGCTACCATCGTAACAAAGAAATCCCCGCAAACATTGAGTTTGCGGGGATTTTGATTTTTTAGGTAACCGTCAGGGTGACCGAGCAGCCAGAGTTTTCCGACCATTTGTTATACCTGAATCTTGCCATCGCACTTCAAATGCATGCTATTACTTCAGATCAGGAGAAGAATACCCATACTGTATAAGTACATGGAGAATGGCCCGCAAATGTTTCACCGGAACACTTTTTCCAGGACGTATTCCACGTGCAAGTGTTGTGATTGGAATGCCGGCGAGTTGTTCAACTATCTGAATCTTTATTGCCGGCCTACGTTGCAGCCATCGCACTAAGTGCTCAGCTGTTCCTTCTGGCAATACATCCGGAAGCGTAGTGGAATTTTCCGGTACAGGAAAACCATAGAGCCTGAGAACATTGCGAGCGCGAGCGATGTGCTTTTCCGGAATTTCCCTGTCGCCTGCCTCTGTGTATCGAAAGGCGTTCTCCGGCAGTTCAGCATGGCGCTCGAGTTCCGAAATGTTTAATGCTGGATGATCGCTTAGAAAGGCTTGTACCTCAGCCGAGAATTCAATTTGTCGTTGTGTTGGTGACATAGTTTATACGGTTGGTGAAAGTTACGAGAAAAGAAAAGGCCGGGGAATTACCCCGGCCCGACATTTATATATAGAGATTTTAAGATTGGTACGCGGCAATCATTACACTTTCAGCGAGTGGATCATAATTCAATGAGTCTTTATTGCAATAGATACGTTCTGTCAGATCATCTGTACCCACATGGTTAGCGGCATTTTCAAGCGCGGACGAAAAGCTGTTGTGTTTATCTTCGCTAAATTCTCTTCCAGTGATAACCGCGTAAAGCGCACTCTTGAAATTCGGAACGATCTGAAATGTGGTAGGGTGCTGTTTGTAAAATGCAATTGCCTCAATGACTTCACGTGTGATACGAGCAATGTTAAGCATAGAAAAAAATAATTTTCCGCTCCTGAAAATCTGTTCCTCCTCGGGAGTATGCCCATGCAGTTGCAGATTGTTTCGTTCGGATCGGCAATGTTCTAAAACGATAATCTGATTTTCTTTCGTGTCTGCCGGTACGCTAATGCTTGGGTAAGTCACTTCCATTTTTGAAAGAAGAATGCAACTCGAATGAAAATCAAGGTTTGCTCCGGTACCGTCCGGGGCATCCAGATCTTTTGTATAAATAGTGCGGACGTTTTCATAATGCTGTTTTCCAAGTAGAATAAGCGTTGCCGTTGCTAACTCTCGTGCTGTAAATTGTGGGGCTTTGTTCATGGTGTTGGGTTTTTTAAGTGTAATTTATGTTAGAAATACTTGACAAATATAGTGTTTGTTTTAATTGTCAAGTATTTCTAACATAAATATTTTCACAGAACTGTATGATCATGCCTCAGCCCTCATCTTTCTGATTCCTTCGTTACCGATGGTATCGAGGAAGTCTACAATTGAAGCTACTACAGGACGGTCCGCCAGCTGCTGCATCATACTGAATTGCCGATCGAGTGCCGCTTGCGTATCCAGGCGATTAGTATAATTGCTAAGGGTTAATCCGCCTGCATCGAATCCCGGTATTCCGTAGTTACGGTTTATATGGTCCAACGTTGGCATTCCACCGGTAACAAAACCCGGGACGCCGATAGCCGCAAATGTGGCTGCACCCCCAAGCGCAGCTTGCTGTTTCTCATTTAAAATTACTTCACCTGTTTTCGCAGTAATCAACACGTTATCGCCGGGATTAATATTCGATGGCGTACCGTGAGAGTTTGTGATCAGGGTGCCACTTACACCACCACCTGTTGCGAATCCTTGAATTTGTGGAGGTGCTGGTATAGCCGCTCCGAGAATTAATTTCCTTGCAGTGGCAATATTCGCAAGGACAGTTGCAACGCCTGCTGATATTTTTATTGCAAGTGTAATAGGATCCAGCGAGGTTGCTGCTGCGGCTGCTACAATGGAGCTGATCGCTTTTGCAGTATCGGCACTGAGCTGGAAGAGAGCGGACATTTTTAAAAATCCGTTGAGCTGATCTTGGTTAGCTCCAAATATCTCCATCACTGAATTAACGCCACTCATGAAATTACCGATGATGGCTTTCTGCGCATCATAAGTACGTTTTATGTATTCAATATTTGCAAGCTGTATTTGTTGAACTGCTGCAGCGTATCGTGCCTCGGCCAGCAAGCGCTGTTCATTCGTTGAACGCTGATCACTCAATATTGAATCCCGGGTTGCAGCAGCAATTTCCAACTGCTTATTCATGGAATCTTCACCAGCCACTTGTAGGTTGAGGAGTTCAGCTTGCAACTTGTCACGTTGCGCAGCGAGGAAATCTTGTTGAATCCGTTGATTCATATCGACCTCTGCTTTTATTTTCAGTTGTCGATATTTCTCTTCGATGTTTGCTTTCTCGGTTTCATCCAGATCAGTTTTGAGAAGCTCTTCCTGGTGTTGTGTATCGAGAATAGCCAGTTGTTTGTCCAGCTTCTCCTTTCCATTCTGCGTGAGCAGGCTAAGTTCAAGTTGAAGTTTCGTTTCAATGTTGCGCAGGTTGCGCTCTACATCAATCGTATCGTACTTCTCGTTGATTGCTTGTTCTGCTTCACGTTCCTCTGCCACCAACTGTGCACGCAAATCACGCGCTACTTTGGAATTGCCTTTTATTTCTGCGATCTTACGGGAGAAATCAGTTTGAAGTTGTTTGATTTCACGTATTCGAGCATCAGTGATTGTTCGGTTTAGTGAATCTTCCAGTTCACGCTGCAGTTGTTTCATCTCATCTGCATGCTGCCTGGCTTGTTCTTCAAGTTTTTTCTTGTGTTCCTTGTCTGCGTTCAGTTCGTCCGCCTGAGTGTTTTTAAGTGCGGCCTGAGCATCAGCAAGAGCATCCTGCTGCTTCTTTAAATCATCGAGTGATTCTTGTGCGCGTTCCTTTTTGTTAGCTGCAATGAGATTTAATGTAGCCTTTTCCTGTTCTGTTGCACCAATTGATTTATAAACGGCAACCGCAAGACGCAAGTAAGATTCGTAAAGGGAATCATTCGCAACTATATCAGCGATTTTACTTTTGTCGAGTGCAATATTGCTTTCAATTACCCGGATATTCTTTTTAATGTCCTCTTCCTTCGCATCGTTGAGCCTTTGATTTGCAGCGAGCAGTTCTTCTGCTGTTGCACCCTGGGCTTCCATAAGGTTTATATTCGCCTCTGCTACTTTGAAAGTGTTTTCAGCAGTACGATGGGAATCAGTATATGATTTATTCAGCTTTTCATTTTCTTCCGCAAGCCGATCGGTTGTTTCAGATGATCGGGTCATATATGCGTTAACACCGGCAAGCGCTGCACCAAGTGCAAGGATCCCGATGATAAGGATTCCAACCGGATTTGCTTCCATTGCAACATTTAATTCAAGTTGTGCTGCTGTTGCACCTTCCGTTGCCACAGCTTGCACAACTGTTGCTGTTGTTTCTGCTGCGATTTCGCGCACGAGCAGTTTTTTCCTGATGACAGCAAGTGTATCGAGTGCACCCTGGTAACCTTTGGCCACGTTTGCTATAGCAGTTGCGATTGCCATCCCTTGCATAGCAGTCTCAATCGCTTTGCTGCTGTTTTCATCCTTGCCTTTTAACAATTGCAACAAGGTGAATGCACCAACCAATCCATTTGCCGCATCGGTTGCGTCCTCAAATCCTTTTTTTGTTAGGTTCTTTGGTTCACGGTTTCCGAATTCATCTACCTTGCCTTTCAGTTGATCAATTTGCAATTGTGTGCTTTGAATTGCTTCTCTTGTCTTTTCGAAATCTGGTGAGTTTGTATCAAGTATTTTAAACAGCTCATTTAAATCACCGAGCTTTTGTTCCAGCCCACTGAGGCTGTTGTCATAATTACCAACATTCAGTCGGCCATCGAGAATTGCTTTGTTGAAGGCAAGTAAACCGTCCTTTGCTTCTTTTACCGCAGCGCTTTCTTTATGATACCTTTCTGTTAGTTCAAATGTTCCATCAGCATTGCGCTTAATGGTTCCTTCCATCGTTTTGAGTTGCGCCTCCTGCAGCTTCCATTGACGATACAGTTGCTCATATGAACCAATCGCCGCATTGTTAGCCTTGGTTGATTCATCAATAGTATTTTTAAACTGTTTAGTTTGGACGTTGACTGCCCGGATCTCATTTTCCAGTGCAGCCATTTTTACTTCTGCTGCTTTGGCAGAATCAGCCATTCCTTCCTTCAGGGCAGTTTCAGCGGTTTTCTTGAGGAGGTTTAGCTGATCCTTCATTTCTTTCACAGCTGAGTTATTCTCAGCGATCTTTCGGGTAAGGTCACCCTGATCAATTTGGATGTCGAGTATTACGGTTTCACGTACGCTCATAAATTTACTTTGTTTTTAATACTGAGGTGAACAAGTGCAATGCAGTTGAGTAAACGTAATAGAGCGGAAGATTCATAATTGCAGCACGGATATCCTGCAGTTGCATTTGAGAAATTGATGAGAGGGCAGGAGAGTTATAATCATAAATCCCCAACGCCAGCACCTCGAGCATTTGCGAAGCCTGACTTGTGTGTGAAAAGTTCAGACAGATATCATTCCTGAATTCATCGGAAAGAAAGAGAACGGTATGTGGTATAGAGAAAAAAGTTTTGTTTAATTCGATAATGGTTAGAACCGGCGCGGTACCATAGCCGTGTTCGGTCCTGAGAAAACGCAAAGCAGTTGCAAATGCTTCTTCCGTGCCGTCTTCACGTCTTGACGGTGATAATAATTCTGTAAACATTCCCAATACAGAGGTTTTATCATCTGAGGTTCCAATGTCAAGTCGACAAATGCCATCAGGATCTATTGCTGGTGATGCGTATAAGATTGCGAGCATCGTTGCAAAATCATAATGATTTCCCAATCCAAATTTATCCAACTCTACAAATTGCCCGAATGTTATATCTGCCCACTTAGTTGGGAAACCAGGCGGTAAAATGTTTTCAGGTTGCATTGCGATTCTGCTTCCGTTTCTCATAATGTCGTTGCTTAATGTTCGATTATCTTGCCTGCTCAATGATCCAATTCGGGTTTACTTCAAATCGATCAAATTCATTCCCGGAAAATTTATACTTCATGCATTTGTGGTTGTATCTGCTTTGTAGCGAGATTAAGGATGGTAAAAAGCCTTTAGTCATATCAAGCTTCAGAAGAAACATGTTCGCTTCAACAATTCTTTCTGCTGCTTCATAGAACTCCAATTCAACATGATTGCAATAGCGTCGGCATGCATCAATCTTTTTTTCAATTGCTTCCTCGACTTCCAAAATGTCTTCACCAGCAATAATAAAACATTGTTCCATAAAGTTTTTATCTGCCGGTGTTATCTTCAATGCAAGGAGCAGTTGATCGGTTCCGGCTGGATAAGCAACAGCATCCATGTGTAGAAGGCTCATCCATTGAAATTGCTCGCTATTTGTCAGGATATTATAAATCCAGCATTTCCCATTCTTGGCTCTCAGAATTTCAGAAAGGATGGCGAATGAGAATTCCGGAAATAGCGCTGGTCCTGAAGCTCGCACCAAATTATATGAACTTATTAATTGAAATAGTTTACTCTTCTGTTCTGAAACGTAGCTGCGGATCGCTTTCTGATTATCCTCATTTTCAAACAGAATAATGCGGCGCGCTTGTGTTGGTTTTTCTAATGTTTCCATGTTGTTGTTGTATTTAAATTTTGGATTGAGCAATTGATTTTATGTTCCCTTCATCAGCGACCATTACAAAAGTTCCTGAATCACCAGCGATGGTAATTGTCCCGGAAACTCCATCGCCATTTTCTTCATCCCATCTTGCAACATCACCATCGGCAGGTTCAGTTCCTGCTGCAAGAACAAATATTTTACGATCGAGATCATTTGGAAATGGTGTGTGTATTGCGATGAACATTAAAACATATTCAGCCACGGCATTCAGCTGCTTTCCAGATTCAGCGGCGTAAATGAATAAATCATGTTTTGAAATTCTCGGTTGACGACCATGGTTGCCTGCGCTACTTTTTATTTTTCCTTTTGCTATAAGCAAGCGTAAATCAATGCGGTTTATTCGAAGAGCTTTGCATACCTGTTTATGAGAAAGGAAACAAAGAATTGGATTGCTTGCTCGTTTTGATTTTCCAGCTTTAGCAGCCGCAGCTTGGGCTGGTGTGCACGGTCCGAGTAATGTGCTCTGATTTTTTTTAAATGGGCTTCTTTTATTTTTCATGCTTGAGTATAATTTTTATTGAGTTGGTCACCCTGACGGTCACTAAACTCTCTTTGTAATTCTGTTTTAATGCGTAACAACTTGAGGGTTTGTTATGTAGGTAGCTTGCGTAAAGTGAAGTGCAATCCTACAGTGGAATCGAATCAATTGAATAATGTAAAAGTCGAGGAGGAGGACAATTACCTCCCCGACTTTTTTCACCAACAGGATGCAGCAGGTCCCTATCCTCATTAGATGGCGCTTGCATTCAAGTGGTATACTGGTGGCAGACCAGCTCCTAATGCTATTCCCTCGTGCGCGCGCGGAATGTTCGGATTGAGGCTTATTATCCCTCGTGCGCGCGCGTACATGTCTTGAAAGTCTCAGGTTTATGTATGCATCATTAACAGCAAAACGATTTATTCCCTCGCGCGCGCGCGCGTAGTTGTTAAGAAACCCCTGAATAATACTGGTTGGATTCTTCATTATATTCCGAGTTGATCAGGAGATTTGTAACGGCTGTTTGGTTGAACTGCAGGGCGTAATGGCATATTATAGCTGAGGGGTTTCCCGGGTTGTTGTTGTCCTCCGTTTACCTCTGGAAGTTTTCTGATATCCTGCAGGTAATAACTGAACCACGTTGAAAACTTGAGCAATGATTCACCATTGATATGTTTGCTGTCAAACCAACCAACATAACCTTGCAATGTATTTTCATAGTGGCTGTCTGTGATCTGACCTGGAAACTTTGCATTGAGTTGCTTGCGAAAAGCCTCCATCATCATTGCATTTGTTTTTGCTTTTTCTAAAAGTTCCTTCCCGTGTAAGAGCGTACTCTCTTTCTCTATTCTTTTTTCTTTATCTATATCTTTATTATAGTATGAAGTTGTATCTTCTGTTGTGTCTGAATTTTTCACACACAAGTCAGGCTTATTAATCACATCAATATTTTTGCTGCTTGAATTTGTGTGTGAAAAATTCACACGGTATTCCAACCAGTATTTTGTTGGAACTTTTTTTCCTGATTCAGATATAATGGTAATTAATCCGGCATCCGATAATTGGTTGCGTGCTGTTATTATTGTGTTTCTGATAAGCCAACAATTGAAGCTGTATAACGTACCGTTTGGGAAAAGGGGAAATTCCATTGGCACCCATTTGCAGAGTTGAGGAGATGGAAATAGAGTATTGTTGCGGCTGGTTTAAAAGGTGATCCGTGATGAATTCTCCAAAATGCATTGATATAATCCAGGTAAGAGGGCGCTTTGTGGTTTTTATCGTTCATGCCGGATCCTCCTGATTAACGAATAGAAACGGTATGCACAGGACCACCATGAAACAATCGTCGACATGAGCAATAGTCCCAAACCTGTGCACCCGTTCCGTTCGCTTAATTACCGTTTTCATGAAATTTCTTTGTGATTGTTGAGGCTATGCAGCCGGTTCGAGACTTAATGCGCGTGAAAGCTCAGAATTCGAAAACAAAATCTTTCTGCCTCTACCTTTGTTGGTAATTTTCCCCGCTTCTCTCAAGCGATGGATGGTAGTACGAGAAGTTTTGAATTTCTTACAGGCTTCTTTTACTGTTAGTAAGTCTGGGGTAGGGGAGGATCTATGAACCGACAGCGCAGCATTCACCTCTTCGCGAATAAGATTGCGAAGATCGTCGGTTGAAATGACTACAAGTTCAGGCATGGCTCAAGGATTGTGAACCAAAGGAAACACGAACGCCCCGAAAATACGGGGCGTAACGTTACATAATGCATTACTTTTTACAGAACCTCCTCTGCTTCCTTTACTGCTAATGCTAATGCTTCCGGAAAATTTTCAAGATGTGATCGTATCACTTCAACATCGGCTGGCAAATTTTTTGATTTGCGAGTGATTGCTTCTGTAATATTCTTCCATGATTGTCGGGCCGGTTCCGCCATGTTGAGTTCGGTACAAATATTTCTCAGCAGATCCGTATGGAGCTGGTACGTGTCACTGTTTTTTTTGGTGGTATGGCGATAATATGCAATGAGGCACAGCCGGCGAGGTGTTAATAATGGTTTTGATGCAATATCCATACTTGTGTTAAAGCTCATTTGGTCCATCAGAACCATGATATGCTGCATGAATCCGCTGTTTAAAATGTAGCTTGCTTCATCTTCATCCATTTCAATGATTCTCGTACGTAGTAACAATAATCTATTACATAAAATGATATGTCGTTCTCTTTCAGATTTGCCTTCCAGTTCAGTAGAAAGACTCTTAAAATCGAAAGGTTGCATTTCTTCAGTGAACTCATCTATTTCAGTTTGCAACTCCGTGATGTATGGGCTGATAGAATTACGGTAGTCAAGAAGATGAAGTATTTGTAAACTATTGTCTGCTCCTTCCTGGAGCATGCAGATAACCATATCTATAATTTGGCCTTGCGTTTCAGGTTTTGCAGGAGCGAGAAATTCTTTAATATTGGATATTAATGCGAGTGGTTTATTGGTATTAATCCGAGCAGCTGCATAAGTTCCAGCAACGAAATAAATATAAAGCGGAAAGCGATCTTCTATTCCTTCGCCCCGCAACTTCATCAGTAAATTATTTGCCGTTTCCCTAAGTGCGAGATCAGGAGCTCCCAAAATTAAATCCAGGTCGATATCTAATTCACTCGCAGAGGGCCACGAGTTGGCAAGCGGTTTGCTTTCTGACTTTTTGTTTTTCTCTTTATTCATAATCAATTATTTTTCTCTCTTTTGAATTCCTGAAGTGTCCCATTCACATATTTACGGTGTAGCTTTTCAAGCAAATAAGGATTATAGAAAAAGGCGCGGCCTTGTTTCTGGTAACCCTCACCTGGCATCCCAAACAATCCTTGTCCGCGCATTAATTTCAGCCCTTGTGATTCGGTTACCATTGGATATAATTTATCCATAGCCAGTTGTGTATTAAGCCAACCGTTAGGTGGTAAGCGTCTGCTCCTTTTCTCTTCGTTGCGCTTTATTTTCAGTTCTTCACTTCTCATCTCATTAAACCGGCGCACCTCAATTAACAGATCTTGCATAATACGCCGATCATCATCAGTGAACGAATCCATACTACCAACCCTCTGACTTTTTATTCATCGCTTTTTTCAGGCTTGCAATGAACTGATTAAAGACGCGCAATGCTTCATCCCGGTATTTTGTTCGGAGCTTTGTTTTACCTTCTTGAATAGCTTTATCCGTGATGATATTTTCAGCCGGCTCCTTGCGGTGAGTTTGATCCTCGGGACTTTCGAATGTGATATCTGTGAATGAATATCTATACCTGCCATTCTTTACTTCAATGATTACAGTAAACCACATTTTTTCAGGGACATTAGTTATTCCCATCGGAATGGTGATCATTGACAAACCTTTTCCGATTAACTTACCGGAGCTTTTATCATCCATTTGTAGAACATCATTTGCTGAATTAAATGTTTTTGCAAACCATTCTTTGGCATTGCTATAAAGCTGTTCCTGGTTAAGGCTGTCCTCCTTCACCACTTCGGTAAAATTGATTTTGCCGGTAGTTGTATCAACCGGTGCGCTGGTAAATCCCTGTGCAAAAATTCCAGAAGGAATAATTAGAAGTAAAAAGATTTTCTTCATTGTGTGGAGGTGTTGGTTATGCTGTTTTTGAATGTACAATTTTCATCCCTGCAGCCGCCTCTGCGAATTCTTTCGCGATATCATCAGCCGCTTGCTCATTTGTGATGCGCACGTAACGATTGAAGGATTGACTTTCTTTGTGTCCAGTGAGACGCATGATCTTGTGTTCTGGAAATCCAAGGCGTACAAGGTTAGTCGCGAATGACCTCCTGCAGCAGTGCGTTGTGATCAACTTCCACTTCTCAAAGATTCCATCCGGAGTAGCGACAGGTTCCTTGATCCCTGCAAGCCGGCACACATCCTTGAAATATGCGTTTGCTTTTTGCTGGCTGATCTTTGGCGGGGCTTCCATACCATAAGACTCAAGAATACTCAGTGCCATAGGAAAGATGGGGATAGTGACTGGATCATCTGTCTTTTCAGGTGACGCATTTAGCCTCCACCCTCCGGCAATTTCAAATAGATTCTTCTTCGTCACTTTGGCGAAGTCGGACCATCGCAGTCCGAGCCAGCATCCTAGAATCAACCGGTCCGCTTCCCGGCGTAAAATGTTTTTCAGTTTGTGGTTATCGAGTTCGACCGAATTTCTCCACGTAAAAATTTTCTCCAGCTCATCGATCGAAAGATAAACCGTCACCGGCGTTTCTTTTTTCAATCTGAATTCAGCCAGGCGCACATCTTCGAACTCGCGGGAATTTGTCCGGCCATCACGCACCGCTTCGCGGAGTACCGTCTTGAGAGTGCCACACAATTTACGGGTAGCATTGGGTGCGTTAGTTTTCCGCAAATGAGCAATAAATCCCTTGAAGAAGGATCTGTTCACATCAGAGTACGCGATCGGCGTGCGCTGTTTCTTTTCGTATTCCTTGAGGTGAGTGATCAGCGTCTCATATATTTTCACGCTGTTATGTTTAATTGTTGCGCGCAGTGTTCCTGGAGCTTCTTTGGTTCCGAGGATATCTCCGAGGTAGGAGACGATGCTTCCATTGGCCTTCTCATTCGTTTCTTCGATCGCTGCGCGGATGAGATCCGGAGTCGTGCGCTTACCAGTTGCCGCAATTTTCGCAACCGCACTTGTAATGGCGCTCGCCTGTTGTGTTATACTCAAGTTTATTTCCGGTGCGCCAGCCAGCTTTACCACTTTACCATTTTTCCAATTAATATACTCCTTCTTTTTAGGATCGAATTTCCCCGGGTGTATTCGGATGCCAGTTGATTTAACGTAGTTACTTCCTTCATGGGTCTTATAGCGAAGCATAATGTGTGCTGTTCCGTCTGGTGCAGGTTTCAAATAAGCGCGTGGTGTAGCCATGGAATTAATTTCAGGTGACCGAATGGGTGACCTGACGAAGGTACAAACTGGAACATCATGAAACAACATATTCCTTGTATTGCCTATGAATATTGAGCTTCAATGTTCCTTAATGTTTCCAGATGTTTCAGGGTTCTATCCTCGTACGGGCTACCATAAAGTAGAAAGGCTTTGTAGAAATACAGAGCCTTTTTCTTTTATACGCCTTTCACTTTATGGTAGACCGGAAAGGAAATGCCTCACATAAGGTATTTTCCGTTTGTAAACACGAGTTCGATTCTTGTATGGGCTACTTTTTAAGAAAGGTATCCTCAATCGAGGATACCTTTCTTATTTCAACTCGTTCCAGTTTGAGCTATTTGATCACTGATTTTTTAAATGAGTAAATAAGAACCCGAGTTATTGGGAATGCCGCAAAAGTTGCGCCTATCCAGCCGTAATGGTACATTAGGAGAAAGAAAACCATCCCTATCAGCTAGTTAGGTGCAAGCCGCTGGACAACGAATTCGACAAAGACACTTCGACATAAATAAATTCTATGCAGAGAAAAAAAATATTTTCCGCTTTAATACTTCTGACACTTATTTCTGTGAGTTCTTGCGGACCTAAAATTGACATGAAAAATGTTTACGGGACCTGGGTTCACATAAACGACAGTACCTTTGACGATCCCAAGGACAAGGACGAAGTATCATTTACAAAAGACGGAAAATACAAAGTGAAGTATTATAAAAACAACATTGTTATTGACAGCATGAAGGGTACTTTTGAATTAAACTTGGAAAAAAACTTAATAGACATAACTAGTGATCCTCCGAAACTCAAAGACATGAAAGTAATTAAATTGACAGAGAAAGAAATGTGCGTTGAAATTCCTGATGACCTCTCAGCTCACTTCACATCTAACTATCGCAGAAAATAAATAGACCAAAACAACGGGGTGACATAGGACAAATACTGTGTGCAGCGGCCAGACACCTAACAGCACATTTGCCTTATGCGGGACAGCGGGTTATCGCGGCGAGCTAAATTATGGTCGCTGACGCGAGAGTTTTTTTGCTGCCGCTAATTTTGTTGAGTATCTTTAAATTAACTTTTGTAGGTGCAGACAGGTGAGGCTTCGTAATCCACACAAGGCAAATCTGCAATCCCGCCCATCTCATAAATGGCTGAAAAGTATGGAAATCACGGATTTGAATAAAAAGGGCTAATAGAATAGTCTATTAAAACGACTTAATTTTTAACAGATCGCGTACCTTCTGGTACTCCTTTTGGAAAATAGATCTTGTTAAATTCTCTTAATTGATTTGCAATGGAGTTAAAGTTTAGATATTCTAAGTCCTCTATTGTATCTGCGTTTTTGTCAGCACAACTGTTCATCTAGTGATCCCAAAGTCCATCTGTTATCAATGGCTCAATGTTAAACCACACACGTTGTTCTTTAGTCAATTTGTTATAATCTGAGAAACCAGTGTTTACTATTTTTTCCCAAGCGGGTTGAACTTCTTCTCTTGTCATACTTCTATCGTTTCTTTAAATGCACCATAACGTTTTGCAGCTTTGGGATGGGAGGGCATTTTAGCAAAAATGTTCATTCGGAGAATTGAACTTTCTGTAATCACAAAACTGTCTGCGGAGCACGAAACCCCGCCTATTGCAAATGTGCTGTTATGGGCTGGTTTTTTTTCTATTCACTACTATGTTTATTTTACAGCAAGTTTATTTATCATTCCTTTAAAAATCAATCCATGAAACGGCAAAACGGAATACCAATAAAATCTACCCAATAATCCAATCGGTCGAAAGGTTGCTGTTTGTGTAAGTAAATTATTTTTATCGATTTTAAATTCTAGCCAAGCTTCACCGGGTAGTTTCATTTCGGCATACAATAGTAAACGCTTTTCTTCTTTATTGGCAATCATTACACGCCAAAAATCAAGTGTATCTCCCGTGTTTAATTCTGTATCGCTTTTTCTACCTCTTCGCATGCCAACACCATTAAAAATTTGATCTATAAGCCCTCTTATTTCCCAAAGCCAAGTTCCGTAATACCAACCTGTTTTCCCTCCAATGCGCCATATTTTCTCAAGAGAAATAGTTGTGTTTTCGAGTTTACGTGTACGAATATCTTTAAAGCATCCGTTAATAGGAACTTCAATAAATTTAGAAAAACCTTCTTTAAATATTTCACTTGTTTGAGCATCTTTCCAACTAGAAAGCACTTGATTTTGCTCTATTTTATCAAAAGCCAATTGTATAGCTTTATCATAGTCAATAAGCTTAATGCCAAGTGTGGAAGATAAATTATTGGGTTTGCAAATCACTTCAACTTTCATACTGTTTACTAAATTTTTAGCCAATGTATAGGAAGTGGACGTAACAAAATATAGCCAGTATGATGAAATTCTTGGAGTCATTACAGGTACAATAACAATTCGTCTTTTTAAGCCTCTAACTTTAGCAAAACGCAACAGCATTTCCTTGTAGGTTAAAATAGCAGGCCCACCAATATCATAGTTTTGGTTATAGGTTTCAGTTTTGCCAATTACACCAACTAAAAACTCAATTACGTTACGAATAGCTATTGGCTGACATTTAGTATTTAGCCAGCGTGGTGTAATCATAAAAGGTAATTTTTCAACCAAATCTCGAATAATCTCAAAAGAGGCACTTCCTGAACCTACTATAATTCCTGCTTTGAGTGTGGTGAGCGCATATTTGTTGCTTGATAAAATGTTCTCCACATTTTTTCTTGATGATAAATGTTTTGATAATTCTTCAGCATTGCTAATACCACTCAGATAAATAACTTGTTTAGCATTTGTCTGTTCAATGCGATTTAGAAAATTTGTCGCACATTCTTCTTCCATACTTCCAAAATCGCCACTTTGGGTTGACATGGAATGTATAAGGTAATAAGCCAAATCAATATCATTGGGAATAAGCTTCAAACTTTCTTTATTTAGAAAATCGGCCTCTATTAACGAGATATTTGGAGTAGCATATTTTTTAATATTAAATCTACTAATGTCTCTCACGCAACAGACAACCTCATGCCCATTTTCTAATAAAACAGGCAATAATCTTTGTGCTATATATCCAGTTACTCCGGTGAGTAAAATCTTCATAAATCTAAATTCAGATTCTTAGTTCTTATGCTGCCATTATGTCTTTTTAAACTTGCCCATAACTAGTTTATAGGGATAGTTTACTTTCCTCTAAATATACCATTACAGCGAAATAGGCGCAACATTTCCTCAATTCGAGGTAAAGCTGTTAAAAAGTTCGAGTGAGGGAAGGTACGGGCTACCATAAAGTAGAAAGGCTTTGTAGAAATACAGAGCCTTTTTCTTTTATACGCCTTTCACTTTATGGTAGACCGGAGATGGATTGCCTCACATGAGGTATTACTCATGGGTTACATAAGAATACAAATGGGTATTATTCCCAAAATCCGCAGGTCTGAAAGCCCAATGTAAAAAATCCGCAAGAACTTATTGAATGATTAGCTTTCCGCTGGTCAAAATTGAACCGCCCTGCTTCAGTCGGTATGAAATATAACCCGGCAGTGCCTAACCCCAAAAGCTCCGTCCCAAATAGCCGCCAAGCGCAGGCACCGTGAATCAGATAAACAACAAAAGAGGCAATCGGTTTGGATTGCCTCTTTTGCATTCAGTCAAACAAAAAACGCTTACAGTTTTACAAGCTTCATCGTTTTCATTTCTCCACTTACAGCTACAACCTGCACAAAGTATGTGCCTGCGCTGAGGAAGGAAATGTCGATCTGTACCTGATTTTCATTTGTAATGTTATCCTGGCGCGCTACCAGGCGACCTTCTTTATCCATGATCAGGATTGATGCTGCATTGTTCATACCGCGCAGATCAACCGTTACCATTTCGTTGGCCGGGTTGGGGAACAGTGTGGGCTGATCAGTCTCAAGCACTGTTTTTGTGCTGTTCTTGTCGTCACGGGACACCGTCGTAGCATCAGGCATTCCCAGGCGCGGGGTGCCGGTAATCCAAAGATCGAGGTTGTAGCACTGTGTGGTGCTCATGGCGCTGTTATAGCCCCAAACACGCAGGTAATAAGTGCCTGCTGCCATTGCCGCACGGGTAAACGACTCATTGGTGGTGCCTCCATTGATGCTTTGCTGGATAAGCACACCAGCGGCATCAAGCAGTTGCACGTCGAAATCGCCGGGCAGGTTGCTGAGCTGGAAATCCACACTGGTAGAAGCTCCGGTGAGCGTAAATTTGTAATAATCGTTATCGGTGGTGGTTGAAATCTGCGAACCAATAGTCGAGTTGATGTTGATGATCGGAGCCGTAGCCAGCGTGTTGTTCGACTCGTAGGTTTCGGTACAAGCTGTAGATGTATTGTAAATCCACACACCACGGCCATAGGTAGCCACACGTACTTTACCGGCACCGTTGTTCTGAATATCGACTTCGTTAACAGCCACACGGGGCAGGTTTGAAGTAATTACCGACCAGGTGGTAATGGTGTTGTTACGGGTGTACACACCAATGTTCATACCTACATAAAGGTTTTCAGCCACTGTATTATCAACCACTACTGTACGTGCAGCAATTGCAGGCAGTGTACCGGTAATGTCGGTAAAAGTGGTTCCTGAGTTTGTAGATACCTGAACTTTTCCGCCGGTAGTAGCAATCCAGATTTTAGTAGCTGTAGATGGGCTCACACAGATATCACTTATTGAACCCACACCAGCCAGTGTAATGGTGGTCCAGCTTGTGCCGCCGTTGGTGGTTACATACAGGTTGCTGCCGGAGCAGGCGTAGATGTAGTTGGCATTGGAGGGAGCCACGGTAAGATCGCTGATGGTAGAGGAGATCGCTCCTGAAATCAGCGAGAAGGTGCTGCCGCTGTTGGTTGATTTATACACACCCGAGCCGCCTGCAAAAATGGTGGTTTCAGTGGTAGGGTGGATGGCGATTGGTGTTACCCATGCTCCGCCGGGAATAGCCGCGAGATTACTGCGTGAGTTACCACCATTGGTTGAACGATAAAGCTGTCCGTTCTGGCTTGTGCCCCAGATGTTGAGAGAGTTGGTTGGGCTTACTAGACCTTCCATACCATCAGCACCCAGCCAGCTCACCAGATTGCCGGCGGACTGCGAGGCGGTAGAACCATTGTCCTGCGCACCACCTGTCCAAACAGTAGTGTTGGTTGGCGAACTGGCAATACGATAAAACTGCATGATGCTGAGGCCGGCTGAAATATCCGTCCAGTCATCAGCATTGTTTGTGCTGCTGTAAATACCGCCATCAGAAAGCGAATAGAGCGTAGAGCCTACGTACTCAAGGCCATGCACGTCAGCGTGGTTGTAACCGGTAGCGTTGGGCGATGACCATACGGTAGTAGCAGTAAAGGATAAGCCAGCGTTGGTCGACTTAAAGCAAATGATACCGGCAATGTGTACCATGCTTGCATTGGTGGGCGATACGGAAATGGCCATATCGTACCAGGCTTGTCCGCCGGTGTCAGAACCATCAGTATTGTAACCGAAGAAGTTATTAACTCCGGCCGAACCTGAAATTTGAGTAACAAAGCTTGCGCCTGAGTTGGTAGAATAATACAGGCGGCCAAAAATACTTCCGCTTGCCTGAACGATATAAACTACCGCCGGGTTAGCAGCACTCACACCAATCATGCTGCGGCCGGTGTTGGTAATACCCTGTCCGGCACCAAGTGTGGTCCAGGTTACACCATTATCGGTTGAGCGGACTATGCTGCCGGTACCTGATGCGTACATGGTATTCGGATCACCCGGTTTAAACTCCATATCTTCTTTCATGGAAAAATGAACTTGTGTCCACGATGTACCGCCGTTTGTAGAACGGAAAATACCGTTTGAAGCAGCAGCAAATACAATGCTGGAGTTTGAAGGATGGATGAGGATGCGACGGATTTCGCCTGTGGGGCCGCTGCCCATCACTGTCCAGTTAGCACCACCATCGGTTGATTTGATTACCTGGTTGGCTGAGTTACCTGTTCCTGCGTAAACAATGCTCTGATTCGCCGGATCAATGGCAATCGAATAAATGTGCATCCACAGGTTGTTATAATCCGTAATCGGCAGCCAGCTACCGCCTGCATTTGTTGATTTCCACATGCCACCGCCGGGAGAACCCACATAAATAGTGTTGGTGTTACTCGGATGAATGGCCATTGCGGTTAAACGTCCGTTTCCGGGGTTCCATCCCGAAGTACCGGTCCATGTGGTAGGGCCTTGCTGTGTCCAGCTTCCTACAGGCACATAACCAATACGCTGGTTTGACTGGTTCAGGAATTGATCATAGGCCTGCTCCTCTTCTGCAATATCACGCAGATAGCCCTGGTCATTGAGGTGAAACTGGCTTTCGAACTTCCAGCGTTGATAGTGCTTGTAACCGGTACCACGGCCGGTTCCTACACGGTTGAAGTAATCGTTGGCAAGCGCATCAATCTGATCGATCCTAAGATCACGTCGGTTGATGATGTCGTTAATACTTTCCACCCGCTCAGCCTGCTGAGCAAATGCACCACCGCTCAGCAAAGCAGCAATGCATAAAATTCTAATTTTTTTCATGAGTTGTGTGTCTTATTGTTCGTCTAAGTAACAACATTCGGTTCAATATATGTATATTTTATGCGTAATTTTTATCAACAAAAATATAATGTTCCGAATTTATAGGTTATGTTTTGTATCGATAGAGAAAATCCTCACTCCGGGGATTGAGCATAATTCAAATTGCATATGAACAGCTTTGTCCAAAATGCAATTCTGCTTACTTGAAACAATCAAAGAATAGCCTGCCACCTTTCTTACTATAAAAGGAAAAATCGGGCATTTTTGCTCTCCGATTGCGCCAGATAAAGATGGGTTAGTAATCGAAGTATGGGAGTTAAAGCTTTAAAAAAGGCTGCTACTAAGTTAGGCACTGTTTAAAATGACGATACTTCACAAGTATGAGCTAATATCGGAGACCATTAAATTCAATCCTATTCTACATTTCGACAACGATCTGTGGATTCTATGCTTTTAAGTATTATTAAAAAAACATTGGCATTAAATAAAAAAGGTTTTTGGATGGATGCGTTAGAAGAATATGAACTTAAATCCAGCTATTGAAGCACCTTTAAGACCAGGAACATTACGGTAAAAGTTCGGTAAAAAAATGGGGATCAGGTTAATTTTTCTGCCGGATGAATAAACGTCAGACAATGATTTTATTCCTACATTAATCCATATGACAAATCCACCTTCTGCCAAAAATCAAATTCAGTACGTCACCAATTTCCAGGATCTTATTTCTACACCATTTCAAAAAGAAATTAATGCGATTTGCTGGACACGTAAACTCATAGGTGATTTTTCTGAGCTGGTGAAAAAGATTGAACTGACCGAAAACGTAACTGCAATTGAAGAAGATGAACTTCGTGAACTTCAGCTTAGTGATCAGGGAAATCTTGCACGCGAAATTCTCTTCAATGATTTGAAGGCGTTAAAAACGCATGGCGCATCGCCGGTACTTAATGTGATCAAGTATTATGACAGGGATGATACAAATCCGTTTTTTCCTACTGATGTTTATTCTTTTCATGCAGATCGCTCTCCTGTACCGACGGATACTTTTTTATGCACTTATTATGGCGAGCCGAGTGAAATCTTACCAAATTCACAAGGCATAAAAAAAGTGCTTATCCCTGAAATACGTGATGAGCTTAAAAAACAATATCACGGACCAGCTGAAGGTTTTGAAGCTTTCTTAAGTGAACATTTTTTTGATCTGCACTATCAATCTAAATCTAATGCAGCTCCGATAAGCTTAGGCGTTGGTCACTTATGGAAAGTGGCGGTTGATCATCCCGGAAGTAAAGTTCCACCTTGTCTTCATCGTGCACCAATGGAAAACCCGGGTGAGTACAGGTTGTTGATGATTTGTTGAACGAAATTCTTAAAGATAGACCTACTTACTTTTTAAAAATAAAATCAGAATCTAAAAGGAGAATACCAGCGTATCTTTGGAAAGTAATTAATGGATAAAAATTTGAAAAACGCTGAAACAAAGTTGCTGAATTCTGAGGCGTCAAGTCTGGAAGCAGCCAGACTATATGAATTGGCATTTTATGAGATATTGGATACAGCGCAGGAGAAGGAATTTGATGATGTCACATTTTTAGCTTCCCATATCTGCCAGACTCCCATGAGCATGATTACCTTTCTGGATGATAAACGGCAATGGATCAAATCTAAAATTGGTTCGTCGGTAAACGAAACACCGAAAGCGGATTCATTTTGCAGGCTTGCAATACAAGGCGACGAAGTGTTGGTAGTGGAAAATGCTTTAAACCACGATGAACTTCGAAATAATATTTATGTAAAAGGCATTGATCACATTCGGTTTTATGCAGGAGCTCCACTGATTACAAGTAAGGGCTTTCGGTTAGGAACTCTTTGCGTGGTTGACACAGAACCGCAAAAACTAACATTGGTTCAAAAGCAAGCCCTGGGAATTCTTGCAAGTAAGGTTATGAACTTATTGGAATTAAGGGTAAAATCTTTGCAGATAGAACGAGAAAAAAAGAAACTGGAAAGTGCATTTGAAAAGCTGAATAAGTATTCCTACATGATCTCTCATGACCTTAAAGCCCCATTAAATAATATCATTGGCATTTCGACTCTTATTGAAAGTGAATTGAAGGAAGGAAATGTCAATGAAGCTTTAGATCTGTCACAGATGCTTAAAGAGAGAGGAAATACGCTGACAAATCTTGTCAGGGATATTTTGGATTATTCAAAAAGCGAAAATGATTTTATAAAAACGGAACCAATACCTTTAAATGCGCTTATAATGGAAGTGTATAATCTTTTAGGTGTTGAATCCACTGTAAAGATTGAGCTGCCGGATAATTTCCCTGTTATTCAAGTTGAAAGAATCGCATTGTTCCAGGTGGTTCAAAATTTCATATCGAATGCGATAAAATTCAATGATAAAAAAAACCTGGTGATAAAGGTTGAATTGAATGTTCAGAGTTCCTTCTATGAATTCCGTTTTACAGATAATGGGATTGGAATTCCCGAATCTGAGTTCAATGATATTTTCAATATTTATGCAAAGAGTGATTACCAAAACAAGGACGGTGATGGAATAGGGTTGAACTCTGTAAAAACTATTATTGAAAATGCGGGAGGAAAGATTTGGCTTGAATCACAAGTTGGTATTGGTACGACCTTCATTTTTACCTGGCCAAAACCTCCGGTAGTATGTTAGTTTCTTTTAGATAAGTGGAGGAGAAAACTCTTTACAACATTTACTCTTTTAAGAATGCTTTTTATAATATGCTTTATGTGGTGAAGTGTGGCTTCATAAAATAAACAACCCAATGTGTGGAATTATTGCCTCAGCAACAATATTTTCTTTAAACATGGGGGTACAAATTTACATTGCCTAGCATCTTAATATTGAATGAATTAGCCGCACGTATGTACGCCAGAATTCCACCTTATGGCATGGCGCATAAATTGCAATTATATCTGGTATAATTTAAGATCAGATTAAAATGAATGTAGAATTGCTTGATTCAATACTGAAGATTGCGCGGAAAGATAGCCAGGATCCATGCAACAGGGCGGTTTCTCCAAGTGAAATTTCGAATGAGACTGATATTCCGAAAAGTCTGTTAAGAGGTAAATTACGCGACCTCGTGCTGAGTGGATATCTTAAATACGTGGCCATCGGTAGTCATGCTGTAACAATCACGACTGCAGGAATTGCAATGACGAAAGATGTTACCGTTGTTGAATCTCCAAAAATCAGGTCAATCGCTCCGGAACCAAAGACCGGATTGTTTTCTTCTTTCGGTTTCAGAAAAATGAAGGCTTAAATTTCCATTGCCCGCTGATTTTGTGTTTGTAGTTTAAGTACTACGTTTTTCCTTTTTTTCAATATTGCGCAGGCACTCGAAATAAGCAGTCAGATTTTCGTGTGAATTCCTGGATTTTTTTCTGCGACAAAATCCTTTCTTCCAACTTCTCCTGCTTTTTTTTCTGCAATTGTTGCATAATACAAATTGTTACCATAGCTTTGAATCGCAAAGTACTTTGTGTTTAATCAAATCATTCAAGGTGTACACTAACTGGTGTAAAACAAATAAACCAACTCATCATGACACAGGAAAATAATTTAACAGCCCGGCCGATTAATCCGGCTACTCTGGCTAAACGAATGTTGCTTGGCGGAGGAATTGCGCTCATCTTCATCTCCGTTTTTTTACTAGGAGTGGATGAACCAAATCCGGCGTGGCCAAAATTCTGGATGGTGAGACCATTGCTGATTGTGACGTTGGCCGGTGCGACCGGTGGACTTATTTATTATGTGATGAATCATGTTTTTTATTACGGCTGGAAAAAAGCATTTGCGGTCGTAATCAGCTTAATTGTTTATATCATCGGACTATGGATAGGCTTTGTTCTGGGATTGGTTGGTACGTTGTGGGATTAATAGTAAAACGCTAAAACTAAATGTCCCTTTCCTCCACGCTTGACCGGATTCATTTTAAAGCAAAGCAAAAAAAAGGGCTGCGGTATTTTGCAGTCTTTAATCGCATAGGTCTTGCTGCCGGATTTTTGCCTTCGGGTTTTGTGAAAATTATGGGTGAGCGGTTTACTGCTTTATCCGTCAATCACCCGATGGGGAATTATTTAGAAGCATTGCATCGAACGGGTTATTATTATACGTTTATCGGTGTCTTGCAGGTAAGCGCAGCAATTTTATTATTGATTCCACGTACAGCAACACTCGGCGCGCTGATCTATTTTCCGATCATCTTAAACATTTGCATTCTTTCATTTGCAGTTCGGTTTGAAGGATCGTTGGTTTCTTCACTGTTAATGGTGCTTGCTAATTTGTATTTGCTGTGCTGGGACTACGACAAATTGAAATTTATTTTTCCGTGGACGAAACAAAATGTTCCGCTAAGCTGATTTATTTTACATCCAACACATTATGAAAACAGTACTGATAATTTGCATTGCGGCATTACTATCGACAGGCTGCTATGAAATTATGCCGCGAAATACATTAAACGATTGCAGACTACAAAGTAGAGGTAAAGTTGATTCAATTGCTCGCTGCAATTTCTGTGATTGTATTCATAAAGAAGGTAAGCCGCTTGATTCGTGTTTGGATGAATTTGAAGAGGAAAAAAGGAGTAGAGGAGGGAGGAAGTGAAACATTTATGCATGTTCAATTAATTTCCTGCATCCACAATCTTCCAACCGATTTTCGAGGTGCCGGCTGCTGCATACATCTTCAGGTTAAACGTTTTCCTGGATCCCGGAGGATAGTATTCGTAAATGGTATATTGCTTCGTATCCAGCAGGGTTTCTGTTCGTGAATAAAAACGAACTTCAAGCACAACATCTTTATATGTCGCCACTGTTGCGGTATTTGAAATCGTTCCATCTACAACAAAACGTTCGAAGAAATTTTTTCTGTATGTACCGGTGGAAGAAAGGAACTGTATCGGATTTTCTTTTTCCTGCTGACGGAGCGCCATTTTTTGCTCTTCGTCACTTGCAGGCGAATATTCATCTCTTGCCGGATTTGTAGTACATCCACATACAATTACCGCAGGGAAAAGCAGCAAAATTATTTTGAATTTTAGTGATGTATGAAAATGGGAGGTCATACAATAAATTGAAATTTTAAGTCCCTGTTGTTTTTTCGGTGGCTTGAGGATGACATATTTTACACGCTACGTAACCTTTTGAAATTGCATCAGGAAGGGATATGGCTGTTTTTGATTTTTTTAATGACCTGCAGTTTTCCAAATGGTATTTTGTGCCTGTTGCTGTAATATAAACTGTTGCATCGGGTGATAGCACAGCTGGTTTTTCATTACCACATTTATTATTCACCAATAAAATTGTAAGTAGAATAAACAGGTATCGTACCATTATGGCTATATTTTTATTCCTAATTGTTTCAAAACAGAAGCAACAAATAGTTGACGGTAATGCGGAGGAGGCATTTTCGTTCCGCAAAATGCAATTGCATCAAGAATATGTTTTGCGTGCAAATTCGGATAATGACGTTTTATTTTTTCCCTTAAATATTTCACCTCCCATTTTTCGGTGTGACAAAATTCGTTGGCAGTTTCTGTATTTTCTTTCAGGCTGTCATAATCTTCCCAATTTTCAAAAACCGGATGAGCCATATGTACCATTTCATTTAATAATCTTCAAACATCTACCCTGAACAGAAGAATTAAAAATGTTTTTTGCGAACGGACTGAATTTCTTTGTGAACAGGCTTATTTTACTTCACAAATATTCCAGCTGCCGTTTTTTAATTCGAAAATATATTCTTCAGAAGGTTTGTGTCCTGTTAATTGAATTTGCTGTTTTCTTAGTGTGCCGGTTTTTATTTTGTACGAATACGTTCCGTCAATGGTGCGAATGTTTTGTTTGTACGTAACATGTGCATGAACTTTTTCGCCCGATTCATAAAGCGTGTCAATGGTGAACGTTAATGGCAAAAGATTGATAAGCATAAAGGAATAGTTAAAAACGGTATCCGGAATAAAACGATTCTCATAAGTGAACGAATATGCAGCTACAGTAGAAAGTCCATAGTTGTTATAAGGAGCGTCGATGATGTTTATTCCAAGCGCTTCAATATTTTTGATCCCGGAAATGTTGATTGCTTCACTTTCGAAACGGAAATCATTTCGTTTGTGGTTGCTTGTTGTAAGGAAAATATTGTAAGCGCTGATCACTGAATCAACCGGCACAGGATTTCCTTTTTCAATGATGAGCCTTTTCTGAAGCTCGTTTTCTAAATTCAGCTGAAACGCTGCAGTCCTTTTTTTAATTTCGCTTTGCACGGATTGTTTCGAGGGAAGTGGAAGGGTAGAGCAGGAATAATTTTTGTAAATAAAAAAGATTGCCGTGAAGCATAGCAAAAAATAAAAAGTTCTTTGCGAGATCAGTTTTAACCTTTGTGTATGATCTTCTTTTTTTCTTTTGAGAATCGCCTCATACAAATTTTGACATACAGCCTCTAATCCGTAATCAGTAGAAATCCCGAACAGATCTGAGATGATCGGATGATTTTGTTTTGCTTCTTCGAAGCTGATTGTATGCCAGACAGGAAGAATGAGCTTCTTTTTTTGTTGTCGCTCTTTTTCAACAAACGTGTATAGCTCAACAATCGTCCAATTGCGGATATAAGATGGACTAAGGATAAAAATGAAATAGTTAGAATTGCGGAGGCCCTCATTAATTACAGCAGAAACAGAATCGCCTACTTTTAATTCGTTGCCTCCATACCAGGCTTTTATTCCTTTTTCTTTCAGGCAAATTGCGATCGTCTCAGCCACCGGAAATTTATCCTCGATAGCATAGGAGATAAAGACATCGTATTTTTTATTGTTTGCCATTTAAAATGGGAACCGGCAAAAAGGTTTTGCCAATTCCCCGGGGGTTAGAAAAAAGTTGATGCGGATTAATCTTTCAAATGAAAAGTTGCCTTTACTGCTTCGTAATCGGTAAGATCTAAATCGGGATTTGCTTTTCTTTGTGCTTCGGGCACAACGACAACCTTACATTTTACATTAGCAGAATAATATGCGTTGGGATCATTTCCGCTGCTTAAGGAAGAATCGTAAACCCATGTTACCTTAACTGTTCCCGCGCTGGTGATGTATCCCATATAATAATTGTAAGGTGAATTATATTGTGTCCACGGCACGGCATACCAGTTTCCTGCAATGGTATTGAAGTAAACCATCACTGCGGCTGAATTAATATTATCGGAAGTTAATTCCGGTACACTTAATCGCGTGATGTAATACGGAGATTCCCACGACCAGGAAGTAACCGTAAAATTTTTAGATGTAACTGCCGACGGCGTTTCTTTTTCACAGCCACTTAATGTTATTGCTGTTAGCAGCAGTGCAAGTCCGAACTGTTGTAGCTTTATTTTCATTTGAATTGGATTAGAATTTATTAAAAGGAACAATGATCATGTCGGAAGCGTTCCATGGCCTCCGTCAAGCGTCTTGATTATATAATAGATCAAAAACAAAAGTGTTAATCCGACAAGTCCATAAATAATCATCTTCCCAATCGAATTTCCCTTTTGTTCCTGCTCTGAACTATTTTCTGTACTTCTTTTTCTCCCGGTTCCCACCGTAATAGATCCTGAATAACCCGTGTTACTATTATTCGTTGATTTATTTTCGGAATAGTGCCCGAAATCTTTTTCAGAGTCTATTTTTCCTGTGATTACTTCCACGACATTATGGACAATAAAGTCTAATCCTTTGTCTGTAGAAATTGCATAACGATCTGCCAACAGCGGAAGATGAATTTTTATTTCATCCATACTGATATTATGAAGAATAGGAAGAAGGCGTTTTCGCTCGGAGGGCTGGTTGAAAAGTCCATGTAGCTCATTCATCGCCCATTGTTTTTCGAGGTAAACGGGGCTGATGACAACGATTGCGAATTGTGCATTCTTAAGCGCTTTGTTTACGCTGTTTGTTATGCTGTCGCCAAGCTTTAATTCAAATCCGGAATACCAGACTTTAAGTCCACGATCTTTTAATGCAACAGCTAATTCGTTGGTAAATGAATTTTTATCTTCATAAGCATGAGAAATGAAAACGTCGAAGGTGGTTTCGTTCATCGAAAAGCGTAGGGGTGAAAAAGTTATTTTTGCTAACTGATTTCACCGCCAAATAACGCCTTACCCCTACAAACAGGGAAATAAGTTTTCCGAACACCCTGTTTTCCTTTGTGAACACCCTTATTTCTTTTGTGTGCGTGTAAATTAAATGCGCACGAATCGCTTATTCACATCGTCACGATAGGTTTCCCCGATAGGAATTTCTTTTTCACCGGTTTCCATGATCAGCATGTTGCCGTTAATTCCAGTTACCTTATCCATATTTACAACATAAGAACGATGGACGCGCACTAAAAGCGGGTGATTGAATTTCTCATTAAAATTGCCAAGGTTCATTGTTAAGGTGTGACTTTTTTGTACTGTCATAATTGTGCAATAAGCGCCACCTGCCTCTACCCACAAAATATCGGAAACATTTACCCGATGCAAAATATCTTTATCCTTTATAAAAAACCGATCAGTAAAAGAGAAAAATTCTTCTGTAGGTTTTTGAGCTGTACCAGGCTGCGCCTCCTTACCCGTACTCGCATTAAAAAAAGCAATTTCTATTGCAATCAGCAGCTCCTTTTCCTGCCATGGCTTTAACAGGTAAGCTTGCGGATGCGTATGTTTTGCACGTTCAATTATTTCTGCATCATGAAAATCGGTAAGATAAATAACAGGAATACTGTTTTTCCGGTTCAACCTTTCTACTGTTTGAATACCATCCAGCTTTCCACTGAGGTGGATATCCATCAGGACAAGATCGGGGATTTCATTTTCAATAATCCTAAGCGCTTCTTCACCGGATGCTGCTTTTCCTGAAATGCTATATCCCGCTTTTTCTAAAGAAGCAGCAAGGCTTTCTGCAATAATTGATTTGTCTTCGACAATGAGAATTCTTGCTGGTTTCATGCGCTTAATTATTTATTGGAATGATAAATTCAAAACGTGAGCCACGTTGATCAGACACAATAGTAACACTTCCCTTCAAATCTTTCGTAAACATATTTATCAATCGTAGTCCGAAAGAATTATTTTTTTCAATGTCTTTTTCAACCTGCATTCCTTTGCCGTTATCAGCAATTGTAAACAATAAATTTTCAGGACTATTCTTTTTCAGTGTTATCATCAGCTCCGGATGGGTGGTTTCAGAAAATGCATGCTTAAACGAATTGCTGATAAGCTCATTGCAGATAAATCCAAGACTGAGCGCTTTGTCGGCATCAAGTGTAATAGGTTCAGCATCAAAATTTACTTTCATTTTATCTTTCGAATAGTCAAATGAAAAAAGAAGGTTGTCGACAAGCTTTTCCAGGTATGCTTTCATATCCACAAGCGAGTCGGCACTTTCACCGTATAGGTCCTGGTGAATAAGTAACATTGCATTCATCCGGTGCCCGACGGCTTTAATGGCTTCCTTTGTTTGGACATCTCCCATGCGCTGTTGCTGAAGATTCAGCAGTGATGATAAAACCTGTAAGTTATTTTTTACACGGTGATGCAGCTCTTTCATTACAATTTGCTTCTGCTCAATCATCATTTGTTTCTGCGCAATGATCACTTTGTTTTGCTTATTTGATTTTGCACCAGAGCGGTAAGCCTTAAATGCTAAGGCGAAAATCACGATAAGTAAAAATGCAACCACGATTAAAGAATTGATTTGGGTGCTTTGCTGGGAAACAATTGCAGCTTGCGATTTGTCTTTTTCCTTCATGAGCTCGATCTGGTGATCTTTTTTATCGAGGTCATACTTAATTTGCAGCTCTCTTATTGCTTTATTTTTTTCGACGCTTAATATTTCCTCATTCAATGCAATGTATTCATCATAGAACCGGATAGCTTCATCGCTTTTACCTGTAGCTTTCAATACCCGTATTGTAATTTCGTAATTCGTCAATAAGATTTTTCTTGTTCCTGTTGCCATTGCGATTTTTCGGCCTTCTTCAAGCTGTAGCAAAGCGAGGTCATATTTTTTCCATTCAAAATATAAATTACCGAGCTTATTCAGCGTAGTTGCTTTCCCGTTCGGATCTGTTATTTCCTTTCTCAGCTCCATTGAATTAAGGAAATATTTTTCTGCCAGCTCATAATTTTTCATCTGGAAATAAAGCTCTCCCAACAAATCAATGCTGCTTGCAAGCAAACCCTTATCTCCGACTTCTTCCTTTAATTCTATAGAACGGTTAATGTTTCTTAAAGCAGAATCATATTTTCCCTGTGCAATATATGTTTCACCGATATTGGTGTATGACATTGAAATGCTCTTTTTGTTCTGGATTATTTTACGCACCTCAAGCGATTTGTAGTGATAAAATAAAGCATTGTTGGTTTCTTCGAACTTTTGATAGGTGCTTCCAACAGCGGCATAACATGAACCAAGTGATTTAGATGGACCTCTTGTTTCGAGGTAACGCAATGCTTCTAAAAGTCTTTTTAAGGCTTCCGGGTAATTTGCCTGCTCCTTATATATCAAACCCGTATTCAGAAGTGAAATTGCAGCAATAGAATCGTTACCCATTTTTTTTACAATCCGCAATGACTCGTCATAATATTGAAGACAGTTTTCGAAATCTCCGCGAATGTGATATACCGTTCCGATATTATTGAGGCTGATATACATCGCAGCGGAATCATTTAATTCTTTTGCTATTTGCAGCTGCTCATGAAACCTTTCGAGGGCAATGCTATCTTCACGTTGATCACGCAGAAACAAACCAACACGTTCCAGTGCCACCATTGTTTCATTTTTGTCATTAAGCTTTCTGCTTTCCGCAACCGCTTCATTATATAAATTTAAAGCCTCTGGATATTTTTGATCTGCTTCTTTTGTGGCCGCAGCCTTATCAAGGCACATTATTAAATCATAAGGCAGCTTGTATTTCCCGGACGCACTTATTGCCTTTGAATAATAGGGGTATGCTGCGCTATAATTTCCCAGGTCATAATAATGATCACCCATCGCACATAATGCATGAACTTCACCGGAAGGATCATTTATCTTTTTCGCGAGTGTCATCGCCTGCGTATGATAGGCACGAAAGTTTACTGTGTCCAGTGCAGTTAACCTGTTAAGCAATTTCACTTTTTCTTTGCCATTGGAACCCGATAGTTTTTGCCTGAGCGAATCGACCTGCGCAACACAGGCACCGGAGATAAAAACAACCAGTAAGAATAATACGCTTTTCATCGGGGAGAAGATCAGAAATAAGAAACGAAAAATAGTTAAGTTGTTTTATTGTTCAACTTTAAATTTATATTTCGCATGATTTTTATATGTAAATGTAAGCTATAAAGTAAAGAAGCCCTCCGAAAACCGGAAGGCTTCTTTATTAAAACAGCTATTTAGCTATTAACGTATCAATACGCGTGGTATTCACATTGAAGGTGAGGTTTACATTTTTGGTGTAATAATCTGTCGCTACGATTTTATAGTGGTAGCCACCCTGCGGAACTGAATCAAAGATATGCTGACCGTTACTATCAGTTACTCCAGTGAATAACGGTGTAGAGGTCCCGGATGGCGTAAGCGAAACAGTTGCTCCTGAAATAGGAAATCCTCCACTGGTACGTACACGTGATGTCAATGTAATTGGTTCATCATCGCAAAAGGATTTGACAAACTTCCCGGCTTTACCTGCAACATTCGTTGATGACGAGTTGCAAAACATTCCACTCGCGGCTAATACAACGGCGATGGCAAATGACATTATTTTTCTCATGATAGTTTTTATTAGTCGTTTACAATTCCGGTCGTCCTCATTCGGACATACTTTTCCCTTGTCGCGTTTGCAACTGGGGATCAGCTCCCGGCTTAACATGTTCGTGGAATATATTTTCCTTCGCCTGTTGCGATAACCACGCAGTTAGCTTTACTGCGGCTGCCTATTCCGAAACAATGGTTATAACAACAGGTTCAGGAAACATGACGTGAGAATGCGGCTGAACAATTTTTGCGATGCTTCCTGTTTTTCCTTTTAAGGACCGGGTGCATACCCGTAAGTGAAGCGTCTTTGCATTGATTGTTTTACTTTTTATTCGCACATCATGTATCAGTTCTGAGTGATGCAAAGATTGAACAACCGCTAAAAAAAATATGGGCCTTTCCGTGGTCTTGTTATTCTTTGTTTTCCCTTTTATTCCCTTTGAAAGGGAATTTTTTGTTCATGTGCGAAAAATCTGTTTTCGGAAAGTAAATTGGTGGGTTCGGAAAGTTCTTTTGGAGAATTGTTTAAGTATAAGTTCTTTGAGCAAAAAACTGGTTGTATGAAATGTAAATCCGCAGATATAATTAGCTTGTTAGATGCGATGGCAGCTGAAGCAGGTTATAAATTGCTTAACGCAAATTATCCGCTCATCCATGAAAAAATGAAAGAGTGGCGTGGAAAGAAATCATTTTTTGCAGAAGAATATTTGTATAAAAAGGTACTTCTGCGAGCGAGAAATGCAGAAGATAAAGGAGGAGGTATTTTAATTTTAAAGGATGAATACGTAGAAATAATTGCTGAATACGCCGGCTTTGAAAGTTATTCTGATTTTCTTCAACAAAAAGTCAGAACGATTTCTCCAATGCTCGAAAATTGTGAAGGGAAATGGTACAGTTACGTTCGCTGCAATTCCGGAGATATGTTTGTTCTTATATCGCCCGTGCAGATTTACCAGCAAAAAAAACAAATGTGTGTTGAAATGAAAGGACCTTCAAGAACTTTTAAAGGTGAATTAAGAATAGAAGGCAGTTGTATTCACACTCTTGTCGAAAGTGGTGAAGGAAAAAGTATTCACATTGTTTTAAAAATCGGGATTTCAAAACATCCGCGTGTGTTACAAGGCATATTTTCAGGTATGTCATCAGGAGGAGATCCGATTGCCGGGAGAGAACTGTTCGTGAGACAGCCAATCGGGATTGATTCATTGGAACCCAAAAAAATTAAAATTTCATCTTTGCTTAATTCGCCTGACGAAGAAGAAAGGATGATTGGAATTTATTTCAGCGATATGCCAGGAAATATCCTCAAAGGAGGACCCGCAAGCACGTTTGAACTGAGTGATTTGAAAAAGAAATAATCACGTATCAACGATCAGAAAAAATGTACGTTGTATCCGCCGCGGCGATATGAAGTACATTTGAAACGCCTTTTGAAAAAAGCTGTACTTTTATAAAGAATAATCTTACCCCCATGAAAGTAACCCTGACCCTCTTTACAGCATTTTTTTTCCTTGCAATTTTTACTGTTTCCTGCACAAAAGATCTTCCTGTTTACCCGGAAGAATTTCCGCCATCTGCAACTCCCGTTACTCCACCCACCAACGGAAGTATTACAGGAACAGCATGGGCAGATGCAGGTGCTACAATTGATGGCTCCATTAACGGTTTGTTCGTTTTCGATAACAAACTTTTTATCGCAGGAAACTTTTTTACTGTCGGCAGCTCACCAACTTTCGGCGCTGCTACATGGAATGGTTCGTCAATCTCACCAATTAATCTTTCCGGTGTAAACGGACAGGGCTTTACCAACTTCGGCGTGCATAATAATACCTTGTATGGTGGTGGCGCTTTTTCACAATCGTTCGGGATGGCGATGTGCGCGCAATGGACGGGCTCGACCTGGACGGCAGGAACTTTTGCAATGAACAGCAATGTAAATTCAATAGAATCACATAACGGCAGCTTATACATCGGCGGTTATTTTACAACGTATAACAGCGTTACATATAATCGCGTTGCAAAGCATAATGGTTCATCTTGGGTTCCTGTTGGAGCCGGCTTTAATAATACAGTGAATGCGCTTGCTGTTTATAATGGTGAATTATATGCAGCGGGAAGCTTTACCATGTCAGGCTCAACTACTACTAACCGAATTGCAAAATGGAATGGCTCATCGTGGGTACAGGTAGGTGTGAGCGGATTGAACGGAACTGCAAATGACCTGGTCGTTTATAATAATGCGCTTTACGTTGCCGGAACATTTACGCAGGCGGATGCAGGAAGCACACGTTATCTCGCAAAATGGAACGGATCGTCATGGAGCTCTGTAGGTGGAAGTCTTTCCGGTGGATTAAACGGCGCAAAAGCATTGCATGTTTATAATGGTGAACTTTTTGTTGGCGGTGATTTTTCCGGTGCTGGTTCTGTATCGGTACGAAACGTTGCACGATGGAATGGAACTACCTGGTCGTCTTTGGGAAGCAATCTAACTTTCATTGTTGGATCGCTCGCGGTTTACAATGGAAGTTTGTACGCGGGAACAATAAATTATACAGGAACCAATCGCCTGAGAAAGTTTCAATAGGGTTAGGGAAGCAACGCCTGAGAACAGACAAAACGCCGCGAATAACGACTTGGCGCCGAACATTCTGAAGTTCATTTTATGATTTTTATGGTTTGCTGTGGCTAAAATAATTCATAGCTGAAAGTAGCTTTAAAGTCAGCTAGTTGATTTTCAGCCAGATAAATAAATACTGAAAGGTCGTAAAAATGAAAAAAACGCTCATTTACTTCTCGATTTGCCGGAAAATACTACCTTTGCCGTCCCCATTCCGATATAGTATCGGAAGGGGTAACTATAAAAACCAACAAAATGTACCAGTACGAAACCGTCTTCATTTTAACTCCCGTTTTGTCTGAGGATCAGGCAAAGGAGGCGGTGGGCAAGTTCCGTAAGATCTTAAAAGATCTCAACGCGGACATCATTCACGAGGAATCATGGGGCTTAAGAAAGCTAGCCTACCAGATCCAAAAGAAGTCCACCGGCCATTATCATCTTTTCGAATTCAAAGCGCCAAACGGAAACGTTGTGCCTGAGCTCGAAGTTGCTTTCAAGCGTGATGAGCGTGTTATGCGTTTCATGACAGTAGCTCTTGACAAACATGGCGTTGCATATGCTGAGAAGCGTCGCAACAAAGCTAAGAATGCCAAGAAAGAAAAAGAAACAGTTTAACATCTCAACAAGAAACAATCATGGCCGAAAATAGCTCTGAAATCCGTTATCTCAACCCACCTTCCGTTGAGGTAAAAAAGAAAAAATACTGCCGCTTCAAGAAAGCCGGTATTAAATACATCGATTATAAAGACGGCGATTTTTTAATCAAATTCGTCAACGAGCAGGGAAAACTTCTTCCACGCCGACTTACAGGTACATCTGTAAAATTCCAGCGCAAAGTTGGCAGAGCGATCAAACGCGCCCGTCACATTGCATTGTTGCCTTACGTTGCAGATCAACTTAAATAACCCAGGAGGAAATACGAAATGGAAATCATTCTTAAACAAGACGTAAAAAACCTCGGCTATAAAGACGATGTTGTGACAGTTCGCCCGGGATTCGGACGCAACTTTCTTATTCCAAACGGCATTGGCATTTTAGCTGATGTTACCGCGAAGAAGATTCACGCAGAAAATGTAAAACAACGCGCTCACAAAGAAGTTAAGATCAAAGCTGAAGCAGAGAAAAATGCTGCTAAGCTTGGTGAAATGACTGTTTCTGTTGGTGCTAAAACAGGCGACAACGGAAAAATTTTCGGATCGATCACAAGCGTACAGCTAACAGATGCTTTACGTAAGCTCGGATTCGAAATCGATCGTCGTAATATCACCATCGAAAACGAAGAGAACGTTAAAACAACCGGAACTTACAATGCAAAAGTTCGTTTGCACAAAGAGGTTGTTGCAAGCTTCAAATTCGAAGTGGTATCTGAATAATTAAATATTCAATTGAATTAAATCCTTCTCTTCACGGAGAGGGATTTTTTTTTGGAGGAAATTCGAACATTTGAAAATTCGAAGATTCGAAATTGATTTTCTGGTTTGTTCGAGCGAAGTCGAGAACCCCATGCGAATGACATTTCGCATCAACACGAAAATTCCCTCCGCCGGTCTTGCCCAAAATCTTTCCTTTTGATTAAATATTTTCTTGCAAGACGTTCTCGACTTCGCTCGAACAAACGATCAATGTCGAATCTCGAATTTTCAAATCTTCGAATTTTTCGAATTATTCGTATCGCAAAGCTTCTATCGGATCCAGCTTTGATGCTTTGATAGCAGGATACAAACCGGAAATTAATCCGACAACAAAACAGATTGCGAAACCCAAAGCAATCCAGGGCCAGGGCATGATGAATGTTGCATTCATGGCGAAAGAAATTCCCAGTCCGGCAAGTACAGCAAGAATAATTCCGAACAAACCGCCGATAAGACAAATGAGAATTGCCTCTGTGAGAAATTGATTCCTGATCACTGCTTTTGTTGCGCCCAATGCTTTGCGAATACCAATTTCTCTTGTGCGTTCGGTGACGGAAACAAACATGATATTCATAAGCCCGATAGCGGCACCGAATAACGTGATGAAGCCGATAAGCATGGCACCCATGCTCACGTATTTTATATTATCGATCAGCGCATTTACAACACTATCGCTTTTTATAATATCGAAATTAAGATCATCGCCGATATCAACTTTGCGGATGATGCTGAATAAGCCTGTTGCTTCACTGATAGTGGCTTCCATCAATCGACTATCGGAGGCAAGCACGCTGATGGTAAAATTCATTCCGGGCTGCGAAAAATACTGGCGCACATTTTCAATAGGAAGCATGGCCGATTTATCGCCGCTGAATCCCATGGAGCTTCCTTTCGGACGCAACGTGCCGATGATAATGTATTTGCCGGAACCGATGCTGATCTGTTTGCCGATCGGATCTTCTTTCTTAAAAAGATTGACCACAATATCATGACCGATCAATGCAACGTGCGCGCCTGAAGTTGCTTCTGCGCGCGAAAAATTACGCCCTGATTCAATTTCATATCCTGATGTGGCAAGGTAGTTCTGATCGACACCAAGCACCTGGATATTGGGATCGGTTTTTTTTGATTTGTGTTTGAGCGTGCTTGTAAACGAGGCCATGGTTGAAACAGAAACTTTGCCGGGAAAATCGAAACGTTCGGCAAATTCCATTGCTTCTTTGTAAGTAATGGGACGGAATTTTTTTGGTTTTTTTCCGCTGCGCCCGATGCGGATGCGCGTTTCTTTATTGCGGATGGTAAATGTATTTGCGCCCATGCTCGTAAAATTCTTTGTGAGCGAGCCTTTTAAAACATCGATAGAAGTAAGAATGCCGACGAGCGCTAAAATGCCGATGGTGATAATAAGAATGGTAAGAAAGGCCCGCAACGCTTGTCCGCGAATAGCTGAAACTGAAACACGGAGATTTTCAACGAAGCCTGAATTCATAGGACAAAATTAGATAATTTATCGAGCGCAAGGAGACATGAGATTTGAGACGTGAGACGTGAGACGTGAGACCTGGGGGGAAACTGTTTTTTATTTTTAGCCGTGATTGCAGTGAAAAGCTCTCCCTGAAGGGACATCCTTCATGTCTCCTTCAGGGGACTTGCAGCGAAAAGCAGGAACAAGCTTGCCTGGCCTGCGAAGCAGTTTTGCTCCTCATCCTTAAAATTCCTTTAAAAAACGGGCTTTGTCAACTTATGAATTTGTAAATTTGTATCTGAACACATTTGGCACCAACAATAAAAAAAATCCCTCAATATGGTTTTTGATTTAGAAATGATCAAGCGAGTGTATGCGGCCCTCCCCGGTAAAGTAGAAGCTGCGCGTAACCTCACAGGTCGTCCGCTTACGCTTACAGAAAAAATTCTTTACATCCACTTAACTGAAGCGTTGCCGCAAGTACCGTTTGGCCGTGGAAAAGATTACGTGGATTTTAACCCCGATCGTGTGGCGATGCAGGATGCAACTGCGCAAATGGCTTTGTTGCAATTTATGCAGGCGGGAAGAAAAAAAGTAGCTGTTCCTTCAACTGTTCACTGCGATCACCTGATCACTGCGCGAATGGGTGCAAAGGATGATTTGGCTGTGGCGACAAAAGAAAGCAAAGAAGTATTTGATTTTCTTGCTTCTGTTTCTAATAAATACGGAATTGGTTTCTGGAAACCCGGTGCAGGAATTATTCACCAGGTTGTATTAGAGAATTATGCGTTTCCCGGCGGATTGATGATCGGAACGGATTCGCATACTGTGAACGCAGGTGGACTCGGAATGATTGCAATTGGTGTGGGTGGTGCTGATGCGTGTGATGTGATGGCAGGTCTTCCGTGGGAATTGAAATTTCCAAAGCTCATAGGCATAAAGCTGACAGGTAAATTGAGCGGATGGACAGCGCCGAAAGATGTGATTTTAAAAGTGGCCGGCATTCTTACTGTAAAAGGCGGAACCGGTGCAATCGTAGAATATTTTGGTGAAGGTGCAACGTCAATGTCCTGCACAGGAAAAGGAACGATTTGCAATATGGGTGCGGAAATAGGAGCTACAACTTCTACATTCGGCTACGACGAATCGATGGCGCGTTATTTGAACGCTACTGGTCGTGCGGAAGTTGCTGCGCTTGCGAATGGAGTGAAAGAACATCTCACTGCTGATCCGGAAGTGTATGCAAATCCTGAATTATATTTTGACCAGGTAATTGAAATTAATCTTTCTGAGCTTGAGCCGCATTTGAACGGACCTTTTACCCCGGATCTCGCGACTCCTATCAGCAAAATGAAAGAAGTTGCAAAAGAAAACGGCTGGCCTACAAATATCCAGGTTGGACTGATCGGTTCTTGTACCAATTCTTCTTATGAAGATATTTCGCGTGCTGTTTCTATTGCGGGACAAGTTGCAACAAAAGGCTTAAAAGCAAAATCAGAATATTTAATTAATCCGGGTTCAGAGCAGATCCGTTACACGATCAACCGTGATGGATTCGTTGACATTTTTGAATCGATCGGTGCGAAAATATTTACGAATGCTTGTGGTCCTTGTATAGGAATGTGGGATAGAATGGGAGCGGAGAAGCAGGAGAAAAATACAATCGTGCATTCGTTCAACAGAAATTTCGCAAAACGTGCTGACGGCAATCCGAACACATTCGCATTTGTTGGTTCACCGGAATTGGTAACCGCGCTTGCGATTGCAGGTGATCTGACGTTTAACCCGATCACCGATTTTCTTACCAATGATAAAGGTGAACTTGTTAAGCTGGATGAGCCAACCGGTGATGAATTGCCGAAAAGAGGTTTTGCTGTTGAAGATGCAGGATACCAGGCGCCGGCAGAAGACGGTAGCAAAGTATCTGTAAATGTTTCTCCGACTTCAGATCGTTTGCAATTGCTTGATCCGTTTAAACCATGGGAAGGCGCAGAGCTGAAAGGCCTGAAGCTGCTCATTAAAGCAAAAGGAAAATGTACCACGGATCATATTTCTATGGCTGGTCCATGGTTGAAGTTCCGCGGACATCTCGATAATATTTCAAACAACATGCTTATCGGTGCGGTGAATTTCTACAATGAAAAAACCGACAACGTTAAGAATCAGCTGACCGGCTCGTACGATGCGGTTCCGAAAGTGCAGCGTCAATACAAAGCTGCAGGTGTAGGAACGCTTGTAGTGGGTGATGAAAATTACGGTGAAGGATCATCACGTGAGCATGCAGCGATGGAACCACGTCATCTTGGTGTGCGTGCGGTGCTTGTAAAATCGTTTGCACGTATTCACGAAACGAATTTGAAAAAGCAGGGAATGCTTGCATTGACCTTCGTCGACAAAGATGATTATCTCAAGATCCAGGAGGATGATACGATCGATATTACCGGTTTAACTTCTTTCACTCCGAATCAGCCGTTGACAATTACATTGCATCATGCTGACGGAACAGAGCAGCAGATCCTTGCAAACCATACTTACAATGAACAGCAGGTAGAATGGTTTAAAGCAGGTGGCGCGTTGAATATTATCCGTTCGAAAGTGAAGGTGTAACTAGTTTAGAGTTTTACAAAAAAAAGAGGTTGCTCGATGAGACAACCTCTTTTTTTGTAATACTTTACTTACGGAATAATTATTTCTTCCCCGCCACACTCAACTCTTTTACAAGCACCGGAAAATATTTTTCCAGGTCAGGATAAGTTGATCTGTTCGATTCATACTTATGCAATGAAGCAATAAAATCATTCAAATAAATAAAATGATTTCCTTCCACTTCTTCTTTTAGCTTTTCCTGTCCTTGTTTCTTGTCGCCCAATTTTTCTACGATCAAAATTTCAATTGACCGCACAAGATGTTCTTCAAAAACATTTGCCCAGCTGGTATCCTGGCCTTGCTCTTCCATGGCAGCTTTCAGCTCATCGGTGTTTTTGTCGGCGAGACTGTTTATCAATTGTTGATTCGCTGGCTTATCAAGGAAACGAACGAATGAATGACCGAATTCGTGGATGGCAAATTCAAAATTGTATTTCGAATTGCCAAAGCCCAGGTTCGTATTCACTTCATTCCAATCGGAAGTGTTTCGCTCTTCACCATGACTCAGCAATTGAAAAAATTCGGTGCTTGTGTCTTTTTGAATGGAATGTGCAAATCCCCATTGGCCGAATAAAGCCGGTGACGGAATAATTGTAAGCTGCGCTTTTGACGTGCTTCCATAAAACCCGGAAAGCAGCTGCGCGAAATTTTCCTTCGGCATGGAAGCTTTTACTTCTTTCTCAATTTCACCATAAACCATTTTGTGCTTCTCAAAGAAAGCAGCTAAGCCGGCATCTTTATAAAACTGCCTGACTAATCCTGCAAAGTTTTCCATTGCCGAATCGATTTCTTCTTTGCTGTGTTCCGAACGTTTGTAGAAATCATCTTTAAACTCAGCAGTCTTTTTAAATCCAGGTAAAGGTGAATAATGAAGCCCGATGTATGGATCTGAAATTGAAAGAATTTTTCTTTCTGTCAGCGCATCCAATTCCTTAACTGCAGCATGATCTTTAAAACGAAGAAATTCTTTGCGGTACAATTTCAGAAAATAAGAGTCTTCCGATTTATTGCTGTGTTCCAAAAGCCAGTCTGCATCGCCGGATAGTGCGAAAATGATTCCGAGCGTCTCCACATTATAATCAATCCTGATATTCACTATTTCTTCGTTTTTGCTCCCGGCCGGCGCATTATCTGAACAACTATTCACAAAACTTCCTGCTGCAATCAACATCAAAAAACAGGCTGCTTTTTTCATTTCAGGACTTTTTGCTGGTTGATTGTTGCGCTGAGTATCTTTTGAAATTTTTCTGATTCGATACGGATAACATCTTTTGAATAGCGTGCGGCCAAATCGCACAATTCCATTTTTCCCGGGTAATCTGATTCAGCTGTTATTACGATAAGGTATGCTATTAATAACAATTGAACCATTCCGGGACTGCGGAATAGCGTTTCCATTTCGCTGCAAAGAATAAAAATAAAAATTTCTTTTTGATTTTTAAGCCATGCTTCTAAAAGCCGGTAATAAGCCGGAGCGTTCTTTCCGCCGCAAGCTTCCATAGCAAGAAAGTTGCGGATCACTTCACTGAACAGGCCGACCATTTTTTTCTGTTCAGATCCAAGGCATGTATGCAATACCGAATTGATGAAATAATGTATCGCATCATGACCTGCATTTTCTTTTGCTGACTTTTGTTTAATATTATGATCAAGATGCAAAGTGAGCTTTCCTACAGCAGCAATGGCCTCGCTATGTTTTCCTGACTGGAGAAACACCCTGCATATATTTAATTCCTGCTCCAGCATTGCATCTTCAGCTTGCAGGAATTTGTGTTGTGTCAGCAAATCAAATCGCTGAATGGATTGTTCAAGCAGCTGCACGGCTTCATCATACTTTTTGATCTTATGAAAATAAAATGCTTTCATCGGAAAAAAGATCGCTTCCATTCCGAGATTGCTTTTCGGATCCATATCGAACAATAAATTTTTCTCTATGAAATCCAGCTTGGCTGTGGCTAACGTCATGCTGTTTGCGCGACAAAAGGAAAGGCATTCCTGGTACGCATGGAAATAATAGAGCAACCGCACTTCAAGCTGCTTGTCATCCTTTGCAAGAAAGCCAATGAGATCATAAAAAATATGTTCGGCATTGGAAGATGAAGCTGCCGGCTTATCTTTTTTGATGCGATCTAATTCCGCGGATTTAAATTGCTCATAACCGTTCAGCTTGTTTTCTATTATTTCAAATTGCTTGTTCATGGCTTCAGCGTTTGTGGTTTTATTGCTTGTCGAACAGCCTGGATTAAAATGCGCTGGTCCATATTAAATTTAAATGACGGGCATGGAACACTTCCTGCATACCATGACTTCGGACAGCCGCCACCGCAAACAGGAAAATAAGTACAAGTGTTGCATCCGTATTTTTCATCTTTTACATTTTCATTCCACATGCGCAGGGGAACATCTTTATCGTCTTTTCTTTCTGCAAGCTTCGAAAGATTTCCTACCAAATTCTGGCCGTCTTCAAATCCCGGTGTATACGGAAGCTCATAACACGGATAAATATTCCCGGTTGCATCGTACACTTCTGAATTTTTGTCGACCACCATACAAACTCCGTATTGACGTTTAGGAACGAGTCCGTCAAAATCAAATCCTTTATTAATGCCGTGCACCATCCATTCAATTTCTTTTGTTGCAAATTCAGAGATGTGAAAGCTTTTTGCTGAAGCCTGGTTGGAACCCCAATCCACAATGCCCTGGAAATCGAGCGCCACTTTATCCGAGAGTCCTTCCTCGTGAAGAAAATCAATAAAAGGAATTACTCCGTCTGCGTTGAGACGATTTATATTGAGACGGATGGTAAGATTTACATTGTGCTCAGTGAATAAAGAGCTGAAGACAAATTCTTTTATGTTCGAATAAATTTTTTGAAACGAGCTCCTGTTCTGTTTCGTTGGCCTGCTTTGATCATGATATTCCGGCAAGCCATCCAGCGTAACCTGGTAAGCACGGATCTTACAATCTTCCACAAGCTTAATCATCTTTGGCCCGGAAAGTATAAATCCGTTGGTGATCATGTCTGCAGTGTACCTGATCTTTTTTTCTCCTGAAAGTTTTATCAGCTTATCCGAAAGGTAAATTATTTCATCTGCTGCCATCAGCGGCTCACCACCATACCAGGTAACATCTAAATGATTAAACCTACGGTTGGTTGTAAAGCTTTCAATCCTTGCATACACATCATCCATCACTTTTCTCGACATCGTTACATTGCGATGCAGCTGGCCGCAATAATTACAACCGAGCTGGCAATTACCTGTGGGTTGAATTGTATAGCTGAGCGTTTGACTATCGTCAAGAAAATTTTTGTTCTCCTGCAAACAGGTTTCAAATTCGTTTTCAAATTCAGGCACAATAATTTTTCCCTGCACCAGCTTATCAAGGAGCCACGATGGTAATTGGAAAAAGGATTGCTTGCTGATCAATTCCATTTGCTCCGTGGTAATGACCATCGCCATTCCTGTCCTGGTGGAGTAAATAATTTTTTCTACGCTTCCGTCACTCTTTTGAGGACTATCGGCGAATATGGAATAAAATGATTGTTTGAATCTCATGGCAGGGGTATAAAAACAGCTTCCTGATTTTTAAGCAGGAAGCTGTTGAATTAACAAAAACAAAAGGATTGTTTACTCAGCTTCTTTTGCGATCGCATACTCTTTCAGCAGCTCACGCATACGCGCTTCATGATCCTCAAGATTCAGACAGGTAGCGATATCGATTTGCGCACCGATCTTTTCTTCCACTTTAAAGCCGCGGCATTTGAACTTTGTCAGGCAATCAAATGCCAGCTGCAAATCGGCAGTAATGTCAGTCATTTCATTTTGCAGGAATCCAATAAGATCTCCGGTACTCAGATTGCTGTAGGATGCCTGGTCGTTAAAAAGGGCATTAGCCGTTGTCAGGCTTTGTTGAACTCTTGTGCTATTCATAGGTTTGTTTTTAGGGTGAATAAATAATTAGTTATAGCTAAATAAATAATTAATTTACAGTTTAGCAATAATTGTAGAATAATTTAACAATATTGTGCCAATATGTTAATTTTTTACCGTTTAGTTATTTTATGCTTTGTCGGCAATTGAGTTTAAATAAACGTCAATGCATACAGTTTCGAATAACCAGGAATGTTTTCATTGGATGTAAGAATTTCGGTCTGGATGACGTTCGGCCTGCAACTGAATTGGTTCAATTGGTTGGTTAAACATTCATTGGTGGAATAAAAAAAACAGGTTGTTCTTTTGAACAACCTGTTTTACAGTCAAACGGGAACTTTATTATTTATGTTTTCCGCCACCACCTTTTGGTGAACCACCTTTCGGTTGATTTCCGCCTTTCGGTGATTTATCTCCACCGCCTTGCTTTTGCATTTTACCATTATCATTTTTTCCACCGTTATCGTTTCCGCCTTTTTTGTCGTGGCCACCGCGATCATCTTTTCCGTCGTTCCCGCCTTGCTTATGGTTTCCTCCCTGCTTGTCGTTTCCACCCTTGTCATTTCCTCCGTGGTTATTATTGCCATCATGCTTGTTGTTACCATCATGTTTGTCCATTCCACCACGGTGATCATTTCCATTACCATCATGTTTGTTGTTGCCATTTCCTTTTGGGAAATCACCTTTGTAACGCGCTTGTTTTCCTTCTTTGAAATCCCCGTTCTTATAACGGCCTTTCACAAACCCTGAACTCATGCGGTTTGAGTAATACATTTCATGCGCATTACGGAAACGGTGTTTGTTGTACTTCACATATTGCCCGTGATTTTTGTAAACCATCGGAGCATAAACTCTGTATTCAACAGGCTCCCACGGACTCCAGTATACAGGATAATAATCGTAGTAATAAGGTGATGTATAAACTACATAGGAAGGTGAATAAACATGAGCTACAGCGGGCCACATGTACACGTTAACACCAGGCTCACTTACATAAATAATAGCTGCTTTTTCGCTGCCATCTTTCGGCTCAACGATCGCTTCTTTGCCATACATTTCTTCGTCGCCGATAATTTGTATGCTTGCTGCATTGTCGCTTGTTTTTTCAATTTCAATTACTGCAAGGTCCTGCGATTCTTCAGGTGTTACAGGAATACGAAGTGTGATAGCATGTGCATCGCCCGATTGCAGATCTACCACGCGGATGTAATCCACTTTTCCATCACCATTCAGGTCCATGTTGTTTACACCTGTGGATTTATCATTCAATGATTTTTCAAAACCCTCAATGCTTGTCGATTTTTCGAAAAGATTAAGTACAGCAAACAAATCAAGATTGTCGCCCGGAAGTCCTGTTGGTTTTGGTTCTTTATCTGAGCAACCCTGCAAAACGAGGATAGCTATAGAAAGACCTGCAAAAATTTTTAATGGTTTCATATTCGTTGGGATTTGTAAATGATGCCTGTTGGGTGCGGAGTTATGCTGTAAAGATGCGTTAATGCTTAAAGTGCAGTGCTTCTTATTCGACTGATTGGCTTAAAAGAGGCATGCTTTGTGAATTAAAACAATTAAAGAAGTCAAGCGCAAAAGAAAAGAGCCGGAATTAACCAGCTCTCTTATTTTTAACGGAAAGAAAATTTTAAAATGCAAGCCAGCCGAAGCCGAGCTTTAATTCAATCAAATTGTGCGTACGTAAATTACGATTGAAGTTTACAAGTATATAATTCCTAACGTGGACTTCACTGGCATCACGAAGGAAATAGCTGTCGCCGCCCCTGAAAAAGTTGACGCCGATTGCAGTATTCAGGTAAAAATTATGCCCGATAGGATTTGTTTTACCAATGCTGTAACCAAGCTTCACGCAGGAGTAGGGATCTTTATCACCTTCAATTACAACAGGTGCAGAGCTGTTATTCTGATTGTACGTTGTAAGTGTGTTGCCTTTTTCGCCGAGACTGTATAATACCATCGCTACAGAAAGCTGGTGATAAAATCCTGCAGGTGCAATGAAGTTTTTCCTGAAGAACTTCATGTTGAATTCGAAAATATTCAGCCTGCACAATGCGTAATCGTCTTTCGGTACCAGGTATCCGAAATTTTCAACGTAGTTGTGGGTGAAATACGCTTTTTGTTTTGCGAAGTAATAGCTGAACCCCGCAGATACTTTTCTCGAGAGCACATAATTCACATGCAGCTCCGTTTTATAGGAAAGTCGTGTGCCGGCGAAAATATCTGAGATATCGCCATTCCATCCTTCAGGTATAATGTAAAAGAAGGTGGAGGCATTGTACCCTGCAGAGAAACGTTTTCCCTGGTAGCCCGGAACCTGTGCCGAAATAGTTTGACTGCCAACAAAAAGAAGAAGCAGGAGCAGAATTGTTTTTCTCATCGTTTCGTGTTTTTAACTTTTTTCTCCCGCTTAATTTGCAGCATCATATCGTACATAATCGAATTGATATACCCGCTTTTCGATTTTGATTTCAGGTGAATGGTGTTTTTTACATCGGTATTTCCGGTTTTTACATCATACATCAACGTGTAATAGTAGGTGTGATGTTCCGGTGTAACGGCATATGCAATTGCGAATGGAAGCGCAGGATACATAAATACGCTCAGTAGCACAATGAATCCGCGGCCTGGTCTTTTTTGTGTGTAAGTATAAACACCGGTGTAGCAAAAATGCGTGGTGTTGTATTTTTCTACAAGCGGCATCATACGATCTGTTTCGAGCGGAATCATTCCAAGATCATCTTCATGATCGAGACGTTCTCCCATCCAGTCATTCACCACCGCCATGTCATTGTATTTATCAACGTCATTCACCGTAAAGCTTTTCGGATTCAGCAATTCGATATTGAGCCCGGAGTAAGCAGCATTTTCTCTTACCTGGTTGGAGAATTCAAGCTGCTGTGTTTCGGATTCAATACGTTTTAATCCTTTGCGCTCATTTGCGATGTAATAAAACGGATCAACAAAAACGACGGTATCAATTCCAAGGCTCAACCCATCTTTTTTCCCCGAAGTGTTTTTCTGCTGCTCCATTTTCCGGATTTCATACGAGCTCATTTTATTGAGCTTGTCCTCTTCCGCTTTTTCTATCGCCGATTTTTCAGCCGCAATTGTCTCAGCCTGCTCAAACATCTTTTTTACTCCCGGGTTAGGAAGAATATCTGCGAACGCAAGAAGATAAAATTTACTCGCATCCGATTTTTTTGTTTCAGTTGCTTCCTGCTTCTCCTGCTTTTTCTTTGCCTGGCGCAGCTTGTCGTATTTTGAAACGTATGCTTTAGTATCAGTCGTATTATCATCGACTTTTGCAACAGTTGTTTTTTTCGTTGTATCAACTGTGTCATTTTTCATTTCGAGATATAACGCAAATGTTTTGGTCATATCACCGTAATGGATCTCGTTCATTCTTACCGCTTCTTCTGCAAGATCAGCGCGCATGGCCATAACGGTGTAGCTTGAATCTTCCAGCGAAAGATTGTAGAGGTAACGTAAGGCAATCATATTCAGCTGGCTTGCATTCAGCTCAGCAAAAAGATGGTAACACTGCTGCTGGTTTCCTTCTTTTTTTCCATAATATTCTGAAACGTCGCTGTACTGGCTGTGATTTTTATATTTCGCCATTCCATATAACGCTTTGCCGATGCTTTGTTTGAGGTACAAGCTGGTTGAATCTTCTTTCTGTAAAACATAAGCATTGTAAAGCGCAGCTAAATAATCTTTCCTGTTGAGCATAATACGCACAGTTTCAAACCTGCAAATCTTTCTCATTGTATAAAATGCAGTTTTTCCTTCAACGAATTTCATTGCACCACAATCTGTCATACCGGCTAAAATACTCTCCAGCCTGTTTCTTCTTGTTGCGATATTGGGATGCGATGAATAAGTATCATCATCCATATCATTCTCGAGATTGATCGGTTTTACACTGTCAAGAAAAAGATCTTTCGGAAGAAGCATAACAGGATTCTCCAGGAACTTTCCGTTGAATTCATAATCTTCGAATGGAAGCTCAGAAAATTGCAATACAAAAAACGAGCTGATCGCTTCTTCACAATCGTATCCTGTTTTTGCAAGACGCGCAATGCCGATTGAATCTGCTTCGAGCTCTAACTCTTTGCTGTAAGAGCTTGCCGTACGGATCTGATCATCATAGGTATTGTATTTGTATCCGCCTTTGTCAGAAAAAATTTCCTGGTTACGGAGATATTCATTCATTGTGTGGTGACGCTCATAATGCGCTATCTCGTGCGAAATAATAAATGCAAGCTGTGCTTCATTTTCAAGCTGAGCAATAAGCCCGAGCGTGATGAAAATAATTCCCTGGTTGGTAGAGAATGCATTTACCTCTGAAGATTTCAGGCAGTAAAAACGCAGCTTGTTACGCAGCTCGGGCTGATTGATTAAAACATTATCAGCAACCTTATTGACATAATTCGTCACACTGTCACCGAAGAGCACTTTTCCGCTCAGCAAAAGCTCATCCACGATGTAATTTGTTTCCAGCAGGAACTCATCCTTTGTAGAATTCACATTGTGGTTCTTGGATGTTTTCGCTTCTGCTTTTACATCATTCTTATATTTTTCCTGTGAAAGCATCCTGAAATCTTCCGGGATCGGCCCGACACATTTCAGCGCCTGGTAATTATTGAAGTCAGGAATTTTTTGCGCAGCAAGATTGGTTGCAAACGCAAAACAAAAAATTAATTTAAAAAGTTCTTTCATTTATGATTTTATTAAGGGATAGAAAACTCCGACTGAAACCTGGTTACGGATGGTTGTATCAAGAAGACCAAACTGCCCGTACACGCCATTGAGTCCGTAAAGAAACGAATACTGTGCGACCAGTGCAAAAAAGCCCAATGCATATGCACTCACCCCCAACGATTGTGCAGGCAGAACAATCGCGAAGAGCAAAGCATAGAAGATCGAAGCAAAATACTTTTTCATTAAGCTGATTACCTGTTTTCGAACAATCGTTTAACCGGACAATAAACACCTGCTGTGATCACGCTGTTATACTTGTAAGTAAGTGATTCATCTCCGAAAGAAAAGCGAAAGCCATATTGTGCGAAGAGAGAAAATTTTTCAAATTCATACAGCGCACCCACAAAAAGTTCCGGTGTCATTTCTCCATTGCGTTTCTTCATGCTTTCAGTATCGATATCTTCATCTTCGAACCGGTCTGTCGATGGATCAAAATCCGTGATTTGATAAATGATCTTTTGCCTTTCGAAACCGAAACCGAACCCGGCGTGAATTAAAAGAAAATCGGAATACTCCTGCGGAATTTCATAACCGAACCGGAAGCAAAAATTAAAATAACGCGTGACCGACTCGCACCGCCAGCCTGAAAGTTGATAATTCCTTCTGCCCGCAACAAAGACAGAATCTCGAACGGGAAGTGAAAAGCTTACACCAATACCACTAAAAGAAGACATTACTAAATTAGCTTCTAAGCGGAAAGCAGGAATGGGCGTGGTGTATTTTCCAAGGTGCATTACCTTGTACGATTGACGGTAAACAGGGATATAGCCGCTCATCGCCGCACTGAAACCCACGGACGTTTGCGCGCACAGGGAGACGAAAGCAAAGACACAACAAACAGTGATAAAATGTTTTTTAAATCGACTCATTGTTACTTTTTATAATTGTTTCAACGGACAAATTACCCCGATATTAAATCCATGCCTGTAAGCTTCCCCGGTTTTTTCTTTATTTCCAACAATCAGTGAATACTGCCCGATGAAAGAAATATGCGGAAATTCATAAAGCACTCCGGCGAAAAGTTCACCGGCACCACCACCTTTTTTTATTGGATCAAGATCTTTCTCATAAAAATCGGATCCTGTATATGGAAATGCTGTGCTTTGATCAGGCAGAATATATTTCGTTCTGGAACTTATGAAACCAACGCCGACTCCCACATGCACGATGAGCATTTCAACAGGTTGTGGTATAGCAAAACCGAAACGAACACAAATCTGTCTTCCGGTTGTACGCGCTGTTCCTGCAATTCCTATTTCCTCAAAGTTGGTAGGCGAAGTCAGTCTGAAAAATGCAGAATCTGTATGCGGAAAGAAATTAGAAATTCCGAAGCTGTATAACGTCGGAACGAACCATGGGTAATCACGAAATACACCACCGAATTCAAGTCGTATTCCGGGAACCATCGGAAATTTGTGTCCCATAATTCTGTCAACACCACCTCTGTCATCTACGAGGATCTGTTGTTCCGGAAACATTCCCTGCACGTATCCACCGACTGCCGCATAGCTTCGTTGTGCAACCAGGAAGTAGGAGCCGGTAAAAATGAAAAGGATGACGAGAATTATTTTCCTCATTTACAATCTTATCAGGGGGTAATAAATTCCAACATGCAGACCATTCCTTACCGCAGGTTCTGTAGAGTTGATCGTTTCAAAAATTAAAGAGTACTGAGCCAGTATATAGAACTTTTCAAATTCATACAATCCTCCTGCTAAAAGTTCTGTGGTGCTGCCATAGCTTTTTTTAGGCTCAAAATAGTAACCTCTAAAATCCGATTTGTCATAGTTGAATGAATCACTTTTATCAGGTAAAACAAGCTGCGTTTTATACCGGGCCAATCCATAACCTATACCGACATGAATGGTAAGAAATTCAAAATGAAAAGGAATGTTCCATGCCGATTTGATGCTTACCTGCATGGATGTTGTTTTAAATGTTCCGAAAACGAGAAGAGCTGAATCTGATGTAAGTTCTAAGAAATAATAGGTAGAATCACGACGAGGGAAATAATAGGAAACCCCGATGGCGTTGTAATTAAATATCTTTCTTTCCGGTGTCATAAGATTACCTTCCAAACGAAGTCCGGGAGAAAATCCATTCGTCTTACCCATCGGCCTGGGATTAATGTAGTAGTTACCCAATTGAGGGTAATGAATTGTAGAACCTATTAACGCCGCGTTTATCCCTGCAGATTGCGCAAAACTAAAAGTAGAAAAGCATAATGAAAAAATTGCTACTACAAGTATTTGTTTCATTTTTCTGGCGACTGATAGCACAATGCGGTGTTTATAAATCATTATTTGAATTCAACTTTGCTGAATTGATACAGCTTCGATTTTTCTGCAAGGATCAGCATTTCTTTTGTGCCGGTTTGCACACATAATTTTGGCCTGATATTGATGTCGCCTTTTTCTGTGGTCATCAATAACTCGCGGGTTACTTTTCCTGTTGCATCAACTTCCGCAAGGATCACTGCAACATCTCTACGCGGTGAGAAAAAGTAAATTGGCTCACCCGGCTTCAGGTAAGTGTTTTTTGGATTGTCGTTGTAAACGAAATACAGCTTATCACCAACAGCTGCAAATGCATAAGAAGAGTAATAACCACCATCCTGGCTGGTAGTCTGGCGTTTTGGGATTTTACATTTCCATGCAAGACTTCCATCCGGTTCAAACGAAAGCACCATGATATCATTATAGACATAATAAGTGGTGCATGTGGTGCTGGTTGTTCCATTTGCATTTGTAGTTGTTGTGCAAACGGTGTACGTGCGAAATTGTTCAGCAATTAATGTTGCGCCACCATCTGCGCGGATCAGCAGCTCATCCATTTCAAAATCGAATAGTTCGGGCTCATCACCTTTAGCTTCTTTTTTCTTCTGTTTGTTTTTTTCTTTTGCAGTAAAATATTGTGTGACAAAATCACTTTCGAACTCCGAATATTTCTGTGCTTTAATGTCGCGTGTTTTTCCGTCAATGCAGATATAAAACGCGCCTTTCACACTAAACGTTCCTTTTTCAGAATAAAATCCTGCCGCAATAAAATCGCCATTCGGTGCCGCATCAACCTGCACATCAGTAATGAATTTATCTTTCAGCTCAATCGGAATTTCTGTTACGTCATTTCCATTAGCAGCATAGCGGTAAATGCGGTAAGTAAAGCTTGGGGTTCCTGCACGGCGTGAAATACGCGCATCTGATTTTTCCTGGTATTCAATTCCGATAATGTACACTACGCCGTTATTATCAACTTTTACCTGCTGCACACTAAACTGTTCAGGTGGTAAAGCAATTTTGATATCCTTTTCCCATTGCTTTTTCAATTGGGAATCAAAAACGGCAAGGTGAAAGCGTGAATCAGTTGGCAAATTACCAGCCTCATCTCTTTCCTTATCGACACTGTAATAAAGCAGGCTTGATTCATCCGGTGAAATGCTGTGCTGGAAAAGATTACCAAAAAAGTCGCGCTTGGAGCCCACCTTCGCTACAACCAAATCATGTGACACAGGATCTACCACAAGTGTTTTTTTATTCACTTTATGATAACCCAATGTGGAAGTGCGCGCTTTTTTATCTGTATTAATTGTAAAGAGATAAAAATTTCCTTCCATCAGCGTACAATAATTATAGTTATCCGCAGCTTCTTCAATAATCTCCTGCGATTTATCCGTCACCATTTCTTTGTTAAGGTGCTCGATAAACAGCTTCTTCCTTTCGCTTCTTACAGAATAATATCCTGTTTCATCAGTACCGGAAATTTCAATAATGGAAGAGCGTTTTGTATCCACTTCCGCTCCCTGCTGAACAGTAGCTTTTTTTGTTTTTGTTTGTGCAGATGCAACTTGTGTAAAGGCAAAAAAACAAACAAAAGAAAGTGATAGTGAGATTAATTTTTTGATTGAGGAAAGCATGAGCTGGTGGTTTTGTTAAAAAATTATTTTTTTAAAGTTTTATCTCCTTAAAAACGGATAAAATACTCCCCCATTCACACCAATTGCTTTTGTAAATGGCGTAATATCCCCGGAATTGTAATTAAAGCTGCCTGTGGCGAAAATATTAAACCAGGGAAACTCATACATCACACCTGCAAAGGCATTCATCGTGATCGCCAGATTCGAAAAACCATTTGCACCTGAATAGCCGGCATACCAGGTGTTGCCATAGCTGTCTGTTACATAATCGCCTTGCTGAAGCGGTGTAGCTGTTTTGAATTCCTGCCGTACACGAAATATCGTAGAACCTACACCGCCATACACCGACATATGCTGCGTCGGCTGTACGATCTCCCAGCCATAACGTGTAGAAAAACCGCTGGAATATTGCATCAGGTCACCCTTATGTGAACCGGTTGAATTCGTGTATTGAATTGTTTCCAGCTTCGTAGGAAACTCACGATGATAACCAAAACCTACAATGCCAAAAACAGGGAAACCTTTATCCGGGCTCCACCAGTTAAGATCAACGCTGAAGCCGGATATTGGTGGAGCTTTTGCAGTGCCGCCCATAGGGAAAAAGCCTAATCCGGATACACTCACGCCGAGATCCTGTGAATGCATCGTATGTGCCGCGCAAAATATAAAGAGGAAGAAGAAAGTCTTTTTCATGCCGCTTATTTCTTAAATGTTAACCCGGCGATCTTGTAGAAAGCGCCTTTGCGTAAATATAAAACCACATCTTTTTTGTCGAACACACGCGAGGAACCCGGCTCCATCATGAATTTGGAGTTGTTGAGTTTTGGCACAACTTCAGTTACTGCCTCGCCGGCCTGGTCGATAGAAACCATTAATACACGTGTTTCTTTTCCCGGGTAAAAAACAGGGATTTCTTCTTTTCCGTCTTTCTGTGTTTTTCCTATGGTTTGATTAAAAAAGAGGTGAAGATCATTATTTACAACACAAGAAACGAAAGAAGAAAAACGTCCGCCATCATTCACAGAACGCTGCCTTTTCGGGATGCGCGATTTCCATGCAATATCACCTGTCGTATTAAAATTGACAGCAAGGATATCGTTGTAATAATAGTAATAGGTGTAAGTAGTAGTTGTGCCCCCTTTACCATTTGATGTAGTATGTGAAACTACGATCATGTAATATTGTTCGGCAATGAGCGCAACATGTCCGTCCTCGCTCACAAGCAGATCGCTCAGGTGAAGATTATAAACCATCGGATCATCCATTTCTTCTTCGCTTTCATCATCACCACCCTTTTTTGTTTTTCTTTTTACTGCGTTGGGTTTCTTTTTTGTTTTTTTTACTTCCTTTTTTTCCTCTTTAGTAAACCATGCATTGATTTTCTCAGATCTTGCCGAGATCAGCTCACCGGATTTCGGATCATATTCCTGGTAAAAAACGCCCTGCATATTGAACGAGCTTTTTTTGGAATAAAAGCCTGCTACCACTATTTTTCCGCTCTTTCCTGTCGCCACCTGCATTTCTGTTACAAAACCTGAATCAAGCGCAATCGTAATGTCTACGAATTCAGAACCATCCTGCGGAAAATAAAGCACATGGTATTTATAATCAGGTGAAACATCCTGGCGATTCATCTTAAATTTTTCACGGTCTTTCACTTCCACCATTACCGCGTACACATCACCATTATTTTCTACTCTGAATCCGTCGATAGCGAACTTCTCTTTTTTAAAGGGAAGCTTCGGCTCATCCTGCCAGATCTGTGTAAACGTTTCATCGTAAACACTCATCTGGAAATGTGGTTTTCCCTGTGTGCGTTTAATGAGGCGTTTTACATTTGAAACCACCAGCTGACTTACAATCAGCATGCGTTTTCCATCTTCGGAAATACGAATATCAAACAGCTGGCTGAATGCAACATCCCTGAGATTATAATAAGGCACGGAAGCTACTTCCACATATTCACCTGAGCTTTTCATTGCATCGCCGTCAAACTCACGCGCAAGCAACACGATCTTATTATCATAACGATCTGTACACACGTAAAAAAGATAAAGCTTGTCGCCGAAAATGTGTGACGCAAAAAAAGTGGTCTGCCTGGTATTAAAACGTTTTCTTTTTATTTTTCCTGTTCCGCTAAGTGAAAGATCTGATTTTCCCAGGCGATCTGCGGTCATTGTACCCGGCGCAACATGCACAATGTAATAGTTGGATGCATCTTTCCCTGCAAGGATCGGAATATCTCTGCGGCCTCCTTTTGTTTCAGGACCTACACGGGTGTTGAGCCGCGCGCTTGCTTTCTGGGCATGAAGCGAAGGCAGAAGGAGCAGCCAGCAAAGGGTAAAAAGAAAAATATTTTTTTTCATAAATGAAATGTCTGTTGATTAATAAAAAAAACACGGCACACGGATGAATCATTCATAAAACGAATAATCCGTATAAAGCAAAAGCATACCAACCTGGTATAATGTTGCTGAAGAATTAAAACTTGAGAACGGGGGTTAATACGGGTAGGCTTATTTGGGTAAATTCTGGATGCGACAAAGATATTATTTTTCAGGTACACGCGTTGTTAAAATTCCAGCAACGGCGGGGTATGTAGCCTTGAATGATGTTTGCTGTTCTTTATCTCCGGGAAATGGAAATAAATTAAAAAGGGAACATGACGCCCACATTCAACGCAATCCGCGAGCCGATAGAAAAGGCTCCGGGCCTGAAAAAATACATGTCGGTTTTGGCTCTTGCTACAATAATAGCCTTTTCAAACTCATAGGACATGCCTGTATGCAACCCACCGAAAACACACGGTGAAAGGGCAGGCAAATTTCCATGCCTGTCGCCCGGATCCATATACATGGAGGAAGAGTGACCAGGCAGATCGTAGCTGGATGAATTAAGACCGGCGCCGACCTGGAACCCTACAATGAAATATAAAAACGGGTTGTCCCAGGGTGTTAAATAATTGGAATGCTCTATTGTGAAAAAGGAATAACGGGATGTTTGTGTACCCGAAAACGTGATGGCTGAGTTGCCGCCGCTGTTGTAGGTCCAGGCATGGATCGAATCCGTTTGTTTTTGGTAGGTTTCAAGTGAAAGCGTATTTACCCGCAGATTGCCCTCACGGTTGCCTTCTTTAATGAAGGAAAAATTTATTCCACCTCCCGAAGTGATCTTACTTTTATAACCATCATGCGGTGAGTCGGAATAGTTTTCGCTGTAAAATGAAGCTTTCATCGTACTTGCAAATCCCCCAAATGCATGTGTTTGGGAAAAAGCACCTTGACAAAAGCAGAGTATTCCGAAAACGGGGAGGAGCATTTTCATAGCCGCCAAAGATAACCGTCTTTTATCTCAGCGGATGTAAAAAATGCGCCGTTCTAAGGCTTTTACAAATCCATGCAACATCACTTTTCCTTATCTTCGTGGTCCTCTAAACGAGGCTAAAACTTCTCTGGAAAATGTTCGATAATTTAAGTGATAAGCTCGAAAGGGCATTCAAAGTTCTCAAAGGTGAAGGCAAAATCACCGAGCTCAACGTTGCAGAAACGATTAAAGAAATCCGCAAAGCATTATTGGATGCCGACGTTTCTTATTCTGTAGCGAAAAAATTTACAGATGACATCAAGACAAAAGCGCTTGGACAAAATGTATTGTCTGCCGTTTCTCCTGGTCAGTTGCTCATCAAGATCACGCATGATGAATTGAAAGGTTTGATGGGTGGAGCTGCGAGCGAAATTAAGCTCGGGGGAAATCCAACAGTCATCCTCATGTCGGGATTGCAGGGTTCAGGTAAAACAACATTCTCAGGGAAGCTTGCGAATTATCTCAAAACGAAAAAAGGAAAAAATCCATTGCTTGTTGCCTGCGATATTTATCGCCCGGCCGCTATTGACCAGCTGAAAGTTTTAGGTGAGCAGATCGGCGTTGAAGTATTTGCCGAGCCTGAAAATAAAGATGCTGTTTCAATTGCAAAGCGTGCTGTTGCGTATGCAAAAACAAATGGAAATTCAGTTGTCATCATTGATACCGCCGGCCGTCTTGCGATCGACGAATTAATGATGAATGAAATTGCCGCAGTGAAAAAAGCAGTGAGCCCGGATGAGATCCTGTTCGTTGTCGATTCGATGACCGGCCAGGATGCAGTGAACACAGCGAAAGCCTTCAATGATAAATTGGATTTCGACGGTGTTATTCTCACCAAATTGGATGGCGATACACGCGGTGGTGCAGCGCTTTCCATTAAATCCATTGTCAACAAGCCGATCAAGTTTGTCGGTACCGGTGAAAAAATGGATGCGCTCGATGTGTTCTACCCGGAACGTATGGCGGATCGTATCCTCGGCATGGGTGACGTGGTTACACTCGTTGAACGTGCGCAGGAGCAATTTGATGAAAAAGAAAATCGTCGTATCCAGGAACGGATCGCGAAAAATAAATTCAGCTTCAACGATTTTCTTGGTCAGCTTCAGCAGATCAAAAAGATGGGAAATGTAAAAGATCTCATGGGAATGATTCCCGGCGTTGGAAAAGCGATCAAGGATATTGACATTAACGATGATGCTTTCAAACATATCGAAGCAATAATCCAGTCGATGACACCGGAAGAGCGCGAACATCCTGAAGTATTAAACGGAAACCGTAAAGCGCGTATTGCAAAAGGCGCAGGACGAAATATCCAGGAAGTAAATCGCCTCATTAAACAGTTCGAAGACACAAGAAAGATGATGCGCGTAATGCAGGACAAAGGCCAAATGGCCAAGATGATGCGCAACATGCCCCAGATGAGAAAGTAATAAAAGGATCTGGTGACTGGGTGATCTGGTGACTGGGTGATTTTTCGCGCAAAAGGCTTACGCACATGTGTGATTTAATAAGTGATTTTAATCTTTGCCTTCGTGCCTTTGTGCCTTAGTGGCAAAACTATTTTTTTTACTGTGTCTCAGTGCCTCTGTGGCATTACGATCTTTGCGCCACTGAGAAAAGTAAGTGGGTAATTAAAACCACACCATCTTTCTTCGCGAATAAAATTTTCTCTCGTGCCTTACGACGTGGCGGAGTGGTGAATCATTTTATTCAGCACTTGGCATTTTAATTGTTCGGCTTCTGTAGAATATTAATCTACAGATTTATGGGCCTGTCACTTTACAAGCAGAAACGCAACTTCAAAGAAACTCCCGAACCACAGGGCGGAAAAGCAGAAGCAGGTAAGCTGCGTTTTGTAATTCAGAAACACGCAGCATCACATTTACATTATGACTTCCGCCTCGAAATGGAAGGCGTGCTTAAAAGCTGGGCCGTTCCCAAAGGTCCTTCTACCGATCCCTCAATAAAGCGGCTTGCGATGATGGTGGAAGATCATCCTTATGATTACAGGAATTTTGAAGGAATTATTCCGAAAGGTTATGGTGCCGGAACGGTGATTATTTGGGATGAAGGTTTTTATGAACCTGTCGAAGGCGATGTAAAGGATAAAAAATCCCAGGAGAAAATTTTATTACGCCTTTTGCATGCTGGTAAATTGAAAATTATAATGCACGGCAAAAAAATGAAAGGTGCTTACGCGCTGGTGAAAGCTTTTGGCCGTAATGAAAATGGCTGGCTGTTGATAAAGGAGAAGGACAAATACGTTTCGACAGATGACATTACTAAAAAAGATAAATCTGTCATTTCAAAAAAAACACTGGAGCAGGTAAAAACGACCACAACAAATTTTTATGGCAAGCCAACAGGAAAAGCACGATTAGAAGCGGAAGCAGCGCAGAAAAAAGCAGCAGGAAAAAAAGCGACAGACACGAAAAAAGAAAAGCCCGTAGCTAAAAAGAAAACAGGAGCAGGGAAAGAAAAAGAGACCGTGGGAAATAAGAAAGCGGCATCCAAAAAAGCCGCTGCTAAAAAAACAACAGAATCTAAAGCGGTAAAAAAAAAGTCGTCAAAAAAAAGTCAGGCAAAATTAAGCAACGCTAATCTTTCAGAAGAAGCAACGGCAATTCTCGACAAAGCGGAAGAAACAAACCTGCCGATCCATTTTACCCCGATGCTTGCAACATTGGTGGATAAACCTTTCGATAAAGAAGGTTGGTTATACGAAGTGAAATGGGACGGTTATCGTGCGCTTGCGTTCAGGGATGAAAATGTAATTGAGCTTAAATCGCGCAATGATAAATCATTCAACCTGAAATTTTATCCTGTTTTGGATGCTATGAAACAATTGCCTTTCAATGCTGTGCTTGATGGTGAAATTGTGGTTGTAACAGAAAAAGGAATTTCTGATTTCGGCGCATTGCAAAACTGGCGGAGTGAAGATGATGGCGAATTGATTTTTTATGTTTTTGATGTGCTTTGGTACGAAGGGAAAGATCTTACCCAATTTCCACTTTCTGAACGACGCATTGTGCTGCGTGAGCTTATTCCCGAAGAAGGAATAATAAGGCTGAGCGAAAATTTCAATGAGTCGGGAACTACATTTTTTGAATTGGCCAAAAAGATGGGACTCGAAGGCATCATTGCCAAAAAAGCGGAGAGCACCTATTATCCGGGCGCGCGCACCAAAGAATGGTTGAAGATAAAAGCAAACAAACGCCAGGAAATGGTGATTGGCGGTTATACGAAGAATGAAGATTCAAGCAAACCATTCAGCGCTTTGCTTGTTGGTGTTTTTGATAAAGGACAATTGGTTTATACGGGTAAAGTCGGAACCGGCTTCAACGTTAAAACGCAGTTGGAAATGCTCAAAAAATTCAAGCCGCTCATTACCAAAAAGCCCCCGTTTACGGAATTGCCCGACATCAACAAACCTTCCCGTTTTCGTCCTGATCCGCCGCATGCAGTTGCAACATGGCTGAAGCCAAAGCTTGTATGTGAAGTTAGTTTCGCAGAGATGACAAGCGATGGTGTAATGCGTCATCCGTCGTTTGAAGGAATGCGCGTGGATAAAGACGCTGCGAAAGTTATCCGGGAAGTTGAAAGTAAAACAGAAGCTGTGACCAAAGAAGATCAGCGACTTCGCGAAAAAAAGATACTCACAGCTTCAGGAGAAAAACAACGTAAAACATTGCTTAATCCTACCGATGAGGTGCAGGTTAGGAAAGTAAATGGTCATGAGCTCAAGCTGCCGAATCTGAGCAAAGTGTATTGGCCGAAAGACAAAGTTACCAAGCGCGATCTCATCAATTATTATTACCAGGTTGCGCCGGTCATTCTTCCTTATTTGAAAGATCGTCCGCAATCGATGAATCGTTTTCCCAATGGAATTGAAGGGGAAAGTTTTTACCAGAAAGATGTAACGGGCAAAGCTCCCGATTGGGTAGAAACATTTTTATACCATAGCGAAGCAGATGACCGCGACCGGCATTATCTCGTTTGTTCCAATGAAGCGAGCCTCATCTACATGGCTTCATTAGGTTGCATCGAAATGAATCCATGGAGCAGCCGCGTGCAAAAAACAGATCATCCCGATTGGTGCGTGATTGATATTGATCCGGATAAACAATCGTTTGACCAGGTGATCGAAGCTGCGCTGGTGACGAAAGAAGTGCTTGATAGTCTTGGTGTGCCTTCGTATGCAAAGACAAGCGGCTCTACCGGAATTCATATTTACATTCCGCTCGGGGCTAAATATACCTATGAGCAATCCAAAGAATTCGCGCGTATCATTGTTACGCTGGTGCACGAACAGCTTCCTTCCTTCACATCCATCGAACGCATGAGAGCAAACCGCAAAGGGAAAATGTATCTCGATTTTTTACAGAATCGTCCGCAGGCAACAATTGCGTCACCATATTCACTACGGCCTAAACCAGGCGCAACCGTATCGATGCCGCTGCATTGGGATGAAGTAAAAAAAGGTTTAAAAATGACTGACTTTACTATTTTCAATGCACTGGAAAGGATCAAATCTGAAGGCGATATTTTCAAGCCTGTTATCGGAAAAGGTATCAGTCTTGAAAAGGTAATAAAGCTTGTTCAGCAAAAGTCATGATGCAATCGCTCAACACTGTGTATTTAATGTGTAGAATACTTTCTGCATAGTATTATATGATGTGTAGCAACATGATTTGAGAATGAACAACGTTTTTGAACAACGTTCCTGATCATTAAAAATAAATATCTGATTATAAGCAGCGCCGGGTTCAGGAGCTTATTTTATTAATAAACCTGGTCAGGATTTCTTCCTTTTTACTTCGAAAATTCCATTCACAATTCAGCATTTTGCATCTGGCATTTTAATTGTTTTATATCTGCTATAAAATTTACGTAACTATTTTTTTTATGGCGGACAATTTAAAGGAAAAAGGACCACAGGATTCAAGTCGAATCAATCCTAACGAAACATGGGAAGTTGCTTATTGGACCAAGGCACTCGGAGTTACAAAAGAAGAATTAGAGCAAGCGGTAAAAAAGGTGGGCAATTCAGCAGAGAAAGTCAGAGAACATTTGAAAAAATAGAGCACCACACTTTTTAATCTTGATCATATGCTAGCAATGACGTACCGTGGGCCGTTCAGAGTACGAGCCTCAGAAAAAGCTGAACCCAAAATTGAACATCCGGAAGATTGCATTGTTCGCATTCTTCGTTCCTGCATTTGTGGATCTGATTTGCATTTGTATCATGGCATGGTGCCGGATACACGCGTAGGTTCCACATTCGGACATGAATTTATCGGGGAAGTTGTGGATGTAGGAACCGAAGTTCACAAAGTGAAAGTAGGGGATAGAGTTATCGTTCCGTTTAACATCAGCTGCGGTAAATGCGCTTTTTGTAAGCAGGAATTATACGGCAATTGTCATGAGTCAAATTCTTCTGCAACAGCAGTGGGCGGCATTTTCGGCTACTCACATACTGCCGGAGGATATGATGGCGGACAAGCAGAATACGCGCGTGTTCCGTATGCCAATGTAGGACCAACCGTTATCCCTGAAGGAATGGACCTTGATGATGCAGTGCTGCTCACAGATGTTGTGCCGACAGGTTACCAGGCTGCAGAAATGGGCGGAATAAAAAAGGGAGACACAGTTGTGGTTTTCGGTGCCGGCCCGATTGGAATTATGGCTGCTAAATGTGCATGGCTCTTTGGTGCAGGCCGCGTAATTGTAATTGACCGGATAGAGTACCGCCTCGAATTCGTAAAAAATTATGCGCCATGTGAAGTGTACAATTTTGATGAGCTCGATGATGTTGTCGAATTTGTAAAAAAGACAACAGATTGGTTTGGTGCAGATGTTTGCATAGACGCTGTCGGATGTGAAGCAGCAGGTGATGCATGGCAAACCTTATCCGGAAGAAAATTAATGTTGCAGGCAGGTTCGGCCACTGCGCTTCACTGGGCAATTAACTCCGTGAAAAAAGGTGGTATCGTATCAATCGTTGGCGTTTATGGCCCTACGGATAATTTAGTTCCGATCGGGAATGTAGTGAACAAGGGATTGACGCTTCGTGCCAACCAGGCTGCAGTGAAACGATTGCTTCCAAAATTAATTGAGCATGTGCAGGCGGGCCGGATAAATCCAAAAGCAATGATTACACATCGCGTTCCACTAGAAGAAATTTCAAATGCCTATCGCATCTTCTCAGATAAGCTCGATAACTGTATCAAAGTTGTGCTTATACCACCCACTGTAAAAAGTTAACTATCATGGAAAAGAAAATAATTAATGCTGCAACGATTGCAGGATGGGGAATGGATGCAGATCCGTTAGATGAACCCAATTACCCGATAAAAAAATACACAGGTGACGATCACAAAAGAAAAAACTGGGACCGTCCAACCTTGCAGAGTAATAACGGCACAGAAATTTTAATGTCAACGGAACGTCCTTCTCTGAGCGCGGTTTACGGAACAGAAAATGAGCCAAAAGGATTAAGCGGCGCTATCCGGAGATTCGCTTTCAACTATAGTGAAAACATGTATCGTCACTGGCTTCTTTTATTAGCAGCTGACCGGGTAGATGTAATCGAATCAAGTTTAAAGGATTTGCTGCATGGGCGTATTCCACGCGTATTTGCCGAACGCGGATGGGGCGCGCTTGCAAAACATCATCCGTGGCTATTAGTAAGAAAAATAGTAGTAAGACTTTTGCTTCTCGGACTCATAATCGCGCTTGGCGTTTTTATGTCGCGCAGGAATAAACAGCTTTCATAAATTATAATCACACAAATAATAATTACATATCTAAAACCAGGATCATGAAAACAGCAACAGCACCAAAAAAGGCTGCAAAAAAAGCAGCTCCGGCAAAAAAGCCGGCAGCGAAAAAATCATCCTCAAACGGTAAAACACCAATGGAAAGATCACTTCTTATGGATCTTTTCGTTGACGAATTGAAAGACATCTACTGGGCAGAAAAAGCGTTGACAAAAGCGCTTCCTAAAATGGCTAAAAATGCTTCTTCACCTGAACTTGTAGAAGCAATTGAAAATCACCTTGCTGAAACAGAAGGGCAGATTGAAAAAGTGGAGCAGGTATTTGAATTGATCGAAGAAACAGCTAAAGCTAAAAAGTGCGAAGCAATGGCAGGCCTTATCAAAGAAGGTGAAGAGATCATGAAGGACACAGAAAAAGGTCCACAGCGTGATGCAGGAATTATTTCCGCAGCTCAAAAAGTAGAGCACTATGAAATTGCTTCTTATGGAACACTCCGTACGTTCGCAACTACATTAGGTCTCGAAGATGCAGCAGCAATTCTTGAAGAAATTCTCGAAGAAGAAAAAACTGCAGATGTGCTTTTAACTGAACTTGCAGTTTCGTCAATCAATCTCGAAGCGCTTGAAGAAGAAAGCGATGAGGATGATGAAGAGGAAGAAGAGGAAGAAAGCGAAGAAGAAGAAGATGATGAAACTGAATAATAGTTCATCTTCATTATATAAAAAAGACAGCGAAAGCTGTCTTTTTTATTTTGATTACATCTGTTCCATTCTATAAAATAAAATCAAATCTTACCCAACAGAATTTTCTCGTAATTTTACAGCGTCTACCACCAACCACCAACTTTTTACCTCCCGTGAATCTAATCGACGGCAAACAAATCGCAGCAACCATTCAGTCAGAAATGGCAGAAGAAGTAAAAAAACATGTTGCCGCAGGAAATCGTCCGCCGCATTTAGCTGCTGTGCTCGTTGGTAACGATGGTGGAAGCCTCACTTACGTTAACGCAAAAGTAAAAGCCTGTGAAAAAGCAGGTTTTCATTCCACGCTCATTCACCTGGATGAATCAACATCTGAAACCGATTTGCTTGCAGCAGTTAAAAAGCTGAATGAAGATGATGCAATCGACGGATTTATTGTTCAGCTTCCATTACCCAAACATATCAGCGAACAAAAAATAATTGAAGCCGTCGATCCGAAAAAAGATGTCGATGGATTTCATCCTTCCAATGTCGGCCGGATGGTTTTGAATCTGCCTTGTTATTTACCTGCAACGCCATACGGAATTGTGCAATTGCTCGACCGTTGTAAAATTGAAACGTCAGGAAAAAATTGTGTCGTCATCGGCAGAAGCAATATTGTCGGATCACCGATGAGCATTTTATTAGCACGCAACGCAAACCCGGGAAATTGCACCGTAACATTAGTGCATTCCCGCACAAACGACATTTCCAAATTCACAAAAGAAGCTGACATCATCGTTGTCGCAATCGGTAAACCACATTTTCTGAAAGCGGACATGATCAAAGAAGGAGCTGTCGTCATCGACGTCGGAACAACACGCGTAGATGCTCCCGAAACAAAATCAGGATGGCGCTTGCTTGGTGATGTGAAATTCGATGAAGTAGCTCCAAAATGCAGCTGGATCACTCCCGTCCCAGGCGGAGTAGGACCAATGACAATAACAGGATTATTACAGAATACGTTATTGGCAGCAAAGAAATCTGTGTATTAGAATTCAAGATTCAATATTCAAGATTAAAAATTTTGAATATTGAATTTTGAATCTTGAATAATTCTTTCAGTAAATTTCCTTCAACCGATTTGCAATTTCCAAAACTGCGGGACAAACCATTGTATTACGCATGGTAATGTCTAAAATCTGGTGAACACGTTTTCTATCTGTGTGAGGATAACCGCGACATGCCTGCGGACGATCATTGTATACGATGCAATAATTCTGAGAGTCAAGAAACGGACAAGGTGCAGTATTCAAAACAAAATCGCCGTCCTCATCCATGAATAAATATTTCTCGATGAATGGACCAACGCTCATGCGCATCGCTTTTGCAACACGTTCAATGTCTTTTTGTTTGAAGATCGGTGAAATTGTTTTGCAGCAATTTGCACAGTTCATACAATCGGTGCGTTCGAAAACTTCTTCATGCAAATGATGAATAGTGTCGTCCAGATCTTTCGGTTTGGTTCGCGCCAGCTTATCGAATAATTTTTCATTCGATTTCTTAGCCGAAGCAGCATCTTCACGGAATTTTGCGAGTCCCATGGTGCAAAATTAAGATTGCCAGCGGATTTGAGCCTTTTTTTTGCTGGATTATTGGTAAATTGCATCAAACCAATGACCCATGAAAAAATTCCTACTCCTTTCTGCACTCGCATTTGCCGTATTTAAAGTTGGCTATGCGCAGCCCCTGAATTCAAATCCTGCAAATTCTGAAATGGGCTTTGAAGAAAACAGAGGCCAGCTTGCTGATAAGGAGGGTAACCTGCTTCCTGATGTTTTATTCAAATCAAGAGGCACCGGTCCGGGAATTTATATTACTACATCAGGATTAACCTATGTTTTTGTAAAGCAGGAAAATTCACTTTTAGTTCGTGATGATGCGCAGAAAAATTCCATCAGCTGGGCGAAGGTGAATATGAACCTTGAAAATGTTTCCATCAAAAAAGAAAATATCAGCTACGAGGATGAATTATCCGGCTACTCGAATTTTTACCTCGCACATTGTCCGCAGGGAATTCTCAATGTAAAATCGTATCGTCGTATTACCATCAAAAATATTTATCCCGGCATCGACTGGGTTTTTAATGCAGATCGCAAAACCGGTTTGTCGCACGATTTTATTGTTCACCCCGGTGCAGATCCGAAAATGATCAGGATCAATTACAAGGGAACAAATGAGCTTGTATCACTCGATGAGCAGGGAAGATTGAAGATCAGCACGGCTTATGGTGTGATGTACGAAGGTGGACTTCATGTGTACGAGAAAAATTCGGGAAAGAAAATCGCTGCAAAATTCAATGTCAAAAAGAATTACATGACTTTTTCACTGGCGAATTATAATGTGAATGAATCACTCATCATCGATCCGCCATTGCAATGGTCCATGCCGCAAACAAGTTCAGGACTGGATTATGGCTATGCAATTTCTGCTGCGCATGACGGAAGCGGTGATGTGCTTGCAACAGGTTCAACCGACGGAACAGATTTCCCGGTATCAAATGCTTACCAGGGAACATTGTCAGGCGTAGAAGATATGGTGATTGAACGATTGAACGCTGCCGGTGCACGGATCTGGTCTACCTATTACGGCGGATCAGATTATGAGCAGGGAAAATCAATTGCATCCGACGCTGCAGGAAATTGTTACGTAGCAGGAAACACAGGATCTAATGATTTTCCATTGATGAATCCACTTCAGCCGAATTTTGGAAATGGTGTGTATGATGCTGCAATTATAAAATTAAATGCTGCAGGCGTTCGTCAGTTTGCAAGCTGGTACGGCAGTTTCGGAACAGAAAACGGAAATGGAATTACTGTTGATGCTTCCGGAAATATGTATGTTACAGGAGCAACCAATTCCGCATTCTTCGCTACAGTGAATCCGCTACAAGCAACAAAAAATATCGGCTACGATTTATTTATTATGAAGATTGATGCCGCATACACTATTCAATGGGCGACTTATTATGGTGGCGATGATGATGACAAAGGGCGTGCAATCACAATGGATCCGGCAGGCACAAATATTTATATCACAGGCTCAACATTAGCAGGCGGATTTCCTGTTACTTCAGGAGCTTTCCAAACATCCAGCGCCAGCGCATACAATGCAGAAGAAGCATTCATTCTAAAAATGAGCACTTCACAAGTTGTAGCATTTGCAAGCTATTGCGGAGGATCAGATGCTGATTACGGCCAGGGAATTGCAGTGGATAACAACAATTCTATTTTCATCACTGGTTATACTTTGTCATCTGATTTTCCAATAGAAAATCCGGGTGGTGTTGCATATGTTGACAGCACGATCGGAAGTATCGGAACACATGATGCATTTATTGTAAAATGTAATTCAACAGGTTCCACAAGATTATGGTCAACCTATTTTGGCGGATCAAGTCCTGATCTTGGTTTTGCAATTGCTTATGATATGGCAGCCGGAATTTACATTTGCGGAAATACTTCGTCACTTGATTTTCCGACGCAGCTGCCGAACGACAATAATTTTTACCAGCCAATTCATGGTGATGCAGGTTCATTCAATGATATGTTCATCGCCTGGTTCGGAACAAATGATTCATTGCGCTGGTCTACGTATTATGGCGATTTAAGCAGCAACGAAGCGTATGGAATTTGTGTGGATGCAGCTCATAATATTTTTGTAACCGGCGTTTGGAATAACGATATGCAGGTGACAAAATTTGGTCCCGGTTTTACAACGTCTGTTAATGCCGACGGACCTTATTACCTTTATATTTCGATATTTCCGAATCCTGCCAATGAAATTCTTAACCTGCAATTTGCATCCTATGATGAAGGAACATTTACTTTTGAGATGATCAATTTGCAGGGACAGCTGCTTATGCAAACTCAAAAAACAGTAAGCGCAGGTAATCATAACCGGATGGAATTTGACTTATCTGCTTTTGCAAAAGGAGCTTATTTTTTGAAGATCACTACACCATCAGGAACTTCAGAAGTCCATAAATTTATCAGGGAATAGATCAAATCGTGTTGCGGATTATTTTAACTCTCCATTGAAAAAAACATTTCTTTACGTTATTCTTTTCCTCGTCTCGTTTATGGCGACGGGCCAGTTTCGTTTTTCTCATTTGGGGATATCGAATGGTCTTTCGCAGAATTCTGTGCATTGTATTTTCCAGGATTCAGAAGGTTACATCTGGCTCGGAACGCAGGATGGTTTGAACCGGTACGACGCGTATTCCTTCCGGATATTCCGGCACAATAAAAGCGATTCGATCAGCATTTCAGATAATTTCATTACCGGAATTACGGAAGATAATGCGCATAATTTATGGATTGCAACACGAAATGGAGTGAACCGTTTTGACCGTAAGACGGAAAAATTTGACCGGATCTTTCCTGAGGGAATGGATAAAAATTATTTCCATAATTCTGTCAGACAAATTTTCAGAGACAAACCCGGGAATGTTTATTTTTCTTCAGGACGAAAATTTTATTGCGCACAAATAAATCCGAAAACAGCAGATTATACAATTCGAAAATTAGATCATGGTACTCCGGCAGCATCTCGTTTTTGTGCGGATGAAAAAGGCGATATTCTTGTTGCGGATAGTTCAGGTTTCCTGGAATTTGAAAATAATAACGGAACCTTTATAAATCCGAAACGAATTATAACGGATACTTGCTTTCAACGTGTCACACAAGATGCATTGGTTTACGGAGGAAAAAACGGATTATGCTGGCTGATAGACCAGGATAAAGTTTTCATTTATAACAAGCAAACTAAAACGCATGTAAGAAAAGAAATTCCTTCAGCCAACTATCATTGCATCTCTGAAGACAATAAAGGAAATACGTGGATAGGCGGAGATCGTGGAATAGTGGTGCTGGATCAGCAAGGTAATATTACGGGTAACGCTGTTAATACGCCCGGAGCAATAACCAGCCTGAACAGTAATAATGTGCTCAGCCTCTATTGCGACAAAACCGGTGCGATGTGGGTTGGAACTTCTGAAAGCGGTGTAAGTATTTATAATCCATTCCAGGATGTATTTATTACAAGCAGGAAAGAAGCGGATAGAGAAAAAAGCATCAGTGATAATGTTACATGGGCAGTTTTCCAGGATGAGAAAAAATTATTTGTTGGAAATTCTTCAGGCCTTGATATTTTTTCCACCAGGGAAGTCAGCTTCAATGATGTCCGCACGTTTGAAGATAATATCGTGTCGCGGATTTTTGTGAATCGTGATTTGTATGGGAAAGCGCTGAAAAATGTAACCTCGGTTGTAAAAGCCTGGCCCGAAAACTATTGGATGGGCACAAGAGGAAATGGTATTATAAGCTTTACTGCGGATGGAAAAATTACCGGCCAGTTCACCGCTGAAAATTCCGGCTTAAGTAGCAATACAGTTTTTCATTTGTTGAATGCGCGTGATGGCAGTATTTGGATCTCCACGATTGCGGGAGTCTGTCATTATAATTTATCAACTAAGGAAATTGAAGTGCTTCCATGCAATTCGGGTGCAAATTCAGTTCCTTCCAATTATGTCATCAGCACATATGAAGATCGTAACGGCAAAATCTGGATTTCAACCGCAAATGGTTTGACTTTTTATAACCCGGTAACAAAACAATTTAAAACGTATTATTCCTCTTACAGCGATAAAAAAAGTCTCAGTTATAATATTGTTACTTCCTGCATGGAAAATGCTGCCGGGCAATTATGGATTACAACTTTAGGTGGTGGATTAAATTTATACGATCCGAAGAATGACAATTTTAAATCTTACACGCAGGAGAACGGACTTTCAAACAATGTAGTTTACGGATTGGCCGAAGATGAGAACGGTGATTTATGGATGAGCACCAATGCAGGAATTTCTTGCTTTCATATCAAGAATGAAACATTTGTAAATTATTTTCCGAATGATGGGATTATCTCAAATGAATATTCGCAGAACGGTTGTTTTAAAAGCAACAGCGGTGAAATTTATTTTGCATCACCGGAAGGACTTTTACTTTTTAATCCTTCTGCCATTCGTGAAAATTCCGGCGATCCTCCCGTAATTCTTTCATCATACGCCATCAACTACTCCAAACAAAATGCTTATCCTGTTTCACTGGCGAAATCGCTGAACTTAGGCTGGAGCGAAAAAACAGTTTCATTCGAATTTTCTGCACTCGATTACACTGCCGCCGAAAAAATAAATTATTCCTACAAGCTCGAAGGTTTTGATAATGACTGGGTAATTGCAAACCCGGGACAACGTATTGCAACGTACACCACCTTGCCGTTCGGGAGTTATGTTTTTAAAGTGCGCATTAAGAAAAACGGCGGGCAATGGTCGAAGGAATATTTAAACATTGCTGTAAATGTAATTCCACCTTTTTGGTTTTCCTGGTGGTTTATCATCGGTGAAATTGTGATCGGATTGGTTCTGCTGATTTTTATTATTCGGTATTATTCGCAGCGCAAACTACGACTACGTTTACAGCAAATTGAAGTGCAGCGAAAAGTTCAGTTTGAAAGAGAACGCATCTCACGCGATCTGCATGATAATGTGGGTGCGCATCTTACCTACATTATTCAATCGCTCGATAATATCTCTTATAAAATTGTCAGGAACCCCGAAGATAAGCCGGTGGAAAAAATTGATTCGCTTGGAGAATTTGCCCGCGATACAATGCAGCAGCTCCGAGAAACGATCTGGGCGATAAACAAAGAAGAAATTTCTGTTGCTGCATTAAAAGATAAAATACAGGAACATTTAACAAAGCTGGCCTCGGCTGTCGGAAACATAACCGTCTCCGTTCATCTTGCCGAAAACGCGAACGTGGTATTAAAACCTTCGCAAGCCATTCACATTTTTCGTTTAGTGCAGGAATCGTTGAATAATGCTGTTAAACATTCCGGTGCAAAAGCAATTGAAGTCAATCTTTCCCTGGAGAATAAATTGCTTATCGTTTCTATTCGCGATGACGGAAAAGGCTTTAATACCAATGAAACATTCGATGGTCATTATGGACTGGAAAATATGAAGAGCAGGGTGAATGAAATGGGAGGAATGCTGCATATTGTTTCTCAACCACAAAAGGGAACGGAGATAAAATTTGAAGTTCCTGTTTGATATACGACAAACGCCCTATTTTCTGCCGCATATTTCATTAATAACTTTGGATCTATGAAAATCAAAATCGCTATTGCTGAAGATAATCCTGCTCTCGCCAAATCGGTGAAAGAAAATATCGAATCTTTTGAGAATGTTGAATTGCTTTTTATTGCGCCCAACGGAAAGGAATTGCTTCAAAAAATAAGCGGGAATGTTCCTGATCTTATTTTAATGGATATCAATATGCCTGTAATGGATGGAATTGAGGCGACACAAAAAGTGAAGCATCATTTTCCGGCGATTAAGATCATTATGCTGACTGTTTTCGATGAGGAGGAAAAAATATTTCAATCCATTATCGCCGGCGCAAGCGGATACCTGCTTAAGGATGAAAAGCCGGGTAAGATCATAGCAGCAATTGAAGATGCGATGGAAGGTGGCGCGCCGATGTCTTCAACCATCGCAACAAAAGCCCTGCTGATGATCCGCGGACAAAAAGCTGAAATTGTTCCGGAGAAAAATGATTTTAATTTATCCAAACGCGAGATTGAAATACTTGAGCTCATCTCCAAAGGCGATAATTACAATCAAATTGCCGAGAAGCTGTTCATCAGCCCCAATACCGTTCGCAAACACATCGAAAATATTTATTCCAAGCTTCACGTTCACAACAAAGTTGAAGCGATCCAGGTCGCCAGCCGTAACAAGCTGTTTACGACGTTCGGCTTTTTACAAGGTATAAGCATTTACTTATCATCGATAAATTAACCTAAACCGCTACATTCCTTCACAATAGAAACCTGTTGTAGCGCGGTGTTCCTGCAACGCTTAAAAAAAATCAGGAAAATCCCTGTTTTTTCGTATTTTCGGCCCTTCTTTTTCCGCAGTCAAAAACGGGAATTACCTGAACCACGATGAAACTCGCAGTACCCAAAGAAACCAAGCTCAAGGAAAATCGCGTAGCCCTGACTCCTGATGTAGTAAAAGACCTTGTAAAAAAAGGCTTTGAAGTAACAGTAGAATCCGGCGCCGGAATGAATTCCTTTTTCTCTGATGAAGCTTATACCGCAGCCGGAGCACAATTAGTGTCCGATGCAAAAAAACTTTATTCCGAAGCGGATGTTGTTTTGAAAGTGAATGCTCCTTCTCCTGAAGAAATTGCAGGAATGAAAAAAGGCGCAATTCTCCTTTCATTCCTGTTTGCCGCAACGAATCCTGATGTCGTAAATGCCGCTGTACAAGCAGGCATTTCTGCGTTTTCAGTAGATGCTATTCCACGTATTTCCCGCGCTCAGAAAATGGACGCGCTCAGCTCGCAAGCCAATCTTGCCGGTTATAAAGCCGTTCTTATGGCTGCAAATCAAATCGGTAAAATTCTGCCGATGATGACTACTGCTGCAGGAACGATCCGCCCGACAAAGATTGTGATCTTCGGAGCAGGTGTTGCCGGATTACAGGCAATCGCTACTGCGAAACGTCTTGGCGCTGTTGTAGAAGTAACAGATATTCGTCCTGAAACAAAAGAGCAGGTTGAATCGCTTGGTGGAAAGTTCATCGAAGTGAAAGGCGATGCTTCTGTGAAAATTGAAGGCGGTTATGTGAAAGGTGTTTCAGAAGAATTTTTGAAAATGCAGCAAGAGCTTGTTGGAAAACATGTGAAAGAAGCTGATATCGTTATCACAACGGCTTTGATCCCGGGCAGAAAAGCGCCGGTGCTTGTAACCGAAGAAATGGTGAAGAGCATGAAGTTCGGTTCTGTGATCGTTGACATGGCTGTTGAATCAGGTGGAAACGTTGTAGGAAGCGAATCAAATAAAACAGTGGTGAAAAACGGCGTAACCATTCTTGGTGAAAGCAATATTCCTTCTTTGCTCCCGATGAATGCAAGCGATCTGTACGCAAAAAACATCGCGACATTCCTTATTCACCTTGCTGATAAAGACAATTTCAAATGGGAAATGGAAGAAGAGATCACCAAAGGATCACTCATCGTTCATAACGGTGTTCCGGTTCATCCTTCCGTTATAAAATCAGTTAACGCTTAACAGACTTGAGATAAGATCCCGATAGCTATCGGGAGTGAGACTTGAGAAATTCTGACAATCTAAAATCAAAAAAATAAAAACTCCTTATGGACTTAATTAGACAAGGACTAGCTTTTATAAATGAAAACAAGGAGATGCTTTATTTCGTCATCCTTTCGATTTTCGTTGGTATCGAAGTAATCGGTGGAGTGCCGACAGTTTTGCATACACCTTTAATGTCCGGCGCAAATGCGATTCACGGTGTAGTTATCGTTGGAGCGATCCACGTAATGGTTCACCTGGAGCATCCATCTATGCTCGCTTTGATTCTAGGATCACTTGCTGTTTTACTCGGAACACTCAACGTAGTTGGTGGCTTTGTAGTAACTGATCGAATGCTTGAAATGTTCAAAAAAAAGAAATAAACTAATAATCAATTTCAAATTTCGAATCTCGAATTTTCGAATAATCTTGAATCTTGAATCTTGAATTGAATTTTAAATTATATGAAACATAATCTCCTCGAAGTCTGCTACCTCATTGCTTCAGTTACTTTCATCATCGGATTAAAGATGATGGGAAATGCAAAGACTGCACGTAAAGGAAATCTTATTGCTGCAGTTGGGATGATCGTTGCGATCCTCGGAGCAATTTTCTTAGCTACCGATTCAGAAGGAAAATCGATTGAAGTAAGTCCGATGATTTACGGACTGATCGGTGGCGCTATTGCGATCGGAACAATTGTTGGCTGGATGACGGCGCAAAAAGTTCAGATGACAAAAATGCCTGAGCTCGTTTCTATTTTTAACGGAATGGGTGGCGCATGTGCCGCTTTGATCGGGTTGATGGAATATGAGCACAACATGAATAAAGTCGGTGCGATGATTCCGATCATTGCCGGACTTGTAATCGGTAGCGTTTCTTTCTCGGGTTCCGTTATTGCATTTTTGAAATTGAACGGAACATTGAATAAGCCGGTTCGTCTGCCTGCATACAACATGATCAACAATATTTTCATGCTTGGTGTGCTTGCATTCGCAACATGGATGATCATCGGTCCGGATATGGACCATGCAAGCTTCTCACGTCTTTCTGATACTTCGCTTGACACCGTAATTACACCGACTGCAACGATGTATTTGTATTTGCTTTTTGCAGCGGCAATTATTTATGGCGTTTTATTCGCATTGCCAATTGGCGGTGCAGATATGCCGGTCGTAATTTCTTTGCTGAATTCATTCACAGGTCTTGCAGCAGCATTCGGCGGATTCCTCTATGGAAACTACGCAATGCTTACAGGTGGAATTCTTGTTGGATCTGCCGGAACACTTTTGACACTTGCAATGTGTAAGGCGATGAACCGTCCGCTGAGCAATGTAATTTTCGGTGCGTTTGGTGGTGGCGGCGGCGCTGCAATCGGCGATGAAACAAAAGGTTCGATCAAAGATATTAACGTAAGCGATCTTGCAGTTTTGATGAACTACTCTAAGAAAGTAGTTATCGTTCCTGGTTACGGACTTGCTGTTGCCCAGGCGCAGCACGTCATTCATGAGCTTGAATTATTGCTGGAAGAACGCGGAGTAGAAGTGAAATACGCGATTCACCCTGTAGCAGGTCGTATGCCGGGACACATGAACGTGCTTCTTGCCGAATCCAATGTAGCTTATGAGAAGCTTGTTGAAATGGATGAGATCAATTCAGACTTTCCGAATACAGATGTAGTATTGATCGTTGGTGCGAATGATGTTGTAAATCCTGCAGCTAAATCAGATCCATCATCACCAATCTACGGAATGCCGATCCTCGAAGTTGACCAGGCGAAACATGTGATCGTAAACAAACGTTCCATGAATGCAGGTTACGCTGGAATCGACAACTTACTTTTCTACGATCCGAAATGTTCTATGTTCTTCGGTGATGCTAAAAAAGCATTGACGGAATTGGTGGCGGAGTTGAAGACGATGTAACCTGCGAATAAGAGCATAATTATAAAAAAGCATAAAAAGTCCTCTTAACGGGGACTTTTTCATTTCTATAAGAATGAGTTTGGCATCGGTTTTGTAATTTTGATCCTTATTAATTTCTTCGATTATGAAAAAACCACACAGCGGTGAAGGAGCATTAATTGGTGCTGCTTTAGGGATTACATTAGCCGGTATGGTTACGACGAAAAGAAAAAATGTACTTATTTCTGCCATGCTTGGCGCTGCTATCGGCGGGACAGTTGGTGCACAAATAAGAGCAAAGGGAAATCGTGTTCCATATATTGTTGAGGATGCAGGAATTTTATTCAAAGTTTATCCGGATGGATCACGAAGAAAAATCCGGGTATAATTGGATATTCATTTTATAAACTTCACAAATTGAAAGTCTCTTGTAACTGTGAGACTTTTCTTTTATCCTCCCGTCTCTTTTGACAAGATGCTTAATGAAAGGCATAAACATTTACTATGGCTTTATTCTTCATTGGGCAACGCTTGCAGCGTTTGAACATGTCAATTTAATCGATGGCCAATACAATATAACTCATCTGCGTGTTTCTGGGCACAAAAAACAAATCTTTAATCTTGTGTGACGAAATCCGGTTTTTAATTTCAGAAACCACGTAATGGTAATTTTTCAATTTATCGGAATGAATATTGAAAACAAAAACACATTGCTTATCAGCTATTCTCAACATAGAGTTCCAAAAAACAGGGAGGCCTTTGTCATCGTAAAAATTCCCTCCAAAAGGTATGTCTGCTACAACGAAATTATATTTTTGTGATGTTGTGTCTGCGTATTTAAGCGAATCGGCATTAGTGTAATTTACATTATATTTTTTTAATGCTCTTTTGCTTAGCTCGTGGTATGTTTTATCTATTTCTAAGATATGAAGTGAATCAACTTTTTTAACATAGTCTAATGTGTGCCATAAACCATGCATGCCAAAAAGTTCGATCGCATTTATTTTAGAAGGCAAAAGATTTTTTAACTCCAATTGCAACATAAGGTTCGTCATTGGTGTCTGAACTTTATTCGCTCTCCTGGAGACAAAATTATAAATGAGGCTTTTAGTTTTGTCTAAATAGTATTGTGTTAGTTGCTTTTTCATTATGAGGTTATTTATTTAAACATAATAGTAATTCGTAATTCCGGGATAAACATTCTTCAAAGCAACCGATTCCGTTTCGATGCGTCTGTTCAATACAATGGTCAAGTTGCTTTTTGTCCCGTTTTATTTCTTTATGATTCCATGCACTGTTCTCAGCCAGGATAAAAAAGAAGAGCCCTGCAACTGGACAACACAATTCGCCTATACACAACAACGCATCATTGATTCTGCGGGACCGAACAGGTGGTCAGCTCTCAGGGGATTCGGCATACGTTTTATTTCTCCCAATTTTAAGATTGAAACTGATGAGGAATACTGGACGGAGGAAAAAGAGAAGAAGCCCGGAAAATTCAAGAAAGCGAGATTCTTTTGTGAATTGATGTATGCACCAAAACATAGTGTAGATGACCTTAAAGACGTGACGGAATGTTCTGCTAATGCGAATATGACTTACAGCATTTTTCATTACCGTCGTTTTAACCTTGATGCCATAGGAGGAATGAGATTGTTTTTTCTGTACAGCGCTGAATACGGTCTTCTCAATTTCAAGAAAATTTCTTACTGGGACTGCGGCGCGGCTGCACAGCTTGATCTTGGATTTGTTGCGCCGTTCATCGAAGTAAGACGATTCCGTTATTATACAGCAGGAATTGAATTAAGACTTCACCCGGTTTATAAAAAGCCGAAACGCAAATACCATATTCATAAAAAGCGATTCCCGGTATCGTAGTTGGGGGGAAATTGGTGGTAAAAAGGTTGGTAGTTTGGTTCATTCATTCCTTGTTTATTGTGCATTTTTAGTTTGGCATTGAACATTTCATTACCATGGAAATTTCCCTAAACCGGAACGCACAATGCCAAACTAACAATGCACAATGTTCATGGATAAAAAAAGGAAATTTAAACCACCAACTCTTTTTTGCCAACCCACCAACCTTTCACGACCACCAACCACCCTCACCGACCTTTTACAAACTTCATTGTATAAGTTTCTTCCCGTGTTTCAACCGACACGAAATAAACTCCAGTTACAAGCGCGCTGACATCAATCCTATTTTGATTTGTCGTAGTTGATAATACAATGCTTTTTTCTAAAACCAGTTTTCCATCTGCATCCGTTATTTTTAATTGCGCGTCCCCTGAAAAACTATTACCGAATTCAATCATCAGCATATCAACCGACGGATTCGGATAAACGGAAATGGAATTTTCTATTGTCAGCTGGTTAATGTTATTGATCGTGTTATTGGCAGAAATAATCCAATACTCCGGATCAAAAATTAAGCTGTCGGCTTGAAAAGAAAGTTGTGCTGAAAATGGTTCACCGGAAAATGTATTGTTAAAACGAATGATCGTATCCTGCGAACCGTTTTTAAATTTTATTGGTAAAGGCAATTCAAAGAACGGAACAGAAAGATGTGATTGCGCCTGGTTAATGGTGAACGTAACAAGATTAGTAGAATCCTGCGACCAGCTAATGCTGTAAGAAGGAAATCCTTCACCATATAACCAATCATTAAAATACCAGGAAAGATTTTGCCCGCTTGCAGTTTCTAAATGTTGCTTCAAGTCATTTGTGCGTGCGAAATTATATGCGAGTGAAGGATCATTTAAATAATTTCTTACGCCCGCATAAAACGCACTGTCGCCGATCACCCAGCGTAACGTATGAAGTATCATCGCACCTTTCGCATACGACAAACGACTGTCAAAAATCCTTGGAACGTTTACTGTATCTGCGCAATACACTGCTCCATCCGGCAGACTTGTGATGTAGGAGATGCGTCCTTGTTTGAAAGGCATCCAGTAAAGTGTGGGCGCAAAATGTTCGTAGCACAATCCGCTTAAGTAAGAAGCAAAACCTTCATTCAGCCAGATGTCATGCCAGCTGCCACAAGTTACTTTATCACCAAACCAATGATGCGCTAATTCATGCGAAAGCAATTCATAGCTGAAGCCGCCGAGAAATGTAATGGTTTGATGCTCCATGCCGCCACCGAAATTACATTGCGCATGTCCGTACTTTTCATTGGTAAAAGGATAAGCGCCGAAAAGAGTATCGAACAATTGCATTTGCGCAATAATATTTGCCGTTCCGTTTTGCGCGTTGATGATATCTTCAGGATAAACATAATTGATCACTTCAACCGTATCACCATTGAAAGGAACAAAGTGCGTGTAAACAGAATAATTTGTGACTGCGAAACAAACCAGGTAAGCTGCAATCGGGTAGCGGTGTTTCCATGTGCATGTTCTTGTAATTCCTGTTACAATGTCATGCGCAAGAATTCCATTGCTGGCAGCTGTATATTGTGATGGTGAAGTGACAACTATATCAACAGAATCAATTTTGTCGTAAAGATTTTGTTTGCATGGCCACCAGTCTTTTGCGCCATAAGGTTCTGATAACGTCCACAAAACAGGAATGCCGGCATGCATGCTTGTATCAAAGGAACCGAATCCTGTTGTAGCAGGCGCTCCCTGGTAAAATACGGTGACGGAATCAACACTTGAAGCGGGCAGGGCAGAAGAAAAATTTACATTCAGAATTTCAAGGTTGTGCGTGAACGAAATGTTTGCTCCATGATATTTTACACTGTCGACTTGCAGGGAATCTGAAAGATCGAATTCCATTTGTGTGATAACAGCATTCGGAATAAAGTGTGTGGTTACTTTTCCGTTGATATAATAAACTGCAGGATCAACCTTCCATTCGCAGCGGTGATAAATAAAATCTGAATTATTAATAGCCTGGACTTGTGGTGCAATACGATTTTGTCCTAAGCCTTTTTGTTCAATGTCCGAAATGCGTTGTAATTCACTTTGCGAAAAAAGCGAAACATAAATGAAGGAAACGAAAAAGAGAACTATCTTTTTCATGAGCGGGACTATTGAACTGTAACCGTAGTTGAACAGGTTCCGAGCGGATTTCCATTATGCTCTACACTCAGCTGTACATTATACAAACCTGGCTGCGTGTATCGATGATTGGCATAATAGGTATTCGTGGTATTAAAATCACCATCACCGAAATTCCATGAAAATTTCCATCCTGAACCATCTTGTGAAGATTCAAACCGGATATCTGTTTGTGTCGTAGGATTTGCCGGTGTTGCCGTGATTGATAAGGTTGTTCTTTCCTTATTGCAGGAAAAAGAAACGCATACCAGTATGACGAGAATGAAAACGAAAAAAGGCTGAAAACGCTTTTGCATAGGATTGATTTCTTCTCTTAAAGATAGTGATTCTTAATTTGTCCTCAAAGTGAACGATAAACCAGCATTGACTCGTTCTATCTTATAACTTTCAGAACAGCAGGAGAGGCATGAAAATTATTTTACAATTTGCTTCGTCGTCAAAGATCTTCCGGAGAAGGAGACAATTTCCACAAGATACATTCCCGGTAGAAGCGAAGGTACGTTAACCGCACCCGGATATTCCGAAAGCAGGATACGCTGAACTATTTTTCCATCAAGGGAATAAATAGTAACAGTAGATTTATCTTCTATCCATGCATCACCGCAATATATTGTGAAACCTTCATTGCATGGATTCGGATAGGTTGTGAAGGAATAATTTTTTTCTTCTGAAAATGTTACACTACGTATTTCAGAATAATGGATTGTTCCGTTCAGGTCAACTTGTCTTATACGGTAATAGTTAGTGCCGCTAACAGGAAAGAAATCAGTTGCAGCATAGGAATGCATAAAAGAAGTGCTTCCGGCCGCAGCCACTCTGTCGATTTCGGAATAAATAATTCCATCTGTTGTACGTTCAACCGCAAAATAGGATGAATTCAGTTCGGATGCCGTAGCCCAATTCAATTCTACAGTATTGTCGTTTCCTGTTGCATTAAAATATAACCATTCAACCGGCAATGTGCCTGCATAATAATCCAATGTGCCCAAAGTGTAATAACCGTCATTAGTATTAAAGCTAATGCCTGTAAAAGTAACCTGGTCGCCTGCAGTGGAAGTGGCAGTTGCAACAATGGTCCAATTGCCTGAGTTCGTGCTGCGATAAAGTAATTTATAGTTGGAAGCAATTCCTGCTGTGCCTGTAAAGCCTGCATTGGATAAATCGAAAATTACATTGGTATTTATAGCAGTACCTGTATTGGTTGCATCTACATTCCAAATACGCTGCCAGCGCGCTGTGATCGGACCTCCCGAGACCACAGACACATCAGTATATAAATTTGTGTTGACCGCTAAATTATTTCCTGCAAGCACATAATCTCCATCATCAAAACCGGAAACGTATGTGATTCCCATTCCCGCACACACCGACGGGTCGAATGAATTATTAGTATTTCCTGCAGACGATTGACCAATGCCTGCAACCTCGAGATCAAAATCGCCATTGGCCGGTGTATCGCCGAGATAATAATCATTGGTGGCAATCGCGATGTTATATTTAGAAGAGAGGTAATTATTTACAATAAAATATTGTGCAGGATTCAAAAGCACATTGTAAATAATTACCTCGGGAATAAATCCATTAAACTGTTTGTTAGCACCGGTATGCCCATACAAAACACCGAGGTGAAAATCAGAAGCATAATTAGGAACATTTGCTGATGGATTATTACTTTGTGCATCGAGCGTATTACCTGTGTACATTTTTTGCTCATTCGATGCTGCTGATCCGTCAAAAGTATAGCTCACGAGATAATCTATATTATCGGAATAAGCAGTAGCCGTATTCATCCTGCTTCCGGTTCCGTTCACATCAAGGAAAAAATAATTGCTCGTGTACCGGAACCAACCGAAATCATTTTGCGATGAGGGATCATTACGTTTGCTGAAAATTGCACGTGGTGTTCCCGCAGGCGTTCCTGCATTATAACGAAGCGCACAAAATGAAGTCATGCCGGTATAATTATCAAGGGTGCTGTTATCCGCACAATTCATATAATCATTGGTCGTAGAATTATTATCAAATTCCACTGAAGGCATTCCATTCAATTGACCGGGAACACCGGTACGAAACAAAGGCTGAAGATTTGCAGTTGGCTGGCTGAGGTGGTTAAGGTTTCCTGATTGGTCATTCCATTGCGTAAGGGGTGTAAGATTTGTTGTGGAAGACGTGCCGGTATTTGCTTTAAACCAGATAATATTGGATGCTGTTGTACCCACACCGGCAGGACCGGTTTGAGCGGAAACAAAAAATGAAATCAGCAAAATTGCAATAAGAAGGGGGCACTTCATAAACAAAGGTAAACTGCTTTGCTTCATGAAAGTAATATTCGCTAAATGAAGACCATTATAATCGACGAAGAGTATAATTTAAACGGTGAGTATTTTGAAAGTTAAAATAAGCACGTTTTGTACGCTTTATTGGAATAAAAAACTCCCCTGTTTAGAGGAGTTCTTTATTAAGAATTAAGATTAGTTTAACTAAAAGGAAACCTCTTTAATAGGTCATTCCCAAATTGTAAAACACAAATGCCCAGATATCAGCAAACTCTTCAATCTGTTTATCTGTAGGTTTTCCTGAACCATGACCTGCGTTTTTGTCAATGCGGATAAGCACAGGATTATCACCTTGCTGTTTTGCCTGCATCGTTGCTGCGAATTTAAATGAGTGCGCAGGAACAACACGGTCATCGTGATCGCCCGTAGTGATGAGCGTTGCAGGATAAGCAGTTTCTTTAATGTTGTGCAAGGGCGAATATTTATAAAGACATTTAAACTCTTCTTCGTTTTCGCTGAGACCGTAATCGCTCGACCACGCACGACCGATGGTGAATTTATCGTAACGCAACATATCCATCACACCAACCATCGGGATACAAACTTTAAAAAGATCAGGACGTTGTGTTTCCACCGCGCCAATGAGCAATCCGCCATTTGAACGTCCCTGCACAGCCAGCTTTTCTTTGCTGGTATATTTTTCAGCGATCATGTATTCAGCAGCTGCGATAAAATCATCGAATACATTTTGTTTGTTGCATTTGATTCCGCCCTGGTGCCAGGTTTCTCCATACTCGTCACCACCGCGAATGTTCGCCACGCAATAAACTCCGCCTGATTCTAAAAACACAGCACGGTCTGTGCGAAACTCCGGTGAGTAATGCGAAGTGAATCCGCCATAACCAAAAATAAAGCAGGGATTATTTCCATCCAGCTTAATCCCTTTTTTGTGCGTGATGAACATCGGAACTTTTGTACCGTCTTTGCTGGAATAAAAAACCTGCTTTGTTTCATAATCTTCCGATTTGAAATCAACTTCCGGCTTAAAGTACAATGTTGAAACTTTCGTATTCATATTGTACTTGTAAATTGAAGCTGGTGAAGAAAAAGTAGAAATACCAATGAAAACAAGACTGTCATCTTTATCGCTGCTCAATTCGCTTACAGAACACATTGTTTCTGTTGGGATATCACCAAGCTTCTTTCCTTGTTTGTCGTAGATCATCAATTGTGATTTTACATCTACAAGGTAGTTTGCAATGTATTTATCACCTGCGATTGAAACACCTGCGAGATTGCTTTTTGTTTCCGGAATTAATGTTTTCCAGTTTGATTCTTCCGGCTTGTCAAAATCTACTTCCACCAATTTATAATTCGGCGCACCGTGATTAGTGCGGATGATCATTTTTCTTCCGATGATTTCCAATACACCATAATCGTCAGATTTTTCGGTGAGATCAACAATCGTTTTGAATTCAGATTTCGGATCGCTGAGATCTTTTACCATCAAACCATTTCCGCTGGTAAATTCTGAAGAATAAACGATCAGCCATTTTTGATCATCCGTTACTTCACCACCGAACATACGATTCGGATGCGCATCATCTTTGTAAACGAGCACATCTTTTTCCTGCGCATCACCGATCTTATGGTAATATAATTTCTGGTTGGTATTCGCAGAAGAAAGTTCTGAACCTTTCGGCGCATCAAAACGTCCATAATAAAATCCATCACCTTTCCACGACGCTCCCGAAAACTTGATCCATTTCAAATGATCATCAAGCAATTTTCCGGTTGCAATTTCCATTACATAAAATTCTTCCCAATCCGAACCCGCCTTGCTGATTCCATACTGCATGTATTTTCCATCACGCGAAACTTCTGTTCCTGCCAATGAAGCAGTTCCATCAGTAGAAAGCTTATTCGGATCAAGCAATAATTTTCCTTCTCCGTTCAACCCTTCTTTATAAAAAAGCACCGATTGATTTTGCATCCCGTCATTACGCGAATAGAAATAACGTTTTCCTTTCAGATAAGGCGCGCTCATCTTTTCGAAGTTCCAGATCTTACGCAAACGATCGCGGATCTTATCACGGAAAGGAATTTGCGCTAAATAATTTTGTGTCACCGCATTTTCCGCATCCACCCATTTTTTTGTCGAATCTGAATTATCATCTTCCAGCCAGCGGTACGGATCGGAAATTTTTATTCCGAAATAGGTATCAACTGTATCGACTGTCCTCGTAACCGGGTAAGCGATTTTTTTGTTTGATGATTCATTTTCAGGAGTGCAGGAAGCAAATGCAATCACTGCAATGATCAGGATAAAACTTTTCATGGGTTGGTTTAGTGGTTTTGGAAGAAGTAAAAATAAACTATTTGGGCATTACATGAAGGAAGAATGACAAGAGGATGAAAATCGGGTTCGGTGGACCCCTGTGGCTGACAGTGGCTTAAAATTAGTCGGAAAAGCTGTAAACTTAGCGGTGGACAAACTAAAAAGAAAAGCATTACGTAAGGGCAGAACCGGTTTTAGCTTGAGATTTCTCTATATTTTTATGGTCCAATAATAAAGTTATGTCAGAAGAAGCAGCAGCAACACAGGAAGAAAGCAAAGCTCCTAAAAAGGAGATTGCGCCTATAAAGAAGCAAGTCGTTTATCGTTTGGCAAACGGTGAGTTTGATGATTTCGCGGAAGCTGAAGCGATTGATAATCCTGATTTTTACAAGATCTTTCACCGGGAAATGATGAAGGATGGTCAGCTGATCTTTGAAGTGGAATATGATGATGACGGAATTGAATTGCATAAAACCGTCAATACATTTGATGACAAAGGAAAAGTAAGCACGCTTGAAATATTCAATGAAGGCGCGCTTGCAGAAAAAATCAGCTATGAGCGTGATGAAAAGGGAAATGTGCTGAAAGAAACACGTCAGTTCGACGAAGGTTTTCCGCTGACAACATTTTTTAAATACGATAGCGAAGGAAGAACAATTGAATTGCGTGTGGATGACAGCGATGGAGAATTACAGAAAAGAGAAACGTTTGTTTACCACCCGGTGTGGAAAGATAAAGTTGTGACGCATGAAGTATTTGATGAAGAAGATAAAATCTCTTTGAAGGAAGAGAATGAATGGGAGGAAAGAGATGGTGAAGTGAAAGCGAAAAAATTTGTTGTCAATGATTATCCGCTTGATCGTTATCGTCGCACTGAATTTTTTGATCCTCGTAAGCGTGAGGATAATATTGCGATGGCTACATTCAATGAAAAAGAAAAGGTTATTGAATATGTGAAAATTCTATTTGATGAAAAGGACCGCGAGCTTGAAGAGCATTCCATCTCTGTGAATGATTCAGATAATTTTATCGTGTATTATAATTACGATGATTTGGACCGCGTGATCTTACAGGAGCAACATCAGCGGGATAAGATCATCAGCAAGATCAACCGGCGCTTCGGTGAAAATGGTTTAGCAGAATTGATCGGTATCAGATCTTTTTCCAGAGGAATGTATGTGGATAAGTTTGAATATGAATTTTACCAGGATTAATTCTCCTCATTAAAATTCCTGTTCGCATTTTCGAGCATCGCAATCATTTCCTTCATTTTCGCCTGCTGCTTTTTAATTGTTCTCGGTCGGAAGTAAAACCAGTTTAATGCAATCCACGCGAACGTAATTCCGTACGTAAGCAGGGCACCCCATATAGGCATCCGCATAGCGTATTCAATCATATAAAGCGAAATTCCCAGTGTGAGCAGGATGAAATAAAGTGTTAGCATTGTTTTATGTAAAAATTCCTGCTTCTGCTGTAAGCGAATAAACTGGGCCAGGTATTCTTTCGCACTGTATGCTGTGTTGCTTTTAAACAGACTTTTATTCATCACATTCGTTACGGTTACAAATACCGCCATAGCTATGATCGTCAGCACCACGCCGAGCTTCGTTGTGATCATTTGCGGATCGAAATAAATGATGATCGCAATAATAAAAACAGAAGTTGCGAACAGCATTAAATTCATCGCGATTAATTTATTGCGTGTTTTCTTTTTCAGCTGCATCGCCTTTTGCAACACGATCTTCGAATCAGGAATCTCAGTCGATTGTTGATTCCATAAAGATTTAAAATGGTTATCGCTGCTCATATCGCTTGAATTTTTCTGTGAGCTTTTCTTTTATACGGTGAATTTTTACGCGAACATTTGATTCCGATATTCCGACGATCTCTGCAATATCAGCTTGCTTTATATCTTCCAGCTCCAGTGAAATAATAATTCTGTCCACTTCATTCAGCTCAGCAATACATTTATAAAGAAAGCTGATCTGCGCTTCGTTCGAATTATCCTGCTGCATTTCTAACTGTTCAGGCAATTCTGATTTGGGCATTCGTTTTTGTTTCTCCAGCTGCCGCAGACATTGATTAGAAGCAATCCGAAAGATCCACGTGCCGATGGCAGATTCATTTCTGAATCCGGGTAATTTCTGCCAGACGGTGATGAATGTTTCCTGCGCAATATCTTTTGCCCAATCGGAATCGTTTACATATCCCATGCAGATACGAAAGACTTTCTGCCAGTAGGCCTGGTATATTTCTTCGAATGTCATTCGTATTTTATTTCCTGATAAACATACTCAATTCATTCATGTACCATTCCTTATCATCAAACATAATAAAGTGAAGTCCTTTATCAGCATAATGAATCTGAGCTGTTTTAAGATTTTTGTACTGCTCATCTACAGAAGAAGGATAAACACCGAACGAAGGATTCATCAGGATAAGCGCAGGACATTTTACAGTAGAAATCTTTTCGCGCAGATCTGTATTTAAAAAATCACAATACATGGTGGCAAAAGTGGTGCGGTCAGATTTCACGCTCCATTGCACTACCTCTTCCTGCCGCGAAGTATCAGCGAGCAACGTAGGAATGGTGGATTTTTGCATCTGGTAAAATTGCACATCACTTATCGATTTATACCGGGTAACCATCGGACTACAATCGTTATTTTCTATCGATTTGTAAGCAGGATTCATCATCGCCCCGAGACATGGTAATGCATCTACAATAATTATTTTCGAAGGAAGATCAGGGTAATCTGCAGCGATCGCAAGAGCAAGTCCACCACCCATACTGTGACCGATGATGATTGGTTTGCTGATTTTCTTTTCGATGATAAAATTGGCAATAGCTTTTTCCCATAATCCAAAAGAAGCATTCGGCTGCGCAGGCACACCGGCAAATCCGGCCATTGTTAATGTATAACAAGTATGATCTTTTTCGTAAGCCACTTTTGTTTCATTCCAAACATCACCGGAAGAAGCAAAACCCGGGATAAAAATAATTGATGAGCTTCCTGTTCCTGTCACTTTTACTTCAAATGGATAAGTGTTCTCAGCAAAAGCAGTGACGGAAAATAGGGTAGCGGCAATTAAAAAGAGCGAAGAGACAAACGTTTTCATGGTTTTGGTTTTTGAGTTCATTTGTCAGTTAGATACCGGTTTTTGTAAAATGTTACAAAGCGATTCTATTATTTAAAATATAACTCAAACACTGCTGAAAATTTTCAGACCTTTAGAGTACTTGAAAACATTACGACCAATTATGCTCAAAAAGCTTTCTTCTTATTTTCTTATTCTTTCGATTATCCTTCTTTCGGGATGTACCACAACTTTCCGCGGCAGCCTTTTTGTGATCACGATAGGCGATATTATCCTGTACGTTTTTCTTGCTTTTATTCTTGCATTTATTATCGCATTCAGGAGCAGGGCTGAAAAGCGCACATTTAATTTCTGGCTTTGGTTTATCCTTGGCCTCGTGCTTACACCGCTTTCGAGCTTTATTTATCTGCTGATTCTGTTTAGCAGGAAAAAAAGGTAATTGCGTTTACTCTTTATTTTTAAGGAGATTCGCAAGCCTCACCAGGTACGATTCAATATCCTCATCAGGACCTTTAGGAATACCTTGAAGCGCTGCTGAAAAACCGTTTATAAGATCAGTATAATTTTTAAAATTTTCGCGCAGCAATTCTTTGTCGCCGGTTTCCCAGTATTGACCTTCATCAATTAAATTAAAATCCGAAAAGTATTTTGTGTTGAGATATTTTATCAAATGAATGATGAGCATGTGAATTTCGCTGCCGGCAAATTGTGTTTTTACTGATAACATAAAGAGGTATTCCTGCTCGTCTTTATCTTTTGAATCACCATATAATTGCAGGTTGAGTGGTCCACTCATTCTTCCATTGGAAAGAAAGCTTATTGAAACTGTTTCCGATTCCGGTGGTGTAAAGCACATACCATAAAGTTTGCCATCATGGTTTAGGCTATCTGCACTTTCAGGAAATGTTTTTTCGAAAATATGATACTTCCAATTATAAATTTTGGAAATATCTTCCAGCTCTTCGATCATATTGGCTAATGATGCGCCTTTTTTGAACTGCCCGTTATAATGTATGCTTAAGCCCATAAATAAAATTTTAATTATTTCTTTTTTTAAGTGTGTTTGACGATTTTGAAATTCTTTTTGTTTCGCCTGCTAATCTTCGTTTTACTTTTTGAACATCTTCATCTGCAGGAAGGTTTTCAGGTTTGATTCCCCTGTTCAATAATATTTTTCTTATGGCTTTATTATTTTCAACATGTTCATGTGAAATGGAACTTACACCTTTCAGATCTTTTACTTCAACATTATGACTTGTCAATTCATTAGCGAAATCTTTTGCTTTTATAGTAAGCGTCGGTAAAAAATCGGCCAGTGGTTTATTCTCCGGAACTTTTAATTTGAACTTCATTGTTTGAGTAGAGTTTCCTCCAAATAAAACCTGGTCGCCTTTGCTTCGAATGATTGCAAAACCTTTGTGATCAACTCCTCTTTCATAAATAATTGAAGAGAGTTTTTTCTCAGATTTAGTAAGTTTCTCACGGGCGGTTACTCTTGCAACATCAAGCAAGCGTCGCTCGATAATTTCCTGCTTTCTTGTTTGAACTGCAAAATAAGTTTGAGCAAATGCGACCTCGTTTTTGTTAGGGTCTCCGTTCTGCGCAACCAGGTAACAGGCATACCTTGTTAAGGCAATATCTTCGATTTTTCTTGCTGCTCCCTTACCTAACCCGATCATTTTGTTGACGTCAACAAAATGATCGGAAATTTTGTCTCCACTGTTCTTGCAGGCCTCTTTTGCCTTCTCAATTACCTTTTCAAAATTACGCCATTCGGAATAATCAAAAATCTGTTGAATGTCTCTTGCACTCCAGCATTCTATTTCACCAATGAGATATCTTGCGTTTTCAAATTTTAAAAATAATTTGGTAATCAATTCTTTTTTCATCTTGCGTAAATTTTAAACTCTGATTAAATACTAATTATAATATAGACCTACCAACAAAAAAACATTTTCTAAAAACAAAAAGGGCTGCAAACGTAAATCATTTTTTTTAAAATGCAAGAATTATTTTTTTTTGAGCATAACTTTTACATCACTCAAAAACCACGTTGCCGATCTTAATTACCACTTTGGTACCTGTTGCATTTCCGGCTTCATCAAACAGGTCAATAATTTCTAATTTGCTTTCAGGCTTTCCTTTTTCATTCGCCTGTGCTAAGCGCTCACGTGTGATCTCAAGCGCAGCAGACTTATGATCTTTTTTAATTTCAGATTCATATTCCTTCGCCTTCGCGCGACCAACACCATTATCCTCGATCTCACAAATAATAGATTGATTCTTCTGCGCAGATTTATTTTCTCCGTCAGTCTGAGCGGCAGCCGAAGACTGAACTGAGAGGATAAAACGAATATCAATCTTTCCCGGCTTTTCCAATTGATGCAACACGCCATGAATAACCGCATTCTCTACGAACGGTTGGATAAGCATTACTGGAATAAATGTTGCTTCCGGATCTATGCGCTCATCAATTTCAATCGCATACGTAAAACGGTTTCCATGACACAACGCTTCAAGCCCGAGGTAATGCGTGAGCGATTCCGTTTCCATCGTGATGCTTGTGTAAGTCTGTCGTGAATTCTCAAGTGTAGAACGCATGAGCTTCCCGAATTTTGCGAGATACTTTCTTGCTTCTGCAGAATCATTTCGCGCAATGAAACCCTGGATGGATTGCAGCGCATTAAAAATAAAATGCGGGTTCATTTGCAGTCGCAATGCTTTTTGCTCCAATTCCAAAACATGTTTTTCAAGCGTCACTTTTTCAAGCTGCTGTTTTGTTTTTCGCTTGATCAATCGCACCCGCCAGGAGAAAATTATTCCGATAAAAAGCAAAATGATCAATCCTGCAATGATGCGGAAGGGCCATGTTTCCCACAGTGGCGGCGTAATGCAAAAAGAAAATTCCTGCGTTTCGCTCCAATAACCATCCGAATTTCTTGACTGCACTTTGAATGTATATTCGCCCGGTGGCAAATAAGAATATGTTGCCTGGCGGTCTGTATTTTCAGGCGACCATTCCTTATCAAATCCAACCAGCTTCCAGCGAAAACGAACACCTTCAGGATTTCTTAAATCGATGGCATTAAATTCAAAACGTAAATGATTTTGTGCGTACGGCAATTCAATTTTTCCCGGAACAGGAAACCATTTTGTTTTTGCACCCGGATTCCAGTAAGGTGTTTTTTCAATCGGGTCGAAGAACAAACGAATGCCGGTCAAATGTGTTTTCGGCGCTTCACGTGTTATGAAATCATTCTGCGCGGTGTACATGCTCGCACCGCTGATCGTGCCGAACCACACGCGTCCCATCGTATCAAGGCAAGATGCATTTAAAGAAGTTTCAATTCCATTTAATCCTTCACCTTTTCCATAATGTTTGATGGAAAGCATTTTTCCATTCTGATCAAACAGGATTTTATCAAGGCCTTTTTCAGTTCCAACCCAAAGATTTCCTTCATTATCACATTGCAGCAAATAAACATTGTCTGAAGCAAGACCATCTTTTTTCGAATAAATTTTGAAAGTAGATTGACCACCATTTGCAGCAGGAATCTCCCTGCATATTCCACCACCCGCAAAACCAAACCACATAAAATCATACCGGTCACGTGTTACGCAACGCACGTAATTCGCAGGCAAACCATTTTCTACTGTGTATTGTCTCTTAATTTTTATTTCGCTTGTGTCGTACGTGATATAAAATATTCCGCCACGTTCTCCGCAAGCCCAGACTGCTCCGCTAACGCTGTCAATTTTCTGACTTGCCATTGATTTAATCCGCAGATCGGTGAGGCCTTCTTTTTTTCCGATGCGTGTAAATGAATTTGCTACCGGATCATAAACAGAAATTCCACCACCGGCTGTTGCGATCCATTGCCTGTTAAATCCATCGGTCAAAAAAGCATTGATGAAATTCTGGCTCAATCCATTCGACATATTGTAATGAGTGAATGAGCCGTTTTGCAATTTGTAAGCGCCATCGCCTGCAGTTCCGAACCACATTGTGCCGGCAGTATCTTCACCGAAACATTTTACTTTGGAGCTGGTAAATCCTGCGCCTTCGTAATAATTCGTGTAATACAATCCGTCGTATTCCGTCACCCCACCACGCGAAGTTCCGAACCACATGTGTCCTCTTTTATCGCAATGCAACGCCCCTACAGAAGTGCCCATGTCACCGCTTTTCTCATTGAAGTGAATGAAACGTTCGCCATCCAGCTTGCATATTCCCCCACCTGAAGAGCCGAACCAGATATTACCCCACGAATCCTGCAGTATCGACATTACAACATTATTACACAATCCTTCCCGCTCTGAAAATTGTTTTACTTCATCACCTGAAATTCGCGTAACACCTGAAGGCGTTCCCATCCAGAGTCGTCCCGAATTATCAATTGCCATGCATTGCAATGAATTATTCGAAAGACCTTCATTCACCGTAAAGCGCGTGACGATTGTGTCTTTTAATTTCAGCAATCCGCTTCCGTAAGTAGCAAACCACATCGTATTATCAGCGCCTTTTAAAATTTCCCGTACACCGATAACAGGAAATCCCTGCTTTTTTCCGAATGATCTTGCTTTATTATTTTCAATCCTACTCGGACCTTGTTCCGTGCCGATCCATATCTCATTTCCGATTCCTTCTTCAATGCAAAAAACGCGATTCGTTAAAAGACCATAGCCTAAATAGTAATGATGAATTACTGCATCATTTTTTAAAACCACAAGTCCGCTGTCATTTGTAGCAATATAAATCGTGTTGTCTTTCCCGAAATAAAAATCGTTGACAGCGCCATTGCTCCCGGGAAATTTTAATTTGTGAAAACGTTCGCCATCGTACCACGCTGCTCCTTCATCTGTTCCCACCCAGATATTTCCATTCGGATCAATCTGCAGGCTGGTGATGAACATACTTGGCAAGCTATCATCAACCGTAAACGTGCGGAATTGCAAACCGTCAAACCTGCTTAATCCTCCACCACGCGTTCCCAGCCACAAATAGCCACGCGGATCTTCCACCATAGCATAAACCTGTGATTGCGCGAGTCCTTCACCAACAGAATAATTATGAAAATTATATTGCTGTGAAAAAAGAAATGTGCCTGTGAAGCAGAAAATAAGAAGGAAAAGGGAGCGCTTGAGCATAACCGGATTACCCTACCAAGTTAAGCAGATTGCAGGAGGGAAAGGAAAGTCTGGCAGGATTTTTTTGATGAAATAAATGTGTGAATCGATTGAAATAAAAAAAACTGCTTACCGTGACGATAAGCAGTTTTTTTGTGAAATGATAATGTGTCAATACTTATTTTGCAGAAGCAAGGTATTTTGCAACCCCCTCATGCGTTGCTTTCATTCCGGTTTTGCCTTTTGCCCAGTTGGCAGGACAAACTTCACCGCTTTCTTCGTTGAATTGTAATGCGTCAACCATACGAATTGCTTCTTCAACGTTGCGGCCGAGTGGAAGATCGTTGATGAGCTGGTGACGGACTACGCCCTTTTTATCAATGAGGAAAAGTCCGCGGTAAGCAACCATTTCAGCTGATGCGATGAGGCTTCCTTCTTCGGTTGCATCGTATTCGCCATTGAGCACTCCGTAATTGTGAGAGATGGTTTTGTTGGTATCGGCAACGATCGGGAAGGTGATGCCCTGGATTCCGCCGTCTTTTTTTGCCAATTGCAACCAGCCCCAATGCGATTGTTCTGTGTCTGTCGAACAAGCTACAACTGCAGTGTTGCGTGATTCAAATTCAGAAAGAAGATCCTGGAAAGCGTGCAATTCGCTTGGGCAAACAAAGGTGAAATCTTTCGGGTAGAAAAAGAAAACAACATATTTATCACCGATAAACTGATCGAGCGAATAATCAGCTACGATGTCTTTTCCGTTTATTACCGCTTTCGCTTTGAAGCCTGGGGCTTTTTTGCCAACTAATACTTGCATGGTTTTATATTTTAGATTTAACGTGTTTCTGAGCGCAAAATTAAGACGAAAATCGGTTACAAAAATGAAATAGCTCATAACTTAAAATGATGCTGATAATATAGAAGGGCAATAGTAATACAGAACATTACTTCCCATCTTTGCGGAAAGACTAAACTAAAACCAAAAACGAACCAGTATGAGCATTTCCGTTGGACAAACAGCACCTGATTTTAAAATGCCTGACTCAGAAAAGAAAATTCACACGTTAAGCGAATACAAGGGCAAAAATGTGCTTTTGTTGTTTTTTCCCTTTGCGTTTACCGGTACATGTACGAAAGAATTGTGCGGTGTGCGAGATGATCTTGCGCGTTATACAAATGCAAATGCTGAAGTTTTCGGTATTTCCATCGACACACATTTTACGTTGAAGAAATACAAAGAGGAGCAGGGATTGACGTTTCCGTTGTTATCTGATTTTAACAAGGAAGCAATCAAAGCGTATGATGTGGCGTATGAAGAATTTGTGATGATGAAAGGTGTTGCAAAACGTGCTGCATTTCTTGTGGATAAAGAAGGAATTATCCGTTACGCGGAAGTGCTTGAAAATGCATCGGAGATTCCGGATTTTGAAGCGATCAATAAAGTGCTGGAGGAAATTGGTAAATAGGAAATTGGTAAATTAAAAATTAGCAAATGGGAAATAAGAATGGAGTAATAATCTCTTTCTTATTTCCCATTTTTATTTTCTTGATTCTATTGTTAATGTGATGCTGTTTCCGGTGCTTTGTCGTAATCGATTCCTTGTTTTGCGAGAATGATTTTGCTTCGCCATGCATAAAACGCCAGGTAAGCGAAACATCCAACTCCAACGATATAGCTCATTTGAATTCCCAGATATTTATCATCCGCAAGAATTCCTTGTAGTCCGCTGATCATTCCTCCACCGAAAATCATCATAATTAAAAAACTGGAACCGGAGGAAGTATGTTTTCCCAAACCGGTAATTGCAAGCGTAAAAATGCAGGGCCATAAAGTGCTGCAAAATAATCCAACACTTATAAGCGCATAAACACTAGTCATTCCTGTTGTGAACATTCCAACCAGTAACGCTGCTATTCCGAGGAAAGAAAAGATAAATAATTGTTTTGCCGGATTTCCTTTGGTCAGCAAATCTGCAATGATCAGGACAAGAATTACTGTTGCATAAATGTAAAACGGACTGAGATCATTTCCTGCAATGTAATTGACCAAAAGAAAAAAGCCGAATGCGAGATAAGGAACAATGAATTTTAATGCCAGTTTCATCTGTGCGCTGATATTGAATGAGCCAACAGATGAGGTCCATCTTCCTACCATTAAGCTTGCCCAAAACAAGGAAACATAAGGAGCTGCCATATTTGTCGCAATGCCTGCTTTTTGTTTCATAAATTCAGAAAGATTTCCCGCAGTGCTTACCTCAACACCAACGTAGAGGAAAATGGCGAGCATACCCAATAATAATTGTGGATAAGCAAGAGCAGAACCTTTGACCGGAATTTCACTCTGTGTAAATGTTTCTTCTTCGTGCTTGATATCAGGAATGGAAGAAAATTTGAACACAATTGCTGCAACAAGAAAAGCTAAACCAAGGATCAAATAAGGAACTTTAACAGCTGAAATATCAAGCGTGGATGAATCAGCGTGAATGGAACCAAAGATGGCATAACTAACGATTAATGGACCGATGGTTGTTCCGATATTATTTATTCCCCCTGCAAGACTAAGACGCTGTGAACCTTTTTTTGGATCACCCATAACAATTGCTAATGGATTTGCAGCCGTTTGCTGAAGAGAAAATCCAAGTCCGACAATAAATAAACCCGAGATCATCAGTGAAAACGAAGCGGTTTCTGCTGCAGGATAAAACAATAAGGTTCCGAGTGCCGATATAAGTAGTCCGAGTGCAATTCCGTTTTTATACCCGATCTTATTCAGAATGTCTTTTTTCATGATCAGCGAAATCCCGAAATAAAGCAGGGAACCTACAGTATAAGCCACGTAAAAAGCAATCGAAATTAATTGCGCCTGGCCCTGGGAAAGGTTTAGCTTATCCTTAAAAACAGGAATCAGGATGTCATTCGAAGCCGCAACAAATCCCCAGAAAAAGAAAACGGAAATAAGTATAGCTAATGGTCGGTTTTTCACAGGCAGGTAGAATTTTGGCTAAAGTAAGAATTAGTGGTTAGTTCGGTCCCGATAGTTATCGGGATTAGTTCGGAGTAGGTTGAATCCGGAACAATTAGGAACTTTTGAGATCCTGTTTTCTCCGAACTAACCACTCCGAACTCCTAACTTTCTGTCGCCCAAGCAGATGATTTCCCGGGATAAAGAGCTATTTTGTGAAGATTAAGTGAAAATTCCCTTTTGAAAACTCCCGTTTTTTTTCTTACTTGCGGCCACTTTTAAACTCCTGAAACGCATCTATCGATGAAGTTGAATTTTACGAATACCCTGCTTGCCCTCAGCACTGCTGTTTTATTGGCTTCCTGCTCAGGCGACCCCGACGTTGATCCCAACGATTCAGTGATCAGTAAAGATACGCTCAGTGTTACCGGCCTCCAGGTTAAAGGCCAGAGTTTCATGATGCCTTCTCCGATGATCGTTGCTGACATGATCAAAAAAAGCGGCGCCCTCTACGATAAAAACATGATGAACCCGGTTGCCAACCTGTCAAAATATTCTGACGGAATGAAACAATCACTCAACCTCGGTATTTACGGCGCTGATCTCGGTTATGTAACTATGTATGAGAATACAAGTGATGCAACTGATTATTACAAAACAGTAATGCAGCTCGGAACTGCCCTCAAAATTACCGGAAGCTTCGATGCAAATATCATGGCTCGTTTCAGAGATAACGTGGGTAAAAGAGATTCTATCCTTTCTCTTGTCGGTGAAGCCTACCAGCGCTCGGATAAATTCCTTCGTGAAAGCGACCAGGATGATGCAGCAGCTCTTATCCTTGCAGGCGGTTGGATTGAAAGTATGTATTTCGCTTTGAATGTTTACAAACAAAAGCCAAACGAAAGTGTTGCCATCCGCATCGGCGAACAAAAAGGAACAGCAGCAGGAATCGTAAAAGTGCTTACAGAGCTCAACAAACCTGAATATGCTGACCTGATCAAATTATTCTCCGAGCTGGCTGATTCTTACCAGAAAGTTGAAATCAAATACACTTTTGCTGAGCCGACACACGATGAAGGCAAAAAGCTCACTTCGATCAACGGAAAAACAGAAGTGAAAATCACACCTGAACAGCTGAACGACCTCACTGCAAAAGTGACTGCTGTCCGCGATTACATCATTAAATAACCCAGCCCCAACTCCTATATGAAAAAGCAATTTCTTCTTTTCCTGTTCTTGTTTACCGGGCTGATGGTTTTTAATACCAATGCAAATGCCCAGCTGGATTCAACAACAAAGCTTGCAACAAAATACATAGCTTCTCCTTTTGTTTCAAACGGACAAAGCTATCGTGCGATGGTTACGACAGGCCAGAACGCTGAATTCCAGACCACCTTTTTTGCCGGAACTACTTACCGCATTGCAGCAGCCAGCGGAACTTCAGAAGGCAACCTGATCTTCTCGGTGTACGCTTACGATCCTGCAACAGGTCAGCGTGATCTTATCTTTACAAATTCACAACATAACAACGCTCCTTACTGGGATTTTAAAGTGAATTCCACAGTAGAAGTTGTTATCGAGGCTACGTTAAATCCGGCTTCAGGAAAATCTTCCGGTTTTGCTGTAATCGCTGTCGGCTTCAAGCAATAATAAACGATTTATTGATAGACCGTCCTTCTGAAAAGTGGGGCGGTCTTTCTTTTTTTTCGCCAAGTAATACCAATTCGTATTCAATTTCTCTCTTTTAAGTTACAGAATCGCCTAACTACGGGGGATTTTTATATTTTTACCGTTCATCCTGTCCCCGGTTACCCTATATGAGTGAAAGAATTCTTAAAGCCCTCATGCAACTCTTTGCTATTATTGCGAAGGTTGACGGCGTTACATCAGCAAGCAGGGGAATCGTAGAGTCATTTCTTAAACAGCAGCTTAGTCTTGAGCTGGTTGATCAGTACCTCACTTTATTTGACGAATTTCTCGAGGCTCATCACCAGGTCGCGAAACGTAAAGACGGTTCTGCAAAACGTACATCTTTAAATTCGGTAAAAGTTCTTCGCATCTGCACACAGATCAATGAAGAGCTTACTCAGAAGCAGAAAGTCGTTGTGTTGATCCGTTTGGTGGAATTCATTCACTCCAGCTATGAAATTTCAGAACAGGAATTGGAATTCGTTCAAACCGTTTCTGAAACGTTCAATATCGAACAAAGCGAATTCGCGCTCGTTCGCAATTTTGTCGAGAAGGATATCCAGGACATGCCGGATATTTCTGAGTTTCTTGTTATCGACGGCGATGCTTCACAGAAATACCTGAACGCACATCACATTTACAATGAAACGCTTGGCAAAGGCCGCGTAGTTATCGTTTACCTTTCCAGCGTAGGCATGTATGCGTGTCGCTATTTCGGTGGCACGGAATTAAACCTGAACGGACAGGCAATGATCCTGAACAAGGTGTATATTCTTACTCCAGGTTCATCACTGCGTAGCTCAAAAGTTCAGCCGGTTTATTACAGCGATATTATCAGCGCATTCCTTTCGAGCAAAACAGGATCGCGTATTACGTTCAATGCAAACAATCTTGAATTCTCTTTCAAAGGAGGAAAATTAGGATTGCGTGGCGTAAACATCCAGGAAGAATCCGGCAAGATGATCGGCATCATGGGCGGATCGGGCGCGGGAAAATCTACGTTGCTGAATGTATTGAACAGCAATGAAATTCCTACAAGAGGTGAAGTGCTGATCAATGGCATTGACATTCACCGTCAGAAAGATAAAATTGAAGGCGTTATCGGGATGGTTTCGCAGGATGATCTTCTTATTGAAGAGCTGACTGTTTTTCAAAACCTTTTCTATAATGCAAAACTTTGCTTCGGGAATTTAAGCGATGCAGAGATCTCTAAAATAGTTGACGAATTGCTTGCTGATCTTGGTTTGTATGAGCCGAGAAATTTAAAAGTAGGTAGTCCGCTCGACAAGAAAATTTCCGGTGGTCAGCGTAAACGTTTGAACATCGCGCTTGAATTGATCCGTGAGCCTTCCGTGCTTTTCGTGGATGAACCGACTTCCGGTTTGTCATCCCGCGATTCAGAGAACATCATGGATTTATTGAAAGAGCTTGCGTTGAAAGGTAAATTGGTTTTTGTCGTTATTCACCAGCCTTCGTCCGATATTTTCAAAATGTTCGACAAGCTGCTCATCTTAGATCGCGGAGGTTTCCCGATCTATAATGGAAATCCTGTTGATGCTGTCGTCTATTTCAAGAAGATGGTGAACCAGGCGAACAGCGACGAAAGCGAATGTCCGACCTGTGGTAACGTAAATCCTGAGCAGATCTTCAACATCATCGAATCGAAGGTGGTGGATGAATATGGAAACTTAACACGCAACAGGAAAGTTTCTCCTGCAGAATGGAATAATTTCTACAAAGAACATATTGAAGCAAAACAGGATCCGGTTATTCCAACATCAGATAATCCTGAAAGCACATTTAATATTCCGAATAAGATCAAGCAGTTTTTTGTGTTTGTGACACGCGATGTGCGTTCCAAATTGACAAACACACAATACATGCTCATCAATATGCTGGAAGCGCCGGTGCTGGCATTCATTCTCGCATATCTTATCAAATTTTACAATACAGACGTTTCAAATAAAGACGGTTATATTTTCCGTGAGAATGAAAACATGCCGGCGTATTTATTTATGTCTGTTGTTGTTGCGTTGTTCATCGGTCTGACAGTTTCTGCTGAGGAAATTATCCGCGACAGAAAAATTCTCAAGCGTGAATCATTCCTGAACCTGAGCCGTTCATCGTATTTATTGTCGAAGATCAGCATCATGTTTATTCTTTCGGCAATTCAGACATTCACTTTTGTGCTTGTAGGAAATTATGTGCTTGAAATAAAAGGTATGTGGGTAGATTACTGGCTCGTCCTGTTCACCACTTCCTGTTTTGCAAATATGCTCGGCTTGAATATTTCATCCGCGTTCAATTCTGCTGTAACGATTTACATTTTAATTCCATTTCTTATCATTCCGCAATTATTGCTCAGCGGTGTGATCGTGAAATTTGAAAAGCTGAATCCTGCAATTACTTCTCAGCGCACAGTTCCGATTGCAGGTGAAATGATGGCTTCCCGCTGGGCGTTTGAAGCGCTGGCGATAAACCAGTTTGCGAAGAACGATTACGAGAAGCAATTTTACCGTTACGATGAGATGGTAAGTGTGTCGGACTTCAGGAGAAATTACTGGATCCCGCATCTTCGCGGAAAAATTGACAAGAGCGAAACGAATGCAAAAGATCTGCAGACAAATAAAGCTGAGCTTTCACAGGATATTCAGCTTATCAAGTCGGAGATTGATGCCGATCTGAATCGTATTAAGGAATTGACCAAACGTAAAAAGATCAATGCGATCTCTAAAACGTTGATGGTTCAATTGGAAGAGCTGAATAAACAAGTAGCAACCATTCAGCCGGAAAAATTCACAACGCTTGAAGCAAATTACATGCGTGATTACCTCAATCTTGTAAACACTATTTACATGAAGGTGTTCAACGCAAATAATGACGCAAGAGATAAATCGATCCGTGATCGCACAGAAGATAAGGATCCGAAAAAAGCGGAAGAGAAAAAAGCAGCATTCAATAAGCTGAAGGATGATTACCTGAATGAAAGTCTTGCTGATCTTGTGAAGAACAGCAATGAATTCAACAAGATCATCGAACAAGAAGGCATTCTCATCCAGCGTGCAGATCCTGTTTTCCTCGAGCCGTATCAATCGAATCGTGCGAACTCACATTTCTTCGCCCCGCGCAAAAAGATCATGGGACGTTATTACGATACGTTCTGGGTGAATCTTTGTGTGCTATGGGGAATGTCGCTTGTAATGGCAATCACGCTTTATTTCGACGTGCTGAGAAAGATCATTGACGGTCTTGGCAATCTTTCTGGATTGTTTAAGAAGAAAGAGAAGTTGCCGGAATAAAAAAAGGAATGTGCGAATGTGCTAATGGGTTAATGTGCTAATAAAGGACATAGTTCTTCAGCACATATGTAATTCACATTCCCAGTCCTCCAAATTATCCTTATACCCTGGAAGATAATACGACTTTATATATTCAATCACTCTTGCTTTTCCATGTTCAGGGTTTAGTACTATATCTTCTTTGAGCTCGATGACATTTGCCCAGATCGCAAAGCATTGCTCAACAAAAGAAGCGCCATCATGAATGTAGCTTATATAACTCACGTCAGTTACGATTGGAGTTTCAATAAACCATTTAGAAAAATTTTTAAACTCGCTTTCTAAACTATTTCCTTCGATGTTGAAATTAGTTTCCCAGCCTTCTAAGTCATTTATGTCCTCGGCCTTTTGTGGAACGAGCGACTTACATATGAACTGTGCAATCCTTTTAACTTGGGGCCAATCAAGATTAAGCGTCGTTTCCTGATTTATAAATACACAACATGATTTGAAAAATACTTCAGAATTCGATTTCAGTATTTCATGATATTGACCATTCAGACGGGTATGTAATAACTCAAAGTCCAAAGTTCCATTAACAAGGTAATAGATGAAGTGTCTAATGTTTGTTTTTTGCTGAACACTAAGTTGTGTCATAAGAATTCCTGCAAATTAGTGGAAATAGACTTCCTTAATCATCAATCCATTACCGCATTAGCAAATTAACCCATTAGCACATTAGCAAATTAGCTAAGCTTCGCCAACGCCTCTTTCATCCTCTTCGCCGCTTCAGTCAATTTCGCATCTGCAGTAGCATAAGAAATGCGGATGTAATTATCATCACCGAAAGCAGCTCCAGGAACAATGGCAACGTGCGCTTCGTTGATCAAATACAAACTAAGATCAGTTGCATTCTTAATTACGGTATCACCATATCGTTTTCCGAAAAATGCACTAACGTCAGGGAATAAATAAAACGCGCCTTCAGGAACATTTAATTTCATTCCAGGAATTTCTTTCATCGCAGCAAGCATAAGATCACGACGGCGTTTGAAAGCATCACGCAATTCATACGTAGTTGTCGGATCCATTAACATGGCAGCGTGCATTGCTTTTTGTGTGATGGAGCTCGTTGCAGAAGTAAATTGTCCCTGCATTTTATCACATGCTTTTGCAAGCCATAACGGTGCAGCAAGAATTCCTCCGCGCCAGCCTGTCATCGCAAAACCTTTTGAAACACCATTGATAGTCGCAACACGATCGTAAATAAAATCGAACTGTGCGATACTTTCATGTCCGTCAACGAAATTAATATGCTCGTAAATTTCATCCGACATGATATAACAATCGGGTTGTTTTGCAATTACTTCTGCAATGGAATGCAATTCATCTTTTGAATAAACTGTTCCTGTCGGATTACACGGCGAGCTGAACATCAGCATCCGCGTTTTCGGTGTCATCGCTTTTGCAATTTGTTCGGCAGTAACTTTAAAATTATTCTCAATAGAAGTGTTGATGATCACCGGAACACCTTCCGCAAGCTTGATCATTTCAATATAGCTCACCCAATACGGCATCGGCACGATCACTTCATCACCGGGATTAACAAGACTCAATACTACATTGATGATAGATTGTTTTGCGCCCGTTGAAACTACGATCTGCTCAGGAGTATATTTTAAATTATTGTCGCGTTCAAATTTTTTCGCAACAGCTTCACGTAATTCCTGGTAACCGGAAACGTGTGTGTAGTAGCTGAAATCTTTATCGATCGCTTCTTTAGCAGCTTTCTTTATGATATCCGGCGTTTTAAAATCCGGCTCGCCAAGACTTAAGCTGATAATGTCAACGCCTTGTGCAATCAATTCTCGGCTTCTTCTTGCCATCGCGATGGTCTGCGATTCACTCAATCGGTTTATGCGGTCTGAAAGGTGCGTCATACGTGGGTATTATCCGGAGAAACGTCTTCGGAAAGAAGGGGTAAATGTATGGATAATGTGCTGATTTAAATGTGAAAATTGCAAATGTGAAAATTGCAAATGCAGGGGTAGGGCTTACTATAAGGATTTTTTTTTCAGAAGATTAATTTGACATTTACACATTTGAAATTTGCAAATTAATTACGATCCCGAATATCTTGCAACCCATGCAGGATCCTGCATATCGTGTAGAAGATGGAATGCCTGATCTCCGTAAATAACATCAATGAATGTTTCTGCGCCGTAAGATTGCAGGATTTGAATTTGTCCTTCGGAAGGTTTGAAAAGTGATTTTGCCCAGCCCGGACCAGGACCAGCGGGTTTAGTTACATCAGCCGGATTTGAAGGAGGTGCGGAGGAAGTGCTGTTGCCGTACGGATATTCACTATAGGCCAAACGCCAGAGATCATCAAGCGGGGAGCATCCTAAACCGCCTTTGTAAAGCACGTGATGAATGATCGTATCGGGCATATATCCGCAATGGGCCACTTCAAATCTTGCAAAAAGATCTTCGCCTTTCGGGTTGGCAGAACTTTGGCCCCAGCCATAACCTATAGCGATAAATTCATTTTTGGAAATATTCTGAGCGGTGATCTTTTTAGCCGGATCATCGAATTTGCGCACAATGTAATAGGTGGCGGTAGAACTGTTTGCGCCTGGCATTAGTGAAAAACCAAGATAGTCGTGACATGTCAATGCCGCTTCACCGGATTGCTGAAACAGTCCGAAACCCAGGAAAAACAAGGTAAGCGGAATAATATAGAAACGTTTGCCCGACATTGGAACATAAATATACGCGTTTTAGGATCAAGATGTTACCATAGAATTTCAGAACTTTTTCTGTAGCGGTTGGAAATGATTATTTTTACCATCTTCGCCAGTATCAAACCCGGAACAAAACTTTATGCCAAACGCAGCAAATTCAACGGATACTTTAGGAATGATCCTCGATATCCTGAAATTTCTTCTCCCTTCTATCATCGTTTTTGGGGCAGGTTATTTGACGGTCAAAAATTTTCTCGATACAGAAACCAAGCGGCGCCTTGCTGAAATCCGCCTTGCAAATCAAAACGTGGTTACACCAATGCGTTTGCAGGCGTATGAGCGCATGGCGATTTTTCTTGAGCGTATCAATCCGAACATTCTCATTACACGCACACACAAAAGCGGAATGAGCGCGCGTCTTCTGCAGTCGGAACTTACAAAAATGATCCGCACAGAATTCGAACACAATCTTTCGCAGCAGATCTACATGTCGAATCACGCATGGGAAATGGTGAAAACTGCCAAAGAAGAAATTACAAAGCTGGTGAATGTTGCATCTTCAAAATTGCCCGACACAGCAACAGGCGTTGATCTGAGCCAGATGATTTTGCAGATTTCCCAGCAAATAGAAAAAATGCCGACGCAAGTTGCTTTGGAATATATTAAGAAGGAAGTCGGACAGGTATTTTAAAGATTCAAAATTCAATATTCAAGATTAATAATTGAATTTGATTTTGAATTTTGAAAATTGAAAATTGAATTTTCCCATGGCAAAAGATACTGGTGAAGAGAAAAAAAGATTTCTAACCGATTCAGGAATAGAAATCGATCGTGTTTATCCTAAAAAAGAGATTGCTGAAGAGCAGCCGGGTGAATTTCCATTTACACGTGGTGTGCAGCCGGATATGTATCGCGGGAAATTGTGGACGATGCGGCAGTATGCTGGGTTTTCTACAGCGGAGGAATCGAATAAGCGTTACCATTTTTTATTGAAGAGCGGAACAACCGGGTTGTCTGTTGCGTTTGATCTGCCGACACAAATCGGTTATGATTCGGATCATGAATTTTCGGAAGGTGAAGTTGGAAAATCAGGTGTGGCGATTGATTCGCTGAAAGATATTGAAATACTTTTCGACGGAATCAGGCTGGATGAAGTGACGACATCCATGACGATCAATTCAACAGCTTCGATTTTGCTTTGCATGTATATCGCATTGGCAAAAAAACAACGTGCTGATCTGAAAAAGATTTCCGGAACAATTCAAAATGACCTGCTGAAAGAATATGCTGCGCGCGGAACTTATATTTATCCGCCGAAAGCTTCCATGCGCATCATCACCGATATTTTCGAATACTGCGCAAAAGAAGTTCCGAAGTGGAATACGATTTCTATTTCCGGCTATCATATTCGCGAAGCAGGATCGACAGCGGTACAGGAATTAGCATTCACACTTGCCAATGGAAAAGCATATTTGCAGGCGGCGATTGAAAAAGGATTAGACATTGATGTTTTTGCAAAACGACTTTCTTTTTTCTTCAACGCGCACAATAATTTCTTCGAGGAGATTGCAAAGTTTCGTGCAGCGCGGAGAATGTGGGCGAAGATTGTAAAAGAGCTCGGCGCAAAAGATGAACGTGCGATGATGCTTCGTTTTCATACGCAAACCGGCGGCTCTACATTAACAGCGCAGCAACCACAAAATAATATCGTGCGCGTTACTTTGCAGGCATTAGCGGCTGTAATGGGCGGAACACAAAGTCTGCACACAAACGGATTTGACGAAGCGCTTGCATTACCAACCGAAGAAGCCGCGCGCATCGCATTACGCACGCAACAAATCATCGCACTCGAAAGCGGCGCACCTGAATCTGTAGATCCGCTTGCAGGATCTTACATGGTGGAAGCGCTTACAGATGAAGTAGAAGCAAAAGCATGGGAATACATTGAGCGCATTGATGCAATGGGTGGAAGTGTAAGCGCAATCGAACAAGGATTTATGCAGGATGAAATTGCAGGTTCTTCATACGCGTATCAAAATGCAATTCAAAACGGAACAAAAATTATTGTTGGCGTAAATAAATTCCAGGTCGAAGAAAAACCAATGCAGAATTTATTGACGATCGATGATAATATCCGTGTTCAGCAAATTGAAAAGATAGATAAGCTGAAGTCGGAGCGCAATAATGAAAAAGTAAAAGAGCTTTTAGATCAGATAGAAATTGCAGCAAAAGGAACTGATAATTTGATGCCGCATATTTTATCAGCAGTAGAAGAGTATGCAACGCTTGGCGAAATTGCGGATGTGATGCGGAAGGTGTTTGGAGAATTCCGACAATAGAAATGTGTAGAGACGCGATGCCTCGCGTCCTCGCCATGATAATTTTGATGGTATTGATTTTGCGTAACGGAAGCCCTAACCGAAAATTCGGATAATTAGGTCGAGGACACCCAACTCATTTATTATTGCTGATGTGTCCTCAGGATAGTAGTGAAAAGCTCTCGTCAAATAAAGTCTGTGATTTCTATTGCCATTTTCCTATTGACGAGAGAGGACTTGTAACGGATAGCCCGACCCGCAGGGACACGCCCAACTTAATTCTTTGCGGTGAAAATTATTATGCTCGCAGATTCAAAAGATTTCGCAGATATTCCTTTTCCGCCCCTCGTCCCTTTTCATTTATTCTCCAGGGAATCTTCCACCAGCAAATAAATCTCTTCATTATCCTTTTTCATCAGGTAATGTTCCCTTCCGAATTTTTCGAGCAGCTTTAGATTACTTTGCAATTCGACGCCTTCTCTTTTATTATTCTCGATTTCGGTTTTGTAATAATTGTGTTCGGATTCGATCTTTTTCACTTCTTCATGACGCTCGTATTGGGAAAACACATCGTTACGATCAAAAAATAAAAGCCAGACAGCCACCCCGACAATCGTCAGCACATATTTATTTTTCAAAAAGGAGAAAATGCCCTTCAATGTTTTCACAGCGCAAAACTACGCACGTTATTGGTGGTAATGCACGATGTGCAAAACTTGGGTCAATTGTTAATACCTTGAGGGATAGTTCGGAGTTCGGTGTGTTTAGTTCGGAGATTTTGAGTTTCGGGGTTGTGAGTTTCGGGTTTCGAGTTTTGATCAGTTCCCCGGTTCCCTAATTCCTCAGTTCCCTAATTCCCTAGTTCCCTCAATTTCCTTTTCTCCCCAATTTCCTTTTCTCGCCAATTTCCTTTTCTCGGCAAAGTTGAATAGTTTTGATATCTGATAGATAAATACTATGACACTTCAACAGCTTGAATATGTGACCGCGGTTGCCCAATGGGGGAGCTTTGTTACGGCGGCGGATAAATGTTTTGTGACGCAGCCTACTTTAAGCATGCAGGTGAAAAAGCTGGAGGAGGAAGCGGGAATTACCTTATTCGATCGTAGCAGACAGCCGGTAGCGCTTACGGATGCGGGAAGGATTTTTGTGGAGCAGGCGCGCGTGGTTTTGCGGGAACAGAAAAGACTGAAGGAAGTTGTTGCAACAGCCAAAGGAGATCTTGGAGGCGAATTGCGAATCGGAATTATTCCAACGCTTGCCCCTTACCTGTTGCCGCTGTTCGCTTATGCGTTTACCAATACATATCCTGATGTGCAATTGGTGATTGATGAACTTACTACGGAAGGAATTATCAAAGCATTAAGAGAAGAAACGATTGATTGCGGCATTCTTGCTACACCACTTCACGATGCGCAATTGCATGAGCGTCCGTTGTTCAATGAACCTTTTGCGGCTTATCTCTCAAAAAAATCACCGCTTTGGAATAAACGAACGTTGAAAACGGAAGAAGTAAATGCTGCTGATGTTTGGTTGCTCGGCGACGGACATTGCATGCGGAATCAAGTGTTGCAACTTTGTTCTTCACGGAAAGAGAAAACTGAAAATGCAAAGATCAATTACAAAAGTGGAAGTGTAGAAACATTAAAGCGAATGGTTGATCTTGGTCATGGCATGACGATTCTTCCCTGGCTGGCTGTTTCTTCTCTTACGTCAAAGCAGCAACAGGCAGTTCGTTATTTCCGCACGCCGGAACCTGTGCGCGAGATCAGCATTGTAACGCACAGGGCACAGCTCAAAAAAGCGTTGATTGAAAAGCTGGCATTAACTATTCTTAATACAATTCCACCACAATTAAAACGTACAGCTAAGCAAGAAGTGTTGCCGATTTCGTAAATTGTGGTATGAAAAAGTCGCTCCTCCTCTTTTTTATCCTGGCATTATCGCTTTCAACGTTTTTTATTTTTACTGAGACGAGCCACAGTAATCCGCCCGGAAAAAATACTTTTCGCACCGGTCAGCGGACACACGAAAAAGTAAAGGTTGCCTACAAGCTGAAATTTGCCAGAATAAAATCCAAGCTTCATTCAATGGGCGTGGATACAAATACGCTTCAAATTCTCATTCGCAGCTTTAAAAAAGAAGAGCAGCTCGAAGTGTGGGTGAAGTCGAATAAAAATGCTGCATTTCAATTGTATCATACTTACCCGATCTGCGCGAATTCAGGAACGCTTGGTCCGAAACGTTGCCAGGGTGACGGACAAGTTCCGGAAGGATTTTATCATGTGAATGTTTTTAATCCGTACAGCAGCTATTTGCTTTCGCTCGGCGTAAGTTACCCGAATGCTTCTGATAATTATTTCGGATGCAAACGTGATCGAGGTGGTGCAATTATGATTCACGGAAGTTGTGTGACGATTGGCTGCATTCCGCTGACAGACGATTTGATCCGCGAAGTGTATGTGTTAGCAGTTGAAGCAAGAAACGCGGGACAGCAAGTCATTCCAATTCATTTATTTCCTGCGCGATTAACAACAAATAAATTAGCAGAGATAAAAAAGGAATACACTGATGCTGCTACGCATAAGTTGTGGGATAATTTAAAGGAAGGGTATGATAAATTTGAAGCGACGAAGTTGTTGCCGACTGTTACGATAAATTCTACGGGGAAATATTTGTTTAAGTAATTTTTTTTTTTTGCGTGAGGGATTGCAGCAAGCTACCGTGTAGCGCGTAAAGCCCGGCCAGCAGGGACATGCCCAACTATTTATATTTATAATCATCTGCGTAATCATTTGAAATCTGCGTGCAAAAAAAGCTTGCTCTCAGATTTACACAGATTTCGAAGAGATGGTGCGGATCTTTTATTTTTTATCCTCTGCGAACTCTGTGATCTCTGCGAGAGAAAAAAAGGTTTCACGCAGAGCTAAAAGAGTTCGCAGAGTTATTATTCCAGTGCAAAACTCTCTCGCAGATTTACACTGATTTCGCCGAGATGTCGCAGATTTTCATTTATACATTTGTAATTTACACATTCGCACATTTACCTTTTTTTCTCACTGACAATCTCACACTTCATCGCAATACTTTCACCGGATTCATCAACAGCAGTGACAATATGTTTTCCCGGATCGGGGTTCATGGCGAATTGGTGAATATCTGTCGTTTGTCCCATGTACTGATCATCCAAATGCCAATAGACAATTGTACCGGGCTTGCGGTGTGCGATTTCAAAAATTACTTTTCCCGGGCGACCATCCAGCTCGATAGGAATGTAGAGCATGGTCTCTTCGCGCGGGTAAACAAATTCCATGGCGTGAGAAAAGTTGCCACCACAATCTGCGCGGAAAGGTGGAAGCGGTTTGTAATTCGGATTTTTTGTTTTGTAATAATATTCCATCGCAGGAGGAAGCGTGAAATAAGAAATGTGCTGCATGGAAGAAACATTTTCGCAATCGCTGTTCACGCGGAATTTTCCTGTTGCGTCGAGATGAATTACTTTGTGGAATGTGCACGGTCCCGATTTCAAACCAATCTTCGGAACCCATTGTTCTTCATTTTCACAAATATCGGTGGCACGAAATCCACTTTGTTTGCACACCGAAATTTTCTCCATGTCTTTTTCCGGACGCTTAAACCATTCGGGAGAATGCAACGTGCTGAAAATATCGAAGAGGATCGGCGCTGCAGTTTCAACACCAACTAATCCGGGCCGACCTTCACCATCTGCATTTCCAACCCAAACAGCAACAACATAACGCGGCGTAATTCCGATTGCCCAACCATCGCGGAAGCCAAAGCTTGTTCCTGTTTTCCATGCAATTTTGTGTGAGGATAAAAATTCTGTCCAGTTCACTTCTTCATCGGGACGAGTAACTTCTGTCATTGCTTCGAATGTAAACCAGATGGCTGATGCATCGTAAAAAGAATTTTCTGCCACAGGTGCTTCTCTTTTCTCTTCTTCTTTAGCAATATAAAGTGGCGGATGAAAATCATTTTTATCGTACGCACCATTTTCATTGTAATGTGTAAGCGTGCGAGCCATAGAAGCATACGCGCCAGCGAGATCATACAATTTTCCTTCTGCGCCACCGAGAATCAAGGATAAACCATAATGATCGGGCGCTTGATTAATTGTAGTGAGCCCGGATTTTTTAAGCAAGTCATGAAAACGTTCGACACGATATTGCTGCAACATTCTTACTGCAGGAACATTTAAAGATCTTGCAAGCGCGCGACGTGCAGGAACAGCGCCATCGTAGCTGCGATTAAAATTTTGAGGATTGTAACCGGAAAGATCTGTCGGAATATCAGCGACCAATGTATTCGGCAGAATTTGTCCGTCGGTGAGCATGCCTGCGAATAAAAATGGTTTGAGAATGCTTCCTGTACTTCGCGGCGCATTGATCACGTCCACATCATTTCCATTGTCTTTGCTTTGCGGATCAGAAGTATTTCCGACATACGCTAAAACATTGCCCGTTGGAACATCGATGACGATTGCAGCAGCATTTTCAATTTGATTTCCTTTTAATGTGCGGTGATGTTTTTCGATAATTCCATTTACTCTTTCCTGTAGTGTGACGTCGAGCGTGGTTTTTACAATTACTCCTTTGTAACCATCTTTTGCAGAACGATCGAGCAGGTGAGGAGCAAGCTGTGGCAATGGACGCGGCGCACCGGGCAATGGTTCATCTTTTGAAAGCGCGCAGGTGTTTGCATCAATAATTCCTGCAACAAATAAACGATCAAGCAAACGATCTCTTTTATTTTTTAAGCGGATGGAATTTTTGCCGGGATAAATTAATGAAGGCGCATTCGGCAAAACGGCGAGCGTTGCAGATTCTGCCCAGGAAAGCTTATCAGGATCGCGACCGAAATAACGCCACGATGCAGCATCAATTCCGACAACGTTGCTTCCGAACGGCGCATGCGATGCATAGAGTGAAAGAATGTCTTCTTTGCTGCCCGAAATTTCTAATCGTGTAGCAAGAATGATTTCGATTATTTTCTGGTAAACAGTTCGCGGTGGATTTTTTCGTGCGATACGAATGACTTGCATCGTGAGTGTGCTTCCGCCTGAAGTAACTTTTTTATCCTTTGCATTTTGTTTGAGCGCGCGTATGATTGCAAGCGGATTTACGCCGGGATGTTTGAAATAATAACGGTCTTCAAACTGAACAATACATTGCGCGAATTTATACGGAACTGTTTTTCGTTCAGGAAAGCGCCATTGTCCGTCAGAAGCAATTTTTGCGCCGAGCAATTTTCCATCTTTATCGAGCAATACCGTGCAGGTTGGATCAGAAAATAAATTAACGGGAAGGCAGAGTGCGTACCAAATGCCAAGAATAAGAAATGCTGTGATCCATTTTCCTTTTCGTGTTTTTAAGAATGACTTTATTTTATTGCCCGCGCGGTTTAAAACAGGACGGATTTGCATCCACATGCTTTTCATCCGCTGCAAGAAAATGGATAACCGCGCCTTCATAATTGTGTTAGCAAATATAGCGTGCGGATCAGTAGTAAAATCTGTAATTGTATAACTGTACGATTTCCTGACCAGCTGTATGGGAATTGAACACGGATGACACGGATTAAACGGATTTACGCAGATAATAATCCGTTTTTATCAGTTAGATCCGTGTCATCCGTGTTCCTTCCACATTCGGGAATAATGCATTCTCTAAAAATTCTTGATAATTTATGGAAAGCATCCACGGCTTGCATCTAAATGGAAACGCATCCAATATGAATCCCTCCTACAGCATCCAAAAACCCTGCACAGAAGACTGGGGCAAAATGAATCCGGAATCAGCCGAAAAGGCGGACCGCCATTGCCAGGTTTGTTGCAAAACAGTTGTCGATTTTTCAATAAAGAGCAATACAGAGATTGTTGATTTCCTGAAAACCAATTCGGATAAAAAAGTTTGCGGGCGATTTAAGCCGGAACAATTAGTTGCACCTGCAGGATTGCGCGTTGAAAAGAAGAGTTCGCGCTACCGCATATTTTTTGCTGCGTTGGTTTTTGTTTTCGGGGGAATGCTTTTTACTTCCTGCTCAACGCAACGCACACCGCCGCCACACCTGATGGGAGCAGTTGCTTATGTGCCTGACTCCACAACAATGGGGTTTAAAGGCGATACATTGTTGAATGTGAAAAACGATACGGCAAAAACAACAACACAGCTTCCTGATTGCAACCTGCACAACCCGGAGGAAAGCCCGGATTACACGATGGGCGATATTGAATTTGTGCCGGACACAACACAATGAAATTTTAGTTAAGCAATAAAGCAGCAACTGAATAGTTATATTTAAATACGATATGAAACAAGGACATTTAGAAATTCCGAAACCATGCCATGAGAACTGGATGGGGATGAATCCCGAATCCGCCGAAAAGGCGGACCGCCATTGCGGTGTTTGTTGCAAAACGGTAATGGATTTTACTGCGATGCCGACGGAAAAGGTGATTGAAATTATTTCACGCAAGAAAGATGCAAACATCTGCGGTAGATTTCGCCCGGACCAGTTGCAAGAAAATAGTGTTGTGAAGCCTTCGAAGAGTCGCTACCGTGTTTTTATGGCTGCGTTATATCTTGTATTCGGCGGATTACTTTTTTCTTCCTGCCGCACAAAAGCCCCGGTGCATAAAATGGGAAAAGTGAAAGTGGAAAATTCGTTTGTTGAAGATCAAAGCGAATTTAATAAATTGGATACGCCGTCTTCCCGCACAAGACATAAAACCGATCAGCCGAAAAAACAGGCATGTACAAAACCTGAAGTTGTGCCTGCTGATACCCTTGAAAGGATGATGATCGGTGAGATCATGTTTGTTCCGATTGACACCACAAAAAAATAGCCTATGAATTTGTTTATGGAAGAACCTTGTCATGGAAGAAGTGATTGGTGATTGGTTAAAGGTGATTGGTGTTTTTAGAAATAACATTTACTGATTACTTTTACTTACTACCTACCACCAACCTTTTTTACCACCAACCACCAACCTTTTTCCCCCATGCTAACTATTCCCCGTCCTTGTTCGGAAAACTGGAACAGAATGCCCTCAGCAGGCGATGGAAATTATTGTGGCAAATGCGATAAGATCGTTATTGATTTTACTTCGTATTCGGATGAAGAGCTTCACCATTATTTTGTTGAGAAAAAAGAGCAGCGTATTTGTGGGCATTTCAAAAAAAGCCAGGTCAAGCTTCCTAAATTAAAATTCAGCCAAACGCGTTTTCTTGCTGCAGTGTTTTTAGTATTCGGATCACTTTTGTTTTCTTCTTCCTGTGGATTTACAGCAGGTGAACCTATGGATACGCAAGCAGACGGAGGCGTAGTCATGTTAGATTCTACCTATGAAAAAATCGATTCTGTTGATAATGAAAGTAATGAAGACGCCGGTGCTGCTTATCATATTTCGAAAGAAGACAGTACCAGGATTTCCGACAGCGTTGCCCGCACAAAAAATTCCATCCGCGATTTTAATTAAGTGACTTTTTTCAAGTCTGCGCTTTATTCAGCTACAGAAAATTTAGTTTCTCAAAATTTACATTTCTGAGTAATTTAGCGCCAATGAAAAAGCATTTTATATTTTTTCTTCTCCCGTTAGTTTTTTCCTGCACGTCAGAAGGGAAGTTTGATGAAAGCTACGATGGCGATACCAACATCGTTCTCGAACCGACTATCGATACGTTTTCTGTCAAAAAGGGAAAACCATTGACAGCAGAAGAAAAAAATGAAATTGAGCGTGATAAAAAAGAAGTGGATTCTATCACAGCTGGTTTGTCAGCGATCATCAACCAGGGCAATACAGGCAATGATGATATAATCAGCAACGACGATGGTGGAATTGTTTCGAATCCTGATGTTGGTCCGTCATTTCCCGGTGGACAAGATGCAATGATCGCTTATATCGCGAAGAAAAAAGTTTATCCGCTTGCTGCTTTTCAAAACGAGATCAAAGGAGTGGTGATGATAAAATTTGTGGTGGAGAAAGACGGGAAGATCGGTGGTATAAAAGTGTTGCGCGGATTAGGTTACGGATGCGATGAATCCGCGATTGATCTTGTGCGTGGCATGCCGCGATGGACGCCCGGACAGAAGAGTGGAGCAGGAGTTCGCTGTGCGGTAACCTTACCAATTACATTTGGGCAATAGAGCAGATTTGATTAAATTCACATTCGAATTGAGGTAAAATCATTAACACTTTCGAATGAAGAAACTTTACTCTCTGACCCTCCTGTTTTTCCTTACTATTTCTTTACCGGCTCAAATTCTCATCAATGAAGTTTGTGCTGCTGGATATTCCACCATGCTCGATGAAGACGGATCGGTGCAGGACTGGATCGAATTTTATAATGCAGGCACAAATGCGGTTGATCTGGCCGGTTATAAAATAAAATCGATCCAGGCAGCTTCAACCAAGAGCTGGACATTTCCTTCTGTCGTCGTTTTACCGGGACAACATTTTACTGTTTTCTTTTCGGGAAAAAGTCGCCGTGATTATTTTGATCATTGGGAAATTCCCGTTTATCCTGATCTGCCTGCACGTTATTTTCCGGGAACAGTAGCACCTCCTTCGAATTGGAAAGATCCTGCTTTCAATGATGCATCATGGTCGCTCAGTAACGGAACTGTTGGCTACGGTGATGGCGATGATTCGACCATCGTTGCTCCTGTTATTTCTGTTTACACGCGTTATTCTTTTAATGTTGCTGATACAGGAAATCTTGCCATCGTTGCACTATTGCTCGACTTTGATGATGCGTATGTTGCTTACCTGAATGGAAAAGAAATTTCACGCGCGAATATCGGTGCGCAGGGATTTCCACCGGCATATAATACGCTTGCATTTGATGAGCATGAAGCCGTACAATATCAAACCGGCGAATGGTCTGCATTTTCAATTGTTCCGGGTTCAGCACTCGATACAATTCTTCGTCCCGGAATAAATACACTCGCTATTCAAACGCATAATTATATCGGTGGAATGAATGATCTTTCGATGATTCCTGCATTGTTGCTTGGAGTCGTCGATACTTCTGTAACGTATTTTCCGTTTCCTGCGGAAGTATTTTTGCACACCGATTATGAATTGAATGCAGGTGGATGTGCGCTTACGTTGCTCGATGCACAAGGAACTATTTCAGATCAGCAAACCATTGGTGCGATGATGCAGAATCATTCACGCGGTCGTCAGCCGGATGGAGCTGCAAACTGGTGCGTGTTTGATATTCCAACACCCGATACTTCAAACGTTTCTACCTGGTGTTATTCCGGTTACGCAGATAGTCCTGTCATCAGTCTTGCTTCCGGATTTTATACCGGCGCACAGCTCACAGGAATTTCTTCTACTACAGCGGGAACAATCCGCTGGACAAATAACGGGGCAGATCCTACACCGTTTTCTCCTGCGTATTCGGGGAACATTCCGGTCAGCGCATCACAAACAATCCGCGCGCGTGTTTATCCATCAAGCGGTTATTTACTTCCGGGCCCAACAGCAGCTGCATCTTATTTTATCAATGAAAATGTAACACTGCCGGTTGTTTCATTGACAACAGATCCCGTGAATTTGTTTGATCCCAACTATGGAATTTACATGATGGGAAATAATGTGACTGATACAACTATCACCGGTATCCCTTACTATAATGCGAATTTCTGGCAAGGTTGGGAACGTCCGGGTGATGTTTCATTTTTTGATAAAGATAAAGTGCTGCAATTCCAGGAACCTGTTTCGCTGAAGATCCAGGGCAACTGGTCGAAGATTTTTCCGCAGCGTGGATTTACAATTGACTTCAATGAAAATTATGGCGGACAGGTTATCGATTATCAACTGTTTCCTGATAAACCTGCGACAGAATATCACAATTTTAATTTACGCAATTCAGGAAGTGATTGGAATGACACGAAGATGCGCGATCGTTTAATCCAGAAAACAGTGCAGGGAAAAACAAATCTTGAAACGATGGATGGATTTCCGTGTGTGCTTTTTATTAATGGAATGTATTGGGGCGTTTATGAATTAAGAGAAAAACAAGACAAACATTATCTCGCGAATAATTCTACAACTGATGATGATAATGTTGATTTCCTTGAATTTGATGGCTCAGTGATCAAGGGTGATAATACTTCTTTCTTTCAGATGGTAACGTATATTGCCACTGCTGATATGACGTTACAGACTTCGTACGATTCGGCAAGCGCAATGCTCGACATTACGAATTTCTGCGACTATTTTATTACTGAAACGTATGTGGGAAATGTGGATTGGCTCGGAACGTATACCAACAATATAAAATTCTGGAAGCCACACAATGGTCCGGGAAAATGGAGATATATTTTGTGGGATACAGATATTTCATTTCAATCTGATACGCTGAATCAACTGGCTACGGCAATAAATCCACCAACAGTAAATCCACATTCGTTAATGCTGAATGCGTTGCTTACGAATGATTCGTTCAGGGGATATTTCATTAATCGTTATGCCGATTTGCTTAATACTGCGTTTTTTAATTTGAATATGATCCGCACAACAGAAAGCTTTTACAATGAAATGCTTCCTGAAATGACGCGTAATTTTAATTTGTGGGGAACAGGCAATTCACCTTTTGCGCCTGTACTTATCCAGGCACCGATGGATGTTTCTATATGGCGCGATAATATTAATACGCTGGAAGTAATTCAAGCTGTGCGGCCCTATTATGTGTTTACGCAGGTTCAGTCTCAATTTGCAATGACATCGCTCGTTGGAGTTACACTACAAACGGAACCCGCAGGAGCCGGCACAATTCACCTGAATACGATCACGCCGGATTCATTGCCATGGACAGGAATTTATTTTAATGGCAACCCGATAACGATGACTGCTACGGCTGCACCCGGATTTAAATTCAGCCATTGGAAATCAGATCATGTTGTAAACGGAGATTATCCGAATGCGTCCTTGCGCGTCAATGTGGATTCAAACGATACGTTTACCGCTGTATTTGAGCCGTTGGAGAGTACGTTTATGGCCTATCCGAATCCATTTTATGATGATTTAACACTTTATTATGAAGTGCCGGAGGCAGGAATTGTAAGCCTGAAAGTGTACGATATGACGGGAAGAATGGTAAGAGAAATTCTTCCAACGTCCAATTATCAGAGTGCAGGAGCTTATCAATTAAACATTTCCGCTGCTTCGCTTGAGCTTGCACAGGGCTTGTATCTCTTCCAGCTTAATTCGCCGGGCTACTCCAAAACGCTTAAGCTGATCAGTGGCCGTCCAAAACCATGAGTCCTATTGCATTCGATTCTTTATATTTGCGCAAGCAAAGAAATAAGCTGTGAAAAACAACCTGTCTGCCATTTTAAATGTTGTGCTCCTCATCGCGGTGGGCATTTTATTTTACCTGCATTTTAGCTCTAAACGAGAAATCGCTGCGGTTAAAGACAGAGCGGATAGCACTCCGAAATTGTCTTTTAGCGTTCCCGAAAATCTTGCAGGCGCTCGTGTCCTTTATGTCAATATCGATTCGATCGACAGGAAGTATGAAGCGTTTGCCGATCTGAGCAAAGAAGCCGGTGGAAATGTCGCATACCTCCAGAAGCAATACCAGAAAAAAGCCATCGATCTTCAAACACGTTATGATACCTATCAGCAAAAAGTTTCGATGGGAACTATTTCCAGCGATGAAGCCATGAAGGAAGAAGCTGCTATCAATGCAGGTATGGAAGATCTGAAAAAGATGGAAGCGAATATGGCTTCGCTTGAAGGTGTTGCAATGGAAAAAAATGCACGCATCACCAATGATATTACCACTTACTTCAAATCCTATAGCAAAGACAAAGGCATCGACTTTATTCTCGCTTATGGTGGAGCCAGCGGTGTTCTTTACGCAAACGACAGCCTCGATATCACATCAGATGTGCTGAATGCATTGAACGAAAATTACCGCAAATCAAAACCCGGCATTATAAAGAAATAGTTAATAACGATTCATAAGACGCCTGCCCATCATAGTATAGATGTGCAGGCGTTTTTGTTTTTTTGCATGAAGGATTGAATGTATTAAAAATCATTCACTCCTAAATCGTAATTCGTAAATCGTAATTCGTACATCCTTCCATGGCACAAGCAATTTCCACCGATCCGGCATTGATCAATAAAATTAAAAGTGTAGAAGAGTTTCACGATATTTTCAAGATCGGAAATCGGTATGAACCTACCGGAACTGTTCCTGCTGAAGAAGCAATGCTGCGTTATAATTTGCTCAAAGAAGAGAACGAAGAATATTTAGAAGCATGTAAGAATGGCGACGTAGTAGAAATTGCCGACGCGCTTGGCGATTTATTATACATCACATTCGGAACCATTCTCCGCCACGGATTGCAGCATAAAATAGAAGAAGTATTCGACGAAATCCACCGCAGCAACATGTCGAAGCTCGACGAAAACGGACAACCTATTTTCAGGGAAGACGGAAAAGTGCTGAAGAGTGAAAAGTATTTCCGCCCGGATATTAAATCAATATTGGGGAAGTGATTACCGGATTACAGATTACTGGATTACCGATAAAGATCTGCGTCATCTCTGCGGAATTCGCGTAAATCTGCGAGAGACTTTTTTGCACGCAGATTTCAAATGATTTCGCAGATTAACAGTTTGTTCGAGCGTAGTCGAGAACCCAATGCGAACAGTATTTCTCTTCGGCGAGTGAATCTTACTTCGCCAGCCATGCATGAAGCTTTCTCAATTTAATGGGAAATTTTCATGCAAGGCGTTCTCGACTTCGCTCGAACAAACGGAAAGAGTTTTATTCTAAGCAGAAGCATTCTCAATTTGATTATAAATTTTGATGCGTACTCGCAATAAAATAATCGTAGATTTTTTTGCAGAAGTAAGGCTCCCGTGCATCTCCTACCGGATAAAGATTCTGATTGATCAGCACAAATTTAAATGTTCCGAATTTATTCTCTTCTGCAATAAAGTCATGGGAAGCATGAGCACTGGTTACATAACAATTCAAGGTGTCATTTTTTATGTACCAGTTTCCGGACATGGATTGTTGTATCCAACCTATGAATTGAAGACGAAAAGTTTTGTCCTTATTGATTGTAAGTGCCCCCTGCCCCCAGTCAAAATTTCCAAATTGTCTGTAAATAGATTCAAGTTTAGCAGTGTCAATTTTTTCCGGCGGTAAAAGTGAATCAGAAGCGGCGAAAGAAATTTCCCTGGTTACAGCAACTTCAATCGGCACTGGCTTTGATTCACATTGTACAAATAGTAAAATAAGGAAGGTTAACACCTGTAGTAATTGCCTGTACTTTATCACTCGTAATTTCCTGTGATTAAATTATCGGTAATCTGTAATCCCGTAATCTGTAATTCGTAATCTGTAATCCAGTAATCTGTAATTCGTAATCTGTAATCCCGTAATCTGTAATTTATTTATTTCGCCAGCGGCTCCACAAACACACGCACAATCAGCACCACGCCTGAAATCATTAAAATAATTCCTGCGATCATATTTACTTTGTGGATCACATTTTCATTCAGGTAATTTTTGATCTTTCCTGCTGCAAGTGATTTTAAAATATCTGTGCCGAGAACAGTTGCAAGTGTGGCTACGAAGAATAAAATGATGAGGCCTTTATCGTTATTGAGCTTGTTTGATGCAAGTCCGATTGCCGCGATCCAGAGCAGGACGACAAACGGATTAAACATATTCATCAGAAATCCTTTCAGCACACTTGCACCGCGCGTTGGTCGCCTGAATTCGATTGGCTCACCATCGGCGGTGCTCACTACCGTCTTCTTCATCATCTGCACAAGACCGTAACCGATGAGCAATAACCCACCGACAATGCCAACCGGGATCGCGTATTTTTCATCCACCAGCCAACCGGATAATCCGAAATAAGCGAGCAGCAGGTAAATTAAATCGCTGATGAAAATGCCGAATGCCATTGCAATGCCGGAACCATAACCATGTTTAAGACTCGTTTGGATAAGTCCGAAGAACGCAGGCCCTATTGAGAAACAGAGCGCAATTCCAAACAACATGCCTTGACCGATCGCGGTGAACATCAGGGGGTTACTTTTTCTTTATTATAATCATCAACGTGCTTTTTCCAGCTTTCGTATCGCTCGCTTTTCAGCACACGTGGAAATTTATGCTGACCACCTTCTTTCCCTACAGCACGCATCCAATCCGTGAACACGTGATTCGGAATTACATCCACAAAAATTTCTTTTAAAGCAGCTGAACGTTCGACACGGTAATCGTCGTTGAGGTTTTTTAAATGCTCATCAATTGAATGACGAAGCTTCTCAAGGTCTACAACATCATTTGTGCCAATATACCAGTGATGCGCGAAAAGATTCTCATAATTTAATCCCGCAACAGTATATTCATTCACAGAAATATTTAATTCTTCCGCAGCAAGATCAATTGCACGATTCATATTATCCTGCGATAAATGTTCGCCGCAAAGGCTCAGGAATAATTTTGTGCGCCCTGTAATTTTTATTTCAGCTTTTTCTACATCCGTGAATCGAACAGTATCACCAATGAGATAACGCCACGCGCCGGAACAGGTGCTCATGAGCAATGCATATTCCGTATGCTCATCCACATCCGCAAGCGTATATGTTTTCGGATTCGGCTTTAAGCTTCCGTCATTATCAAAATTATCCGCTGTGAACGGAACGAATTCATAAAAAATTCCATTGTCGAGCAACAATTGAATTCCTTCTGAATCCGGGCGATTTTGAAAAGCGATAAATCCTTCTGACGCAAGATACGTTTCCAGGTATTTTATCGGGCGGCCCAATAATTTCTCGAAGCTTTTCCGGTAAGGCTTAAATGCAACTCCGCCCCATGCATAGATCTCGAGGTTCGGCCACACTTCGTGAATATGCTGAACGTTATGGAATGCAATAATTTTTTCAAAGAGAATTTGTATCCACGCAGGAACGCCGCACACAATTCCGATGTCCCATTGTTTTGCATTGCGCACCATTTCATCCAGCTTATTATTCCATTCCCGCTCACGTGCAATACGCCGGCCGGGTTTGTAAAAATGCTGGAACCAGAATGGAATATTTCCTGTTGTAATTCCGCTGAGATCGCCGGAATAATACGTGCCGTTGTAATTTAAATGTGTGCTTCCGCCAAGCATAAGAATTCCTTTCTGAAAAAATTCAGGAGAAAGATCATAATGTGCAATGGCAAGAATTTGTTTAATGCTGCCACGACGAATTGCACGAAGCGTATCTTTTGTAACAGGAATATGTTTGCTCGATTGTTCCGATGTTCCCGAGCTGAGCGCAAAATATTTTACACGTTCAGGCCAGCACACATACGCTTCACCGTTCAGTGTGCGGTACCACCATTTGCGAAACATGGAAGTATAATCGTGCACATCAACGGTATCCCTGAATGCTGCAACGGGATCACTTTCGGCAAGAATTTTTGTGAAATTATAATGCTCACCGAACGCAGTGAATTCCGCTTTGCCCAATAATTTGCGAAGCGTTTTTACCTGCTTTTGATAAGCATCTTTACGACGGAATTTCGGAAGCTTCTGATTAAAATCAATCGTCCGCTTTAAAATTTTTCCCAGGAATGCCATAAGTATAGAATTACGTTACCGGGGTTATTTCATTTACTGAATGCTTACATATTTGTTCCGGATGATTGCAACACGGTCACGGAGCAATTTTGTTTCAGCGAAAAATTCTTTGCCCGGAATATTAGGTCCTTTCGGAAAGCTGCTTTTCAATTCCCGGAAGTCGGAATGAAGATTTTTGCATAAGCTGTCGTTCGGAAAAGAGCCGAGCAGCTCTGTGATGTTTTGCAAATAAGGTTGCTGCACCGCGATCATATCAAACAAAACTTTATTCTTATCATTCTGCGCTTCATCACCGATGTGCTGCGTGGTGAGGTAAATGCTTTCGAGCCATCCACCTGTCAACACCAGTGTTGCCAATGCAAGACGATCATTTCCCAGCAGCGTGCTGTCGATGCGTTTGTAAGAAGTACGAACCAGCTTCTGCATCGAATCCTTTGCATTCTGATTTGATTCGTATTGCTGAAGAATAGAAGCATCAAAAGTGGAAGGCACAACAACCGCATCAGATAAACGACGGATCGCTTTCAAAAAAGGTGCAGCATCGCCAAGCTGATTCTGAGAGATCATATAAGCGAGATCAGCGCCGTAAATTCCAAGGTTAAACGATTGTGTGCTTGCGCTGTTATAAGTAACTGCTTTCTTCGGATCATTCGGCAAATCCGATTTGTATGGAAGACGTGCGCCGGAAAATTGGTTAAGCATATCAAACGGAACCGGCATTGTTGACACCAGGTTTTTGAAACGCGACTTTACGGTATCACTACTGTTAGAACCAATGATCGTATCTCGTAACGTATCGTAAGAAACAGGATCCGTTTTGTCGCCGCCGCAGGAAGTAAATGTGGCAAGCAAAAAAATAAATGCCGGAAAAAGAGAGGAGCGTCTTTTCATGAATTATTTTATATAGCGGAAATCCTGGTTTGCTTTGATCACGCGAAGGGTTTCGTAGATCAGCTTGATCACACTTTCCACATCATCACGGTGCACACTTTCAACAGTTGTATGCATGTAACGCAATGGCAAAGAGATCAACGCTGAAGTAACGCCGCCCGAAGAGTAAGCGAATGCATCCGTATCTGTTCCTGTTGAACGGGAAGCAACTTCACGCTGGAATGCGATTTTATTTTTGTTTGCAGTGTCAATGATAAGTCGCAGCAAATTATTGTGAACAGCAGGACCATAAGTAAGCGAAGGCCCTTTACCAGCTGCAATATCACCCTGCGCCACTTTATTCATCATCGGCGTTTGTGTATCGTGCGTAACGTCGGTGATGATCGCAACATCAGGTTTAATTCGTGCAGAGATCATTTCAGCGCCACGCAATCCGACTTCTTCCTGCACTGAATTCACAATGTAAAGTGCAAACGGAAGCTTTACTTTATTTTGTTTCAGCAAACGTGCAACCTGCGCAATCATAAATCCACCCACACGATTATCGAGCGCACGGCCCACATAATATTTATTATTGAGGATCATGAATTCATCTTCGTACGTTACAACGCAGCCCACATGAATTCCGAGCTTTTCAACTTCCTTATCCGAAGCAGCGCCACAATCAAGGAAAATATTTTTCAGTGAAGGCATTTCTTCTTTTCCTGCTTCACGCACATGAATTGCAGGCCAACCGAAAAATGCCTTAACGATTCCATTATCCGTGTGAATATTCACCCGTTTCGAAGGTGCGATCTGGTGATCAGAACCACCATTACGACGCAGGTAGATAAATCCATCTTTCGTAATGTAATGCACGAACCAGGAAATCTCATCCGCGTGCGCTTCAATAACGACTTTGTAAGGCGCTTTCGGATTGATTACACCAACTGCAGTTCCGTATGCATCAACGAAATGCTCATCGATATACGGTTTAATATACTCCAGCCATAAGAGCTGTCCGGGAGATTCAAACCCTGTTGGAGAAGGGTTATTGATATAACGTTCGAGGAAGGCAAGCTCTTCTTGTCCTACGATTGCGTTCTTTTTACTGCCGTTTTTCGACTTGGCCATACTATAAATTTGGGGCTAAAGGTACACAATATGCGCTTTTTCAGGTGATTTGGCAATAGGAGAAAAAAACGTATTATTTAGCTATGATGTTTGGCCTTTTAAAACAGCATGTTTTGAATTGGAATATTAAATACGTTCCTGTCAAATAGCGCATCTTTATTTTCATTTAGGCGTATACTGAGCTGTAAATTGTTATTTTAGGGGAGTAAACACAACCGCCAATTATGAAAATTAAAAACTTGTTTTTGCTGGCATTTCTGCTGGCCTGTTCCGCATGTGCCTACGCGCAGGACACCGTAAGGGCAATAACGCTCGCGCCCGCACAGGATGCTGAAGTATTTTATAACAGCGGCATTACAAAATTCAACGCCAAACAATTCGCCGACGCGCTTCCCGATTTCAACAAAGCCATCGAGATGAAGCCTGATTTTGAAAAAGCAATCTACAGCCGCGGTTTGGCAAAGATCGAATTGATCATGACCAAATCAGCGATCGAAGATTTTAATAAAGTGATCGAGCTGAATCCGGCTGCCGATTACGCTTATTTTTCGCGCGGACTTGCACGTGAAAATGAAGGCGATAAAAAAGGTGCTGAAGAAGATTTCGCCAATGCAGTTCGCATTAACCCGAACCAGGACAAGGCGTGGTATCATTGCGGCATTTTAAAATTCCAGGCGAATAATTATGCAGGGGCTTGCCAGGATTTTGATAAAGCGATCCAGGTGAATAGTAAAGATGCTTATTACTGGAACGATCGCGGAAGCGCAAAAAAACAAGCAGGAAATCTTGACGGCGCAATTTCTGATTATCAAATGGCGATCAAGGTCAATCCGGGTTTGCCTTTCGTTTATAATAATCTCGGATCAGTGCGCAGGGAAAAAGGTGATCTCAAAGGTGCGATCGAATCGTATACAACCGCACTCAATATGAAATCCGATTATTACATCGCTTATAATAATCGCGGTTACACAAAATTTCTCAGTGGCGATTACGAAGGCGCCATGTCTGATTTTAATAAAGCAATTCAGCTGAAGAATGATTATGCATTTGCTTATGTAAATCGCGCTGCTGTTCGTTACAAACAACGTGATTACAAAGGAGCAGTAGAAGATTGCAACAAAGCAATTCAGCTGAATGCAAATTATGGTGAAGCCTATTTAAACCGTGGTATCGCCAAAGAAATGCTTCGTGATAATTCAGCATGCACCGATTTCAAAAAAGCTTCAGAGCTGGGCATTGAATCTGCAAAACAATATGTGAACGATTGTCACTAACCCATTATTTATTTTCGATTATGAAACGTAAACATATACTTCTTACCGCTTCTTTTTTCATTCTTGCATTTGCGAATTGTATTGCGCAGAACAATATAGAATTCGATGACAAGAATTTCACTGACCGCAAAGCATTTAAGGAAGCTAACAAACATTATGAAGATGGAAATGATATTTTCAAAGCTGCACAGGCTGAAGAAGCATCGGGGCTAAAATATTTTGTCGAAAAAAATCATTATTTGCCGAATGGGATCAATGAGTTTGGTAGTGGTGCTGCTGAGGGATATCGTTTGGCACTTACGGAATATGTAACTGCAAATGCTTTTAATCCAAACAGCGCAACACTTAATTTCCGTATAGCAGTTTGTTATTACAATATTTCCTCCCAGCGTTTGATGGGACTGAAATATATTGAGAAGGCAATTACCTTAAATCCGAACGTAGACATAAGAGCGCAATTTTATCTTGGTCGTTTGTATCACCTGCATGCACAATGGGATAAAGCAATCACAGCTTACCGCGCGTATCTCGCACCATTGAATACAAATCCTGCAGAGAATCGTGATAAGATTGCTGACATGAACCGCAAAATACAGGAATGTGTTTCAGGAAAAGAATTGCAGAAAAATCCACAACGTGTTTTTATCGACAATATCGGTGGTGTTGTAAATGGATCTTTCCCTGAATACACGCCTATCATTACTGCTGATGAATCTGAAATGTATTTTACTTCGAGAAGAAATACTTCGACAGGACTAAAGCCGGATGATAATGGAGAATTTTACGAAGACATTTATCGCTCCACTTATATTTCAGGAGCATGGACCACGCCTGTGAATTTGGGAAAACCGATTAACAGCGCCGATCATGATGCAACAGCAGGTCTTTCTCCTGACGGGCAAAAATTATATGTGTATCGTCATTCGAATAACGGCGATATCTATGAGTGCGAATTAAAAGGTTCAGTTTGGTCAGAGCCGGAACGCATGAATAAAAATATTAATTCAGACGATCACGAATCTTCTGTTTCGCTTTCGTTCGATGGCAAGAAGCTGTTTTATATTTCTGATAAAGATGGCGGAATCGGACACCGTGATGTTTGGATGTCCAATATGGATGTAAAAGGCAAATGGGGCCCATCAACAAATATCGGGTTGCCAATCAATACAATTTATGGTGAGGAAGGGGTGTTTATTCATCCCGATGGAAAAACGATGTATTTTTCGTCGCAGGGTCATAGCACAATGGGCGGTTATGATATTTTCAAAAGCGAATTAAAAGATGGTAAGTGGGGAACACCTGAAAATTTAGGCTGGCCGATCAACGGACCGGATGATGATGTGTTCTTTGTTATTTCTGCAAATGGTAAGCACGGTTATTATGCTTCCAATAAAGCAGATGGCCAGGGTGAAAAAGATATTTACAAAATTACTTTTCTCGGACCCGATAAGCCGCTTGCTTTAAGCTCGGAAGATAATTTGCTTGCAGGATTAGCGCAGCCCGTAAAAAATGTAGAAGCCTTGCAGCCTGTTGCAGTGAAATCAGCGAACGTAACTATTCTGAAAGGCGCAGTAACGGATAAGCTGAGTCATGTGCCATTAGGTGCTCGGATTGAAATAGTTGATAATGGACTTAATCAGACCATTGCTACGTTTAATGCAAATTCATCATCAGGAAAATATCTTGTCACACTTCCTTCAGGAAAAAATTACGGGATCTATGTGAAAATGGATGGTTACCTTTTTCATTCGGAGAATTTTGATATTCCCTTGATAGCAACGTACCAGGAAGTGACGAAAGATATTGAGATGGAAAAGATCGCAGTAGGAAGCACGATCGTTCTGCGAAATGTTTTCTTTGATTACGCCAAAGCCACTTTAAAACCTGAATCCTCGCAGGAGCTTGATCTGCTTGTGAAAATTCTTTCTGATAATCCTTCCATTCGTATTGAGCTTTCAGGTCACACCGATAGCCGCGGATCAGAAGAAGGCAATCAAAAATTATCAGAAGCCCGTGCGAAAGCCTGCGTAGATTATTTAGTCGCGCACGGAATTAAGCTGGATCGTTTAGAGTTCAAAGGTTACGGCGAAGCAAAGCCGATCGATACCAATGAAACCGAACCCGGCATGGCGAATAATCGTCGTACTGAGTTCAAAATTCTCTCTAAATAATCGAATTCAAAATTCAATATTCAAAATTCAAGATTATAAATTGATCTTAAATTTTGAATTTTGAATCTTGAATATTCTCCCATGGAAAGAAAAGTTGCATTAACCAAAGACGGTTCTTCCACGATACACAATTCTTCCTTAAACCAGCATTATCATTCTATTCACGGTGCGGTGCAGGAATCGAAGCATGTGTTTATGAAAATGGGATGGGAGGAAGTTCGAAAATCTGAAACAACTATTTCTGTTTTGGAAATGGGATTCGGAACGGGACTGAATGCATTTTTAATTTTACTGGAATGCATTGCAGATCCGTCGCTCACGGTTCAGTATACAACATTGGAAGCTTTTCCATTGGAGAAAGAAGAAATTATCGGTTTGAATTATGCTGAACAATTAAAAGCAAACCAGCAGCAGGAAAATTTTCTAAAACTTCATCGTGTTGAATGGGAAATTCCGGTTTCGGTTGAGAATGGATTTACGCTTCTTAAAAGAAATATAAAGCTCGAAGATTTTATTCCGGATACAGCAGCATACGATCTTGTTTTCTACGATGCATTTGCTCCCGACGCACAGCCTGAATTGTGGACGGAAGACATTTTTAAAAACCTTTTCGATGGAATGAAGCCGGGCGGAATGCTGGTGACATATTGTGCGAAAGGGCAGGTGAGGAGAAATTTAATTGCGGCAGGATTTAGTGTGGAGCGTTTGCAGGGACCGGTGGGGAAGAGGGAGATGTTGCGGGGGAGGAAATGATTACGGGATTACCAATTACTAATTACTGATTACGGGATTACCGATTACCAATTACTGATGGTTTGATGGCATGATTTAAAACTTCTTGCGATGAGAAATTGTGTGTGTGATTATAAATCGGTTCTGAGTCGCATTTTAAAAATGTAAAGCTGACAGCTTATTTCGCCCTGTTCAATTCCTGTTGCGCTGATTTTGCTTTTCTGTCGCGTTGATATTGCGATTTTCCAAGTTTATACGAAACGCTGATACCAACCCTGCGACTATCAGCTTTGCCATTTGCCGCGAATGTGTAAGATGGATAAACAGCTTTTGAATTTTGGTATGAGCTCCGGAATATATCAGAGAACACAAAAGAAACGCTTCCTTTTCCGTTTGGAAATTTTTTGCGCACGCCAAGATCCATATTGTAGACCGGCGCTTCCAGCCATACTCCATTCTGATTAAATGAGCGGTAAAAGAAAGAAACATCCATGCTCCAGGCTTTTTTAAGTGTGATCATATTAAGACTGTTGAGGATCCATGTGTAACGCACTGCGCTGAAATTTTCTTCGTTTACAATTCCAAAATAATGATCACGGAAACCTGTAAGCGTAGTTACAGTCGTAAGCCAGTTCGTAATCGGGTAGGTAAGGGAGGAGGAAAGGCTGAACACATTATAGGTATTCAGATTTTCATTCCGGTTGTAAAAAATATTCGTCGCTGAATCTGCACGCGTAACAGTCGAGTATATATTGGTCATGTGTGCGTAGCCAAAAGTTGTGTTGAGCATATCATGAAATATATGCGTGAGTTCGAAATTGTCGCTCATTTGCGGGCGCAGGTAGGGATTTCCGCTGTTGTAGGTGTACGGGTTAAGGAAAAGCAGGAATGGATTGAGCTGTCCATATCCCGGGCGATCTATTCGCCGGCTGTAAGAAAGGTTAAAGCTATTTATGGAATCAGTTTTCCAGGTTAGAAACGTGCTTGGAAAAAGATTGAAATAGCTGCGCGTAAAAACAGAATCGTTTACAAGCTGTGTTCCTTTTGTTTGTGTTTGTTCTCCGCGAAAACCAACCTGGAAACTTAGCTTAGCATTCAGCTCTTGTGCGTAATTGACATAAGCGGAAAAAATATTTTCATCATACAAAAAATGATTCGTGAGCGTAGTATCACTTATTTCTTCTCCCTGTTCAATATTAAAATACCGCGCGTTATTATCTGTCGCTACAACACTTCCTTTTACTCCTGTTTCTATCCGGATCTTTTGACCAACAGGATGTGTATAGTCCAGCTGCCCGGCAAGAATATTTACACGAATCGGTAAATATGCTTTTTGCGTTGCAGAACGATAAAGTTGATTTGCACTGTTATAAAAATCAGTTTTGTTTTCACGTGTTGCTATAGTTGTGAAAGGCGCATAGTTTACATCTACGCTTAATTCTTTTCCAGTTGTATCAATAGTTAGTTTGTAATTCAGATCAAATGTATAGAATGCCATTTCATCCGTCTGCAATCCTCTTGTCACCTGGCTGGAATCCAGTGTGCCATTCGCATCATACATCCCGGAGTGATAAAATCGTTGCTGTGTGCCATTGCCACCCGAACGCTCAGCTGAAAATCCTATAGTCTGCTTATCGTTCGGAGAAAAATCAACTCCTGCCTGCGCATAATTCCATAAGCCATGATATTTTACACGTGAATTCGCATGAATGTATTCATTGGAATTAAAAGAGGTCAACCGTGTTGCTGCTTCATAATATTGGTGATTATAAAGGTTGCCTGTCGAGTGAAAATTCCATTTTTTTGTTCTGTGGTTTAATTCCAGGCCCGCGTTTGATGCACCATAAAATCCCTGGTTTCCACCTGCATTGACCTGTCCGTTAAAGCCAAGATTTTTATTTTTCCTCAGGACGATATTGATAATTGCATTTCCTGAAGCATCATATTTTGCAGATGGATTTGTAATTACTTCAATTTTTTCAATCTGGCTCGCATCAATACTTCTCAGGTAGGAAGCCATATCTGCTCCCGACAAATGTGATGTTCTTCCATTTATCATAAACAACACTCCCGATTTTCCACGCACTTGTATGTTGTCATTATTGTCAACTGTAACTCCCGGTAATTTTTTCAGCACTTCGAGTCCGTTATTTCCTGCTGCGATAACGCTGTTTTCAATATTAAAAACGAGGCGGTCGAGCTTTTGTTCCATGAAAGGTTTTTGCGCAACTATTTGAACTGCGTCAAGAAGAGAAGTATCAGCATGTAGAATAATCTTTCCTGCATCATACTTCGGCTGTGTTTCTGAAAGTGTAAATGTGTAGGAATAATATTTCTGGTAGCCGGTATATAAAACAAGCAAACAAAATGTTCCTGTATCTTTTTTCTCCAGCGTAAAATTTCCGGCTTCATCAGTAGAAGTTCCGGTGACAACTGTGCTGTCGCTTGCTTTAAGCAACATAACATTGCCAAACAATACAGGAATGCCGGTACTATCAGCGACGTTTCCTGTTACCTGCGAATGAATTTGATTTCCGCATAACAGTGAAGCGACTAATAGCAAAAGAAAAATCGGATGGCTTATTTTCATCCGTCAAAGAAACAGCAGGCATCCTGATAATTTTGTTAATGGCCTGTTAATACTCTATAATGAAGATGTAATAGTATTTTTTGTAGCTATGTATTGACAAAAATTTGATTGGCAAATGCATCACAGCCCCTGGTACGAATCAATACGACGAGAAAGTTTGCTCTCGTATTTATTGTCACAAGTCACCAAGACACGAAGTCATGCGATGAGAAATTGTCAGTGCGATTTTTAAATCGCCACACTTCGACAAGCTCAGTGCAGGCTCCGCCACAGAGGCACAGTTTTTTTTCAATTTCCAAGTTACCAGATTACCAGATTACCAAATCCATCTGCGATAAATCTGCGTATTCAGCGGCCAACAAAAATGCCGGACAGTTCACCATCCGGCATTATCATTAGCACATTAGCACATTAGCACATTAACTAATTAGCAAATTATTTTCTAATACTGTCCTTTGTAACGGATCGCTTTATCCAAACGCTTTAACGCTGTGATGTAAGCTCCGATACGCATGCTGGTGTTGAACTGTTTTGCATTGAACCAGCAATTTTCGAACGCTTGCGACATTGAAGCATCGTGTTTTGCATTTACTTCATCTTCGCTCCAGTAGTGTCCGTATTTATTCTGAACCCACTCGAAGTAAGAAACAGTAACACCACCACCATTTGCAAGAACGTCAGGAACTACAATGATTCCTTTTTTGTTGAGTATCTCATCTGCTTCTGCTTCTGTCGGTCCATTTGCACCTTCAACGATCAATTTTGCTTTGATGTCTTTTGCATTTGCTCCTGTGATCACACCTTGAATAGCTGCCGGTACGAGCAAGTCAACATCCAATGTGAGAATAGAATTCTTTTCAATTTCTTCGCCGCCTGGAAAACCTTTCAGCATATTTCCGTTTGCAGCAACATATTTAATTGCAGCATCCACATCAATTCCGCCTTCGTTGAAATAAGCAGCTGTATGATCAGAAATTGCAAGGATCTTAATATTTTTTGATGCAAGAAGTCTTGAAGCATGTGAACCGACATTTCCGAAACCCTGTACTGCAGCAGTAGCGGTTTTGTGATTGATGCCGATCTTTTTCATTGCAGCGAGTGAAGAAACCATTACACCACGACCAGTCGCAGCTTCACGTCCTTTTGATCCGCCGAGCGTAACAGGTTTGCCGGTTACAACACCAGGACAATCTTCTCCTTTGATGCGGTTGAATTCGTCAAGCAACCATGCCATTTCGCGTTTGCCTGTTCCCATATCCGGAGCAGGAACGTCTTTATTTTCACCGAAAACATCAGCCATTGAGCGGGTGTATGCACGTGTCATACGTTCCAATTCGCCTTCCGACATTTTGCGTGGATCACATTTGATTCCGCCTTTTCCACCACCGTAAGGAATATTTGCAATAGCACATTTGATTGTCATCCATGCAGCAAGCGCGCGAACTTCATCATCATTCACATCCAGCGCATAACGAATTCCACCTTTCGATGGTCCGAGATGTGTGGAGTGAACTGTGCGGAAACCTTCGAATACTTTAACAGAGCCATCATCCATTTTTACAGGAAGACTCACTTTAACTTCTTTTTTCGGGTGACGCAGAATTTCAGCGATATCCGGTTTCAGGCCGAAAAGTTCTGCGGCTTTATCCAGACGTGCGAGCACTGCGTCAAACATGGAGGGGTGTTCAATCTGCGCCTTTATCTGCGGGTTATTTGTTGCAGCTTCTTCCGTCTTTTTTGCTGTAGTTGCCATAGCTATAATTTGGTTTTTTCTTGTTAGGAGAATTCGGGCACAAAATTAGGGATTATTTTTCATTCTGAATGGCCTGAAAGTCAGTGTTTCTGCAGGTGTTATTTGTCGTTGGAAAATGGGCTTTTGTCGTAGAAGAAGGTGACGAGTGACGGGGTGACGTGTGACAAGTGAAGAGAGGAGTGAAAAATAGTGTTGGATGAATTTTAATTGGGCGTGCCCTCGTCAAAAGAAGAATTCAATTGGCAATTTAGTTTGCTATTGACGAGGTCGGGCTATTCGTTACAAGTCCTCTCTCGTCAAAAGATAGATATAATTGAAAATAGAGTTTTAATTATTGACGAGATCCGGGCTTTCCACTGCTATCCCTCACGCGACATTGCTATTTGTCGCCTTCGATACATTTTTTGCCGATGGATGTTTTTTGCAACGACTTAATATATCGCGGCAAAAAACACTCAGTCTGACAAGAGGTGAATTTCCTTGCAAGACTCGAATCAGGAAATCTTTCTCTTGTCAGACTGAGTGATTTTCGAATGAAATGCAATTGGATTAGACGTATTAAATTCGAAAATTGTATCGAAGGCGACAAAGAGAGATCACCACCTCATCAATATCTCATCGCATAAATAAAACGTCGTTAAAGCAAATGGGGTTGCAAGCAATAATGCGTCGAATCGATCTAAAATTCCTCCGTGACCGGGAAGTATTGTTCCGGAATCTTTTACGTTGATGCTTCTTTTGAAAAGTGATTCAACTAAATCGCCGAGCATTCCTGTTACAGAAATTACTGCAGCCACGCAGATCCATTTTATTTCCTGGTCGTAATTGGAATTGTTGTAAAGAATCCAGTTTGCAATCATTCCACCTGCAACAACAGTGAAAATAAATCCTCCGATAAATCCTTCCCATGTTTTTTTCGGTGAAATGCGTTCCCATAATTTACGTTTGCCGAAAAGTCGCCCGCATACATACGCCATCGTATCGCTGATCCAGATTAAGACAAAGATGGTTAAGAGTGGGCGGTAATCATATGCGACATGCCAAACAGAAGGAAGAAATTGGCTTTTATCAGGTTGAAGTAAAAATCCTTCAGGAACAAAAGAAATAATTAAGATCAAAAATGGAAGCGCAACATAAAAAATTCCCAAAAGAGTCCAACCAATATTTGCAAATGGATTTTCCTTTTTACGATAAAGCTCAATGAAAAATGGAAGAAATAAAAGTGGAAGAACGATCAGACTTAAAAGAGGAAGTGGGTAACCTTTTTGAATAAAACCAATAATAATTAATAAAGCTCCGAAAATCAATCCATAATTTTTCTGCGGCTGCGCACCTGCTTTTTCTGCCAACTTATAAAATTCGTGTAAACCAAGAATTGTAATCAGCAGAAACAATCCCGCCATGCTCCAAACATTCCACATAATACAACCAACCAGCACAATAATGAAAATCGTTCCGGTGATGATGCGTTGAATGAGATTCTTATCCATAGTAGAACTTAGTTCGGTCCCGATAATTATCGGGATTAGTTCGGAGATGTTGAACGAAAGTACAGGAATAATTGCAGTCGAACAATCTATGTATTAAACACTCGCAACAAATCCCAAAATCCAAATCCCAAAATCCAAACTGAACACAAACTAAAACCACACAAACTCAAAACCCGAAACTCGAAATCCGAAACTCCAAACTAAACTCTCCGAACTAACCACTCCGAACTAACCACTCCGAACTAACCACTTTTTTTATTCGAGGAATTGGTTGCAAAATAATATTTCAATCCTGCAGTAGTGTTGATGGAGAAACGCGTTAACGTAACTGAATTCGGTACAGGCTGTACGTCAATATTCATTCGTGTTTCTAGTGTTAAAGCAAGCTTATTCCACAAATTTTCTTTACGCGAAAAACGAATTTGCAACCCAGCAGGAAAATAAAGTCGCGGAACAAAAACATTTTTTGTGCGGATCGATTCTGTTTTTCCTTCCATGTTTGTATACGAATCAGGTCCGCCCGGATTTGTGGTGTAGGTATTTGTGTTCGGATTGTAGCTTCCGCTTATCATGTTATAGCTCGATTCAGAATAATAGCCATGAAAACGTGTGTTCAATCCCATTCCCAATTGTAAACCGTAACCCATCCAGCACGAAAAAATCTTTTTATCATCCGTATGAAAAGTTTGTCCGATGTCCAGCGCAAGTAAATTTTCTGTCCAGTTAAATACTGCATAAGTTGACTTCACCGAATCCACATAATAATGCGTTCCGTCAGAAGCAACGAGCGTGTCAAAAGGATAACGTTCGGTTTTTGAGTACGAAGGACCTTGCACCTGCACATTTCCATAGCTGAAACCAATATGAATGGTGGAATGTTTTGAATAAGCTCCTTTCTTTTTATCGTATGGAATGAAATGCGCTTTTGCGTTAAAAAAAGAATTTCCTGTTATAGAATAAAAAAGATTCGTTTCATCCATTCCCGAATAATCACGATACAAAAGTTGAGAACCCGGCGCTACTTTTTTCATTTCGTCAAGGCTTAGTGGAGCATCATTATAAAAGCTCATGCCGTAAGAAAGCTCAACAGCATATGGTTTTAAAAAAGAAAGTTTAGGAGTATCATTCTGCGCGGATAGAAATGTGGAGCAGAAAATTGATAGAAGGAATATGAAAATTTTCATCGTAGCTATTTTTATTACAGACGATGGATTTTTAGAAAAGTTGCTTTTAGTTTAATGGCGTGACCGTGAAGGAACGCCTTTCGCGTTTCCTTCACGGTCGGGCTATCCGCTATTACTCCTCTCTCGTCAATAGAAAATAATTATGAAAATTACAGGCTCTTCTTGACGAGATGTGGGGTAAACGCTGCTATCACTCACGCAAAAAGAGAAATTGACACAAAGGTCACCGCACAAAAAAAGGGAAATTTCATCGCATGGACCTGAGGCATCGTCCTATAAAAGTAAAATTTTCATCGCATGGACGCGAGGCATCGTTCTATAAAAGTGGAATTTTCATCGCATGGACGCGAGGCATCGTACTGTAAAAGGGAAATTGTCATCGGATGGACGCGAGGCATCGCGTCTCTACAAAATACCAATAAATTATTTTTTGACCACCAACCACCAACCCTTTTTCTACCACCAACCTTTTCATCACATCACCCCCATCGGCAAATCATCGATCATAAAAACATAAATTTCCCGCGGACCATGGGCTCCCTGGATTAATGTTTTTTCAATGTCTGCTGTTCTGCTTGGACCGGTGATTACGCTTACCATCGAAGGCATCGCGTCGTTGTATTTTGCTTTTACTGCTTTCAACGCATCTTTCACGTGCATGATCAGCTGCGAGGTTTTGGCTACTACAATATGCAATGCAGGATAAACTGCTGCGCGTCGTCCTGATACTTGTTTGGAGGAAATTAAAACGCTTCCTGTTCTTGCAATGAGGAATTCACATCCGGTGATGCTCGTTCCTGCACTTTGCAATTCGGTGGACGAACTTAAAAAAGGAATATTCGCCTGCGTTAAAAGATGTTGAATTTCAGGTTCCGCGCACCACAGCTTCCCGAAATTTTCATCGGCTGTTAATGCACCGATATTGTAAATAAAATCGTCATCATTCTCACAGAAAACAAAATTTCCACCCGCATCCGAAAATTGCTGGGCAAAAACCAATTCTAAAGGATCCTCTGATTCGGCGTAAATATTTGATTCAAAATCAATCGCACCCGGTTCGAGCCTTGATTTGTTCATCAAAGCAGCTCTGACCTTCTTGAGAATTTTTTCTCTCGATGTAGTATCGTCCATGCTTCGGTTGTATTGAGTATTGAGTCATGAGTATTGGGTAAGAGCGAATTTCTCAATACCCAATACTCTATACTCAATACTACTTTTTGTCTTCAGGTTTGATGTCCGACGTATTAGCATTCTCGATTGCAGCTGTGATCGAAGGCTTTGATAATGTATCACCATTTTCATTCGCTCCCAATTCAGCAGCAAGATCTTTGTCCCATTGACGTTTTCCGAAAATGTGCTCGAGATCTTCTTTGAAAATAACTTCTTTCTCAATAAGCTTTGCTGCAAGCTGATCTAATTTATCACGATTGTCGCGCAGAATTTGTTTGGTCTGCTCATAAGCAAGATCAATCATCTTCTTCACTTCTTCATCAATCGTCTCAGCTGTTTTTTCGCTGTACGGTTTCGTCATCATGAATTCTTGTCCGCTCGTATCGTAGTAAGAAATGTTTCCGATTTTCGGATTCAATCCATAATACGTAACCATTGCGTAAGCCTGCTTCGTGATTCTTTCCAGGTCGCTTAATGCGCCGGTAGAAATTCTTCCGAATACAACTTCTTCAGCAGCACGTCCGCCTAAAGTTGCGCAGATCTCATCCATGAATTGTTCTGTCGTTGTCAGCTGACGCTCATCCGGTAAATACCATGCAGCACCCAATGATCTTCCACGCGGAACGATTGTCACTTTTACAAGTGGTGCGGCGTGCTCGAGCATCCAGCTTACTGTAGCGTGACCTGCTTCGTGGAAAGCAATTACTTTTTTCTCGTCTTTGGAAATGATCTTGTTCTTCTTTTCCAATCCGCCGATGATACGATCAACTGCATCAAGGAAATCCTGGCGCTCTACGAATTTTTTATCGTGACGTGCAGCAATCAAGGCAGCCTCATTACAAATGTTCGCGATATCAGCTCCTGAAAATCCGGGAGTTTGTTTCGCTAAGAAATCAAGGTCAACTGCTTTGTCGAGCTTCAACGGTTTCAAATGCACCTGGAAGATTGCACGACGCTCATTTAAATCCGGGAGATCAACATAGATCTGGCGATCGAAACGGCCTGCGCGCAATAACGCTCTGTCAAGAATATCAGCGCGGTTTGTTGCTGCGAGAATGATTACACCGGAGTTGGTTCCGAATCCGTCCATCTCGGTGAGTAATTGATTCAGCGTATTCTCACGCTCATCATTTGAACCTTGTGAAGCGCTTCTTCCGCGTGCACGACCAATCGCGTCGATCTCATCGATGAAGATGATGCATGGTGATTTTTCTTTCGCCTGTTTGAAAAGATCGCGAACACGTGATGCGCCGACACCGACAAACATCTCAACGAAATCCGATCCTGACAACGAGAAGAAAGGAACTTTAGCTTCACCGGCAACTGCTTTCGCAAGCAAAGTTTTACCGGTACCGGGAGGACCAACAAGCAAAGCACCTTTCGGAATTTTTGCACCGAGATCAGTATATTTTTTCGGATGCTTCAAGAAATCAACGATCTCTTTGATCTCCACTTTTGCTTCTTCGAGTCCGGCAACATCATTAAATGTAGTGCTGACCGTTGTGTCTTTATCAAAAAGTGTAGCGCGTGATTTTCCGATGTTGAAGATCTGGCTTCCACCGCCTCCGCCCATCCTGCGCATGAAGAATACCCATAGAATGATCATCAGTGCCAATGGAACGATCCAGCTTAAATGATCTGAAAGTGAAGAACGTTTGATCTCTTCGAGCGGAATAAAATTTCCGTCGGTATAGCCGTTCTCAAGCTGTGTTTGTTTGATCTGTGTTTCAAATCCTTCGCTCCAGGTGCTATTCAGTTTCAGGTGTGGTACATCTTTCGGAGTTGCGCCGCGCCATCCGTGGAATTTAGCTTTAAGATTTTTAACTGACGGAGTAGCTTCTTTCGTTTCGTCAAGCACAAGCTCCATCGCATTGTTTTCATTGCTGATCCTGTAAATTTTCTTAACAGCACGATCACGCACCAACGCGGTAAACTCGGAGTAATTTACTTCCTGAAGCTCGGTCATCATGCTCGGTACAAAAAAGCCGATCAATCCAACAACAAGAATGATATATACCCAGAAAAATCCCGAAGGAGACCGTGGCATTTGTGGTTTACGAGGCGATCTGTCTTTACGACGATCCTGATCGTTATTATCTGGCTGATTCTGTTCGCTCATTTTATTCCTTTTCTAAAATGTCGTTTTCACGACTAAAAAATTTTAATCAATTAGCAAAAATTAGGAGTTTAAAAAGTTTCGGGTTCCGGGTTTCGTGTTCAGGGTTGGTAATTGTGTTTTATTAAATGGCGCAATTACTATACCGTTACTCGTAATTTTTTTAACCCGAAACCCCGAACCCGAAACCCCGAACTAAAATGTGATTTTTTCCCCATCAGCCCAAAGACTTTCCAGGTTATAAAAATGTCTTGTTTCCTTGTCAAAAACGTGCACAATTACATTTACGTAATCGATCAGGATCCAGGTTGCATTTTCGTAACCTTCAGAACGGTATGGACGTTCGCCCAGCTCTTTTTTCACTAAGAATTCAACTGAACCTGCGATCGCTTCGATCTGTGTTGTGGAATTTCCTTCACAGATGATAAAATAATCGCAGACACGGTTTTCGATATCGCGAAGATCAAGGCAAACGATATTGTCGCCTTTCTTTTCTTCGATAGCGTTCACGATCGATTTTGCAAGCTTAAATGCTTCGTGATCGACCGGCTTTTTATTTTTCGGAGCTGAAGGATTTTTGGTGTAGGTGTCCTGCAGGAGCGTATCTCTTTCAGAAGCGCTTTTCTTAGCCGAAGATTTTTTCAGCTGGTTTCTTGAAAGGGGTTTTGCAGGTTCTTTGGCAGCCTTTGCTTTGGCTCTTTCTTCGCCTATCTGCTCAACTTTCTCTATAATATTATGCGCAGCCTTTTTCAAAGAAGCAACCGTTTTCTCAAAGAATCCCGGTTCAACTTTTTTAGGAGCTGCTTTTTTAGCTGCAACTTTTTTAGGAGCTGCTGCTTTTTTCGCTACAACTTTTTTAGCTGCAACTTTTTTAGGAGCTGCTGCTTTTTTTGTTGCTGCTTTCTTCGGAGCTGACTTTTTAGCTGCTGCTTTTTTCGCAGCCACTTTTTTAACTGCAGCTTTTTTCTTTGGTGCTGCTTTTTTCGCTACAGCTTTTTTCGGAGCTGCTTTTTTGGAAGCTGTTTTTTTAACTGCTCCTGCTGCCTTTTTTGTTGCCGCCTTCTTAGGAGTTGCTACTTTCTTAACAGTTTTCGCTTTTTTAGCTGTTTTCTGAGGTGCTGCTTTTTTCTTTGCCATTTAATGATTTTGCTTCCGCCCGGTCCGTTGTGACGGATTGAAGGTTAAAAGCCTAATTTTGCTGATAAATAAAAACTATCCTTGCTTTTTGCATGGGAGTACAAAGTTAAGGAAAAATGGCCTCGGGAAGCCCTGAAACACTGTTCATCGGTAATCACATCGTCAGGTTGGGAGAAGTTGATTCTACCAACACCTTTACGATGGGACTTTTGCGTGGCGCTGATATTGCCGAAGGAGCAGTGGTAATGGCTAAAATCCAGACTTCCGGCAGGGGACAGCGGGGCAATTCCTGGTTCAGCGAGCCGGGTAAGAATATCACTTGTTCGATCCTTTTAAAGCCCAACTTTCTTCCCATTAATTCACAATTCGACCTTACAAGGGCTGTTTCACTGGGTATTTCCGACCTGCTCCGCGACTTGCTTCCGAGCAGCGAAGTGCATATTAAATGGCCGAATGACATCATTGCGGACGGTAAAAAGGTGGCAGGCATCCTGATTGAAAATGTGCTTAATGGCGACCAGCTTTCGGCTTCGGTGGTGGGGATCGGTATCAATGTGAATCAATCTTATTTCGGTGGTGAAACGCCTTATGCAATTTCTGTTTTTCAGCTTACCGGAAAAGAGTTTGAGATTGAAGAAGCAATGCGCCATTTATTCTCTTATATCGAAGCGCGTTATTTACAGCTTCGCGCCGGACAAATCGAAAAATTGCGGGCAGATTACCATAGCCGCTTATTCAAACAAGGCCAGCTTGCGCGGTACACCGATTTCAGTACCATTTTCAACGCAACATTAGAACAGGTCAGCGAGGAAGGATTGTTGTGTTTACGAGACGGAGATGGCCGCGAGAGAAAGTATAATTTTAAGGAAGTTGGTCTGCTGTATTAAGGATTTGGTAATTTGGTAATCTGATAACTTGATAATTGAAGATAAAATCCTAAGTCGCATCTTGCTTATAATCATAGTATTAGTATTATTTATATGGAAAAATTAGGAATTGGATTCCTGATTTTTCCATATATTTGAGGTATGATTATTCGTGTAGCTACTAAACGACTTAAGTATCTTGCTTCAAAATTCAAAGCTATTGCTGTTACCGGTCCACGGCAGTCGGGGAAAACGACATTGGTAAAAACCGTTTTTCCTGCTAAACCTTATGTTTCACTTGAAAATCCTGATGTGCGGCGTTTTGCATTGGCTGATCCACGGAGCTTCCTTGCTTCATTTCCGCAAGGAGCGATCCTGGATGAAGCACAACGTGTGCCGGAACTGTTTTCTTACCTGCAGGAAATCCTGGATAACACAAAAAAGAAAGGATTGTTCATACTCACGGGTTCGAATAATTTTCTTTTGCAGGAATCCATTACACAAACGCTTGCAGGCAGAATTGGGTTTATGACATTGCTTCCTTTTTCTGTTTCTGAACTTAGCTCAGCAAATAAACTTCCTAAAACAGATGCTGAACTAATGCTGAAAGGATTTTATCCTCCGATATACCATCAACGTATAAAACCCAAAGACTGGTGCCCGGATTACATTCATACGTATGTAGAAAAGGATGTTCGCCAGGTCAAGAATATTTCAGATCTCAATACTTTTCAGAAATTTCTTTCCTTGCTTGCAGGAAGATGCGGACAGGAATTAAACCTTACAGCACTCGGAACGGAAGCAGGTGTAGATTATAAAACGGTTCAATCGTGGATAGGAATCCTGGAAAGCAGCTACATTATATACTTGCTCAAGCCGCATTACAAGAATTTCAATAAAACCATTACCAAACGTCCAAAGCTGTATTTCTACGATACTGCTTTGGTATGTTCACTGCTTGGAATAACTGAAATTTCGCATTTAAGCGCACATCCGTTACGTGGTGCAATTTTTGAAACCATGGTTATTTCCGAATTGGTAAAGCAGCGAACAAATGCCGGTGAAACGGTAAATCTTTTTTACTGGCGCGATAAAACAGGGCATGAGATTGACATTATTATTGATACTGCGGGAACGCTTTTGCCGGTTGAAATTAAATCGGGGCAAACGGTTACGGATGATTTTTTCAGGAATCTTAATTACTGGAATAATTTAAGCGGTGTGAAAAAGTCTTTTCTTCTATATGGCGGAGCGTTGAAGCAGGTGCGCAGTAATGGCACTACGGTTTTAAACTGGAAAGCGTTTTAAGGATTCAGCATTTACCTTTGCATATTCACCAACTTATGATGTCACAAGATAATTTTTCGCGGATGATGCAACTTATAGATGAGGTTTTCTCTACGCGGGAGGATCCTGATCAGCTGCAGGTGGATGAAAAAGTGATTGCGCGGTTGAATGAATTGCATCCTGCGACTTTGTCGGAGTTTGATGACGGGAATGGTCCTGCGGTTTGGGTGTTGATCATTCCGACGGTTACGGAAGTGATGGAAAAATTTTTGAGCGGAAAAATTTCAGAGCAGCAATTATTTGATGCAACAAAACCCGGGATGAAATTCGATTGTATTTATTTGTGTTCAGCTACTGTGCTACCGGAATACCGAAGAAAAGGTTTGGCGGTGAAGATGACTTTGGAGGCGGTGAACGCGATCAGGAAAGATTTTGAGATTACAGCTTTATTTGTGTGGCCGTTTACGGAAGAAGGAAAGCAGCTCTCGAAAAAGATCGGTGAGCTTTGTGAATTACCAATGAAATTTAAGGATTAAGAAAAGTATTCGTTGAGAGGAAAAATTTTCGGGTGAATGAAGTTGTTATTTTATACAATAAATCACTGCATTAATTATCCGTTTACAAACGTTTACATCCGTTTGCTACCGACTATTTGCCGGGGAGAGCTACATATTTGCATTTCACCCTGAAATCTCTCTGCAAATCCTTAAAAAATGAGTAATGTGAATGTCAAGAAGCCTTTATTCATTTTGTTCATTTTTTGCTTTTTCTCCGCACAACTATTCTCAACTATTACATCGACGCAGAACAGCTGGATGGATTCTGCCATTGCGGAAGGTGTGCAGAAAATAAAACGTGCGGAAGATATTCGTCTTGGAAATTATATTCCTACTGCATGGGATAAGCTCAATCACCAGGACAAGATGCAATTCGTTATTGAAATTGATCTTGCCAAATGGACTCCGGCGCTTTCTGAAAATCAATATTATTATGAACGATCCAATTCTCCCGCTTTCGGAAATAGTGGTGCGGGTTCTTTTCGTATTTGGGATAGCTTAACCACGTACAACCTGAAATATGAAAATCACCCGGAGTATGTTCCGTATTACAATATTGTATTAAAGAATTTTCCACTCGAGCTGCGAAAAGATATTTCTTCTGTTCAGACTTCCGACGGACAAAATCTTTTCACGCAGCTGCAACGACTTGGTGCAATCAAGAATGAAGATTACCAGGAAAGCCTTGAAAAATTCAGGATCATCATTGACAATATTTGCCTCACCGCGCAGAATAATTTTAATCTCGGTCGTATTGTTTGTAATGGAACAGCGAATCTTTTAGGCCAGTTCGGAAACAAGCCACACATGCGCGCATCGTTCGGATGTTATTATGTTGCGCAATCCGGTTTTCCCAACAACTACGTCTGGTTAGCCGATCTGCAGCGCATTCCGAAATACATGAGTCCGCCGATTCCAGAGCTTGATCCGCCGACCATCGACGAAAAGAATTTTAAGATCACACTCGCTGTTCAGCATTTTATCATGTGCAATGTTTACAGCGATTGCAGCATGAACAGCGATGATTTTGATAATTCGTATGCAGCTTGGCTCTTCGATAATCTGCAATACAATCCGAATATTTCAAAACCCTTATTGCTGAAAACATGCGTTCGTGTCAACCAGCTTTCACATGAGATGGCGTGGTCTGTCCTCACTGCTGAAAAAGAAAATGATTACGCGAGCTACAGCACTACTTTACTTGGATCGTTGTACACATTTTACACGAATGCTTCGCTGGAAGAAATAAGCGTCTACACAAATCAAATTAAACGAGCCGAAAATCAAATCGCGCATAATCCCGATATCGTCCGCGATTCATTGTTGTATTACGCACGTTTTCTTTATCGCATTCCGTCGGTGATGAAAAATATTTCCACCACGCAGCGTGTCAGCCTGATGAAAAAGATCGCAGCTTCTTCCTGCGCCGACATCATGAATCAAACAGAAGCGTCCGATTATTCCAATCATTGCGAACGCATTTGTAAATCGCTCTATTCAAACTTAACAAACGGTGAAGAGAAAAATTTTCTGTTGCAGCTAAAATCCACCGGCACGATTTGGGATCTTACTTATCGTTTGGATAATGCAACGTTTGGATTTTTCGGCGAGGACAATTACACCGATTATATTTTTAAGATCAGCGAATACTGGCAGCAAGCGTTCCCGGAAAAAATGAATGCAACTGCAACGTCGAATATAAATTTCTTCGTTTACAAATGGGACGATTCATTTTTCAATGACAATGGATGGATCGTTGTCAATCACAGCTCAAACGTAGTTGCATCCATCACTTCCTACCGCGACGGCTTCAACGGCGGACCTGGCACAAATCACAGCTCCGATATTTTTGATCCGGTGATGGTCACCACCCTGGACGGCGCACTAATCCCAAACATGCCCGGCATAAAAGAGCTGGTCGTCCCCGCACTTTTCCTCGACTGGCTCAGCCACAAAAAAATGCTGGATGACATCGCCACCGGAACAGAAGTCGCAATTTCAGTCGCAGCGCTTGCAGTAGGAGTAGGCGAGCTCTACCAGGCCACCTCCGTCACGATGCGAGTGATCGCCGCAGTAGAAGTCGCCATCTCCGCTTCTGATCTTGTGTTGCTCAATGAAAATATAAAGCAAGGCATCATCAATCAATTTCCGACGCAGGCAGAAGGGCAGGCGTTCATGGATGCGTACATCAACGTGACGATGGCGATCAATGTTGCGGTGTTGGGAAAGGGTTTGATCACGAGTTTTAATACGGATGTGGCGATGTTCACAAGCAAATTTGACGCGCAGGAGCAGGTGTTGAAGGGGACGATGGGGGAGAATAGTGCGGAGTTTTTGGGGATGAAGAAGTTGAGGGGGGAGTTGGGGGTGGTGGGGGATTTGGTGAGCCCTTTTAAAATTGGAGATTTAATTTTAGGAAAAACCGTCCAAAATATAAAGATTGGTACAAATGGAAAAATTGCAGTTATTGGAAGAAAAATGGATGGGCATGTAGTTGATGTGGCAGCAGACTTAAAAGCCAAAGGTTATGAAGTGGAAATTTTTAGTGCAAGTGATCAAATAAATCGAACATTTATTATTGATAATCAAACTTATTCGTGGCAACAGATATCAGATGATTTTATGAATACGAATTCGCAGTATCTTACCGATGCAAATGGTTGGATTACTAATGAGGAAATTCCGAATACATTAATGTATAAAGCGGATGTTATTTGGACAGATAAAATCCTTTCCGAAAATTACACCATAATAGATATGGGTTATCCCGCAAATTCAAATTTGAGCCCAAGTCTTTTTTACTCAATGGAATTAAATAAAATATTTCACTAATTATGAGGCCGCTATTTTATTTTGCTTCGGAACTTGTAGAATCAGTTAAACTAAAGGTTCCCAAAGAAGCCAATCTTTCGTTTAACAAATCAATTATTTCATTGGAAAAAATGATTGTTAATTTTTCAAGTTCGAAATATCAAATTGAAATTTCCTTGTCCGTACACCACTTAGATATACCTTGGTACATTAAAATAGAAATTAAAGATTCAGCAGGTGCTCTCGTTCCCTATGAAAATTTGAAGTTGGAAAAAGAACCCAATGGTTCTAGTTTAATTGTAACACCTTTAATAATTAGGGAAGAAGCAAAACTCAAAAGTTTAGCTAGGGATGTTGCAAATCACATCACCTATTGTTTAGACAACTGCAATTAAACTTTTTTGTTTAGATCTATAATTTTTTTTAATTCTACAATAGCAAGAGGCGGATTTGCTTTATGTATCATTGCATGACAATTTGGACAAACAGGAACCAAGTCCTTGGTAGGATTGATAATGTAATTTTCTCCAATTTGGGCAATAGGAACAATATGGTGCACATGGATAAATCCTCTTCCGATCGCACCATAGATCTTCTCAAAATTTAGATTACATGCTTGACAGGTGATTCCAAAATGATTAATACATACATTTCGATTTATTCTGCTTCGTTCATAACGATTTGCTAATATTTGATATTTGGCTCCTTCCGGAAGACCTTCATTATAATGGTTATCCTCCTGTTCGGGAAATAAGTTAAAGCAGACAAGAAAACAACTTAAAAGGCCATTTATGTGGTCAAGTAAATGCTCATTAAAATCCTTGTTCTTTATATCTATAGGAGTTGATTCAATATCCAAATGAATATTCTTCCAGTGCTCTTCGATAGTGACATCTAAACTTCCATTAATTTTAAAGGTAAAGACAGATTTAGGATTGTATTCTTTAAACGAATTACAACTATCTATAAAAACTTTTTTTCGAGTAATATCATCATTAATAAATGATAAAAGTTCTGCAGCATAACTTTCAAAGTAGATTTCTGATTTGAGAGTCCGCCATTTTAGGGACGTATGAATTTGTATTCCATGATTTCGTTCGAAATCGGTTGGTCTGACTCTGATGTATACATGTTCAGGCAGATGTTCAACAAAGACTTCTGTAGAGATTCCAATTAATTCATGAATCTTGTCTTGTATTTTTACTTGATCAAACATTCTTTATTAGATATCTAAATTTGGTTCAGGTAAATCTTCAACGAGCTCCCTAAGAATTTTAGAAACTTCGTATCTTAAAGTTTGAAGTTGCTTTTGAATATCAGGACTAATTACGGATCGTTCTGCTTCACATAGTGCCCATAGAAGGGAATCCATGCCTTGGATTGTTACGCCAGACATAATGCTTTGTAAATATATTTTTTGATAGTAGGGATGTCCCGTATTAATTTGTACTGCGTGATGTGAAGTTGTACCGTCGGTAATCATAAGTGGTTGCCATAACAAACCATCATCAATTGATTCGACCGGTTGAACTACTATTTGTCCGTCTTTTTGTGGTCTTCTGACAGGCATCTTTATTGTAAAAGTGCCCCGCTTGTTTGTGATTTTAACCTCCCCCTTTTCAAAATCGGTTACTTCAGAGGTTGACGCCTTCACATTTTGTTCTTTGGAAGCTATACCCCGATTTGATTCATCATGTGCGCCTTTACTTGATTTATTAATTATTGCGTTCATTCCTTTTCTATACCGTTCTTCTGCTGCACGTCTTTGAGGAGTCAAAAAGGTTTCAAGCCAATTGTACAAAACTTCATTTAGTGAAATCCTGGATTTTTTTATATCAACATGAAATGCATTGTCTAACTCATAATCAAATGAGAATTCAATTCTCAATAAATTTTGGTGAGGCTCTTTTGAATACAACCCTAGCCAATCTGGTCCACAGATCAAACGATTTTCCCTATAAACATAAATACCTTGGCTATTTGTATTTAATTTTGCTCTTCGCAGATCCTCATCATTTTTAAATTCGTCTTTTCTTGGAATAATAAATGATCGAATTTTAAATGAAGCTAAATTTTCATCTACCTCAACTGGAACAGTTTCGTTCCCACCAATTCGAGTATCTGTATTCCATTCGCAAAAAGGGTCCCAAGCATTAACAGTCTCGCCATTAACTTTTAGTTTTAAGTTACGCGCTCGGTTATCAGATACATCTAGAAACCTTTGAAATACCATTCCTAAATGTTCAATAAGCTCTAATTCGCGTGCTTTTAATGCTTTCCTTGCATCTTTACCTGTAGGATTAAAATAATTTTTTATCAAACGATCCACTTTTTCCCACATTACAATAGTGCCGGATCCCCTTGATGATACTTCTTCTAATAAAGACATTTCATTTTTATTTCCCTTTACCTGATCAATATACCACTCAGATTCCTGTTCTACCACATCTAAATCCCAAGTAGCTTTTTCTAAAACAGAATCGGTTTTTTTTGATATAACTGATAATCTACGACAGAATGCTGTAGAGCCGGTTTTTAGCCCTAATCCAAATTTGCTAAGGCTTTTGTGATTTGTTTGCCTTTTAGAACCGTACATCATCGCATTTTCCAATTCTAGGTTATTCATTCCATAACCATCATCGATAATTAATACAATTACTTCTCCCGAAGGAGTTTGTTCAATACGGATATCAATTGTATCGGCATTGGCCGTTATGGAATTGTCGACAATGTCAGCTATTGCAGTTGCAAAGCTATAGCCCGTATCTCTTAATCCTTCAATGAGTCTAGAAGGATTTGGGGGTAGTTTCTTTTTCATATTATTTAAGTTTTATTGAAATCCATGATTCACTTAATTTCAACGGGGCGTTTGGGGTTTTGGGATTTTTGCGTTCGAAATTTATTGTATAGTTATTACCTTGTTTTGCCAACAGGATAGCATCCCCGGACTTTAGATTTTTCTTTTTAATAAACCCAGTCATTCCTGTCAGTCTATATTCGTTTCGCGTTCCACCAAAAAATTTATTGTTGTAATAAATAAAGTTGAACAACCATTTAATTCCACAATCGTCTACTAAATGTAAAATTGACCGGGGGTTTTTAATAGAAGAATTCAACGTAGGAAAAAAAATCAAAATATCTTCCCTTTTAGGAACATGCATTCCTGCCTGATGTGCACCGGTTTCTCCAGTATCGTTTTGGGTTAGAATTTTTTTGATCATGTGGTTGGGTGAATTGGTGAATATTTTAAGGCCTCATAAACATCAAGCATATCTGAATTTTCTCCTGTGATTCCAACTACTGTAGCATTTGCTAATAATCGTTTTGTTTCAATTTTATTATTCACAAATTCTTCAATTGTATTGGCATAATAAAGTCTGCGAATAAAGACTGGCTTGGTCTGCCCTCTTCTATAAGCTCTGGCCGAGGCTTGATCTTCCACAGCGGGATTCCATTCAAGATTGAAATGAATGACATGATTAGCTGCAGTAATATTTAATCCTGTGCCTGCTGCTTTTGGATTAAGAACTAAAAATGCCGAACCACTAATTTTGCTGAATTCGTCGATTATGTCTTGACGAGATTCGATTTCAGTTCTACCATCAATAGTTTTAACAAAGCAATTTAAATCCTCGAGAATGTTTTTTTTAATTTTATCAGATGCTTCAATAAACGAAGTAAATATTATTGCTTTCTCACCAGATTTGTAAATTTCAAAAAGTATTTCTCTTAAACGTTGAAGTTTGGTATTATGCTTATCGTAATTAATTCCATTTTTGAGAGCAAGTTCAGGATCACAACACAACATTCTTAAAGTCATTATCGAAATAAGTGTTGCGTTTTTCCCATAATTCCTAATAATTTCCTCTCTTTTTTGTTCGTAGGAAAAAGACACTATTTCGCTCATTAAAAGAGTTTCCGAAATTTCAATTTTATGAGGTAAGTCTTTTGCTACGTCCTTCACCAGCCTTCTAAGGATTAATGGAGAAATTAAAGGTTCTAATTTTGTTGCGCTAGAAATACTGCCATCAAATTCGCGTTGGAATTCATTTAATGTTCCAAGAAATCTTGGAGCAACGAAATCTATTATCGACCAAATATCTTCAATCCGATTTTCAAAGGGAGTGCCAGTGACAGCAATACGACATTTTGAATTCAGTTTTTTAACTGCTAGAGTTCTTTGAGCTTTTGGGTTTTTAAGCATTTGAGCTTCATCACACACCGTAAGATTTAAATTCAGTGACTTAAATAATGCAATATCTCTTAGCAGAACATCATATGATGTTATTATGGTTTGAACATTTTCTAAAACTTCCTTAAAACCTGTTCTTTCATTTCCAGAATGAATTACTGTTTTAATTGACGGAGCGAATTTGGAAATTTCTCTTCGCCAATTCTCTAGTAAACTTGCAGGACAAATTACTAGTGATTTAAATTTGAGCTCGGAAGATTGTTGAAGCATTAAGGCTATAATTTGCATTGTTTTTCCGAGTCCCATTTCGTCCCCAAGAATGCAACCAAATTCTTCTTTGTAGAATCTGTTGAGCCAGTTAAATCCTTTTATTTGATAGTCATAAAGAACTGCATTGAAACCCTGAATGATTGGTTGTTGTAATTTCTTTTTTTTATCAATATTTAACAGTTGTGGAAGCTTATTTATTATTATGAAGTTTTCCAGGTGCTTAATTCGTGTAATACTTAAGTACTGCTCCAGTGAAAGTTCTCCAATGTCAAGATTATTTTGAGATAGAAAAACTATTATCTCTATTAATGTTCCGTGTAATATGGGATACCAGTTATTATTTATAATAATATGATCAATGTTCAAGTCTTGATGTGCGGAACAGATTTCAATTTCATGTTTGAACAGTGCAACTCTGATTTTCGCCTGAATAATTTGATCTTGTTCTGAAATATCTACAATGAGTTTGGGAATCAATGAGAATTTTTGGAAAAGAATATTAGCAAGTGACTTTGAAGGCGGGTTATATCCGTCTATTGTAAATTCGCTTTTATAAATATCAATCGCAGGAACGATTGTTAAGATGTTGTCTAGAATTGTTTTAATATAACAACCATCAATTACCCAAGGGCTATTTATATGGTTAGTCTCCTTTTCTTCGTAAGGATTTAAATTCTTTGAAGTAGAGTTCTGGTTATTAGGTTTCATCGATTTCCAATGCTTTAATTAGTTCCCTGCCAACGGATTTTATCAATGGTGATACCACAGAATTCCCAAATTGTTTGTATGCTTGACAGTCAGATACTGGAACAAGAAATTTTTCTGGAAAACCCTGAAGCCTTGAACATTCTTTTGGGGTTAGTCTGCGCGGATTTTTGCCTTGTTGGGGAATTAATATTTCCGCACCATCCTTATAATACCTTGCTGAAAGTGTTCTGGTGATACTATCAAGATTGGCTAAACCAAATCCAAACCCATTTCCTAAAGCTTTATGTTTTGCAGCATAGTTCTGCAAGTATTGCCAAAGCTTATCTGATAGGGTATATTTTGGGTCTACTTCAAGATCAAGTATGTCTTTTACCTTTTTATTAGCAATTGGAAGCTCTGGGAATTTGAATTTTTTTATTGCTCCTTTTAAATCCTTTCTAAAACCAACAATCATAATTCTTTCACGGTGCTGTGGCACATAGTGCCTTCCATCTATAATTTTTGAAACAACATTATATCCTAAATCATTAAGTGTATCGTTTATGATTTTAAATGTATTTCCTTTATCATGTGAAACTAAATTTTTCACATTTTCCAATAAAAAGGCTTTGGGTTGTTTTTCTTTTAGTATGCGAGCTATATCAAAGAAAAGTGTGCCTTGGGTTTTGTCTAGAAAGCCATGAGCCTTGCCTAATGCATTTTTTTTGGAAACTCCCGCTAATGAAAATGGTTGGCAAGGAAATCCACCCAACAAAATTTCATGATCTGGGATGTCATACTCCTTTATTTTTGTAATATCGCCAAATGGGACTTCTCCAAAATTTGCTTCGTAAGTTTTTTTAGCATATTCATTCCATTCTGAAGTAAATACGCACTTCCCACCTAAGCTTTGAAAAGCGAGTCGTATTCCTCCTATCCCCGCAAAAAGATCAATGAATGTGAATTTTGGATTAGAATGAGGTGGAAATGGAATGTCCCAATCAATTTTTAACTCATATTGAAATTCAGGTTCTGCAGCAATGGATTCAGTATTGCCATTCAAATAAGCTTTTAGATTTTTTTTCCTAAAGTCAACTTTTTCGGAATGATTTTGCAGATAATGAGTAATATGTGCAAGTCGATCCGACTTTTCTTTTTCCAATTTGAGAGGAAAAATCTTTTCGCGAATTTTCGAATATTTTATTTTTTTCATCCCCGCCTATTTTTTGAAATCTTTAAAAAACACTGAAAAATCAGAATCAAGCCCTTTTATAATTTTTTCTAATGTGCTTATTGAAATGTTTTTTCTTCCGTTTTCAATGTGATTCATGAATGTTCTATTGAGATCAGAAGCCCATGCTAATCCTTCTTGAGTCATCTTTTTTTGGATTCGGATTTCTTTAATTCTCAATCCGATTTTTTTCTTAATTTCCATAGTGTAAAAGTGAATAAGGTGTCCTAAAGCACATTTGCTTATGAGACACGTTCCCGTTTAGTTTTGAACGAATCAGTTTTTGTAAGTGCTTCGTTATCCACGGACTATACGTCACATAGGTTAAAAGCCATTGTTCATAAAAGCAAGAAAACCGGACAAATGCCCGGTTTTATATAGTGTAAATGCACGTTTTCCTAAAGTAGTAGCCTGTTCAATACTTGATTAAGTTTCTCCGCAGCATCCAACTTCAGTTCACATTCCCAAACCTCAATCACTTTCCAACCCATCTCCCTCAACGCAGCATTCTTCTTAGCATCATTCCCCTTATTCTTCCCAATCTTCTCCAGCCACCATTCCGTTCTCGTTTTCGGAATCACATAATACCTACACCCCTCATGCCCATGCCAAAAACACCCATGAACAAAAATTACCGTCTTATACTTCGGCAAAACAATATCCGGCTTGCCCGGTAATTTCTTGTCATTAATCCGATATCTGAATCCTTTAGAAAACAAAAATTTACGCACCAACATCTCAGGCTTCGTATTCTTGCTACGAATCTGGCTCATATTGTAACTACGCGTTTTCTGATCGTGTACGTCTGCCATAAAAAGAAAAAATCCCCACCCCCCAAACAGAGGCAAGGATTCTCCCACAAATATTATTCCCAATACAAATTCTATTACTCCCTAACCACCCGCTCCAAAATCCTAAGCCCATCAACCAAAACCTCCATCACATAAACACCCGTCTTCAACCCCGAAATATCAACTGTTGAAGACACTACACCGCTCATCATAACCCGTTCCCCCAACACATTCCAAAACGTCACAACACCACCATTCAAATTACTACCCTCCAGCTCCAGCACAATTTTATCATTCGCCGGATTCGGATAAACACGCAGCTGCGCATTCACATTTTGCACTTCCTGCATACCAACAGTTCCACAAATCGTAGTGCTGGTTAGCGTGGCGGTGGTAGTTGATGGCGTTACTAAAACAGTCTGCACGTTTGGTGGAATGATGGATGGTGTTGTTGCTACCGTCGTGTACGTTTCCGGGATCGTTGCGACCAATGCAGCATTTGCGACATTGCAATAACCTGCACCAAGACTGTCGATGATGGCGATGGCTCTTGCGTCGTAATAGGAGGCTCCGAAGCAGGCGAAATGTCCTTGTGGTGTTTTTGCGATGCCGCTGTTCATGCCGTTCGCATTGTTGCCTGCGGTGCCGATGGATTTCTTTTGCCAGAGCACATTGCCGGTCGGACTGAGCGCGAGGTACAAAAATTTCATTGGCGGATCATACACATCTCCTACGATGATCGTGCTGCCGTTGGAGGTTTCGACGATGTCTTTGAAGTGAATTTGATTTTGCGCCACGTCGGTGAATTTTGTTCCGCCGGTTACGGTTCCTGTTGCGTTGAAATAATAAACGAGCTGCGAATAATTCGGGTTGCTGTTATACTGACATAACATCGCGTAATTTCCTGTAGAGAGCCGGATTGTTTTTACAGGAATCTGGTTGAGCGATGGTTCATTGATGGTATTGCTCCAGATCCAATTACCTGCCGAATCTGCTTTGGTAATGAACACATCATTCTGCGCGCCGAAACCAATATTGCCTGTAAGAATATATGCGTTCGATTCCGCAATGATACTTTGTGTGGTTTCAACTCCCGAGCTTCCGTTGATATAATACTGGTGCTGCCACAAAATATTTCCGCCTGCATCACAACGCACAAGAAATGCATTCGCCGCACACGCACCACCGCCGAATACAAATCCAGGATCATTGCCTGCTGCTTTGCTGACACAAAACGCGGTGAAAAATGTTGCGTTGAGATAATATTCGCGCTGCCAGAGCACAGTTCCTGCAGGATTTATTTTCATTGCAATATTGCAGCCTGTGTGATTTTGATTCGCACCGAATGCAAGAAAGTTTCCGTCATTCAGTTCAATTACATCATGCCACAAAAGCACATCCGCAGTTGCATAACGTATCGTCCATTGCGGATCAAAATTATTATTGAGATAAATTACTTCATGATTTGCCGATGCACTTCCTGAATAGCCTAATGCGATATAACCATTTGCGCTTTTGTTCACTTTGAAAAAGGAGCCGAGGTTCGATGGTGCAGGAACAGAAATGTAACCGGTCTGAGAAAAAGAAGGTGTTGCGCCTGCTAAAAATAAAAAGCACAGCAATGCAAGTAGAAGCTGTTTCATGTGTCGGGATTTAAGTTTGTGAAATGGTTTGCCGATGAAAAGATAACGAAATTTCAATTCGATCGATTCGAATAATTCGAACATTAGAAATTTGAACATCGAACCCGCGAACCAAAGCTTACAAACTTTAATATGCAATGCATTTTGAATAACGTAGACGATATTGTATCTCCGAATTATAGAATTTTCAAATCTTCGAATAATCGAATTATTTCTTCCCCTTCAAATTAAAAGTAAATATCCCCTTCCCAATCTCCGGCATCGTATCTCCTATCAAAAATCCGTATGCTTCCAATCCTTTCACCCTGTCAAAAATAACTTTTGCAATCGCGGTTAACGGAATCGCTAAAAACATTCCTGCAACTCCCCATAACGCGCCGCCGATTAAAACGACGACGATCGAAACAAGCGCGTTTACTTTTACTTTCGAGGCTACAATTTTCGGGACAAGGAAATTGTTGTCGATTAATTGGATCACTAAATAGGCAAGCAGCACAAATATTGCGGAACGCGGATCGTCGGTGATGAGTGCCATGATCATGGGAAGCGAGATGGCAACCAGGCCACCGATGTACGGAATAAGATTCAGTATGGCGCCGATAACGCCGAGCAGAATTGCATATTTAACGCCGATGATAAGAAGCGCTACCGAATTCATCGTGGCAACTATTGCCATTTCAATCATCAGGCCTACAAGGTAATTTTGTATGAGGCTTTTGGTCTGACTTAAAACATCGGATACAACCTTGTGCTGATCACTTTCAAAAAGCTTTGCTATGAATTCCAGCAATAATGGTTTGTAAAATAAAAAGAGAAATATATAAATCGGGATGAGCAGCACCGATACCATTGCAGCACCAACCGATGAAAGCGTGCTTCCTATAATTCCTGTAGCGCCCGACATGCCTTCCGTTTTTTGTTCGGCTATCCACGCATTTATTTTTCCGAGTCCTACATGGAATGTTTGCGAAAACCAGGTAAGTCCTTTCGCAATCAACTCTTTGAATTTAAGCTTCAGTTCCGGCCATGAATCGCTGAACATGGTTGCCTGTGCGCCGATGAAATATAAAATTCCGCCTATCACACAAAGCATCAGCACAATTGCAAGCATGATTGCAACGATACGGTTGATTTTCCTGCGCGTAATAAAATTTACTACCGGGTTAAGAAGAATGGCAAGTATTAATGAAAAAAGCAACGGCACAAGAATATCGCGACCGATAAACATGAGATAGAAAAAACCAAGTAAACCAAGGATTACCTGTGATAACTTTAGAAAAAGTGGAAGTCTGACCATGAAATAAATTTAAAAAATAAATAAGAAAATGGAAAATGAGAAATAAAGAAAATGAGAAATAAGTAATAATGAAGGTTACTATTCTAGTAAGTAAAGATACATTGTTTAAGCCTGTTTTAGGATGAGATGATAATAAAATAGTATGCACGCTATATTTTTCGAATTTTACAATTTCGAATTTTCAAATTTTCGAATTGTCCAATGTCCACGCTTCTGCTTTGGAGGCGAATAAAATTTTTGTTTTTGCCCAAACACCTTTGAATAATTCGCTCTTCCGGTAATTTTCCAGGTCTTCTTCCGATCGCCATTTCGAAATTGTAAAGAAAATGGTTGGCGTGTTTATATCGCGTTGTAGTTCTACTGAGTGGCATCCTTCGAATGCTGCAATGAAATTTTTATTCGCATGGAAGATTTCTATGAACTCATTTACATTTTCTTCCTTAAAATTCATCTTGACTAATCGTGTGAGCATAGGCGGGAACGAATTACGAATGAAAACGAATATACGAATAAGAAAAAAGTTAATTATAATAGTTAGGGCGTGTCCCATGTAGGAACGCTTTTCTGCGTTTCCTTCATGGGTCGTGCTATACGCTGCAAGTCCTCCCATGAAGTAGAGGCAAGCTCACTTCATGGTGCGGGCTTTCCACTTCTATCACTCACGCAAAAAAAAAGAAAACTCCTTTCGTATTTTCGCCTTCATTCGTATTTCGTACTCCTACTCGAAGGTTATCCGCACCACAGAATTCTGTCTCAGATTCAACAGCTCTGCAGCCGGACCATTATTGATGGCGATCTCTAACATGCCGGTGGAATTAAAGAAAGCTACGATTGCACCGATCGGTACATCGCCATAAGTACGGTGCAATTCGGTGATGGTTTCTTTTCCCCGCAGGCGGATTAATTCGATGGAGAACAATCTTCCTTGTCCAATGGTATCGAAATCGTCGCCGGAAATATTTGTGATGAGGTTGCGGAATGAATCAACATATACAACCGTTCCTTTGAGCACATCTTGTTCAGGAGGCGAAACCGGGAACATGAGTTTCGTCAAACGCGATTGCGGCAAGCCCAGACTTTCAATAGGCGTTCCATTAGCGAGCTTGATAGCAGCCGGCAAATAAAGATCGCGGGCGAGAAAAGTAGAAGGTTCTTTCCCCGACAATGCCAACTGCACAATATGATCGGGTTCGTGGGTAGGATCGAGAAAGGAAAAAGTTCCGTTATCGCAGCCTACAAAATAATGCCCTTTGAATTTGAATGCAACGTGATTGTAAGGTCCGCTTCCGCCACTTCCGACCGCCACAAGATGCACTGTTCCCAATGGAAATTCATGAAAAGCAGTGCCCAGCACATAACCGGCTTCGGCATAATTCATCAGCGGAACCTGGTGCGTAATATCCACAATCACAGCCGACGGCATCTGTCGCAACAACGCTCCTTTGAGGGAAGCGCCGTAATGATCTTTCAAACCAAAATCAGTAGTCAGGGTAATGATGGACATTCGCTTTTTTTAACCTTGCAGTTCGGATGAAATCCACTTATTTTGTGGCAAATTTAGGGAACTTTATAGTTGAATGGGAAATTTTAAATGGGGTACGAAAAACGAAAGAAAACTTAAGTACGAAAAACAAAATAATTAAGTAGCATGATAATTGTGAATGAAAAAAGCAAACACAGTTTCGTACTTTCGTTTTCTTTCGTTTTTCGTACCCCATAAAAATGGTGATATAATAACTAAACTACCTTGGCAGAAAAAAATATTGAATTGATAAGCGTTGAACCAATTGTGATCTTTGGTATTAACGATGCGAAGCTGGATTTTATCCGGACTTTTTTTCCGAAGCTTAAAATTGTTGCGCGTGGAAATGTGATCAAAACGGTTGGCGATAAAGAGCAGATACAACGTTTTGAAGAATCTGTGGATGCATTCCAGCAGTATTTCAAACGATACGGAACACTCACCGAAGCGAATATTGAAACCATCATGAACGGCTCTTCCGGTGGAAGCGCTGCGAATAACGCGAATGCTAATTCAACCGATATTCTTGTTCATGGCAACCAGGGACTGCTCGTAAAAGCGCGGACTCCCGGGCAGGTGCGTATGGTGGAAAGTTCGGAGAAGAATGATATGATGTTTGCGATCGGACCTGCGGGAACGGGCAAAACATATACTGCTGTCGCGCTTGCGGTGCGTGCGTTGCGTAACCGTGAAGTGCGAAAGATCGTGCTCACGCGCCCGGCAGTGGAAGCGGGGGAGAACCTCGGATTTCTTCCCGGCGATCTGAAAGAAAAGCTTGATCCGTATCTTCAACCCTTGTATGATGCGCTGTTCGATATGATCCCTGCTGATAAGCTGAAAAGTTATATCGAAAGTAATGTCATCCAGATTGCGCCGCTTGCGTTTATGCGCGGGCGTACGCTTGATAATGCTTTCGTAATCCTGGATGAAGCGCAGAATGCAACTGAAAGTCAGCTGAAAATGTTTCTCACGCGTATGGGTCCTTCTGCTAAATTTGTGATCACGGGAGACGTAACACAAATCGATTTGCCACGTGGTCAGCCAAGCGGGTTGTTGCAGGCGATGAAAATTTTGCCGGGCAATGACGGAATTGATTTTGTTACGCTTGACAAACACGATGTAATCCGCCATAAAATTGTAAAACGAATAATTGAAATTTATGACAACCATAAACCAAACGATGAACGCGCTCACTAAAACCAATTACCAGTTTCCGGGACAAGTTGCTTACTACAAAGGCAAAGTCCGTGATGTTTATTCCATCGGCGAAGATCTTCTTGTAATGATCGTAAGCGACCGTATTTCTGCATTTGATGTTGTGCTTCCGCGCGGCATTCCTTACAAAGGACAAGTGCTGAACCAGGTGGCTGCGCATTTTCTCGAAGCAACAAAAGACATTGTTCCGAATTGGGTTCAGGCAGTTCCTGATCCTGTTGTTACTGCCGGCATTCGTTGCGAACCTTTCAAAGTGGAGATGGTTATCCGCGGTTATTTGAGCGGACACGCATGGCGCGAATATTCTGCAGGTAAACGTACGATCTGTGGTGTTGCAATGCCTGACGGATTAAAAGAAAGCGATAAATTTCCTGAGCCGCTCATCACACCAACTACAAAAGCATCTGTAGGTCATGATGAGGATATTACGCGCGAAGAAATTATCAAATCAGGATTGGTTCCTGAAGCAGAATATGTGCAGCTTGAAAATTATACACGTGCGCTTTACAAACGTGGAAATGAAATGGCAGCAAAACAAGGTTTGATCTTAGTGGATACGAAATATGAATTCGGAATGCACAACGGGCAGATCTATTTGATGGATGAAATTCATACACCTGATTCATCGCGTTATTTTTATTCGGAAGGATACGAAGAGCGTCAGAAAAATGATGAGCCACAAAAGCAATTGTCGAAAGAATTTGTTCGTCAATGGTTAATTGAGAATGGATTTATGGGAAAAGAAGGACAGCAGATTCCTGAAATGACCGATGAATACGTGAATAGCGTCTCTGAACGTTACATCGAGCTCTATGAACAGGTTGTAGGTAAGAAGTTCGAGCGTGCTGATATTAATTCAGTAGAAAAGAGAGTGGAGACACATATAAATTCGTTTCTTTCAACTAATCGTTGATAGTTTCGGATGATTTATTATTTTTAGCCTATACAACCTCAAACTCTTCCTAAAACAATTACAATGGCTGAAAAGAAAAAAATCAAGAACATCAAGGACAATTCAGGTTCAGGTGATAGTGCACTGATCTCAGTAGGAGATATAACTCCAAATCCCGGGCCGGATCAGACATTCGAGCAGACAGGGTACAAAGCGCTTTGCTTTAATATCGGTGATATTCTCAATACCGAATCGGTCATTCCCCAAGGGACTACAACCTCTGTTATTGTTAAGGCATGTAGGATTCAGCGTGGAACTGTGCTTACATTAAACGATGATAACACAGGCACGATCGAAGAAAACAAGTCTTTGAAAACGATCAATTTTAAACAACCTTATGCAAAGGATCTTACTATTGGTGTTGGATCAGAAGTGAAATATGAGCTTGTTAAAACTTCTACAGGTGGTGAAATCGCTGTCAATGTTCAGCTATTAGCATAATTCACATTCTTCATTGGATACTTTGTAAAACAATCCCGCCCTGTGCGGGATTGTTTATTTATCTTCGCTTCGTTAACCCCCTCGTTAACGAAGCGCTCATGTTCCCACTTCAAGGAAAAAAACATTTTTTTCTTATTTGTTTGTTTGTTGCATTAGCCTCCCCGGTTTTTTCGCAGCAGCATTTAGCGGATAGTCTCAAGCGTGGATTAGGCTTCATTAATGATTCCAATAAGGTCAACCAGCTTTTAAAGCTTACGGAAGCGTATTTTAAATACGCACCTAAGAAAGCATTGGAAACCGGCGAAGAAGCAAGAGCACTTTCTGTTCAAATTGGTAATGAGCGATTAGAAGCGAAATCACTACAGGTTTTGGGTCGTGTAAATTTTAAAAGCGGAAGACCAAATGAAGCGCTTGAATTATTTGCAGGAGCAAGAAAAATTTATCTGCGCATTGGAAATATAAAAAGCGCGGCAAGCTGTCTCAATCAAATGGCAGATGCTTATATGAATCTTGGAAAGTATGATGAAGCGCTGAATAAAAGCTATGAAGCTTACAAAGAGTTTGAGCAGATTGATGATAAGTTGGGAATGTCAGGTGCTTTAATTGGTTCCGGTAACGTTTATCAAAGCATGGGCAATTATAATAAGGCTATTCTTGATTTTGAAAAGGCAAATACAATTGCAAAAGAAGCAAAGGACCTTGCGAATGAAGCTTCCAGCCTGAACAACCTTGCCAACGTTTATGGTTTGGTAGGAAAGAATGACACTGCGATCAACTATCTCCAGCAGGCAGGAGCAATCTACGAGAAGCTGAATGATAAATTTAATTATGGAAAAGTTTTAAATAATATAGGAACTGTTTACCAGGATACGGAACAACCGGATAAAGCAGAGAATTATTTTTTAAAAGCGCTGGAGGTTCGAAAATCTATCGGTGATAATCGCGGAATGGCAATCACACTTGCGAATCTTGGTGGATTAATGAATGATAAAAAATCGCCTGATAAAGCCATCGATTATTTGAGCCGTGCGTTGGGATTTGCAAAGAAGAGTGGTGCCACAGATATTGAGCTTTCGATTTATGAATATATTTCAGATTCGTATTTACAAAAAGAAGATTATAAAAAAGCGCTTGAGTTTGCTACGTTCAAAGCAGATTTAAAAGATTCTTTATTCGATGATAATTTATCGAAAGGAATTGCAGAGATGCAGGCAAAATTCGGCGTAGAAAAAGCAGAAGGTGAAGCGCGTGCCATCGAAAAAGAAAAAAAGCTGATCGCATGGGCTTCTACTATCGTTGGAATTTTGCTTATCGTTTTTGTATTCTTCCTCTGGAATCGCGCTGTAACAAGAAAACGTGTCAATACAAAGCTCAACGCGCAGAATGAAGAAATTGAATTGAAGAACGCCGCGCTGAAAGAAGCGAATGTTGAAATTGAATCAAAGAATAAAGACATTACCGATTCAATTCAATACGCGCGAAGGATCCAGGAAGCGATCTTGCCTGAAGTAGAATTCAGCGCCACCTTCAACGATTCTGCATTCGTACTTTATCAGCCGAAAGATATTGTGAGCGGCGATTTTTACTGGATGGCACAAACAGAAGAGCATCTTCTTTTTGCTGCTGTTGATTGCACTGGTCATGGCGTACCCGGCGCGTTTGTAAGTATTGTTTGCAGCAATTTATTAAGCCAATCAGTAAAAGAGTACGGACTCATTCGCCCTGATGCAATTCTTAACGATGTGAATGTACGTTTAAGTGAAACATTACGTCAGCGCCAGGATGAATCACGCGTGCGCGACGGAATGGATATTGCATTGTGCTGCATTCATAAAAAAACATTACACATGACTTTCGCCGGTGCATATAATCCTGCATGGATCATTCGCGGCGATGAGCTGACTGAATTATTGCCTGATAAATTTCCTATCGGTTTGTTCGAAGAAGAAGAGCTGCGCACCTTTACGCACAAAGAATTTCAGCTAAAAAAAGGCGACCGCATTTACGTTTTCACCGATGGCTATTCCGATCAGTTCGGTGGTGAATTAGGAAAGAAATACAAACGCAGCATATTCCAGTCATTCGTAAAAGACATTCAACACAAGCCGATCAAAGAGCACGGTAAGTTATTGCAGGAGGAGCATTATCGCTGGAGAGGAGTGAATGATCAGATTGATGATATCTTGGTATTGGGAGTTGAGCTTTAATTAGGGAGAAGTTGGTGGTAGGTGGTCTGTGAAAAGGTTGGTGGTAGGTTGTTTGAAAGGTTGGTGGGGAAAATATATTTGTTCAGAAAGTTGCTTTTTATTTATGCCTGCTTCGGGTATGAAAGTTGGTGGTAGATGGTCTGAAAAAAGGTTGGTGGTAGGTGGTTTAAAAAGATAAGTGGGAAAAATATATTTGTTCAGCAAGTTGCTTTTTTCCTATAATTGCAGTGATTTTATTTCAAGATAGGTTTCAATATTATTTACTGATTATTGTTTTTTAATTTTTTTTATTTATGAAAAGAGCAGGTTACAAAGACTTAAGAGTTTACCAATTGGCTTATGAACTTTCTATAAAGATTCAGACGCTAACAAAAGATTTTCCATTCGAAGAACGTTTTTCCCTCACAGATCAAATCCGAAGATCCTCAAGGTCGGTTTGTGCTAATATTGGAGAAGGTTATAGAAAACGACAGTATCCCAGGAACTTTGCGAAGAAACTTTCAGACTCAAATGGTGAGGCAACCGAAACTCAAATCTGGCTGGATTATTCAAAAGATTTTGGATACTTATCTATCGAGATTTACACAGAGCTTTATGAAAAATACGAAAGTGTAGGCAATATGCTTGGTAACATGATCGAGCATCCGGAAAAGTTTAAGCCGCGGGGATGAGTTGGTAGTAGGTGGTAAAAGGTTGGTGGGTTGTAGTTACTAGTAAATAGCTGCCGCTGCTTTACACTCAAAAAACCTACAACCCACCAACATTTTAAAGACGACCTACCACCAACCTTTTACGACCACCTACCACCAACTTTTCCCTATATTTGGTATCCCCCCATGACACAATGAGTACAACCCGACTTATTGCTTTTACCGCGTGCATGTTTTTTTGTCTGATGACGGAAGCACAAACTGCGGATAAATCTTACCATGTCACTGTTGATTTGCAGAACGTGACTCCGGAGAAAGATCGTGTAAAAGTTACTATTTATACTCCTCCGATTAAGGCGCGAACCATTCATTATATACTTCCGGCATTTTTACCTGGTGTGGCGGGACAAGTGGATGCGGGACGATTCATTCACCAGTTTTATGCGATTGATGACAGGGGGAATCCGTTGAAGGTTTCTAAAAAAGGTGAGAATACCATTGTGATGAAAATGCGCAAAGGTTCGACGCTGAAGAAAATTGAATATTGGGTGGATGATACATGGGATGCAGAACGAGCGAAGCCGGGACAATCTGATGCGAAATATAATTATGTGCCGCAGGTTGCAGGAACGAATATCGATGCAGGAAATAATTATGTGCTCAATCACGCTTTTCTTATTGGTTATATCGAAGGGTTTTCTGAATTGCCTTACCATATTACTATTCTGAAACCGGAAGAGCTCAGCGCGAACAGCTCTTTAAAAATCACGAATGAAACACAAACGCGTGATGGTTACAAAACCGGTTCGTATAAAGAATTGCTCGATAACCCTGTTATGTATTCGCGCGCGGATACTTCAGGATTTATGGCGGGAAATATTTATGTGACGATTTCTGTTTTTTCTGAGAATGGAAGAATCACTTCACGACTTGTCAGAAGATTGATTGCTACAAGTGTAATTTCATCTGCGAATTTTATTCCCGAAATCGGTGCGCGGAATTATAAGATGATCTTTTATTTTACAACCCCATTTAAAACAACGCTGAATTCAAATGGTGGTTACGGCGGATTAGCACACCGGAATTGCGCATTTTATTTTTTACCTGAATTAGCCAATGAGGATGCGCTCGGTAATGAGCTGCAGCGTGAAACAGCCGGTGATATTTTGCATCTGCTCGGTCCGCTCGATTTTCAAAGTGTTTGTGGTAATGGTGATTATTTAAAACCACAACTTTCAAAATCATGGTGGTTTTCTGAAGGTGTGAATTTATATTTTGGCTGGCTTGCTGCTATTCGTGATTCCACTGTAAGCGAAAATGAATTTATGGGTTTTGTTTCGTCGAAGATCAGGCTTGCGCAGCTTTCACCTAACAAACCAATTTCTGACGTTAACTTGCTTTCCGGCTGGTTAAAAGTTCCGTTGCGTCGTGAAGCAATGCGTGCGCGTGCAATGTTGATCGCCTTGATGCTGGATATAAAAATGACCGAGCTCTCCAATGGAAAAACCGGTTTGCGTGAAGCAGTTTTGTTTATGAATAACAACTCTTTCATGAATGCCGACTCGATTGAATCATGGCTTATACGTTCCGGTGGAATTGAGCTCACACAATTTTTCTCCGATTATGTCAATGGAATTCAACCTTTGCCGCTGACGCAAAATCTGGATAAGATCGGCTGGGCGTATGCTCCGGCTACTGTCGATTCCATTCTTACATTCGGAAGATTTGGTTTGCTCTACAATGATAATCTCGATGCATTTTTTGTTTACAATGCAGATACCACCAATCTTTTCCGGTTGCGCGATGGTGACAGAATCGTTAGTGTGAACGGAACAATTGTCGGCTCTTCGAATTTTGATGAAGCGCTGCATGCAGTTTATACACCAAAAAAAGATGATGAAGTTGTGCTGCATTATATTCGCAACGATCAGAATTTTACCAGCAAATCCACTCCAACGATTCAAGCCGTAATCGTAGAGCATCTTATTCGGATTGATCCTGCCGCGGGTAAGCCTGCCGTTCTTTTGCACCGCAGAATTTTTTCACCCGGTTACACGGAGTAATTTTCCTTTCCGCTATTATTTCCGCTAACTTTGTTTAGGATAAATTAATTCCACCATCTATGTCAATCAGCAAAAAAGAAACGAAAAAAGTCACCACACGCACTTTGCAGGAAATGAAAATCTCCGGCGAAAAAATTGCGATGCTGACGGCTTACGATTATACTACAGCAAAAATTATTGACACAGCCGGAATTGATGTCATCCTTGTTGGCGATTCTGCTTCGAATGTAATGGCAGGACATGAAACAACATTGCCCATCACGCTCGACCAGATGATCTATCATGCATCAAGCGTAGTGCGCGCTGTTGACCGCGCATTATGTGTGGTCGATCTGCCTTTCGGTTCTTACCAGGGGAATTCAAAAGAAGCGCTCAATTCTTCTATCCGCATCATGAAAGAATCCGGCGCACATGCCGTGAAGCTCGAAGGTGGAAGTGAAGTAAAAGAATCGGTAGAACGAATTCTTACTGCAGGAATTCCTGTCATGGGTCACCTCGGACTTACACCGCAATCCATTTATAAATTCGGAACATACAACGTACGTGCAAAGAAAGAGGAAGAAGCACATCGCCTTATTTCAGATGCACATGTGTTGGAAAAAGCAGGATGTTTTGCAATCGTACTGGAAAAAGTTCCTGCAGCGCTTGCGACAAAAGTTGCTGCTGAACTTTCAATTCCTGTGATCGGAATCGGAGCGGGTGGAGGAGTAGACGGACAGGTTTTAGTTTATCACGATTTAGTCGGATTGACAAAAGAATTTCATCCGCGATTTTTGCGTCGCTATTTAAATTTAGCCGAGCAGATTGAAGGTGCGGTAGGTAAATATGTGCAGGATATTAAGAGTAAGGATTTTCCTAATGAAAGTGAACAATATTGAGGGAAAAGGATTTAATGATAAATCTTCTTCGGGAGTGATCTGGTAATCTGGTAATCTGATAACTGGGTAATTTTAAAAAAAAATATTTGGTGGAAATTGCGACTGGAGTAGATCTGTTAATTTAAAAATACTGGGAGAAAAATTTCGCACGTACATCCTGAATTTTTCATTTTTCCCATTTCTCATTTCCATTGGTAATCGGTAATCCCGTAATCCGTAATCTCTTTTTTATATAGTACATCGTACATTTTTTATTTGCCTGGTTTTGTGAATACGGTTTCGTATAAAACATCTTCGATGAATTTATACAACGCTAGTTTTACTTCGTCTGATAAATTAGCTACTGATTTTCCTGCTGCTAATTCTTGTGCGATATATAAGTGAGATGATTGTCCGTTCATTATTAGAAAGCTTGCTAACAAATCAAGATCGAATGAAGTTGGATTTGGTTTTGAAAATGTCCGGCAGACTTTCGCTTTGATCAAATTAAATTCAGCTTCCTTAAATGCAATTTCTTCCTGTAATGGTTTTGTTGTGATTGCAGTCGAATCATAAGCAACAAAATCCATTACAACCAGATCATTTGTTGTTGGTGCGGAAGGACTGGTGTAATCCACTCCGTAATCGGTATTGAATTTATTTCTTAAGGTTTGCTGAGCTGTTGCATTTGTTTGTTCAAGCTGTGCAATAAATGACAATGAATTTTCTGCGCGCATTTTTATTAATGCAGAAACGTATACATCAATTTGTTCCTGGCTTAATGGAATATGCGGAACAAGATTTTGTACAATTACTGATCCGTCAGGCATAATGGTGTACGTTGTTCCGTTTCCGTCCTGGATCGTGTAAGGCAATTCATACGAGCTGATTGTAATTGTTCCCGAATCTCCCTGGATCACGATTAATCCGTTCTGTAGAAAAACAGAATCAATGCTTCCGCTGTAATTATAATTCACAGCATGAAACATAGTGTACATATCATATTGATTCAACCATTCAGAGATTCCTTCAGTAATCGCTCGCACTTCGCCAGAATAAACAATATGATCATCGCCCACCTGGATATTCGTAAACGAACAATTCACTGTCCATCCCAAAGGCATTACCACTTTTCCCAAACCGGAATACCAACCTGCAGGATTTGAATTTGATTGTAAACTTGTTACGATCATTTCAAATTGCCCGACCTGGAAAATCATTCCGGCACTTGCTTGCGTGAGCGGATGAAAATTTTGCTGCGCAGGAGGCGGACTTGATTCGCCGCAATTAAAAACTGGTTTATCAGGCGTATGCCACGTGACAAGATTGCTCACAGGACCTTCTGTTCCATTGGGAAGAATGCCGATAACTTCAGCTTCATAATTTGTATTCGGCTCCAAATCCGGGATGCGCAACGACGCCCTATTGGTTGTAAGCGGAAACCAATTCGGCGTATTTGTTTTGCGAAATTGAATTCGATAGGTTTCATAAACGGAAAGACTATCCCACCAGCAACGTGCTTGTCTATTGGATAACGCCTGCGCATTCAAAGTAAGCTGCGCAATGTTGCCGAGCAAATCAAACGTTGTTCCGTAGCTGAATGTGCATAGTTGTGAATAGCCATTGTTGCGAAACAATTCCCTGTTTTCTAAATCATGCGCATGAACTCTCCAGACGTATTCGCGTCCAACAACCAATGGAGGTTCGGTAATTCCATAATTAAAAAGCGTTTGATTTGTGGTGTAAGAAAAGATAGGCGCAGTAGTAAGAATAATATTTCCCGGCGTTTGATTAGCAGGAAATATTTCCCACAATTCAAATGTATATTCCGAACCCAAAGCAGAAGAAGGTGCAGCAAGATTCATAGCTGTCCACGAAAAAATTAGCTGCTGCGGTGTTTGTGGCGGAACAGTCGCACTGCAAAAAGGTAAATTCAAATACGGAGGATCATTGAGCACCATCCATGCTTGCGTAATTCCTTCATTGCTCACAAGAATAGGAATCGGATTTTGATAATCGTACGCAGTAACAGTGATCGTATAAAATCCTTCCGGCAAAACTTTTCGCTGGTTGTATTGTTGCCGCGTGATACCTGAAAATTCTAAATTAGTTTCATTCAACAATCCGGAAAGATCAGTTCCGCTTAACAAAGTTGGAATGCCCGGCTCAAGCGTAACAGGTCCGGAAAAATACCACGCCGGACTTTGAATAGTGATACCTTGCCCTTCAATTTTTATTTTCAGCTTCACATCATACGTCGGACGTGAAAAATCGGTAAAGAGCATAAACACTCGAAAGCTTTCATTACCCGGCGCAGAATAATCAGGAACGTAACCGGAAAAAGGAGGCGCAAGCTGCGTGCTGATCTGCACAGGAAAAATCTGCGCGCTTGATTGTAACGAAAAGCAAAGGAAAAATAAAAGCAGCAGAATTGCAACAGGAAATAAGCGCAGGCGATTAAAATTATTTCTCACAGCAGGGAAGAGGGATTTATCAGCGCTGTAAAAATGGTGATGGAAGGGGGATTTATTCGGTATTAAACGTTTGTAAATGGATAATTTTTTAAGATTGTCGTCCTTCGGCTGTCGCTCAGGATGACAATCTTAAAAATTGGCCCTCATCATGAAAATCTTAAAAATTGTTACTATATGGATGGCAATCTTAAAATTAAAATTGGGATAATTAAATACATTTGCAGCAAATTATTTTTTATGAAAAGGTATTATGTATATATATTGAAGTGTAATGATGATTCTTATTATACCGGTGTTACAAATAATGTTGAAAGTCGTTTTAAGCAGCATTCGGAAGGATTAGATCCAAAGGCTTATACTTTTAGAAGAAGACCTCTTGAATTGGTTTTTACAAGAGAGTTTAACCGGCCGCTTCCTGCAATTGCATTCGAAAAGCAAGTAAAAGGTTGGTCAAGAAAAAAGAAAGAAGCATTAATCAAAGAAAATTTTGAGCAGCTGAATTACTTCGCGAGATGCAGAAACTCTACCACATCGACATTATTGAAAGGAAGAATCCGAAAGTGAAATTTCTATTCATGTATGTCACCCTGAGCGACAGCCGAAGGGCGATATACATGAATCAGCAGAATTTCCATTCCTGGTACTATTAAAGCAGCAGAATTTTTACCTTTAGTACCTCATGTTCCCTTTCCTTCGGGCTCTTCTTTTTATCGCACTGTTTTCCATTGGCGGCAACTCCCTGCGCGCGCAACTGGTTTGTAAATCACTTTTTGCTTTTCGAACAACCATTGCCCCGAAAATCGACGGAATTCCTGATGACAGTGTTTGGATGAATGCGCCCATCAGTTCGGATATGGTGCAATTTCAACCCAACCCGGGCGCAGCTCCGCGGCAGAAAACGGAAGTGCGTGTGATATATGACGACGAAGGAATTTATGTGCTTGCGAAACTTTTTGATTCATCACCTGATAGTATTTTGCGCCAGCTCGGACCGCGTGATGAATTTCAAAATAATACAGACGCCTTCGGAATTTTTCTTGATACCTACCACGACAGGCGCAATGCTTTTTTCTTTGGCGTTACAGCTGCCGGTGTACAAACGGATGCGCGTTATACAGTCGACAAAGGTGATTTGAGTTTGAATGCAGTTTGGTTCAGTAAAGTGAGCACGGATTCACTTGGCTGGTACGTCGAAATGAAAATACCTTATGCCGCTTTACGTTTTCCAAAGTCGGATGTGCAGAAATGGGGATTGAATTTTCAACGGAATATTCGCCGCTATCGTGAAATTGATTATTGGAATATGGTTGATCCTGCAGTGCTTGGTGTGATCAACCAGTGTGGTGATCTTGATGGATTGGTTTCGATTATTTCTCCTGTGCGGCTTGCATTGCTTCCCTATGTGTCGGGATATTTTGAAAATTATAATCAACAGAATGCAACTTCGCTCAATGGCGGTATGGATGTAAAATATGGGATCAATGAAAGTTTTACACTTGATATGACGTTGATTCCTGACTTCGGACAAGCATTAAGTGATAATGTGGTGTTGAATCTTTCGCCCTTTGAAGTGAGATTTGATGAGCGTCGTTATTTCTTTACGGAAGGAACAGAGCTTTTTTCGAAGCATGATTTGTTTTATTCGCGAAGGATCGGCGCGCGTCCTTCCGGTTATTTTAATGCGTCAGCGTCACTAGGTGCAAATGAAAGGGTGGAAGAAAATCCATCCGTTGCGCGATTGTACAATGCTGTAAAAGTTTCAGGACGCACGCCGGGTAAGATGGGAATAGGTTTCCTGAATGCAATTTCAGCTCCTGCGTATGCAAGAATCAGCGATACCGTTTCGGGTGATGATAGAAATTATGAAACGGAAGCGCTGACAAATTATAATGTAATTGTTGTCGATCAGCTGCTGAAAAATAATTCATACATCGGATTTTTAAACACAAGTGTGATTCGAACAGGTAGCGCTCGTGATGCGAATGTCAGCAGCATTCAATTTCGTATCGGCGATAAGACGAATAAATTCGCAGTGGAAGGTTACGGCGATATCAGTACTATTTATTTCCCGGGAAGCACTTCTGCATATACCGGTTACCGTTACAATTTTACTGCAGGAAAAGTAAGTGGTCGTTATACAGCAGTAGCACGTTACAAAGTTGTCTCAGATAAATTTGATCCGAATGATATTGGTTATCTGGATCGCAATAATTACATCGATTATGGTCTAACGCAAACTTATAATATTTATAAACCATTCAGGAATTTTGCGTCGATGTTCAATACGCTGGATATTGATCTTGGTAATTTATTTATTCCCCGGCATTACACTTTTTTTACGGTTAGCAGCAAGCACATTTTTACAACGCGGAAATGGTTTACGTGGGGAGTGAACTGGCAATCGAATCCATTTAAGTCTTATGATTATTTCGAAGCACGTGTGAAAGAACGATTTATTCTGTATCCGAAAAATATCGGTGGCGGAGGTTTTATTTCTTCTGATTACCGCAAAAAATTCGCTTTGGATGCAGGAATAAATTACCGTGTATTCTTCGAGCGCAACCGGACAATTTTCAGCTACAATCTTGCACCGCGCTTCCGTGTGAATGATAAATTATTCATTGTTTACAAATGGGAACGTGAAAAGAAAGTTGATAATGTAGGTTATGTTGCTTATAGGAATGATTCATTGTTTTTCGGTGTGCGCGATTTAAAAACGATCACCAATACACTTACGCTGAATTATATTTTTACCAATAGGATGGGACTAACCATGCGCGTTCGTCATTACTGGTCGCAGGCAGATTATTCATCTTATTTTCTGCTGAATGAAAATGGAAAAGTGACAGATGCTTATTACAATCAGAATGCGGATGTAAGCTTCAATGCATTTAACATCGATATGATTTATACCTGGCAATTTCTTCCCGGCAGCGAGCTGAGTGTGGTGTGGAAGAATGCAATTCTCACAAGAGATAATATCATGCGTGCAAATTACATTGAAGATTCAGGATATATTTTTAATGCGCCGCAAAGCAATAGCTTTTCTGTAAAGCTCATCTGGTACATTGATGCGGGACGCTGGATTAAGAAAAAGTAGTCAGTAGTCAGTAGTCGGTTGTCAGGTGGGAAATTGGGTAAGGCAACTTTTTTTTGTTTTAGCGTCTTTTATAAAAACCTACTGCTATGTTGCGAAAACTGATCATTACCTGCTTTATAATTTTTACCGGGAGCATTGCATTTGCCCAGGATACAATTCACCTGATGAACCGCGAAAAAGTGGTTGCAAAGGTTCAGGAAATTAACCCTGCACAAATTAAGTATAAGCTATATACTTTTCAGGATGGGCCTACCTACGTGGTCAATAAAACGGAAGTGTTTAAAATAGTTTACTCTGATGGACATTCCGAGTTTTTTCATGATGACATTATAACGGAAGAGATCGCCGACATCCATCCTTTCTCTGTTGGCATAAATTCTTTTGATTTAATGTTCGGATTTATTTCTGTCAGGGGTGAATATTATTTTGCCAAGCGAGGTGTATCTATAAAGATTCCGTTATCCATCGGACTGAATGGAATTAAAGGAAATCTTAATGATTATAGTTATGACCAGGGATTTTTTTATTACAATAAAATGAAAATAATTTCCACCGGTGCAGAGCTTTTATTTTATCCCGGCAAAATGAAGCATAAAGTCAATTATTTTACCGGTCTTGCGCTTGAATATGGACGAATGACTTCCAATTACCGTTATTATAATCATTCCATTTATCCTTATCCCGAAATTTCAGGTTCTACCTACGACGGGTTCGGCACCGGGATTGTAAATGGAGTGTTGATCAGATTGAGTGACCGTTTAAACTTAGGAATGAGCACCACGCTTGGAATGCAGGTTATTTACCGAACCTATAAAATGAATGGTGTAGGATATACTTCAGTTAGTACTCAACCATTAGGAAGATTAGATTTTACACTCGGCTTCCGCTTCGGAAAAGTAAATCGAGGCTGAGGAAAAAGTTGTCAGTTGTCAGAAGTCAGTCGTATTTTATTACTGGTTACTGACAACTGATACTGACTACTGCCCTTGAAGGGAATTCATAGTCTGTATTCTCATTCCTGCTTTCAATTGCTCAAGTGAAAGAGATGTAGTAATGATTACATCTTTCGTTTCTCCGGCGAGCATATCAAATCCATTATCACTGAATGTTGCTTTCGGATCGTTGAAGCTGAGGTAAACATTTTTCGCAAGACTTACTGTTCGTAATGTCACCGTGTATGTTCCTGCTTTTCCTGCAACCGGAACAATATCGCTCATCAGGCCTGGATCTTTTGCGAGCGCTAAGGATTTTGTATTGGCGAAATAATAATTTGTTGTTACGCTTTTATTATTCTCATAGCTGAAAATAAGATGCAGCACACCATTTTCCGGATCAAGCGTATCGAGCAATTGTTTTTTCTCGAAGCCGAAAACCATGCTGCTTCTTCCTGTGTAAATCGTTGTCGGCGTAAAGCTGGTGCGGATTGTTTCTCCTTTTAAATTCATCCACGCAAACGCAAGCAATCCTTTGTGCGAAATCGTATCATCATTTACAACATAAAGCAAAACAGAATCATTACGCTCTGTTACAGAAACCAAAACCGGCGCATACAAATCCTTAAGCGCGTATTGTAATAATTTTTTCTGTCCGTAATAATCAACGCTTGACCAGGAAGTGGCGGGCCAGCAATCATTATACTGCCAGAATAAAGTTCCCATACAATACGGCATTGCTTTACGATGAGCCTCAATTGCTCTTGAAACACCATCACGCTGCACGACCTGCGAAACATAAACGTAATCGGAAAATTCATCAGGCACAGGATAATCACGTTGCATGTATGTATTGATCGTTTCGTAACCTTTTGGATGTTTCTGATGTGATTGGAAAGCCGGATCAGAAAATGAAAAAGTTCCGTCCGGATTGAATAATGCGAATGAAGAAAGTGGTGGCATTCCCTGGAATCCATATTCACTCATAAATCTTCCGACGTGATTATCATAGGAAGAAAATGGTTCCATGCCCCACCAAACGCCCCAGTAATGCACATCGCCTGATTTGTATGCTTCGGGATGGCTCCAGCCGGTAGAAGGGGAGCTTGGAATGTAAATTGCATTTGAATCGCGGGAGTGAATTATTCCCGGGATAAAATCATTAAAAATTACTTTTTCATCATTCCACATTTTTAATGAATCTGAAGAAGATATTTTCATTTCATTTTGCCATCCCCAATTATTCCATCCTTCTTCTATTTCGTTATTCCCGCACCACGCAACAATACACGCATGCGGACTCAGCCTTAAAAATTGAGATTGTGTTTCTACTCTTAATCGATTCATAAAATACTCATTTGCGGGGTACACACCTCCTGCAAACATAAAATCCTGCCAGACCATTATACCAAGTGAATCACAATCATTATAGAAATCCTCTGTTTCATAAATGCCACCACCCCAAACGCGAAGCATATTCATATTTGATTGTTGTGCAGATTTTATAAGTGAGTAATATTTTTCGGAGGTAATGCGCGGAGTGAAATTATCTGAGGGAATCCAATTCGCACCTTTCATAAAAACAGGTTCTCCATTCAGGAAAAAAGTAAAAGACTTCCCATTTCCTTGCTTCTCCTGCCGAAGTTCGATTGTGCGAATGCCATATTTTATTTTTTTCTCCAATATATCATTACCGCTATAAATTTTAATGGTGAATTCATATTGGTATGGCTTACCCATATTATTTGCCCACCATAATTTAGGTTTTGGAATCGCAAACTTGTATCCCATACCTGATGTAGTTTCATTGACAGAAAATTGCTTTTTTAGATAATTTTTAGATTTATCTGAAACCTCGATAACATATTCCTTCTGTCCTTTTGTCAAATAGTTGAGATCAAAATTCACTTCAAGCCATGCTGTATCATTCTTTATTTTTTCTGTCTTTAAATTAATGTTCTTTACATCTAATTCATTGATTCCCCTCAACCAAATCTTCTTGTAAATTCCTGCAGTCACCAATCGTGGACCAAAATCCCAACCGAATTGATATTGTGCTTTGCGAATATAGACGCGGTCTCCACCCGGAAGGTTTTTATGTGCTGCGAGCGTTTTATTCTTTTCAATCAACTCCGAAGCAGGATGAAAAACAATCCGTAAATTATTCTTCGTCTTCTTTAAATGTTTTGTCACATCAATACGGTATTCCAAAAACATATTTTCTCCTGTGAGAATCAGCGAATCATTTAAATAAACGAACGCATACGTATCAAGCCCTTCGAAGACCAATTCTTTATGTTTCGATTTCCATATTTCTTCGCTTGCATTAAAAGTGGTTTTGTATTCCCATGCTTTTGTTTCTACCCATTGCACTTGCGATTCATTTGTGCCAATGTACGGATCAGGAATTTTTCCGTGCGCTAGCAGATCGGTGTGGACGGTGCCGGGGACTGTTGCGGCAAGCCAGTTGTTTTTTCCGGATTCTGTGAATTGCCAATTTGCGTTTAGGGGTTGCGTTGCTTCCTGCGCTTGCATTGTTGACGCAAGAAGTATCGCCACAGAGGCACAGAGGCACGGTAAAAAATGTTGAGTGAAATATTTTTTCATAGTGAAAGTTTCTTTTTCATTTCAGCGATGAATTCGGGATGTGGTAATACATTTTCTCCGAAGCCGAATGCGTCTGTTGATGATGTAATTCGTTTGGCTGATGCGTGAAATTCTGTGCAGGATGTAATTGTTTTTATTTCTGAAATAGTTCCTGCGTTAATTCCTGCACCGGGCATGATGATGATTCTGCCGTTTGCTCTTTTATTCAATTCAGCAATAAACGTTGCACCTTCCATGGCAGATGATTTTTGTCCGGAAGTGAGAATACGTTTTATGCCGCAGTCAATTAAAATTTCCAATGCTTCAAATGGTTCGTGGCAAAGATCAAACGCGCGGTGAAAAGTAACGGGTAATGGTGCAGCTAGTGCAACAAGCTCTTGAACTCCCGCTTTATCGATCTTCCTGTTTTCATCCAGCAAGCCGAGTACGATTCCGTCTACACCTATTGATTTGCATTGGGCGATATCGTTTTTCATCACCTCAATTTCATTGGCAGAATAATGAAAATCGCCACCACGCGGACGGATCATAACGAAGACGGGACACTTGACTTGTTGCTTCACAAGCTGAATCGTTCCGTTGGATGGAGTAAGTCCACCATCCGCATACCCACTGCACAGCTCAATCCGATCGGCCCCGGCTTTATCTGCGATAAGTGCAGCTTCGGTGCCGAAAACGGCAATTTCTAAGTGATTATTCAATCCAGGAGAAGATTTTGACTGTGAAAAAATTCCACATTCCTTACCTGTAAAAATACGTTGTTAATTAGGACGACAATCACTTGTGCGGGTGACATTTCTGATTTATTTTCGCACACCTAAAAAATGAAGGTGCTGTAGCTTATGTTGGTTGTACGAAAATCCAGAATTCCGAATGCAGGAAGAGGTTTATTTACCACTTCTCCAATCCGAAAAGGCGATGTAATTATTGAATATCTTGGTGATAGGCTCACCTGGAAACAAGTGCTGCAACGCTACAAACACAATCTTGATGAAGTGCGTTATGTATTCAGCATTACGGATGATAATTGCATCGATGCTAAGCCGCGCAAGGAAGAGCTGGCACAATATGCAAATGATGCAAATGGTGGTGGAAAAAAAGGACCATTCAAAAATAATTGCGAATACAGCATTATCAAAAAACGTCCGTATATCGTAGCGACAAAAAATATTCCTGCGAATTCGGAGTTGCTCGTTGACTACGGCGATGAATACTGGGAAGCGATTCGTGAGAACGAAGAAAAGGAGCGGAAGAAACAGGAGAAGAAAAAGCCTTCCGGGAAAAAAGCCGGCGGGAAGAAAAAAGAGAAAGTCGGGAAGGCTGCAGCAGGAGGAAAGAAGGGTCATTCGAAGAAAACATCACACGGCGGTAAGAAAAGTAAAAAGTAATTCAATTGCAGATGTAATTTCCTGCAGGTTTGAACCTATAGGATTAACTTTACCAAATGGGAACCTATTTTGATACGGACGAACTTTTAGAGCTGAAAGCTGTTGAGCAGAAAACACTTGCCCGTGTCATTTACCATCTATGGCAGAATAAAATAAATCCGGAAGAAACGTTTGAATTCCTTGATAAGCTGGAGTTGATTTTTACGGACGGTAAACAGTTATTTCTTTCAGCAAGTGAAGAAACACCTCCCGGAATTATTGTAGTGAAAGATTTTGACGGCGAGAAAAACCGCTTGTTATTGCTGCATGAATTCCAGGGAAAGATCGACTATAGTTCCGAAGAGCTCACTGAAAATGGATTGTGGGCATTAATGGTTGGAAAAAAACTTCGTAAAGTTGGTGTAATTGACGAAGGTGATAATTGTTATGTGAATGATGCAATGCTTCTCGACTTCGGTGACGAGATAATGGAAATCCGCCCGGGCGTAGAAGGCCTGATTGTTGAGCCGTATGAAAACGTTTAGAGGGGAACGAATTACCTGCCTGCTGAAGCACAGCCCGCGCGGCGACAGGCAGGCGAATCAAAACGAATTTACGAATCATATAAAAAAGTAAGATCAACCACCGGGGCTGCTCTTACTTTTTTTTATTAATTACGTTTTTATTTTTTCACCACCAAACACGAACTTTTCTACAGTTTAATCCCCATCTTACCAGCAATCTCCTTCGGTATCGATGACTTATGGACTAAAATGCTTGTCGTTTTATAAGCAACGTAGGCATCAGAAGCGTAAAAATATCCGCCGAGCTCGTTTTTTGTTCCCCAGGAATTTTTTACGATGTAATATTTTTTTCCGGATTGATCTTTTGCTTGTCCTGTGATCTGCATGCCGTGATCATCTTGCGTGCTGAGATCATCGAACGATTGCTGGCGTAACAATTGTGTGATGAGCTTGTCTTTTGAAGGCACCATCCAGAGTGAATCTTTTTCTCCCTGGCTCATTTCCGACATTTCTTTTTCCGGAACAATAGCCATTCCGTTTTTGTAAGAAAAATACGATTCGCTCACATCAGAACCCCAGCCAACGGTGTAACCATTCATCGTTGCGTTGTCAATGATCGACATCATATCCTGCATCGGCACATTGTAATAATCGTACCATGCCCAGTTGTCCGGCATTTCGAGCGCGAAGGATGTCCAGAAATTATGATGCGTGAATGAAGTAACCGGAACATAATCATCCGCTTTGAATCCGAGGAAATCGGCGTACGATTGCGGTGAGTAGGTTTTGCCATCTACTTTAAAAGATGTAACCGGTGTACCGAGGTACGCATCAAGAGCAGCTGTGAAAACCATCAGCCAGTTCGGCGAAAGTTTTCCGTCGGTTAATTTTAATTGTGCATCGAGGATCGCTTTCAAAACACCATCGAGCTCACCGTGACGAACTTTTGTTTCACCTTCAGGCATGCCGGGATAAGCGCTCTGCGGAACAATTCCATAAGTTGCCGTAAGTTTGATCACGTCGATCGCTTCACCACCCGGGGCAAAATTTGTTTTGCCCATCATGCGCATGTATTTTTTCGCTTTCTCGAGGTAGCCGGCACGCACGATCCACATTTCTGAAAGATCAACCTGTCCTTTTCCCATTCGCATGAATTCAGATTCCATAAACGATTGTGTAGAGAAGATCCAGCAAGTGCTAGAGTGAAACTGATCTTTCACACTTGTGCACTGTGCTTCTTTCACAATAGTAAATTTTATCTGGCTTTCTTTTTTATTTGTTTTCTCTTGCGCCGCGACGGTTAGTGTCAACGCTGAAGCTGCAAGAACGCATAAAGCTTTTGTGATTTTCATAAGAGAGTTTCTGGATTTTTTAGGATATCGAAGATAGGGAAAAGTAGTCAGTTGAGTTGTCAGCAGTCAGCAGCAGTCAGTAATTTGTCATCGGTAATTTGTAATTTGTAATCCGTAATGGTGACTGACTACTGACTCTATTTTATACCAAGCTTTTTGCTATGTCTTTTCTTAGATATGGTTTTAGTTTTTCCCAGGAGATGGGGACGGAAAGTTGTTTACCATTTTCTTTGTAATTCGGAGGATAAAGCTGAATGCCTTCGGGAGTAATAATGAACCTGTCTTTCATTACAAATGGCAGCATGTAGGGGTTATGACAATTTCCTTCAATGTTCGGATGTGATTCGAAGTATAAGCTTGTTTCTGTTGTAATGATTTCTTTCCATGCGATGCCGGTGAATAATGAATCAAGCAACATTGCATGTGGACCATCATCAAAAAGAATAACAGTAAAGAAAAGGTCTTTCGGATTTCCCTGGCGATAATAATAGGTGTTGAGAAGTGTTCTTGAAACCGAAATACAGGAATCGTTTTTGAAAGAAATTAAATGATGAAGTGTTTCCTGGTCATAATTTCCTGACCATGTATACGGAAAATACTGCGAACGATTTCGTTTTATGCAGTCCTTACAGGTGAAGGTAAACCAGGAATGCATTGTGTCGGGCATAAATGCGGGTGTAAACAAAGAGTCAAATAAAATTGCTTCCTGCCAGTCAGAAAGTTTTTCGTCCCGGAATAAAGTATCAGCGTATGAATAGGACGGACAGTCGGTGCAAAATTTAGTTATCCCCGAGACAGAATCAATTTTTAAGCTGTTATAGGATAAGCTCAAATAGGCAGCTGCTGTTTTTTTATCTCTTGAAACTTTTCCGGAATAACTATCAATTGCAATCCACCCTGTGTCATTTGAAAGAACACAATAACCGAAAGGTTGATTTTTGCTGTAATAACGGCTTCTGAAACCTTGAGTCAAATTTCTTTCCCTGTTATCCGCATTGATTATCATTTTCCAAATGGTATCGGTGATCCATTTTCCACTTCCATCAATGACCCCGATATTTCCATAACAGGTTTTTACTGCAAAATAGTTACCGGCAGAGTCAAGCTTAAATATTGCACCCACATTCCCATCGAGAATATATTTACGTGTGTCCATATTGTAAAGCTTGTTTCCTTCTGGTCTGCTGAGGATCACAGCGTGCGCTCCGAAATCCGGCGCATAATGTGAACGCAGCTTTTTATCAAGCAATAGTTGATTCGTTGTTGTGTCAAGAATGTTCCAGGTATAGTTCTTTCCCCGGTAATGCTCTTTTTTCCGTACCCAAATATAATTTCCACGCGACGAACCAATAGAACCCCATGTTGTGTCAACAAGCAACTTTCCGTTTCCATCTACCAGGCCCGTTTTATTTTTTCCGCAGTAGACCGTAAAATATTCAACTCCGTTTATTTCACCGGCACTGTTAGCGTACCTGTAACTATATGGTTTTAATACCTGCAGCCCATCGTCGCGATAGACTCCACCAACATATCCGACAGAATAATAAGTATGATAAGCATCTTTGATATCGTTTCTCACCGGTGTCGTGTAAAGCTCCCCTTTTTTATTTCTGATGATAAAATAATTAAGTGAATCTTCGGGTTGATAATTCAAATCTGCTGAGTGATAAGAATAAACATTTCCGATACCTGCCAAATTTGTTGACGAATATAATGGTGTAACGATCAAAGCAGCTGCGTGAAGCAGGTGATCATAATCATAAGGATTAACAACAGAATTTTTATGCTTCAGGTTGTACATCGAAAGTTGCAGCGAATCAGTCAGCAGATCCGGGTTAACAAATACAGTTGTCCCATTCTTCAGCGTTCTTTTTTGAAATTGAAGATCAGCAGGAGCTTTAGGAATTACACTGCGTGAGATTTCCCCCAGTGAAAATGTTTTGGGTAAAGTGTATTTAGGAACAGTAACCATCCAATAGCTTGAATCCTTCCTGAGGAGATATCCTCCTGATTCACTTTCGAAATCGTCATAAATAAAAGGAAGGATCTCTTTTCCATCAGAAGTGATAATACCATACTTTCCATTCTTCCTCGCAAGCATCAGCTTATATCCATCACCATAACTGGTATAATAACTATCATAAAGCCTGTCTCTCCTGATGTTTACGGTATCATCAGCGAACCGGAAGTTTGCAATCGGAAAAAAAGAATCGTATTCCGGCTGCAATGTCCATGTTCGTGTAGTTGCATTATAAATTCCGGTGTGGCCATTGACTTTTACTTTCCAGTTCAGCGCGTTGCCCGGTGTGTCATATATTTCGATGTATGAATAAATAAAAGGAAGAATGGTATCGCCGTTAGCTCCTATGATGCCGTACTTTTTATTATAACCGGCAGCTACCATCCCGATTTCATTCATCGTTGTAGTAGTGGGACCACCCCACTCAAATCTGTTCCGGTAAACACTACCGGTCTTATAAACAGGTGCCCAGATTTGTTTCCCTGTAATTGCATAATAACCGCTTGTATTTCGTTTTTCAACAGTTATTAAATTGTATTCTTCGGGACCATAAAAAATTCCGGAAAACTTTTTTGGAACGATCACCTTAAGTGAATCATTTATTACACCATATTTTTTTCGCAGTGTAAGTCTATAGCGGTATTGCCTGTATTCTTTTTTACTTTTTGGAAAATAACGTTCGACAAAAGTGAGTCCGAATGCATTTCTTGAAACTTTATACATTCGGTCACCAAGCGATTCAGGTGTTGTGCCTTGCTTTTTGGGAATGACGGTTTCTCTTCCATCAAGCGTATAGATCGAATATCTTTTTCTCGTTTTTTCTGCGATGATGGTTCCATCAGATCCGACATCAATCATCCTGCAAACAATCGGAATTACAAATTGATTCCTGGTGTTCATCAAACCGGTTTGTCCGTCGTTAATTATGTAGAAAAGAAAATGTTCTGTGGAATCCACATACGTTGTTGTGTATTGGATCTTGTCATAAATAGGTGGAATGATAACAGTTCCCTTAGCATCAATCACGCCTTCTTTCGAGCCGGATAATACATTGAAAAAACCATTCGGCCATTTATCAATATCCTGGTAAATCGGCTGGACGATCCATTGTCCGCTGCTGTCTTTAAGACCAACTCCGCAGGCAACAAAATCGTTTGCGATAAAAACATTTTGTGCGAATGAAACTGTAGTGATGAGGAAAAAAGAAAACAGGAAAAAACAATAACGAAAGTTTGGGATCATGGAGTTGGGGAATAGTTATGCTAATATAATTCGATTCTGAGAATACCTGTTGTTTTCTTTATGACGCAGGAATACGAAAAAGTCATAGGGAAGAGGAAGGAATTTGCTAATGTGCTAATTTGCTAATCAAAAAAAATAGATGTGCAAATGTGTAGATGTACAGATGCCATGTACTTAAGATTATTTCCATTAGCACACTAGCATATTAACCCATTAGCACATTTGTTACGCTACGTTTTCTGATGCTTCTTCTTTGCAGCCGGAAATAAAACGTTGTTCAGGATCAAACGGTAGCCTGCGGAATTTGGATAAAGCGAAAGATCTGTTGGTGGTTCTTCCACGCGATGCTGATAATCTTCCGGATCGTGGCCGGCGTAGAAGGTCCACATGCCTTTTCCGAAATCGCCGTGGATGTAACGTGCTTCTTTCTGCGCTTTGTTTTCGCCCATAATGAGCACGCCGGGTTTGATTTTCGATTTATCAAAACCTGTTGTTTGTCCCCAGAAACCTTTGATGAGATTTGCGTGATCCTGGCAAAGCATGGTTGGAACCGGATCCCATTTTGCAGAAAATTCGAAGAGCGAAAAATAATCGTTTGATTCGCTTACACCTTTCATCGTTCTCGTTAAGTAGGTATCGATGTCGGAGAACTCGTATTCGGTGCTGTTTGTTTTTAATTCAAAATTGGTAAACGCAAAACAATTGTCATAATTCAATTTGCTGTTCATGTTCGGATCAAATCCATCACCATCATACATGCGATCGCAAATGTCAATTCCTTCTGCTGCCAGCGCAATGTCATACGAATCCGTTGCTGAACACATCGCAAACATAAATCCACCGCCTGCAACAAAGTCACGCACTTTTTTCGCGACAGCCAGTTTCATTTCCGAAACTTTTTTGAATCCGAGCTTTGCAGCCATCGCTTCATCCGTCGCTACCTGCTGGCGGTACCACGGAACATCTTTGAACTGCGACCAGAATCGTCCGTATTGACCGGTGAAATCTTCGTGATGCAAATGAATCCAGTCGTAACGAAACAGCGAATCCTGGATTACTTTTTCATCATAAAGAATATGATATGGAATTTCGGCATAAGTAAGCACTAATGTTACAGCGTCATCCCAGGGAAGCTTATCGGGTGGAGAATACACAGCAATTTTCGGTGGCTTCTCGAGCTTCACCGCGTCCATATTTAGTTCAGGACTTGAAATTTCATTGAGAATTGCATTTGCTTTCGCATCGGGAATAGTTTCAAAAGTAACGCCGCGTGTGAGGCATTCGTTTTCAAAGCTTTTATCATATTTAAAAAGAAAGCTACCGAAGCGATAATTCAAAAGCCATTGTGCTTCACCGCCTTTTTCAATAACCCAATAGGTGATGCCATATGCTTTGAGATGATCCTTTTGGGTTTCATCCATTGGAATAAGGAGGTAGGCAGCCTTTATAGGTTGAACAAGGGCTGACACCAACAATAAGAGGAAAATTCGTTTAAACATGCTGCTGTGAAAATACGGAAAACGGTTGGCATGAGAATGTTAAAAAAAGTTTCGGGTTTCGGGTTCTGAGTTTCGGGTTCTGAGTTTCGAGTGGGAAGTTTTGAGTTATGAGTTCAGCGTTGCGAGTTCGAGTTTCGGGTTTGGGGTTAAACTTGTTCATTGTACATTGTTAGTTTGGCATTATTTATTTTTTCTTGCGGTGAGATCTCACTTTACAGGAATGTACAATGCCAAACTAACAATGTACAATGTTCAATCAAAAGGTGAAAAAGTAAAAAGAGAAAAGGAAAGGAACAAAAAACCGAAACTTTTTTAACCCGAAACCCGAAACTTTTTAACCAGAAACTATTTACAATGAAAACAATCTCCCTGCTGTTTTGTAGGTGGTAAGTCGGCATGGTAGCCGAATTCGAGGGCTTTGGAATAGATGCCGAATATTTCCACTTTATGCTTAAAGCCAAGTTTGTGACTCGGAGCAACAACTGCTTTTTTAGACTTCGATAAAATGAAATTTATTTTCACCGTATCATAGCTGTGCACGAGCAATCCCTGGTTTTCGAAAATGACGATGGCGGAATCGACTGTATAATCTGAATTATTTTCGAATACGATTTTTGTGCTGTCGGTTCCCATTTGTGATTCTTTGCCGCGAAAATCGAGGTAAGCGTTAAAATGATTTTGCCACGCCATACGAACGCTTTTCTTATGGTCTATGGTTGTATCGGAACCGCAGGAAAAGACCGAAAGAAAAAAGAAAACAAAAAGAAGGATAGAAAGGGCAGAGGCTTTGAACATTTTCAACTGGAGTGTTATACCATTAGGAAGCAAATCTATTTAAATATAGAATCATTTCCACAGATGCATTTGGAAACGGAGAAAAAATTAGTTGATGAACATGTTATGGAAGATTGCATTTGTTTTGGGGAAATCTGTTTCGCAGAGGTAAGAAACTCGCAACAGAGTGGGTCAAAAATACCCCAATTCTGACTTGTCTGAATCTGGCACATGGATTTTTAATCCGAGTTTATTTTTGTTTGTTCCCCAATGAAATGTACGCATTTTTTGTTCAGATGAGGAACATGGTACCCATATTGCCTTTGCCTGATTGTACTTCTAAAATATTATTGAAAAATGAAACATCTATTACTTGTTGGATTTGTAGCCGTCTTATTTCTTTTCCCGGAATTAGGTTTTGCACAAAACACTAATCCAATCGCTTTAAACGATAACCTCACAGTATGTGAAAATTCAGAAACAGTCAATGTCAATGTTCAAAGTAATGACATTGACCCAGAAGCTAATTCGCTTACTACGAGCATTTACATCGGGCCACTTGATGGTACGGCCGTTCTTGCTGGTAATAGTATTAATTACACCCCCGATCCGAATTTCAGCGGTAATGACACTATTATTTATGTGGTCTGCGACAATGGCTCACCTTCTCTTTGTGATACGGCGATGGTTATCATTCATGTTAACCCGTTGCCAATTGCAGATGCAGAATCAGATGAAACAATTTGTCTGAATGATAGCGTCCAGATCGGTACACCCGGGGCAATGGGCGTTTCGTATTCGTGGTCGCCTGCAACAGGCTTAAGTTCCACTACAGATCCTCAGCCTTATGCAAGTCCGGTAGTTCCAACTACAACCTATGTTTTGACAGCAACAAATAATACAACAGGTTGTCAAAACAGGGATACCGTTATTATTACTGTAAACCCGTTACCGCTTGCAAACGCAGGTCCTGATCATACTGCCTGCGAAGGTGACAGTGTTATGTTAGGTACTCCTGGTTCTGCCGGAAATACGTATTACTGGTCACCGATTGCACCTTTGGATTGGAACAGTCTTCCACAACCAATGGCAGCTCCTTCTACTACAACTACATTTACTTTAACAGTTACTACAACAGCTACCGGATGTCAAAACAAAGATTCTGTACTCGTTACAATTAATCCCGGCCCTGCAACCAATGCGGGTCCTGATCAAACAATTTGTAATGGAGACAGTGTGCAGATCGGAACTCCCGGAGCAGCTGGCAATTCTTACAACTGGTCGCCGTCAACAGGATTAAGCTCTTCAACTGTTGCACAACCAATGGCTAGTCCGGCGGTAACAACTACTTATACATTAACAGTAACAAATACTACAACAGGTTGTAATGATACAAGTCATGTAACCGTTACTGTCGGTTCATCAACTGTTGTAAATGCAGGTCCGGACCAAAGCTCTTGCGATGGTGACAGCGTATTGATCGGAACACCTGCCATTGCAGGAAACACATATAGCTGGTCGCCTGTAACAGGACTTTCTTCACCAAACAGCGCACAAACAAATGCAGCGCCTGTTGTTACAACAACCTATACACTTACAGTTACAAATACTGCAGCCGGATGCTCAAGCACAGATGTGGTGATTGTATATGCCGGAACAACTCCTGTTGCAAATGCAGGCGCTGACCAGGTAATTTGCACAGGCGGAAGTGTTATAATAGGTACACCTGCTGTCGTAGGAAATTCTTACAGCTGGTCGCCGACTACAGGATTAAGTAATCCGAATTCTGCGCGACCAACAGCTAGTCCTGTTATTACTACAACTTATGTATTAACAGTTACACAAACCTCATCAGGTTGTCAGAACACTGACATAGTTATTGTTACTGTAACACCTGCCCCGGTTGCTAATGCCGGTCCGGATCAGAATGCATGTAATGGAGACAGTGTGCAAATCGGAACACCTGCAGTTGCTGGTAATACTTACAGCTGGTCGCCTGCAACCGGTTTAAGCTCTTCAACAGTTGCTCAACCAATGGCGAGTCCTGCTCTTACCACATCTTATACTTTAACTGTTACAAATACCGCATCAGGTTGCCAAAGCACTGATGTTGTTGTTGTGACTGTTGGAATTACTCCAGTTGCAAATGCTGGTGCTGATATGATCATCTGCAATAACGACAGCGCACTGATCGGAACACCTGCATTACCGGGAAATACATATAGCTGGTCGCCTGTTACAGGATTGACATCACCAACAAGTGCTCAGACGTTTGCAAGTCCGAATACAACTACAACATATATTCTTACCGTTACAAATACCACTTCAGGTTGTCAAAGCACCGACACAGTTGTTGTCACTGTTAATCCTGCTCCGATTGCAAATGCTGGACCTAACGTTTCTGCTTGTAATGGAGATAGTGTACAGATCGGTACACCGGCGGTTGCAGGAAATATTTATGTGTGGTTGCCGGTTTTAGGATTGAGCTCACCAATTGTTGCTCAGCCAATGGCTAGTCCGTTAATCACAACCTCTTATACATTGACCGTAACAAATCCTTTAACAGGTTGCATCAGCACAGATGTAGTTGTAGTTACTGTCGGAACTTCACCTGTAACAAATGCAGGAACAGATCAAACTATTTGTAATGGCGGAAGTGTTCAAATCGGAACTCCTGCAATTGCCGGTAATACTTACAGCTGGTCGCCTGCAACAGGATTAAGTTCTGCAACAGTTGCGCAACCAATCGCAAGCCCGACTGTTACTACCACTTATATTCTTACTGTTACAAATTCAGTTTCAGGTTGCCAGGATGCAGATACAGTAACTGTAACTGTGAATCCTTTACCTGTTGCAAATGCAGGTGCAAATCAAGCTGCATGCAGCGGTGACAGTGTACAGATCGGAACTCCGGCTGTTGCAGGAAATACTTATTCATGGTCGCCGGTTGCGGGCTTAAGCTCATCAACTGTTGCTCAACCAATGGCGAGCCCTGCTGCTACTACATCTTATACATTAACAGTTACTAATACAGCAACAGGTTGTCAGAATACAGATGTTGTTATCGTTACTGTCGGAACTTCGCCTGTAACAAATGCAGGTCCTGACCAGGCAATTTGTGTTGGTGATAGTGTTCAAATCGGAACACCTGCTATTGCGGGAAATACCTATAGCTGGTCGCCTTCAACTGATTTGAGCTCAACAACAATTGCTCAGCCGGTTGCAAGTCCAACCGCTACTACAACATATACCTTGACAGTTACCAATGCTACAGGTTGCAATGCTACAGATGTTGTTACCGTAACTGTAAATCCGTTGCCTGTTGCAAATGCAGGTGCTGATCAATTAGGTTGCAATGGTGATAGTGTACAAATCGGTTCTCCTGCAGTAGCTGGACTTACTTATGGCTGGTCGCCTGCTACCGGGTTAAGCTCTTCTACATCAGCGCAACCAAATGCCAGTCCATCAGTATCGACAACTTATACATTAACAGTTACAAATTCAACAACAGGCTGTACAGATACAGATGTTGTTGTTGTAACAGTAGCTCCATTGCCAATTACAGATGGCGGTGCTGATAAAATCATCTGCGCCGGCGACAGCACTCAAATCGGAACCGCAAGCGTTTCAGGAAATACTTATAGCTGGTCACCTGCAACAGCTTTGAGTTCATCAACCGTTGCTCAACCAAATGCAAGTCCGGCCGCAACAACAACTTATACACTTGTCGTAACAAACGCAGCAGGTTGTTCTGATACCGATTTCGTAATGGTAACTGTAAATCCTGCTCCAACAGCGAATGCAGGAACAGGCGGAACAATTTGCAATGGTGACAGTGTACAAATCGGTGCAGCGCCTGTAGCAGGAAACAGCTATAGCTGGACGCCCACAACAGGTTTGAGCTCATCGACTTCTTCAAACCCTTATGCAAGTCCGTCTACAACTACAACTTATACATTGACAGAAACAATTGGAAGCTGCTCTACAACAAACACAGTTACTGTTGTGGTTAACACACCAACTATCGATGCAGGTCCTGATCAAAAGATATGCGACGGATCAGACGGAACAATTGGCTCATCGGCAGTGGCAGGTTACACTTACCAGTGGACACCTTCTACGGGTTTAAGCTCTTCAACAAGTGCACAGCCAACAGCAAATCCGGGAGTAACAACAACCTACACGTTATTGGTTACTGATACGACTACAGGATGTACTGCAACAGATGAGGTGACTTACACAATTGGTGAAGAAGCAATTTACAATGCTTTCTCCCCGAATGCTGACGGTACAAATGATGGTTGGGAAATTCCAATGCTCGAATGTTATAATGAGAATGAAGTGATCATCATTAACCGTTGGGGAAATGAAGTTTGGAAAGCAGAAAATTATAATAACAGTGATGTGCGCTGGAACGGACAAAACATGAATGGAACAAATGTCCCTGACGGAACATATTACTACATCATCAAATACAACGACACTGAATCACGTGGTTGGATATTGATCAAACGATAATAACAAACAGAACTGAGCTAAATAAAGCAAGAATAAAAGTCATGAAAAAGCACATTTATCTAAGTATAATCGGAACACTGTTAAGCCTGGCAAGTTTTGCTCAGCAGGATCCTTCCTTCTCGCAGTATTTTTTCAACCCGATGTATGTTAATCCGGGTTACGCAGGAAGCCGCGATATTTTGTCGGGAACACTGGTACACCGCAGTCAGTGGATCGGTATGGACGGTGCGCCTGAAACGCAGTCATTGAATTTGCATTCAGCAATTCCGTATTCGAAGATCGGTCTTGGGTTGCAGGTAAACAATGATAAGCTCGGGCCGATGAAAAATACAAGCGTGGGAATGATCTTCGCTTATCATCTTCATCTCGGACCAGAAGCGCGTCTTGCGTTTGGTGTTTCAGGATCGGTGAGCAATCTGCGTATTGATTATGGGAAGATCAATGTAGATGACAATACAGATCAATCGTTTACAAATAATACAGCATCGTCATGGGTTCCTGATGCAGGTGCCGGATTATATTTTTATAAGAACAGATTTTACGCAGGACTTTCTGCAAAAAATTTAATTCAATCGCGATTTAAATTACAGGACGCAACGATAGCTAACTCTGCTAAATTTTTCAGGCACTACTATTTAACAGCAGGAGTGGTAAAAGATCTTAGCGACAATTTTGCTATTCGTCCTTCTATACTTGTGAAATATGTTCAGGCTGCACCGGTGGTTTTTGATTTGAACGCATCGATCATCTTCAAGCAACAATTATTCCTTGGTGCCGGATTCAGAACAGGAAAACGGATTGACATTAAGGGAATGGATAACATGCTTATTGCAAGCGTTGAATATGATTTCAAAAATCGTCTTCGTTTTGGATATTCCTATGATTTTTACCTGAGCCGTACCGGAAATTACAATAGTGGAACACATGAGATCATGATCGGTTGGGATCTGAATTTCACCAAGACAAAAATGACGAGCCCAAGATTTTTTTAAAACTGAACCCGAAGAAAAAATAAACGATGAAAACTTTAATTACAACTGCCTTTTTACTTTTCACCTGTTCGATGGTTTTCGGGCAAACAAAAAAAGCAGACCGCCTTTTTGAGAAGTGGGAATATTATGAAGCTGCAAAATTGTATGAAAAAGCTGTGGAGGAAGATCCTTCTTCAGATAATTACTACAAGCTTGGACAGTGTTACCAGAAAATGTTCCGTTTCGAAGATGCAGTTGCTGCTTACGATAAAGTAAACGCATCAGGAACTTATAGCCGCGCAGATTTTTATCTGAACTATGGATTAATGCTCAAGACTAATGAGCGTTATGAAGATGCACGTGCAGCATTTGCTAAATACAGCACAATGGCTCCGGGTGATGCGCGTGGACAAATATACCTGGCTTCTATCGATATTGTTTTAGATGACCTTCAAAAGCCGGTTCCTGTTACCGTTTCAAATGTTGAATCGATCAATACTGATGCAGCTGCATTTTCTCCTGTCGTTTATGATGGTGGAATCGTTTATGCTTCTAATGGTCCTTCTGCTGATGGCAGCAAAACGTTTGCATGGACAGGAAAAAACTTCCTTGACATTTCTTATGCAAAACGCGGATCTTCAGATACTGATTTCGGCGTTTCATCATCGTTTAATTCCAGTGAAGTAAATAATAAATATCATGATGGTCCAGCGAGCTTTTCTAAAAATTTCGACACTGTTTATTTTAATCGTGTAAGCCGCGAGTTGAAAGGCGCAGAAAAAAGAACAATCGGTGTAGAACGAAGCAAAATTTATTATGCTGTAAAGAAAGACGGAAATTGGTCTGATGCGGAAGCATTTTCTTACAACAGCGATATGTATGGAGTGTTCACACCTTTTATTTCTGCTGATGGGTCACGACTTTATTTTGCTTCCGATATGGCAGGAGGAATGGGTGAAACTGATATTTATTATTGCGTACGTGAAGGAAATAAATGGGGCTCGCCAATAAATTTGGGCGCTGCAGTAAATACAATAGGCCGTGAGCAGTTTCCATCGCTTGATGCTGAAGGGAATCTTTATTTTGCTTCTGACGGATACAAAGGATATGGTGCGCTTGATATTTGTGTTGCGCGTTTTGCAGGTGGAAAATTTGAGCAGGCTGAAGTTTTGAAAGCACCGCTTAATTCGGCAAGCAATGATTATGGCGTTACATTTTTGAAAAGTGCAAAATCAGGATATGTTTCTTCTGATCGTAAAGGCGGAAAAGGTGATGCTGATATTTATTATTTTGATCTTGAAAGAGACAGCATTCCCTGTGACATCAACACAACGATGTTTGTAATCGGATACGAATGTAAGCCGGTGAGAAAAGAAGAAGTAGCAGATATGGTGAGAGATTCAATCGTTCCGGTTGTTGTTGTTGATCCTGGTATCGATCAGCTTCAAATGGGAATACGCCCGATCTTCTTTGACTTTGATAAATCAGATATTCGTACAGACGCAATAAAAGACCTGGACAATGTCACAACCATTTTGCGTGCTCATCCTGAATGGAATGTGCAGGTAAGCGGAAATGCAGATGCACGAGGAAGCTCAGAATACAATATTGCTTTATCACAACGACGTGCGAATGCTGCAATGAAATATCTTTCATCAAAAGGCATCAGCGTAAGCCGAATCAAAACCAACGCTTACGGTGAAGGAAAATTAATGAACGATTGCAAAGATGGTGCTGAATGTACAGAAGCAGAACACCAGCTGAACAGAAGGGTTGAATTTAAATTGTCGGTGAATAAATCAGTTACCGTGAGATAGGGAACGAATTACCCAGGGAACGAATTACGAATCAAAAACGAAAATACGAATACTGGAAAAGGGCGATATCACTTAGGTGATTCGCCCTTTTAAATTTGTTTGATTCTTATATTCGTTTTGTTGTATTTCTTTTTTTGCATGAGGGATAGCAGTGAAAAGCCCGGACCATGAAGTCAGCTTGCCTGTACTTCGTGGGAGGACTTGTAACGAATAGCCCGGCCTGCAAGGACATGCCCAAACATTAATCGTACACTACGATTCGTATATACGTTTTGATTCTCCCGATAGCTATCGGGATCGTTCCCTCATTCTAAAAAGGATCCTCTTCAATATCATTCAGCTTCGAACCGCGAATAATATTTCCTGAAGAAGGATTATTGAAATCTGCATTCGGTGTTAATCCTGCGCTTGCATCGTATCCGCCATCTGCTCCGCCGGAAGTGAAATAGCCGGGGCCGCCACCTTCTTCCATATCCATAAACTTAGCAAGACGATCAACGAATTTCAAATTCACACTTCCAACCGCACCGTTACGATGCTTGGCGATGATGATCTCTGCAAGTCCTGCAGTGTTATTTCCATCTGCGTCCTGGTTGAATCCATAATATTCGGGACGGTGAATGAACATAACCATATCGGCATCCTGCTCAATCGCACCCGATTCACGTAAATCTGAAAGCTGCGGACGTTTATCTCCTCCACGTGTTTCTACGGCACGACTTAACTGTGAAAGCGCGAGAACGGGAACACTTAATTCTTTAGCAATACTTTTTAACGAACGTGAAATAGTACTGATCTCCTGCTCACGATTTCCATTGCGGTTGTGTTCGCCGCCGGTGGTCATGAGCTGAAGATAATCGACAACAACCAATTGAATATCATGCTGCGCTTTTAAACGACGGCATTTTGCGCGCAATTCAAAAATGGAAAGCGCAGGCGTATCATCAATGAACAAAGGTGCTTCTGAAAGCTTGCCGATCTTTGCGTTCATTTGCTGAAACTCGTGATTTTCAAGCTGACCTTTTTTCAATTTCTCTGCAGGTAATTCTGATTCAGCAGAGATCAAACGCTGAACAAGCTGAACAGAAGCCATCTCAAGAGAAAAAACAGCAACAGGTTTTTGAAAATCAACAGCCGCATTTCTTGCAAGAGAAAGTACGAATGCCGTTTTACCCATCGCAGGACGAGCAGCAATAATAACAAGATCAGAACTCTGCCAGCCCGAAGTCATCCGGTCAAGCGCAGTAAATCCGCTCGGAACGCCTGTAACACCACTTTTCTGATCGCGCGCAGCTTCGATTTGTTTCATCGCCTGCGAGATCAACGTGCTCATCTTGTCGTAGTTCTTGCGGATATTTCCTTCCACTACACTAAAAAGACTACGCTCCGCCTGGTCAAGCAGGTCGAATACGTCGGCAGTATCTTCGTAAGCGTTCTTAATTGTTTCGCTGGAGATCTGGATCAATTCACGCTGAATATATTTCTGCGAGATGATACGGGCGTGAAACTCAACGTTCGCCGCTGAAGCAACACGATTGGTAAGCTGTGAAATATAATAAGCGCCGCCAACGATTTCTAATTCGCCGGTGCGTTTCAATTCGTTTGTTACTGTAAGAATATCAATCGGCTCCGAGCGTTGAAAAAGATTCTGGATGGCAGTAAAAATTCTTCCGTGTGCTTCTTTGTAAAAACTTTTCGGGATAAGAATATCGATGACAGCTGTAAGCGCGTCTTTTTCAAGCATCAGCGCACCAAGCACCGCTTCTTCAAGCTCGACAGCCTGGGGAGGCAGTTTCCCGATTTCATACAATTGCTGTGTCACCTGCGAAAGCTGTGTGCCTTTTCGGGTGAAACCTTCTGATCGGGATGTCTTTTTTTCTTCGGTGCTCATGGGTGACGGGAGAATTTTTTTCGGGGGGCATAAAAGTATACAAATTGAACCCCCGTCCAACACAAACTTTATTCTTAAATGTAAACGCGTTGTGAACACCAAATGTTAATGTTTAGTCAGCCAAGTTTTGAACAATCAGGTGGTAGTTTCGAAGAAATAGATTACATAAAGGAAAAGGGACGGGGGGACGGGAAAAAAAATGGGACGAGGGGACGAGGGACGGGAAAAAAGGGGACGAGGACAGGAACAAGGAAAAAAAAGAAATAAAATTTTTCATTGAATCAACTCTACTTCATTGACATGTTCATTTAACCTTCAATATATGTCACTCATCACACTCTATATGCCAGTCGTCTCCGTCCCTCGTCCCCCTCGTCCCCCGTCCCTTTTTTTTACCTACTTTTGCGCCTCTATTATGGATGCAATTCAACTGGGCGATAAGACCTTTGTACCTTACATTTCCGAAGAAAAAATTCTTGGAGCTGTAAAGCGTGTGGCTGATAAGATCAGCATTGACATGAACGGCAGGAATCCGCTCTTCCTCGTGGTGCTTAACGGTTCATTTATTTTTGCGGCTGATCTCGTCCGTAATTTTTCCGGGCCTTGTGAAGTTTCATTTGTGAAGCTCGCTTCTTATCATGGAACCAGCTCCGGTGAAGTGAAAGAGCTTGTCGGACTCAATGAAGATCTCGAAGGACGAAATATCGTGATCGTGGAAGATATTGTCGATTCAGGAAAAACAATCGAACATATTCTCGAACAGGTAAATTCACAACGACCTGAATCAGTAAAAGTCGCTTCGTTTTTATTCAAGCCGGAAGTTTTCAAAAAAGATTTTACGATTGATTACATCGGATTGGAAATTGCGAATGATTTTATCGTTGGTTACGGTCTCGATTATAACGGACTCGGACGAAACCTGCGCGATATTTATGTGATCAAGGAAAAAACGAACGTTGGTTAATTGACTTTCCCCCCAATTAAATTTTAATAATACATTATCATGCTCAACATCATTTTATTCGGACCTCCCGGTGCAGGCAAAGGAACTCAATCTGCAAAATTGATTGACAAATATGGCCTTACACATCTTTCTACCGGTGATCTTTTTCGTTCCATCAAACATGGCGAATCAGATCTTGCAATGGAAGTAAGAGGTTACATGGATAAAGGAAATCTTGTTCCGGATGAATTGACGATCCGTGTGCTGGAAGCCGAAGTGAATATGCAGGTTAGTCCTGTTGGATTTATTTTCGATGGATTTCCACGCACAACAGCACAAGCTGAAGCGCTCGATAAATTTCTCGATGGTAAAGGCTGGCAGGTTGATGCCATGATCGCGCTTGAAGTGGAAGACGATGAATTAAGAAAACGTCTCCAGCTCCGCGGAAAAGATTCCGGCCGCGCTGATGATGTAGATCCGCAAATAATTGAAAACCGCATCGTAGTTTACAAACGTGATACTGCGCCTTTGAAAAATTATTACGACATCCGTGGAAAATATCGCGGCATTCAAGGTGTCGGCTCACAAGACGCAATTTTTGCAGACATCTGTAAAGTTGTTGATTCACTTTAGCGGGGAACGAATTACGAATCAAGGCGAATACAACGAATAAAAAAAGTCAGCTTGGTTTTCGTAAATTCGTTTTCATTCGTAATTCGTTCCCTTTAGTATATTCGTTTTCATTCGTAATTCGTTCCCTTTAAAATGGCAGATTCAAATTTCGTAGATTATGTAAAGATCCATTGTCGCTCAGGAAAGGGCGGTGGCGGTTCTGTGCATTTGCTTCGTACAGCGCAGACAGCAAAAGGCGGTCCGGATGGTGGAGATGGTGGAAGAGGCGGACATATTATCATTCGCGGAAACAGGAATGTGTGGACGCTGATCCATTTGAAATATCGCAAACATGTAATCGGGACCGACGGAGAAAAAGGCGGGCGACAAAACATGACGGGTGCAAACGGGAAAGATGAATACCTCGAGGTTCCGTTAGGCACAATCGCGCGAGATTTTGAAACCGGTGAAGTGGTTTGTGAAATAAATGATGACGGGCAGGAATTTATCCTTGTTGAAGGTGGACGTGGCGGAAAAGGAAATGCCTATTTCGCAACGCCAACAAATCAAACTCCGCGTGTGGCTCAGCCCGGTGGTGATGCAAAAGAAGAATGGAAAGTTCTTGAATTGAAATTGCTTGCAGATGTTGGTTTGGTCGGTTTCCCTAATGCAGGAAAATCAACTTTGCTCTCTGTCGTTTCTGCTGCGAAGCCGGAAATTGCAAATTATCCATTCACCACATTGGTTCCGAATTTAGGAATCGTAAAATACCGTGACGAACGATCTTTTGTCATGGCCGATATTCCGGGAATTATTGAAGGCGCGGCATCAGGCAAAGGACTTGGCGTTCGTTTCCTTCGTCATATCGAACGAAATTCTGTTTTGTTATTCCTCGTTCCTGCCGACAGCTCTGATATTGTTGCAGATTATAAAGTGCTGTTGAATGAGCTGGAAGAATACAATCCTGAATTACTTCACAAAAAACGCATGCTCGGAATTTCCAAAGCCGATATGCTCGATGAAGAATTGTTCGATGCGTTGAAAAAGGACGTCGAAAAAACATTCGCGAAAAAATTCAAAATCCCTTATGTGATTTTCTCTTCACACTCCGGAAAGAATTTGCAGAAGCTGAAAGATGAGCTTTGGATTTTGATGAATGAAATTGATTTTCATTAAAAGCTGAATAGTTAAAATAGAAAGAGGCGATCTAGTTACAGATCGCCTCTTTGTTTTACAGCAATTTGAAAATTATTTTTTGTCCTTTACATATTCTTCCATTTTATTATTCGTCTTCGCGTCTAATATTTTCTTGACATTTTTGGTTACAACAACGCCGTTCTCGGTTTTTGCAATGTAATCGGCGAGCATCGTATACGCTCCTAACAATACAGCGTCTTCATCCTTTGCTTTTTCAGGATGTTCAAGAATATATTTTGCTTCACAGGCAATAAAAATCCACAATAAATTTTTGTTCGCTTTATCACCTGAAAGTTTAGTGATTGGTCCGGCGATAGGAAGCGTATGTTCTGTGTTTTGCGCCCATGTCCAGATAAAAGCATCAGCACTTCTTGCTGCAGCATCATCAAGTGGTTTGCTTAATACGAGGTTCGCAGTTTGCAAAACGACAGGTTCAGCTTCTTTACATTGCGCTGCAGTGCTTACGGGAGTGTTGCTGTACGTTTGAGCAAATGCAGCTGCGGAAAATGACAGGAATAAAAGTGTGAGGAGGTTTTTCATTTAATAGTTTGATTTTTAATTTCAATTGAAAGTTAAGCTATTTTTGGAATGCATAAAAAAAGGCGACCCGAACCGGATCGCCTAATTAGAGAAATAAGAAACAGACTATTATTCTACGATCAGTAACTTTTCTGTGCTGCGATTTTCTTTTGTTTCGACACTCACAGAATAAACACCGGCTGGCAAATTCAAACCGCTGAGCGTGATCAATGAACCTGTTTGTGTTTTAGCAATTGTTTTGTTGAAGACCGTTTGGCCAATTGCATTCACAATATTTATAATACAATCATCCGCACTTTCTTCTGTCTGAATAAACAGATCTTGTCTTCCAGATAATGGATTCGGATAAAGAGATAAAATTCCTGCTGAATTTCCGTGTTCGCCGATTGAAGAAGGTGCTTCATGCTTTTTAATTAATCCGCTTGTTCCTACAACGTAACCGGTTTCTTCTACAAACGAAATCGAGTAGAAATAAACTGATGGACCATAAAATCCCCATTCAGTTGCATACTCAAGCGCCCATGTTAGTCCGCCATCTTCAGTAACAAATAATTGGCCCTGCGAAGAAAGCACATGTCCGAGCAATGGAGTTGTAAACTGGTAATCCTGGATCGTCCAAACAGAGTCAACAACAATTGTATCCCATGTTACACCGGCATCAACTGTTCTGAAAAGTTTATTGGTATAGTCTAATGAGGTGTACATTACACTTGATCCGATCACATCATGTTTGCTGAATGAATTCACAAAATTATTAGGATCAGATGTATTAAAAAGCATACTCCATGTTGCGCCACCATCAGCCGTTTTCATCATCGCTGCAGCATTCGTCGCGGTTGTTACACTTGCTGTTCCATTATTCATATCAGTAAAATGAATATGATTAACAGCAAATAATGTTGGCTGTGAAGTCCAGGTCGCACCGCCGTTTGTTGTAGTATAAAGCATCGTCGGACTTGCTGCAAATCCCGCTAATGGTGTGAGGAAATAAATTGCGGTGATGTATTCTGTTGAAGCCGGATCAGGCGTGATTTCTGTCCACGTAGTTCCGTTGTCAACAGTTTTCAGCAATACCTGGTTCGTATTATTTTTTACACCACCGATAAATCCATTCAACGGATCTTTGAAATAGATTTCATTCAGCTGGTAAGCATCAGCTGTATTGATGTGGATAGAATCCCAGTTCATACCACCATCGGACGTGCGGCGTAAAAAATATTCACCTGCAGCATACGAAGTTCCATATACAAATACATCGTTTGCAGTAACAGCAAAAACTTTGTGAAATGTATTATATGGATCTGTCAGTGAATGATTCCATTGTGCCTTAAGAAAAACAGGCAGCATAAAAACTGCGGTGACAATAAATAGAAATGTGGATCTTGTTTTCATGGCCTTCGGTTTTATGATTAATACATCACAAAGATGAAGCTAAAGCCAAAAAGGGATGTTAGGGATTTACGCCGATTACTTGTGAATATTGACCAGGTGGGCGTGCAGCTCGGAAGGACTTGAGCCGGTTTTATTTTTGATAAATTGACTGAAACTTGCCGGACTATCAAAGCCAAGTCGGAATGCAATTTCCTTATGAGAAGTGTCCTCGAAAAGCAATATTCGTTTTGCTTCCAGCAACAGGCGATTATGAATAACCTGCAGCGGATTCATGCCCAAATATTTTTTAGTGATCGCTGATAATTTTTTCTCTGTACTTTTTACTAATGCAGCATATTGTTGAACACTGTGATTTTCTAAATATTGTTCTTCGAGCAAATGCTGAAATTCAAAAAGTATTTTCCGGTCTTCCGACAAGCTTCCACCCGGCGTATTTTCTCTTCCATCGATGAGCTGCAATAAAAGTGCCTGCAAAAAATGAATTGTAATTTCCTGCGAAAAGCCTGCTGTTTTTTCTGATTCCTGCTTGAGCAAATTAATAATCGGTCGGAGCTGCTCCAGCTTTTGTGGATTGTTTTCAAAAAGCACAGATGGATTTTCACCGAATGAAACCTGGCGAAGCAGATTTTTTATTTGCGCAGAAGGAACAACTTCTTCGCGGAATTGAACCAGCTTGCCGCATGCTTCAGGTCCGCGGTTGAGCAAATGAACCTGTAATGGAAATACAATGTAGCAGCTGTCAGGAATAACCGGCAATTCCATAAAATCGATCAGCTGACTTCCGCCGCCTTTTTCGAAAAATAAAATCTCAAAATAATCGTGGCGATGCTCGCGGGTAAAATCGTACGGATTTTTATATTCAATATCCTGCACATGAACTGAAAATTCCCTTTTCGTAAGCGAATGAACAGGCAAAGGAGCTTTAGCAGCCTTGATTTTTCCTTCGTCTTTTCCGGATTTCATTTAATGAAGATATTAATTTTTTATCATTAGGTACGTTTAAGAAACGTACCCAATGATAAAAAATCAATATCGAGAATATCCTACTTATACATAGTGCGATTGCCTCCGTGCGTTCAATCACCCAGTCATTAAATCCAATTTATACTGCTCCTGCTTCGGCCATCCGCCTTCGTGTCGCAGCAGCCAGTCTTTGCGATGCATTCCGCCGGCGTAACCTGTCAGGCTTCCATCGCTGCCGATTACGCGGTGACAAGGAACGATAACACCGATTTTATTTTTTCCATTTGCTGTTCCTGCTGCGCGGATTGTTTTTACATCGCCAAGACGTTTTGCAAGTTCCAGGTAAGAGATCGTTTCACCGAATGGAATCTTGCAAAGTTCTATCCAGACTTTCTGCTGAAATTCAGTTCCATCCTGTTGCAGCGGAAGATCAAATGTTTTTCGTGAGCCGGAAAAATATTCCAGCAGCTGCCGCTTGGCATCCAATAAAAGCAAGGGAGTTTTTTCTGCAGAAGGCAATGGCGCTTTTTCAACAAACAAAGCGGAAGTAATAAATTCCTCCGAACCTTTTATTTCTATTAAACCAACGGGGGAGTCAAGAATCAGTGAAGTCATCTGGTCTATAATTATAATTAAATCTTTGGGATGGTTGGTGGTCTACCTGCGCGTGCTTCGGTAGACAAGTTGGTGGTTAAAAAGGTTGGGGGGAAAATAATAACCAACATTAAATTCACAATTTACCAAGACATCAAACACTAAATATCAAAATCCAAACATCAATAACAAAAGGCACAATTAACTTGTAAATGACGCGAGGTGTCGCGTCTCTACATTTTTAATCTTTTCCTAATAAACTTACTACCTCTTCATACAATTGCCCTTTATCAATCGGAACTACGCCGACGCTTTCACAGACAAGTCCGCCGGCGATATTTGAAATTTCTGCTATCATTTCCGGTTTTAATCCTGCTGCGAGACAAAGCGCTGCAACGCTCACCACTGTATCTCCTGCGCCGGATACATCTGAGATATTTCTTAAGTGCGCAGGCAAACGTTTTTTCACATGTCGACCGTGAATATAAATCCCGTGCTCTGATAACGTGATCAAAGCAAGATCGATCTTCAGCTTTGTTTTGAGCGCATCAACAGCTTTTGCCAATTGTTTTTCGCTGCTGTGATCGAATTCTGTTTTTAATCCTTCTTTTAATTCTTTCAGGTTCGGCTTGAATAAAGTTGCGCCCTGGTAATGCATGAAATGTTTTTTCTTCGGATCAACAACAACCGGAACACCCAGCCTTTTTGCCTGCTTCACAACTCCGCGGATCAGCGTTTCTGTGATCAATCCTTTGTCGTAATCTTCGAAAATGATCACATCAATTTTTTGCGTGTCAACGAGGTAAGAAATGTTTTTCAGGAAGATCTCTGTCTCGTGATCGGTAATGTCAGAATCGATTTCTTCGTCAACGCGAAGCAGCTGGTGATTATTTCCTAAGATCCTTGTTTTAACTGTCGTAATGCGATCGCGGCTTTTCAGAATTCCCTTCGGCGAAAGTTTTTGGTCTGATAACAGTTCCAGAAAATCTTTTCCTTCTTTATCCGGACCAATAACGGAACAAAGGATCGGGGTTGCGCCGAGCGCCTGTACGTTCAGCGCCACGTTTGCCGCGCCACCCAAACGTTGCTCTTTCCGCATAACAGAAACCACAGGTACGGGAGCTTCCGGTGAAATGCGGGAGACTTTCCCCCAAACATAATTATCGATCATCACATCGCCGATAATAAGCACGCGCAGCTTCGAAAAACTATCGAATATGCGTTTGATTTCTTTTACTGTATGTTTTACCACTGGGTTTCAGTTTATTTAAGCGTGACAAAAGTAAAGAATATATCTTTCGGGATCACTTCCCGGATTTGGCAATGCCACGCTTGTATATTAACTTTATAAATCCGGATTGTAAACGCATTTCCGGGCTTCCCAAGTCAAAACTGTTAGCCATAATTTGTCCTTTGCCTATTCTATCGTTTGTGTGGCTTATCTATCAGGTGTTCACCTGAAATGATGGATCATCAGAATGGTAAACTATTTTTTTAGAATAATAAGCAGAATAAAAATGCTGCTTACTTTATTAATGCAGGATTAAGTCAAAGAAGGAATCAGAAGATGTTTGCGATTATCGATATAGAAACCACCGGTGGAAGCGCGGAAAGAAGTAAGATCACCGAGATCTGCATTCTTATTCATGATGGATTAACGGTGGTAGATAAATTTTCTACGCTTATTAATCCGGAGCAACGTATTCCACAAATGATCACACGGCTTACCGGCATTAATGATGAGATGGTGGAAGCCGCACCCAAGTTTTACGAAGTAGCAAGGAAGATCGTGGAGATGACGGAAGGAATGATCTTCGTTGCGCACAATGTTGCATTCGATTACAGCTTCGTAAAAAAGGAATTCAAATCGCTCGGATATAATTATACGCGCGATCAATTGTGCACGGTGAAGCTGAGCAGGAAATTAATTCCGGGCAGAGTTTCTTATAGTCTTGGTCCGTTGTGCGATGCGCTTGGAATAGATAATGAAGCGCGGCATCGTGCGGCCGGAGATGCAGAAGCGACTGCAAAATTGTTTGATATTTTATTGCAGAAAAAAAGTGCGCATTCAACTTATCGCAGACAGGATATTGCTGAGATCACGACAACAAAAGTCGACAAGATCAAAATGTATATCCTGAAACGTCTGCCCGAAGAAACCGGTGTTTATTATTTCCACGATAAAGAAGGCAACATCATTTACATTGGCAAAAGCAATAATATGCGTGCGCGTGCCATTGCTCATTTCAATAATAAAGAAGGAAGAGCAAGGAAGATGCTGTATGATTTGATGGATGTGGATTTTGTAAAGACGGGAAGCGAATTGATTGCATTGCTGCTTGAATCAGAAGAAATAAAAAGACACCGTTCAAAATATAATCGTGCGCGAAAGAACAGCACGTTCACACACAGCATTGATTGGTTCACAGATGAAAACGGCATCCTGAATTACAAGATCGTTCCCTCCGATGAATCTGATTCGCCTGTGATGTCATTCACCAGCTATATTTCAGCAAGGGAACGTTTGAATTTGTGGATCGAGGATAATATGCTGTGCTATAATTATTGTGAATTGAATGCAGACGGTGGACAATGTTTTATGCACCCGATCAAACGCTGTTATGGGATATGTTGCGGATCAGAAGAAGCGGAGGAATATAATTTGCGGGCGAAAAGAATTACAGATGAATATTTATTCGCCGATAAAAATTTCCTCATTCTCGACAAAGGCCGTCACACTGATGAGCAATCGATCATTTTAATTGAGAACGGACATTACGCCGGCTTCGGTTATTTTGATGTGAGCGATCCCGTTACTTCTCCGCAGGAATTAAAAGCCTATGTAAAGCGCACAACTTTTTATCCTGATGCAGATGCGTTGGTAAGATGGTATTTAAAAAGATCCTGGAAAGTGAAAAAGATTGTGATTTAAGAATTCGAAATTCGAAATTTGAAGATTGAATTTGAGTCCTGAATTTTCAATTTTGGTTCAGCTCCAGCTTTTTTATCAGCTATCCCTGCTTGATGTGCCAACGGGAACTCTCACCATACGAAAATGATATAAAACACTAGCAAGCGCATTCAATCCGGAATTTAGTTAAAGAAAAAGTTAGAACTATAAAATGTTGAATAAAATAGAATAAATTATATACTTATACAGCTACGAAATGGCGGGTGAAAAAAGAATATTCCTATATTTCACGCTTCTTATTTCTACGGATTTAAAGAAAATTAACGGACGCCTAAACGATTACTTATGGAGCCCCAAAAGGATGCGAAAATATTTGAAACGCCTACTTCTGTTATGTGGTTTGAAGATGGGATTCTTTGCTCAGTTGCAAAAAAGGTTGCTCCCCAGACCGTTGAAGAGGCAAAGAAGGCAATGGTGGAATTTAAAAAAATCACAGGTGATAAAAAGGTCTGCCTTTTATCCGACAGCACCAATTCACCCCCGGTAGGAAAAGAAATGCGTGATTACGCCGCAGAAGTAATTCCGGAAGTAGCAAAGGCCATCGCTATCATATCGCATTCAGCGCTTGGAAAAATGTCTGCCAATTTATTTTTTGCATTAAAAAAACAACCTTACCCGGTGCGCTTTTTTGACAATAAAGAGGAAGCAAAAGAATGGCTAAAACAGTATCTGTAACCCAAAAAGATCCGCGCCTTGGTCTTATTATGGACCAGATCATCCGGCTTGCACAATCGGATTTCAGCACGCGCGTGAAAGTTTCTGACGATGGGGATGAGCTCGACGCAATCATTGCGGGATTAAATTTGCTTGGAGAAGAATTAAGTTTCAAGACAAAGTACATCCGGGATTATGAAATGCGTGTGAATAACATCCTGGAAGTGCTGATCAAAACCACGCAGCTCGATTTTTCTGAAAAACTTCCGTACAGCGAAAAAAGTGATGAGCTTGATGCAATTGCTTCCGGAATAAATACGATGAGCGAGGAATTGGAATCGCATATCGACGAGTTAAAACGCAACAAGCAAAAAATAAGAATGGCGCTGCACCAACTTACCGAAGCGCAGCATTTGGCCCGCATCGGAAGCTGGGAATGGGATGTTAATACGAATACGATCAGCTGGTCGACAGAAATGTATAAGATCTACGGTAGAAAGGAAGAAGAGGTTGAATTAAATTTTAATGCTTTTTTAAGTTTTATCCATCCTGCCGACAGCGATCATGTAAGAGAAGCAATAGAAGAAGGATATAAAAAACAGGAACCTTTTGCTTTCGTTCACCGCATCATTCGTCCCGACGGTGTAGAGTTAGTTCTTGACTGTAAAGGTGAGGTTCACCTGGATGAAAATGGCGCACTCAGCCGTTTAACAGGAACAGCACAGGATGTAACCGAAGCGAAACAGGCAGAAGCAAAGCTGCAGGAATACACACGAATGCTCGAGCATAAGCATAAAGAAACAGAACAATTCGCGTATGTGGCTTCGCATGATCTGCAGGAACCATTGCGCACGATCACGAATTATATCGGTTTGTTTGAAGAAGATTACAAAGGCAAGCTCGACGCAGATGCCGATACATATCTTTCATTTATCACCGGTGCTGCGAACAGGATGAAAGTGCTTATCAGCGATCTGCTCGAGTATACGCGGATAGAAAACGATAATGAAAAGGTAGAGGTGGATTTTAACCGGTTGCTGAAAGAAATACTTACAGACCTGAATGCTACTGTTACGGAAAATAGAGTGACGGTGAACATTAAATTGCTACCTGTAATGACGGGTTATTATACGCGATTAAAATCATTGATTCAAAACCTGATCAGCAACGCGATTAAATTCAGGAAAAAGGATGTTGATCCGGTTATAACTATCACTGCAGTTGACAAAGGAAAAGACTGGCAGTTTGCAATTGCGGATAATGGAATCGGAATTGATAAAGCTTACAGCGATCGTATTTTCCTGCTTTTTCAGCGCCTTCATAGCCGCTCGGAATACCAGGGAACAGGGATCGGTTTAGCGCATTGCAAAAAAATTGTTGAACTTAGAGGCGGAAAAATCTGGGTGGAATCGGAGTTGGGAAAAGGCAGCACATTTTATTTTACCCTCCCTAAAATAATCGCTTTATGAAAAGGAAATTGAGTTGCATTTTATTAGTCGATGATGATCCGGATGATAATTTTTTTCATCAGCGCATCATAAATAAGATGAATATCACCGATATGATTGCGGTCGCTAAAAACGGCATCGAAGCATTGGAATACCTTAGAAAAGAAAACCAGTGTATACCCGAGCTTATCTTTTTGGACATCAACATGCCGATGATGAATGGCTGGGAATTTCTTGATGAGTATAAAAGTCTTGACGCCAAACAAAAAGCGCGGATCACGATTATGATGCTCACCACTTCAGCAAATCCGGATGATATCAAGCGCGCGAATGAAATTGAAGATGTAACAGGGATTAAAACCAAACCGTTATCGGTAGAAATGCTGAACGAAATTCTTGCAATTCATTTCCAGGATTATTTTTAATTTATGACGCTGATGATAAAGATATTGCTGGTTGAAGATTCTATTGAAGATGCAAAGTTTGCGTCTATTCAGCTCAGGCAATCTTTTGCTGATGAACATACACTTCAAACGACCGACTATTTTTCTAAAGCCATATCGCTGGTGCTCAAAAATACGTTCGACGTTATCATCCTCGATCTGAGCTTGCCGGATAGCCGTGGCTTAAATACGTTACGCGAGCTGATCGAATCGTGTACTATTCCGATCATCATTTATACCGGGCTTACGGATGAGCTGATAAAAGCGGAAGCCTTAAAATGTGGCGCAAGCGATTATTTAATCAAAGGGCAAACTTCATCGCTTTTGTTAAAGGAAAGTATTCTTGCGAATATAGATAGGGTGGAGTGGAAGTAGGGCAGTTTCAAATTAAATGATTTAACTGAGAAATCCACCAACCATTTTTGGCACCATTACCAATTAAATCTAAAAATTTTCTCTTATTCAAAATTTATCTGCGCCCAATCCGCGAACTCAGCGAGCTCTGCGTGAGAGAAAAAATCGTAGAGCCAAGGTTTATGTCTGCAAGCTTTTCGTTTTTCCTGCGGAAAGAATAAAAATCAAATATGTCAGCAACATGCCTGCAAGTAAAACAATTGTAGGAAAAAATGGAAATGGCATTATAATAACATCGTAAGGAAAAAATGGCGAAACCGGTTTTGAAAATAGGGATAACAAGATAAACGCCGTGATGCACGTACAAAACAGGATAAGAACCGCTATACTATTTACAAGTATGATTTTTTTAATTGTAAGACTTTGATTTTTCCTGTAGAGTGGATAAGTCCAAACAGGAATGCCTGCAATAATAAGAACATCTAAAGGATTGGTAGAAATGGAGCTAAAATATTTCCCTGTGAGATTTAATAAGCCGACTAGTGCAAAGTGTAAATTGCTATTGCTGAATAAAAGAATCGCGATGACAACAGAAACAGAAATATTTATGATCATTATTCTCTTCCTGTTCATTGGGAAATTATATGGAATAATAAAGGAAGTGGTTTCATATACTTGATTTTATTTTTTGCTGATTATGGGGCAACTAGTAAGCATCGATTGGGCTTTTATGTCGAACGAAATTCCATCCAAATCAGGAAATATTAAGGCATGTCGAATTCCCATATGATATAAGCTAAGACGAATTTGAGTAACCAATTCGGCAGGCAAAATTAATCTTGTTAATTCTATCTCCTCGTTTGAAATTTCGGATAGATCTTGGGATGGATCCGATTGAATAGAAAATAGACTTAGTTGGCCACTAATTCTGTTGGATGTATGGGGAGGAAAAAAGAATTCAATATTTTGGATTTCAAAGGGATTTGGATTAGCTGTAGTATCGAAATATTCACACACATGGGCACATTATATTGCTACATCTACATTTTGGTCTGAGCCTTCTCCTGGTTTAGTAGCAAAGTATGCTGCAATAAGAGGACTTTCTGTCCAATCTAGAAGTCTAGTAGGCAATCCATGATGTTGTGCCTGTGCAAGCCATTCCCAATCATCAAAGAGGCGGTTGGGTATTTTAGAAATTGCCCGTCTTTTAAATTCTTTGAAAATACTTTCTTCTTGGCTTATTGTTTTTTCTAATCTCCCAATTGATGGGATTAATTTAAATCTATTCTTATCTGAAACCCCACGATACACCCAGTGACCGCACGTAAATCTAGTCTGAATCGCGCCAATAAATTCGCTAAACGAACTAATCTCAATGTCTTCCATAAATTGTTTTATTACTAAAAAAAAACGGGAACCCTTTTCAGAATCCCCGTTTCCTTAATTATTTTCTCATTTCCTTATTCCGCAACTTCAATCATCTTAAACGGAACAGAAATAATTGCCTGGTAATCTTCACCCGCCTCCAACATATCTTCGTCGTCCTGCTCGTAATACCAGTTGATCACGATTGCGCTTCCGCCTTTGTGAATTGCTTCGAGCTTTTTGAATACGTCAAGAATACATTTTGATGAGCTGGTGTTGAAATATTCAAGCTGGATATTTACGTTGGTATTTCCCTGTGGCTTTTGAGCGTATTTTTCGAGGTGCTCCACCAGTGGTTTGTAGAATTCAATAGAATTTTCCGGGATAGAACGGCCCCTGATTTCAAGATGACCGGTAGCCATGTCGAAGTTAATGGTCGGTGTCTTCGGAGTTCCTTCAATTACGATGCGTTCCATAGTGCTGTTTGTTGTGCGTTATTGTGCAATTTTGATGTTAAGGCTGAAGAAGGAATAAATATCATCTACAGGCATGAAATGATAATTGAGCTTTTGGCCTGTCTTGCGTGCGATATCTATCATTCCTAAACCGCCACCGCCTTTTTCAGACATTTCCCCGTTATTCAGCACCTCTTTGTAATACTCTTTCAACTCTTCTTTAGAGAGCTTATTGATCTCATCCAAACGCGATTTTAAACCGTCAACATTTTTGGTGAGAATATAATTTCCAGTAATAATGTTGTATTGACTATCCAGCTTGCCGATCATAAAAATAGCAGAGCGGATATTTTCTCCGTCACCCGTGGTAACAGAAGCGCCATTCAGTGAACGCGGAATCTCATCCATATGATGGTAAAGATTCTGCAGGCATTCCACTAAAACGTTGTAAACCTTCTTTTTGATCTTCGGCTCCTCCTGCATCGTATCCAGTTTGGATTCCATGATTTGAAGGATCGAGGTAAGTAACTCCGAGGTTATATCGCCTTTGAAAGAGAGCATAATATTATTGCGCTCCATCTTATCGTAAAAATCGTAAATATCCACCATCATAAATGGAAAAGGCTTTCGAGGGTTACTTATATAGACAAATATAGCGGGAGTTTTGGAATAACCAAACACACAGGAAAAATAGGTGAAAAAAGCAATAAATAATTACCGGTTAATGAATATGCCATAAAAAATGACCATAGCGGGGGTATTTGGGTATTTAGTATTGGGTATTGAGTATTGGGTAATGAGTATTGAATAGTGAGAAGAACCCTCAGCCCTTTTCCCAATCACCAATCACTACCAACCAATCACTACCAACCAATGTTATAGTAAAAAAGCGGCCCTCATAGTGAGAAGCCGCTTTCCATTTGTATAACCAAACCCTATTGCATGGAAAACTCAAACGTATTTCCTTCAATAGTGATCGTTGCTTTATTGTTGCAGGTTCCGTCACCGAAATCGATCGTGCGTGTTGCTTTTCCTGCAGGCATAATGTCAATTACCCCTTTTGTAAGCCAGGTACAACCCAGATCGCGTATGATCGGCGTGGTGATGGTCGATGTCCAGGTGTTCCCGTCACGATCTGTTCCGCTGTTTGTTCCGGAAATGGTAACAATCTGTGGATCAGAAGACGAATTTGCTCCGGAAGTGAATGTAATGGTACGCTCAGCATCAAAAAGGATGGTCCATGGTGCTGCGCCTGCTTTGGTGCATTTTCCGTTTACAACACGTTTTGTAAAGGAGGCAGGACCTGTGCGGGTAAGAATAGTAGTTCCTTCAAATTTGATGGCGCCAACCATAAACGTATCGAACGTACAAGTGATAACCACCCCGATCGAATCAAAAGGTCGGTCAAATTCGCAAATGATCTGGCCTTTTCTCATTTTTCCGTCTACCGGGTCAACACAGCCTGTACCGTAATCGATATACATATGACGCGGAAAAGGGTTCATCGAATCCGGAACAGAAATGCCCGGACAACCACTGGTTACATGGTTTCCTGAACCGTTACGGTGGATTCCCTGCTCATCAATAGCGATCGAATTAACAGTTGGAAGCATACGCATAAATTCATTTTCGCAAATGCTGTTATCCGTAGCCGTTACTGTTTCTGTGTCAGCCGGTGTATCTTTTTTACAGCTATCAATAGCAATAGCTGCGGTAAGCAGAAGAATGGAGGAGAGAAAAATCCTTTTCATAGAGGTGGTTTTGGATAATAAACATATGATGATACTAATCACCAGGGGTTTAACGCAAAGCTAAAAGGTTTTACGCGCTATGGCAAATAAAGGTTTTTTTATCGTGATTGGAAAAAAGGCAATTATGATGGGAAAATGCGCAATTGAAAAAAAAGGGTGACAGGGGACGGGTGACAAGTGACAATGGGAAAGAAAAAGATTACTTCTGATTTTGGCACATTGCCAGGAATATTATTTCAAGGAATTTAAAATTTGAGTTAGCTGGCAAATGCCCCGTCCTTCTTTTCGTCCCCTGTCACCCATCACTTTTCACTTTTACCTGTCACCCGTCACCCGTCACCCTTTTTCTCAGACAATCCTCACTCCCACAAACAGAACATCATCCACCTGCTGATAAACACCTTTCCATTCTTCAAAAACCTGTTCCAGCGCAATTGCCTGTTCCTGCATGTTCAGCTCCTGCATGTCCTGGAGTTTCAAAAGCAGATTTTTTACCATGAATTTTTTTCCTTTCGTACCGCCGAACTGATCTGCATAACCATCCGAAAACAAATATAACGTATCGCCCGGCTCCACATAAAACCGGTGCATGCTGAATTTCATATCACGCGTATCATGCGAACCACCAATAGGGAAACGGTCGCTGTCTACTTTGCTGAGCAATCCTTTTTTAATTACAATAAGCGGACGTAATGCCCCGGCAAACAGCACTTCTTTTTTGTCTTTATCATAGCTGATCACGCCTATATCCATTCCATCTGTCGTATCCTGCTCATGCTGATCTTGTCGCAATGCTGCACGAACGCCTTCATTCAATCCATTAAGAATAAGATCAGGCTGTGTAATGCCTTTTTCAAGCACCACCTGGTTCAGGATATTATGACCGATCATACTCATCAGCGCACCCGGAACGCCATGGCCGGTGCAATCGCCCACGCAAAGAATATTTTTACCGCTCTTCTCTTCAAACCAATAAAAATCGCCGCTGACAATGTCTTTTGGTTTGTAAAGAATAAAGCTTTGCGGAAAATGCTGATAGATCACTTCCAAATCAGGAAGCATTGCAGTCTGAATTCGTTTTGCATATTGAATGCTGCTCGTGATGTCGGCATTTTTTTGCGCAAGCTCGTATGTACGCTCAGCAACTTTTGCTTCAAGAACCCGGTTTTCTTTTTTGATCGCAGCTGTTCTTATCCGGATAAAAGTGAAAATTCCCGCTACCAGCAACAATACACATATCGAATAAAACCAGTTCGTTCGCCAGAAAGGTGGTTGTACGTGAATGGACAATATTACTTTATCCCCGCTCCAGTTACCGTTTGAATCGGCCGCTCTTACATGAAGCGTATAATTTCCGCCGGGCAAATTGGTATAGCTGATGAAACGGTTCGAAGTCACCGCCGACCAGTCATCGTCTATTCCTTCCAGCTTATATTGGTAAAGATTTTTTTGCGGATCAACATAATTCAACGCGGCGAGCTGAAACATAAAATTATTATCGCGCCAGCTCACGTTTAAAAATTTCAAATTAGAAATGCTTGTGTCGAGATGCACTTCTTTTCCGAAACGTTTATAAGAAGTAAGATAAACACCCGGTGCCGGAAAGCTCATCTCAATTTTTTGCGGATCAATAATATTCAATCCTGCTTGTCCGCCGAAAAACAATTCTCCTTTTTTATTTTTGAAAAACGCACCCTGGTTAAATTCCGATGGCTGAACACCTGCGGCTTTCCCGTAATTTTTGAAAAGATTTTCTTTACCCATTGACGGATTAAAACGGGTAAGCCCTTTATTATGACTCAGCCACAGGTAACCTTTTGCATCAATAAGAATCGCATAAATATTATCACTCGGAAGTCCATCGCGTTCGTACCAGATATCAAACGTTTCTTTCTGCGGATTGTACCTGTCGAGTCCGCTTGCCGTGCTCATCCAGATATTTCCTTTCAGATCTTCTGTGATGCAATAGACAATATTATTCGATAGCGATTTTTTGTTTTTATCGTCGTGCTTGTATGAAATAAATTTTCCTGTTGAAGAATTATATTTCATCGCACCACCCGAACGTGTGCCGATCCATAGTGTTCCTTTCCTGTCGAAATAAACGCTGTAAATATAATTGCTGCTCAGGCTGTCGCTAACAGTTGTGAATTGTCGCAGCTCATCTGTTTTCGGATCGAGACTGTATAATCCTGCGCCGAAAGTGCCGAACCAGATTGCGCCGGTGTTTGGCTCTTCCGCAATGGAAAGGATCGCGCCATTTTTCAGCTGGTTGTCGGGCGTGTAAGATGTAACTTTTCCCTGCGGATCTTTACGATTCAATCCTTCTCCCCACGTGCCGACCCAGATAGATCCGTCAGAACTCTGAAGCAGCGATAATACACTCTTGTTAGCAGCCGTTGACAATTCAGGTTGCTGCTTGTAAATTCCGGTGTTGCGATCAAGTGTTGTAAGCCCGCCTCCCAAAGTTCCGATCCAAAGCAAGCCGGTTTTATCTTCCATCACACTGAGAATTTTGCTGCTCATCAATGTGTTTTCACCTACGCCCGGACGTTCAGATCGCCTGATGTGTGTGATGGTGGAGGTAGAGTTAAAATAAATATTCAATCCTTCACCATTTGTTCCTACCCACATATTTCCATTGCGATCAGGATAAATGCAACGGATGCCGGAAGAGCTTAACGCATATTCATCATTTTCATTTGACGTATAATGGTGAATCGTGCGTGTCGATTTATTGTAAATATCAACGCCACCTTCAAACATCGCCATCCATATATTTCCGCGTTTATCATCCTGCAATGATAACGGAGCCGAACTCGCAATAGATGGTTTATGCTCATCAGGGTACATAACGGATTCAAATGCATGCGTAATAAGATTGAAAATGACAATTCCGCCACCGTCTGTGCCGATCCAGATATGTTGTGCATCGTAAAGCAACAGGTCGCGCACTTGCGAACATTGCGAACGTCGTTTTAAATCGCTTGTAACAAATTCAGGATATAATCTTTCAAGATCATCGCCCGTTAATTCATAATTATAAAAACGGCGCTTTGCAGGATCATACATGCTAAGTCCTTTTCCATATGTGCCGGCCCAGATATTTCCATTCGCATCTTCAATAATATCATCTACATGATCAGAGGAAATGCTGTATTGATCATTCATATTATTCCTGAACGCAATAAATTTTTCTGTCAACGGATCAAATAAATTCAATCCACCATCAGTTCCAACCCAAATCTTTCCATTTTTATCTTCATAGATAGCGCGAACGACATCATTGCTGATAGAGCCATTTACTTTCGGATCGTTGAGATAAATTTTGAATTTACCGGTAACAGGATTAAATGAATTCAGACCGCCGCCATTCGTACCGATCCAGATAATTCCGTTGCGATCTTGTATAAGCGAATAGATAAAATTATTTGAAAGCGAATTCGAATCTTCAGGATCACGTTTATAAAGTTCGAACGAATAACCATCATAGCGATTCAGTCCTTCCTGCGTACCGAACCACATGAATCCTTTATCATCTTCGAGGATACAATTGATAACAGATTGGGAAAGCCCATCTTCAACACCGAGATGATTGAACTTATAATCCTGCGCAAACATTTTCCCGGGAAGCAAAAGCATCCAGGTAAAAAAGAAAGCGGAAAGGAGGAAATTGGTAAGCTTTCGGGATTGCATGTGAAGTGGCTAAAGATAGTAAGGAAATGGGAAATGAGAAGGATTTGGTGTCCGCCGCGGCGGAGGGTGATCCTTCGACAGGCTCAGGACAAGTATAAAGATTGGGTGATTGAAAAAAGGATTTGGTAATCTGGTAACTTGGAAATTGCTTGGGGTTATTGAAAAAAAGTGTAATTACAAGTTAGGCCAGGGGACTGAAAATCTTACAGGCAGACCGTAATCACATTTTCCTCCCTAATCCTTGATTCTTAAATTATCTTTGTACCCTGTGGAAAATTCTGACAATACTTCATGTTGGTTTGAAAGCTGGTTCGACAGCAAATATTATCATATGCTTTACAGCAATCGTGATGATAGTGAGGCGGAAGCTTTCATTGGAAGAATTGTAGATTTTCTTCAGCCGCAGTCCGGTGCGCGTGTGCTGGATCTTGCTTGCGGAAAAGGCAGACATGCTGTGGCTTTGCATAATAAAGGACTCGAAGTAACTGGCATTGATCTTTCGGGACAAAGCATTTTAGCAGCGAAAAACCTGGAGTCGGCCGGACTTTCTTTTTTCGTGCACGATATGCGTCATCCGTTTATGGTGAATTATTTCGATTATACTTTTAATCTATTCACGAGTTTCGGTTACTTTTCAAATGTTCGTGAGAATGAGCAAGTGGTGAAAGCGGTGAAAAGCGGGTTGAAAAAAGACGGCGTTTTTGTAATTGATTTTTTGAATGCTGAGCTGGTGCGCAAAATGGTAGAGGTAAATCATGAAGGAATAAATAAGGTGGATGGAATTGATTTTCACTGGAAAAAGCGCATTGAAAATAACGTGGTGCTGAAAGACATTTCCTTTGAAGTAGAAAACATAAAACATACTTACACCGAAAGTGTCCAATTGCTGAACCTCGGCGATTTTCAAAAGTTATTGGCACCATATTTTACTATTGACCATGTTTTCGGCGATTATCATTTGGGAAAATATGAAGCAGCAACTTCACCACGATTAATTCTTGTTGCGAAAAAAAATAAATTATGACCTTGTTGAGCTACGGTTTTATCGCGTTCATTTCTATCATGCTTAGCGGCGCTGTGTTGCTGGTGATGAAAATACCGCGCACAGCTATGCGATTATTGCTTGCCTTCAGCGGGGCATTTTTATTCGCCATCAGCGTTTTGCACCTGATTCCGGAACTGTACGAAACAAAAACCGTCAACATCGGCATGTGGATCCTCGCCGGATTTTTACTGCAGCTTTTGCTTGAATATTTATCGGAAGGAATCGAGCACGGACATGTACATGCGGACGACGGTCACACGCACGATCACGCCCACGCGAAAATTCCGGTTGGAGTAGTGGCGGGCCTTTGCCTGCACTCGTTTCTCGAAGGCATGCCACTCGGAATCGAAGCGGCTGACACAAAAGTTTTTCCGCCGTTTCTCACCGGCATTGTGCTGCACAATATTCCAATTGCAATTGCTTTCATGGGATTGCTGCTTCACCTCGGTCATTCAAAAGGAAAATCATTTTTATTCCTCGGCATTTTCGCGCTGATGACTCCGCTTGGAATGGTAGCAAGTCATTTAATCGGCGGACAATTACAAGGCGATCTCGCACCGTACTTCGCCGCAATAACAGGAATGGTAATCGGAATTTTCCTTCACATTTCAACCACCATCCTTTTCGAAAGCACCGAAAATCATCGTTTCAACGCGTTGAAGTTCGGAACGATTTTGCTGGGGGTTTTTACAGCGTGGTTGTTGATAGGGTAGGGGGTACGAAAAACGAAAGTTTGCGAAAATACGAAATACGAAAAGTCCCTTTCGTATTTTCGCAAACTTTCGTTTTTCGTACCCTACAATTCATTATCAAAATATATCTTATAAAAATGTTTCCCCGTCTCTTCATCAAATCCTTTTTCAATCAGCTGCTTATCGCCGTGAATGTAGATGTGAAAATTTTTATCCAGTTTCAAGACACTTTTAAAAACCTGCGCTTGCCGCTTTACTGCTTTCGTTGAAATTTCAAAATTATCTTCTACAACAATATCATTCTGCTCTTCAAAATCTCTCCTGAAATTATTGAATGATTTACGCACTTCCGGTTCTTCAAAAATTTCCTCTTCAAATTGCGCCATGTTCAGCTCTGTGTTGCTTTTGAAATATTCCACAGAGCGATTCATAATATCAATCTGATCCGCTTTCGTCACTTCAGCAACTTCAGGTAATTGCCCGGTCACAAATTCCTGGCAGATCTTTAAATATGTTTTCGTTTGATGAAAGCTGTTGCTCTGCGGCGTTACATTCAAAAAATCATTCGTCCAGTAAAGCGCTTCGTTGCTTTTTGAATCCACCACACAAACAGAAAATCCTTCTTCGCCGGTATTTAAAATCAAACAACCTTTTTCTACTTTCCCCAATGGAACGCCTTCATGAAAATTTAAACGGTACGCGTCTTTTTTCAACGCGGCATCTAAATATTTCTCTTTGCTTTCTGTTTTGAATAAACCGATTGCTTCCACTTCTTTTCCATCCACAATGCAATGGCTGAAATAAGCCACATACAATTCCCCGCTCTTAATTTTCGGATGAGTGGAGCAGGAGTAGAGGTGATTCGCAATATTTTTCGATTGTTTTCCGAAGTTGGATGGTTTCTCAAAAAGTTTTGTGGCAAACGAATAAATTTCATTCAGCTCCAAATCGGAAGGGTGCGTAAAGCGAAAAAGTTCTTCCGTATTAAATGATTTAAGAAAAAATTTCAGCAGCAAGGCTTCTTCATCTTCATTCAAATCAGCAACAGGTTCCTGGGAGATAAAAAGTTTTTCTTCTCTTAATTTATTTCCGACAAAATGAACAGCGAGGCCTTCAAGGCGAGTAAGTGCGAGATCGAGCATGGTAAATGATTGGGGCCACGAAATTACCTTTTTTCCCGCGCCCTCCTCCGTGCCTTCGCAACTTTGCCTTAAAAAGGAATCCGTTCTGAAAACTAAATACAAAAACTTTACTCCCAATCAGGAAATAATTTTTTTCTCCGCGCTTCCACCGTGCCCCTGGGTCTTCGCGTTAAAAATAAAATTTAGCGAAAGGACTATTGTTGAAGTATTTGTTCCTAAGTTTTTAGAATTTATTTATTCTTCAAATTTTCCTTCGCAATTTCATGATGATGCTCCAGATGATAAATCGCATTGAACAACATCTCGCGCAATGTAAGATTTCCCAACAAAGGATGCGGAATCAATAAGCCATCAAGCTCTTCTTCTGTGAATGTTTCAATTTGAACACAGAGTGCAGTGATCAGCTTTGCCAGCTTCTCGCTTAAAACATCTCTTTCAGGAATTGCATTATTCTCAGGAACAAAACGCGCTGGAGCTTTTCCGCCCTGGCTTAATTTCAATTTATATTCATCAACCAAATTATCATAAGCACGACCAGGTTTATCCGCCCGACCAAAAGTTTGCGAGATCATTGATTTCTCCATGCTGAAAACCTGGACAAGCGGCTTCACACAAAGCACAATATGTTCCAGCTGCTGACCTGTATTTCATTTTAGGTTATAGCTGAAAGCATATTCTTCCGAAGATAATTCATTGATGTAAGTATTGAAGGAAGCATGTTTTTGCGCCAGTAAATCAATGATGTTTTGCTTGTTCATATAGTTTGTGTAAAATTTAGCCGAGCTTATAAATTTCGTAGTATTTCTTCACAAGCCCATTGATGAATCTTTTCAAATAGTTCTCACTCAAAAATGTATTTGACCAATTATCGTAACGTTGGCATTGTACACCTAAATAGAAAAAGTACAAGCTCACGCCAAGCAGTGGAATAAGTCTTTTTTCTTCACCACTTATTTTCGTCACTGATTCATATCCGTTGATAAAGCTGTCAATTTTTGGTTGATATTCCTTTGCTTCATATTTTTCAATATTATGAAGTTGTAAAATGTAATAGGAAATATCGAGACAGAGCCAACCATTACCGCAAAAATCGAAGTCGAAAATTGTTACTTCATTATTCCCGGTAATGTTCAGGTTATCAAACCATATATCGAGATGGACAATGCCCTGGCGAATTTCAGACGTGTTTGCATTTGAAAATTCTTGCAATAAATATTTTTGAGCAGAGCGCATAAACGCCATTTCTTGCGAATCTGAACTCAGAAATTTTTCCACTTGCTTTAAGGGGTCAATAAGAATTACGCCGGACGAATAAGTAGTGCGTTTCAATTTTTGATTGATCGTCACCTGGTGAAGCCGCGCCATAATTGCCCCGATTTGAAAATGTCCTTCTGCTGCTATATTGTGTGCTTTTTCGCCTTTAGCATAAGTGAATAATACAGCAAATCTCTCACCTTCCGGAGCGTTCAGCGTTTGTATGTGATTGTTTTTCTTGTCGGGCAGCGGATAAGAAACCGGAATATTGTTTTCTTTTAATTCAAGCAACAACTTTAGTTCTTCTTCGATTTCTTCCTGTGTGCGCCAGTTCAAACTATATACGCGCAATATAAATTTGTCATGATTGTCAGTGACCAAATAAGTGTCATTGATACCGGCACGAATAAACCGGCAAACCGTGTTTTTGCTTAAGGAATATTTATCCTGCAAAAACAATCCAAGATCAAAAGCCGAAAGATTAGAGTTGGTTACGGGAAAATGTGTCATTGTTTGACTTACTGATTTTATGCTATTCTTAATAATTATTATTTCAAAAGTTTTTCAATCGCTTCTTCTTTCGACGAAACAAAATTAATCAACCCGAACTTATTGCTTTCAAAAATAAAGTCTTTCAAGCTCTGACTTTGATAAACGCCGAAATCCCCAACGATTGCTATTCGAACACGATAAGTTGAAAACTTCTGCAATAGTTCACCCGCAATTCCTGTTTTCAAATCAAAGAATTCAGGTGTAATGTTTTTTTCGTGAAGAATGATTTTGTCGAAGTCCTGGTAATAAAGATTTCCTAAGAGTTCAATCCCATCTTGTGTAGTAGCGATCACAATATTTTCAGAAATGACTTCGGCGATTTTTGTGTTGTTTATTTGATGTGTTTTGATTTCCATTACATTTTTGTTAGTGTTGTTTTACTGATTCAAACTTAATTCAGCTGAAAACAACAACCACCAATCACTTTCAATCCATCATCAAACAACTGCCACACTCGCAAGTAACGAAACTTTCCCTCAACAGGATTTCCCTGCATCGTTCCTTTCGTATCATACACAACAGTAACAGTTGCAGTATTGCCAAGAACCGTTATCGTCTCGAACGAAGGAACCAACTTCTCCACAATCATATCACCGGCCTTATGCGAATCCAAATCCATCTGTTTAGTAATCGCCTGTCCATTCGGAGCAAGAAAAACCAACTCATCATGCAATACAGAATCTAAAAATTTAACATCGCTGTTCTTAATTCCTTCAATTAATTTATTTTCAATTGCCAGAATATCTTCCTTTTGAATCGCCATTGTTCTTTTAATTTGATGCATCGAAAGTACAAAAGTTACAACCAATCTTTCCAACCACTAACTATCAACCTTTTCCCAATCACCAATCACCAATCACCAATCACCAATCACCAATCACCCAAAGCAATCTCCCAGTCATTAAATCCCTACCTTTACACCGTGAATAATTCAGATGAAATCCTCCAGCCCGGCGATTTTCGCATGGTGGCAAAAACAATGCAGGGACTAGAAGGCGTTCTTGCAATCGAACTTTCAAAAATCGGCGCACGCGATATTAAAGAACATAAACGCGCAGTCAGCTTTGTTGGCGATAACGGAACCATGTACAAAGCAAATTACCTGCTGCGTACAGCCCTCCGCATTTTAAAACCCGTTGCAAAATTCGATGCGCGCAACGAGAAAGATTTTTACGATGGCATTTACGCGCTCGACTGGAGTCAGTGGCTCAAAGCAGAAGATACGCTTGCCGTTGATTGTACATTGAACACCGAAATTTTCAACCATTCGTATTACATCGCGCAAAAAACAAAAGATGCGATCGTGGATCAGTTCCGCGAAAAATTTAATAAGCGTCCTTCGGTAGACACAGACTTTCCAACGCTGCGTATCAACATTCACGTAACACGACAGGAAGTAACTGTGTCACTCGACAGCTCCGGTTATTCGCTGCACAAACGCGGTTACCGCGACGACACAGGAAAAGCGCCGATGAATGAAGTGCTCGCTGCCGGAATAATTTTATTGAGCGAATGGCATCCAAGCCAGCGTTTGATCGATCCGATGACAGGCTCCGGAACAATTGCAATTGAAGCTGCCATGATCGGATCTAAAATTCCTCCGGGAGTTTTTCGCGAAAAATTCGGTTTTGAAAACTGGAATGATTTTGATGCTGAAGTGTGGAGCAAGATCACAGAAGGCGCAATCGATCGCATTAGTAACGAAGCGTTGGATATTTTCGGACTTGAAATCGTTCCCAATATTATTTCAAAAGCAAGAGAAAATATTGAGAAAGCAAAAGTAGAAGATCTCATCAAAACCGAATGTGCCGATTTTTTCTCGTGGACGCCGCCCGAAGGAAAAGGAATTCTCATCATGAATCCGCCGTACGGTGAGCGACTCGAGCAAGATGATTCACCTGAATTTTACAAAAAGATCGGTGAAACATTCAAGAAAAAATATGCCGGCTACGAAGCATGGTTGATCTCTTCCAACCAGGAAGCCATACGCGAAATCGGTTTACGCCCGAGCAGAAAAATTACGTTGTTCAACGGTCCGCTCGAATGCAGGTTGATGAAATATGAAATGTACGCCGGAACAAAAAAGGTGCACAAATTAGAGCCGGGTTATAAAAAGCCGGGACCGCAGAATTTTGATTCACAGGAATAATTGTTTGATAACACGATGCAAAAAAAAAGAAACATATCGCACCCGAAAAAACGGAAGATTCGCAAGTCAACGAGCCTTCAATGGCGTATGTTTCAATTCCCGGAAAAAACCTTTCTGAAACTTTTAAAACAATTACGATTTCGACATTTGAAGAGCAAGAAAATGACATGCGAAAATATTCATTGTCATTGACTCCTTTGCAACGAATGGCTTATTTATACCAATTGAATCAAGTGGCTTTCGCTCATATTTTATCGAATCCTAAATCCTTTCCTGAGAAAAAGGAAATCATAATTGAAACCAACTATGATTATATTCCTTGAAGAGCATTAGTAAATAAGAATTCAGGATTTTGATTCTTGCGTGGATATCTTTTTCCCTTTTTCTTTTCTGACCTTTTCTATCCGCAAATAAGTAAGATTAAAATTCAGGATTTCTTTGCCCGGGATGATGAAATATTTTCCGGGTATGACATAATGATTTTTTTTAGTCTTCCCGTTTTCATCCAATTCTTTCGTCTCCACCCAACGAATCGTATTCCGCAAATAAAGCGTTTCGATGCTGTTATCATTTAAAGTAAAATCCACTAAAAATCCACTGTAAAGCGAAGTGCCGGTTTCTGTATTCACAAGCACATCGATCTTTGTAAAATCACTTCCTTTTTCTTTTCTGCCGGCTAAATAGTAATACCATTTTCCGTATTTAAATAATTGCGGAAATTTTGTGTCTATATAATTCTTTAAAACAAAATGCCTGAACGCTCTCGCAATTCCAATAGAAAGAAGATTGATGGAAATGAAATAGAGTGTGATCTTACCAAAGTTATTTTGAATTACAGAAAATGTGCCGGCTGTGTTTTTATCTTCATTGCATCCCGCCAATAAAAAACCCAAGACTTCCAGCTTGAGTTCTAAATAAGGAAAATTGCTGAGAATAAATACCCCAAGACTTTGAAGCATTAAACCCGGAAGAAGCGAAGAAACAAGAAGCGCACCCCAGCTACGTTCCGAATCAGATAAATGCTGGCGCTCATCGTAAAAAAAACGATTGTATAGAATGCCCGGTAAAATAATAAGGAAAATAGTAAGAGAGGATAACGCTATATCCATGTGCAAGTAAGGTTAAGAAGGGAAGAACGATTTCTTAAACCGTGTGACTCAAATTCTTTGCTGAAGCTAAGCTGATAATCCTGTATTCAGCCGCGCCTTCATTAAAAGTAATCTCCTTCACATTCTTATCATGCCCAAACATCAGGATGTTATTGATTTCATTCTCCGAAAGAATGTTATCATCCAAAATCTTTTTTGCTTTATCACTTAACGGGGAAGGTGCCATCGTATAAAAATATTAAAGTCAACTATTAATCCACTACAACCAAAGTTAATAAAACTTTTCAAAAATCTTGCCATTATCATTTCTTTTTTAACGTCATTTGTCTATGAAAAAAATAGCCCTTTTCACTTCCGGTGGAGATTCGCCCGGCATGAACGCCTGCATTCGTGCTGTTGTTCGTAATGCGCTTTACAAAGGCGTTGAAGTGTACGGCATTCGTTATGGCTATGAAGGAATGATCAACGGCGACATTTTTAAAATGGATGCGAAATCCGTTGCACATATCATCCATCGCGGCGGAACAATTTTAAAAACAGCACGAAGCAAAAGATTTTTAACCGAAGAAGGTCGTCAGCAAGCGAAAGCAAATTTGGAAAAGCATGGTATCGAAGGCGTAATTGCAATCGGTGGCGACGGAACTTTTCGCGGCGCAACTGAGTTTTCGAAAATTTGTAACGTGCATTTTGTCGGCTGTCCCGGAACTATTGACAATGATTTAGTCGGCACAGATTACACCATCGGTTACGATACCGCCATCAATACAGTGATCGAAGCCGTGGACAAAATTCGTGATACGGCTGAATCGCATAACCGCGTTTTTATTGTTGAAGTAATGGGACGCGATTCCGGTTTGATTGCTTTATACAGCGGAATTGCATCGGGAGCAGAAGGAATTCTTGTTCCTGAAACGAAAAATGATTTGGAAACATTGCTAAAAACACTCGGCGATAAGCAGCGCGAAAAAAAATCCAAAATAATTATTGTTGCAGAAGGTGATGAAGCAGGCGGCGCATTTAAAGTCGATAAAGCCATCAAAGAAAAGTTTCCCCAATTCGATACACGCGTTTCTGTGCTCGGACATATCCAGCGCGGTGGCTCACCTTCTTGTATGGAACGGGTGAATGCAAGCCGTATGGGATTTGCCGCAGTTGAAACGCTGCTCGAAGGAAAATCGCATGTAATGATTGGAATTATTAATCGTAAAATCGTTCTTACTCCGTTTGCCGAGGCCGTAAAACAACATGTAGAGCCCGATGCAGGATTGTTGAAAATGGTTGATATTCTCGCGAGATGATGAAGTATCTTTGTATTTATAAAATAAACCACCGACTTTAACGACTATGAGGGAGTATGTTTACCTGTCCGTTGATAAAGGCTGCGCTGGTTGCTCATCAGTTTATTTTTGAGAAGAAACCTTTGATACGTCCACACGCAATAACAAATCGGGTTTCTTCCGGTACATTCAGCCTTTCTTCAGGGCTTGACGTCGTGCTGCAACCAAACATCGGCTTGCTGGAAAAAAGCGGCTGGGAAAAAGCGGTTCCTTCCGGTAATTTTTTCCTGGATTACGATTATTTGCTCGCTTTCGAAAAGCTTTCACCTCCCAATATGGCTTTTCATTACGGCTTGTTGTACGACAAGAAAAAAGTAATCGCCGCTTTTTATTTCCAGGTTGTTCATCTTACCGCCGACGAAATTTCTTACATCCTTCAGCCTATTACCAGCGCATCTAAAATTCATAATGTCGGAAACAGCCTGCGCGAGTGGTTGCAAAAATGCCGCGAGGATAATGGCTTTCGTATTCTTGTCTCCGGAAATAATTTTGTAAGTGGCGAATACGGTGTCAGCACGATCAAAGATGCCGATCCCGAAAAAGTTTTTATCGCGCTTGCCGAAACCGTAAAAACAATTACCAAAAATGATCGCGCAGCCGGAAAAATTTCTGCCATCCTTGTAAAAGATTTTTTCGAAAAAACTGCTGTAGGCGGATCAGATTTCCTTCGTAAAAAAAGATACCATCGTTTTCTTGTCGAGCCCGAAATGATCGTTCCTGTTGCGGCAATATGGAAAAACTTCGATGATTATTTAGCATCACTTTCAAAAAAATACCGCAACCGCGCAAAAGCAGTTCTTAAAAAAACAGCAACGCTTGAAGTGGTAGAATTAGAAGGCGAAACGCTCGAAAAAGCAGCTGCAGAAATTTACAGGCTGTATCAAAATGTTTTTGAACGCGCAAAGTTCCGCCTCTCCATTCTTCATCCTGATTATTTTCTCGAAATGAAACGTAAGTTTCCGGATACCTTCCGCATTTTCGGATATCGTGAAAATGGAAAATGGGTAGCATTCCGTTCCGCTTTTCATTTGCAAAATCACCTCGAAGCACATTTCATCGGAATCGATTATAGCGTAAATGAAAATCTTCCCCTTTACCAGCGCGTGCTGTATGATTTTATCGCTGATGGAATTGATGCCGGTTACAAAAAAGTATTCCTCGGACGAACAGCTGCCGAAATGAAATCCACCGTAGGCGCCGAACCGCACGATCTCGTCTGTTACATCCGCCACCGCAACGGACTTTCAAATCAAATCATCCGCCCTTTTATCGATTATCTCCAGCCTTCCCCATGGGTTCCGAGAAATCCGTTCAAAGAAGAGAGTTAGAAAATTACAAATTACAAATTACGGATTACGGGTTGTGGTGCACGAGTATAAAGTGATATTCGTAGCATTTAAGAAGCAGAACCATTTTCATGTTTTAGAAGCATTGTTCCTGCCAGCCTGCCGCAGCAAATGCAAGCGCGGCTGCAGGCAGGCTCTCGGTAGTCGCTTTTTTTATTCTTCATTAGGCGCGTTTCTTAAACACGCCTAATGAAGAATAAAAAAGAGGTCCAACAATACCTCCATCAGGGTTATTCCAAGATGTATTTTGTTACAACCACCTTAAATTTCCCCCTTCCTCCCGATCGTAATCGGTAATTCAGTAATCAGTAATCAGTAATCCGTAATCTGTAATTCGTAATTGGTAATCCGTAATCCGTATATTCCTTTTTTCCTACATTTTATCTATATTAGTACTCTGGCCCACCACCTTAATTCATAACTCATGATTCGGTATTTTACCCTTCTCTTTCTGCCTGTCTTATTTTTTGCTCAAAACGTATTTGCTCAACAAGGTGTTCATGGTCCGCGTACCGTAACTGCGGCCAACACCATCGTGAATGAATACACAGCAATTACAGCCTTCATAGCAGCAGGAAGCACTACAATCACTGTTTCCAACAGCAGCTTAAATAGCAATGGAAGATTCGCAAGCGCGCTGCAGCCTGGCGATCTGATCATGATCTACCAGGCACAAGGCACAATTATCAATGGACCTACAGCGTCCGGTTCCGACACCACCTGGGGTAAAGTCATGACTCCTGGTGATTATTATAGCACGGGTTTATACGAATTTCGCCAGGTCGTTTCTGTTCCCAGCATAACATCAATCGTCATAGATTGCGGAACCACAAATCAATATATTCCCAATGGCGGAACTGCCCGCAAGCCAATGGTCATTCGCGTGCCCCGATACACAACACTTACTGTAAACTCCGGTGGCGTTTTAACCTGCGATGACTGGAACGGAACTGTCGGCGGTGTGCTCGCAGTAGAAGTACAGGGAAACACAGTGGTGAATGCCGGCGGAGCAATTTTCGCAGATGGAAAAGGATTCCGCGGCGGATCTTTAGTCGGAGATAATTTCTCCAGCTTCGGAGTAAATACAACCTTCAGCACTGGCAGCGCGCTCGGAGCCGAAAAAGGAGAAGGTGTTGCAGGTTACCAGGCAGAATACGATGTTTTTGGCGGTAGATATTGTCGCGCACCCGGGGCGAATGGTGGTGGTGGTGGCGACGGACATAACGCCGGCGGTGGTGGTGGTGCAAATGCGCCTAACTCAACAAGTCCAACCGCAATGTGGAGTGGAATGGGTGTGCCCGATCAGTCCGTAGCGGGATGGGGAACTGCATGGTCCATTGAACCGCCCGCAGGAACAATGAACTTACGTACCACTGCTAATTCTGCCGGTGGCGGAAGAGGCGGTTACACGTTTTGTGGAAACAATCAGAATGCACTAACCGTTCCTCCCGGCAACGCAGCATGGGGCGGCGATTCCAGGAATCACGAAGCAACAGGATTAGGTGGCCGACCGCTGGATTATACCACAGGCCGGCTTTTCCTTGGCGGCGGCGGTGGTGCAGGCGATCAGAATCAGAGTGGCGGTGGAATTGGTGGTGATGGTGGCGGATTGATTTACCTGATGTGCTTCGGTACGATCAGCGGCTCGGGAACTATTAATTCTAATGGATTGAATGGTGCAAACGGCCAGGGCGGAACAGGTGTTATTACCGGGATTGACGCGGCCGGTGGTGGTGGTGCAGGAGGAACTGTTGTGCTCAATGCAATAGGCGGTGTCGCGAATACGCTTACAATTAATACAAATGGTGGCAATGGTGGCAACCAAGTCATCAACCTGATTTTTTCAACCAGCGAAGGTGAAGGTCCGGGTGGTGGCGGTGGTGGCGGATACATTTCCGTTTCATCCGGAACACCGGCAAGAAATTCAAATGGCGGAAATAACGGAACAACAAACTCATCTTCTGTAACGGAATTCACCCCGAACGGTGCAACACGCGGCTGTCCCGGAACGAATAATGCTACGATCTCTAATTTTGATATTACACTCACCAACATTACAATTTGCACGGGTAACTCTACAACGCTTACAGCAGTAATTACAGGAACACTTCCTCCCGGTGCTGTCATAAATTGGTACACTGCGGCTGTTGGTGGTACACCCATCTTTACCGGCGCCAGCTATAATACAGGTCCGCTTGCTGCAACAACAACGTATTGGGTAGGAACGTGCGCGGGATGGTGGAGAGAGCCTGTAACTGTTACCGTCGGACCCGCACCTACTGTCACTGCAAGCGCGTCAACCAACCCTATTTGTTCCGGCTCATCCACAACATTAACCGGTGCAGGAGCAACAACCTATAACTGGAATCCGGGAAATCTTAACGGAACTTCAGTAGTGGTTTCACCGACAACAACTACCACCTACACAGTTACCGGAACTGTCGGACCGGGATGTTCAAACACAGCACAAATTACGGTTACAGTTACTCCAACACCAACAGTTACAACAACTGCATCTTCAACCACAATCTGTTCCGGCAATTCAACCACGCTCACAGGAATTGGCGCAACATCCTATGTCTGGAATCCGGGAAATATTACAGGATCACCAATCACGGTTTCACCAACAACAACTACAACATACACCGTTACAGGAACAACTTCAGGATGCTCCGGAACGGCCACGCGCACCATCACTGTGAATCCTTCACCTACTGTTACAGCAACAGCAGCATCTCCCACAATCTGTACAGGTAATTCAACCAACCTCACAGGTGGCGGCGCAGTTACGTATGTCTGGAACCCTGGAAATATTTCCGGCTCGCCGATCTCTGTTTCACCTGCAGCTACAACAACATATACAGTCACAGGAACTGCAGGAAACGGTTGTACTTCCACAGCACAGGTAACAGTTACAGTAAATACAACACCTACTGTAACGGCCACAGCATCCGCACCAACAATTTGTAACGGCGGTTCAACCAATCTTACCGGCAGCGGCGCGACAACATACGTTTGGAATCCGGGAAATATTTCGGGCTCACCGATAACTGTTTCACCTTCCGGAACTACAACCTATACTGTTACAGGAACAACAACAGGTTGTAGCAGCACTGCACAAGTTACAGTAACAGTAAATCCAACACCAACGGTAACAGCAACAGCATCCGCTCCGACAATCTGTTCGGGCAACTCTACCAATCTCACCGGTGGTGGCGCATCATCCTACGTTTGGAATCCGGGAAATATTTCTGGTTCACCAATCACTGTTTCTCCTGCAACAACCACTACCTATACAGTCACTGGTACAGGTAGCAACGGTTGTACTTCTACCTCACAAACAACTGTAACAGTAAATCCAACTCCAACAGTAACTGCAACCGCTTCAGCACCTACAATCTGTTCCGGTAATTCTACCAATCTCACAGGTGGTGGAGCTGCAACTTATGTCTGGAACCCTGGAAATATTTCTGGTTCACCGATCACTGTTTCTCCTGCAACAACAACAACTTACACAGTTACAGGAACTGCAGGAAACGGATGCACTTCTACCGCACAAACAACAGTAACAGTTAATCCGACACCAACAGTAACTGCTACTGCTTCTTCACCTGCAATCTGTGTTGGTGGATCAACAAATCTTACCGGTAGCGGTGCTACATCCTATGTTTGGAATCCGGGAAATATTTCAGGCTCACCAATCACTGTTTCTCCTGCAACTACAACAACATATACAGTAACAGGAACTGCAGGAAACGGATGTACATCTACGTCACAAACAACAGTAACAGTAAATCCATTACCGGTTCCGACCGCTACATCAACTCCTGCGGCAATTTGTACGGGACAAAGCGCAACATTGAATGCCACAGGCGGAACGAATTACAACTGGAATGGTGATGTATTGATCAACGCAAACGGACAATCACAAACAGTTTCTCCTGCAGCAACAACCACCTATACGGTTGATGTAACAGATGGAAATGGTTGTACAGCAACAACACAAGTTACTCTGACAGTAAATCCATTGCCAACACCAAACGCTGGTTCTGATCAGACAATTTGTTCAGGCGATCCTGCATCACTTCTTGCAACAGGCGGCGGTACATATACCTGGAATGGTGGCGCGCTTGTAAATGCAAATGGTGCAGCACAAACCGTTTCTCCATTAACAAACACAACGTATACTGTAACTGTTACAGATGGATTCGGCTGCCAGAATTCTGATTCGGTTCTGATCAATGTAAACCTTACCCCAACAACTACAGCAGGACCTGATGTTGCAATTTGTACAAGTGATACAACACAATTAAGCGCATCAGGAACTGGAACATTCTCCTGGACACCGACAACAGGATTAAGCAATCCGAACATTTCAAACCCGGATGCTTTCCCTGCAGCAACCACAACGTACATCGTACGCTTAACTGCAGGTAACGGTTGTTTTACCAGCGATACAATTATTGTAACTGTCAATCCACGTCCGACAGCTGTAGCTTCGAATGACACAACGATTTGCAGCGGAACCAATATTACGATCACTTCAACCGGTGGCGGAACATATTCCTGGAACGGCGGATCACTTTCGAATGCTCCGGGTGCTACACAAGCTGTAGCACCTACAGCTCCGACTTCATTTGTAGTTACCGTAACCGCAGCAAATGGTTGTACCGATGATGACACAGTGAACGTTGCAGTAAATGCATTGCCGCCAACTGACGCTGGTGTTGATGTTACTATTTGTCCGAACAGTTCTATCCAGCTGAATGCATCGGGAGCAAGCAGCTATTCCTGGTCGCCTGCTGCTGGATTGAGCGCTACGAATATTCCGAATCCTGTTGCTAATCCTGTTGCAACTACAACGTATGTGGTAACAGGAACAAATGCTGCAGGATGTGTGCTGAACGATACGATTGTTGTAGCAGTAGCAAATAATCTTACCGTATTCGCAGGACCTGATGTTACAATTTGTTCAGGCGATACAGTCGTACTTAGCACATCTGGTGGCAATACCTATTCCTGGACACCGGCAGGATCACTTCAAACTCCCGGCTCGGCAAGTACAAATGCATTTCCAACCGCAACAACTACATACACAGTAAACGTTGCTGATGCCAATGCATGTTTAGGATCAGATTCAGTTACTGTTTTTGTGAATGGCCCTGTGCAGCTTTCAACTTCAGGTGCAGGAACAATTTGCATTGGTCAATCTACGCCGATCGATGCAATTCCTTCAAATGGAACAGGCCCGTACACGTTCAACTGGAGCAATAGTCTTTCAGGTCCCGGACCACAAGTCGTTTCTCCTGTTACAACAACAACGTATACGGTTTCTGCCACCGATTCGTTAGGTTGTACTTCTGCACCACAGAACATTACTGTAACAGTTAATCCAGCGCTTACAACGAATCCGATAGCTGATGCTGCAATTTGTTCAGGAAATTCTGTGACGCTGAATGCAGCAGCTTCCGGTGGTGATGGAAACTTAACCTACACCTGGGATCCGGGAAATGTTACCGGCGCGACACAAACATTTTCACCTGCAACAACTACAACATACACGCTGGTTGTAAGTGACGGTTGCGGAACGCCAACAGATACTTCACTGGTCACCGTAGCTGTGAATCCGAACCCGGTGGTGACCATTCAATCTTCCACAAACGTTTCGTGTTTTGGCGGATCGAACGGATCAGCAACAGTGAATGCAAGTGGCGGAACCGGTTCTTTCACGTATCTCTGGATGCCGGGTGGTGCAACTGCTGCAACTGTTTCAGGATTGCAGGCAGGAACGTATTCTGTAACTGTTACGGATAGCGCAGGTTGTCCGCAAACACAAACCGTTACTTTGACGCAGCCAGCACAAATCGTTAATACAAGCACAAGCACTCCTGAAAATTGTAATCTCGCCAACGGAAACGCAAGTGTGTCATCAAACGGCGGAAACCCGGGATATACGTATTTGTGGAGCAATTCTTCAACCAATGATTCGATCACAAACGTTCCTGCAGGTTCTTACACAGTAACCGCCACGGATGCGAACGGTTGTTCTGTTACTGATGTAGTAGTTGTTTCAAATACCGGGAATGCAAGTGCAAATGCAGGACCATCTGTAACGATTACTTCTGGTCAGACAACTATACTTACCGGCTCAGGTGGTGTAACGTATAGCTGGTCGCCGTCAACTGATCTGAGCTGTACGAATTGTCAGAACCCTGTTGCTTCACCAACAGTAACAACGGTTTATACATTGACAGTAACAGACATTAACGGATGTACTGGAATTGATTCGGTTACTGTAACAGTAGAAATGCCATGCGGTGAATTGTTTATTCCGAATGCATTTTCACCAAATGCTGATGGAAGTAACGATACACTTTACGTGCGTGGAAATTGTATCGAGTTCATGGACTTCCAGGTGTATAACCGCTGGGGCGAACAAGTCTTCACCACTAAAATTCCGCAAAACGGATGGGATGGAACGTGGAGAGGACAAGAATGTGAAGCAGCTGTATTCACATATTTCCTGAGGGCAACTTTACTTGATGGAACGTTAGTTGAAAAACAAGGCACGATAACAATTGTAAAATAACTTCTCGGCTGTCGCTCGAAGAGAAAGTTGAGAACTGAATGATAAAAAATAAAGTGTTTTTGATAAATAAAATTCAAATGAAAAACATTCAACGCTTTTTTACTGCCACTGCCGCCATTTTACTGCCGCTTTTTTCTGTAGCGCAGGATGTGCATTTTTCGCAGCTGACAGAAATGCCATTGCTGCTGAATCCTGCCAACGCAGGCTTATCGAATAAAATGCGTGCGATAATTAATTTTAAGGATCAGTGGAACAGTGTGAGCACCACACCTTACCGGACTTTTAATGTAAGCGGTGATATGCTCTTCCTGAAAAGAGCTAACGGTTCACATCTTGGTGCGGGGCTTAATGTTTTTTCTGATAAAGCCGGTGAAGGACAAATGGGAACAACAAGCGGTCAGCTGCATCTTTCGGGTGTGCTTGCTGCGAATGATAAGAATTTAATTTCTCTTGGGCTTTTCGGTGGAATGGCTCAGCGTAGTTTAACTTATGGAAATTTAAACTGGGACAGGCAATATGACGGAATGACTTTTGATGGTGGCCGTCCAAGTGGTGAATTGCAGAATTTCGGAAACCATACGTACGCAGATTTCGGTGTGGGCATGGCGTGGTTTTATGGAAAAGGTCATGGAACATTAAGCTCAAATAACGGCGCAAGCTTTACAGCCGGATTTGCTTTGCATCATATCAACAAACCGGAATATAGCTTTTATGGTGGCGGCCAGCGCTTACCAATGAAATTTGTTGCACACGGTAATGCAGAGATCGGATTGAAGAACAGGAATTTGGTGCTCGAGCCTTCTTACATTGTATTGGTGCAGGGCGGACATCACGAGATCAATGCAGGTATGATGTTTAAATATTTAATGCAGGACGCATCAAGATACACCGACAGAAAAAAACCAGCCGCATTTGCGCTAGGAGCATATTACCGTTATGCGGATGCAGCAGTACTTGCAGCAGCATATGAATTTAACGGATTCCGTTTAGGCATGAGCTACGATTTAAATCTCTCCGATTTAAAAACAGCCAGCAAAGCCCGCGGCGGTTTTGAAGTTTCATTACGCTACGTGATTGCCAATACAAGAGGGAAATCGGCAGCGATGATGGATTAGGAATTGCTGCTTGTCGCCTTCGATACATTTTCGCAATTAGAAATTGTCTTTAAAATTTAATATTTCATGCGAAAACACTCAGTCTGACAAGGGAGAAATTGCCTTGTCAGACTGAGTGTTTTTTGACAAACGATGTTTCTTCACCGCTATAATTTATGATGTCAAAAAATGTATCGAAGGCGACAATAAGAATGGTGACTTCATGAATTCCTTTGCGTGAGCGATAGCAGTGAAAAGCCCGGACCTTGAAGTGAGCTTGCCTCTACTTCACGGGAGGACTTGCAACGAATAGCGCGACCCGACGTAGGAGGGACACGCCATAAAATGATTCTGCAAACTTCATTGATATTTCTTCTATAAAAAGATACCTCAAAGCGACAGCGCATTTTGCTTCTAAAAAAAATGAAGTGACATAAAAAAACCCGCCGCTTTTTTCTCCAAAAGCGACGGGCAAGCCCTTATGCTGATTGTTTCCTGCCGGGGAAACAAAGGCAAAATTAATGGGCAATAATCAGCTTATCACTTCGCACAGTTTCCCCGTTAAGAATCACGGACCAGTAATAAATTCCATTTGCAAGATTGCTTAGCCCGATTGTTTGTGTGGTAGCTCCTGCTATCAGCTGCTGCGTTGCAACCATGCGTCCCTGCAGATCAGTAATTGTTATAACTGCATTTTCATTTTCCGCTATTGCTCCGTCAAGGTAAAATATGCCGTTGCCCGGGTTCGGATAAAGGGTGGAAAAGCGTTCTGCAATTTTTGCTTCTTCCATGGTTTCTTCTTCTGCTGCAAGTCGGGCAGGAGTAGTGCAATTATCCAGTGAGAGGTAGGAAGTGCTGTTGGCAATACCCGTAAAAGGACCCACGCTGGAACCTGTTGCAGTGGTAACCAGCTGGTAGGCATTCTCGCTGGTAAAAAGTGTTGTGACTGCGCTCGCCGATGTTCTGCAATTGGAAATGCCAAGCGTGCTCATGGTCATGATCCAGCTGTAATCCTGGCCTGCCGGTGAGCCGCTCCATGCTGCGCTGCGTTGCTGGTAACCTACGCTTGCTACCCGCGATGCAGCACCCAGCTCACAGGTTATATCGAGCAATTCTTCCGGCACATCTTCTCCATCGTCGTAGAAACGGAAATTCTGCGGAGTGATGTTGGCGTTTTTCAGGAACGAAGCGATAAAAGGTGAATTGTCGTCATACGTTCCGCAGATGAATAAATTGTTGTCTGAACGCGCGATGGCATTGGCATGCGAAGTCCTGAACTGCTGACCATTGACGCTTGTAATGTAACGTTCGCTGTATCCGAATTGCGGACCGGAAATAGCAACATCACCAATCAAAGCCTGGCCGGTAATATCATCCCATCCGCAAAAGCCATAACGGAACTGGTTATCGAGGTTGAAATAAAATACAATATCAGTTATTGTTTCACGACGGTTAGCCAGTCCGAATGCCTGGCCCCAGAACAGTGAGCCGTCGAATGCAGTGCGGATCATCAGGATCTGCCTGTCATTACCAACTTCGGTATAACCTCCTGCAACAATTTCACCATTGTCGATGATCACGGAAGTCGGCTTATCCTGCGCGCCCCAATTATAGGTTTTTTCCCAAACTGTAATGAAGCCAAAAGCGTCAACACCGGTCAATTCGAAATCAGTTCCGTTTGTGCCATTCACTTCGCAAAGCACATTAAAAGAAAAACCGGAAGGATTGTACACGACATCAGCGCCCGTACCTGCCCCGAGATTGAGAGCGGCAAGCACATTTCCATTCACATCAAATTCATATAACAACGCCTGTTTCAATCCTGCAGCATTTTCGTGGTTACATAAAACTGCGATCAAGGGACTTTGCGAAACAGTGGCGATGGCCACACTGACGGCTTCAAATTTTACCGTTGAATGAAATGGCGACGTGATCAGTTTTGTGAATACCAGGTTGCCTGTGCTTCCGTTATGACAAGACAAAGTACTCATGAAGCTATTGTTTGCAGGATTTGTTGCACTGCCTACAGTGAAATAAAACGGTGTGCCTGCATTCGTCCAGGTTTTTACTTTGTTATAGGGCCCATGATCTGCATTAGAAGCATTGGACCATTTATAATATGATTGATAAATAAGCTGGGCAGGAAGTTGAGCGCTGGTTAAAAGCATAGCTGTTCCAAGCCCGAAAAGTAATTTTTTCATAGGATTTTTTTTAAATAAGTAAATTCAAAAGAATGATCAGCGCCGGTAGCGCTTGTTTGTGACGGGCTTTCACATTGCATTAACGGAAAGACTTACAGCACAAAAACCAAAACATGCATTTTTGTAAACTCGTGCCCCGGAGAACGGGCTTAGGTTGGGAGATTAAAATCGTGTGGCAATTCCGGCAAGGTTGCTGATTCGATTTGATTAAACTTTATTGAAGGGATGCTTTTGAAATATAAGATGTGCGAAGAATTTATTGTGATAAAGTAAATCTATTTTGTGCTACTCAATAAACAGAATTGTGAGAAACGGTGTGAAATAAAGAGTAAGTGGCTTAAATAAATGTTTATAATAATTAAATTATTAATGAAATGCCCTTTTAAGGATTTTGCGTGAGCGATAGTAGTGAAAAGCCCGGAGTGTGCGAAGACAACCTCAAAGATCAGCGCCGGATTGCGAGTAAGCAGCAATCTTTGAGGTTTGCGCGGGGGAAAGCGAGGACTTGCAACGAATAGCGCGACCCGAAGTGCAGCAAAGGGACACGCCCATGAAAAATATTCAAAATTCAATATTCAAAATTCAATATTCAGAATTACTTTGCCACTGAACTTTTACTTTTTAAATTTTATTTAAAATCTTGAATCTTGAATCTTGATCCCGATAGCTATCGCATTGGCGTTAAGTTAACGAAGCTATTGACATTAAGGTATTGAAAACCAATAATTGAATGGATTAAATCAGACTCTCCGATAGCATAATTATGCAGTGCTAACAAACATTAAAATGCACACGGAG
>JANOCU010000009.1:0-43229 GCA_031412295.1 Bacteroidota bacterium
GAACCCTGGCTGACTTTACCATTCGCAGAAGACTGCTGAGCGTAAAGGGCGTGAGCCAGGTAATACCCATTGGTGGCGAAAGGTTGCAGTACCAGGTGTTGATTTCCTCTGACAGGTTGAGGCAATACAATTTATCCATCAACGATGTAGACAATGCGTTGCAACTCACCAACCTGAATACTACCGGTGGTTTTATTGACAACAAAGGGTCGGAAGTATTGATCAGAAATATTGGCCGTGCCAATACGCTCGAAGATTTAAAGAGTACCGTAGTAGCCAACCGAAATGGTTCGCCGGTATTATTGCAGCAGGTGGCCGAAGTGAAATTTGGTGGTCCCATCAAAAGAGGCGATGGATCCTTTAACGGAAAGCCTGCTGTAATACTGAGTATAGAAAAGCAGCCCGGTGCCAGCACCATTGCGCTTACGGACGATGTATTAGCGGCTGTGGAAGATATCAAAGCATCGCTTCCAAAAGATATTCATATCAATACAGATGTATTTCAGCAAAAAAGTTTTATTGCTACTTCGCTCACCAATGTAGAGCATGCCTTGCGGGATGGATTTATATTAATCATCATCATCCTGTTTTTGTTCCTGCTCAATTTCAGAACAACCATTATTACTCTCACGGCCATCCCACTATCCCTTATCATCAGTGCGATTGTTTTTAAAATGTTTGATATATCTATCAACACCCTTACGCTGGGCGGCCTTGCCATTGCCATTGGCGAATTGGTAGATGATGCCATTGTGGATGTAGAAAATGTTTACCGGCGGATGAAAGAAAACTGGGCAAGTGAACAGCCAAGACCTTTGCTCAAAGTGATCTACGAGGCCAGCAGCGAAGTAAGAAATTCTATTGTGTATGCTACAATTATTGTGGTGCTCGTTTTTATCCCGTTGTTTTATTTGCAAGGCATAGAAGGAAAGATCTTTGCGCCACTTGGTATCGCTTACATCACTTCTATCGTTGCATCGCTTATTGTTTCGCTTACTGTTACGCCGGCACTTTGCAGCTACCTGCTTGGTAAAATGAAAAACAAAGAAGAACGCGAAAGTGCAATGGTAAGATTCCTGAAGCGGCAAGATATTAAATTACTTCACTGGGGACTTGCACGCCCAAAGCTCATCATCGGGTTTGCAGGTTTTCTTATTGTCATTTCAATATTTATTGTTCCGTTTTTCGGAACTGAATTTTTACCGGCGTTCAATGAAGGTTCATTTACAGTAAATCTTTCTGCTCCTGCGGGAACATCGCTCGAAGAAAGCAACCGTATCGGAACAATGGCGGAAGTATTGCTTTTAAAAGTTCCGGAAGTTCAATATGTAAGTCGCCGGACCGGTCGCGCGGAGCTGGATGAACATGTAGAGCCCGTTAGCAATTCTGAAATAGAAGTTGAGCTGAAAAAAGATACCGGCCGAAATCGCGAAGAAGTGCTTGCTGATATTCGTGAAAAGCTTTCTGTTCTTAACGGTGTATCTGTAAATATCGGTCAGCCGATTTCACACCGGCTTGATCATTTGTTGTCCGGCGTTCGTGCACAGGTTGCGATCAAGGTCTATGGAAATGATCTGACCGGTCTTCGCAGCGCTGCAAATAACATTCAAAATGTAATTGAAAAAATCCCGGGTGTTGTCGACGTGCAGGTCGAAAAGCAGGTAATGGTTCCTGAATTGCTTATCAGCATTGACCGTGAAGCGTTGAAACGTTACGGACTGCAATCCGGGAAAGTAGCAGAAGATCTGGAGATTTTTTATAATGGAAAAGTCACAGGTCAAATTATTGACGGACAAAAAACATTTGACATTCTCTTGCGGACAAGCGATGTTGAACGAACAAACATTGAAAACATTCGCAATACGCAAGTCCATACCGGCGATGGAAGTCTTATCTCGCTCAATCAAATTGCGCAGGTTGAATACACCAACACGATCAACACGATTTCGCATGAGAATACACAGCGGAGAATAGTTATTTCCTGCAATGTCCAGGACCGCGATTTGGGTACAACCGTAAAAGAGATACAGGAAAAAATTTATTCCGATGTTGATCTTCCCGAAGGCTATTTTGTGGATTACGGTGGACAATTTGAAAGTCAGAAAAGTGCGTCGAGATTAATTCTGATTTTAGGATTGTTTGCACTTGCCGGAATTTTCCTCGTGCTGTACAGCCATTTCCGTTCTGCGCCGATTGTTTTTCAAATCATGCTGAACATTCCACTTGCATTGGTTGGTAGTGTCATTGCAGTTGTTCTTACAGGCGGTACCTTTTCTGTAGCGACGCTGGTTGGTTTTATTACACTGACCGGGATCGCTTCAAGAAACGGAATTATGATGATCTCACATTACATTCACCTGGTGGAGCATGAAGGAGAAAAATTCAGCAAGGAAATGATCATCCGTGGCTCATTGGAAAGAATGGTTCCGGTACTTATGACAGCGCTCGTTGCCGCACTTGCGCTTATTCCGCTCACACTCGATCCACAGGCATCCGGGAAAGAGATCCTTTATCCTGTGGCTATTGTGATTCTCGGGGGATTGATAAGCTCCACGTTTCTTGATATGCTCGTAACGCCTGTCGTGTTCTATATATTCGGGGAACGTGCTTTGAAGAAATATTTCGAAGGGAAGAAAAACCAGGACCTGGACTTAAAATAATCTTATAACTTTTTTTCAAAATAATCACCTCTTTTAACGCTAGTCTGAAATTAAAATGTAGCTTTAATTAATATTTCGCCGCCCGGTGAAATAGATTTAGACAGCACACTTTAAGGGGTTAGAGTGTGCTGTTTTTTATTTTACCCATTCCATAAGATTTTCTCATTGTTAATGAACGACTTGTAATAGTTCATGCGCAGTTTTTTTAAAATAATTTGCGTAGTTAAATAGCTACGCATATATTTGTAGTCAAATAGCTACACGATGAATTTAAGACGCGATGTATTCCAGGCCATAGCAGATCCTACAAGAAGGGCAATTCTCCTGTTGGTCGCATCACAATCCATGACAGCAGGCGCCATAGCTGCAAACTTTGATACAGCACGACCAACAGTTTCAAAACATTTGCAAATACTTACGGAATGCGAATTGCTTAAACAGGAGCAAAACGGCAGGGAAATGTATTATCATATTAATGCAAAAAAAATGAAAGAGGTATCCGACTTCATTGAGCCATTCCGTAAAATCTGGGAAGATCGGTTCAATAAATTAGAATCAATAATGAAATTGAAGCTGCGCGAAAAAAAATAAAAAACATAAGTAAAAAACATAAGTAAAAAAATAAAAGCAAAAACATGGAACAAAAAACAAAAATTGATGCTGAAGATGGTAAGCAGGAATTAGTAATTACAAGGGAATTTGAGTTACCGCTTGAATTACTTTTTAAAGCGTATGAAGAATCCGAAATTGTGGAGCAATGGATGGGAACGAAAGTGCTGAAGCTTGAAAATAAAAAGCACGGCAGCTACCAATTCGAAACCACTGATCCAATGGGCAACAAGCATAATTTCACTGGTGTGATCCATGAGTTTAGTGTTAATGAAAAAATCACGCGGACATTTGAAATGGAAAACACTTCTTTTCCTGTCCAGCTTGAATTTTTAGAATTTGAAAAGCTTACGGATGAGAGCAGCAAACTCACAATGAAAATAGTTTACAAATCAGTTGCTGACAGGGACAATATGCTTAAGCTACCTTTTGCGCAGGGTATTAATATGGCGCATAACCGTCTACAGGAAATTGTAACCAAACTAAAATAAAAATACCATGTCAAAACGAAATAAAATTATCTATTGGATTGCGACTATCTGGTTTTCCTTGGGAATGCTGTCGAGCGCAATTGTGCAGCTGATAAAAATGGATGAAGAAATAGTTATGTTTAATAACCTTGGCTACCCGGTTTATTTGCTAACCCTACTTGGTGTTTGGAAAATCCTGGGAGTTATAGCAGTGCTTCTTCCTAAATTTCCTTTACTGAAAGAATGGGCTTATGCAGGATTTTTCTTTATAATGTCGGGAGCATTATTTTCACATATCGCCATAGGTGATTCTATGTATGAAATATTTCCTCCTGTATTATTGTTGCTATTGATTGTGACTTCCTGGTATTTCAGACCTGCTGATAGAAAAATTGAGAGGAAACAGCTTAGCAATCCTGCATAATAGGAACATCATTAGCTTTGTATAAAACAAAAAACAATGTCGACCAATAGCGTAACATTACACAGGGTTCTCAAAGCAACACCTGAAAAAGTTTACCGCGCATTCACCGAACCGAATGCGATGGCAGCATGGCTTCCTCCTTACGGTTTCGTATGTGTAGTTCATCATATGGACGTAAAAACCGGTGGCGATTTTAAAATGTCCTTCATTAATTTTTCTACAGGTAATGCCCATTCCTTTGGTGGAAAATATCTTGAGATCAAACCGAATGAATTTTTAAAATATTCCGACAAGTTTGATGATCCGAATTTGCCCGGGGAAATAATTACTTCCGTCTGGCTTAAAAAAGTTTCAGTCGGCACAGAAATTAAAATCGTCCAGGAAGATATTCCTGCTGCAATACCGGCTGAAATGTGTTATTTGGGATGGCAGGAATCATTAGAAAAATTGGCAAAATTAACTGAGCCTGAAATTCCGGATGCTTAATCAGAATTATCGTGTCTTCAATCAAAAACAATAAGCAGTATGAATCCTAAAGTTGATTTTTATTTTACCAAAGCGAAAAAGTGGCAGGAGGAAATCAAAAAGCTGAGAGTGATCGCTCTTGATTGCGGACTAACGGAAGAATTGAAATGGGGCGTTCCTTGTTACACGTTTGAAGAAAAGAACATCGTTTTAATTCATGTGTTTAAAGAATATTGTGCGCTCCTGTTTTTCAAAGGCGTTTTGCTGAAGGATACCAAAGGCATGCTGATTCAGCAAACGAAAAATGTGCAGACCGCCCGCCAGCTTCGGTTCACAAATACACAGGAAATTATTAAGCTTGATCCTACAATTAAAGCCTTTATCAAAGAGGCTATTAAAGTGGAAAAATCCGGATTGAAAGCAGATCTGAAAAAAACTTCCGAATTTGAAATGCCGGAAGAATTTAAAAAGGTACTGGCTAAAAACGCAACTTTAAAAACTGCGTTCAAAGCACTGACACCGGGACGGCAAAGAGGATACCTGCTCCATTTTTCACAGGCGAAACAATCGAAAACCCGTGAAGAGAGAATTGAAAAATACACAAAGCAGATTCTCAACGGAAAAGGTTTGAATGATTAGCATAACTAATTTCAAAGATGAAAAGCAATAAAAAATTATCCCCGGCGCAACAGGAAGAATTACTTCACACCTTAAAAGTTCGTTTTGAAAAAAACACGAATCGCCATAAAGGAATAAAGTGGTCAGATGTTGAAAAAAAGCTGGAAGCAAATTCTGCAAAGCTGTGGTCGCTCAATGAAATGGAAATAACCGGCGGCGAACCTGATGTGATTGCTTACGATAAAAAGAAGGACGAATTTGTTTTTTGCGATTGTGCAGCGGAAACTCCCAAAGGCCGCAGAAGTATTTGTTACGACGGTGATGCGCGTGAGTCACGCAAAGAGCATAAACCGAAAAGCAGCGCAACTGAAATGGCAGCAGAAATTGGCATCGAGCTTTTATCTGAAGAGCAATACCGCCAATTACAGGAGCTCGGCGATTTCGATACAAAAACTTCCAGCTGGGTAAAAACGCCTGATGCAATCAGGGAACTCGGAGGTGCGTTGTTTTGCGATCGCCGCTACGATCATGTTTTCGTTTATCACAACGGGGCAGAATCATATTATGCTGCAAGAGCTTTTCGTGGATTGCTGAAAGTCTGAACATTTTTTCCTGTAAAATCGCACATCCGAATTCGGCTTGTATCCGAATACCCCATTAATTTCAAAAGCACATTTGTAAATTATCGTACTTTTACTTCTGTTCTGAAGAAATATAACTTCCTTTTTTAATTTTGCCAGATGCCGAAAATGCTAATTAAAGAAACCATTCAGCAAGCCTTGCAAATGCTTGATGAGGGCAAATCCGCAACTTTAATTTTGAATAAGCTTGTTTTGGCGGGAGAAAAATTAGTTGCTGAAGGTGAGGTTTGCTCCATTCTTATTTTAGACCACGAAGGGCTTCTCCGAAATGGTGCATCACCCGGTTTACCTGCTGATTACCTTAAAGCAATCGATAAGCTAAAGCCCGATGCAAAAGTCGGCACATGTGCTGCTGCTGCAGCTACAGGTGAAATGGTCATTACACCTGATTTTCGCGCAGATGATAAATGGTCGGAACTAAAGCACCTTCCATTGGCACTTGGCTTTAAAGGCGCATGGAGCCTGCCGGTAAAAAATGCGGACGGACTGGTGCTTGGCACATTCGGAACTTATTTTAAGAAAAGCCGCACTCCCAGCGACGAAGAAATTGAGAGCTTCCGGCTCTTATGTGAAGCAGCCGCATCGGTAATGATTGCCCACAACAAAAACAGCAGGGAAAACCGCCTGATCGGTTAAGCCACCCTTTCCTTATTATACCTTCCCTTATACGCTACCGGCGACATTCCAGTGATCTTTCTGAACACTTCACGAAACGCTTTTACATCTGAATAGCCAACCTCATACATTACTTCGTTAATTGTTTTGCGGCTGCTTTCAAATGCCTTTTTTGCCGATTCAATTTTTACACGCTGCGAATATTCTACAGGCGTATTTCCCGTTGCTTTGATAAATCGCCTGTCAAAGTTGCGTCTCCCGACAGAAAACTTCGAAGACAAATCTTCAATTGAAATTTTTTCCTGCAGATTTTTCTCAATATACACCTGGGCTTTTTTCACCAGCTCATCGTCATGCGATTTCTGACCTTTGAAAATTATAAATCCCGACTGACTTTGCCTGTCCATTTCTATCTGGAAAACTTTGGAACAAAATATCGCTGTCTGCCTGTCGTAATATTTCTCTACCAGGTAAATCATAAGGTTCAGAAAAGAATACGCACCACCATTGGTATAAATTCCATTTTCATCCGTTATCAGCTGATCAGCTTTTAAAATCACTTCAGGAAACATCTCCCTGAAATTTTCTGCAGCAGCCCAATGCGTAGAGCAACTTTTTCCGTCAAGCAATCCGGATGAAGCAAGCATAAACGCCCCTGTACAAATTGTTGCTACTTCAGCGCCCGCATTATATTGCTTTTCGATCCATTCAACCAGGCGTTTGTTTTCCTTTAAAGCTGCATTGTAATTGTGATTTAATGATGGAATAATAATGAGGCTGGTTTTTTTAATTGCTGAAACATGAACGTGTGGCTTCACGCTGAACAAACCTTCGTAGAATTCCACTTTCTTTGAAATACCTGCAAGCTGTATTTTAAATAATTCCTTTTTACCGAGCCCCTTCCAATGCATATTAGCTCTTGTAAAAATCTTATATGCACCAACTATGCTGCTTAAATTATTCTCACCGTCAGGAACCAGTATTGTAAGGTGTTTCATAAAACTATTTTTTCAAAGGTAAAAATTAGTCGTGTCCAAATCAACCCGCTACAATGTCTATATGGCACCCTACTTAGAGACATTCCCTGCAATACATTTGCTTAAACAATTAAAAATCACGAAATGAGTACAGCCAGCTTTACTACTACAGTATTGGTCGATCAGTCCCCGGCACAAGCATTCGATGCAATAAATAATGTCCGCGGATGGTGGTCGGAAGAAATTGAAGGCAGCACAGATATCATGAACGCGGAATTTAAATATCATTACGAAGATGTTCATCGTTGCCAAATGAAAATAGTAGAATTTATTCCCGGCGAAAAAGTGGTTTGGTTTGTGATGGACAACTATTTTAAATTCACGGAAGACAAAAGTGAATGGACCGGCACAAAAATTATTTTTGAAATTTCTGAAAAGCATAACAAAACACATATCCGCTTTACACACGAAGGATTAGTTCCTGCTTATGAATGTTACACCATTTGCAGGGATGCATGGAGCGATTATATCAACAATAGCTTGCGTAAGCTGATCACAACAGGTAAAGGCAAGCCAAACGGAAAAGGAAATCCACAAACTGAAAATGAAAAGATTATCGCAACCAACCAGGTCATGGTTAAGATGACGGTGGACCGGTGGCATTCTTTAATAAACATTTTCGATGCGATCCTGGATTCCATAACAGATGAGCAGCTGCAAAAAGAAATTGCCCCCGGTAAGAATCGTGGAATATATTTATTGGGACATCTTATAGCAGTACATGACAATATATTGCCGCTATTAAATTTCGGCGAAAAGTTATTCCCCGGATTAAACGAACCATTTTTAAATTCTCCGGACAAATCAGTGAATGAAATTCATTCAGCAAAAGAGCTGCGGGCATCATGGACGAAAATGAACAACATCCTTAATCAAAATTTCGAAAAGCAACAGCCCGAAGAATGGTTTCAAAAGCACACTGCCGTTTCTGCTGAAGATTTTATTAAGGAGCCGCATCGCAATAAACTAAACATACTCATTACAAGAACAACCCATCTATCCTGGCACTGCGGACAATTTGAATTGCTTAAATAAACGGATCAAAAAAAACAAAATGAAAAAACAAGATTATTCAACAAGCTTTAAAGTTGAGGCTTCACCGGCAGAAACATTTAAAGGCATTACCAATGTTTCAAAATGGTGGACAGAAAACGTTGAAGGCAGCTCACAAAAAGTGAACGACGTTTTTACCGTACATTTTGGTCAGACCAACATTACACTTGAAGTTGCTGAATCTATTTCCGGCGAAAAAATCAGTTGGAATGTTATCGATTGCAATAAACATTGGCTTAAAAACAAAAAAGAATGGAAAGGCACCCGAATAATTTGGGGAATTTCAGCTGAAGGAAATGCAACGCTGATCAGTTTTAATCATTTGGGTTTGGTTCCCGGTTTGGAATGTTATGCTGTATGCGAAAATGCGTGGAGCGATTATTTGCATAACAGCTTATTAAAATTGATTGAAAGCGGAAAAGGTCAGCCGACAGCTATCCAATAAGATGTCATTCACCATTTTCGGGAATCTTTTTCTCTTGATTTTTGCGTGAGTTGATAGCAACGAAAAGCCCGGATCTCGTCAAAATAGAGTGTTAATTTTAAAATGATTATTTTCTTTTGACGAGAGAGGACTTGCAGCGTATAGCACGGCCTGAACGCAGAGAAGGACACGCCCAATTTCTAATTTCCCAATTTCTAATTTTCCAATTTCTAATTTTCAAATTTCTAATTTTCTAATTTTCAAATTTTCAAATTTTCAAATTTTCAAATCTTCGAATTCTCCCCCAAAATTCCCGCTTTCACATTCCCCTCTTTTTCCGTAACTTCGCTTTACGATTTCAGGCTTTCGCTCATCCCCCTTCCGCCGAATCGAACAAAACTAAATTTCCATGAAAAGGCTCATCTTATTTGCTGTGTTGCTCGCAGCAGGCAACTTATCCGGAAGGGAACTTGTTGCCAATCTTTCCTGTGCATCGTTCAGCACGCCCGATAATAAAACCTACGTAGAAACGTATATTTCCGTCATAGGCAATTCTGTTACGTATGCGAAAATGCCTAACGGAAAATACCAGGCTGCGGTCGATATTTTAATGACATTTACAAATAACGATTCGATACAATCGGCAATGCGTTATGTATTGAATTCGCCCGAGATCGACGACACACTCAAAACAGAAAATTTTCTCGACTTGCAGCGTTTTCCGTTGCCGGCAGGATTTTATTACCTGTCTGTTTCTTTCACCGACCTTAATCGCAAACCGCTTAAGACGTTACAAAACAGGAAATCGGTGAGCGTGGACATTGATAAAGATTCGCTCAGCCTTTCTCACATTGAATTGCTGGAGTCGTATCATGCCTCTACTTCGCAAACGGTTTTGACTAAAAGTAATTTTGAATTGATTCCGTACGTTTCGTCGTTCTATCCGCCAAATCTTTCACAGCTTAGTTTCTACGGTGAAATTTATAACACGAAAAAAGTTTTTCAGCCGGAAGAAAAATTCCTGATGCTGTATTATATCGAATCAGCATCTACACGAAATAAAATGTCAGGGTTTTCTGCATTTTCAAAGCTGAAGCCTGAGACAGTAAATCCTTTATTGTACTCGTTCAACATTGCTACGCTTCCATCCGGATCGTATTACATGGTTATTGAAATCCGTAATGCACAAAACAGGCTTATGGCCATTCGCAAAACCGGTTTTGAACGTTTTAACCCGGGCGTAATTTATAAGCTCGACGATCTTGCAGCAATTGATGTGACCAATTCATTTGTAAGCAAAGTAACAGACGGCGATTCATTGGTAGACATGATCCGTTGCCTGCGCCCGATCAGCACATCGAATGAAATTGATTTTGCAGAAAACAGGATTCTTGCAGGCGATATTAAGCTGATGCAACAATTCATTTACAATTTCTGGCTGGCACGAAGTGAATCGAATCCTGAAGGTGCATGGCTGCAATACAATGTGCAGGTTCAAAAAGTTAACCGCACATTCGGCACACAGATCACGAAAGGTTATGCTACTGATCGCGGACGTGTTTACCTGCAATATGGTCCGCCTGATCAAATGATTCCATCACTGAATGAGCCGAGCGCTTACCCGTATGAAGTGTGGCAATATTATACGATTCGCGGAAACAGCAACGTGCCTTCTTATATGGATCAGAATACAAGTCAGCAGACAAATAAAAAATTCGTCTTCGTTGATTTTGATCTTGCAACAAATAATTATCAGCTCGTTCACTCCGACGCAAGAGGTGAAACACGTGATGATAACTGGAAGCTGCGTCTTGTAAAAAGAAATAATCAACCAAGAAGTCTCGACCAGCAAAACGGAGCTCCGCAATATGGTGGACGCTCGGAAGATATTTATGGGAATCCACATTAATAATTCAAGATTCAATCCCGATCCTTATCGGGAAAGATTCAAGATTTTGAATAAAATTTAAAAATTTCCCCAAACAAAAATTCAATTTTGATCCCGATAGCTATCGGGAGAATCTTGAATTTTGAATTTCTTTTATGTCCAAAGCTGCTGTTGTAATTCTTAACTGGAACGGACGAAAATTTCTCGAAGATTTTTTGCCGGCGGTTGTTGCCCATAATCCTGTTTTTTCAGAAGTAATTGTTGCTGATAATGCTTCTACCGATGATTCAATTGCGTGGCTGAATAAAAACTTTCCTGCTGTGCGTGTCATTCGCAATTCAACCAACGGCGGATTTGCTAAAGGTTATAATGAAGCGCTCGCGCAGGTGGATGCTGAATTTTTTGTGCTTTTGAATTCTGATGTTGAAGTAACGGCAGGATGGATGGAGCCTGTTATCAGCTTAATGGAAAAAGACATTTCCGTTGCTGCTGCCCAACCGAAGATCCGCGCTTTTCATGCGAAAGAAAAATTTGAATACGCCGGGGCCGCTGGTGGATTTATTGACAAATATGGTTTCCCGTTTTGCCGCGGAAGAGTTTTTGAAACAGCAGAAAATGATTCGGGGCAGTATGATGAAGACTCCGAAATTTTCTGGGCAACGGGCGCGTGTATGTTTGTACGCGCTTCGGTATGGAAAGAAATGGGCGGACTCGATGAAGATTTTTTCGCGCACATGGAAGAAATCGATCTCTGCTGGCGAATGCGCAATCGAGGATATAAGATCATGTACACAGGAAAATCAATCGTGTATCATGTTGGCGGCGGAACACTCGGCAAGGCAAATCCGCAAAAAACCTATTTGAATTTCAGGAACAATTTAATTCTTCTTCTTAAAAATCACGCCACGCCGTATCTCTTCCTCAAAATTTTCTGGCGCATGTGTTTGGATGGAATCGCAGGAATGAAAATGCTTTTAAGCGGACAGCCCGCGCATTTCTGGGCCGTACAACGCGCCCATTTCGCCTTCTACGCACGCGTTCCGAAAACAAAAAGAAAACGCGCCGCATTATTAAAAAACATCAAACACTTCGCCACAAAAGGCGTCTACACCAAAAGCATAGTCGCCGATTATTTTATAAGAGGAAAGAAAAAATTCAGCGATTTGGATCAGAAGAATTTCAGCGAGTAAGTTTCTGCATTTTGAATTAGCATATCAGCACAATTCAATCCGTACAGCTGCACATCAACTTCTATTAGAAAATTGTCCGATTAGCAAATTCCAATCTGCACATTTGCACATTTATACATTTACACATTTGCACATCTGCGCATTTACACATTTACACATTTGCAAATTTACCTCTCCCCCAAAATTTTCATCGGCACCATCCTCTTTTTCAATCCATACTTTTGCGCTGCTTTTGTATCTATCCATTGAATTGCTTCCTCAACAGAATCGGTGAAGATCAGCAAATCCATATCTTCTTTTGAAATGGTGGCTTCTTCCAGCATCCTGTCAAAATATTCGCGCAGGTTTTTATGATATTCAATTCCCATTACAATGATCGGGAACTGCTCCATCTTCCCGGTTTGAATTAACGTTAACGCCTCTGATAATTCATCGAGCGTACCAAGTCCGCCGGGCATAACTACATACGCGTAAGAATATTTTGAAAGCAAAACCTTTCGCACAAAAAAGTAACGGATGTTCACCCATTTGTCCAGGTAAGGATTCGGATTTTGCTCCTGCGGTAGTATAATATTACAACCAACAGATCTCCCTCCCTCTTCACGCGCGCCACGATTCGCAGCTTCCATTATTCCCGGACCGCCACCTGTCATTACAGTAAAACCTAATTTGGAAATACCATGCCCTACTTGTCGCGCCATCTCGTAATATTTATGTCCTTCCTTAAACCGCGCTGAACCAAAAACCGTAACGCATGGACCAACAAAATGTAATTTTCTTAATCCTCGAATTAATTCAATCAGCACTCTTATTACAAATAGAAAATCCTGTCCCCGTGATCGTGGTCCTTCCAAAAAGGCGCGTTCCTGCTTTAACGTTTCAACCGCTTCCGCCTCGCTTTTCTTCGGATCGATATCCGGTTTTTTCTCATCAATATCCATAGGTCTAAATTACAGGAGATTTTTTGCTTTTTAGAAACAAATCAAAATTGAGTGTTTGCGTTTTGTCTGTTGATTTTGGAGAAAGGTATAGAGGGAAGATTGTGCATGCAAGGCATTACGCATGGAGAAAATGTCGCCCCTACAGGGCTTTAGTTCGTTCACACTATTTTTTTTTACAAAAATGTCGTCCCTATGGGACTTTTGAGTTTTGCGATAATGTTTTTTTTCAAAAATTTCGTGAGACAAAAAATATTGCTGCTAATAAAAATTTCTATTGTCATAAGTCCCGTAGGGACGACATTTTTGTAACACGACCACTCACAAATAATCAAGCCCTGTAGGGGCGACATTTTCTCCACGCGCCTTGCATCTTCACTAAAATGCTTATCCGTCAGCAAAAATTTCCCACAAAAAAAAGCTGCCCCAATCCGGGACAGCTTCTATATTTTATGCAAACACTTTTTAGTTTGTGCACTCTTTCAAAAACTCTTTCGCATCTTCATTTCCGAGCTGTGATGCTTTTGCAAAATCTTTGCATGCTTTTCCGGTCTCTTTCATTTCACGCTCAAGCAATGCACGACGGTAATACGCTTCAGCATCACCTGGACGAATAGAGATCGCCTGGCCATAATCATAGATTGCAGAAGTTTGTTTGTTCTGGCGCTCGCAGCATTGTGCACGATAGATATAGGCTTCGTAATTCAATGGTGAACGTGTGATTGCTTTTGTAAAAAAATCAAATGCTTTCTCGAAATTATCTTCGTTGAAATAATACAAGCCAAGCTGGTAATAACCATCCGGGTTCGATGGAGAAAGTTCTGTTGCTTTTGTGAAATCTTCAACAGCTTGCGTATTCTTTTTCAATCCGAGATAAGCTTGTCCGCGTTTTGCATAATACGCACCTGAATCAGGAGCAATAGCAATGGCAAGATTTAATTCTGTGATTGCTTCATCATATTTACGAACAGTTACGCGTGAAGCGCCTTCTTTATAATGAACTTGCGCAGAGTTCCAGCAGAAATTATCATCGAATGCAGCTTTTGCTTTTTCGCTTCCAAGAGTAACTGCGCGGCTGATATCCATACAAGCAGCATCACGGTTTTCTTTTGCATTGATAAGCATTGCACGCTGGTAATAAGAATCAGCATGCGTATTATCCAGACCGATTGCTATGTCCAGATCAGGTTTTGCAGCTGGCTTATTTACAAGCGAAATATTTGCAATCGCGCGACCGTAATAAAGCTTCGCCCAATCAGGATAAATTTTGCTGATCTCATCCTGGTTCTGGTTCATTTTATCAAACTCGCTCATTTTCTGGTAATCAGCTTTGAGCTTTACAATGCGCTGGGCATCCGCTTCGATCTTTGTGATCTCATTCGTGTAATCAACGATTGCTCCTTTGAAATCGCCTTTGTCACGTTTTGCATCACCGGCAGCTGATGGTCCGGTATATACAACAGCAGCTGGTTTAGTACCAGTAGCTGGCTTAGCAGTTTGGGCAGAAACACAAATATTCAAGCCGGCAAAAACTGCAACAAGTAAAAAGTAACGCTTATACATGCGAGAGAGAGTTTTAAAAATGTGGGACAAAGTTATTTAATTTCAGGAAAGAGGGAAGATTCGGTGGTTTTTGGTTGCCGAACAGCCCAAATTATGAAAGAATCATGCCATTATTGAGTTCGGAGTTTTGAGTTTCGGGTTCGGAGTTTCCTACCTCTCTCCGAACTAATCACTCCGAACTCTGAACTACCTTCCCGTCCACTACAGTAAACATCTTATAAGGAAGACCTTTTTCTGCGAAGAGATCATTCATTCTTCCTGCTCCTGTGTCGGTGATGAATAACTGCCCGAATCCTTTTCCGCATACGATTTCCATCAGCCTGTAAACGCGGTCGGCATCCAGCTTATCGTGTACGTCGTCGAGGATCAGCATTGGCTTTTTTTCGGCTGCGCGATCGAGGAAAATATATTCGGCCAGTTTCAGCGCGATGAGAAATGTTTTTTGTTGTCCCTGCGAACCGCTTCTTTTTAATGAATGGCCATTGATACGAAGCTCTAAATCGTCTTTATGAATTCCGACTGTTGTATGCCCCAAATAACGTTCGCGCGAAATCGTTTCTTTTAAAAGATCGCCCAGCGAATGATCGTGCAGCTTTGACATATATATGAGCTCCACTTTTTCGGCGCCGCCACTTAATTGCTCGTAATAATTATTAAAAAACGGCAATAGTTCCCTGATGAATGCCTTTCTCGCAGTGAAAACCGGCATTCCGAATTGTTCCATTTGCAGATCGAGCACTTCAAGCGTTCCGTCATCAGGCACCTGGCCCTCTGCCATTCTTTTTAACAATGCATTCCGCTGCGAAAGCACACGATTATATGCAATTAATTGTTCCAAATACTGCTTGTTGTATTGCGAGATCACCGTGTCCATAAAGCGGCGTCTTTCTTCGCTTCCTCCGGTAACAAGCACCGCATCAGCAGGAGAAACGGTCACCAGCGGACAAAGACCTATATGATCCGAAAGGCGATCGTATTCTTTGCTGTTACGTTTGAAGATCTTGCGCTGGCCACGTTTGAGAGAACAAATAATATTGTCTTCCTGTCCCTGCGAACCGATAAAAAGTCCCTGGACAACAAAAAAAGGTTCTTCAAAGCGAATATTCTGGCTGTCAACCGGGTTCAGGAAGCTTTTGCAGAGGGCGAGGTAGTGAATTGCGTCCAGCAAATTTGTTTTCCCGGAACCATTTAAGCCTGTAAAACAATTAATCCGCTCAGAAAACCCGATTCCGGCCTCTTCATAATTTCGGAAATGGAGTAAAGTGAGGGTCTTGAGATACATATAAGGCTGAAATCAGGCTAAATTACTCCGTCGGGGCGGATAAAGCGGTGCAAATTTGCCAAAAAGCGAAGGTAAATCTGCTATAGTGGAAAAAAAGATTATTTTTGCGCCCTGTTATTTAGCAAAATCACTGAATACCCAATGTCAAAAGAAACCAAAGAACAACCGGCAGTCGATATTATTGGCGCGTTTGATAAAACGGAAACCTACATTGAACAGAACCGCAAGAGCCTCGCGCTTATTGTTGGTGGCGTCATTTTGTTGGTAGCTATTTATTTTTGTTGGAAATTCCTTTATCTCCAGCCAAAATCGGAAGAAGCATCCTTAAAGATGTTTAAAGCGGAAATGTATTACGCGAAAGATTCTTTCAATCTTGCTATTAACGGAAGCGGTGACACTGCAGGTTTTGCAGAGATCGCTGAAGATTACAGCATGACTAAAGCAGGTAATCTTGCGAAATATTATCTCGGTGTTTCTTATTTGCGCACCGGTCAATTTGATAAAGCAATCGAAAGTCTGAAAGATTTTGATTCGGATGATATGTTCATGGGCTCATTAACGCTCGGACTTATAGGCGATGCTTATATGGAGAAGAATGATATTGATAATGCAATCGACTATTACGAGAAGGCTGCAAAAAAGAATCCGAACAAGCTTACTTCACCGGTTTATTTGAAAAAAGCGGGTTACGCTTATGAAGATAAAGGGCAAAAAGAAAATGCGTTGAAAATGTATATGCAGATCAAAACTGATTTTCCTGAATCGCAGGAAGCAGCGCAGATCGACAAATACATTGCAAGAGTCGGCGGAACAATTAAATAAAACTTTCGGGTAGAAAAATTTTCGCCCGGAAATAAGTTTCCGGAACAGGATAATTCTATCTTCGCACGGCAAAAAATAAATGGCTACAGTTTTAAGAAATCTTTCCGATTACGATGCAGGAAGTGTTCCGGCAGGAAAAGGAAAAAGAATTGCGGTTCTTGTAGCAGAATGGAATAGTGAAGTTACATTTGCACTCCGCGACGGCGCAGTGAGTTCTTTGAAAAAGCATGGAGTAAAGGATAGCGATATCGAAGTACATTATGTACCCGGTGCTTTCGAGCTTACTTTAGGCGCAGAATGGTGCGGAACTGATGAAGATATCGACGCTGTGATCGTGATTGGCTGTGTAATAAAAGGCGATACTCCACATTTTGATTTTATTTGTCAAGGAGTTACGTACGGAATCACAGAATTAAACATCAGTTTGAGTAAACCTGTTATCTTTGCCGTCCTAACCACAAATAACCTCGAACAAGCACAACAGCGCGCCGGGGGAATTCACGGAAACAAAGGAGACGAAGCAGCAATAACAGCTTTGAAAATGCTTGGTCTGAGAGATAAATTGAATAGAGATTAGTTCTTTAAAAATAATAATCGGGGTGTAGCGTCTCGTCAATAGATCAAAATCAAGGAATGAGAAATTTTTCCTTTTGACGAGAGTAGCTCATCTGATAATAGTTCTTTAAAATAATAAATCGGGGTGTAGCGTCTCGTCAATAGATCAAAATCAAGGAATGAGAAATTTTTCCTTTTGACGAGAGTAGCGCATCTGATAATTGTTCTTTAAAATAGTAAATCGGGGTGTAGCGTCTCGTCAATAGATCAAAATCAAGGAATGAGAATTTTCCTTTTGACGGGAGTAGCGCATCTGATAATTGTTCTTTAAAATAGTAAATCGGGGTGTAGCGTCTCGTAAATAGATCAAAATCAAGGAATGAGAATTTTCCTTTTGACGAGAGTAGCGCATCTGATAATTGTTCTTTAAAATAGTAAATCGGGGTGTAGCGCAGTTGGTAGCGCATCTGCTTTGGGAGCAGAGGGTCGTCAGTTCGAGTCTGGCCACCCCGACATAGTGAAAAGGGTTTCAAACGAAAGTTTGGAACCTTTTTTTTGTATTTTTTTGTTAAGTGAATTGGTAATTGCTCCTACAAAATCCATTTATGCATTAAACGATGTGCAAAATCAAAGAAGCACATAGCAAATCTTGCTATTCTTCCTTGCACGGAGTTAATTTGAAAATCCATTCAGAAAACGGATATACAAAGCTGCCTTATTGTAGTTGAAAATGCTCTCCAGGTAACTTTTTTCAATCGTGTTTGCCTGTTCCATACTCCGATTGTATTCAATCAGGTTAATCGCTCCTGCGCGATAGCTCTGTTCGGCATTGCGAAGGATTTGCACGGATTGCAGCATTCCGCTTTGTGTATAATAATTCAGCATTTGCTGACTTTGTGCGAGTGCCTGATACGCCTGTGAATATTCGAGTTGCAGATTAAAGGCATTCGCTTCTACCTGCTGCTCGGCAATTTCCACTTGTTGTTTTGATGCCTTGATCCTTGCCGTGTATTGCCAAAAGAAAAGCGGAACGGTGACGCCAAAATTTAATCGGTAGTATAAAGAAGTATTATCCGCTCCCTGATTGAAATAACCTGTCATCAGTCCCGGCATTGCACGGTTGCGCTCAAGTTTTACCTGTGTTTCTGCAAGCGTGACCTGTTGATCGTAATACAACGCAGAAGGATTGCTGGCTACGTTCAACGAATCATCTACTAAAGGCAAAAGTATTGGCACGAATCCGGGCTGAGAAGTAAATGTTGTGTCGTTTGGTGCGCCAATCATCCGGTTAAACATAAGCACTGCGCTCTTTCTCCGTGCTTCTGTTTGTAGCAATTGGCCGTGATAAAACATGTATTGCGATTCTGTTTGTACTTTCTCCAGCGCATCAATTTGGTCGGCTCGTGTTTTATTTATTTCTACCAAACGTGCATAAGAAGAATCTTGCTTCTGCATCAGGCTAATCAACTTATCGAGGTATTGAATTTCATAATACCAGGCTGAAAGTTCATACTTGAGTTCATTGAATTTAATCTTGCGTTCTGTTTCCGCAATCACCGTTTGTTGTCCCTGCACTTTACTTTGCATTACATACACGCCGGGAAATTCTGTTGTCCAAAGAATACTCGGACGCATTTGCATTCCATTCGGAGATTGAAACAAAATTTGGGGATTGGGAAGATTAACAGCAGCAGGTTTTAATGTTTGCTGCTTTTCTATTTGCATACCTGCAACCTTCAAATCGGGATGCGTGGTATCCATTCGCGTTATCGCATCAGAAAGCGCAATGGGTTGTTGCGCACAAAGAGGAATAGCGAAAAGCAGTAATGCCGTAATTGATAAAGCTAAAAGACGCATGAATTAGTTTTTATTATTGGTTCGATAATAAACGATAGGAACTACGAGCAAGTTGAGCAACGTACTACTGAGCAAGCCGCCCAATATTACTTTCGCCATCGGACTTTGAATTTCATTTCCTGCCAGATCTCCCGCAATTGCTAACGGGATGAGCGCAAGCCCTGCGGTGAGTGCAGTCATCAGAATCGGACTTAAACGATCTTTCGAACCTTGCTTAATAGCATCTAATAAGTTTAGTCCTTCTTTCTGCAAAGTTTTATAATGCGACACGAGTAAAATTCCATTGCGTGTTGCAATTCCGAAAAGCGTAATAAATCCGATGATAGCAGGAATGCTGAGAATGCCGGAAGTAAGCGTAAGACTTAATACTCCACCGATCAATGCCAACGGAAGATTAAGTAAAATAATTCCTGCTGTTTTCACTTCTTTGAATTCGTGATACAACAAAAAGAAAATTACAACTAAAGAAAGTAAAGAAGCGATGAGTAAGGTGCGTGAGGCTTCCTTCTCAGCTTCAAATTGCCCTCCGTATTCAATTCTATATCCTTCGGGTAACTTTATATTATTGATAATGCTGTCTTTTATTTCTTTAACAACACTTCCCTGATCGCGGCCTGTAACGTTTGCGGAAACAACAGTTTTACGTTGAACGTTCTCGCGATTAATTGTATTTGGCCCCGTGGTAGAAACAATATCAGCAACGTAACTGAATGGAATTTTTGTTCCATCATGTGCGTCAATCAAGGTGTTTCGCATATTTTCAATGCTGCCCCGATTTGCATCGTCAAACTTAACAATCAAATCAAATGTTTTATCTTCTTCATATACGTCGGCAACTTTTTCCCCTGCAAATGCAGCATCAACAAATTCAGAAAATTGGCCGGGTGTTATTCCGTAGTGTAGCATCATTCCGCGATTTGCTTTGATTTGCACCTGCGGAATTTCAACCTGCTGTTCTGTATTTACATCAACCAATCCCTCAATGCTATCAACAACACTTTTTATCTGTTTGGATAAATCGTGCAGTGTGTTCAGATCATTCCCGAAAATTTTAATTGCAATATTCGCTCGAGTACCGGAAAGCATGTGGTCAATACGGTGACCGATTGGTTGCCCCAACGTAATGTTAGCACCGGAAACAGCTGCTAATTTTTCACGAACGCTTTTCAAGAACTCGTCGCGACTGCGATCTTTCAATTCAAAGGGCGCATCAATTTCCGAAGCGTTTACACCTTGTGCATGTTCATCCAGTTCTGCACGACCTGTTCGCCGTGTCGTTAACCTGATTTCAGGTATTGACATCAATGTTTGCTCAACCTGTATTCCGATCTTGTTGCTTTCTTCCAATGAAACTCCGGGTAAAGTAACAACGCTCACCGTTAATGAACCTTCATTAAATTCAGGAAGAAAGCTTCTTCCCAAATTGAACATTAATATCAATGTAACAGCGAACAAGGCAACGGCTGATCCGAGAACTATTTTCCAATGACGAAGTGTTTTATTTAAAATACGTTCGTATGCAACTTTGAGTTTTCTCACCAACCAACTTTCGCCGTGATGCTTTTGTAACCGTTCTTCATTCGTGAGCAGGAAACTACATAACACAGGCGTAAGCGTAATGGCAACAATAAGCGAAGCAAACAATGCCACGATAAACGCAACGCCAAGAGGTGCAAGCAAGCGGCCTTCCATTCCTGATAGAAAGAACAAGGGAACAAAGGCAGCGATGATAATAAATGTAGCATTAATAACAGACGAACGAATTTCAACGGAAGCATCATAAATAACGGTCAGTTTATTTTGTCGCTCTGCAACAGGTTTCATTGCATTTTCTTTTAATCGCTTCAATACATTTTCTACATCAATAATTGCATCATCAACTAAATCGCCGATTGCAATAGCCATTCCTCCCAAGCTCATTGTGTTGATAGTAAAACCAAGCGATTTCAATGCGAGAAAAGCAACAACTAACGAAATTGGAATAGCAATAAGGGAAATGAATGTTGCACGCCAGTTCATCAGGAACATCATTAATATAATAATGACGAACAACGAACCTTCCAGCAAAACCTTTTGAATATTAGAAATAGACGCATTGATAAAATCCGCTTGTCTGAAAATATGTGTGTTGATATGAATATCTTTCGGAAGATTTTTTCCCAAGTCAACCATAGCAGTATCAATCAAGTCAGTCAGCACAAGCGTGTTTGTTGCCGGCTGCTTCATTACAGTAAGTATCACTGCAGGCTTTCCTTTCAAAGAACCATCCCCAATTTTTACTGACGATCCAATGCGTATATCGGCAACATCTGCGATAGTAACAGCTTTAGCATTTACAATTTTGATAATTGTCTTCCCTAATTCAGTTGTATCGCTTGTTCTTGCAATTCCACGCACGATATATTCACTTCCGTATTCATTCATAAATCCACCGGAAGCATTCATGCCCGATTCTTCTGAAGCCTTCAGCAGTTCGGAAAATGAAACGCCGTAGAATTTCATTTTTTGTGGAGAAACTAACACCTGGTATTGTTTGTATTCGCCGCCAATGACTACAACTTGTGAAACACCGCCAATAGCTAACAAACGGGGACGAACACTCCAGTCGGCAAGCGTTCGCAATTCCATCAGGTTCGTGCTGTCAGCAGTAATGCTTACAAGCATAATTTCACCCATGATAGATGAATTGGGAGCAAGTACGGGCGGATTAACTCCGACCGGAAGTTTAGCAGAAACAGTTGTAAGTTTTTCAGTTACAACCTGACGTGCTTTGTAAATATCCGTTCCCCATTCAAACTCAACCCACACAATAGAAATTCCGGCAGCAGTAGATGAACGAACACGGCGCACTTGCATAGCACCGTTTACTGTGGTTTCGATTGGAAATGTTACAAGTCGCTCCACTTCTTCAGGAGCCATTCCATGCGCTTCCGTAATTACGGTTACTGTGGGCGCGGTGAGATCAGGAAATACGTCGACTTCCATTTTAGAAGTGCTGTATGATCCTGCGATAAGCAATAACGCAGATAAAGCAATTACGACAATTCGGTTTTGTAATGAACCTTTAATTATTCGATTGAGCATGAACAGTTATTTAGTTTTATTCGACTACGGGAACATCAACTTCCAACGTTTCCTTGCGTTCGCCATATTTAATTTTTACAGCAACACCACCAGAAACAACCTGCGAAATTGTACTGTCATATCCTACGGCGTAGATGTAATAAATGCCGGGGCGTAAACCAGCAAACTCATAATTTCCATCGGCTACGCTTGCCTGTGTACTTGCGTCATAGACTGTAGCATCCGAGCCCGGAAATTCTTTCGAAGCATATTTTATGTACACCATTGCATTAGGAATAGGTAACTCATGATGTTTAACATGACCATTTATTGTTGCATCACCTCCTAAACCGTTTTTCTGACAGGCAGCAAGAAAAAAGAGCGAGATAATAATGAAGCTGATTTGAATATTTGTTTTCATACCAATTTGGTTTTAGTTGTCATTAATGCTCATGACCATGAGCAGGCAATGCGCCCGACATCGTTGCTAATTTCACTTGATAAGCCCCTTTAGTAACAACGCGTTCGCCTTCTATAACACCTGAAAGGATTTGTATGTTTTGACCATCAGATGAACCTGTTTTTATTTCTCGTTTTTCAAAACTTTCTCCTGCTGTCTGGACATATACAAAAAAGTGTCCCTGTTCTTCGATCAGAGATGTAACAGGAACAGCAAGCGCATTACTCAACGTGTTGGTTTTTAAATACACATCTGTAAATGCGCCGGGAATAATTCCATTTTTATTATCTATTTCAAATGTGATGGAAACAAAAGGCGAATTTCCTTCAATGCTTTTACCAAACGATACAATTTTCCCGTTCAGATCAGTTGTACTGTAAGTGCTTTCATCTCCCGCAATTTTGAAATTAGCAGAAGCGATCAAAGGGAGTTTTTGAAAGTGATTGGAAGGCACATCCACGCGAAGAACTAACCTGCGATTTTGAGAAACGACAGCGAGAGGCTGACCTTCCTGCACATACTGACCTTGTACTACGAAAATATTTTTGATAAAACCGCCCATCGGAGATGAAATACGTTGTCCGCCTGCGGAATAATCTTTTGCAAGCACATTAAACGCTGTCTGCGCATTATCGTATTTGATTTTCAAATCCAATAGTTCCTTTTGCGAAATAATATTTGTTGGCGCGAGTTCCTTACCCCTGTTGTATTCTGTTTCTGCTTTTTCAAAATTTGTTTTAGCTTCTTTGAATCGTGCATCTATGTTACTTCCTGTAAGTGTTCCTCCAATAATTGTAAAAACAGTTTCACCTGCTCTTACTTCCGAACCAGACGCAACACCAGAACCGCTGAAAAGCACAATGCCAGTGGCTCCTGCAACAATCACACGTTCATCACCGGGAGCAGATAGAATTTTTCCACTTGCACGGATCACTTCACTGAATGGTTTTGCTTTCACTGGCTGATTTGCAAATTCAATTTTCCATGCCTGCTCTTTCAGGTAAGTAATTTCATTTCCACCTCCTGCGTCAGGTTTTTGAGCACCTATTGCAGTTTGCTTGTCTGCGTACACTTGCACGTTGTCAATCGTAATTGTGTCGATATAGCTTGGCGTTTTTATATTAAAGACAAGCGTATATGCACCTGCCTTTTGCGGCGTCATTGCCAATCTGAAAATTCCAGGATTGGAAGGTTCGTTGGAAACAGTTTGTTGCTCTCCGTTCGGGCCGGTTAATTTTAATGTAATGTTGCCTTCTGTAACAGGCAGAAAACTTTCTCCGAGCATTGTAAAGTGAGCAGCAAAACGCGTTTCCATTCCTGCAACAAGCGGTTTGAACTCAACAAAGAGTTCCGTCTTTTCGGTATAAAGCGTGTAAGCCAACGCTTCAAGCTCTTGCCCGTCTGAATGAGAATGATCTTTGTCATTATCGTCGTGTGAATGTTCACAGTTTGTAAACAACACAGTCGCTACTGCAAGAGCAGCCAGCAATTTGTTCATGGTATGAGTATTTAGAAAAAAATGAAATGACTACACTATCCCGAAAGGACATGTATTTGTTACGCTAATAAAAAGCGCGATTTAGCAGGCAGGAGGAGCCCGCAGGGGAAGAGATGAAGAAAGAAAATGAAATAAGCTTAAAGGATCATCAGGTGGATGATGCGAAACGGAAATTTTTTTTAGATAATGAATCTCAATTTGTGGTGAGAATATTCCCGTTTGTTGATCTGTATTTGTTTTCTCAGGCGCAACAATTACGACATCATTCGAAGTCGCTTTATATGGAGCATGAGTGAAATACGAAAACAATTCCGGCGATCCTTCATGGTCATCATCAGCTTCTTTTTCCTGATCGTCGTGATTGTGATGATCATCGTTGCTGTGATGTGAAGCTGTTTCAATATGATCGTCGTGGTGATGATGCGGCACTAAGTCATGCCCAAGCATAATCGCGTAGGCAGAAAAAAGTGTGAAGAATATAACGGCCTTCTTTAGCATCACATCAAATGTAGGAAAAAAAGAGGGGAATCGTTTAGTGAGTGCTTAACTAACTTTGTATCAACCTATTCTTATTCCATCACCAACGCCCCCTCTTCCGTCACATCATAAAACCTCACCCCTTTCTCTTCACAAATCCTCTTCCACTTCGCAATCTTCTTTTTCCCGCTCGAGCCATCCGCAATTACCAGCTCCGGCTTCGATTGCGTAATCAGCTTTTCTAATTTCACATTCGTATTATTCCGCATCAGGATAATTTTATCCGCAACATTTAACTTCGAACGAAAATCTTGATCGACGAGCACAATTTGTTTTCCGAAAGCAAACAACCTGCTTTTTCCATAACGCAGGAAATCACTTTTCAGCTGAAGCGAATCTGTTATGGAAATAAAATCCTCCTCCTCCTCTGCTCCACGCGCTTTTAAGAATGGCTCTACATGGAAATCAATATCACCTTTGCGTTTCAGCAGCGTTGTATCTGTAAGAAGAATCATCTCTTTTCCATTTACAACGGCAATAACTGAAGCGTGATTCACATTAAAAAAAACAAGCTGATGTTCGCTTAGATTTTTATGTGTTTCGCAGGCGCCGAAGACTAACATGATGGATAACGCCGCCATTCCGAAACGCAGGAATGAATTTCTTTTCCGGATTAAAAAGATGATAAGGAAAAATATTCCGAGATATAACAGCATCAATTCCATTTCCGCCCATTTAGCTGAATGAAGCACTGCATTCGGAAGATGCTCGATTTTTGCAACGCAGGCATTTAATAATTCAACAAGGAAACCGAATAAGGCTGCGATCGGTTTTGCAATAATGATGAACGGCGAAACAATCAGCAGAAATAATCCGGCGTACATCACGATCGTGGAAAGCGGAATGACAACCAGGTTCGACAAAATAAAATACAAAGGAAATTGCTGGAAATAATAAAGTCCCAATGGAAAAGTAAATACCTGGGCGACGAGCGTAACTGAAATTAATGTCCAGCAATGTTTTAGAATTTTTCCTTTGAATGTATTTGTATCCGGTTCCAACATGCTTTCTAATTTCGGTTGAAGCATTACAATTCCCCCGACAGCGAGATACGACAATTGAAAACCGATATCGAAAAGCAGCATCGGATCGAACAGCAATAAAATAAGTGCGGAAGCGGAAAGTGAATTCAGGATGTGTGCATTGCGATTGAACGCTCTTCCTGCGATGATAACGCTAAGCATAGTGACAGATCGCAGCACCGAAGGACATAATCCTGTCAGCGTGGCGTAAAACCATAAAAATACCAATTGCAAAAGAATGCTCAGTCCTTTTAATTTCCTCCTGCGATCCAATGGCGCGAGCAATTTCAACAGCACAATATAAACCAGCGCCACATGCATTCCTGAAACAGATAATACATGCAAGGTTCCCGACGCGCTGTAAGATTGAATGGTGCCCGGATCTAAATGATCTGATGCGCCGAGCAATAACGCTGCTGCAACTCCGAAAGCTGAAGGGCTGAATCCGTAGCTCTGTAATTTGTCAAGAAAATATCTCCGCAGATCAAGCGCTTGTGATTTGAAAAAATTTCCATGTCCGCTTGAAATTAATTTCCATTCACCCGATTTTCCATACGCTTGTTCATGCACACCTTGACGCGCAAGCCACGCTTTGTAATCAAACTCTCCCGGATTTTTCGGCGCTTCAACAATTGCCGGTGTGCTGTGCATTAATAATTGATCGCCGTAATTTAATTTTTCTGCTGCGGCATCGCGCTGTAAATACACAAGCATTTTTTTATTTGCCGGATTCCACTGCGCATCTTTTTCCGCGGCAACAGTTACAAAAAGTTTTATGCTGCGCTCTTTGATAACCGGATCATTGAGTAGCGTAACGAGAATCGCATTCTTTTCAGAAGCAATAGAAACATTCGGATTCGATTTTTCTAAGCTGATCGAACACATTCCGCAGCCGGATAAAAATAATGCGAGTGAGATCAATATTCCATCGACACCGCGCCAGCTTAAGGAACGTTTTAATAATTTCCTGTAAACTCCTAAAAATAGAACGCACATTAAAATCAATGCAAGAAAGATCGCAGGTAAAATAATGATCTTTAAACTATAGCAAGCTATAATTCCGAGAATAAACGGAATCAGCAAACGCAGTAAAGGAATTCTCGCGGCGAAATTATTCATCAGCTCTTAGAAAAGCCGAATCTAATAGGAGAGCGATGAATTAATCGGTAGTAAACGTTTGTAAACGGATAATTTCTTCTTTTGGATCAAAGAAGCTGCAGCAAATTTTATTTTCTTCTCATTTCACCGATCATTTTCCCTCTTGAAAATTCAGTTCCGTCTTCTGAATGAAACAATTCATACAGCTGGATACGGTTACTTTTTACAGTGAATGCATATGTTACTCCCGCAGTATCATTGTAAAAAGAAATTTCATCCGGCCGTGAAGCAGGTTCTTCATCTCTTGTTGAAACAGAATAATGCCGGTATGCATTGAAATTTTTCACTTCACCTTTTTCAGAAAACGAAACCGTTGAACCCGACATTTCCCATTCACCTGCGAATAAATTTTTGTTGACATAATATTCAATTGCCATAACAGGAAGCTGATCAGCAGAAAATACCTGTCGGAATTGCCGTTTGAATCGCGCTGTCTGAGCAACATTATTTCGTTCACCGGTTACAACTAAAATCGTGTCCTTTCCTTTTAATTCATAACCAAGATCAAATGCTTTTCCCATTTCCGAACGGGTTTCAACCAAACGCATTGCTGTTTTACCATTTTGATTTTTATAAAAAACAACATCAAAACGTTCACCTTCATTGCAGTTTGATCTGCCGATCGCGTTAAGCAAAGTATCACCCGAAAGATTGGAAATATCAAACGCAACCTGCTGCAAAAACAATTCTTTCGAAGCAACGGTCATTGGTGATTGAAAACGATCAAACAGCTCAATGTATTTTTCATTGACCCAACCACCTTCTATAATTTTCAATAACGCCTGCTTCTCAACATCAGAACAAAACTTTCCCTTATCGGAATCAATCGCAGCAGGCTTCTCTTCTACTCCGCACCCAACAACCACCAAAATGAATAAAAACAAATAAATCCTCATCACAGTACAAATTTACGCACAGAACCTGCTCCTTATGCTTCTGCCAACAATGTTTTTTGTAAATTTGATTTCCACCGGAACCAAATCTTTCCCAATGAAAAAACTTTTAAAATTCAGCATCGCTGCGCTTTTGTGCGGCTCAAATTTGCTCTGCACACATTCATCAAATAAAAACGGATCGAAAAATTCCGGTGATCCGATGGAAGATGATGCGCAACACCGTCTCCAATGGGAATTCAGCCGCTTAGCTGATCCCGACGGAAAAATCCCTGCACACATGCGCGAGAAAGAACTTGCCTTTGCTGCGACTTTACCAACTGATCTTTATGCAAATGCGAATTCAAATATGCGCAGCTCACAGGCAATATGGAATGCGCGCGGACCATGGAATGTGGGTGGAAGAACACGCGCATTCGGAATTGATAAGATGGATGAAAGTCATTTTATTTCCGGTTCCACAAGCGGCGGAATCTGGCAAAGCAATGATGCTGGAAATTCGTGGACACAATTAACACCGATGGCAAGCTATCATGGTATCACTTGTCTCGCACAGGATTTACGCGCAGGACACGAGAGCACATGGTATGCAGGATCAGGTGAACCATACGGACAATCTGCTTCAGGTGGCAATGCTTATTTTCTCGGAAACGGAATGTTGAAAAGCACAGACAACGGCGCAACATGGCAAGCGCTTGCATCTACAGTTACGAATACACCACAGTCATTCGATTCGTTCTGGGATATGCAATGGGGAATTGCGCTTGATCTTGTGGATACAACAAATGATGTTTTATATTCTGCAAATCTTGGCGGAATTTATAAAAGCATAAATGGCGGAACAACATGGGCTGCTGTTCGTGGTGGAAATCTCAGCGCGTATTCTTATTTCACTGATGTTGCTGTTACAAGCGATTCAGGAATTGTTTACGCAACACTTAGTTCGGATGGTCCGACACGCGGAATATGGAGAAGCACAAATCAAGGTGCAACATGGACACATATTTCTACTTCACTGTTCGGCGATTCACTTTGCAATCGTGTGGTGATGGGAATTAATCCATCGAATCAAAAAGAAATTTATTTTCTCGGAAATACAAATGGATTAGGAATGCCTGATACGAATTTCGTTGGTGATATCGAATGGAATGTGTTGTGGCGTTACACGTATCTCGGTGGCGATGGATCAGGTGCGGGCGGAATGTGGGAAGATCTTTCTATGAATTTGCCGAACAGTCAGCACTATGGACAATTCGGAGATTTTAATGCGCAGGGTTCGTATGATTTAGTTGTGCGTGTGAAACCGGATAATTCAAATATCGTTTTTATCGGCGGAACAAATATTTACCGAAATACAAATCGTTTCAATGATACAAGCAGCACATCGTTCGTTGGCGGTTACCTTCCCTACTCTGCGCTTCCTGTAATTGAAAGCTATTTAAATCATCACCCCGATCAGCATACAATGACTTTTCTTCCTTCGAATCCTGATGTATTATTCAGCACAAATGATGGTGGAATTTTCCGCACGGATGATTGCGAACAGTCGACAGTTGTTTGGAATGATTTGAACCGCGGTTATCTCACCAGCATGTTTTATACGGTTGCAATTGATCATGCGACTCCGGGAAATAATATTATTGTCGGTGGTGCGCAGGACAACGGAACCTGGTACACGAATAGTTCAACGCTTACCACACCCTGGACGCATCCGAATGGCGGTGATGGTTCGTATTGCGCAATCGCAGATAATCAAAGCGCGTATTATTTTTCTATTCAAAACGGAAAAATGAAACGCGCAATTCTTGATGGCGCAGGAAATGTAACCTCATTCGCACGCATTGATCCTATCGGCGGAAGAGGTTATCAATTCATCAATCCATTTGTTCTTGATCCGAACAATAATAATATCATGTATCTCGCCGGTGGAAAATACCTCTGGAGAAACGATGATCTTTCAACTATTCCGATGGTGGGTAATTTTGATTCCATCTCTACCAATTGGATTCAATGGGCCGATTCAGTTCCTGTTGCGAATGTGAAGATAACCGCGCTTACCTGTTGCAAAACACCTGCGAATCGTGTGTATTTCGGAACAGATAAAAAACGTGTTTATCGTGTCGACAATGCAAATACCGGAACACCAACACCTGTTGATATTTCTCCAACCATTTTTCCTTCATCCGGATTTGTAAGCTGTGTTGCAACGGATCCTAATGATGGAAATCACATCATGGTGACGTTTTCGAATTATGGCATCTACAGCATTTTTTATTCACCCGATGGCGGAACTACGTGGCAGAAAGTTGCAGGAAATCTCGAGCAGAATATAAATGGTGGTGGCAATGGTCCGTCTGTGCGCTGGGCGTCATTCCTTCCTGTCAGCGATGGAATGATTTACATCGTATCAACAAGCGTCGGCATTTTCGCAACTGATACGTTGATGAGCACAAATACCGTTTGGGTGAACCAGGCAGCTGCATCGATCGGCAACCAGGTTTGTGACATGACGGACGTTCGTGTTTCAGATGGACTTGTTGTAGTCGGTACACATGCAAAAGGAATTTTCTCTGCGAATATGCTGAGCGTAAATGATATTGTAACCGTGCGTGAACAACCGCAGCAATTAAAAATGCAAACCAATATTTATCCGAATCCTGCTAATGAAGAGGTAACGTTGAAATTCGAGCTTCCTGTAAATTCAGATATGGAAATTTTATTGCTGGATGAATTAGGAAGAACAATTCAACTGATCAGCAAAGGAAAACGCATGAAGGGGGAATACACGGAAACGATTTCACTAAGTGGAATGGCGACTGGTATGTATTATATTTCTTTACGTGCAGGAGAGATGATCGAGACTAGGGCCTTGGTTATTGCACGGTAAGGTTGGTGGTAGGTGGTGGAAAAAAAGGTTGGTGGTAAAATAAAGGTTGGTAGTTGGTGGTAAATAACAAAACAACAAACAACTAACAACAAACCTTTTTTTTCACTTCCCCTTCCTTACATTGAAGAGATCTTTTACCATTGACATTTTCGTCTGCCCCGGTTGAAAAACACCATGCCGGGCATTTCTAACATCTTCGACTGAAAAAAAAGCATTCGGATGATTAGATTCGATAAGCGCGATTACTTCTTTTAGGTATTTGCGCTGCACGATTGAAAAAATCATTTTCACCGGACCTTTCGCACCCTGTGCGTCAACGATTGTCATTCCATGATTTGCCGCACGGAGCGCATTGATCAATTTCTCATTTGTTTCACTTGTAATGATCCGGATGACCTGCATTCCAAGCGCTAATCGTTCCTCTATTCTCATTCCTACGTATGTGCCCATTGCAAATCCGCCGGCCCATGCAAAATAGCAGAGAAAATTATCCGCGCGATTCATCACCTGTTTCATCGCGATCAACCAGATCAGGACTTCAAAAAAACCAACGAACGGAACAATTTTACGAAAGCCACGCGACATAAAAATATTCCGTAGCGTTCCAAGCGTAACGTCACTCATACGAGCAATAAAAATCAGCAAGGGTAGAATCACCCAGCTCATTACATCATCCGAAATTTCCATATGCAAAGATTCGAATAAATATAACAGAATGTACGATGTACGAATTTCGATTTATCCAACGAAGCCTTTTGCGCAGTTGGATGTATGATTTTACAGATTTTCATCAACCATAAACCACCAACCCTTTTTATACCACCTACCACCAACCTTACTTAGGCAAAGGTTCCTTGTAATCCGATCTCACTAACACCTTCGGCATATACCATTTCCCAATATACTGCGACGGAACAATTATCCTTCCCGTTTTATCTTCCGGCTGACCTTTTGCATTTTTTTTAATGATCACCATTTTTCCGCTTTTTACATTTTGCAGAATAATTGTCTCGAGTGATTTTGTATGCGTTGAATCATTCGCATATTCAATTCCGAGTTTTATTCCGGTTGCGTTATTCTGCAAATCCATTACACACAACATGGAATCAGCGCGCATGCTGTCTTCGAGAATTCCTTTTTTCCATCCCTGGTAATTTCCTTTTTCATGTGCCTTTCCTAATTTTTCTGCTTTGCGCGCGGAAATTTTCTGCACGAGTGAAGCCATCCAATACGAATGACGAAAAGCATCAAGCTGTCCGCCGTTTCCATCTTTTAAAATTCCGTTTTTGAAAAGTGAATCGGTAACGAATCGTGCGCGTTGTGTTACGGCGAGCGCTTTTTTAGCAGCGAACGGATGTGAAAGAACCCACATTTTTTCAGGTGATGATAATTTGGAGAAACGTTTTGCGTTTGATTCTTCGATTTGTGCATTCGAATAAAGCGGTACAAAAAGCAGCCACAGAACAGCTGTTTTTAATAGAATTGGGTATAAAAAATGGGAAGTCTTTTCCATATTTTAATAATGACACTATGACACCATTTTCGCACCTATTGACAATCAGCTAGTTATGAGATTGGCACAAATTTAGCTTTCTATCTAAGCAGGATTTAAACATTAAACCCATGGATACGCATCAAATTAACGGAGTTTTCCAACGTGTTAGCAATAGTATTTTATCAAGTGAATCATTATTGCAGCTAGAAACATCGGAGAAGCTTATGGAGCTATTCCGCCAGCAAAATATTTACCCTGAATTGACAGAAAAACTCAATCTTATCTTTTTGAATAAAGCGCAAGCATTGCATTATTTCGAATGGAAAAGATTTCGTGATTGCGACCTGGAGGCCGCATAACAATTCCCCGAAAATATCGGGATTGTCAGATTAAGTGGAAGGGTTTTCTGAAAAGAGAACCCTTTCTTTTTTGATTTATTTTCCGGAGACCTGTTTATTACAATCCGCTTTCCTTTGTAATTCATTCAGCTGATCAAACAATTGTACTGAAAGAGATGGCGATGAATCGCCCGCTACTTTTTCTTCGGCAGCAAATTTATTTTCAGGATATTTAGAATGCTGCTCTGTTCTTTTTTCCATTGTTGAAAGTGTAAGTTCTTCCAGTGAAATTTCACATGCGTCCAAAGTCTCAAGCAGCATTTTCATTGCACCATCATGATAGCTTAACGCTTTTGCATTTTTATCGGTGCTGATAATTTGAAGGCACTTTTCAAAATAACATTGAAGCACAAGCTCAAAATAAGCATCCGGAAAAAGTTCACTTACATATTCTTCAAATCCGAATAGTTCTTTTTCGAGTGGTCCGGCAACAGCATGTCTTCCTCTTAATTTCTGATGTGAGCGGATCACTTCTTTCGGCGAACGATAAAGCAACAAGGAAGGAATATCGGGAAATAATTTTCGAATAGTTTCAAAGAACATTAAATGCCAGCTATCAGTTTTGACAAATAAATATTTTTCAGTGCCATTTCGTTTTTGTCCGAGCAATCGGAGAATGGCGCAGAATAATTTATCGACAAGCGGATAATTTTTTTGAACTGTAAATGGAATTCGCAAAATATCGTCTAACAATGGAACTTCGGATAAAACAATGAACCGTTCATCCACACACAATTGTTGAGCAAGCAATGTTGATCCGCACCTTGAAATATGAAAAATAAACGCGGAAGGAAGAACTGCATCCACAGCCTCAGCTCTTTCAATCAACGTTTCTGCATTCGTAAATGGCATTGTTGAATTCTCCGGCAGCGAAAGACAAGCGGAAATTGTTTCATCAAAAAAAGGTTCGCTGAATTGATGTTGTCCGATAAAAATCCACCGAAAAGACAAATTTCCTTGTTCATCAAGGATCAGCTTGAAGGGAATTCTACCGGCAAGTTCAGGTGAATTGGAAGCAACAGGAATCAATGACTTTTTCATACTCTTTTGGTTCAATGCTTCCTGCTTTTGCTGATTCAATTTGCTCATTTTAAATTTTCATTTTTAATTTTCTTCCCGCTCCTTTTTCATTTTTAAAATCATGTCGCGTGATGTTTCGGTATTCATTCGTTCCAATTCTTCCACCATGCGGTTAAATGTTTCTTCATCGGGCTGCGTTTTTTCAAGAGTGAAATCATAACCCGCTTTGGCAAATAATTCATCCGACCATTCATTGCGGTTACAATCGATGATAAGATGCACACGTTCCTGGTCGCTATTATTTGCAACACTATGCGGCCGATCGAAATCTGCATACCAGCACTCACCGGTTTTCATTGGTACTTCACCATTATCGACGATGAAAGAAACATTTTCGTGTGTGCGGATAACAATATGCAAACGAAAATTTCCAAACTGGTATCCGGCACCTCTGTCGCGATGTTCTTTTATTTTACTTCCCGGAGCAAGACGTAATAAGCGAATTGTTTCTTTCTCACATTCAAACGTTGAAATCAATTCCCGGAAATAAGGACAAGCAGCAAGCAATGGAGTGTCTTTAAATCCGGAACCGGGATGCGATAAAATATCTGTTTCATTTCCTGAAGAAGAACGTAAAGCAATGCCAGACCAGTCGCCTGAATAATCTTCCTTATTGAAATGTTGTTTCCAATTAAGAGAAAGACATGCATCAAGATCGCGTTGCAATTTAAACGGATCGAAATTGAAAGGAAGTTTGAGAAAGCTGTTTTTCCCGGGAAGATTCATACTGAATTGATATTTCCTGCAAAATAGTTGATTGTGCCGGATTTTATAAAATCAATCTTTATACGGGTATTTTTACCCGGGTATTTTTTCCAATCATCCCCATATTAATATATGGTTAATTCTGAAATTATATTTTTTCACACAAATAATTACATTATTAATTGTTCCACTTAATAATTTTACTACTTTGGCCACCGATTCATTCAAATTCCCTATCCCTAACCAATACATTTAAAACCAAAAACACATGGAAGGAGTAATGGCAGTCGTGACCATGGTGGCTTACGACTTTGCACCAAAAAACTGGGCCTTTTGCAATGGGCAGATTTTGCCGATTGCACAAAACCAGGCATTGTTTTCCTTATTAGGTACAACCTACGGAGGCAATGGAGTTAATACGTTTGCTTTGCCCAATTTGATGGGTCGCACACCTGTAGGCCTTGGCCAGGGTCAAGGCCTTTCGAACTATACGCTCGGAGAAGTAACCGGTACAGAAAACACAATACTTACAATCAACAATTTGCCTCCTCACGTCCATAACGGGACAGTTACTGTTACACCAAGAGGCGGTAACAGCGGGGATGATGCAAATGCCGCAGGTAACGCACCCGGCTTACAGGCAGGCGGCTACCAGGCAACGCCAACTCCGGGTACGTTTATGCAGGGACCGACCGTGATCAGCACTACGATCGGAAGTTCAGGCGGAAATCAGCCTTTCAGCATTCTCACACCTTACCTTGTAGTGAATTATGTCATCTGCATGTATGGAATTTTTCCTTCCAGAAACTAACCTATAACCTCTCTAAAAAACTAAACATAATGTTTATAGAACCATATTTAGGCAACGTGACTGTATTTGCAGGCAACTTTGCTCCACGCGCATGGATGTTCTGCCAGGGACAATTACTCTCAATCGCACAATACGACGCACTCTTCGCGTTGATCGGAACTACCTATGGCGGTGATGGCCAGGTAACATTTGCATTGCCTGATTTCCGCAGCCGTATCGGCGTTCATGCAGGACAAGGTTCAGGTCTGAGCAACTATACACTTGGCCAGATGGCAGGAACTGAAAATACCACTTTGCTGAGTATCCAAATGCCATTACATACGCACGGAATTGAAAGCTTTGCTGTAAAACAGTCTGCTTCTACTGCTACTACCGGCGGAACCGACGATCCGCTGAATGCTTATCCTGCAGCCGGCGCAATGATCTACTATAATTCGTCCGACAATACCATGGCATCTTATTCCAGCATAGGCACAACACCTATTGCAGGTTCGAATCAGCCGGTATCTATCGTTCAGCCTTACCTGGCTATGAATTTTATCATCGCAGTGGAAGGTATCTTCCCTTCGCGTAACTAACCCATTATTAAACTAAAAAAATTCTATTTATCATGGAAGGAGTTATCGGATATACAACCATGTTCGCAGGCAATTTTGCTCCCAAAGCGTGGGCAATATGCAGTGGACAAATTATCAACATTCAATCAAACACAGCACTGTTTTCTATTCTCGGAACAACATACGGTGGAAATGGCACCACAACTTTCGGACTTCCTGATCTGCGTGGCCGTACCATCGTTGGACAAGGACAAGGACCGGGACTTTCGTTTTACGGCCTGGGACAATTGGGTGGCATTGAAAACACCACGATGAGCCGCGACCAAATGCCTGCACACGTTCATCCTGTTGCTGTGGTTGCAAATAATCCAGCTTCAGATCAACCGGCTAACCTTAACACTGCAGCGGACAATATTTACGGTCGTGATATTTCCGGAGGCTTTCCGTATTCAACATTTGCGAATGTAAACATGGGACCGCTTGCTGGTAATTTGCAGGTGTCGCCTGTAGGTGGAAGTGCACCTTTCTCGATTCTTCGTCCTATACTTGGTTTGAATTATATCATTTGCACGCAGGGTGTATATCCTGCAAGAAACTAAGCGTAATTTATTTTTAAATAAAAAGAAAATGGGAGCAGATGTTCCCATTTTCTTTTCATTTTTGCGGCTCCCTAATTAATTTTTTATGCCTGTAAACATCGGCGTTCTGCTGCCACGTTCCACTGAGTATTCTGCAATGGGTATCGATCTCCTGGATGGGATCCGCATGGCGTTGAAACATCTTGGTAAAGATTACCAACTCCATATTGAAAATACCGGTTTTGGAGAAGATGGTGCACTTACAAATGCTGCAGCAGAAAAACTTTTATTACAATATGATGTTCAGCTGATCATTTGTTATGCAACCTCACTGAATGCAGAAGCATTGTATCCATTAGCTCAGAATACCAATAAGCCTTTTCTTTTTGTAGATGCGGGAATGGAAATTTTCGAAGCACCGCCACATCCGCTTTGCCGCCATATTACTTTGCAGGGACTTATGGCGTGTCGCTTATTAGCAGAGCAGGCTGCACAAACAAAAAAGCAGGCGATTATGGCATCTTCTTTTCTTGACGGAGGATATCGCAGCAGCTGGATTTTTCATGAAGGACTCACACAAGCAGGTGTTGCTATTGGTGGCCATTTCGTAAGCCATTATAAACAGGAAGAATTTACGCTAGCTCCTTTGGTGGAATTGATTGAAAAGCCGGAAAATGATGCGATCATGGCAGCGTTTTCCAGTTACCTCTGTGCGTTTTTTATGAATGGAATCCGGGAAGCAGGACCAAGTGCATCACGATTACCTTTCTATTGCTCTCCATTCATGGCAGACGAACAATTACTTCCATCAATTACTTTTCCAGGTGGAGAATTTCATACTATTGCACCATGGTCAATAACACTTGACACAGTTGCAAACCGTTTGTTTGTGGAAACCGTCAAAAAAGAAAAAATGAAAAACGCGAACATTTTTCATTTGCTCGGATGGGAAGCCGCGTATGCTGCTGAACGAATTATCGAAGAAAGTATTAACGCGCTTGATGACTGGAGTTTTGAAAGTCCGCGTGGCGAAGTACATTTTGATCCGCATACACATACTACTTACGCACCATTATACAAAGGGAAAATTGAAGCAGCTCCTGATGGTAATTGTTTCTTCAACGTAAAAGAAAAGTTCGAAGTAATTGCAGAAAAACACCGTGAGCTTCATGCCGTTCGTGTAGAAGGTCAATACTCACGCTGGCGAAATAATTTCTTCTGTATCTGATGCGTATTGCTGTTCTCTGCAATGACCGTCTCGGACTCCCTGCGCTTCAGCAACTAGTCCAAAATCGACTTTTGCAAGCTGTTGGCGCATCAGATCGTTCGCCCGAGATCATCAGTATCATGAACCAGGTTTCTGCGCAGGCAGGAGTTCCATCGCAGATCTTTACCCGCAAAAATTTTGAAGGTCAGCTAATGATCTGGCTCGATCAGCACAAGCCTGATGTTGTTCTTGTAAAAACTTTTCCTTTTCGCATTCCTGCTGCTGCGCTGAATGTTCCGAAGTTCGGTTTTATCAATTTTCATTATGCACCGTTGCCACAATTCCGTGGCTCGAATCCGCTGTTTTGGATGATCCGAAACCGTGTTGAAATAGCTGGCGTCACCATACACCGGATGGATGAACAATTTGATACTGGTCCGATATTGCTGCGTCACGAATTTCCACTTTCACCCGAAGCAACTTTTGGTATGCTTACATCAGAGCTTGCATTCGGTGGTGCTGCACTTACCTCCCATTTATTGCAGGGTTTAGCTGCAGGTACGCTTAAAGAAGAAATACAACAAGTAACAGAAGCAACTTCATGGGGGCGCCCCAAACCTGCTGATCTTTTCATCAACTGGAAAACCATGTCGCAGGTTGAAATTCTTGCATTGATCAGAGCCTGCAATCCATGGAACAAAGGCGCACCTACCCGATTCAGGGGTTGGATGTTTGCAATTACAGATGCATCTGCAGGAAACTTGGCTGTTCCCGCTGGCACAGTGCCCGGAACAATTCTCGCCATTTCTCCGGGCAAAGGAATTACGATTGCATGCGCTGATGGAAAATCGCTGCAGGCAGAAGTGGCTTATGCGGAAGAAGGTTTTTTTGAGGCAGGAAAGCTACTTCAGCTGGGACTTCAACCGGGAAATGTATTGGAAGGTTAACCTTAGTTTTACCTGTAAAAACAGGTATTTATACGGGTCAACTTTCATATCATTTCAACAATGATTATTTACCTAATTGGCCTATCTTCGGCAAAAATTAAAATCTCCCCTGCAACAATCATCAATTAATTCTTAAAATCAATACATCATGCCCAATCTTTCCTCTGCCAGGCTACTGATTTGTCTTGTATCTGGCCTCCTGTTTTGTCAATTAATTTCGGCCCAAACCGCATGGAACCTTGCTTTACCTGGCAGCGGCGGTACAGGGACCAGTTCTGAAAGCGGCAGGGATATCTGCACTGATGCGAGTGGTAATGTATATATCGTTGGTGTTTACAATGGGTCAGGTGGAACGGATTTTAACCTCGGAGCCGGAACACAAACCACTTCTTCCACTACACAGGATGGTTTTGTAGCAAGCTATGACAAGAATGGGGGTTTCCGTTGGGTCGCATCTATCAATGGTGGGGCCGCAGATTTTGGAAATCCCGCAGGCGCACTTTGTACGGATGGCGTGCACGTTTGGTTTACAGGCGTAGTTAATTCCGCCGGCTCACCCCAGGTGATTACATCACCAACCCCACCTATACCACGTCTTGGATCTTTGGCAGCATCGAACCTTAATGCATCCGGCAATGAATTTATTCTCGGCAAACTTACATGCGACTTCGGCGATCCGATTTGGGTAAAGACATTCGGTGGCACCGGTGCAGGATCAGATAACGGACAGGCCATCTGTGTTGATCCACAGGGTTGCTGCTATGTAATGGGTCCGTATACCGGTGCTTTTACACTAAATGGTGTGCCTGTTCCTGCCACCACAGGAGGAACCAGCACAGATGTATTAATTGCCAAATTTTCACCATCGGGCAACATGTTACGTGCCGCTACAGGCGGTGCTACTGCTTTTGCGGATTTACTTGTGAACGGAGCAGGGATTTGTTATGTACCTGGTGCCTCGCCTTCCATTGTTGCAGTAGGTTCTTATGGTAACGGCGCACCGACATTCGGGTCGTTTAACCAGGGTAACGAACCTTCGCTTACACACGATGGCGGAATTCATGATGCTTTCCTGCTGGAGCTTGATAGCGTGCTTAATTTTACGAATGCGCTTGGAATCGGTTCAACAGGTTTGGACGAGGTGCTCGGAGTTGCTTACGATCCTTTTTCCGGTGGTGTTTTTGTTGGTGGTTATTTTACCGCCACTGCAACTTTTCCCGGTACAACAGCACTAACCAGTGTTGGCGGAGAAGATATTGCAGTAGCCCGGTATTCAGTTTCAACTAATTTATTTATATGGTCCAAAAGCGCTGGCGGTGCAGGTAACGAAAAAGTACATTCAGTTGCTGTTGATGGATTGGGCGGAATTATTGTTGCAGGCTCAAGCTCTTCAGGTACCTGTGCATTCGGTAACGGCGTCAATGCATCATGTGGTGCAGGCGCAAACGATCTTTTTGTTACACGGTATACTCCGGCCGGTACCCCGGTTTGGGCAGTAGTGGGTGGTGGTTCGGGCGGTGATGATGCATTTGGGGTTGCCTCTTACGTGCAAACTTCGCCTTACGTGCAAATGGTTTTCACTACAGGAAATTTCCAGACTTCAACAACGTTTTCCCCCGGTTCACCTTCCAATTTTACACTACCGGCCGCCGGTCTTAACGACTTTTTTCTTGCACGGGTCAATGACCTTTCCCTTCCGCTTTCTGCCACGCAATCACAGGTTAACCTTACTTGTAATGGTGTTTGTACCGGATCCGCTACGGTTGTCGCATCCGGAGGAACAGCACCATATACCTACTCATGGTCACCGGCAGGTGGATCTGGTGCAACTGCTTCATCACTCTGCGCTACAAACTACACAGTCACAATCACAGATGCAGCAAGCGCTTCTATCACCAAGACATTTACTATCACACAACCACCCGCAATTGTCATTACACCAATCTCGCAATCAAACGTTTCCTGCTTTGGTGGAAACAACGGCGCGGCACAAGTAACAGCATCGGGTGGAACAGGAACGCTTACCTACAATTGGACACCAGGCAACCTGACAACACCAAGTATTACCGGTCGTACTGCACAAGTATATACTGTTACAGTAACAGATGCCAACAGCTGCACAGCGACACGCACGTTTAACATTACTCAACCGCCCGCACTTGCCTCCACAGGTTCACAAACGAATGTTTCCTGTTTTGGCGGATCCAACGGAAGTGCAACAGTATCCCCAAGCGGCGGAACTCCAAGCTATACGTATTCGTGGGCTCCCACAGGTGGAACTGCAGCAACCACTACCGGTCGCACGGCAGGAAATTATACGGTAACTGTTACCGATGCTAATGCTTGTGTTTTAACACGAACGTTCGCAATTACTCAACCTTCAGCAGCTGTGTCAGGAACAACAGTTGTAACAAACGTTGCCTGCTTCGGCGGATCAAACGGCGCAATCAATTTAACTCCAACTGGTGGAACCGGCCCATACACATTCAACTGGCTGCCTTCTGGTCCAACGACGGAAGACCGCACTGGTCTTGTAGCAGGAACTTACTCTGTACAAATCACAGATGTAAACGGTTGCACAGGAACAGTAACTACTACTGTAACGCAACCACCAACGCCTGTTTCAGGAACAACAGTTGTAACAAACGTTTCATGTTTCGGCGGATCAAACGGCGCAATTAATTTAACTCCAACCGGCGGAACCGGTCCTTACACATTTAACTGGTTGCCTTCAGGTCCGACAACAGAAGATCGCACTGGTTTAGTGGCAGGAACTTATTCTGTACAAATCACAGATGTAAATGGTTGCGTAAGTACTGTTACTGCAACAGTGACACAACCTACGACTCCGGTTTCAGGAACAACAGTTGTAACAAATGTATCCTGCTTCGGCGGATCGAATGGTGCAATCAACTTAACTCCAACCGGCGGAACCGGACCTTACACATTTAATTGGCTTCCTTCTGGTCCGACTACAGAAGATCGCACTGGACTTGTGGCAGGAACATACTCTGTTCAGATCACTGATATCAATGGTTGTGTAGGTACAGTTACTGCAACAGTAACACAACCAACAACTCCTGTTTCAGGAACTACAGTTGTAACAAACGTAGCTTGTTTCGGCGGATCAAATGGTGCAATCAACTTAACTCCAACCGGCGGAACTGGTCCGTACACATTCAACTGGCTGCCTTCAGGTCCAACAACAGAAGACCGCACAGGTCTCGTTGCAGGAACTTATACTGTTCAGATCACCGATATTAATGGATGCACAGGAACAGTTACTGCATCAGTTACTCAACCTGCAACTCCGGTTTCAGGAACAACAGTTGTAACGAACGTTGCCTGCTTCGGCGGATCAAATGGTGCAATCAACTTAACTCCAACCGGCGGAACCGGTCCATACACATTTAACTGGCTGCCTTCTGGTCCAACGACTGAAGATCGCACTGGATTAGTTGCAGGAACTTATTCTGTACAGATTACCGATATTAATGGTTGCACAGGAACAGTTACAACAACAGTAACACAACCTACGACTCCTGTTTCAGGAACAACTGTTGTTACCAACGTTTCCTGCTTCGGCGGATCAAATGGTGCAATCAACTTAACTCCATCAGGCGGAACCGGCCCTTACACATTCAACTGGTTGCCTTCCGGACCAACTACAGAAGATCGTACAGGTCTTGTTGCAGGAACATATTCTGTTCAGATTACCGATGTTAATGGTTGCACAGGAACTGTTACTGCCACAGTAACACAACCTACGACTCCGGTTTCAGGAACAACAGTTGTAACCAATGTATCCTGCTTCGGCGGATCGAATGGTGCAATCAACTTAACTCCAACCGGCGGAACCGGACCTTACACATTTAATTGGCTTCCTTCTGGTCCGACTACAGAAGATCGCACAGGACTTGTGGCAGGAACATACTCTGTTCAGATCACTGATATTAATGGTTGTGTAGGTACTGTTACTGCAACAGTAACACAACCAACAACTCCTGTTTCAGGAACTACAGTTGTTACTAACGTAGCTTGCTTTGGCGGATCAAATGGTGCAATCAACTTAACTCCAACCGGCGGAACTGCTCCTTACACATTCAACTGGCTGCCTTCTGGTCCAACGACAGAAGATCGCACAGGACTTGTTGCGGGAACATATTCAGTACAGATCACAGATGTAAATGGTTGCACAAGTACTGTTACTGCAACAGCGACTCAGCCAACTTCACCTGTTTCAGGAACTACAGTGGTAACTAACGTTGCTTGCTTCGGCGGATCAAACGGTGCAATTAATTTAACTCCGACAGGCGGAACCGGTCCTTACACATTCAACTGGTTACCTTCAGGTCCAACGACAGAAGATCGCACTGGTCTTGTGGCAGGAACTTATTCTGTACAAATTACTGACGTGAATGGTTGCACATCAACAGTCACTACAACAGTAACACAACCAACTTCTCCTGTTTCAGGAACAACTGTTGTAACAAACGTTTCTTGCTTCGGCGGATCAAACGGTGCAATTAATTTAACTCCGACAGGCGGAACTGGTCCGTACACCTTCAACTGGTTGCCTTCAGGTCCTACAACAGAAGACCGCACAGGACTTGTTGCAGGAACGTATTCAGTTCAAATCACAGATGTAAATGGTTGCGTAAGTACAGTTACTGCTACAGTAACTCAACCAACTTCACCTGTTTCAGGTACCAGGGTAATCACAAACGTTTCCTGTTTTGGTGGATCAAATGGTGCAATCAATTTAACCCCTTCAGGTGGAACTGGTCCTTACACTTTCAACTGGCTGCCTTCTGGTCCGACA
>JANOCU010000010.1:0-363771 GCA_031412295.1 Bacteroidota bacterium
GCCATTTACATGCTCGTTTGTGTTAAAGCTTATCATGAAAGTTTCTTTAGTAGAAAAGAAGCCTGCCTGCCGAAGCACTGGCCCGCACGGCGCAGGCAGGCAAAAGAATCGCCATCTGACGCGGGTTTGCCTAAATTCAACAGGAAAAATCGAGCGAAAACCAAGCCGCGCCTCACACAGGCCCCGCCTTGGCTTCATGGTTTTCTTCCGCACAAGCCCACGCAGATTTTTCCTGTTGAATTCTTAACGGCAAACCCGCTAAGGTTGGCACTTTCATTAAAATGCCCAGGGAAATTTACAAACAACGCGTTTTCATTCACGAATTTGAATCTTGAATTCCACCTATCTTTATTTTATGGCTGCTGTAAACAGAAAAATAATTATCGCCGGGCTTTGCAGGAATGTGGAAGCTACGATTGACAAAACGCTGGAAAAGCTTCGTGAGACTGCTGCATTGTTTTCAGATCATAAGATCATTATTTATGAAAACAATTCTACTGATGGAACGAAAGAAAAATTGAAAAAAGCGGCCAATGAAAAGCTGGTGGTTAAATGCGAGGATTTTACTTACGATGAATTTCTCAAAAATGTAAAAGCCCGCACCTGGAATGATCAGCCTTACCGCGGAGAAATGATCGCGAATGCAAGAAATAAAGTGCTTGATATTATTGCGGCCGATGCTTCGCTTTCTGATTTTGATTATTTGCTTTGGATCGATCTTGATTTTACGAAGTGGGAAAACGATGCGCTGGTGAATTGTTTTGCAAATGAAGATTGGGATGCGATCACTTCAAATTGCGTTTTGACCAATGGAAATTATCGCGATACGTATGCAACACGCGATGAGAAACATGCTTTCGGTCCGGAAATTTTCGGTGATTACTGGTGGAAAAAAATCAGTCCGCAAATGGGAAGAAAGCTGGAAGGAAAAAAATTAATCCCGGTATTTTCCGCTTTCGGTGGACTGGGAATTTATAAGCTGAACTCAATTAAAAACTGCCGCTATTCCGCTCATGTAACACGTGAATTTCATGAAGAAAATAAAAAGCTGATGAAAACATTTCCTTTTTCATTCATGCAAAAACGTGTTTTGAAAAAGCTGAAATCGAAGAAAGTGGTTGATGGGGTGTTGATGGGCATTGATTATTTCGACGGTGAAATTTTTTACCCGAATAATTCAGGAACGAATTTCCCGATTGTGTGCGAGCATGTTATTTTTCATTACCAGATGAGGCATAATGGTTTTGGGAAGATTTTTATTGATCCGGAGTTGAAGGTTTATATGTGAGGGTGGTTGTGATCCCAAACAAGTATTCTGACGGAAGAGAGATTTTGCTGGGTAGTTTTTTTAACGCGAAGGCGGGGAGGCGCAGGGTACGCGGAGAAAAATGGAAAGATTTTTTCTCAATACCCAATACTAAATACTCAATACTATCTTTACACCGGAAAATTTCAATTCAAAAATGACAAACGACAGAAAAGTTAGAGTGCGTTTTGCGCCGAGTCCTACGGGGCCGCTTCATATGGGCGGTGTGCGTACGGCCTTGTATAATTATTTATTCGCGAAAAAACATGGCGGAGATTTTATCCTTCGCATTGAAGATACAGACACGGATCGTTTTGTTCCCGGCGCTGAACAATATATCGTGGAAGCATTAAAATGGTGCGGCATTGAACCCAACGAAGGAATTGGTTTTGGTGATGGTCCGCATGCGCCTTACCGCCAAAGCGAACGAAAAGACAAAGGTGTTTACGCCGAATTCGCAACGAAGCTTATTGAAGCCGGTCATGCGTATTATGCGTTTGATACGAAGGAAGAGCTCGACGAACAGCGCGCAAAGTTTGAAGCAATGAAAACCAGCTTTTCATACAATGCGATCACGCGCCAGAACCTGAAAAATTCATTGACGCTTTCAGAAGATGAAGTGAAAAGACGCATTGACGCAGGCGAAAATTACGTGGTGCGTGTGAAAATTCCGCGCAATGAAGAAGTGCGGTTGAATGATTTGATCCGCGGCTGGGTGGTGGTGCACACTTCGCAGCTCGACGATAAAGTTTTATACAAGAGCGATGGAATGCCTACGTATCACCTGGCGAATGTGGTGGATGATTACATGATGAAGATCACACACGTTATTCGCGGTGAAGAATGGTTGCCTTCTGCGCCTTTGCACGTTTTGCTTTACCGTTATCTCGGTTGGGAAGATGTGATGCCGCAGTTTTCACATTTGCCATTGTTGCTTCGTCCTGATGGAAACGGAAAGTTGTCGAAGCGCGATGGCGATCGTTTAGGATTTCCTGTATTTCCATTGTCGGGAGAAATGCCGGATTTGAAAACAGGTGTTCCTGAAAAATTCACCGGTTACCGTGAAAGCGGTTATTTCCCCGAGGCGTTTATCAACATGCTTTTGCTTTTAGGATGGCATGGAAGCGGCAACCAGGAATTGTACACGCTGGATGAGATGATTGAAGCTTTCTCCATTGAGCGCGTGAGCAAATCAGGCGCGAAGTTCGATGCGGAAAAAACAAAATGGTTCAACCAGCAATATTTGCGGAAGAGGAATGATGCTGAACTCGCACAGTTGCTTACGCACGATTCAAAATTCAAAATTCAAGATTCAAAACCGGAATTTCTTCTTGAAGTTTGTCGGTTGATGAAAGAGAAAGTTTTCTTCGTTCATGAAATTTATGAGCAGGGAAAATTTTTCTTCGAAGATCCGAAGGCATACGATGAAGGCGTAATTAAAAAACGCTGGAATCCTGATACGAAAAAGTTTGTTGCTGCTGTGAAAGATGCATTTGAAAAGCAGGATTCGTGGACAGCCGCAGATCTCGAAGGAACATTCAAAACCACCGCTGAAGCAACCGGAACAAGCCCGGGAAATGTGATGCAGCTTTTCCGTGTGTGCGTAAGCGGAGCGGGGGGGGGACCGGTGCTTTTTGAAATGGTCGAATTGCTTGGAAAAGAAGTCATCATCCGCAGGTTGAATGCAGCGCTGGAGAATTTGCCTGCATAAAGAATGTGCTAATTTGTTAATGTGCTAATTTGCCAATGGAAGTTTGCTACAATTATTAGCACATTAACCCATTAGCAAATTAGCAAATTCTGCCCCCATGGGAAAAATCACTGTTAATGGAATCCGTCTTCGCGCTTACCATGGTTGTCTTCCGGAAGAAGGAATCATTGGTGGGGAATATGTTGTGGATGTAATTATCGATACTGATTTTTCGAAAGCGGCGCAGACGGATGAGCTGCATGATACGGTGGATTATTGCGTGGTGTTTGATTGTGTGAAAGGGGAGATGGCAATTCGTTCAAAATTGATTGAGCATGTTGCGCAGCGGATTGTGAATGCCTTGCGTGCAAAATATGCTTCGGTAAAAACATTTTCTGTTACCGTTACCAAAATTGTTCCGCCGATGAATGGTGCGGTGGACCAGGTTTCTGTAACTGTAGAGGGATAATTCTTTGGTAATGGAAGAAATAACCGTAATTCATCCTGTTTTTATTACTTTTGTGTCCCCCGAATCAAGGGGAAAGTAAAAGGTCCTGTGGCCGAGCGGCTAGGCAGAGCTCTGCAAAAGCTCGTACTCCAGTTCGAATCTGGACGGGACCTCCGAAAATCCCCTGTAACATTTGTTGCGGGGGATTTTTCTTTTGATGATTTCAGCAAAGAAGATTTGTAATGGATTTATTCAACACCGATCCCGTTCCCAACATTCTGCCTTACGATGGCGTAGCGGATTATTATGGAAAAGTTTTTACAAACGCCGAAGCTGATTTCTATTATGATGCATTGCTGAATAAGATAGAATGGAAGAATGACGAAGCAGTTATTTTTGGAAAACATTTTGTGACGCCAAGAAAAGTCGCGTGGTATGCCGATAAAAATTATTCCTATACGTATTCGGGAACCACAAAACAGGCAATAATCTGGACGAATGAATTGCTTGAGCTGAAAAAAATGGTGGAGGAAAAAACGGAACACACTTACAATTCCTGCCTGCTGAATTTATATCATACCGGCGAGGAAGGAATGGCCTGGCACAGCGATGATGAAAAAACGCTGGGAAGAAATACAGTTATCGGTTCATTAAGCTTTGGTGCAGAGCGTAAATTTGCATTCAAGCATAAAAGAACAAAAGATTATATTTCCATCATTCTCGAACATGGCAGCCTTCTTGTTATGAAAGATGAAACACAAACCAACTGGATGCATCGTTTGCCACCGACAACAAAAGTGAAACGTGCAAGAATAAACCTGACATTCAGAACTATACTTCAATAAAATTAAAATGCGCTGGAAAAAACTTGAATCGATCGAAGGATTGGAAGAGGTGGTAAAATTATCTGAAACACAACCTGTGCTTCTTTTCAAACACAGCACGCGATGTGGCGTGAGCAGGATGGCTTTGAGTGGACTGGAAAAAGACTGGAAAGACGAAGACGAGCAAAAAATAGCTCCATATTTCCTTGATTTGCTTAATCACCGTGATGTTTCGAACGAGATTGCAAAACGTTTTGGCGTAGAGCACGAATCTCCGCAAGCGCTGGTAATCAGGAATGGGAAATGTTCTTATTTCTCTAATCACGCCGACATTGAACATGCGGCAATCCTGGCAGAGATAAAATAGTTTTTAAACAAAAACGTCTCGCGATTAAATGAGACGTTTTCTTTTTTTACTTCTTGCTCATTCCATAAGAACAAAGACATCCGTTACCAGAGCGCAATGATTTTGTGTACCAATCGTCAATTGCTTTTTCGGGCTCTTCTTTCTGCGGCGGTTCATTTCCCATTGCTATAGCAAGACTTTCTTCCGTGCCTGCGTGAAGCGATAATTCTTCAATGCGGTTTTGTCCGAATGTAATTTTTTTCAAATCGAATTTCATATTGTCGCCGCTTCCGCTTCTTGCCAGGATGAATGCTTCGGTGCCCACGGGATAAGCAGCCATCAATTCCATTTCACCATGCGCAAATGAATAATCGCCGTTTGGTCGTTTATAGGATGGAAGATAAATTCCCCGCGAAGGAACAATTAAGCTAACGGTCAAGTTGTCGCCGGCTGAAATTCCTTCCACGTGCGCATTGAGAAAAATAAGCTTGTTGCCGGTAGCCAAACGATCCACATTTGCCCAACCGAGCTTTTTTTGTCCGAAGGAATACGAGCTGTACCTATTTGCTGCACGCACATTTTCCGAATATTTTTTAATTGCTTTTTCTCTCGCTTCATTCAGCGCAGCAACTGTATTAGAATCAGTGGGATTTATTTTATCCTGTTTCAAATTCGCGAATTGACGAAAAACATCCGCAAGCGCACAACCTGATTTTTCCAATGTATCTGCTGCGGCCGCATCGCTTTTCCATAACGGGCGATTAGGAAAATCGGTGTAACAAAGCATTACGCGCGTATCACAACACTGGCGGATAAAAGGAAGTCGTGAACGAAATTCTTCTGTTGCAATATTTGTGTTTTCGAATTTTTTGTCAGTGAGATGTATTACCTCAATACCACTTTTGTCTTCAAATGCATACGCTAATGGATCCATATCCGAACCTGTAGAGTCCGTATTCCACTCTATTCGGCTTGCTTTCCAGGCTAAAATGTTCTTGTCGGATACTACAGTAACAATTTTTCCCTCTACATCTATCAGCTTTTTTCGGCTTTCTTTTTCCTCCAATGCACTCAGCGGAATCTGACGAAGCTCTTCCTTCAACGGTTGCGGATCTGTCCACGAAACACTTCCGTCTGCATTGGTAATTCCTGTCCACAGTTTCATTTGCGACTTTTTATTTTCTGTCGGCATTTCTATTTCTAATTGTTTTCCTTCTGCCAATTGTAATGTATCGCCTGCTTCAGAAAATGCATTGACATAGATCATTCCGCCCGTTTCAAGCGGACCTTCATCGCTCATCGTTCCGAGGTTCATTTTCAGAATGTCAGCGGTTTTTATTCCTTCCACAATTTCCATTTTTACTTTCCCGCTCACATCATTTCCATTCGCATCTGTAAAAGCATTATCCGGAATTAAGATCATTGTGCCCGATTCACCTACAACAATTTGTGAAGCATCCGGATTGATTGTGAACCGCTGTTTCATTTCTTCGGGAATATTCAGCGCGGTGAAAGTCGGCGTAAATGCTTTTGTTACGATTTGCTTTTCTTGCGGTGCAGGAGAAAAATTACTGGCCGATACTTCTTTCTGCGCGGGTGATGGAGAAAGAGAATTTTTTACAGCAACAGCAATCTGGGTGTTTTCTTTTTCCTTCAAAAAGGGCGAGGCACATGCAACTATAAGGAGCAATGCGGCAGGAACGAGTAACTTTTTCATGTTTTAATGTGTTTGATTTACTCTTAATGCCGGCAAACGCAAAAAGGTAACCATCAGATTGAAAAAATATTTTTTCTTTTTTCGGGTTACCTTTCCGCCCCCAACGGAATCAACCATCAAATGACGGCATATACAAATGAGCAGGAGCTATTGACGGCTTTGCGGAGAAGCGATTCTGCTGCGTTCCGGAATGTGTATATCACGCATTTTAACATGGTGAAATATTTCATCGTGAAGAATAATGGAACGGAAGAAGATGCGCATGATATTTTCCAGGAAGCGATGGTGGTTTTATTCGAACAATTAGCTGCGGGAAAATTTGAGCTTACTTCTTCGTTGAAAACCTGGTTGTATGCGGTGTGCCGGAATAAATGGATGAAGCAGCTCGAAAAACAAAAGCGGAATGTGCGGATGAATGATTTCGAACATGCGGATGATGTGCTGCTGCAGGAAGAAATTTCGGATGAAAGTGAAAAGCTGCAACAGCTGAGAAAAAGCCTGTCACGTTTAGGTGTTGGCTGCCGAAAATTGTTGTTGCTGTTTTATTATTTCAAAAAAACGATGGAAGAAATTGCTGTCGATTTGAATTATACGAATGCGGATAATGCAAAGTCGCAGAAATATAAATGTCTTCAAAAGCTGAAAACGGTTTATTCATCAACGCCGGAATAACCAATGGAAATCAACGAAGAAACATACCGGCTTTTTGATCGTTATCACGCGGGAGAATTATCTGCTGCAGGGCGGGCTGATTTTGAGCAACTGCTTTTGTCGGATGAACAATTGCGGAATGAATTTGATTGGCTGAACCTTGCTGTAAGTGAAATTCGCATGAATGGAAAATCAATTTTAAAAAAGCAGCTGGCAGAAATCGGTGCGGGAATTCCGGCTTCTGCGTTTGAGAAATATTCTCCTTCTATAAAATCAAAAAGCTTTTTCAAAAAATGGTGGTGGGTGATTGCGGTGGCTGTTGCAATTGGTTTGGCGGCTACATGGTTTGTTTTGAACAGGCGTTCTTCTCCCGAACATGAAGGAATTGATGATGCAAGAAAAGATGCAGTAATTGAATCGAAAGATGTGCAGGGAACAATTGTTTTAAAAGATGAAATTATAGATGACGATTCATCTCCATTTGGCTCACCGGGAGCGCCTGCTACTTCCGATACGATTTCTGAGGTGTACGTAAACTCTATTTCAGGTGAAAATTGCGGTGTGTTTTCTGTTCGCGCAATTTCGCGCAGTCCGAATGTGTTCAATGATGCAGAGAGAATTAATTCTTCTGGCAGCCAAGACAGCATGGATCCCATTTATTATAGCTGGAATGATGTTTCCGGTGCAACATCAGAAACAATTCTCAAAGTCGAATGTTGCCTGCAAAATTCCCATCCGGCTTTTTATACATACGCAAATCGAATTGTGCTTTCCGCAACGTATACAGATACTTCCGGTCTTCGTTTCTTCCAACACGGCAATGAATTGATGATGACCGACAGTAAGCCCGGCTATTTTATTTTGCAAAAGGGATCGGCTGAAAAACCGCTCGTGAGAATTAAGCCGTATTCGGTAAAGGGAGATCTTAAAGACACAGTGAAGGAAATCATTTCAAACAAGCTAAAGCCAGCTAAGAAGTGATTTTTGATATTTCGTTTTCGTGCATTCACCGTATCTTGCCTACTGAATCTTCCCAGTGACAGAAATTCCGATAAATAGAAAACCATTTCATCTGCCACAGCTGGATGCGCTGCGGTTTCTTGCTGCGTTCATGGTGGTGTTTGTCCACGCTTATGAAAACTGGATCAACTGGTTCGGCATTCCACACCAACTTGCTTCCGCCGATCCGAAAGTGTATTCCTGGTTTGGTCAGCACCTCAGCCGGCTCATTGGCAATTTCAACTTCGGCGTGGATATGTTTTTTCTCATCAGCGGATTTCTCATCACTTACTTATTGCTGAAAGAAAAAAAAGAAGCCGGAAAGATCAACATCAAAAACTTTTTCATCCGCCGCATTCTTCGCATCTGGCCGCTTTATTTTTTCATCATCGCGCTCACGCCTTTGCTCGTGTGGTGGATGGGCTGGCCGTCGCCGGAATATAAACCCGTTATCTTTTTCTACAATAATTTCAGAACCATCGCCACTGAACGCTGGGATTTTCCATTCGCACATTTCTGGTCCATTTGTATTGAAGAACATTTTTATCTCGTCTGGCCTTTTCTCGTTGCATTCATTCCCACAAAGCGATTGCCATTCGTTTTCCTTTTTGTAATGGCGCTCAGCATCGGCTATCGTTATCATGCGCATGGGAATCCGGATGTAACCTGGTATTCCGTTTACCTGAATACGATTTCGAGAATTGATGCGCTTGCTTTGGGCGGATTGGTTGCGTGGATCCATTTTCATAAACCATTTAAATTACGAATGCCGGTGGGTGTGCGCATTATTATTTATGTTGGTTTATTATGGTCGCTAAGCACCGATGATCTTAGCGACTGGCCGAATGCGTTTGAGCTGGCGTGGAAAAAATATTTCTACTTATTGCTCGCGGGATTAATGATGATGAATTATGTATTTAATCCGGAAGCAAAAATGCGCTGGGGCCCGAATCACCCGATCAATTATCTCGGGCGCTGCTGTTTCGGAATTTACCTCTGGGGAAATATCCTGCTGCAAATACTTTTGCATAAGCTCATTCTCGTTTATCTACCCGGCGGAAATGGCTGGATCTATTGGCCGGTCATTATCGGCATCTCGCTTCTTGTTCCGATCATCAGCTATGAACTGATTGAAAAACCATTCATGCGATTAAAAACACGTTTTGCAATTGTTAAAACACGCGTTTAGGTGCTGTAATTCCCAGTATCTTCGGGATCGCAAGTGACAGACCTTTCCATAAATAAAAAGCCCGTTCATTTTGTGCAGCTCGATGCGCTGCGATTCCTTGCCGCGTTCATGGTAGTATTCGCGCATGCATTTGATGCCTGGTCAGGATGGTTCGGAATTCCGGGAAAGCTTGCCACCGCCGACGGAAAAGAATGGTCATGGTTTGGAAAACACCTTTCCAATCTCGTTCACAATTGCAATTTCGGGGTTGATATATTTTTTCTCATCAGCGGATTTCTCATTACTTATTTATTGATCCGCGAAAAAACGGCAAAAGAAAAAATAAATATTCCTGCATTTTTCCTTCGTCGTGCGCTGCGAATCTGGCCGCTTTATTTTTTCATCATCGGACTTTGTTTTGTCTATATCGTTCCGATGATGCACGATGAATTTTTGCGATTAAGCATTACGCCACCGGATGTAAATTACAAGCCGGAAATTTTCTTCTACGACAACTTTTATAAATTGTCCGTCACACAAACAGATCCTGATCATGTGTGGTCATTTCCATTCGCGCATTTCTGGTCGATAAGTATTGAGGAACATTTTTATCTCGTGTGGCCATTCCTTGTTGCGTTTGTTCCTATAAAACGTCTTCCTGTTGTGCTCATTGCCATTATCGTTGCAAGCATCGGTTACAGGGCGTGGGCGTTTTATAATATCGAACAAAGCTGGTTTACGATGTACCTGAATACGTTTGCGCGGATTGATGCGTTGGCGCTCGGCGGACTTGCTGCGTGGTGGCATTTCTATCACCCGTTTTCGCTTCGTGTTCCGTTGTGGGGCAGATTGATTTTTTACGCTGTGATCATGTGGCTGTTGATTGTGGATAATGTCAATGACTGGTCAACCATTTTTATGGTGTGCTTCAAAAAGCTTATCTATTTATCCATGGTTGGATTAGCGATGATGAATTTTGTTTTTAATCCCGAAGCAAAATTCCGCTGGGGGCCGAATCATATTTTCAATTATCTCGGAAGATGCTGTTTTGGAATTTACCTCTGGGGAAATATTTTACTGCAGATCATCATTGTCAGAATTTTCTTTGCGCCCGAAAAACCGATTACAGCCTGGCTGCAAAACCACATCGGCTTCGGAGTAACGTATTGGTTAATCGTGCTGAGCATTTCACTCATCGTCCCGGTCATTTCATACGAGCTGATTGAAAAGCCGTTTATGAAATTGAAGTCGAGATTTGCAATTGTAAAGACCAGGGTATAGGGGTACGAAATACGGCGGTACGAAAAACGAAACAAAACGAAAATACGAAAGGATGAAAAGAGAAATTTCCCACTTGGGTTTCGTATTTTCGTTTTGTTTCGTTTTTCGTACCCTACTTAGGAAATAATCCCATTTGCGGATGACGTTTTCTTTTCCTTGTTAATTTCTTTTGTTTGCGTTCGTTCTTTCGGGAGTTTCCTTTTCCTTTGGATACAGCATCATTTTTAGCGGCGCGATTCTTTTTCAGCAAATGCCATTTTCTTTCGGCTTTGGTTTCTTTTCGCTGCTTCTTTTTTCCTTTCTCTGCTTTTGTTGCGGCGCGTTTGCTCTTTTTATCCTTCTGCTTAAATCCGTCCTGTGCTTTTATTTTTTTTCTGCGTTTAAAAAAATGCGGATCGCGGGTGGGATCAGCGCTTGAATTATCTGCAGAATTGCTTTGGTTAACGCCCGAGCAGGAAGTAGCGGTGCGGGGTTCGCGGCAGGAGGAAATAATGAAAAAAGAAAGAAGCAGGAAAAAGATCCGGGAACGGAACATAACCGAAATCTACGAAATTCTGTGTTGCGGTAATGTTGAGAATAAGACGGGAAGGGGTTACGAAATTCGAATGAAGTCGAAAGTACGAAACCTAAAATGGAGGTTTCTCTTTTCGTATTTTCGTTTTGATTCTCCCGATAGCTATCGGGATCGTTCCCCTGTTTAGCCTACAAGCGTGCCGCTATTGGTCAATAGTTCCGCACCAATCACCTCATCGAGATTAATCATCATCCCGATAGAGGAATTGCGCTGGTTGCGATTGTTGTGTTCACTCAGGCTGGCAAAATAATAAGAGACGTTTCCCGGCTGGGGTTTTTCCCAGATTACGCCAAACACTTCTTTACCGGATTTTAACCGGAAGCGACATGGCAGATCGTTAAACGCCCTGAATTCGGCGTGGGTCATAGTTGGGGGTCTTTTCTCAAAGTTGATTATTATAACGGCAAAAAGCCAATTGTAGTTACTGTACTTTTAAACAGTTTTGGTGTTGGTGTTAGTTGTTATTAACAATTCGGCGCGAATTAGGGGGTGAGGCGTGTAAAAACCGTTTAATGAGTGCGGTATAATTTTAGTTTGTGTGAACTCACGTTTAAGTTTCAACTTTCAGAAAGTATCTTCGCATCATGAATTATTTTTTAATTAAGCTTAAAACCATTACTATGAAAAAATCAGCATTACTATTTTCAGTCATTTTCTTTGCCGCGCTATTTATGTCTTCCTGCGCACACCGAAACATTACTATTGAGAAACGCCATTATGGAAACGGCTATTACGTCCACACTACCGGCAAAATCCATCATGACAAAACAGTAAAATCAGAAACTGCTATTGCAATCCAGGAAAACCAGACAACGGAAGAAAAAGCAGAAATTGTAAGCAACAAAAAGGAAGAAGCTGCGCCTGTCGTTGCAATCTCCTCTGCTTCATCTGAAAAGAAAACCGCTAAAACAAAACATGCAACTACCAAAGAAGCTATCGCGGAACCGATTCGTGTTATCGAAAAAAACTCAACCGAAACCGCTGCGACAAAATCTGTTCAACAGGTTAGCAAAACGAAAAGTGTGCCTGCAGCAGATGATGTAGACCTGGTTTTAATTATAATTCTTTGTTTTCTATTACCACCTCTTGCTGTTTATCTTTCAGAAGGTTTAACTACCAATTTTTGGATTGATCTTATTCTCACGCTTTTGCTTTTTATACCTGGAATTATTTTCGCGCTTATCGTCTGCCTTTAATACTACCTCCTTTCAAAGGTTATCAGATCCCGTGAAGTTGTTCACGGGATTTTTTGTGCTCATATGGCAAACAATTTGCTTTTGGGTGGATGAAACTATTACAACCCAAATTATCAAACAAAAAATCATGAAAACTATTACCAGCTTATTTATCTTTTTAGTCGCGATTATTTTTTCATCCTGCGGAACCTTTAAAGACGTCACTATTGAGAAGCGCCATCACAGAAAAGGATATTATGTACATGTTCACCAGGACCGCGAAAAACAAAATGAGGTCGTTTCAGTAAACCAAAATCCGCAAAACGAGGTTGCATCAGTAAGTTTGGAGGAGGAAAAAATTGCACCGGTTGGGGAAGTTTCTCCACGTGAAGCAATTTCTGCTACACCCAACAAAGCGTTCACAAAAGAAAAGTCGAAAAAAAATGTTGTGACCTCAACGCCGTTTAAAAAAGGATCTGCTGTATTCCAGGAAAAAGATCCTGTTGAATCTACTAAGCCGGCTCCGGAAAAACCTGCACAAGATGGAGACGATGAGCACGTGGTTGCATTGTTCTTATTGATCATTCTTGCAATCATCCTTCCGCCGCTCGCCGTTTTGCTTGCCGACGGATTCGGAATTCACTTCCTTGTAGATCTTATCTTCTGGTTGTTGGGTTATGGATTTATTCTTTTCATCCCTGGTGGCGGTTATATCTACCTCGGAATATTCGGACTTATAGCAATCATCTACGCGCTGTTCGTAATCTTTGAGCTTATTTAGAGGGGGAACGAATTACGAATAAAATCGAATATACGAATGAAAAGAGCCGATCGTCATTGACCGGCTTTTTCGTTTATGGTTTTCGTATATTCTTAATTCGTTCCTTGCCTTTACTCCTTTTTTTAACGCGGAGGTGCGGAAGACGCAAAAGGAATCGCGGAGGTATTGCTTCGGATAAAGGATTCGTATATTCGTTTTGATTCGTAATTCGTTCCCCCGGTTTTTATTTAATTCCTTTTCTTTCACGCCATAGCTGGTTGAATGATTTCGGTGCAACTCCGGGAAGCTCGCGTCTTTCACCCCAGGATTTTCGGAAGAATTGACGCAGCATAAAGTTCTTAAGCTTCGCGCCGCCTTTATCCATTTTATTCCGCTTCAGCATGGCGCCTTTCCAGAAAAACCACATCATGTTTTCTGTTTTAGAAACATGTCCTGCGCTCACAGCATCGCGGCGATTATAAAGCAATAATTTGTGCACATCAATTTTCACCGGGCAAACTTCTGTGCAGCGTGCGCAACCTGTGGAAGCATACGCAAGGTGTTTGTACTCGTTCATTCCACCCATGTGCGGCATAAGCGCAGATCCGATCGGGCCGCTGTAAACTGTTCCGTACGCATGACCGCCCACACCTTCATAAACCGGGCAGGCATTTAAACACGCGCCGCAACGAATACAATTTAATGCACGACGCTGTTCAGTTTGTGCAAGCACATTCGACCTTCCGTTGTCGAGCAGCACGAGATACAATTCTTCAGGACCATCGTTTTCTCCAGCCTGGCGTGGACCTGTGATGAGCGAATTATAAGTAGTCATGCGCTGACCGGTTCCGTAAGTTGCAAGCAGCGCATCGAAAAGATCAAGGTCTTTGAATGAAGGAATAATTTTTTCGATTCCTGTAACGACAATATGAATTTTCGGAAATGACATTGACATAAGCGCATTGCCTTCATTTTCCGAAACTGAAATTGCGCCGATGTCTGCAGCAAGAAAATTTGCACCGGTAATTCCTGCGCCGGCAGAACGGTATTTTTCGCGCATGTGCTCGCGTGTCCAATTCATGATCTGCACAGGAGTGAGATTTTCGGGCGTGCCCATTTTCTCATGGAAAATTTTCGCAACATCTTCTTTCGAATGATGCATTGCAGGCGTTACAATATGATACGGCGCTTCACCGGCCAGCTGCTGAATAAATTCGCCGAGATCTGTTTCAACCGATTCAATTCCATTGGCAGCAAGGTGCTGGTTCAAGCCGATCTCTTCTGTAACCATCGACTTTGATTTCACAACCGTGGTTACGTTGTTTTTCTTCAGCACTTGCGCGATTTCTTTCCGCGCTTCAGCAGCATCCTGCGCCCAGATTATTTTTCCACCGCGCTTTATAAAGTTCGATTCGAATTCAATCAGGTATTTATCGAGATGCTCTATCGTTTTATTTCGCAACCCTGCAGCGCGCGTTTTGGCCAGCTCGAGATTAATGTATTGTTCTTTTCCCTGCACCACTTTCTTATCGTATTGCGCAATATTGTGTTGCAGCTTGCTACGATGTGCAGCATCAAACACATTCTTTTCTGCGGCGGTATAAAACAATTCTGCTGGCTCCATGAAATTCTATATTATTTTTTTCCGTCCACAACCAATCGTTTGTCGCGGTTTGCGATCTCCCAACAATTGAAATAGATCAAATGTGTACGGCGTTCCATTAAAGGGAAATTTATTTTAGAAACTTCGTCCGTTTCCTTATGGTAATCCGCGTGCGTTCCGTTAAAGAAAAACGCAATCGGAATTCCATTTTTTGCGAAGTTGTAATGATCGGAACGCATGTAAAAATTATTCGGCTCATTCGGAACATCGTATTTATAATCTAACGCCATCCCCGTGTAACGCGTATTGTTCTTTTCAATGATCGTTTTTAATTCAGTGCTCAAGCGGTCAGAGCCGATGGTGTACACATAATTTGTATCATTCTTATGCGCAGGATCAATACGTCCGATCATGTCAATATTCAAATTACAAACGGTATTCGCCAATGGAAAAACCGGGTGATCGGCATACCATTCGGATCCGAGCAACCCTTTTTCTTCGCCGGTTACAAGCATAAATAAAATACTTCTGCGTGGACCATTGCCTTCTTTTTTAGCAATTGCAAATGCTTCTGCCATTTCTAAAACAGCAACTGTTCCGCTGCCATCATCATCAGCACCGTTAAAGATTGCCGTGCCGTCTGTACCCAAATGATCCATGTGCGCAGTAACAATAACCAGCTCATCTTTTAAATCGCTTCCTTCGATGTAACCAAGCACATTTTCAGATTTGATCTTTTCTGCTTTTCGTTCAATGATAATATCAAGGGATTGAGCGAATGAAAAATGCGGAATGCTTTTTTTCTTCTTTGCTTTCGCGATCAGCTTATCAACAGTTTGTTTTTGTTTTGCTTCGTTCATTAAGCTATCAGCCATTTCTTTGCTGATGTAAATAACGGGCATGTCTGCTTTTGCCTTTTCCTGGTTATCAAGCTGAAGTGTCGGCGCTTCTATAGCTCTTTTGTTTTGTTTATACCTGGTTTGGAAATCAGGAATAACAATAAGCAAAGCGCTGGCATTTCTCTTTTTAGCTTCGCCGGTTTTTCTCCTGCGATTGGTGGTCCACAGCGAATTTTCATTTGTTCCTGTGATGAGTGATTTCCCGTTTTTATTTGTCGGCTCATCCGCCAAAACCATAACAGCTTTTCCGCTTACATCGAGCTTATCGTAATCGTGCCACGCGCTATCCTGGATGCCGTAACCTGCAAAAACAATATTTTCAATATGTACTTGCTGATCAACAATACCGGCGGTGTAATAATAATCTACGCCGAAAGAAAAATCTTGCGTTTTGGTTATTATCATTCCGCCACCGGCTCTTAATTGAACAAGCGGAACGGTTTGATAATAATTTGCCGGATCATTTGTAATTACTCCATTCACATCAGCAAGCGGTTTTACTAATGGGGGAATGCCATAAGACATAAATTGTTTGGCAAGATATTCTGCCGTCATGTGCTGGCCTTTCTTTCCTGTTTCTCTTCCTTCATATTCATCGGAAGCGATAATGGATAGATGCTTTTTCAGGTCAGCAACAGTAATGGTTGCGGCGTATTTTTTTTTAGCTGCTTCGTCATCTTCACGGAATGCAAAAAATAAAATTCCTGCAACAGCCAGTAATACGGGAAAGAAAATTCTTCTGTTCATCTATTCAAAGATAAAGGAGGAGAAGCCCTGCATATTCAAAGCTCGCGAAAGGTTTTGCACAGTCCTTTTGTTAATACAGGAACGGTGCTATTCGCGTTGATACGGCACGCAATGGGTGTCGCTGATTGACTTTTTAATTACAATTGAATATTCGCCCTTAGGTAAATTGAGCGTATTCAGATTGTATTCCGTCACAGTCATATTGGAATTTGCAAAAACAATTTTCCCCGTTGAATTATACATGAGCATTGCATAACGGCCTCTTTCTTTCACATGCATAATAGAAGCGCCGGCAGCATTTTTCTCTACGTAAAGCTCCTTCTCAATATTTATTTTCATTGCAGCTTTATCTCTCAAAAGCTCAGTTATATTATCTCCGAAATTCGGATTCTCCAGCCAGGCGTACTTTTTATATACAACGCCGTTTGGTGTAAGCAGGTAAGCATTATTCGGTGCCGGTCCGAAATGGCGCCAGTAAGCATTATCAGGCGAATCCAACAGCACGGGGACATTTACTTCCTGCTGACGAATAAGATGTCCTGCCATGATTTTGCGTTCTGCATAAGTTTTGGGCTGGCGAAATAAAATACTGTCGCGGAAATTTGCACCGGTTGTATAAACAGCGCCTGTATACGGACAAATATCCGGTTGAGAAGGATGCGCTTCAATCACGTATATAAGGCGGATATTAACTTTGGTGCCGTATATAGCATTTAATGTCTGCAGCTTTGTCTCAATGTTTTTACGTGATTGCGGACAAGTATAAGAAGCAGCAATTAATAAAACCGGTTTTCCTTCTGCTAATAATTTGCTGAGCTGACATACTTTTCCTGCAGTATCATACAACCAAAACTCCGCAACAAGATCACCTTCCTGGTAACCACTTGTTGCAAAATAGCCGGGTGTTGTTCCGCCGCTTGTTTTCGATTTTGCAATGCTGCTTGTATCGGCAGGCAAACCTTCTTTGTTGATCTTATAAGGCAAGGTTATTTGCGCATCAACAAATGCAACAAGGAAAAAGGATAGTAAAAGAAGTTTAAATCTCATTATGGGAGAGCAGATTTAATGCTGTCTTATCATTAAGTATGCCGCACTTGAATTAACAACCGGCAGAGATTTTATTTACGCGGTTTGCATGTCTTCCACCTTCAAATGCAGTTGAAAGAAAAATATCCACGCAAGCTTTAGCTTCTTCTTCAGTAATGAATCTTGCAGGCAACGAAAGTATGTTCGCATCATTATGAAGTCGTGCTAATTCAGCTATTTCTGCTTTCCACGCAATAGCAGCACGTATTCCTTTATGCTTATTGGCAGCCATAGTTATTCCATTTGCCGAGCCACATATAAGAATGCCATATTTTGCAATTCCTTCTTCAACTGTAGTAGCCACGGGATGAGCAAAATCCGCATAATCAACACTTTGATCAGAATAAGCGCCGAAATCTTTTACTTCATGTCCGAGCGACTTCAAATGTTCAATTACAATAGATTTTAATCCGAACCCGGCATGATCTGCGCCGATTGCAATAGGAATAGCAGCCATCTTTCTTGTTATTTTTACTGAATTAAATCAATTCAGGGTTAAAAGCAGCTGCAAAGTTAACGGGTTTGACTTGCTTTGAGCCTGTTTCCGGATTTAAAAGTCAATGATACGAACATTGCAAGCCTTGTCAGAAAAAATGAGGCTTGATAACAAGGTTATTAGCATGAAGGTTATTAACATAAAACCTGTTGAAAGATTATAAACTGGTGAATTATTTCTACACAACTATTCTTGGTTTAATGGAAACTATTTCTTCTTAGCATAAATAAAACAGGAAAGGCAAATTGTGTAAAAAATTAAAGAGGCAAATTGCAAACATGTAGTCAGACCTTTTGGAAGAAAAAAGAATAAACAAATCGGCTCACTCATTTTAATTAACAACTGTTGATAACCTTAAAAATAATTCACGCAGTCAACTCATTAGAAAAAAAGACCTGTTCAAAACATGTTATCAGCGGATAATAACTGATGATGCCTAACGATAAGGTAATTTTTTTTGAACCATTCTAACAAGCTAATAGTAGTAATAGATTTTATTTTAAAAAGAAGATATATGTATAAAGTGAATTTAGAACCTGAAAAAAAAAACGGGTTAATCGATCCGGACCTTGATATATTTGCAGCGATCAAAAAACTAAAAAAAGAAAAAAATGCAGTTCTGCTTGCGCATTATTACCAGGAGGGAGATATTCAGGATGTTGCGGATTTTATCGGGGATAGTCTCGGGCTTGCACAGGAAGCAGCAAAAACAAAAGCCGATATTATTGTTTTCGCCGGTGTGCACTTCATGGCCGAAACAGCGAAAATTTTAAATCCCAACAAAAAAGTTTTATTACCCGATCTGCGTGCCGGTTGTTCCCTTGCCGATTCTTGCCCACCGGATAAATTCGCCGCTTTCAAGGCACAACATCCCGATCACATTGTCATCACTTACATCAATTGCACAGCCGAAATAAAAGCCCTCAGTGATATCATCTGCACCTCGAGCAACGCAGAAAAAATAGTTAGAAGTCTTCCCGAAAATCAGAAAATTATTTTTGCGCCGGATAAAAATTTAGGGCGTTACATCAGCAAACAAACGGGAAGAAATATGGTGCTTTGGGATGGATCTTGTATGGTCCATGAAATTTTTTCACTTGAGAAAATTACCCGTTTAAAAGCAAAACATCCCGAAGCAAAATTCATCGCACATCCCGAATGTGAAGAAGCCGTTTTACAGCTCGCAGATTTTATAGGATCTACTACCGCTTTGTTAAACTTTTCCAAAAAAGATTCGTCACAAATCTATATCGTCGGAACAGAAACAGGCATTCTCCACCAGATGGAAAAAGAATCGCCGGAAAAGACGTTTATTCCCGCTCCACCGACGAATAATTGTGCTTGTAATGATTGCCCTCACATGAAGCTAAACACCCTTGAAAAATTGTATATTTGTTTAAGGGACGAATCACCCGAAATTACCATGTCGCCGGAGCTTATCGAACGTTCCGCAAAACCCATCAGGCGCATGTTGGAATTATCGGCACAGTTCGGATTATGATACATGAGATCCACAAAAAGCATAGCCGCAATTTTTTTGTTTATAATCGCGTTTTGTGGTTGTAAGAAAGAAGCAGTAGAAGTCCATCCGCAAATGAAAGGGCACTGGCGCACTGGTGCGGTTGGTCCCGGTGGAACGATCATTGTAATTACTGAGGGAGGAACATCAACTTACAATGCTTATGGCGGTGCCGGAGACCCTTCTTCAAGCGGCAGTGCAAAATTAAAGGGCATGGAATTAAAAATTGGGAAGATAGTGCTTACTGTGAATGAATTCCCGCATTATAGTTCGAATGGCGACTACGGTATGAGAGTACAAGGGAGCTGGCTGATAAAATCCATTGCGCCCCGGGTGCCCGGCATAGATGTGTATACGAACCTCGTTGATGTGCATTTATGGTATGCAGATCTGAGCGACCAGGGATTTACACATGCTTATTTTCGTGACCGCGTAGAATCACTCGACCTCCAGTATAAATTACAAACAGATACTACATGGACCACTATTACCAACTGGACGGCGCCGGGAATTACTAATCTACTGGCAGCATCCGCATATGAATACAGAATAAAAGCACATTATTCCTGGGGCGATTCTGAATATTCGCCTGTTGGCACATTTTCTACGACACAATAAAATTTAAGATGAAGCGCATTATATATTTATTTATTCTCAGCTTGTTTTTTGTCAGCTATTCATTCGCACAAACAACACAAACACCATCCAATCCGAACGGCTATAATAAATTCTATTATGACAATGGAAAGCTTTCCAGCGAAGGCCCTATGCGCGATGGAAAACCTGATGGCTACTGGAAAACCTATTACCAGAATGGAAAAATGAAGTCGGAAGGAAATCGTAAAGATTTTGAGCTCGACAGCGCGTGGAGATTTTATAACGAGCAGGGAAAAATCACCTATGAGTATACCTATCGCGCAGGAAAGAAAAATGGTCCGCTCAAAACATATGATGAAAACGGTAAAGTTATAACCGAAGAAACATATGTGAATAATATGAAGCAGGGACCGGCAAGAAACTTTTATGCTTCAGGAAAATTGCAGAAAACAATTCCGTACGTAGAGGGAAAAGAGCAGGGGATGGGTTATGAATACGATACATCAGGAACAATCATAACCATCACCGAATACAAATCAGGCTTTGTAAAAAATACTGAACGTTTAAACCGTCGTGATGCAAACGGATTACGACAAGGTGCGTGGAAAGATTTTTATGCGAATGGAAAAATAAAAACTGAAGGACATTATCTCAACGATAAAAAAAACGGGTACTTCAAAGAATACAATGAAGTCGGAAATTTATTGAACATTACTAAATGGGATAATGGTGTGCTTGTAAAAAATGCACCGGAGCTTGCAAAAATTGAAACGGTTACAACGTATCATGCGAATGGAAGACCGAAGGAAATCGGAAATTATAAAGACGGTGTTCCCGAAGGAGTCTTCCGCGTATTTTCTGATTCAGGAACAATTGTAGGAGCAGAAGTGTATCTCGAAGGAATCCTGGTAGGAAAAGGAATTTACGACCAGGCAGGAGTGAAGCAGGGGCACTGGCAGGAGTTTTATGAAACAGGCGAATTAAAGGGCGAAGGCGATTACAAAGACGGCGTGAAAATAGGTAACTGGAAATATTTATATGAGAATGGAAAAACCGACCAGATCGGAAAATATGATACGAAAGGCCGGCCTGTAGGAACCTGGAAATGGTATTATGAAAACGAACAAATATTGCGCGAAGAAATTTACACAGAGGGATTGCGCAATGGAACATTAACCGAATACAGCGCAAACGGAGCAATAATTACCCAGGGAGAATATATAGACGGATTAAAAGAAGGTCATTGGTTTTTCCAGATCGATGATTATCGTGAAGAAGGAGATTACAGTCTCGGCGAACGCAACGGAGAATGGAAACACACTTATACTGCAAGCGGAAAACAACGTTTCCAGGGAAGCTTTATCAATGGTCAGCCCGACGGTAAACATTCCTGGTGGTATGAAAACGGACGAGTTTGGCAGGAAGGGAAATTTGTTTACGGAAGAAAAGACGGCGATTGGAAATATTTCGATGAAGAGGGTTATATTGCACTCACGGTAACCTACAAAGATGATGTTGAAATAAAATTTGATGGCGTTCGCATAAGATTTGAAGACCCGAGAGGACGAGACGCCGAAGGCAGCAGTAATTGAGAGTGACCCGTTTTCATTGAATATTGACCCGTTCCCCCTACTAAACCCGTGGATAAAAATTATGCTTCCTGGACAAAAAAACAGCTGATCGAAGAAATCGAGCGGATGAAAGAAAGAGTGGATCGCTTCGAAAGAACTGACGAAACGAATCAACCCGAAATCACACTCGAATTCAATGAAGCGCTTTTTTCATCTGACCGCGATCTTGTAAATACAGTTTTAGGTAAGATCGAAGAATTCGTTTATTTCATTGAAATAAATACCGACGGATCCAAGATCGTACGCTACGTTGGTCCGCAATTAAAAAAGATTCTTGGTATCACAGCCGACGATTATATCACAGATGCGGCGGGTTTAATTAACCGTTGTCATCCGGATGATCTTGAAGGAGTTTATGATACAGCGAGAAAATTGCGCCTTGAAAAAAGGCAGCAAACATTTATCTATCGCTTTCTTCACGCAGAAATAAACGAATACGTCTGGCTCGAAGAAACGGTATTTCCCCAATTTGATTCGGAAGGAAGATATAATGCCAATCTCGGAATAATACGAAACGTAACAGAACGTATCAGGTCCGACCAGGCTTTGCTCGAAAGTCGTTTGGCGCTTGAAAAAGTGCTGAACACCATTGACGAAACAATTTATCACATCGACCTGCGTAACGAATCCGGTCAGCGCATAAAGTTTGTCAGCGAAAGCATTGAAGCCGTTTTCGGAATTTCAAAAGAAGATTTTTTAAATGACAAAGACATCTTCCTGAAATATTATCACCCGGAAGATCTCGAAAAAATCCAGGCAACTTCCGAAGATCTTCAAAAAGAAAAAACCCCGAAATTATATTACTATCGCTTTTGTCGTCCAAAAACAAACAATTACATCTGGATCGAAGAACGCGTTACACCGTGGTTTGATGAGCAGGGAAGACTGACAGAAATTTTCGGTGTTGCAAGAGACGTTACAGAACAAAAAACGGCCGAAGAAAAGCTGATCAAAAGTGAAGAGCGTTTTCGTGTGGTAGCTCAAAATGCTTCCGACATGGTTTTTCGTTATCGGTTTTTACCCGAACGAAAATATGTTTTTGTAAGCCCGTCTTCAGAATCCATCACCGGCTATACACCCGAAGAATTTTATGCGGATGCTGATCTTATCCAGCGAATAACACTTCATGACGATGTTGAATTGCTTCATAAATCGACACGTGAAATATTAGCCGGCCTCCCCGAAATTAATTCACCGATGATCCTTCGTAATGTGCGTAAGAACGGAGAAAAGATCTGGACCGAGACGCGATACAATCCAACCTACGACGAGTCAGGAAAAATAATCGCGATTGATGGAATTACACGTGACATCACCGCAAGCAAAAAGTTTGAGCTTGAAATGATGGAAAGCCGCGAGAGCTACAAATCGCTCGTGGAACAAAATCCGGATGGAATTATCATTTCAGATTTTAACCTGAAAATACTTTATGCCAATAATGCGGCCAGCGTAATTTCCGGGATCGAAGAAATAGTAGGTCATAATTTCTCGGAATTTGTTTCTGAAGAACAGTATAAGAAGACTGCAGTAAGAATAAAAAAAATTCAGGAAGGCCAGAATGTTCCTTTCGAGATCGTGCAAATCCGACGACGCGACGGCACATTGACAGAAGCGGAAGCCCGCCCGAGCATTTACAATTACCTTGGAAAGCCGGCCTTCCTTATTTTCCTGCGCAACATAAACGCCGAACGCCAGCTTGAAAAAGAACAAATGCGCGCCCAGCTTGCGGAAGAATCAAACCGGATGCTGACCAAAGAAGTAGAAGAAAGAAAACGCACCGAAAGCGAATTATTCTCCGCGCAGAAAAATCTCCGACTGCTTATCGACAGCTCACTCGATATGATCTGCGCTTCTGATAACAATGGATATATCACCGAATTCAATCGCGCAGCACAACAAACATTCGGCTATAAAGCCGAAGATGTGATCGGCAAACATGTTTCGTTTTTATACCTGAATCCCGATCAGCGCATTGATGTAATGAAGCAGCTCGTGGATGGCGATGGTTATTTCCAGGGAGAAGTGATCAACAGGAAAAAGAACGGAGAAATATTTACTGCGCTTTTATCAGCCAGCATTCTCAAAGACGAAAAAGGAAAAGTAATCGGCTCGATGGGCGTTTCGCGCGATATCACAGATGCAAAACGCGCTGAAAAAGAACTGAGACTGAATGAAGAAAAATACCGCGCTATTTACAACCAGGCGTATATCGGAATTGCGCTTGTTGGAACAGACAATGATTCTTACATCGACGTAAACCAGCGTTTGTGCGATATGCTTGGTTTTTCTGCAGAAGAGCTGCGTAAAAAAACAGTGCACGAATTACGCAAGCCCGGCGACCTGTCAAGACTTCCTGCAGGAAAAGAATTTATTGAAAGAGGATTTGAAAGAATTATTGATGAGCATCGTTACGGCCACAAAAACGGAAGCATTGTAATTGTAAACGTTACCATTTCGCTTGTAAGAAGCGAAGATAAGAAGCCCCTTTATTTCGTTTACGTTTACGAAGATCTAACACCAAAGCGCCGCGCAGAAGAGCAGATCCGCATCCAGGCCGCAAAGCTTAACGCCGTGTTCGAAAGCAGCTCACACATGATCTGGACAATCGACAAGCATACACGCCTTACTTCCTTCAACCAGAACCAGGCAGACTGGATCAAACGTTATTTTGGTCTTACAGCGTATGTCGGATTAGCAATGGGCTCGGGCAAAATGATTTCGTCTGCAGAACATAATGCATTCTGGGGCCAGAAGCTCGAAATGACCTTTGCCGGGCATTCACAAAGCTTCGAAGTCGCCACAGAAAAAGACGGGCAAAAATCCTGGAGAGAAATATTCCTCAACCCGATCTTTGACGAAAACGATCGCGTAGTGGAAATTTCCTGCATCGCGAATGACATCACCGATAAAAAAATGGTCGATGAGCAAATTCGTTTATCGCTCAAAGAAAAAGAAGTGCTGCTCAAAGAAGTGCATCATCGCGTAAAAAACAATTTGCAGGTTATCTCCAGCATTTTGAATTTACAATCGTCTTATGTGAAAGACAAACGCGTATTGGAAATTTTGCTCGAAAGCCAGAATCGAATCAAGTCGATGGCATTTGTGCACGAAAGTCTTTACCAGACCAAAGATTTTTCAAACATCAGCTTCCGCGAATACGTGGAAAATATCAGCCGCAACCTTGTGCATTCATACGCAGCAACCGATTCGCCGCCGCTCCTGAATCTTGACCTGGATGATATTCAGCTGAACCTTGATACTGCTATTCCTTGCGGATTAATTATCAATGAGTTGCTCACGAATTCGTTGAAATACGCTTTCCCGGTCGGCAAACAGGGAAAGATCGATATTACGATCAGGGAAAAAGACGGAAACATCAGCATTAATATCAGCGACAGCGGAAAAGGCCTGCCAAAAGAAATCGATTTCAGAAACACAGAATCATTGGGATTACAGCTTGTTGTGTCCCTTGTAGAGCAAATCAACGGTAAAATCAGGCTGGATACAAAAAAAGGCACTAAATTCACCATCGAATTTTCGACCTAAATCGGCAAACGCTACAACCATGTCAAAGACGAACATCCTTATTGTAGAAGACGAGAGCATTGTTGCAAAAGACATACAGATGAGCCTTCGTAAGCTCGGTTACAATGTTGTTGCAATCTGTTCAAACGGCGAAGATGCCATTCGCGCAGCCGAAGAACACAGACCGGAACTCGTGCTCATGGACATCATGCTGAAAGGTGAAATGAGCGGAATTGAAGCGGCAGAACAAATCCGTTCACGTTTTAATGTTCCTATCATTTATCTCACCGCCTACGCCGACGAAAGCACGCTCAGCAAAGCCAAGATCACAGAACCTTACGGCTACATCATTAAGCCGTTCAAAGAAATAGACCTGCGCACATCCATTGAAATGGCGCTCTACAAACACCAGAAAGAAACCGATATCCGCAAAGAGCGCGATTTTCTTTACAGCATTGTAGAAAACAAAGACAGCAAAGACATCATCTTCGTGAAATCAAATTCACGCCTGGTGAAAGTCCGCACAAAAGATATTTATTTCATCGAAGCGCTTAAAGATTACGTTGTCATCAACACATCAAACGCGCGCTACACCATTCACTCCACAATGAAAGACATCGAACGCAAACTTTCTCCGAATGAGTTTGTTCGTGTTCACCGTTCCTTCATCGTGCGCATCGATAAGATCACCGCCATCGAACCGCCGAATTTAATGCTGGAAGATGAGAAGAAGCCAATTCCAATTGGTGGATCTTATAAGGATGAATTGACGAAGAAGATAAATCAAGTTTAAACACAGTGCCCCGCAATTTGCGGGGCCTTTTTATTACCACTGCATTTCTTGCACACAACAAAAGCAGAATGAATACCAGGAAACCTTCCGGGGATGAAGAAAAATTTCGCGGAATGTCTAAGGCACATGACACATGGAAAAGGCCGCTCAGCATTACCCTTAAAATGATCGGTGGCGCGCTTTCCATTCCGTTGATTTGGTTTTTGATCTACGGAACAGATGTGCTGCAGCTTATTGTTCCTTCCGGTTTTATTTTATTCTTTGGCCTGATGTTTTATTTATACGCAGTTCCGCGCTATTGTCCGAGGTGCGGAAAAGAAATGACCCGCGAAAGATTTATAGAAGAAAGGTGCACAGCCGAAATCTGCAAATTATGTAATGTCTATTCTGAAAAAATGAGGGATGAAGATTAGCGCCTTTTACTTTTATATCCTATTACACTTAAGTGGCGTGACCCATGAAGGGAAGCGCGGCAAGGCGTTTCTTTATGGGTCATGCTCTCGGCAGTCGCTTTTTTCTTTTTTATCATTAGGTGCGTTTCGCAAACGCAACTAATGATAAAAAAGAAAAAGAGCTCCAACAAAGCCTCCATCATTCACGCAAAAAAAGTTGATTGGTAAGCAAATCCCAATTTGCACACTTACACATTTGAAATTTGCACATTTACAATTTCATACCAAGTATGCAGACAGTCTAACCTAACCGCATACCCAACACGCAGACAGTCTATCCTAACCGCATACCCAATACACAGACGTCATCCACCTGCTCCAAATCACCCCTCCATTCAGTAAAAACCTTCTCAAGCATTTTCTTTTGCTCATCGGGCGACAGCTGACTATTCCGAAGCAAAACTTCCTTCAATTGTTTGTACTTGAATTTTTTTCCGCGCTCGCCACCGAATTGATCGGGATAACCATCGGTGAATAAAAAAACCGAATCTCCCTCCTGCAATTGCAGCTCATGATCAGTGAATAACGAAGGTGCCTGCATCAACCCAATCGCTTGCTTATTCGCTTTTATCTCTTCCACTTCCGAAGCGTCCTTCCTGATTATCCACAACGGATTATTCGCGCCCGCCCAAACTATTTCCCTCGTCTTACAATTGATCCTGATCATGGAAATATCCATTCCGTCTTTGGTCTCACCATCAGCGCCCAGCTCTTTCACAAATTTTATTCTCAGCTCATCAAGAATCTGCGCAGGCGAAGGAATATCATCGCGGCTCGTAATTTCATTGATGTACGAAGTGCCGAGCATTGTAAGAAACGCACCCGGAACACCATGGCCCGTACAATCGGCAACAGCAACATACAAGTGCGATCCTTTTTCAAGCGCCCAGTAAAAATCGCCGCTTACAATATCTTTCGGCTTGTATAAAATAAAATGCGGAGGCAGGTGATGCGAAATATGCTCCTCGTCTTTTAATAACGCCTGCTGAATTCGCCGCGCATATTTAATGCTGTCGATGATCTCATTAGTGCGGTGCTCAAGCAATTGTTTTTGATGTTCGATCTCCTGGTTGGCCGCGCGAAGCCCCACCGTTTTTATCCGCTCTATTTCCGCCTCTTTTGTTATGCGTTCAATTTCATATTGGAATTCAATATCTCTTATTCGCTGCGCATTCACATCATTAAAAATTTCAATATGCGTAGCGTGATGTTTTTTGTAAAAGATCAAAGCATTGTTCAAATCGCCCACACTTTCTTTTACCTGCGCAATCATGAATAACGCCTCTTTCATTTCTTGCTTCGAACCTATCTTTTCTGCAACCCGCAAGGCTTCATTGGCAAAATGCTCGGCCAGCTTATAATTTTTCTGTGTAAAATATAATCCGGCCAGCTCAAGACAAGTTACCGCTGTCAGCACATCATAGCTCGCCACTTCGCTTATCACCAAACTTTCATTGAAGCGTTCTTCGGCTTTTGCAAATTCTTTTTTCGACACATAAACTTTTCCAAGATTATGTGTGGCCCACGCTTTTATCTGGTCAGATGCATGCGGATTATCCAGGCATTCATAAAACCATTTCAAAGCGTTTTCCGCATCGCCCATTTCAAAATACGTTTCACCGATATTATTCTGAGAACCGGAAACGCCTTCCTCATCGCCAACATTCTGCCTGATCTTTAAGCACCGCAGATTACATTCCAAGCGCTTCACATGATCTTTCTGAAACATGTAAACCGCGCCTATGCTGTTCAGCGTATCAGCTTCATCTTTCAGCGCGTTTAACTCTTTATAAAATTTTAATGCCTTAAGCGAATAAGTAAGTGAAAGCGAATAATCCGAAAATCGCCAGTAACAATATCCAAGCACCTTGCTGCTGTCTGCAATTCCCTTAACGTATTCAATAGTTTCCGAAGCCTCTTTCGCCTTCATTGCAAGATCGAATGACTCACGCAGGGCGGTGCGCCTTTTTTCCCAGGCGCTTGTGTTTAATTTATCTATTTCGGAAAGTGTCATTGCGGAATAATAAAATAGCACGATGGGAGGGGTCGGTGAACTTGCAAGGTAAGAAGAACAAAAGAAAATAATTGCTCAACTTTCAGCAGGAATGTACGGAGGTGTCTGCGCACGCAATGCATTCTCGTATGTGAAAAAGAAAAAAATAATTAAGGGAATAAAAATGCGGAGCAGTTTCAATCCGAAAAAATTAACGACGTTTTTTTCCTTTGTCTTTTCCCGCACCACCACCTTTTTTATTTTTCTCTCCCCAGCTTCCGTGCGATTTTTTCTTCTCATCACGTTTACCGCCCGATCGATTTCCTTTTTTCTCTGTAGTGCCACCAAAGCCCGGATTCCAATCCGATTTTCCCGAAGTCTCAGAAAATTTTCCTGCGTATTTTCCTTCGTCTCTTCGTCCGCCTTTTCTTCCTTCACCCTTTTCAATTTCTCCTGCTAATTCAAAATCAATTTGTTTCTTAATAAGATCTGCGCTTTTAATTTTTACACGCACTTTATCACCAAGCGAAATTATTTTTCCTGTTCGTAATCCGCGCATGCAATATTTTTCTGCTTCGAAAACATAACGATCATCATGCAGATTTCTTACATGCACCATTCCTTCACACTTGTTTCCTTCCAGCTCCACAAAAAATCCGAATTCAGTTACACCTGAAACAAGTCCGTCAAATTCCTGGCCGATCTTATCCTGTAAAAACTGAACTTGTTTGTATTTGATAGAAGCGCGTTCAGCTTCAGCTGCAGCTTTTTCTCTTTCAGAACAATGTTTGCATTCCTGCTCCAGCTCATTTTGATCGGCAGGTTTACCAACTTTTCTTCCTGCATCCGCGTCAATGTAATATTGGAGCAAACGATGCGCCATCACATCGGGGTAACGACGAATCGGCGAAGTAAAGTGCGTGTAATACTTAAATCCTAATCCGTAGTGGCCGATATTTTCTGTGGTGTAAATCGCTTTTGCCATTGTGCGGATCGCGAGCGTTTCAATCATGTTCGCTTCCGGTTTTCCCTGCACATCTTTTAATAATTTATTCAGCGCAGTAGAAACAGATTTATCATTTCCCGCATTCATTTTATAGCCGAACGTTGCGACAAAAGTGCTGAACTCTAAAACCTTTTGCGGGCTCGGCGATGCGTGAACGCGGTAAACAAATGGTCGGCGCAGATCAGCTTTTCGTTTTTCTTCTTCGCCGGCTTTTCGTGCAAGCGTTACATATTCAGCAACACGACGATTCGCCAAAAGCATAAAATCCTCAATGAGCTGGTTCGAATCTTTCATCACTTTGAAATAAACGCCTGTCGGATTTCCATTTTCATCGAGATGGAATTTTACTTCTTCGCGCTCAAAAGTGATCGAACCATTTTTCATTCGCGCAGCACGCAATTTTTTTGCAAGCGCATCAAGCAAATGAATTTCTGTTTTGAATTCACCTTCTTTCCCTTCGATAATTTCCTGGACTTCTTCGTAGGTAAATCTCCGGTCAGAATTAATTATTGTTCTGCCAAACCATTCATGCAAAACTTCCGCTTCTTCGTTCAATTCAAAAACGGCGGAAAAAGTAAGCTTCTCTTCTTTCGGACGAAGCGAACACACATTGTTCGATAAAATTTCAGGAAGCATCGGCACAACACGATCCACGAGATAAACTGAAGTTGCGCGAGTCAAACCTTCTTTATCGAGGATAGATCCCGGCTTCACATAATGAGAAACGTCAGCAATATGAACGCCGATTTCCCAATTTCCGTTTTTTAATTGCTTAACGGAGATCGCATCGTCAAAATCTTTCGCATCAAACGGGTCAATGGTAAATGTGGTGATCTCCCTGAAATCACGACGCTTTGAAATTTCTTCCTCGGTAATTTCAGTAGGTAAAAGTTCTGCTACCTTTTCAACGTCTTTCGGAAATTCATACGGCAAACCATATTCCACCATGATGGCATGAATCTCGGTGGTGTTATCTCCCACTTCACCCAGCACTTTTATCACTTCCGCATGCGGCAGATCAGAAAAATCTTCCCAGTCGGTTAATTTCACCACCACTTTTTGTCCGTCCTTCGCTTTCCCGATTTTATCTTTCGGAATTAAAAAATCGCGGAATTTTTTATTGTCAGGCGTAACAAAAGCTACGCGCGTTTCAATTCGAATTGTTCCTGCAAATTCAGTTCGCGCACGTTGAATTACATCAAGCACTTCTCCTTCCGGGCGACCGTCATTCCGTTTTTTTGCGAATAACTTTACTTTCACCTTATCGCCGTGCATCGCACCGTTCGTGTTGTAAGGAGCAATGCAAATTTCTTCCGGCATATCGTCCGATTTGAAAAAAGCCATGCCCGACTGGGTGATGTCAATGACCCCTGAAAGCGTTTTTGGCCCTGATTTGCCGCGATATTTGCCGATTTCGACCTCTTCAACCAGTCCTTTTTTGGATAAATCGATTAAAAGTGAGCTCAGCAAGCCCCGTTCTGTTTTGTCCGTTAAGTTTAACGCAGCTGCTATTTGTTTGTAATTCAGTGATTTGCCACCATTATTGTTGAGCAGCTTAAGAACTTCTTCAAATAAAAAGGGCTGTTTCGGCTGTTGTTTTTTGCTCATAATTCGATATTATATACTTAATAAACGTGATTTTTCTGAAATTAAGCTATAAAAGTATTGAAAGGTATTGGGAGGTGTGATCCTATTTACCTATTTTTGCTAACAGCAGAGAAATCAGTTAATTATTAGCAAAAGAAATTCGAACGAAAAGCGTAGGAGTACGCTTGGGTTCTTATGGCAAACACATTATATAAAACCAATGACAAAACTTTACACCTCTTCTTCGCGGATTTTGAAAATCGCCTCACTTGCGTTGTTCCTGTTCCTCGGGTTCTCACAATACGCAAAAGCCTGTCACGGGGTTGCACTTAATTCATTAACTTTTACACCAACAGCAAGCGGTGTGGATATTAATGCATTTTCTGATCCTGCCACTTGTGGTTGCGGACCATTTTTTATGCAGGCAGAGGTTGCATTTACTTCACCTTGCCTCACAGGTAACGCGCCTTCTTGCAGCTCAACCACATGGAATACTTTTCCATGGTATCAATCAGGATTGAACGTACCTGGTTACGGTCCACCGAGCTACACAGAACAATGTGCGCTTGAGCCGTATTTCACACTCACAATTCCATTTGCAGATCTTTGCGCCGGTGCAACATATGTTGTTCGTGTTCGCGAATACGTTTGCGGATCAAGCTCTGCAGGTCCATGGTCTGTAGTTTATACATTCACTACACCGGGCGTACAAACACCGGTAGTGGTTACTACAACATCCAACCGTTACGCTGCTTGTCCCGGCGATACAGTTCAATTCAACGCAACAGCATCAGGTGGTTGTTCCGCAACACTTTTCAATTATTCATGGGCTCCGACAGTTGGTCTGAGCAATCCGAATATTTTCAATCCAACATTAGTTGTTCAATCTTCAAACACGATCTACACACTTACAGTTACAGGTCAGTGCGGAAACCCATTCACAGCAACCGATGATACAATCGGAATCACTGTCGGACCACCACCAATTCCGGGATCAGCTTCCGCTATGCCGGCATCGGTTTGTTCGGGAGGAAGTTCAATTGTTACAGTAAGCGGACAAGACCCTGCTTCACCGATTCAGTGGCAGGTTTCTCCGAATGGAATCAGCTGGTTCAATCTTACCGGCGCAACCAACGCAAGCTATAACACAGGCCCGCTTACATCCTCGTTGTATTATCGCGCAATTATTTACGGAAGTGGCTGGTACCCGGGAAGCGGTTGTGGTTCATCCTTATCAGCGCCGGTGCTCGTTACTGTTAGCCCTTCACCTGCAGCAAGCGCGGGAGCAAACCAAACCATTTGCGCTGGTTCATGCACAAACCTTACAGGAACAGGTGGTTCAATGTATAGCTGGCAGCCCGGCAATGACTCCACAGCTACCATTACTGTTTGTCCGCCTACAACCACAACATATTCCTTAACTGTAACCGACAACAATGGTTGCACAGGAACAGCAAGCGTTACAGTTTCTATCTCTAGCGCAACAGTAACAGCAAGTCCTGACGTAAATATCTGCACAGGAGCCAGCACCATTCTTTTTGCTTCTGGTCCGAACGGAACAACCTACAGCTGGACACCAAGCGGATCACTTACAGGAGCTAATACAGCAAATCCGACAGCAACACCACCAAGCACAACAACCTATACAGTTACAGGAACCAATTCACTCGGTTGTACTGCGCTGGATTCTGTTGTAGTAACTGTTTCACCTTCACCTCCGATCACAGTTTCAAATGATACAGCAATGTGCACAGGCGGAAGCGCTACATTAACAGCTTCAGGAGCACCGAACTTCACATGGCAGCCAGGCAATTTATCAGGCTCATCAATTACGGTTAACCCGAACACAACAACAACGTACACAGTAACAGGAAATAATAACAACTGTCTCAGCTACGATAGCGTTACAGTAACAATTAATCCTCCTCCGTACATTTTTGCAGGACCTGACTTTAATGTGTGTATGGGTTCACAGGCAACAATGAACGTAGCTACAACAGGAAGTTCGTATGTGTGGACACCTACAACAGGAATTATCGGAAGCAACAACACACAAACCATCGTTACAGAACCGGTATCAAACACTTCCTATACGGTATCGGTAACCGGCGTTGGCGGATGTATTTCTACTGATACGATCAACGTTACAGTAAACCCGGCTCCTAATGTTAGTGCATCAACCCCTGACTATACAATTTGCGCAGGACTCAGCACAACGGTAAGCGCATCCGGTGCTTCCACTTATTCCTGGATTCCTACATCAGGATTAGCAAGCCCTACGTCAGGTTCTTCTTCTGCTAATCCATCAACAACCACAACTTACCAGGTTATCGGTACAGATGCGAATGGTTGTATGGACACCGCTTCTATTACGATCACTGTTAATCCGCTTCCGGGTGTTTATATCACAAGCACGCCAACCGAATGCGGTGATTCAACAGGAACAATGGTGTATAACGGAGCAGTAACCGGAACAGGCCCTTTCACTTACACGATCAACTCTGTTCAGTACACAACGCTTCCTACAGATCTGACAGCCGGTGCATTTACAGTGACAACAACAGACGCAAACGGATGTTCTTCGAACCAGGTAGTAACAGTAGGAATGGTAAATACATCAACCATTACCGCTGCTGCAAACCCTACATTCGGTACTTACCCGCTTCCTGTTACATTCGTATCAAGTGGTTCTACCGGGTTCACTTATTACTACTGGAACTTCGGAGATGGTAATGGATCTGCTTATACATCTTCAGCAAACTACACTTACACAGCACCGGGAACTTACACAGTTGTGCTTATGGCATTTAATGACTGGATAGGTTGCGCGGTTTATGATACCATTACAATTGAAGTGGTTGAAGAAGCGATTGTAACTCTTCCAAACGTATTCACACCAAACGCTGATGCAACCAATGATAATTTCTCTGCTAATGTCAGTGGCGTGAAAGACATCAAAGTTCAGATCTTCAACCGTTGGGGAACAGAAGTGTTCCAGGGAGCACAAAGCGGCCTTGCACCTTCACCACAGGAATTAGCATTGTGGGATGGAAAAACGAATGGTGGCAGTGTTTCTGATGACGGCGTTTATTATTATGTCGTTACCGCAGTTGGTTATGATACCAAAGATTATTCATTCTCAGGATTCGTTCACTTGCTGAAAGAAACCAAATAGAATAAGAGATTGTAAAATGAAAAATCCCTTCGGTTCTCCGGAGGGATTTTTTGTTTCTGATTTTTCTGTCACTTCTCTTTTAAGTTTTTTATTTCCTTGAACATTGCTCATTGTTAGTTTGGTCCGCCGCGGCGGATTTGTTCCGGGGTGAAGAGAATTTCCCTTTCCAAAGTCTTTAGATGGAGATTTCCTTTAGAGCAAAAAATGCTCAATGCCAAACCAACAATGTACAATGAACAAGTTTAAGGCTGTAACTCACCCGATCTTCGAATTCAGCCAATCATTATAATTGATCACATCATTTGTTTTTGCTGTTGCCGTGCCTGTGATCTTGAGAATTTTCTTGCGAAGGTTTTTATCGCGGCGGATGGAGGTGGAGGTGCACATGGAAGAAAGAATGCTGACCATATCGTTCTGGCGACGGCCATCTTTTGTGCGGAACAGATCTGCAAATTCTTTTTTCACCTGTTCAAGACGACGTTCAAGCGTATCTATATCCTGCAGCTCGAAACGGATGATGAGTTCCGCTACCGCAATCTTCATTCGCAGGATACGATCAAGCCCCGCAAAACCTGTTTCCATTGTAAGCTTCACCAGATTCCGGATTGCAAGCTTATAATTTCTATTATCAAAATTCAATACTGTTAAATTCAGGAAAACAAAAACAAGATAGAACGGAAGCTTTTTAATGACAACGTTATCCTTCGCTTCATTCAGAATTTCAATCGCCTTCTCTTTGTTCTTGTCCGAATAGCCGATGACAAGAATATTGTAATAGAAAAATAAATATTTGTCATGAAGCAATCCGCCGTATTCATTCATTGCCGCTTTTAACCTGGCAGCTGTTGCAAGCGATTGTTCAAACTTTTTGTTTTCGAATTGCGCATTGGCGAGATAGGTAAGCAGCTGCAGCTTTGTATCGTGTTTGTTGCGGCTGAATAATCCTTCGCGGGTAAACTCCTCAAAGGTTTGCTCCAGATATTTTTCAAGCAAAACAAAATCGCGTTTTTGCAAAAGGATCCGGCTGAGCGATTGATAAATTTTGAAACGAAGCAAAATGCTGTTGCTTGTAGATTTTTGCTTCGAGAATTCATTCACACGTTTACGAAGCGTTTCAATAATGCGATAGTCCTGCCCCGTAAAATTCTGGGTCGTTCTTACTTTATAAACCACTTCAGCCAATACATCATCGATCTCCTGGAGCTGATTCAGCTGCTCGCGGTTCAACCTTCTTTTTTTGATGTATTCGGTTGGATTTATTTCAAGCGTCTCCTGCGAAAAGCGAACATATTCGCCATAAACAAGATCCATTAATTCGGGACTATCAGCAGCTATAGCTTTTTTCTCTGCACGCCCTAAATAATGAAATGCAATTTGCGATTGCGATTTGGAAAGAAAAAAACGTGAAAGCAAAAGATGGTGAACAACAGCATTAAAATCACTTTCATCAATATATTGAAGTGTAATGCTCTTTCCGATATCTTCAAGCAAACGGTTCTTCAGGCGGTAAAGCGCATTCTTATCCCGCGGACCGTATAATTTTTGTTGAATTTTTGTTTCGTCGTAATCTTCATTGTGCTGACGGATGTAATCGAAGAGCTCAATGTCTTTTCGTTCTTCGCCGGCATTGGTGCGGCCCATGAAAAGCTTTAAGTGACGAACCTCTTCTTTGTTCATCATTCCGATAATCTGCTGAAGGATTTTCATGTGTTTTGAACGCGTAAGATTTATTCAAATCTAGGTGTTTTTTCCGATAAACCGAGCTATTTTTGTTTGGCAATCAATATGTGCACCATGAAATCAATGCTCAACCGCTTTATATCGCGCCTCACAAAGCAAGGCAATAGTGTTGGCAGGAATACCAGGATCATACTGGTAGTTTCAGTGCTTGCATTATCAGGTTTGAATTCCTACAACACGTTGTCTGCACAACAAAGCACAATCGGATTTGACTCAATTGGTTTTATCGGGATGCCGGACACAGTTGCGACCGGAGAATTTTGGCAAATCGGTGCGTTCATAAGAAACTTTTCTTCATTCGATTCTTTATCCAACGACTCGGTGCGCATAGTTGGTTATATCGATACGCTGGGACCCTTTACTACTCCATACGCGTCTCCTTGGGTAAGCATAAGCTTGTTGCCGAACGACACCATTTTTTACCTTGTGCCGATTTTATTTGATGCAACATCTGCAGGTGCAGCATTTCACATAGGAAATAATGTCATCGTTGTCTGGCCCATTACTACCCGTTCTGGTTATATCAGCAGCGATACTCTTACTGTCAGCGTAATTGTGGTGGAGGGAACAGGCATAGGCCCGGATATTGAAATAGGAGAGATAAGATGTTACCCTGTGCCGGCAAGCGGACCTTTATATGTTACCAGCTCAAACCGGAATATGGTTATAAAGGAAATAACTATTCGCGATGCTTCAGGAAAGATCGTTGCGGTTTCGGATAATCCCGTTGAAGGAATTATTACCGATACCTGGGCTACCGGGATTTATATGCTTGAAGTTACTTTCGAAAATGGTAAAAGAAGCAACTACAAAATTGTAAAATAAAAAAAGCAGGACGATCGCAGTGATAGCTTTCCCTTATTTCTGCAAATGAAAAAACGTCCCGAGGAATAAGGGACGTTTTTCATTTTATATAACTGCTGAACTGGTTTATCTTCCCCGCTCTTTATTTTTCTTTTGTTCCTTCTCCATTTTTTTCTTCCCTGCTTCAGCTTGCGAATAGTAATAATTAAACTTTTCAGTATTGCCTTTCGAACGGTAATATTGAGCGAGGTTATAAAGACGCTGAATATTATTCGGATTAATTTCTGCCGCACGTTCCATCGCTGCGGCCGATTGTGCAGTGTCTTTCAGCTGAAGATAAATGCTCGCCATATTATTCCATGGAATTTCTGAATCAGGCTTTTTCCGCGCGGCTAAACGTAAAATGTTAAGCGCCTTTTCAGGATCTTTTTCTTTCTGCATGATCATCCTGCTCAGCTGTTCGTAACCCGAAACATAAGTAGAGTCAGCTTTGATGCAACGATTGAAAGAATAAATTGCAGAATCACTCATCTCCAGCTTATCATAGGCCATTCCGACATTGAACCAGCCTTCCGCATAATCATCCTTGATCGAAATTCCTTTCAGAAAGTAAGAAAGCGCAATCCTCGTTTCACCTGTGAAAAAATAAGCAGTACCTAAATTGCTCCACGCAGTATGATAATAAGGAGCAAGCTCTGCCGCCTTCTGATAATAACCACGTGCTTCTTTAAATCGCAGCATTGCCGAATCCTGTTTCACTTTATCTAAACGCACGCCGCCTCTTCCGTCACTTACGCGCGATTGAAAATTCAGCTCAAGCGCATTCTTGGAGATCAACGCACCATAAAGCATATTCGCCTTTACAGATTCCGTTAAATTTTCCATATCGCCACCATAGAGCGTTTCTTTATTTTCCCAATCCTCCGTTCTCCAAACTGTGCGGATGGAAAGCAATAAGGCAATAGCCACAATCGCAAAACGGAATCTTTTAAAGTCCTCTGATCTCCATTTAAAATCCGCCACATTCACTTTCATCCAGCGTGCAATCAGGACAATGATTACAATCGCAAAACCGAGTGAAGCAGCATACGTGTAGCGCTCTGCCATAATTCCCGGCGCGCGTTGTAATAAGTTAGAATACGCACCGATGTTTATGAGGTAGAATAATAATCCGAAACCAAGAACGCTTTTTTTCCTCAGCTCCATCAACGCCCAAACACCAAGAGCGAGATGAATGACAAGAGATGCAATGGCAAGCGGATTGCTCCATGTAACATCAGGTACATAATAAGAACCGTAATAATAAACGAGCGGATATGGAATGAAGTGCAACAATAAATAGCGGCCCATTACATAAAAGGAAGTTGCAGTAAGCTGTCCGAAGCCGGGATGACCGGCAAGCGGATTTTCAAATGGCAGGTAAGTTCTGGCTTCGGCTTCGAGGTTGTGCTTCTGGAAAAACGAAGTGATCATCGTAGTAATAAGGAGTGGTGCGATGTATAATAAGATCTTCCAGATTTTTGTATCGGTGAAAAACCAAAGTGCAAGCGGAATCAAAACATAAAACGGAACTGCTGTATGTTTAGAAAGCATTCCTGCCCAGAAGAGAAACGGGTATAAAATGAGCCAGTAGATTTTTTTTGTTTCGAGGTGTTTCCAGATGGTGTGAATGGTAAGCAGCATAAAAAGTATCGCAAGCAATTCATCGCGACACTTGATATTGTCGACCACCTCGGTATGTAAAGGATGAACAAGAAAAATAAGACAGATGAAAAAGCTGAACCAGTCGCCTTGCGTGACAAACCATTTTCTCAGGATAGAAAAAATAAGCACGATGGTCAGCGCATATAAAAGCACATTAAAAAAGTGGCTTACCTGCGGATCCTCGCCGAAAATTTGTGTTTCAAGTGCGAATGTTAGCAGGACGACCGGCCGATAGGAATACGTTGTGCCGTCATTATTGCGAAATGTATGGCTTTTGAAAATTTCGGGAATACCTTTTAAGCCCTTTTGCGTTAATTGGTTTCCGCCCGCGGTGTAAAATTCATCATCCAATGCATAATCATTACCGATTCCATTGGCGAAAACAATAAAAGCAATTACAAAAAGGCCGATTGCGAATGAGTTTCGCTTAAAAAAGCCCTGGTGAGCCGGTTTTTTCGACTTTGCGGCCGGTTTCGCTTCCGGCTTCGCCGCGGATTTAGGTTTTTGAGCCATAATATTTTGCGATTCGAAAGTACGAAGTCTTAGGGCTTGTTCAAATGAGTGAAAATGATTATTTTTGGATCGGCTCAAACACCGCTTTTCCATGAAAAAAACATTACTCAACAATTTATTCCTGCTGTTTTTTGTATTTGCCGGATCCACTCAGGCAATTTCACAATGCGCAAATGATAACGTTCTCGTAGCAGGAAACCTAACTCCGCCCGGCGTTACCCTTTCAACAACGCAGAGTTATGGCGCGGGACAATACATGCTGGCGAACGTAATCGCAGGTGCTAACTATACTATTTCACTTTGCAGCAACTCCTCATTCGACACACAGGTTACAGTCTATAATGACTTAACAGGAGCATTTATCGTTTATAACGATGACTTCTGCAGTGTTCGTTCACAGGTAAGCTTTACACCAACTTTTTGTGGTGATGTACGCGTGCTGCTCGATCAGTATTTCTGTAATAACTCCGGCTTTACAAGTGTCGATGTAGTTATGACAATGAATACTGCAGGAGCAGGAATTCCTTCGCTTACACCTGCGCCGGATCAGCAAACATGCAGTGGCGGTAACGTTGTGATCGGCCTTTCCAACAATGGAACCGGTGGCGTTGCTCCTTATGTATTCGGATGGAATCCTATTGTGAACCTTACCACACCGACTCAATCACAAACAGGGGTTACGAATGTTACGACAACACAGAATTATGATCTTACATTAACAGATCAGAATGGCTGTATGGCATATGACACGGTTCTTGTTACCGTTCTTCCTGCGCCGACTGTTTTCCTTGGAAATGACACTACGATTTGCGGAGGTCCTATTCTTCTTGATGCAGGTAACGTCGGAAGCGGCTACTTATGGAGCACAGGTTCCGGTGCACAAACACTTTCTGTTAATTCTACCGGCGCTTATTCTGTAACCGTCCAGGATCCTAACGGTTGTATCGGTGGTGATGCGATCAATATCGTAGTTAACCCGAATCCAACAGTATCACTTGGTGCAGATACTTCTTCTTGCTCTCCATCAGTAACACTTGATGCAGGTTCAGGCTTCGCAGGTTATGCATGGACAACAGGCGACAATACACAAACAACTAACGTTTCCGGAACTGGTCCGGTAGCAGTTACTGTTACAGACAGCAACGGATGTACAGCAACAGATACAGCGCTTGTAACATTGAGTCCTGCACCGGTTGTAAATCTTGGTCCCGACAGCGTACAATGCGGCGGATCAATTTTACTTGATGCACAAAACCCGGGATCACTTTATTTCTGGTCGAACAGCACAAGCAACCAGACAACCAACGCAACAGCAACTGGAGTTTATTCAGTACAGGTTATTACTCCACAAGGATGTTCAAACTCTGACAGCGTAAACGTTACTATTAACCCAGAGCCTGTTGTTAACCTCGGACCGGACACAGCGATTTGCGGAAGCTCAATCATGCTTGATGCAGGAAATCCTGGTTCAAACTACATGTGGAGCACAGGAGCACCTACACGAACAGTTATTGTCGGAGGCGGAACACATTATGTAGATGTCTCTAATTCTTTCGGATGTTCTGCATCAGATACAATTAATATAACAACCAACGCAACACCAACGGTCAATGCAGGCCCTGATGTAACGATTTGCACAGGAACAAATACAACGCTTACTGCTACCGGTGGTTTGACATATGTATGGAGCGATGGAAATCAATCATCGAGCACAACAGTAAGTCCGACAACGAGCACTGTTTATTATGTAACCGGTTATGATGCGAATGGTTGTTCGGCGTCTTCAACCGTTTCTGTAATTGTAATTCCATTATCAAGCTCACAATTTACAAGCAGCGTATCAGGTGCTACAGCGGTCTTCACAAACACCTCTACAAACGCAGTGAGCTACAGCTGGAACTTCGGCGATGCAAGCCCGGGAAGCACTTCTGCAAATCCGAGCCATACCTATTCAAGCAATGGAACATATACAGTAACATTGATTGCAACAGGTCCATGCGGAACATCTACAACAACAACAACGGTTGTTATTACACAAGTAGGTTTGCAGGATAATGATCTTTCAAACACACTCAGCCTGTATCCGAATCCGAACGATGGAAATTTCACGCTCTCGTTTGATTTCACAACACAGAAAGATGTAACGATCCAGGTATTGGATATGAGTGGTCGAATGATCTACAGCGATATTGAAAACAACATCATGAGCTACAACAAACAGATCGGTCTCGAATCAGCTGAGTCAGGAATGTATTTTGTACGCATCATTACTACCGAAGGAGTTGTTACTGAAAAGGTGATGATCCAGCGATAAAAAAAGTAAAAGCACAATTAAAAATTCCCGTTCAATTTTGAACGGGAATTTTTTTTACCTCAGTTTGTTCGAGTCCCGGTAATTTATCGGGAAGAACCTCGTGCGCGAGCAATCTCTCCTGACTTCCGCACATTTATAAAAAAGTTGAATTTTTTGGTCTGGAAGCCTTGTTATTGTTGAATTTGTGTTTCGGATTTGGGTGGCTCGGGGGTTACTTTTGATTGTGTTTATCCGAAAAAAGCATAACAAATCCGGAAGTGTCAGTTTTCATATTGTAAGAAAACAGGCTGGCAAACAGATTTTAATTAGCTAATCCTTAACAACTCGACCTGAGAGCCACATTCTGATTCCCAGAGGCTGTGAAAATTAAAAAAATAACAAAGCCGCAAAAATTCCTTTCGGACTTTATTCATTCATTCTTGAAATTGAAAGTTGCAGATTCTAATATGAAAGGAGTGCATAGTTTTCAGCTTGATTTAAAAGACCAACCCGCTGGAATTTACCTTACCCGTGTAATTACCAATGAAACATCCACGAAAAAAATAATTATCTTCAAAGAATAAGAAAAATATCATGAAAAAAGCAACTGCACTTTTAATCGTGTTACTGATATCATCCGGAGTGATAGCACAACATTCCTATCACCCATTCGCGTCCTCTGCTTCATCATGGGAAATTAGCTATTGGCAAGGACCAAATAGCCTGGGTAATGGCTCTGTACGCATTCCCGGAGGCGGTGGAAACGACACGACAATTGGAGTCCTGGTTTACAACAAAGTATTTGACAACTGGAATGGATTTATTGGTGGACTCCGGGAGGATACCACGCTGCAACAGGTATATTATTATCCAAAGGATTCGCTTCAGGAATACTTACTGTATGATTTTTCCAAACAAGTCGGAGATACGATCAGGAATATTTTTGTTACTGCTGAATTCGGGAGTGATCGTTGGTTATACCACGCAGTTGTCAATGCAGTAGATTCTATCCAATTGAATAATATTTATTATTACAAGTATACACTTGATCCATATTATTCTAATCAGGTCAACCCGCAGGTGCTTACCCAGGTCATTTATTACGAACGCTTTGGTGGTAATTTCGGCCTTTTGGGGACAATTCCTTACCTGAGCATTTCTACTTCTGAGAGGGTAAGATGCATGGGGGTAAATGATACTTCTTATATGCAAAACAGCATGCCCGTATTTTCGCCTCAGTCATGCAGTTTTATTTTAGATGTGCCTGCAATAGAAACGAACGAACTTTCGGTTTTTCCTAATTGTGTAACAGATCACCTGGAGCTGAAAGGTTTTTCTGCAACAGGAGCTTATACCGCCGAAATGTATAATAGTCTTGGCACATGTGTGCTGAAAAGAAATATCACAAACCGGTTAGATGGTCTTGGTGATTTGCCTTCCGGAATTTACGTGCTGTATATCAGCGGCAATGAAACCAACTATACACACAGGATTATTAAGCAATAGCGAACCAGCTAAAACAAAGAAAGCCCTCTCTCACGAGAAGGCTTTCTTACTAAAAATTCTACTTCTTATTTCTCAGGCGCCGGTGCCGGAGCAGGTGCGCAAGTATTAAAATCAACTGTCGCAGCCGCTTTCAAATCTTTATCTGTATCCAGCTGCTCTTTTACTTTTGATTGTGTCGGATCAAGCTCGAGGACGAAAGAGAACCATGCTTTTGAGCAGGAGAAATTTTTCTTGATGAAATAATATCCTGCAAGGTATTTTCCTGCAGCAACAAGATCTTTTTTGTTTTTCTCTTTGTCGCCAACTGCTAAACTGTAAAATTTCTCGTAATAAACCTTCGTGCTGTCCGATTCAAACTTGGTATCGATCAGCGCGTTTACTTTTGCGCGGTACAGCCATCCTGCAGGGTTGGCCGGGTCAGAAGCAATTCCTTTTGCAAAAGCAGAATCAGCCCCCAAATAATTTTTCTGCTGCTGGAGTGAACGTCCGTAAGCAACCCAATCACCGATATTTGCTTTATCCGGCGCGCTGTCAATTTTCTTTTTGTAAAACTCTCCGGCTTTATCGTATTGCTTCATGATGTAATATGAAGTCGCCATCTGGAAATAAACATCTTTCCGTGCAGTATCCATGGTGATCGCTTTGTTGAAATCAATGATCGCTAATGAGTCCTGCTTATTGGCTGAGTACGCTTTTGCACGGTAAACAAAATCATCAGCGAACAATGGCGGCTTGCCGGTAACTTTTTGTTTGTTGAAGAATGTATTCCACGCTTCAATAGATTTAACCGGATCAGGAGTTTTGCTTTCCAGGTAGCTGCGTGCGATAATACGATAGATTACAATGGTTGTGCTGTCTTTTGCAAGAGAGATATAACCTTGTTTAATCGCTTCGTCGAAGTTGCCGCTTTTGTAAAGGAAAAGGCAATAACGGTAACGTGCAAGCGGACTATCATTCAGCTGAAGATAACGCGCCATCGATTTTTGTGCAGAATCAAAACGTGCGATCTGGTATTGTGCTTCTGCTTTTTCTCTCCATGCAGGAGCAAAAGAAGAATCGATCTTCAATGCAAGATTGAGGTAGCTGGTTGCTGCCGGAATATTTTTTCCGTTAATATACAAACGGCCGATACGCACATAAGCTTTTACGCTTTTCGCATCCAGCTTCGCAGCCTGGTTGTAGCTGTTGATCGCAGGAGTTCCGTTTACAGGATCTTTACCGTACAACAAATCACCCTGGATCAAATACGATTCCGGATTTTTCGGATCGAGCTTGATAGACATGTTTATCATTTCTACTGCATCGCTGTAATTCGGTGCAGCTGTGTAAAGTGCGTTTCTTGCGATTTCATTATACATCAACGCCTGGCGCGGCGCTTCCATGTTCATGCCTTTTTTACCGGCTGATGTGCCGATAAGTGATTTCGCATTAGTGATTTCCAGGTTAGCTTTTACAATATCACCTACAGCGAAATAATATCTCGCCAAACCGATATGTGTAAGAGGGTTTGTTGGATTGATATCAACGCCTTTCTGAAATAAAATTTTCGCGGAATCAAGATCTTCCATTTTCAGCAGGAGGTCGCCGAAGTAGAAAAAATAATCACCGTTGGTTGGCTCTTTTGCAACAAGCGTTTTGAAAGAAACAAGCGATTTTTCATACTGCTCGTTATCGGTAAGTCGGATAGCGTCCTGTAAGGTTTGTGCTGAAGCAGTAAAGCCGATCAGCAATGTAAAAAGGACAGGAAGAAATTTAATTGGCGTTTTCATGATGCAAAAATAAGTATCTCTTGCTAGTACGTGGTGATTTGAATTTTTCTTTGTGCAGGTTTTTCGGGAGCGAGTCCGGCGTGCTGGATAATTAGCTGTCCACGCTCACCTAATGCAAAGGTGGCAAAGCCCGTGCCAAGGCCCGCTCGTTTGCCTATTTTAACGATCCAGATGCCTCTTGTAAAAGCGTATTTCCCTGCTACAATCGCGCTTTGTGAAGGGTAATAATAGCTGGAGGAATCCTGGCCGATTCGCGCTAATGTGATCTGGTTTTTACGGGCAACATCTTCGGGTTGGTATTTATTTCCGAGCCAGTTTAAACCCACAACGCCGATTGCATTCGGATTGCGGCTCACATAAGCGATTACTGAATCATTGCTATTGACAGCGAAACAATTTTTCCCGATGCTTTTTCCCGGCATCAATGTATCAGTGAGATAATGCAGGTTGGAAGATCCTTTATTATCGAAAACGACATTGATCCTTCCCAGCGTAGAACCTTCACGGATCTGTGACCAGAGCGAATCTTTTCCGGAAATAATATCGCGTATCTGTTCAACAGTAAAAAGGCTGTCGGGATTATCACGGTTCACGAGTAAAACAACCGCATCGGAACCGATTTTAATTTGCTCGAGAATAAATGTTTTTGCCTGGAACCATTTTACTTCTTCCGGTTTCAGCTGGCGCATCATAATTGCTAATCGCGAAGAATCATTGTATAATTCCTGCAGCACATTCGCTTCTGAATTATACGATTGAAGAAGAAATGCTTCGGGATAGGAAGATTCAAATGCATCAATTAATTCGTCGGACAACGCGCGGATATTTTCATCGATCGACAAACGTACTTTCCCGGAGATGGGAGTGTCGAGGTCAGAAAATGTTCTGCTGTTGGAGCACGCGAAAAGAAATGTGATGGAAATAATTGAGGGGAAAAAAAGCTTATTGATCTTCATCTTCACGTTTCATTCGTTTGTAACGTTGCCACACCATAATGCCACGAAAGACTGCCCATCCGACCAGGAGCAAACCGATATAGATGCGGTTTGGTTTAGGAAAACGATCGATCAGGAATGGTGTTGCCAAAAACAAATAACCCAGGGCAAGAAAAACCAGCAACATCGATGCGGATATGATGAGGCTGACTTTTCCTGTTCCCGGGTTATTCACGTAATAATTTATTGAAGTACGAACCGAACCGGCTGTTTCATTTCAATGCGTACAGGGTGACCGTTCATAAGACCCGGTTTCCACTTCGGCATTCCGCTGATTACACGAATAGCTTCTTTTGTAAGTCCGGGAGCACCGGCAACACCTTTAGCTTCTTTTACGTTTGTGATCGATCCGTCTTTTTCAACAACAAATGAAACGTAAACAGTTCCTTGTTTTCCTGCTTCTTTTTCAATGACAGGATATTTGATGTTGTTTTTCAGGTAAGCCTGGAATCCTGCACCTGCAAAATCCGGCATTACTTCAGCGAAGGTGAAAACTTCTTCCGTTTTTGTATCCAGCTGTTTATCGCTTGTAGGTGCGATTACAACAGGTGCGTCGTCATCATCACCGTCAGTATTTGCATCACCAATTTTAGGAGGTAATTTCTCTACCGGTGTCGCAGGAGGAGCCTCATCCTCAATAACAGGTTCTGTAAACTGCGCCATTTTCACTTGCGGTGGTGGCGGTGGTGGCGGTGGCGGCGGTGGCGGTGCAGATTTGTCCACCGGCGGCGGATCTTTCAATACCACTTCAGTTGAAGCCATTTTCTTCGGCTTTTCAATTGGTTCCGGTCTGTTCGCAATCACGAAAGCGAAGACGAAAAACAAGATCGCTGTTGTAGCGAGTCCGCCTGAGATCAGGACTGCTTTTCCATATTCTCTGCGAATAAGGAAGGCGCCATAAGAACGGTTCCGGTTTTCGAAGACCAGCTCATTCCTTTCAGGTGTAATTTCATTGCTCCAGGTAGCCATGTTTATTTATTTTAATTAAGGATTCTGTGCACCGGGTACTACGGGATCGGGTTCAGAAAGCTCAGGATAATTTCTTCCTGTTTTTGCCTTCAGCTTTATTAACTCCGGTTTCGTTGCTTTTGTTAATGCATATTTAGAAACGTCCGCAATTTTTAATTCATCGATGATATTGATTACATCATTGTATTTCGCATCTCCACACCATTTGATAATAAAGAAAGGCGCCTTAGCATCATTACGAATATTTGATGCTACAAGTTTATACGTTGTGTCGCTTATCTCCTTTTTGATGAGGTCGTTGTCCAAGCGCGCAATTGCTTTTCTATAATCTTCGATATTTCGATTTTCAACAATAGTGTCACGAAGCGCGGGATTTTCATGCGGCACAATTTTAGACGCAAGAATAGCTTTCAGTTTTCCGTAGTCAGACTGGTCGAATTTCCCACTTTTATAAATTGTACGTAATGTTTTTATCTCTGCACTTACTTTCGTGTTTTGTGAAAGCATATAGTCGCGAAGTCCTTTTTTCGGGGCCAGAGTAAATTCAAGCCATTGAAAAGGAGGTTTTGGAGCTTCTGGTTCCAACTTTCCATGATAAACATAATATACACCTTCTTTATTGCCATCAATCAAGATGGTGTTAGCCAAATCATCATCAATTGGTGTCAGGTTGGCTGTGTCTGTTGGTGTTTTCGGCACCGCCATTTCCATCGTTTTTGCTTTATTCAAATTAGAGGTCAGTACGAAGAAGGTAAGGAGCAGGAACGCAAGATCGACCATCGGGGTCATATCTACACGTGGATTTCCGCCTTTCTTACGGCCTTTCTTACCATGTTTACCATGGTCTTCGCCACCGCCATCGCCTACATCTGCCATTTTTTACAGTTTTAACTTGTTAATACTGGCCGGGACTTTCCTCCTTTTGTTCGCTATATAGATGCAAGCGCAAAAAGGATTCCATAAATCAACCGGAATTATTTTTTAATGCCCTCCCGCAGGTGCCGCATTATTCGGATCGCCTTCCAGGTCGGTGATGAGGTTGAACTGGTAAACATCCTGCTTTTTAAAGATCGCTACGATAGCATCGATCTTTTTGTAGGAAGCATTTCCGTCAGCTTTAAGCGCAATTCGCATTGGCTCCATTTGGGTACCGTCTTCTTTGCTTTTTGCATCTGCCCAGATGTAACCTTCAACACGAATGAAATTCACCCAGAAAGAAAGCTCGTCATTGTTATTGAGCGTATCCATCGGAATTCCTTTGGTGGCGTTGTCCATCTTTTTCCGTTCATCTGCAGAAGCTTCAATGTATTCAGGAAGCTGCTTGATCGGAACTCCGAACGATTGCATAGAGCCGAATGTTTCGATCTGGTCTTCTGTGAATTTTACATCCGGAAATTTGTTCATGATACGCTTTAGGGCGTTGATTCGAACTTCTTTTCCTTCGTAATTGATAAACACGCGGCCGGCTGTATCGATAGTAAGCAGCATGGTGTTTTTCGGAAGAATGATCTCGGAAATAGAGCTTGGCGTATCCACAATCACAGGCTCGGGCGTGCGCATCGTGGCGGTAAGCATGAAGAATGTTACCAGCAAGAACGCAAGATCCACCATCGGAGTCATATCCAATGCCGGACTTGAGCGTGCCATTTTTATTTTAGACATTTTTCATTGGTATTAATGAATATTTCACCTGGAAAGAATCGAACTAAAAGCGGATTAGTGCTTTTTAGCAGCGAAAGTTTGCAGGATGCTGAAATTTGCCTCATCGATACCGTAAGTGATGCGGTCGATCTGTGTCTGGAACACGTTGAAGAAAATAATCGCGAAGCAAGAACCTGTGATACCGATAAAGGTATTTACAAGCGCCTCAGAAATACCTGTAGCAAGCGCGTTTGAATCCGGAGCACCTGAGCTGGCAAGCGCAGAGAACGCACGGATCATTCCCATTACAGTTCCGATAAGACCAACGAGGGTAGAGATCGAAGCGAGTGTGGAAAGGATAACAAGGTTTTTAGAAAGCATCGGAAGCTCAAGTGAAGTTGCTTCTTCAAGATCTTTCTGGATAGCAGCAAGCTTTTGCTCTTTGTCCATTTGGGTATCGTTAGCTACGATGCGGTATTTTTCAAGACCTGCGCGAACAACGTTTCCGATTGAACCTTTTTGACGATCGCAAGCAGCGAGTGCTTCATCGATACGCTCAGCTTCAACAAGCTCACGGATAGAACGAACGAAATTTGAAATGTTGCCTGTTCCGCGTGCGCGAAGAATAGTGATCAAACGCTCAATGGCGAATGTAAATACCATCAATACAATTGTGATGAGGATCGGAACGATAAAACCGCCTTTGTAAACTGTTCCGAAAATATCAAGTGGATGTCCTTTTTCGCTATCTCCATTTTCAAAGTGAGATGCATCACCAAGGATCATTTTATAAATAACGATCGCAATGATGAGCTCAATAATCATCACCGCGACGGTGAAGTAGGCCTGGAGATTAGAGGTCTTTTTGCTGCTCATAAGAATTGTGTTGTTTGGTTTGTATTAGTTAAATTGATTGTTGCGTTTTTTTTCCCGGACCGCAATGTTAACGAAATCGTTTTTTGCATTGATGAAACTCAACGTTAAGTTTCGGTAAACCGCGGATTCCAAGGGGCTCAAACTTACAAAAACAGTTTCAATTAAGAAACCCTTTTTCGAGCGATTACCGTCGGAAAATGCACGCTTAATAACGCGAAGATTGCGAAATATTGCACAGAATTCAGTGCATTTTGGCAAGTGGCGGGTTGGAAGGAATAATTGGCTCGTAAAATGAAAGATAAGAAGCACGAAATAAAAGCCACAAAATGCGATTGACAGAAACGAAAGGTAAAATGGCGGGTTAAACGGGCAAAATGGCTTAGACGGGAAGCACATATTTTACATGCTGCCCGTTTATAAAAATGGCTACTCTTTTATAAACCTGGTCATTTGGGCGCTTTCGGTGGAAAGGGCTTTGATAAAATAGATCCCGGGGGCTAATTCTGAAATATTCAATTGACAGGAAGAAGTTCCATTTGCTGCTTGTTCGCTTACTAATTGTCCGGAGATATCATAAATCAAAATGGCTACATCCGAATGAAAAGCGGATAGATCCACGGTCAGATCAGTTTTAGCCGGTGAAGGAAAAACAGTTAGCGGACTAAAATCACTCTGCAGCTCTTTCATCCCGGTCAATTGCGCGCAAAAAAAGTGCTGGTGAACGCCACGCAAAAAAGGAGAGGTAAGTGGCGCACAGGAAGAATCGCTGAAGTGCGCATTATGCCCATACGCGATTGCAGTAAATGTATATTCCCGCCCAGGCTGAAAAGGCTGGCCGGTAAATGCATCAATCGTAAAAACATAATTGTACTGGGTGCCAGCATCTGCTCCAACAACCATTGTCTTTGCTGCGCACGAATTAGTGGAATCGTGATTAATAAGCGTTGTTATTCCGTTTGCAAGATCACACTGAGCGATCTGCCGGACGTAATTGGTGTCGTATCCAAAATATTCAATCGGAGTGGGAAACTCACAACTGTCGACCTGGTAAATGATGTAGCCTTCGAAATCCCAGGAAGTGTCCGGTGCATTTTGGATACGTGGATCATACACATTGAAGACTTCATTGTAATTGTTCGAGTTCACCGCATTATACAAAGAGATCGAAATTGTTCCTCCCGAGACACTTCCATTGATCCGTGGTGAATCAAGAAGTATGGGAAAACTTTGAGCTGAAAGTTGTGTTGAGCAGAAGAAAGCGAAGAACGGAAGTAGAAATAATTTTTTCATAAACCTGTTTTTAAAAGAACAGGGGATATTGGATGTTGTATTGGTAGTGGCAATTAACGAAGAAAAATCAGAAGAGATTCCAGGATTTTGTAAGTGGAAGAAACTGGAGCGCAAATGGTTTACAAATGAAAAAAATCAATTTTCCAATTTCTATTTTCCCAAATTCTTCTTTTCCTTTTTCTCTTTCCGCCAGGTTTGAATCACGGGAATAAGCGTGATCACAATTAAGAAGAGCACGATGTAGCCGACATTTTCTTCTACCCACTTTATTTTTCCAAGAAAATATCCCGCCAATCCCATCGAGGTGATCCAGGCTGTTGCGCCGAGAATATTATAGAGCATGAATTTTTTGAAATCTAAAACAATAGCGCCGGCAAGTATAGGAGCGAAGGTGCGGATGATAGGAAGAAATCGTCCGAGCACCAATGCACGCGCGCCGTGACGTTCGTAAAATGAGCGCGTGGTTTCCAGGTATTTCTTTTTGAAAATGAATGAATCTTCTTTCCTGAATAAAGCCGGCCCGACTTTTTTTCCGAACCAATAGCCGGTCATGTTACCGACTACTGCGGAAAAGATGAGCAAAAGAATTACCCAAACAATTCCTACGCCGAGTAAATCGGGTTGTGTGGAGCAAAACATCCCGGAAACAAAAATGAGCGAATCGCCGGGAAGAAAAAATCCGATGAGCAAACCCGTTTCTGCGAAGACGACAAACATCAGCAGGAAAATTCCGCCCAATTTAATGATGGAAGCGGGGTCGGTAAGCTCTTTGAAAAAGTCCAGCATGGGGATTAGTTCTTAGTTCGGAGTTTTTAGTTCGGAGATGCCTGAAACATTTTTCCCCAGCCTCAATTTACCACAAATTTAGTTTTTAGTTCAGCTATTTGAAACATCTTCCGTCACAGCCTGAATAACAAAAACAATGTTGGTTAAATAAAACTGAAGATAATGGATAAACAAATATGTAAACTTGGGTAATTACATGTTACTCTTTCGCTGCTGTCATTTGCAAAGCGAACTTCAGCAAACTATTATTTCCTTTCAGCTGCAGCTTCTGCGATATATGCGTGCGGTGATTTTCCACTGTTTTAACGCTAAGGAATAATTCATCAGCAATTTCTTTTGTGGATTTTTGCAGCGCGATCAGATCCAACACAATGCGCTCCATCCGGGTTAAGGATTGCAATAGCTCATTATCCTTCCCGGTATAGAATGTTCTTATATTTTTATGTTTCGATTCGGAAATATATAATTCTCCATTCATTACTGTTCGTATTCCATTCACAAGATCTAATACCGCATCATCTTTAAAAATATAAGCGTGTATGCCCAGGGCCATTGCTGCTTTGAGAATATCCGCTTCTTTATGCATGCTTAAGATGATCACCCTGGTGGCAGGTTGTTCCATTAGCAGAATTTTGGCGACCTCAATTCCATTCATTCCCGGCATGTCGAGGTCTAAAATGGCCACGTGCGGTTGAAGCTGTGTAATATTTTGTAAAGCGGCTCTTCCGTCGTTTGCAGAACCAAGAATAGTAAAATCGGATTCTTCCTTTAAGGTATCTATGAGTCCTTTTAAAAACAGCGGATGATCATCTGCCACAAATAAAGAGATATTTTCAGCCATTTATTTTAGTGCTATACGGATGCATAATTCTGTGCCGGTTAATGAAGATGAATTGATTGCAATGCTTCCATTGAGCAGCGCAACACGTTCTTTTATCCCGGCAACTCCCTGGCCTTTTAGTATTGCGCCCGCGTCAAATCCGATTCCATTATCAGCAAAAGAAATCAGCAGGGTGTCATCGCAGACATGGATATTGATCACAACCCTGGACGCGTTAGCATGCTTGATCACATTGCTGAAGCTCTCCTGCAGGATGCGGTAAACATTAATCTCAAGTTTTTTTAAAAGAACGCCATCGATGGAATCATTCACGTTTAATTCAATGGCAAGGGAAGTCGATGCTTTTATTTTATCGGTCAGTGAATGAATAGAAGCTGTTAATCCCATTGCATTCAAGATGGGAGGACGTAAATTATGGGAGATGGCCCTCACTTCATCCAGCGTTTCAGAAGTTGCATGCAACAGGATATCAAGTTCATCTCTGAATTCTGACGATACACTCTTTTGCTTTTGTGTGAGGAGAATTTTATTCCGGATCACCAATAGATTTTGTCCTAAGCTATCGTGGATATCTATTGCCAGTCGTTGCCGTTCTTCTTCAATAGTGGAAATTAAATTCTGCGAGTATTCTTTTAAGGTAACTACCAGCTTTTCCTGGTACCGCGTGTTTTCTTCTTTGATCATCTTGAATTTATCGTTTACAGCCAATGCCATAAATATCGACTGTAACAACACTGCGATATGTAATCCGTTGCGCGCAAGAAAAAAATCAGGCACTATTCCTAAAAAATACAACTGGTAAAGCGATCCGATAAGGATAACACAGGCAGTCGCTATCATGGCAAACAAATAGGTACGGAATCCACTTTTTATCGCCTTAAGCACAGAAAGAGAAAGCAGTAAGGCTGTAACCGAAGTCATGACCAGTATCGCGATGATAAAAAAATTGAAACCCCGGGTATGAATAAATGAGATAAGCAAAATAGATCCGATGCAGTAGCTGGAATATTTAAAAGCTTTGTCGACAAAAGGAGATAACACTTTTAAATTATAATAATCAGCAACGAAAAAGTTCGAAAAAATAAACGTCAGGCATAATGTAATTGCAACGATTTGATTTGCCCAATAAGCAGATTCGGGAAATATATATTGGTGCATAAAACCATCGAAATAACAAATGCACGTCCAGCCAAAAAGCACCTGCAGGAAAAATGTGATATATACTTTCTCCTTGGTGGCGATGTAAAAGGAAATGTTCAGCAGCATGATCAGTAACAATATCCCGTAGACCAGTCCCACAAAAAGCGATTTATCTCCATTCCATTGATTATACATTTCGCCGGAAAGAATATTCGCAGCTAAATTCATTGGTTGGCCATCACCTTTGCTTAGTAAATAATAGTCGGCTGATTCGTGCGGAGCAAGAATAATTTCCAATACCGGGTTGCCGCGTTTGATTTTGCGGCTGTGAAAAGAAACACTTTCCCCGATACAAGTGCTGTCGACTACCTGGTTTTTTTTTATGGTGTAAAAAATCAGGCTGTCGTTTGTGCAGCTTTCCATTGCCAGGTATAAATGCAATGTGGCGGATGATTTATTTTCCAGTGAAAACTTCAGCCAGTAATTGGCGTAGGAAACACCAAAATTAAGCTGTGATTCCGGCGTGAAAGAAATGCCGGGCGTTGAGAGGAGCGTGTGAATGGAGTGCCGGTGCGGAACGTCTTTATATACGGTTGTAATTTTCTCTAATGGGATTTTACTGATAGCGGCTGGCTGAGCGAAGCCTGCGACAGTCAGGAAAATAAATATTATTCCTGCGAACCTATTCAACGAGAGCCGATATATGTTTCATTTTAAATTTTAAAAGTCGTGGAGTTAGACACAAAAATGAGGATTAATCTTCATTTTTTATGCAATGAGGTGTATATAAGTTTGGGGCCTTATTAACAAGGAGTGAACTGTGAATGCCCGGCCCGGGCTGCAAAAAGGAAACGGGAAAAATAGAAAGCGAATTGTAAAATATAAGGATATGGCAACAAAAAAAAAAGAGGATGATATTGATGATAAAATGGACGAAGTTCCAAAGACGTATCCAAAATTAGAAATACATCATGTAAGTGTAGCTGCAGGTGATGCAACAATTATTGTGGCACGCGATGACTGCCGAAAAAAAGATATTAATAAAGCTTATTTAATTGACGCCGGAACTAGTAAAGTAGATACGGAGACCGTGATTATCTACTTTAATAAAATATATTCCGAGGCCAACTTTAACGCGCTTATTCTTTCGCATGACCACCAGGATCATCGTGGTGGCTTGCCGGAAAAAGGCACATATTTTAATAAAGCAGGTGCTACTTTTTACTATGGGGATGTTATAAAGTCCTATTTCCAGAATTCCCTTTACTCAAACACGGAGCAAATTCATTTTCATGATACAAAAGAGAAAGTTCTTGACCTATTGAAAGGCATAAAATTAACCTGTTATTGTGCAGGAGGCATACCAAGAGGACATGATAGAAATGGTGCTCCTTTTGTCTCAGATTTAAATAGGTTTAATAAATGGATAAATATTGATTACAAGGAAAAGGATTTTAAATCATACACGGCTTTCGCTGGTCTTAAAGACGAGAATGATTTGTCTCTTGCCTGGATATTGGAATATAAACCTACTGGTAAAAAAGAGTTCCGGTATTTTACTGGCGGTGATCTCAGTGGGGATAAGGCGTTGAAATACACGAACGTGGAGCGCGCCCTGCTCGATTGCCTGTACAGGACAGATGGCCCGCTGAAGGATAAAAACAATGATGACATTACCATTGATGTTTTAAAAGCAACGCATCACGGCAGCAAGCATAGTTCATTTGGCTATGATACGAGAAAAGAAGATAAGGACTACTACAAAGAAGGTTCAAAGGATAATCAAGCGTCCATTTTCCTGGATAAAATTCAACCAAAACACATTGTGCTGCCATGCAACAATTCCCTTGGAGAAGCTTTACCCTTTTCAGAATTTTTTGACCGGATCAAACCTTATATAAAGGACACTATGGAAAAAAAAGTATTCGTGGTTAACCGGTTCCATAGAGATGTCGAAGTAAAAAATAAATACCTGAAGCTTGATTATGATTTCTGGCAGAAAGTATCAAACATCAGCACGCAGTTGGTGACGGAAGTGAATGAAAACCAGGAAGAAGAACTCAGGTTAATTTATACTAACCGCATTGATACCAAAAAGAACAAGAATGTAAAAAATAAAGAAGAGGAATATGAGGTGCTGCCTGTGTGCATAGTTTGCATTAATGAAGATGGTACTTATTATTTCGACCAGGAAATCGTAAGTATCCCGTTAGGTGAGCACAGCGCTGTAAAATTAGACAAGGAGGTAAAAAAGGATTTAATAACATTAGTGCCCGAGGAATATTTTGACTTTAACTTTTGCGATACAAAAAACAAGGAGTCAGCATTCGAACAAATGTTACGAAGGGGAGACGTTGAAAAAAAGGATATCCAGGAAATCATTGACCTTTTTGGGAAACCGAATCAAGGCAAAAGAAAGCTGGTTTCAACGAATATGATACCCATCAATAAATACAGGTCGTTTCTTAATTCACGTAATATGAATGGGGTTTTTAAGCAAATAAACAGCAGGGACTCCGACGAGGTGAAAAGAAGAAAGGTGAAAGAAAGTCTGACCACTTTTAACCAGAATGGTAAAAGGAACAGGGACGAAGATATAGAGCACAGAAAGAAAACGAAATTAATTCTCGAATAAACAGCGCATGGAATATCCTTCAAAAAAAGACCTGGAAAGTAAGATCAAGAATGATAAGTTGGTTATTGGAACTGATCTTATTAATCATCCGTCTTTCCCGTTACTCTTAAAGGCACTCAAAACAAATAGCATAACATTTTCGTCCCCGGAAGTATCACTCAAAGAAGATACCTCGAATGTGGTTGTTAGGGGAAAGAGTTCATTCTTGTCGAAGCCGCTTACCAAAGCGCACTTATATCTTTACCAGGATCCGGAAAGTAAAAATGGTTTTGAATTTGAATGGCATGGTACCTTAACAAGTATTTCACTGGCCTACCTTTACAATAATGGCATAATAAATCCTGTAAAGTTTAACCTGCTGAAAGCACTTTTTTCAGAGGCATTTAGCAAAGTTGATTTATTGTATACCTCAGAAGATAGCGCATTTGCAATTGAAGCTGTCTCTTCAGATTTGAAAATCGGGTTTCCGGAAGTAGGATTAAGCCTGGATAAAATAGGATTCTTCTACGAAATCAGCTTGAACCAAAGCATAAAGACAACACACCTTCTTTATTCTACAATTAAATTCGGATCAACAACCATTGCCACTGAAATAGAATTACCGGCAGGAAATAAATTTGATCCGGGTTGCTGGTGTTTAACACTCAAAGACACCATTATTCTTAATAACGGTTTAAACGATATTGTATCTTTTCTTAAAGGCCAGGAAGCCCTCAAATCGGCACTTGGAAATGATCTCGTGCAGCTATTGCCGGCAGCGATCAATAAAATCCCTGCATTTGCTTTAACCGATCTGGCTGTACATTTTAATCCACAGAATAAACAGCTATACCTGTTTAAATTCTCCATACAATCTTTCGAAAAATTTGAAATAGTCCCCGGGTTTTCTGTTGATGCTATTGGTGTAAGCGCTTTTATGCCATTTGCAAATAACAAAGTTTCATGCAACCTGACACTGTTCGGCGTTTTCACTTTCGGAGAATTTGTGATGGCTGATATTTCCATTGAAATACCGCTCGATTCAAAAGCAGATTGGAGTATTGCTATGCAGGGTGAAGTTATTCTTCCCAAACTTGAAAGCCTGAATAAAATACCATTTATAAAATTGGACGAACTTAATATTCCACCCGAGTGGTTTTATGCAGAAAAAATACAACTAAGCCACCTGAATATCATTTTCAATCCCATCCAGGCAAAAGTTAAATCAGTCAGTTTGGCTTTGGAACTTATTGCAAAAAGTTCTTTCATCCCCGGCATCACACTAAAGAACCCTTCATTGGAATTCAACATTAATTTTTAATTTCTATGTCAACTACTACAGAGATCAGCGGAAGCATTGGCGCAGAAATGGAATTTGCCGGCCTGCCTGGATTATGGCTGGAGTCCAGCTACGAAGCAAAAGGCTGGACATTTGCCGGTGGCACCCGCGAAGGACAAGAACTCAGCCTCAAAAAAGTATGGGAAGAACTAATCAAAGGCCCCGCGCTTCCTGTCGACATGGATTTGAAGCTGCGCGATATTGAAATAGAAGTCACGATCGGGAAAAGTAATGATGAGAAAAAGCGCGACTATACATTAAAGCTGAGTGCTGCAGTTACGCTCGACTTTAATCCTTCTGATTCGTTTGAAAGCCAGCTGAAAGTTGAACAGCTTTCTTTTACGTATATAAATAATCAAACAGACGAAAAACAAACTTCGATCGATTTTCACATCAGTGGTGAAGCACATGTGAATGATGAAATAATCATTCCCGCTTTTTCGCTGGACTACGCGTATAAATACAACCAGGAATCCAGGGAAAGCGAATGGACTATTGATGGTTCACTTTGTATTCTGGCTTTTCAGCGCTTGATGACATTTAAAGCGAATGCAGCTTCGCTTAAAGATGAACAGCAAATCGGTTTCAGCTTCGAAAGCACCAACCCGGTTTTGCATGCTGCTTATTTCAAACATGTAAAAGACGCCGACGCTGCAACGATTCTTAAAGATTTAAACGGCGGCACTGCTCCTGAGAAAGGTTACCTGTCTCTTGCAAAGCTTGCACCGGACGCACCCGAAAAATTAGGAACCGATTATACGGCAGAACAAAAGACAGCGATTAGCAAGGTAATTGAACAGGCTAAAAAAGCAAATCATGCGTTGGTAAGCATTCCGGATATTTTTGACACGGACAAAACCATCTGCTCTGTTTCGCCTAAATTATTCAAGCTGAATCTTACACGGAAAAATAAACGATTCGAAAATATTGATTTTGCAATCGGTTCAGATTTGATCATTTATAATTCCTTCGATAACTACAGCGAATTATTTAAAATGGAAAATGGTGTTGTATCCACCGGGTATAACAAAACAAAAAAAGAATTCTATTTTAAATTTACCTGCGATACGCTTACGTTGAAACCGCTGCATGCAATTACCGTTGTGCCGGGTATAATGGAGGCATTGCAAGTTGCATTTGGCGAAAACGGAACATCGCATCCGAAAGCTTCGGCATTTATTAATATGCTCGAAATTAAGCCGGGTAATTTTACATTTATCATGCAGGATAAAAACTGGCAGCTAAGCGGCGGCGTGCGAATGGAATTAAACAACGGCCTGAAAATCGTTGATGAATCTCTCTACAATTTCCTTGAAAGGCTTTTCCCTAAAACCGGTGATGTACGTTTTATAGAAGGCGGCATCAATTACGATTCGAAAGATGGCTTAACGTTTGTGCTTGAAAACAATAATGGAATTGTAATACCTGATCTTTTAAATGAGCTTGTTAAATCAATGGATTCCGGCTTTAAAAGATCATTCAGGAATACAACTTTAATCGATCTCGACAAAGCATCCGAGCTCGGTGAATCCTTTTTCATTCTTGATCGTGTACGTTTGAAAATAGCGAAAGACATTAGTTTCGATATGCGCGTGGGCATCGGACTTCCATCTAAGCTGAATGACCGCTTCTTTCACCCGGAATCGAAAACTTATGGATTGATAAATACGTACGATCGCGAAAAGTATTTAAAAGCGAATGCGAAAAAAGAAGGACACGTAGTTGAATACAACAAACCTTTGCCGGACGATAATATTATCCGTGCCACATTAAAAATAGGTACGGATGGAATTAGCGGACAGCTGGATAAATTCAACGTGTTTAATCTTGAAAAAATTACGGAGGAGTTTAAGGGTTTTTTCACAGAGGAAACTGATGGCGTTGTTTTAGATTTTAATGCGCTGAGCAATGACAATGTTGGGGAATACGCCAATGTAAGGCTGGATAAATTTACTTTCAAGCTTGATTTTAAAACCTGCGCGTTTCATGTGGGTGGCGGCATACGGTTGTTGTCAGAGAAACTTTCTTTCCCTGTTAAGCCTTTACTTAATAAAATAATTGGTTTACTTCCTGCGGGTGAAATCACGGATGAATTGGTAAAGCTTGCCGATAAGTTTACCGACAGTATTACATTAAAAAGCGTGAACTTTTATGACAAAGCGAATGATACGTTAAGCATTAATGAGCTGCTTGATTTCCTGAAACAGTTCTTGCTTGCCAAACATCAGCACGAAGAAATCATACCGCAGAATGTAGTTGACTTGTTGAATAAAAATCTCACCAAGATTGCAAAAGTGCTGCCGGATATGTTGCTCGATTACCTCAGCATAAAAATACCTGCAGGTGTTAAGTTCAATCTTGAAATCACAGCGGATCAATCGGTGAGCTTTTCATTGGAAGTAGCAGAACCGACGGAAGAACAGAAGAAACAAGGTTACACCGATTACCTGCAATGGCTTGTGCCGACTGTAACTACGCTTAATGGTTTCCGCCTGAAAAAAATAGGCTTCGGCTCAGGTTTATTTAATCAAGCCATTCGTCTCGATCTTTCAGGAGAGATGATTGTCATTGATTACCTGCAAACGATTCCCGGTATCGGATTATCTGTACTGCGCCAGGCAAATCCGGATGATCAGCGTCTGCAATTTATCGCGCCTGATGTTAAAACGTTTGGTTGCTGCTACACAATCGATAATATGCTGATGCTTATTTTTCTGCAAGCAGCAGTTCCGATTCCTGTCCCGGTTTTTTACGATAAGTTAGCAGTATACGCTGCCGGCATTGAAGGAAGTAAAAACGAAGTTGCAATTCAATTTCCAAGACCGAAAATTAATATCAAAGAATTATTTACCGGGATTGGTGAACTTGTTAAGTTTTTCAAAACAAAAGAATTTGCTTTGCCGATAAGTTCTTACGGACTTACACGTAATAAAGAAGAAAAACTACCGGATACTTTATCTCCTGCTTTTTATGCGGGACCGGTTTACACCGAATTGCCGGGGATAATCGGCTACGAAAAGAGCAGCGACGGTTCAAAGAAAAAAATCAGGCTCGGTTTTAAAGATCTGCGAGGCGCGACTGCTAAAGATTTATTTGCGCTAGTGGCAAACGCCGCTAAATTCGGAATACAATCTATTGCTGATAAAAAGCGGTATCGCATCCGGATTGATGAAACGCGTTCGGAATATCCTGCTAATTACCTTGTGAAATTTCTTCCGGCTTCGCAGCGTATCGGCTCAAAAAATATTGTCCTGTTTGAAGTGCTCGAAGCTAATTTTATATGGGCGCTCAGTACACCCGGTGAATTTCGTGAAACTGTTTTTCCTTTACTGAAAGAGGAACAAAAACGTTCAGGGATTTCCGGCAAAAGTGATACATGGACGGCTGATGAGTTATTTGCTATTATTCCCGACAGTGACAAATGGAATAAGGAGCAGGATGGCGTAGTGATGTTCTTTAAGGGCGGAATAAAAATTACAAATGATTTTATTATCGAAGCTGTAACAGCTACAGCGATTGAATCTGAAAATGGTTTTGCAACCGGGTTGAGCCTGCGCGCAAAGCTTGCTAATATTTTTGACCTTGAAATTGCAGGAGGTATCCGCATTAATCCGGATGCGAAAGAAAATATAGTTGAGCTCGCGGGCAAATCACATCTGTATATTCTAGGCCGCGTGCCGATAATGAAAGGTTCATTTTCGCTCGGTATCGGTGCGCAATCGCATTTCCGGTTTAATGGTTTGCTCGATTTATTTCCGGATGATTTGTTTGGCCAGCGTTCACCGATACAATTATACACGGGTATTACGCGGGGTTTTAAATCCGATATCACCGGTATCATTGATAACAACGGAATTAATGTTGGTCATTACAATTCAAACGGCACAATTTCTGAAGCAGGAATTCATCTTGAAATCGGAGAATTTTATCTTGGTGGCACAACGCGGATCATCAGCACGGCATCACACCAGTTGTGGGAAATAAAATTAAATTTCGGAGCTGCCTTATTAAGTTTGACTGCCGATTTTACAAAAACAGAAACCGGGACAAACAGGTTATTCGCGCTTGCGATGAACAAGCCTGTGGGTATTGAAGGCTTTCTTGTTTTCTCAGGGAGTCAGCCCGGCACCGGCGCAAGTGGAAGATTGTTGTTGTTCACGGATAACAATCGCGGCTTGCCTGTGCTGAAAGAATTTTATCTCGATGGCGGACTTTCGTTTTTAGGTTTTAATACGCAGCTTCGTCTCAGCCTGAACGAACGCGAAATCGCTTTTGTACTCGGCAGCGATTTCAGATTTGCCGGCCTGCAATCCAATTTCGCTTTGAATTGTTTAATGGCAAGAGACTATTCCTATTTTAAATCGAATGCCGTTTTTAATATCGGGTTATCATTTTCGATTCCGAAAGTAAGTTTCTGGGTTTGGTTTTTCGGCTGGCATGAAGTGATCATTTTCCCTGGTGTGGAATGGAACAGCGCATTTACCACAAAACTTGAAATCAATATCTACAATCCGAATGCTGTAACGGATGCGGTTGATTACGATAAAGAATTAGCTGCGATAAATTCAGAAGTTGAACGCATCACACAGGAGCAAGCTGAAAAGAAAAAATTGCTCGAAGAAAAGATCAATGGCTATGAAAAGAAAAAGCAGGACCTGAAATCCGGGCTGCAAAAAAAGAATGAGCTTGAAAGTCGTATCGAAGAACTTCGTCAAGGGCTGATAAGCCTGGCTATAGTTGATGATTTATTTGAAGCGCGTCAACGTGTTGGCAATGATGATAACTGGCGATATCATTATGAGAAAGCGCGAACAGCCTACTTTGCCATGGCACAGGAGTACACCGGTATTCTCGACCAGCTTGGCTTTGGTGATTCCGAACAAAAGAAACTTTTCTTCGTACGATTGGAATATCTTGAGAAGGTAATTGATTCTATTATCGTGCATGCTTACAATTCTTATCCATACAATAAAAGCATTATAGAAAGAGTAAAAGCAGAAGGCGGTGCAGCTGTCGATGGAGATATTATACTTCAATTTGTGTTGGATATTTTCAATTATAAAAAAGCATATTTACAAAAACACAATATTTCAGAAGTTACGGTTACTGAAGAAGATGTGCGTGTATTAAGAATGCAGGAAGAGATAACGAACCTGTATATACTGAACCAGCTTTTTGTAGCACGAAATTCCGGGGGGTCAGATCGTGAGCAAGCAGAAAGAGCGTTGGCTGAAGCAAGAGAAAAACTTTTCGGAGCGATAAAAACGTACACCGATTTCCTTACTGAACAAGGTTGGAAAAATGAAGAGCAGAAACAGCTCTTCCGAATACGACTTACCTATCTTAACAAGGTAAAAGAAAATGTTATTGTGTATGGTTACAGGAAAAACGGCTATTCGCAAAAGTATGTGGAAGATGCTATTTTAAGAGGAATAATTCCGGATTATGATGTCATTTTGCCTGTGTTGTGTGATGTAGAAAAGATAAAAACTGATATGATGGCCAGGGCTGGTATATCTTCATTGTATGAGCTCAATGATCTGCCGGGTTCTAAACTGCCGGAAGGTTTTGGTTACAATGATTCACTGTATGATAAAAATGCAGCTTACAATCGTTTGCTCACTAAAGATGGACTGTTCGATTATTTGAAAGATGAAATTATTGCAAATGAAATATTGCTGCGAAAGCTGATAGAAAGAAAGTCCTGGACAGAAACGCAAAGGGACAATAACAGGAACAGGCAGCCCGGTGAATTTCGTTTTGAGCTTTCTCTTGAATCAACACTGGTGATTAACGACCATACGTTGAACATTCCAAAAATAGCATTGCTCGTAGCTCCTCACAACCTCCGGGATTTTATAAGCAACATCGGTGCAGAGGTGTTTTCGATCGTGAAAAATAATTTATGGAGCATGGTGCTCGAAGCAGTTAAAGGACCAAGACGATCCCTTAGGGCAGATACGCAGAATGGAAACGAAGGAACTGATGTATACGAGATCATCACGCACAGTGAAACGCAACCCGCCCGCGGCAGAATGATTGCAGATACGGCTGCCGAAGAGGATAAGCCCCCGGGCTACAATCCGGATTTTGACCTGACGAAATATGTGAAAGCTGATTAAGTTTTTGAAAGCAACACCCGGAATTAAAAACCGAAAATTGAAGTAGGCTTATATATTACTTCGAGTGGTCTATTTCGCTATTCAATATTCGGTGTTCTTTTTTCTTCCCACTTGCTGACAATTGCAGTTGCTACGGCATTACCCGCAACATTGGTAGCAGACCTTCCCATGTCAAGCAGCCAGTCGATGGCGATGATCAATGAAAGTCCTTCTGCGGGAATGTGAAAGGCCGTAAGCATGCCGGCAATAACTACCAGCGATGCGCGCGGAACTCCTGCCAAACCTTTGCTTGTAACGAGCAACATCAGCATCATGGTCAGCTGCTCGCCGAGTGTCAAATCCATTCCGTAAGCCTGCGCGATGGAAACGGTTGCAAAGGTCATGTACATGATTGAGCCGTCGAGGTTGAAGGAATATCCCAATGGCAAAACAAAACCGATGACACGATCAGGACATCCGAATTTTTCGAGCGCGTTGATTGTTTTTGGCATCGCAGCTTCGGAGCTGGATGTTCCGAAAGCAATCAGCATCGGTTCGCGGATCAATTTTAATAAATGGAAATAATTTATTTTGAACGAATAGCAGATCAACGGAAGCACGATCAGAAGGAATGCTAAAAGTCCGCCGAAGAAGCAGAGGATCAAATTCAAATAGCCCATCAGAATTCCTAATCCATGCACAGAAATTACTGCGGCCACCGCACCGAAAACCGCAAGCGGCGCAAAGTACATTACATACGTTGTGACTTTCAGCATCGCATGTGAAATGGAATCAAAGAAGCTGACGATGATCTTTCCTTTTTCACCAATTGCTGAAACAGCTGCAGCGAAGAAAATAGTAAACACGATGATCTGCAGAATATCATTGTGCGCCATTGCGTCGATAAAGTTCTTCGGGAAAATGTGGAGAATAAAATCGCTGATGTTGAATTTCGGCGCAGCAAGAATTTTTTCTGTTGCTGAAGAAACGTCTAAAGCTTTTCCAGGTTCAAAAATATTTACGATCAGCAATCCCATTACCAATGCGATCAATGTTGCGCAGGTAAAATAGATCATTGTCTTTACACCCATTCGTCCAACCGAACCAACGTTTCCCGATTTGGTAAGGCCTACAAGCAACAACGAAAAAACCAACGGCGCGACAATTACTTTGACAAGGTTGAGGAAAATATCGCTGAGCAATTTGTAGCCGACAACTTTCGTGGTTACAAAAGCTTTCATCTTATCGCGCATCACATCAGAAAGCGAATCGACGTCGACATGTTCCCAGATTTTAAAATGAGAATATGCGCCTGCAATTACGCCCAAAACAAGACTGATGAAAATCCAGGTAGAAAGTCCGGGAAGCTTTCTCTTTATGTTGGTTGCCGTTTCGTTCATAATAAAATTACTATTGACAAAAATTTTTAACCTCTTGCGAATTTTATAAGTGGAATAATATTTCCATTGTCACCTTCTCTTATAGCAGCCAGGTACTTTTTGCGTGTTTCATCCGGCTTAACCATGTTCGAATGATTCCAGCTAAATCCTTCTTTGCCAAATATAGATTCAATTATTATATCTGCCATTATACGGGAGTGTCTTCCGTTTCCATTCGGGAAGCAATGAATATTAACCAGGCGGTGCTTGAATCTTATTGCTATTTCATCAGGGTCATACGTTTTATTTTCTATCCAGTACTGTGTGTCATTTAATAACGATTTTAATTCTGTGCCTATTTTAACCCAATTTACCCCGATATTTTTTTCTGATCTTCTGAATTCACCCGCCCAGGCCCACACATCACCAAACATTCTTTTATGAAAAACTTTAATGAATTCTTCGGATAGAATTTGACCGGGTTTGAGCCGGGCGTTCATTTGAATTGCCCATTTTACAGCCTGCTCTATATTCAGCTGTTCATGCTCATCCAATTCACCATGAGTTGTTATTGTAGTTATTAAAAGGCCTTCTTTTTCGTCCTCATCTAAAGGAGTTTGGCCGTCGGTATATTCTAACTCAAGTCCCATAACGATTTCGGCATTTCACTTTTAATTTCTGCTGTTAATTCGTCAATTGCTTTTTTTATCCGGTCTTCGCTATTTCCCTGGTCCTCCAATTTCATATTTTGATGTGTCCGGAGAACGATCTTTGCGGCCAGTGTTCTCGCCCTCGCCTCTACTACATTTTCTAAGGAGCTGTTTGCCGGAGCAAAACCGTACACAAAATTCAAGTTCAGCGCTTTCGCCACCTCTTTTAAAGCATTGACAGTAATTGTTCCTGAAGCTTCCCTTTCTTCAATTTTCTTAATGCCTTGCTTGGTCATGCCCAATCTTGATCCTAACTGTTCAAGCGTCATGTTAAAGGCGGTGCGGATGCTATTGATCCATCCGGTTGCCGGAACATTTACCTTTTCAATTGCTTTGAAGGTTTCCAGCTTACGATCAAGCTGTTCCAGGACTAATTTTCGTTGATTTCTCATTTAACTGCAATATGAGTAAACATATATGTATAATAATTATTCCAAAAGTAAACATATACATTGATTTTAGCAAACGCAAGTCAACGTATATGGATACTTATTATAAATTAAGTAAACGTATGCGTTGACTTGGAAAGTTTAAATGGAAAGTGATTGCCTATTCAGAAAGATGACTTACTCAGGCAATTGACCCGGCACACCAATCTCCAAAATCAAATCCGGCATTAAACCGAGAACGAGAATGATAACGGCGGTTACAAACAACAAGGCCTGGTGAGAATTTGTTGCGGTAATTGCAATTTCATTTGTAGCCGGTTTGAAATACATGGCGATGATGATGCGGAAATAATAATACACGCCGACAAGCGATGCAAGAATTCCGATGATCACGAGCCAGTAATGTCCTGTTTCCAATGCTGCATTGAACACATAATATTTTCCGAAGAAACCTGCTGTAGGCGGAATTCCGGCTAAGGATAATAACGCTATTGTCATTGACACAGCAAGCAAAGGATTTTTCTTTCCGAGACCATTGAAGCTTTCTACTGCATCGCTTCCTGTTTGTTGCATGATATTCAACAACACGGTAAATACAGTGATGGAGGCAACTGAATAAGCAGCAGTGTAGAAAATAATTGCTTTTGCTGTGAATCCGCCTTGCATATTAAATGCAACCACAGCAAGCAATAGAAATCCTGCGTGAGAAATGCTCGAGTATGCAAGCATACGTTTTACATTATTCTGAACAGCTGCAGTAACGTTGCCAATTATGAATGTCAACCCGGTGCAGATAGCGAGTACTGGTCCCCAGAATGTTTCTACACCTGCGAATACCGTTGTGCTAAGGAACAAACGCATGATGGCAACAATGGCTGCAGTTTTTACAACTGTTGACATGAATGCTGTAACCGTAGTTGGCGCGCCATCATACACATCAGGTGCCCAGAAGTGAAATGGTGCTGCGCCGATCTTGAAAAGCAAACCGACAAGCATCATCAGGATTCCCGAGTAGAGGAAGGTGCTGTTTTCTCTTGCGGAATTATTTACGTAATCGGTAATTGTAGCAAGATCGAATGATGCGGTGGCTCCGTAAATAAGCGCGATTCCGAAAAGTAAAAATCCGGAAGCGAAGGAACCCATCAGGAAATATTTGAAAGCAGATTCATTGGAAGCGGGATCACTTTTGCGGCTGCCGGCGAGCACATATAACGGGATAGATAAAATTTCTATTCCTAAAAACAGCATTGTCATATTCGTATAACAAGTGAGAATGATTGCACCCACCAATGCGATGATGACCATTGCGTAATGATCTGTGCTGTTATTGCTGTCGCTGAAAAATCCTTTGGCCATAATGAACCAAAGCAGCGTTGTGGTTAACATGATGATGGAAAGAATTACAGACGAAGGTCCGAATTCGATCATGCGGTAAAAGAAATGGTCGGGAGCTAATTCGGATGCGTTTGGAATGGTGTGATTGCTTACAAAATTTCCATTGGCATCTTTTATTACTCCAACCATTCCGTTGAAATAGGGAGTAAGATTTCCATCATCATAATTCCAATATGATGCGGCTACTGCAATTGCGCCAAGCAAGCCAATGATGACGAGCGGGAACAATATTTTCTTGAACCGGAATAGCTCAGCAAGGAGCGCCAGTAAACCGAGTCCGGAAAGAAGAAGAATTACTTTCACAGCGGGAACGAATTACGAATCAAACGAATAAACGAATTGCGAATTTTCACTTATGGTAATGTTAAGGATGAATAACTTTCAGCGTGCTCACTAATTGTTGCACATCATTTTGAATGAGATCGAGAATTGGTTTCGGGTAAACACCGAAGAAAATAACGGCAGCGGAAATAATTACAAGCACCGCAGTTTCACTTGATGTTAATGGTGTGAAAGATGAGGTATTGCTTTTCAATTCGCCGAGCATAATTGTTTGAAATCCGCGCAGCATATAAACGGCTCCGAGAATGATTGTCAATCCTGCGAATGCTGCTGCAATTCCGCTGTAATCAAAAACGCCTGTGATGAGCAGGAATTCGCCGACAAATCCATTCGTTAACGGAAGCGCGACAGATCCCATGAGGATGATTAAAAACAAGGAAGTGAATAGCGGAGCAATGTTTCTTATTCCGCCGAACTTCGCCATTTCAAATGTTCCCATTCGTGAAAACAGGATATCTGCAATGAGGAATAATCCGACAACGTTAATACCGTGACTGAACATCTGCACAACAGAACCGGTAATTCCAGCAACATCCTGGTGCGGTCCGATTGCCATAATTCCTGCTGCAATTAATCCAACGTGCGCGATGGAAGAATACGCGATCATACGTTTGAAATCTTTTTGCGCGATGGCCATTAACGATGCGTAAACAATTCCGATAATGGAAAGCACGACAACTGTTGGCCCCCATTTCTCAAGCGCGAGCGGCGTCATCGGCAAAAGCCAAACGAGCAAACCATACGTTCCCATTTTGAGCATGATACCGGAAAGCATCATTGTGCCTTGTGTTGGCGCGGTGTGATACGTATCAGGCTGCCAGGTGTGGAAAGGGAAGATTGGCATTTTCACTGCGAATGCGATAAGAATGCCCCAGAACACCAATGATTGTTCTGTCAAATTCATTTTGTGTCCGGCAGCGATCAGCGCTTGTATGTTGAAGGTGTGAAGATTTGTTTCACCCACTTGTGTGTGGAGGTACAGATAAATTAACGCAGCGAGCATGAATAAGCTTCCGCCGAGTGTGTAGATAAAAAACTTGAATGTAATTGCGCCGCGATTTTCTCCGCCCCACATTAAGCAGATAAAATAAATCGGGATGAGCGCTAATTCCCAGAAGACGTAAAACAAAAATCCATCCTGCGCAACGAAAACTCCGATGAGCGCCATTTGCATAAACATGATAAGCGCATAAAACAGCGAAGGATTTTCATGATTTTTTCCGAAGCCGCTGAGAATAATTAACGGAACAAGGAAGCAGGTAAGCAAAACAAGCACCATGCTTATTCCATCCATTGCAACATTAAAGTTTACGCCGAGCGAATTGATCCACGTAACATTCATTGCAAGTCGTGCGTCTGCTACACTGGTTGCTTGTGAGTTGTGCAGCAGGAAATAAGCAAATACGCAGAGCGCGAATTCTATAACAGATGCGGCCAGTGCGATACGTTTTACTCCGTCTCCTTTTGTAAAAAGAAGCAGCAGTGCAAAAACGAGTGGCAGACCAATTAACGAAGCTGTAATCATATATCAGGCAAAAACTTTTTTATCAGAACAATTGAAAGAGCAACATTACGATGACGGCGAGTGTCATGGCAAACATGTAAAAGCCGATGTTTCCGGATTGCGCATAACGCACAACCGACCCGGACCATTTTACCATTGTTCCCATTCCGTTTACGATTCCATCAATAAATTTTATCTCGACGAATTTATATCCGACATCAGACAACCAATCCATCGGTTTGCGGATAACGGCGTTGTAAAATTCATCGATGTAATATTTATTATAAACCACGCGCTGCAATTTCGGAACATCAGCTTCGTTGGTTTTCGGCACCATGCTGTTTTTCTTGTAAACGTACCATGCAACATAAATTGCAGCAGCAGCGCCGAGAACAGCAATGATCATCAGCTTCAATTCTTCCATATTAAAATGGTGCGGTCCTTTATCTGACCAATTTCCCGCGTACGAAGCAAATTTAAATGCCGGCTCAAGGAAATTGTACAACATGTGCTGATGGTGATTCGGAATACCGAGGAAACCGCCGACAGCAGCAAGCACAGCCAGAATTACCAATGGAACAGTCATGCTCTTTGGTGATTCATGCAGGTGATGTTTCTGATCGTGTGTTCCGCGGAATGAACCGTGGAAAGTGAGGTAATACAAACGGAACATATAAAATGCCGTCATGATCGAAGCAATGATTCCGAATACCCAATAGACTTCACCTGCTCCGAACAATCCTTCATGATGATAAGCATGTGCGAGAATTTCATCTTTCGAGAAAAATCCGGAGAAAGGAGGAAGACCTGAAATAGCAATTGTTCCGATTAAAAATGTGAGATGTGTAAGTGGCAATGCTTTTTTCAATCCGCCCATTTTGCGAATATCCTGCTCGCCGCTCATGGCGTGAATTACACTTCCTGCGCAAAGGAATAAAAGCGCTTTGAAGAAGGCGTGCGTCATTACGTGGAAAACACCGCCGGTAAATGCACCAACGCCCAAGCCGAGGAACATTAATCCAAGCTGACTTACTGTAGAATAAGCAAGCACTTTTTTAATGTCGTTCTGGAACAATCCGATGGTTGCTGCAAACAATGCGGTTGCTAATCCAACAATTGCAACCGTTTCCATTGCAATCGGTGCGTGAATGAAAATGACGGATGAACGTGCGATCATGTACACGCCGGCAGTAACCATTGTTGCAGCGTGAATGAGCGCAGATACAGGAGTCGGACCCGCCATCGCATCAGGCAGCCAGGTGTAAAGAGGAATCTGCGCGCTTTTTCCGCAAGCACCGATGAAAAGCAAAATGCCGATAACATTCAGCCACTCATTACTTGCGTGGTTGTCCTGAACATCTGTAAATACGGTATCAAAATTCAGGCTATTGCAAGTGTAATAGATCAGGATCATTCCGAGTAAAAATCCGAGATCGCCGATTCGGTTTACGATGAAGGCTTTTTTCGCTGCGTTATTGTAATCGGTATTCTTGAACCAGAAACCGATAAGCAAATAAGAGCAAAGTCCAACACCTTCCCAACCGACAAACATGACGATGTAATTGCTTCCCATCACAAGAAGCAGCATGAAGAAAACGAACAGATTTAAGTATGCGAAGAAGCGATCGTATTTCTCATCTTCTTTCATGTAGCCTGTTGAGTAAACATGAATGAGGAAACCGATCCCGGTAATGATGAGCATGAATAAAACAGAAAGCGGATCGATGAGGAACGAGAAATCGATTTTGAAATTTCCTACATGGAACCAGTCGAGCAGTTTTACGGTTTGTGATGAGCCGTGCAGCTGGAAGAAAATTCCGAGTGATAATCCGAATGCTGCAAGAACGCTTCCGCAGCCGATAATGCTGACGAGACTTTTCGAAAGTTTTTTCCCGCCAAATGCAATGATCAGAAATCCGATCAAAGGCAAAATGGGAATTAACCAGGCAAGTTGAATCATATTTAGTGTTTAGTTCGGAGTGTTTAGTTCGGAGAACTTTGACTCACGATCATTTTTAATGTTTTATTTAGTGTTTAGTTCGGAGTGTTTGGTTCGGAGAACTTTGACTCACGGCTAGTGTTAATGTTTTAGTTTGTTCAGGAAATCAATGTCTGTGGTTTTTGAATTCCTGTAGATCATCATGAGAATTGCTAAACCGACAGCAACTTCTGCGGCGGCAACGGCCATGATAAAAAATACAAATACTTGTCCATTCGGATCACTATGGTGTGCTGAAAAAGCGACAAGCAAAAGATTTACTGCATTCAGCATTAATTCTACGCACATTAAAATAATGATTGCGTTGCGGCGGAATAAAACACCGAGCACACCGAGTCCGAAGAGCACAGCGCAAAGTGTAACATACCAGTTAAGCGGAACAGATTGTATTGCGCTCATATCAGTGAATAGTTTTTTTACCCAACATTACCGAGCCGACCATTGCGGCCAGGAATAAGATGGAAGAAAGTTCAAATGGGATTAAGAAATCGTTGAAGAGCACATTTCCAAGATTGCGGACAAGGCCGATTCCCGTATCGTGTGATTTTGCCATTATTGTATCAGCACCTTTTAAAGCACCGACCAATGTCACCATCATAATTCCGCCTGCAATTACTGCGATGATCTGCACCCATGCCGGTTTGTGTGTTTCCGTTTCTTTATTCAGATTGAGCATCATGATAACGAAAAGGAAAAGCACCATGATCGCTCCTGCGTAAACGATGACGTGAACGATGGCGAGGAATTGCGCATTCAATAAAATGTAATGTCCCGCTATCGCGAAGAACGTCACGATGAGATAAAGGACACTGTAAACAGGATTCTTGCTGAATATTACCAGCACTGCGCTAAGGATCGCAATGAATGATAAAACGCCGAACATTATTTTTGTAATCTCCATATACTATCGCGAAAAATTAATGGCCCGCGTTTTTAGGTTGAATTGATTTATTCGGATCCCAAAGCTGGTTGTGTGCATATTCGGGATTTTGTTTGAAATCGAGCACGTCTTTTGTCTGGCGTTTTGAAACATCGATTCGTAAAGCCGGCTCAACGCCTTCTACCAGTTTATCTTTTCCGTAAACGAAATCGTTGCGTTCAAAATCGGAAGGAACAATTCTGTCGGTGAGGAAAATGGCTTCTTTCGGACAAGCTTCTTCGCAGAGTCCGCAGAAGATACAACGCAACATATTGATCTCATATGTAGCAGCGTATTTTTCTTCGCGGTATAAATGTTCTTCGCCTTTTTTTCGTTCTGCAGAAGTCATTGTAATTGCTTCAGCAGGACAAGCAACAGCGCAAAGTCCGCATGATGTACAACGTTCTGCGCCGGCTTCATCACGCTTAAGCACATGCTGACCGCGATAGATTTCGGCAATAGGACGTTTTTCTTCAGGATAATTTATGGTAGCTTTTTTCCTGAAGAAATGCGACATGGTGATGCGCATTCCTCCGAGAATTGCAGGGAGATACATTCTTTCGAGGAATGACATCTCCTTGTTTGAAACTACTTTCGATCTATTCGACAGCGATTGCATGGCGCGATTTTATTTCTTTAAATTCTTCCTGTTCCCCACATCAAAAGCCCGGTTGCAATCAGGTTTATGATGGACAAAGGTATCAGGATTTTCCAGCCTAAATTCATGAGCTGATCATAGCGGAAACGCGGGATGGTCCAGCGGATCCACATGAACACAAAAATGAAAAATATTGTTTTGGAGAACATCACAACCGTTCCGACCGCGGCAAGCACATTCGGATCTGAAATTTTATCCATCCACGGGAAATTGTAGCCTCCGAAGAAGAAGAGCGACATTACTGCCGAGGAAATAAACATGTTCACGTATTCAGCGAAAAGGTAAAAACCAAGTTTCATAGAGCTGTACTCGGTATGATAACCGCCGACCAATTCTGTTTCGCATTCCGGCAAATCGAAAGGCGCGCGATTGGTTTCTGCTAATGCGCAGATGAAGAAAATGAGGAAGGTGAGCGGATTTTTGAAAAAGTTCCAGGTGAAGGAATACCAATGTTCTCCTGTGTGAAAACCATGTTGCTGATCGGCGATTTCAGATGTGCTGAGTGATCCGGTGATCATGATTAAGGTGATCACAGAAATTCCCATTGCCACTTCATAGCTGATCATTTGTGAAGAAGCGCGTAATGCACCAAGCAGTGAATATTTATTATTCGAAGCCCATCCGCCAATCATAATTCCGTAAACGCCAATAGAAACTACGCCGAATAAATAAAGCACGCCGATATCTACGTCAGCAACCTGCAGCGAATATTTTACACCGTTGATTGTAATATCCGGTCCCCATGGAATAACAGCGCTCGTACAAAGTGAAGTGAGCATCGCCAGCCCGGGTCCGAGAATGAAAAGAAACTTATTTGAAACGTTCGGAATAATTTCTTCTTTCATGAACATTTTCAATCCATCGGCAAGCGGTTGAAAAAGTCCGAAAGGGCCCGCGCGGTTTGGCCCGAGACGATCCTGCAAGAATGCGGCAACTTTTCTCTCGGCGTACGTCGAATACATTGCGATGAGCAACGATATCGAGAATACTGCAACAACGAGAATGAGTTTATATATAATGTATGTGCTCATAGTAGTATTGGGTATTGAGTAGTGCGTATTGGGACTAAGTGTGTTTTACTCACTACCCAATACTAAATACTCAATACTATTTATCCAGTGGTTGTTTTTTCTCTTTTAGCTGCTTCAATTGATTTGTGGTGTCGAATTTTAATTGTGCCAGCTCGTAATGATTTTGTGAGATGACAGAATGTTTATCAATATTACTTGGCCCTTCAATCTGCCAGTCAGTAATACGTTTGTGCTGAAAACGGCAATCGTTGCAAATCCAATCGATCACTTCTCCCCACTGATCTTTTCTTCCTGTTACGCGCAGCACATCTTCTCCTTTGAACCAGAGACGAACTTTGCCTGGGCACTTCGTACAATTACGGTGTGCATCGACAGGTTTTGTAAACCACACACGCGATTTGAAACGGAATGTTTTATCTGTCAATGCGCCAACCGGACAAACATCGATGACATTTCCTGAAAATTCATTCTCAATATTCGCAATGATGTAGGTTGAAATTTCAGAAACTTCTCCGCGGTTAATTACACCGTGCACGCGTTTTTCTGTGAGCTGATCTGCTGTATTCACACAACGGTAGCAGAGAATGCAGCGCGTCATGTGTAATTGAATATACGGGCCGATATCTATTTTGTCGAATGTGCGGCGCGGAAAATCGTAACGTGTTGCTGCAGGACCATTTTCATAACCGAGGTTCTGCAAATCGCATTCGCCGGCCTGGTCGCAGATAGGGCAATCGAGCGGGTGATTGAGCAATAAAAATTCAACAACACCTTTGCGTTCTTCGAGCACTTGGGGTGAAGTGAAATTTGCTACTTCCATTCCGTCCATTACTTCTGTGCGGCATGAAGCAACAGGTTTCGGCATTGGATTCGGATTTGCGGCCGAACCTTTTGTGACACGCACGATGCAGGTACGGCAATAACCGCCGCTGACTTTCAGCTTCGAGTAGTAGCACATTGCAGGTGGTGCAACATGTTTTCCGATCATGCGTGCGGCCTGGAGAATGGTAGTGCCTTTCGGTACTTCAATCTCAACTCCGTCTATGGTTACTTTCGGCATAGTATGCGTTAATTGAAATTCTTAATTAAGAAACCGGTTGAAGGTTTCTAAGATTATAATAATGCTTTTGATCCCTGATATTTTGCGGATTCTTAATGTATTCTTCAAACTCTGCACGGAAGTGACGAATTGCACTTGCAACGGGCCACGCTGCAGCATCCCCCAACGGACAAATTGTTTTTCCTTCAATTTTTCCCTGGATGTCGAACAGTAAATCTACATCCGCTTGTTTTCCGTGACCATCGAGAATGCGGTGTAGAATTCTTTCCATCCAACCTGTTCCTTCACGGCAAGGTGAACATTGTCCGCAGCTTTCGTGGTGATAAAAGCGTGTGAAGTTCCAGAGGTTTTTCACGATGGAAGTTGTTTCATCCATCACGATAAATCCGCCGGAGCCGAGCATTGTTCCTGTAGCGAATCCGCCATCAGAAAGTGATTCGTACGACATTAAACGAGGCTCTCCTTTTGCTGTTGTCAGAAATAATTCGCCTGGCAAAATCGGAACGGAAGATCCGCCGGCAACAACTGCTTTTAATTTTTTCCCGTTTTTTATTCCGCCGCAATATTCATCGGAGAATAAAAATTCTTCGCATGGAAGTCCGAGATCAATTTCGTAAACGCCTGGCTTATTAATATGTCCGCAAGCGGAGATCAATTTTGTTCCTGTACTTTTACCTATACCGATCTTCGCGTATTCTTCACCGCCCATATTAATGACCGGAACAGTTGCGGCAATTGTTTCAACGTTATTGACAACGGTTGGTCTGCCCCAAACTCCTGACACAGCAGGAAATGGTGGTTTGATCCGTGGATTTCCGCGTTTTCCTTCGAGCGATTCGATCAAAGCTGTTTCTTCTCCGCAGATGTAAGCGCCCGCACCGCAATGCACGTAAAGCTCTAAATCATAACCGGAACCTAAAATATTTTTTCCGAGCAATCCCGCATCATACGCTTCCTGGATTGCTTTTTCAAGAATGTGATAAACGTACATCAACTCTCCGCGGATGTAGATGTAAGAAACATTTGCACCAAGGGCGAAGCTGGAAAGAATCATTCCTTCTATGAGAAGATGTGGTTTTTTCTCCATGAGAAAACGATCCTTGAACGTGCCGGGCTCTGATTCATCTGCATTACAAACCAAATGACGTGGGACGCCTTCGGGTTTTGCGATGAATCCCCATTTCATTCCTGTTGGAAATCCTGCGCCGCCGCGTCCGCGCAAACCGGATTTTTTTACTTCTTCTACTACTTCGCCCGGCTGCATCTTCAGCGCTTTTTCAAGCGCCTGGTATCCGCCATGAGCACGGTAAACGTTCAGGGTTTCGATTCCCGGGACGTTGATATTTTCAAGTAGGATTTGCTTTGCCATATATATCTGTCTGCGTGTTGCACTGTAGCTATCTGCTGTGTGATGCATCTCTATCGGACGCTCCAGCCTGAAGGCTGGAGTTAGTGCGATGCACTATGAGATGTGTCTCTTGTCGTAGTGAGTTTTGCGGTTGCCTTCGGTGCCGTAGGTGTTGATCATCTGGTCTACTGCTTCGCAGGTCATGTTCTCGTGATACTTTTCACCCACTTGAATTACCGGAGCAGTTCCGCATGCTGCTAAACATTCTACGGTGCGGAGTGTAAACATTCCGTCAGGAGTTGTTTGTCCGTCGCGGATGTTTAGTTTTTTCTCAATGTGGCGGACGAGATCTTCTGCGCCTAATAACCAGCATGGTCCGGTGCGGCAAACTTCGATCAAACATTTTCCGACCGGCTTGAGATTGAACATCGAATAGAATGAAGCGACTTCGTACACTTCAATTGGTTTGATGTTCAGAATTGAAGCAACGTAATCCATCACCGGCGCATCGAGCCAGCCGTCGAATTCCATTTGTGCGAGATGCAGGATGGGAATTACCGCAGATTTTTGGCGGCCTTCCGGGTAACGCTTGATCATTCGCTGAACAAGCGCTAATGTTTCATCCGTAAATTTTATTTCCTTCGTCATTGGTGAAAAACAGTAGTCAGTAGTCAGTGGTCAGTTGTCGGTTGTAAGTAGTCAGGGTCAGTAGTCGGTAGTCGGATGACTGACAACTGATACTGACTACTATTTTTTTTATGCGTCAAGCTCTCCTGCGATTACGTTCATTGAGCTCATTGTGAGAATCGCGTCGGATAACATTCCGCCTTTGATCATTTCCGGGTATGCCTGGTAATAAATGAAACACGGGCGACGGAAATGTAAACGGTAAGGCTGACGTCCGCCGTCGCTGATAAGGTAAAATCCGAGCTCGCCGTTTCCGCCTTCTACAGCGTGATACACTTCGCCTTTCGGAACGTCTGTTTCACCCATTACAATTTTGAAATGGTAGATGAGCGCTTCCATTTTATTATAAACATCTTCTTTAGGCGGCAAATAAAATTCAGGAACGTCTGCGTGGAACACAGGGTCCTTGCGATCGATCTTTGCAAGCGCTTGTTTGATGATGCTGTATGATTCCCACATCTCCTGTTCGCGAACCATAAAACGATCGTAGGTATCGCCGTTTTGTCCGACAGGAATGATAAAATCAAAATCTTCATAGGAAGAATACGGATTCATTACGCGAACATCATAATCAACTCCCGCAGCACGAAGATTAGGTCCTGTGAATCCGTATTCAAGGGCGCGATCTCCTTTGATTGGTCCAACACCAATTGTGCGGTCCATAAAAATGCGATTGCGCACCAATAATTTTTCAAACTCTTTTAAGATCGCCGGGAATTCTTTCATGAAGTGATCGATCTTATCCCAGGCTTTTTGTGTCCAGTTGCGTTCGAATCCGCCGATACGCCCGAAGTTTGTTGTGAGACGCGCGCCGCACAATTCTTCGAAAATTTCATAGATAAATTCGCGCCACTGGAAAACGTAAAGGAAACCTGTCATAGCGCCGGTATCTACACCGACAACTGAATTACAAATGATATGATCGGCGATACGTGAAAGCTCCATGATGACGACTCGCATGTATTCGACACGCTTCGGCAATTTTGCGTTGATCAGCTTTTCCACGGTCATGTGCCAGCCCATGTTATTGATGGGTGAGGAGCAATAATTCATGCGATCGGTGAGCGTGGTGATCTGGTAGAATGGCCGGCGTTCAGCGATCTTTTCAAATGCGCGGTGAATGTATCCGATCGTTGGTTCTGCGTTCACGATCACTTCACCATCCATGGTGAGGATGTTTTGAAAAATGCCGTGCGTTGCAGGGTGCGTTGGTCCGAGGTTAAGTGTTGAATACACTTTCTCTTCGGGCGTTGCGGTTATATTTTCAGGTTGTTCTTTCACTGGTTATATTGTTGAGGTACGAAAAACGAAAGAAGTCGAAAAAGTGCGAAAAACGAAAGAGGTACGAAACAATGTGCTTCGCATTTCCTTACCTGTATTTCGTTCAATTCTCATTGTTTCGTATTTCGCATTTTCGTTTTGGTTCGTATTTCGTACTACCTTCCGAACATGGCATCGTTTTTATCGTCGCGGGTTGGATCTTCCAATGGAAATTCTTTTCTCATCGGGAAGAAGGTGATGTCATCCATATTCAGAATACGTCTCAAATCAGGATGACCTTTGAAATTAATTCCGAAAAAATCGTATTCCTGTCTTTCCATCCAGTTCGCTGTTGGCCAAAGTGTGGTAGCTGTCGGGACTTCGCAATTATTTTCAGGAAAAAATGTTTTGATGCGAATGCGTTTGTTCTCGGGCATGTTGTGCAATTGATACATCACGCCGAATTCTCTTCCTTTATCTTCCGGGTAATGCAATCCGCACATGGAAGTAAGAAAATGATAATTCATTGCTGCATCTTCTTTCAAAAATTTCAGCACTTCATGAATATTTTCACGCTTCACAATGAAAATGGGAAAATCATATTCAATTTGAGAAGCAAGAATTCCTTCCCCGAACTTTTCCTGCAATCGCGCAAGAACTGTATCGTGTAATGATTTTATATTTTCTGCTGTGGCTAACATTTAGTTCTTAGTTCGGAGTTTTTAGTTCGGAGAGTGGGGAGTTGGAATTTGTTTTTTTGTTTTTGAAATTTCCTCCGTTATTCCATTCCGTATTTGGTCATCATCGCTTTGTATTCGTCTGAGTCGCGGCGACGGAGGGATTCTGTTTCTACTAATCTTTGAATTTGCATAATTCCGTCGAGCACTTGTTCCGGTCGTGGAGGGCATCCCGGAATGTAAACATCGACAGGAATAATTCTGTCTATTCCTTGCAGTACGCTGTAGGTGTCAAAAATTCCACCGCTCGAAGCGCATGCGCCCATTGATAAAACCCAGCGCGGCTCAGCCATTTGTTCGTAGACTTGCTTCAAAACCGGTCCCATTTTTTTCGCGATCGTTCCCATCACCATAAGCAAATCGGCCTGTCGTGGTGAGAAGCTTAAACGTTCGGAACCAAATCTTCCCAAATCATAATTGGAAGCCATGGTTGCCATGAACTCGATTCCGCAGCATGAAGTTGCGAATGGTAAAGGCCAGATTGAATTTTTACGTGCAAGCCCTACAGCTTTCTCAAGCGATGTAGCAAAAAATCCGGGCCCTTCAATTCCCGCAGGTGAATGCGAGATGTCTAACTTGCTGCGTTTTGGTTCTTCGATTGCCATTTTTCAGTAGTCGGTAGTCAGTTGTCAGTAGTCGGTAGTCAGTTGTCAGGTTTGTTTTTCATTAGGCGCGTTTAAGAAACGTGCCTAATGTTAAAACCACAATTTTCAGTCATCCCACTTTAAAGCACCTCTTCTCATGATGTAATAGAATCCGATGAGGAAAACGAGGATGAAAGACATCATTTCAATAAATCCAACGATTCCGAGTCCGTGCAGTGGGCCTGCTCCGTCGGGGTCGCGGAAATTTACGGCCCATGGGTACATGAAGATCACTTCCACGTCGAAAAGGACGAAAAGAATGGCGACGAGGAAATATTTGATGGAGAACGGAACACGTGCATTGCCCTGTGGTTCAATACCGCACTCAAAAGTTTCGAGCTTCTTTTTTGTTTTGCGGATCGGTCCCAGCTTGTGGGTGACGAACAGCGTAGTCAGCACAAACCCAGCAGCTACAAGTACTGTAAAAACAATTGGAAGATAATCAACAGAAGTTGACATTCAGATCGATTTTAAAGATTTTTACCTTCTCAAACCTTTCGTAAGAGGGGCAAAAATAATCATAAATCGGTATGAAAAACCTGATTTTGAAGGGAAATAGACGGATGTAGGAATGGGGTCGATGAGTTGTTGAAAGTTTCGGGTTTCGGGTTTAGTTTCGAGTTTGGGGTTTTTCTGGTTCGGAGTTATGAGTTTCGATAATGATCACCAGGGAAATTTAGTGCTGATAAATTTGCGGAAAGTGAAATTTTCATCACATGCTTTTAACGCGGAGTCACAGAGGCACGGGGAAACGCGGAAAAGTAAAAAAACAACCCGTAGCTTTTTAACCCTCATTCCGTTTCCGGCCAGCACACGGTTCCGTCGCGAAATAAATAGCCGAGCGCGTTTCCTTTTTCGAAGCGGATCTTCTTCAGCTCGTTGTCGTAATAAATGGCATCGTAGGCAACGGGCAAAACGGGTGCGCCTGCTAGTGAAAATGTTCCTAATGTGTAACGCATTTGAAAACGGGCAAGTCCGTACTCGAAAGGGCCGAGCGCGAAAAAACGGGGCTTGATGAGGTAATAACCGGTAAAACTTACAAGGCCCCATGTTGGTCCGTTGGCGCGGACCCTGGCTGCCCCATCCTGGAAAAGGAGCGCTTCCTTGTATTCGATGCGGTTTATGCGTACTCCGTGGCGGGTGAGAAAATATTGTCGTTCAACTTCTTTCTTTTCGTTGAGCTTGCCTACAAGATATTTTCCTTCGCTGTAACCCATGTAGCTCAAAGCGCCCCGACCAAAATTTACCTTGATCTTTCCAAGCGTGTCAATAATGTACGAGTACAGATTTACAAAGGCATAAGCATGGTGATCCATGAATTTTCCCACCACGGTATAAGCAGGCTGCACAATAAATTTTCCGGTTTTATTTATGAATCCCCATTTTCCGTTTTGTGATGCTGCAGCAAAATGTTCGGAGAAAGGTTTGAGCTGCTCAAAAGTTGTTTTGGTAACCAGCTTTCCTGTTGTATCAATGAGAAACCAAAGCGTTCCGTTGCGGCAGGCGATAATTCCTTCACCCAGGTATTTATACGCTTCGTAACTTGAAGGAATGATAATTTTTCCATTGGCCTTACAAACTGCTGCGCCATTTCCGCCGCGCAAAACAAAATAGCCGGTCAGAAAACTATCCAGCTGAACTACTTTCTGAAAAACAGGTTTTTGAATCCACTTGCCATTTTTGCCGATCAAACCAAAACCATCACGCGATCTTAACGGAGCTGCGTTGCCGGAAAAATTTCCTGCCTGCATGTATTTCGGTTCAACCACAATTGTTCCCTGCTCATCAATAAATCCCCAACGCTGATTTTTTACAATGCGCGCCATCCCGGAATTATAAGCTCCCGCTTTTTCAAATGTTGGTTTCACAACTTCTACTCCGAGCGTATCGATGTAGCCCCATTTATTTCCAAGTCGCACCGCCGCTTTTCCTTCTGAGAACGGAAGAATTTCGTGATAGGTTTCATTGCAAACAATATTTCCTGAAGCATTCATCACGCCCCATTTTCCTGTTTTTGAAAATCCAATAAATCCATTGCCAAGCACTTTACTTTGTTTCAGATCAGCAGCTATTTTTATGTTTCCGCTTCTGTCAACATAACCGTAACGAATATTATTTACCTGTGCGACAACAAACGTACTGGTATCGGCATGCATGTAATACAACGCATCATACATGAGAGGAATTCGGGTTGCGCCTTGCATGTCAATCATTCCCCACTTCTTTTCTTTCTTCACAATTCCGGTTTCTTCTTTCACTTGTTTTGCGCCGTCGTAAGTAGCAGGAATAACAACACGACCAAGCGTATCTATATAGCCCCATTTTCCTCCGGCGATGCAAAGATTTTTCTCCATGAATTTCGGCGCAGTAGATGCAACACCGAAAGTCTTTGGAAGATTTATAGATTGTTCGGTTGCAAAATGTAAAATCGTTGTGATGCGCTCACCCGGATCTTCAATCGTCCATTTACCGCCGACACAAATTCTTGCATAACCGTTTTCAACATTATCGATGTATGAAAATGACATCGTGCGTTCTGTTCCGTCTGTTGTAACGAGCGCGACATTTCCATTTGATAATGTTGCGCGGACATATCCTTTAAAACCATTCGCTGCAAAATCTTCTTTTCGTATGCAGGAATAAACCGGCTTCAACACCATTCTTCCTGTGCGATTTTCTACAACTCCATAAACATCTGTGGTGGTGGAAGTTTTTCCGTCAATAACAATTCCGGTAGAAAGTCGCTCGAGGCCAACAACGGTATAACCATCTCTTGTGGTTTCGATAGAATTAAATTGCGCGGGAATAACTGTGTCATTTGTAAACGTATTGCGCAGTCCCCACAGTGTTGTTTTCGGATGTTGAAACCAGTCGAGCGAATCGATCGGTGGAAAATAAATATCATTTGCTGTTGCGCGCGCGCCTTGCGTAGTAGAAGCTGTTGCACCATTCAGCTGTGCTTCCGAACCAATAATTTTCACAACGCGGAATTCATCGTAATCACTTTTATCTATTACACGACCATTCGCATCGAGCCTGAGAAATGTGGCGGAATTATCACGGCGGATAATTTTTACCGTGTTGCCGCGAATAATTATTTCCTGGTTGCCGGGAGGAACCAACAGCTCGCCGGAATTATTAATCAGTCCCTGGTTTTTTCCTTCGAATACGATTGTAACATTTCCGCGGAATGCAAGAATGTTAGAGTAGGTGGGTGCAAGCTTCAGCTCTCCTGCTGCATTGTAAAATCCCCATTTTTTATTTGTGTCGGAAACAAACCAATTTCCATTTCCGCCGATGATAACATTTGAATAGTTTACGGGAACGATCATTTTTCCCAATGTATCTGCCAGGCCGCATTGCCCTGAGAAATTGATCAGCTTCGCCCAGTATAAATCGACGGAAATAATGTGCTTAAACTCAAACGGCGTATAAGGTGCCGGAGGTGCGTGTGAAAAAAAACAGGCAAGCGTATCTTTTTCAGAAGCGCCCACAAAATAAGTGTTGATGCGAAAAATGCTGTCTGCACCATGCGCAATAAATAATTCAGGCGTATGATTATATGCACACCAGCCTTTTTTAAGCTCTCCTTCTGTTTTAGCGATGTAGCCGGCAACAACGCGATCATTGGGAACATACACGGCAGAATAAATATCATCGAGATATCTTGTTCCGTCGCGACCCATCAGCCCGATTTTTTTTCCTTTTCGCAAGGTTAAATAATCAGTGTAAGCCAAACCAATTGCGTGGTAAGCAGGCGGAGAATAAATAACGCCTTGTCGATTGACAACGCCCCAAAGAGAATCTTTGCGAAAGGAAAAAAGATTTGCATCGAGCTTTACTACTTCGTCGTAGGCTGTCGGGAGAATTAAAAATCCGGAGCGCGTGCAAATTCCCCAGCCGCCGAGCGTATCGGAAACCTCGTTGAGGTAAATGGAAAGCAGCGTGTCTTCGAGCACGATCATATTATCGAAAGCAGGTGTAAGCACTTTTCCTGTCAGATCGATGGCGAATGCTTTCCGGTCTTTTTCAACAATCGCGAGGCCTTTGTTGAATGGATTTGCAGCATCGTATTGCGGTGTGATGACAATATGTTTGGCGGTATCGGCGTAACCCCATTTTAATCCCACGCGAACAGGAAGCAAAAGACGTGGACTTCCCACGTCTTTTATTTTCTGTGCTGTAGCAGAATGAGCGAGTAGTATTAAAATACAAAACAAGCTTTTCCGCAAATGGGATTTCCAGCTCATAGTTTCTCAATTAGCGCGTCAAGATCGCTGCTGTTTGAAACGGTTTGGGATGAATTTTGTAGTCTGAAGACGGAACGATCGGATTTCTTTTTTGCGAGACTGTTTAAAAAATCATTGCTGCTGAGCATGGTTACTTTATTTGTTCCGCGTAAAACTCCGATGATGCACGTGTTTCTTGTTGGTACGTAAGTCAATGTTGGATTTGATGTTCCGTTGTAAGCAGAAACCAATCTGCCATCCAATGCAACAAAATAGATCGCAACATTGTGTCGTTGATTTTCAAAATCGGCATCATCGAAATGAAATTCTGCAATGGTTTGTTCGGGAACTCCATATATTAACCATTGATCCCAGTTGCACAAACCGAAGCTGGTAATACGTGTTTTGCGCTGGTAAGGAGTTGTTGCTGCGATTTGTTTTCTTTTTTCCTGGCGTTCTTCTTCATTGGCGGTAAATGTTTCCATCTTCTCGCGGAATTCAGCCATCGCCTTTTTGTAATCATTTCCTTTTAGCGATGGAAATACATTGGTAGAAAAGCTTTTTGAAGAACCCGTAAGATCGAGACCATACATGCAGGTGTTGCTGTCTTTCATAGTGAGCTGTGCGGCATTCCATTCTGTTTCATAGATCCATTTATTTTTTTCAGGATCTGTTCCGCTTCCTGCATATTGCCAAAGCAAACCTTCATAACCTGAAAGTTCAGGATGATTCTGCACATCTACATCAATATTAATGACAGGTTTTGTCGGATCATATAATTTCGGTTCGGCAGGTTTAACCAAAGATCCGGAAAGCTCTTTGGTTAAACTTTCGCGCACCCTGTTTATTTCTGCTTTTCCATTTGTCGTAATGAAATTCCATTGTGCTTTTGCCGTATCCATTTGATAAAAGGAATATGTTGCATCGTCGTACGAAGAAGCAAAATCCATATCAATTGATTTGCCTTTTGCAATTGCAATCGGACTTCCGTTTTGCGTTCCGTTTATTTCAAACATTCCTGCCGAAGTAAAAACATGCTCTGTAGCAGCAGAATCGTAAAACATGGAAATGCCTGAAGCGATGATTTCGCCGGGTGTATAAAAAGCGCGGTAATGAATTTGCACATCACCTTTTACGGGTTCACCTTTCAGATCTACAAACGTACCTGCAGGAATAAAAATTTTCGTTCCTTCTGCGAGCTCAATTGTATCGGCCATGTCTGTGTTAATGGTGAAATCGCGGAAAGGAACATCATTTTCCAGTACGGGATCAACTGCGCGACGACGTGTATTGTCTGCAAGATTTGAACCTTGATTGCAGGAAGCAAGACAAAGTAAAAGGAGGGCAGCAGAAAAGGTCCCCGTTCGGATAAACAACGTTGTTTTCATGGTAGCGTATCTATTGTTTAATCTCATAATACGCATGAACATGAAAAGTCACGGAAGTTTGAAAATAAATTTTTTGGGGAGGTTGGTGGTCGGGAAAAGGTTGGTGGTTGGTGGTTTAAAAGTTGGTTGTGAAAATTGTTGGATAAAATAATTAATCTGTACTATTTTTCACTTGTACATTGAACATTGTTAGTTTGGTCCGCCGCGGCGGATTTGTTCCGGGCGAAGAAGAATTCCCATGGTTGAAAAAATGCTCAATGCCAAACTAACAATGTTCAATGTACAAGGAAATGAAAATGACTACCAACAAAACCAACCACCAACCTTTTCCTACAGGCTTCCGAATTGCGTGGTTAAATGTCCGGCAACTTCGCGGGTAACGGCTTTTTGGCGCGGGAAGAACGCGGTGAAATAAACGATCAGCGGAATAAGGATTCCGAAAAGGATCAAAGAAAAAGTGAAGGCCATTTGTGCGCCCATGGAAGGAAAAGCTTCGTTGACAATGATCTTGTCTTTTCTAACCATCACGAGCGCAGCGGCGGTTGAAGATTTTTTTACAACCAACAATTTGGACGTGCGCATGGAAAGTTTGTATTGTGGAAACTCCTGTGCGATGGAAGCACTTACTTGCTCAATGGTGATTGGTTGATTGATACGGACTTTCATGTTTAGAGGTTTGATTGACGGAAATGTACGAATTCCAAGGAAGCTGCAAAAAAAGTCATCCCGAAAGAGTGAAATGACTTCTTAAACCAACCGGTAAAAAAACGAATCAAAAACTCACCTGTAAGGTCATCCAAAAATTACGCGGATCGGAAGGCAGAATTCCGGGTCCCGGATATCCTTCGGCACGTCGGGTGTAGTAAGAGGTATTCAGAATATTATTAACGCCCGCGGAGGCAGATAAACATTTCCAACTGTAAGTAACGGAATAATCAAGGATTGCATACGCGGGGATAATTCCGAAAATTGCAGAAGGCGTATATTCCGAATTAGATGCATCAGAGAATTGCTGGGAAGTATAAGCGTATTTGGCGCTCATCGCAAGCTTCTTGTATTTCCATGAAATGCCGGTACGAAAAATGTGTGCAGGAACAAGCTCAACTTTTTTCCCTGTATATGCGCTTTGTTCACTACCGGTATATTTCGCGTCGATCAGCGAATAATTTATGAATGTGGAAAGTTCGTGAAGCGTTTTAAAGCTATGCAGCCAATTGTATTCGATAAATAATTCTGCGCCAAGATTCCGGCTGTTGGAAACATTCGTACGAAAATTATAGAGCGAATAGGTGAGTGAATCCTCGCGAATTACCGTACCGATGCGATTGTTATAGCGCAGGTAAAAAACACCGGCGTCAATGTATAATGCATCGGGAATCATCCAGTGCATTCCGAGATCCGCTGTGTAACCGCTTTCGTCTTCAAGGTTGGGATCAACGCGAAAATTAGCATTGACCACACGCATGTCGTTGAAGTTGATAGAACGATAATTCTGGCTAATGTTTGCATACAGATCCACATTCTCGGTTAAGCGGTATTGCGTTCCGAAACCGAACAGGACGAGCTGACGACTACTCACCCGGTATTCGTCATTCCATTCGCGAAGCAAAAGGTTTCCGGCTAAGTCACGGTATTCCGTTTTGTAATAACCGTCAGAAACTGTCCGGATATTTTCATAACGAATTCCCGGAGTAATGTTGAGCTTTTCGGTGAGGTAGAAAATATTTTCTGCGAACACGGCGATGTTGCGGCTGGGAAAAAAATATTCGGATTGAATTGCGCCTTCCGTTTCAAGCAAATAAAAATTCGGTTCAGCGGAATTATCTGCTTCACCCTGCAGCTGACTTGTGTTGCCGGAATACACGCGGGCGCCTACCACGAATACGCTGTTCATACTGTCGCCGATGGTATAATAATGAAGCACGCGTAGCTCTGAACCAATGTTATTGTAGAGGTCTGAAAGCAATTTTCTATTCGCGGTGGTATCGTCGGCGCGGTCGGGCCGTTCGAGGTAACCAAGCGCCATACGTGATGCGTGCAGACCAAACGTACACCAGCTGATGCGCCAGTCGTTATTCGGTTTATAATTGACCGTAAATGCAGCGAGGTTCCAATTCACGTCAAACCAATTCCTGTTGCGGTAGCTCGCCGAAGGATCGCGTGCAAACTGTTGATCGCTGAGTCCGCCGGGTTGTTTGGCCAGGTATTGCATGTGCGTGTACTCTGCGCGCATGCTGAGCTTTTCTGTTGGCTTGTATTGAACCATGCCATAGCCACAATGTAATCCGAACTGTGAATTGGGCCTCCATCCGGTTCCGCGTTTGTACTGGTAGAATGAATAATAGCTGATCTTCCCAACCGTTCCGGATAAGCTGGTAAAGGAATTTAGAAAACCAAACGATCCACCTGATAACCTGCTTACAGTATGAATGCGGCTTGTGTCAGGATCTTTGAACCGAAAGTTGATCAGCCCACCGAATTGTGTTCCGTATTGTAAACTTGCCGCGCCCCTGATGATTTCAATGCGCCCCAGTGCTTCGGTGGGCGGACTGTAATAGCTTTCCGGGTAGCCGAGTGCGTCTGCGCTGATATCATAACCATTCTGACGCGTATTGAAATTGGAAACGCGGTTCGGATTCAGGCCTCGTCCACCAATGCCAAGCTGTACGCCTGCGCCGTCATTTTCAAAAACGTTAATGCCCGGAATCTTGGAGTACAGCTGGCGCGCTGAATTTGCAGCAAGATTCGCCTGTATATCGTCGGGGTAAATAACAGCGGTTTTTTTACCGGCATAAATGGAAGTTCCTTCAATATTGTTAAGTCGGGTGATCCCGAAAGAATTATCTTTTTTCGCAGTGATCACCACCACACTCTGATCATAAATGATTGCGGTAAGATCAATATTCAGGCTGGTATCACCTGTGGCGGTAATCTTTATTTGTTGCGGGTAATAACCTTCCGCATCCGTGTTCAGCTTCACTGCATCTTTCGCATTAGCCACTTGAAAAGTAATGCAGCCCAAACTATCAGTAGTAAGCATGCTGTCAGGAGCGTAAATGTGTACTGCAGGCACAGGCATTCCCGAAACAGCATCTTTCACGCAGATCGAAATTGTTGATTGCGCATAAGTATCTGTGCAAACCAGGAAGAGGATTGCAAACGGCAGAAAAAGTCTGAATTTACTTCTGCGCATAAGGCAAGATCCAATGTTTGTTTGTGAATGGATTATTTGTTTGTGCGGACAGATCGGTTGCAGGATCAACGATGAGCGTGCTGCCACGACCATTAAGCGTGACGTAACATTCGGTGCGTACGGAAGGATTTAGAAAACCAAGCTTTGTATATTCTTCGCGAAGAAAATGTGCATAGTCGACCATCATATCCGGCTGCGTGGCAATCATTTTTTCCTGCATCGGTGTGAGGTACATGCTGTTCATGATCTCCGTTTCGCGACCGGTCTTCGCATCACGCACATAGAAAAAAGCGGTACCTGCTTTTTCCATCAGCATTACTCGCCACGACCAGCGATAACCTTGTTCCGTCCAGAAAAGATCGCCCGGGTACAGCAGGTAACGGAATGGCATCACTACCTGGATGATGAAGTGAAGGCTGAGTAAACCAATGAGCAAACGATTCAGCACCGGTTTCACTGTATGTTCGCGCAGACCGTGTTGCTGAGGTGATTTTCCCGGAAGGAAATTTCGCAGCGTGTTGATGATGCGCTCGTGAAAAGAATCGGTAAAGAAGATCACCGTGAGCGCAATCATGATGTATGGAAACATTCCGATGTTGAAGAACATGGCTGTCAACCCGTGAAAAATTACTACGAGCAAATAGCCGACTTTAATTGTACGGCGATTAATGAGCAACAAGCCGATGAACAGGTCATACACGCAACCAAACCAAACAAAAACGTACGCCACCCATTCCTGCTCGAGCAGCGGACCGATGATGGGAAAATGATTGAATGCCGGTAACCAGAGCTTTAACGGCATTGCTTCAAGCAACCATTCGCTGTTTATCTTGGCGATACCTGCGAAAAAATAAACAAGCAGCAACTGCAGCTTAATTGTCCACACCATATAAGCAGGTACGTGCGTGCGAACAAGCGACGGACGCAATTTCGCATCGACAGAAAAATAACGGTGAGCAGGAAGAAAGATGAGCAGAAAGCTGACGATCGATACGAAATAATAATGGTTGAGGTAATTTGTTTTGTCGATCAGCTCAACGTAGGTGAAGAGCAGGAAAAAAATAATCGAGGCGTAGCGGTAAAGAAATCCTGCCGCAATCAAAATTGTGCTGGCGAGCATGATAAAAAATACCGCATACATTCCCCCTGCAGGCAATGGACTGACCCACTCAAAACCGTAATAGGGGAAAACAACTTTCGGTGCAACATACATCTGGTCCACCCATCCTTTGAGGATAAACCGGAGTGTCGAAGCAAATAGCAGCATCCCGAACGCAATACGGAAAACCGCCAGTGGCGCAATGGATACCTGCTTTGTGATCAGGTTGCTTGAAAGGCTAGTCGCCATCGGTATCCTGGTAGGTAATTACAATCCCAAGATTGGACGGCATATCCGTTTTCAGCAGGATGAGCAGGCGCTTCACTGCAACGTATGCAGAATCAACGACGGCAGGGTTGCTAATTACCTGCGTTGACAACGGATCTGGAATGGCTTGTAATTTGGTTTTTGCGTCGAGGAAACGTTGTTGAATGGCGGAATTCAGTGAACCGGATTGATACTGTGCGCCCAGGTGATCGAGGTAGTTATCGAGGCCCGGGCCGTTTGTACCGTTTGCACTTCTGCCGAGGTAAAAATTTTCAATATTATTAAGTGTTGCCGATGCAAGCCACACAGATTGATTCGCGTAGTAACCTTCGCATTTTTCCGGTAATGGAACGTTGAGCGAAAGTTTTCCAAGCGGAATTCCAATCCGTGCATTTTTAATCATTTCGAGATCGTAGTTCAGCTGATTGACAACGTAGCCTAATGAGCTGCCGATGCTGTTGCCGTTTGAAGCAATGAATGTCGCGCGGTAACCACTAGTCCATGCAGTCAGCACATTCTGCGTGTGTGTGGCAAGATGAAGAACGAGATCTGACAAGTAAGTTTTGCGATTCGCGGAAGAGAAATAGCTGACGATTGCTGCGTCACTCGTGTTTCGTCCATACAAGAGATAATCGATCGCGGGGAATCCCTTTGCGTCGAGGTTGCTGGCAAGAAATAAATTGTACGTGCCATTTGAAATGTTGACCTGGATCTGCGCGGTGTCTGTAGGAAACGTGTTGCAGTTGGTGCGGAACGTTTCGGTTTCAGATGGGCCAAATTCGAAAGCGCATACGGATTGATAAGCTTTATATGCATCGAGGAATGCGGAACGTAGCGCATACAAACCGGTGATGTCAGGAGAGGAATTAAAAGCAGCAGTGCGTATGGACAATGTGTCAACCTTGCTGTCCAGGAGAGTGAAATTGGGAATTATCACCGAATCGGCATAGTTAGTAAGCAAGGCCGATCTGTCGAATGTATCTGCAGGATCGTCCGGCAGGTTATCATCTTTTTTGCATCCTGTAAAAACAATAGCTGAAATGATCACGACGATTGACGTTGCTGTGAGCAAGATGCGGTACTTTTTCATGCGTTTCGTCATAGTCCTTTAATTGAAGAAGTGACTTTGCAGAAACCCATTCCGCAAAGTCACTTATTTATTCACTTGGTATTTTATTCTAGAGCAATGTCTTGATGTCTTCCAGTCCATACACTGAGCTGATCAAATCGCGGGCAAGATCAAGATTGGTGATGGTCGCGCTGTAAAGGTTTGTTCCGATATACCCGCGGACCTGTGCGATCTGTGTATCATTCATCAGGCGTGACGGGTTGTATTTTAATGCAATCAGGAATCCAATTGCTTCGGAAAGTGCGTGGTTGCGTTGTGCGTCGTCAGCAATATTGGTTTTCGCTTTGTTCAGGTAGCTGATGATGGTAGCCGCAAGGAATTTATCCCAGTTCTGGCGGATGATTGCCACCTGCGCATCTTTGCGGGTATGATCGTTGTTAGAGATGGCAGCGCGGCCGGTCAGGAATGCATTCATCATGGTTGCGTTCGTTGACATCAGTGCGTTACGCTCGTTGCAATATTTTCCCCAGTAACGAACGCCGGTTTGGTTGGTCGGGAAATCGAGCGGTACACCGAAGTAACCGAACGCTTCATCCCAGTGGTGTTCCATTGCTGTTCCTTCGCCGGGAACAACAGTTGTATTATCTACGCTTGTTCCGATCTGCGAAGCGTCGAGATAATAAGCGGTAGCCTGGTAATAAAAACATGCTCCCATCAATCCTTTTTCAATGACTTGTCCCCATTCGATGCCATTTGCATCGCACAGGTATTTTTTTGTCGGATCTGAAACACTTACAACAACACCTGCCACACCATTGCTTCCGCTTACTGTTGAATTGCTCACCAGCGCGAGGCTGTCCATGAATGCTTCGAACAATAACTGGTCAATTGCATATACTTTATTCTTGATCTGCTTGCCGCAGTTATTGAGTACAGAATCACTGAACGGGCTGCCGGAATTGGAGTACATATTCTTCATTTGACTGGCAGAAAGAACAGTGTTTGGTGTATTGCCGGTTTTCATGTACGTGCCGAGGGCTGCCATCATGTCGAGGCGGTAAGTTTGCCCGCTGTGGTTAACGTTGGTGAAATTGTAGGTTGATGGTACGTTATAAGTCGGAGTAACCGGAGCCGGTTCAATGGGATCTTTTTTGCAACCTGTGAATGCCATTCCGGCAACAATAGAAGTCAGGACAATTCCCTGGAGACGATTCATCTGATGAGTTGTTAGAGATTTTAAGGTGAGTGCAAAGTTGCTGCACGAGAGCTTAGGGGACAATACCTTGTATTAGGTATTATCTTTTGGCAGCAGAAATCGCGCAGAGGTTGGCTCCTAAGGCATTCGTACTCAGCGATAACAGGATTGGATTAAAAGACTGCCGATGTAGGTAAGAACCGTCGGTATGGGAAGGATATACCAACCTTTCCACAGGTAGAAAATCAGAAAAGCACTTTTGTTTTTCAGCTAAACTTTACTTCTGCCAGCGAATCCGTTTTTCCATCGACAACAATTTCCAGCGGTTCATTGCCGACAAAAATCACTTTCATTCCAACTGCTTTTCCGAATTCCATATCGCTTTGAGTGTCGCCGATCATGATGGATTTTGAAAAATCTATTTCCGGAAAATCTTTTTGTGCTTGCACTGCCATGCCTGTTCCGGGTTTTCTCATTGGAGAATTTTCGGAAGCGGCCTGATGTGCATAATATACGCGTTCGATTTTTCCGCCGGCTTTTTCTATTTCGGCCTGCATGTGCGAATGAATTGCACCGAGATCTTCGTGCGAATAAACGCCTCTTGCAATCCCCTGCTGATTCGTAACCACAATGATGCGTGCGAATTGTTTTGAAAAACGCGCAATCGCTTCAACCGCCCCGGGAAGAAATTCAAACTCATCCACACGTTTTACATAATCGCCGGGAAAACGAACATTGATCACGCCATCGCGATCGAGAAAAAGTGTCCAGGATTTATCTATGTGTAGGTTGGGGATTGTTGTCATTGATTGAAAAATATTTTTTGCTGAATATTTTTCGAAGGTACGGAAAGGGAATAAAAAAAGGCCGAACAGGATTGTCCTTGGACTTTATCATTAACATTTAAAGCTTTACAATTTTTTTAACGAATATTTTTTCTTCTATATGGCTGACGACTTTCAGGAAATATATTCCAGGAGAGTAAGCAGAAAGATCAAGCATTAAAGATTTTTTATCATTAACTTTTTCTGTGTAAATGATTTTTCCATATGTATCAGATAAAATAAACTCGCAGCCCTGATTCCCCGGAAACGAAATTGTAATCATATCCGTTACCGGATTTGGAAAAACATTTATTTTATCACTAAGATTTTGTTCGCTAATAGAGGTAATGCATAGTAATAAGTCAATGCCGCCATTGCATAATAATGAATCTGTTGAAACGCATATATCATCAACTAAATAATATGAATGTGCATTAATGCAAGAGGCGCAGGAGTATCGCATTGTGTCAGTGTTTGCATCATCAAAAAAATTGCCAACAATCAAATAATTGTAAGCCGAATCCGCAACGATACTTCCAGAAACACGAATCCAATTAATAGAATCATTGATTATTACCGGAGAATGCAGGTGAGCAAAATTGTCGATTGGAGTGGGATTAGAAGGATTAAATTCAACTGTTGATAAACGCAATCCAATATTATTTGAAGGCATGCCAAAATACGTTCCGGCGAGATATGATTCTGTCATAACTGTATAAAATGAAAGAAAATATTTTTGCCCTACAATTAAGGGCTGGCTTAATTGAATACCGATATGTTCTCGATCATTGCCAGAAGCACCCCAGATTATCAGGGCAGCATAAGCATTACAATTACGATGTGCAGCCTGATTATTAAAACTGCTTTTAGGAACGCTATAGGAAGCCGCAGGAGCACAGGAATTAAAGTAATCCGGGGTAGAAGCTTGCATACTGTATTTACTCCACCCTGTAGCAAACTGTATTTGATCTTGACTATTTGGGCAAGTATCGTATTGTTCAAAAGAAAAATTAGGTACTAGGTTCTGTTGCCCGAACAACGAGAGCGGTAGCAAAATAAGAAGTAAAAGATGTAAGAAAGGTTTAATCATTAAAGAAAGGTACTTCCTATTTAAATTAAAGTCAATAGGCAGTCGGTAGAAAACTTCTTCGATCTCTGGTAGTTTCAAGTAATAAAGAACTATCAATTTGACACTTGAACTTTTGTTCTTTAAAAAATAGATTCACTAAGCCAACGAGAACAATCAATTTTGATTTCAGCATTATTATTCTGACAATTAAAAACGACTTCTCCGAGTACGTTCATAATATACATCTCACCCTCCAGAACATTCTCGGATTTAATAAATAGATTGTTTGCGGGATTGGGATAAATTAGTGAAAGGGTATAGTGTAGTTTTAGGGGTTAACAAACAATGTAAAAGACGCTGTATCGGTTATGGTTCGAACCTTCAAAAAATAAATACCAGGTCCAGCATGAGATAGATCAATAGTTTCTTTGTTAAGATCTGAATCCGATGCTAAAATAACTTTACCCAAACAGTTTTGAATTTCATAGTACATTATGATTTGTTTGCACTCAATATTAAACAAGCCATTGGATGGATTAGGAAATATATTTATTTTATCACTAAGATTTTGTTCGCTAACAGAGGTAATGCATGGTAATAAGTCAATTCCTCCATTGCACAACAGCGAATCCGACGAAACGCAAATATCATCTACATAATAGTAGCTGTCAACATTTTGGCAAGACGTGCAATTATATTGTAGTGTATCAGTATTCAGATCAGTAAAGAAGTTTCCAATAATCACAAAATTATAGGCTGAATCAGCGATTATACTTCCGGAAATTCTTTGCCAATTAATTGAGTCATTAATAACGGAAGCAGAAAAGAGATGAGCAAAATTATCAATCGGTGTAGGCGAATTACCGTTATAGGCAACCGTAGACAATCGCATCCCAATATTATTTGAGGGCATTCCCTGGTAGACTGAACCATAATGTTGTTCCGACAAAACTGTATAAAACGACAAAAAATATTTCTGACCGACGGTCAACGGTTGGGTTAACTGAATCCCAATATATTCTCGATAATTTGAGGTAAAATAAAAGGTAACCAAGCCGGCAAAACCGTCACAATTTCGATGAGCAGATTGATATCCTCCCCCGCAATTGGGAACATTAAAAAAGGAAGATGCGCAGGAATTAAAATAGTCAGGTGTAGTATTGTTTGCGCTATACTTCGACCAACCTGTAGCAAATTGGATTTGATCTTCCAAATAAGGACATGTATCAAGTTGCTCAAAAGAAAAATTTGGCACAAGATTCTGCTGTCCGAACAACGAGAGCGGTAGCAGAATAAGAAATAAAAGATGTAAGAGAGGCTTAATCATTAAAGAAAGATACATCCTATTTTAATTAAAGTCAATAGTTTGTCGGTAGCTAACTTTACATCAATAAAATATTCGTTCGCAGACAATTTTTTTCTTTTGTCTATAAAAACTTCGATCTCTGGTTGTTTCCAGTTTAATGATGAACTATTATTTTGACACTTGAATTTTTGTTCTTTAAAAAATAGATTCCCGAAGGCCAACGAGAACAATCAATTTTGATTTCAGCATTATTATTCTGACAATTAAAAACGACTTCTCCGAGTACGTTCAGAACGTACACTTCACCCAGCAGAACCTCTTCTGATTTTATAATTAAATAATTATCTGCGGGATTTGGGTAAATCAATAAAACTTCATTTTTATTTTCTTCTATCCCTGTCCAAGTATACTCTTGAGCAAATAAGGAATCAGTTGAAAGGCAGACATCATCTAAATAATAATAAGCAATTTGAGATGCAACCTGGTAAGGCAGATTAATTGTGTCGAGAAATCCATCAGAAAAAAAATTTCCAAGGATCAAGTATGTATAGGATGAATCAGCAGTAAATGATCCAAATATTCTAGTCCAGGTTAAAGTGTCGGTAACTATCAAATCTGTGTGAAGCGTACTTGTGTCTGGTAGTATAAGTATTCCGTTCGGATCTGAATATTGATAAGTTGTAACCAAAGCACCAATTTTGTTACAGGCAATATTTGTTAATGAAAAATTGTATGCTAGTGATACATAAAATGAAACGAAATATTTTGTTCCAATAATTAACGGAGAATTAAGTTGCACAGCAATATGTTCACTGGAATTAGGTACGGTTGTTTGATACATATTAAATCCTGCATAAGCCTGGCCAGAATGAGGAAGTTGATAACCATACTGATTAAAATAGCCACATACTGCAGAGCAATTATTTATGTAATCAGGAGTGATCCTAAATGACTCCCAATATTTACATTTTGTATCCAAGTCCGGATATCCTTGCGGACAACCCAAAGTATCTTCAAAACTCGGATTCGGCACAAGATTCACTTGCGCAAAAGAAGCGCCTGCAAATAAAAAACAAGAAATTATCTGAATTACCTTTTTCATTTAAGAAAAGATACGGATAATCTTAAAAATCTGACTTAAGCAAAGGCATGCTATCACCTCTTTAAAACTGAGGTAAAAATAAATAAGCAGGTTCATCTATTGTACGAACAATAATCTTCCCCGCTTTTTATCCTCTAATTAACAATCACATGCTGAACACTCTGCAATTTATCATCCGCAAGACGAATCAAATACAACCCCGATCCAAACGCAGACAAATCAACCTGCTTTTTATACGATCCTGAGAAGCGATTCATTTGCTCTATGTAAACCAACTTTCCATCAGCGCTGAAAATGCTTACGGAATAGTTTGTTGCTTTTGAAGCTGAGAACGAAAGATCAAAAATTCCGTTGCTCGGATTCGGCGCAATGAAAAATTCCGGGCCGGCTTCTTCTTCGATGCTGTTAACTAAAACAGCAGGCGACATTCCGGAAAAACAATTCTGCGTGCTGTGTGCTTCTACAGAATAATTTCCAACTACAGTCGCGGTATAATATTGCGATGTTGCGCCGGCGATCGGAGTTCCATTCAAATACCATTGATAAAAAGTAGCAGGAATTGAACACACCATCGTCCATCCGAAAACGTAAACAGTTGGTGTTGGAACTAACGGATGAACCGTTATCGCTTTATTATAAACGAACGAACAACCATTTGTATCCACTGCGGTTACCACAAACGTTGTCGACATCGGTGGAAATGCAATTACTGTATCACCACTCGTAACGTTGAGTGAAGCTGCAGGCGCCCAGGAATACGTGTAATTCGGATTGCTTGCATAAAGCGAAATCGTATCGCCGTAGCACATCAGGATCGGGCCACCGCTGACGGAGAACGATGGATTCGGCAGAACTGTAATGCGAACTGAATCAGTTGAAGAACATCCGTTGATATCTGAAACAGTTACAATGTATGTATTCGAATTGTTCGCGCTGATTCCCGGTGATGCAATATGCGAATTGCTTAATCCTGTTGCAGGCGACCAATCATAATTCACACCGCCGCTTGCATTCAGCTGCACGTATGAAGAAGTACAATACACAGAATCTGTTCCTGCATTTGCAACAGGTGAAGTATTCACTGTAATAACCTGCGCAATGGAATCTGTTCCGAATGCATTTGTTGAAACAAGTGAAACAGTATATGTTCCGCTTGCATTCCAGCTTACTGATGGATTTTGTAATGTGGAAGAAGAAGGATTTCCACCGGGGAACGTCCAGCTCCATGAAGTTGCTGCGGGTGCGGAAAGATCAGTAAATGTCATCGCTGCATTTTCACAAACATTTCCGGGAGTAGTGAATGATGCAACGGGCGGAGCATTTACTACTGCGTTGATGTTAATGTTATCGATGTACAAATTGTTTCCGTGGCGACCGTGATTTCTGAAAGCAAACAACACATCATTTTGGCCGGCGTATGCAGCGATATTTATTGTTTCATTTCTCCATTGTGAACTCGTAGGAACAAAAGCGGAAGTTTGATTTGCAGCTGTTGAAAGTGTTGCACCGCCTTTCAAATAAATGGAAGACCATGTTGTTCCACAATCTGTTGACACCAATACTTCGAGCGTATCGCTTCGTGATGTATTGTAACGCGCGTAAGCAACATCAAATGCCATTGTCAATGATGTGTAGCCGGAAAAATTAATTCCCATCGTGCGCATTTCATCCTGGTCGTTGAAGACGGTGTAATTAAAATTATCGAAGTAAGCACTTTCTGTGCTGTTGAATCCGACAGTTGCGCTGCGTTTCCAGAAATGCGTTTGGTTGCCGGCATTCACACCCGCCCATCCTTGCGGAAGAAATGTTGTGGAAACAAATCCTTCGAGATACGGCGGTTGTTGCGCACCGTTTACTGTGATGTAAGAAGTGCGTGTTGTTGTTGAGCTTCCTGCAGTATTCGTTGCGATAAGCGTTACAGGATATGTTCCGGGTGTGTTGTAAACGACTGCAGGATTTTGCGCGGTGGAAGAAGATGGTGTTCCGCCGGGAAAGCTCCATGACCAGGAGCTCGTTGTGAAAGTAGAAAGATCAGTGAACTGAACGGTTTGTCCTGTGCATGGAATTAATGGTGTTGCAGAAAAATTCGCGTATGGTGTTAATACCGTTTGATCAATTGATGCTTCCCAAACTCCTCTTCCGTAAGTGAACGCAGTAAGCTTCATTGTCGGAAGGAAAATGTCAAGATCAAAAACAGGCGTGTTCGGAAGCGCGGTGAAAAACGGCTGCCATGTTGCGCTTGAATTATCGTGGTAATAAACACCTACATCCATTCCGATGTAAACTGCATCTGAAGAAGTACCGGGAACTGCTACCACACAATTTGCAGGAACGTTCGGAAGTCCGTTAGAAATATTTGACCAGGTTGTTCCTGCATCGGTGCTGAAAAACACTTTTGAATTTGCTGTGTATCCCGAGACCGTTACCCAAACTTTATTCGGATCATAGGAGCTGACCGCAATTTTAGTAATGTAATGACCCGAAATAGATCCGGTGATGGACGTAAAGTTGATTCCGCCGTTAGTAGAACGTGAAATAGAATTGCCGGTAGAAACGTAAATGTAATTTGTATTGGAAGGAGCAACTTCTATATCAGTAAGGTTTGCGCCGAATGTTGTTGTGCCTACAGGAAACCAAACATTTCCCTGGCTCGTTGATTTGTAAAGCTGATCGAAACCGGAATACAAAGTGAATGGATCAACAGGATCTTGTTCCCATGGTGTTACCCATTCGCCGTTGCCTGGAGTTCCGTTTGTGATTCCTGTCCAGTTATTTCCGCCATCATTCGAACGATAAAAATCGCCGTAATAAATAGAGCCGAACATATTATTATCATTCGTGCGATCGATAAAACAATCCATTCCATCGCCACCTAACGCTGAAAAATACGGAATGCCATTTTTTACATTCGTTCCATTATCCTGGTGACCGCTGATTACAACAGTCGGATTTGAACCGGAAACACCACCGCGATAAATTTGTGCGATGCTGAGATTGCTGCTGAGATCAGTAAAATCTGCACCATCATTTTCTGTTTCAAAAATTCCACCATCACAACCGATAAAATAAGAACCGGTCAATGTCGGATGAAAAACAATATCATGAATATCAGCATGCACATACGGCGCACCACCTCCGCCATACCAATGCGCATTCAACGACCAGCTGAAACCCATATCATCAGAACGCCACACATTTACTCCGCCAACAATAATCACATTCGGATCGTAAGGAGAAACACCGAGCGCAATACTGTACCAGCCTTGTCCATCCGAATCATTTCCATTCGTATCCCAGCCCATTAAATTCGGTGAGCTGGATTGCAGTGTAAAATTTGTTGCGTTATCCTGCGAAACATAAAGGCCATCGAAACTATAGCTTCCGTTATTTGCTGTAGCGAGATAAACATTATCAGGAGCAGCAGGCGTAACCGCAACAACCATTCTCGAAATGTTTACGCTTTGTGGAAGTCCGGTTGCCATTTGTGTCCATGTTGCGCCTCCGTTTATTGATCTGTATAAACCGGTGCGACAAGCATAAAGTGTATTCGGATCATTCGGCTTGAATTCCATATCGGTGGTATTCGAGTGCGAAACGCGATACCAGTTTACGCCGGCGTCCCAGGTTTTATAAATTCCTGTAGAAGTTGCAGCATAAAGAATTGCAGAATTGGTTGGATCCATCAGCAATCTTCCGATGCGGCGAAAAGAATTCATTCCGAAAGTAAGTCCTGTCGGATTCCACGTAACTCCACCATCCGTACTTTTTAAAACACCGATGCTTGGAGAATCGCCTGCGTCATTATCACCGCTGGCCATGTAAATAATATTTGTGTTGTTCGGATCAATCGCAACATCAGAACATCCAATCGCAGGAAGAAAATCGGTGAGGCAGGTCCATGTTGCACCGCCATCAATTGTTTTCCATAATCCACCTGCAGGAGCGCCGACGTAAATAATATTTGAATTGGTCGGATCAAAACGCACGCAAGTCAAACGTCCCGCACCAGAGCCTGAAGGAGCACCTTCTGGTCCGACAAACGACCACGCACTTGATGAGCGCATGATGGATGAGTTCTGCTGCGCCATTGCTTCCGGGTTGCTGTTGAGATATTCCATGAAGCGCGCATACGTTGTTGTAGTGAGCGACATATCGCCGGTTGGGTAAACACGTGGCGTCATGTAATTTTCCCATCTTTTATAATGGAAAAACGGGCCATCTAATTTTTCGTCTTCTTCCGTTTCCTGCTTGTCGCCCGATTGAGCGGCTTGTCCTCTGCGACTGCGCATTTCTGCTTCACGTCCGGCATAGGCAGAATCAAATGCCTGTTTAATTGTATAGAAATTTGTACCGGGCGTATTTTTTAATTCTGCCCAGCGGGTATAATCCTGGGAATAAAGCGCGGTAAAGGAAAGGCTGAAGCAAAATAAAAGAACACTTTTTTGTTTCGCAGCAAAGAAGGAGGAAAAGGTCATTTCGTATGGTTGAATTTCAATTCTAAAGATACGAAAAAGGCACCGGAAAACCCGCGCATTACTTTGATTAAGCTATTGATGGCATCAAGACTCTAAAAGCATAGCCACTTGGTTTTTAGTAATTTATATTTAGAACTATTCTAAATACCCTTATTTAGGTATTGGATGCCGAAGATGCCAGTAAGTGTTTTGCGGTGTTGTAAAAATTATTCAACCCGAAAAAAATGAAACACATTTTACCGATTTTAATGATCCTCCTGTTATCTCAACAGGCCGTAAATTCACAAACCATTGATACTGTCTCAACAGGTGCAGGCTATGCTAACCAGGTTTGGTACAGCCTTGCCAACGATGAGCAGGGTTCTGCTCCAAAGACAAATTGGGACATTGCTTTTGATGCTACTCCCTTTGGTGCTGCCTTGCTTGCTAATACAATTACCGGAACTACAGTTTGGGTTTATGCTGCCGGCGATACCGCAGACTGGTCAACACTAGATACAGCCGGTTTATCTACCTGGACGAAATATTATAATTCCGATACAACATGGTCGATCGGTGCATTTAACCAGGGAGCTTCTTCTACGTTTGACATGGGTTGGGGAATTTACAGCAGTATCACGCATTACGTTACCGGCGATTCAATTTACGTCGTTAAGCTGGCAAACAATACGTACCGCAAGCTCTGGATCATGCAGCTTGCAAATGGTGCTTACCAGTTTCGTTATGCAACGCTTGATAATTCGAGTGATCAAATCGTTTCGCTTGATAAAATAAATTATCCCGGAAAAAATTTCGCGTATTATTCCATGCAAAATAATGCTGCGCTCGATCGCGAGCCGGTAAATACAAATTGGGATCTGCAGTTTTCACAATACACTGCTTTTATTCCTTCTCCTTATACCGTGACTGGTGTGATTAGCAACATCGGAGTTACGGTGGCGCAGGCTATGCCGGTGAATGTCAATACTACACTGTGGACCAATTATTCTTTCGTCACTGCGATAAATGAAATTGGTTACGATTGGAAAACGCTGAACATGTCGACGTTTACTTTCGATATCACAGATTCATTGGTGTATTTCGTACAAACACAAACCGGTGATATATGGAAAGTGATCTTCACAGGATTTGGCGGAAGCGCGAACGGGAATTATATTTTCAGCAAAGAGCTTATCAGCCTTGCAGGAACATCTGAGCAGGAGCAAGCTTCTTTCATTGAGATTTATCCAAATCCTGCGAATGAAAATGCAACAATTACTTACAGCACAAAAGCAAACGAAGAAGTGCTTATCACGGTAACAGATCTTACCGGAAAAATATATTACCAACAGCAACAAAGCGATAATGCAGGATTACAACAATGTGCGCTTAGCACTTCGGAATGGGCTACAGGAATGTATATCGTGACGTTACAATCAGAAGGCAAAGTGCAAAGCAAAAAACTCATCGTGCAATAAAAGAAACTGCTATGAATAATACGCAAGACATACAAGGTTCCTTTTTGCAGCCACCGCATTCACAAGATCATTGCAATGGTTTGGTTTTTGGGTTCCGGGAAGCAAAAGGGCCTTGTACTGTTTTTGCATCAGCATACAACGAAGATGCGCACATGACGAGAATTTATTCCTGCAGACCAATACAGGAGCAAGCTGATGTGTGGCAGGATTATATAAATACACTGTAGTTATGAACCAGGCGGCACATCAATTAGCAATGAGATATGAAGGTTTGGTGCGTCAGAAGGGTATGCGTGAAAATGATTTGCGTTTTGCAATTTTCAAAACAATTGCATGCGAAATAGAATTTATAGATGTAAAGCTGCTCCAGGAAAAGCTGGAAAAAAAAGGATTTTCCTGTGACATAGAAAAGGTGCGTTATATGATCAAACGTTTAAGCGCTGCGGGATTGCTTGAAAAAAAGCCTGTGCTTAAAATGAACAAATATTTATTCCGCCTCTTGCCATTGGAAGCGCTCGAAAAACAATTTTCAATACGATAAAAACTTTGCAATGGAAAAGTCATCCTGCCGGTTTGAAGTTCTTGCTCATAATGCTGATGGATATGTAGTGTGCTGCGCTGATTGTGAAAACAAACAACTGGCTTTTGGCATGATTGTAATGACCATTGCTGCAGAAGATTTCGATGATTTTTATACCTGCGTTTATGCTGTGAAAAAAAAGACGGAAGCAAATTTATTATCAACGCAAAAAACAATTCGGTTATCTGTTGGTGCGCCGCACATTCGTCTTGCATTGAACGCAATTGAAGCAACACAATTACTTGCATTGCTCGATGAAGCATCTGCCACATTCGCATTTAATATCCTGATGGAGGAGATAGAATGGAAATAGCCGCCCGGTTGCGTATTTCCGTTTTGCTGCGTAACACGATATGTGCTGCGCTTGCGGTTATTTTATTTCTGCCGGGTTTTGCGCAAAAAATAGAAGTGATTGACCGTGAAACAAAAGAATCTATTCCCGGTGCAATCGTTACGCTTACCAATATTTCCAATGGAAAGATCCGCCGTAACGCTTCTGATATTTCAGGAGCCTGTGTTTTTTCCATTTGCGACACGATACAACGGCTTGAGGTTAAGTTGTTAGGTTATACAACTTATAATGACACATTTCCGGCCGGTTGTGTTGCTGCAACATGCCTTTTTGTATTTTCTTCCGATAGTCTTGGTGTTGTGGTTGTCACCGCACAATACGGACAAACAGCCATAGAAGATGCAGTTCAACCGATACGCATCATTGACCGCGCAAAGATCGATGCCATGGGCGCGCAGAATCTTCAGCAGCTGTTGACGAACGAAACAAATATCCGTCTTTCGCAGGATCCTGTTCTTGGAAGCAGCATGAGCCTGCAAGGACTTTCCGGCGAGAATGTAAAAATTCTTGTGGATGGCATTCCGCTTATCGGCAGGCAAAACGGAAATATTGATCTCTCCCAAATTTCACTGGCGAATGTAGAACGCGTAGAAATTGTGGAAGGTCCGCAATCGGTGAATTATGGAACGAATGCGCTTGCGGGCGTTATCAATCTTATCACGACAAAACGCCAGGATCATGCTGTAAGTGTGGGAACAGATTTGTTTTACGAAAGCAGCGGACAATACAATGCGCTTTTACGTTCCGGCATTCAGCTTCGCCGCGGACTTATTTTGTTTAATGGCGGAAGAAATTATTTTGACGGCTGGTCGGCGGGGCATGATCCGTTTCGTTATGAACAGCCGCGCATTGCTGATTCTTCGCGAGTGCTGCAATGGAAACCGCGTGAACAATATTTCAGCACTGCACAATTCATAAGAAATACTGATCGCGGACAATTCGGCGTGAACACAGATTTTTTTCATGAGAAGATCGTTAACCGTGGATCGCCGCGTGCGCCTTACCAGGAAACGGCGTTCGATGATTATTACCGGACTGTCCGTTCTAATTCCATGTTTTTTTCGCGTGTGCGGTTAAATGAAAATCAAAAGATAGAAGTGCAGGCCGCTTATAGTTTTTACCGCCGCACAAAAAATACGTATTTCAAAGATCTTACTACTTTGAATCAGCAATTAGTGGAAGATGTATCGATGCAGGATACTTCTGCATTCAGCCTGTACATGATCCGCGCAACATTTTTTCGATCAGGTGATTCATTGCGTTTTTCTTATGAAGCCGGGATTGATTTTGAGTACGAAACAACTTCCGGCGCACGTGTGCTGGATAAATTCCGTTCCATCGGCGATTACGCGGTTTTTGCTTCGGCAGAGTACAGGCCAAATTCGTGGCTGACGTTGCGTCCCGGTTTTCGCTGGTCGTATAATACCGGTTACGTGAGCCAGCCTTCTCCTTCGATGAATATGCTGTTGCGGCTCTCAAAAAATTTCCGGTTGCGCATGGCCTATGCAAGAGGATTCCGCGCGCCGGCGTTGAAAGAATTATATTTTTATTTCGTCGACATCAATCACAATATCCGTGGGAATGAATTGCTGATCGCCGAACATTCAAATAATTATTCAGCAAGCCTTGCATGGCAGCATGCTTCTTCGAAAATAAAATTCACCTGGAGTACAGGCGGATTTTATAATGATGTTTTTAATCTTATCACGCTTGCTTTGGTGGAAGGAACAGAATATTCTTATATCAATATAGGTCGTTCAAAAACTGCTGGTATAACTACTTCCGCTGGTTTGCGCACACAGGCACTACAGGCGAATGTTTCTTTTGCTTATACGGCGCGTTCAAATGAATTTGAAGGAGAAATTATGCCGTTATTATGGTCGCCGGAAACTGCGGGCTCATTCGTGTGGAAAGAAAAGAAAACAGGAATTACAACCGGCTTATTTGTCAAATACACCGGAAGACTTCCGCAATTTATTCTTACTTCCGAAAACGAAATTCAGCGCGCGTACACAGGTGCGTATACCACGATGGATTTTTCATTCAGCCGCAGGTTTGTAAATGACAAGCTCGTTTTAGAAGTTGGTTGTCGCAATGCGCTTGATGTACGTACTATTCCTTCTACGTCAACAAGCGGCGGCACACACGCGGATGGAAGCGGAACGATGGCGGTAGGGAATGGAAGGAATTATTTTTTCCGCGTCCAGTACCGTTTTGATATAGATAAAAAAGAAAAAAAATGAAAAGCAGATTTCTAATTCTGTTATGCATTCCGTTTTTCTTTTCATGTGAAAAAGAAGAGTTGCCTGTTACGCCGCATATTGCCGGGGATGTAATTACAGCCACGGTAAATATGGAGCAGAATTACCGCTGGCAATTTTATTACGATCTCGGAACGAACAGCGTGGTTGGACAAAATTTAAAAAGTAGTTGGGATCTTGGTTTTGAAACATCGCCATCCGGTTACAGCATTATTCTGAATACTTCGAAGGCTATGTTTGCATGGAATACCGGCGATACCAATTTTGTCGCAGTGACAGATACTGCCGGATTTTTCGTCAATAAAAAATGGGATGAACCTTCCGGCCATTTAGATTCAACCGCAATCGGAAACTGGACCACGTCGCATCCTGTTTATATTATTGATCGTGGGTATAACGAAAATGGCCAGTTCCAGGGAATGCGCAAAGTAAAAATAGAATCGGTTAATGCTTCCGGATATACGATTCGTTTTTCCAACATGAATGGTAGTGGCGACACGACTTTTTTTATTCCGAAAGACACCACGTATAATTTTACTTTTTTGTCTTTTTCCAATGGCGGACAGACATTAACTGTGGAGCCTCCGAAACAAACCTGGGATCTTGTATTCACGCAATACGTTCATATTTTTTACAATCCGACAGAACCTTATCTCGTGACAGGTTGTCTTCTGAACCGTTATCAAACAAGTGCATCACGCGACACGACAACTGCTTTTTCAGTGCTTGAATATTCGCAGGCGATGAACGCACAACTTTTGCCCGCGGTCAATACCATCGGTTACGATTGGAAAGCTTTTATAAACAACACGTACATCACCGATCCTGATCTGAATTTTATTATCCGCGATCATGCCGGAACGTATTACAAATTACATTTCATTGATTTCTATAATGAAAATGGAATAAAAGGAAATCCCAAATGGGAGATGCAACAATTATAAATTTTATCAAAAACCGAATCGTCTGAAAAAATGAAAACGAAACAAATTATTTCCTGCTTTGCAGCTTCTTGTCTTTTAATTGTGCTTGTGTTTGCCGGCGCCGGCTGCAACACGGAAAATGCAGCTGCATCTGAAGTAAAAATCAGCCAAAAAAAAATCGGTGTGTTATTGGTCAATCACGGCTCGCGTTCTCCAACATGGCGACAAGCCTTGCTCGTTCTTGAAGGAACGGTGAAGGATTCGATTCTTTCTTCGGGAGAGGTGAAAGGAATAAAAACGGCTTTCATGGAATACAATGAACCATCTATTGCAACGCGTTTAAAAGAATTCGATGCAGAAGGTTTTACGGATGTAATTATTGTACCGGTTTTTTTGACTGTGAGTCCGCATTCCTTCGACGACATTCCAACCATCATCGGGCAGAAAGAAGATCCGCAGTCGATGGAAGTTTTGAAGATTGAAAAGATCGAACGTTATACACCGAAAGCAAAAACACACATAACACCGCTGCTTGATTTTACTGATATCGTTCAGAAAAACATTCTTACCCGTGTGCGTGCGTTGTCGAAAAATCCTGCTGAAGAAGGTGTTGTGCTAATGGCTTACGGCGATGAAACGTATATGAAAGAATGGTCGGCGCTGCTCGATAATGTTGGTAAACATGTAGAGAAAGAAACCGGCATGAATGCGCATTCATATGGCTGGTGCGGACACGTAGCGCATTACAACCCGGATTCCACAACGATTGCAATTAATCGTGTTTTGAAAACGAAGAAGACCGCAGTTGTTATTCCGGTGCTTGTAGCGCATGATGAAATGTTCCAGGTGAAAATTATCGGCGATGGTATTGCAAAGATTCCGAACTCAAAAGAGAAAGTTATTTATAAGCCGGATTCCATTCTTCCTGATGCAAATGTTACGGATTGGGTAGTAAGTATTGTTGCGGAATATGTAACCAAAGTGCAAAACGATAAACCCACAAGCTGATCATGGCAAAATGGCAATTGAAAAATATCCGGAGCCTGAACATGGCGGCTCACCGCGACTTCGGATATTTTTTTTCTTCGTTGATCATCGTGTATTGTTTATCCGGCATTGCGTTAAATCACGTTGACGACTGGAACCCTGATTTTATTATTACCAAAGAAACCATTAAGGTCAAGGGAAATTATTCCGCAGCGACCATCACAAAGAATGACATTGAAACTTTTGGAAAGCTTGTCGGGGAAGAGCAGTACAAAGTGTACGACACGCCAACTTCTGACCAGGTAAAAATTTACTACGACAATGCTTCACTGCATGTAAATTTTACCTCCCATTCCGCCGTGTACGAAAATGTTTCCCGCCGCCCGATCTTCTATGAAGCGAATGTAATTCACCGCAACAGTGTGAAAGGGTGGAAGTGGGCATCGGATATTTTTGCACTGATGCTTATTGTAATCAACGTCACCGGTCTTTTTATTCTCAAGGGGAAATATGGAATAAAAGGACGAGGAAAATGGCTGATCATTGCCGGCGCATTACCACCGGTCATTGCGCTGATCATTCACCAGCTGGCATAATTACTTTGGCCGGTTAAACAATTTTCAAAATAAAAAAGCCTTCCCGGATTTGGAAAGGCTTTGCACACAACGAAGAAATAAACACACACGTTGTTTTCTCCCGAACAAAAATTTAATGCAGCTCCACATCATCCACCCAGAACTCTGTATTGTTGCAAGTCAGTGAACCTCTGCGTCCACCTTCAAGGAAAATGCTTACAGAATCTGCCTGCGATGCATGCTGTGAAATCGGAATAATGATCTGCGAATAATTGTTGATAGATGTTGTGCCATGCCATACACCATTATCCACTTCAACATTATTATTAAAAACTTTTACGCGAATCAGCACGCTGTCGGTCGGACATAAGTGGCACAGTACATATGCACTGAGCTGTTGCGGATGTGATGTAACCGCAATTCCGTTATGAGCCCATGCTGGATAAACATTATTGAAAATAAATTTTGCAGCGAATTGTCCCTGGTGAGCGGAGGTATCCTGCTGCACAATGTAGGTTTCATTTGGTTGTGCACACGGAGGGCAACTGTTGGTAGTCCAGTTATCCGGTAACTGTGCAGTCCAGTTTTCAAAATCACCGTTGGGTACAGCAATGATTTGTTGTGGTTGGTAAGGAACCGGGATGTTTTCATCTTTCGAACAGCTGGTGATGGCGAAAGAGATGCAGAGTAATGCTATTGTGTTAATCGTTTTCATGTTGCCTGGTTTTATATAGATGACAACATGAAAAGAGAAAACGTTGCATGAAAGTAAAAAAAAGTAGTCGGTTGTCAGTTGCCAGTTGTCAGCATGAAACTATTTTCCTGACGACTGACTACCGACTACTTTTTTCTTTATTCCGGTAAATAGTAGCGCAACGAAAACCTTACTTCTGCCTGTTGAAATTTTTGTGAGAAATAGGATTGATGAAAAGCAGAATGGAAAACCTGGTAACCCGGCGTGAGATCGAAGAAAAGATTCGGACGCAATGCGTATTGGAAAGCAACTCCGCATCCGTAAGAGAAATTAAATCCACGCAGATCTTCGCGGTTGAATTCCCGGTATTGATCGGTATTATAATCGTAGGTGTAACCGCTTGAACGAACCAGCGCGTTGAAAGCGATGTGTGGCTGCAACCTGGCGCTTAACTTCCGCACGGTGAACATATGATAACGGATGCCGAGCGGAATTTCCAGGAACGTGTAGTTGTTTTTTATCGGCTGAAGCGAATCTCCGTTAATGTTAAAGTAAGCTTTGCTGACAATTATTGGCTGAGGTGTTGGTCCGCTGGCGAGGGTCGAATAGTGATAAACCACCTGCCTGCCCGTAATTTCCTGTTTGAAATTCACAAGACTGAAGCCGGAGTAAACTTCCAGGTAAGGTTTTATTTTGTACGCGATGTTTGTATGTACGTTGACTGTCAGCAAATTTTTGTCGGTGGAATCGCGGTAGTGTGCAACATATTGATAATTGTTGTCTTCTTTGCTGTTCGAAAAACCAAGTGCGGGTGAAACTCCAATGGCAACACTCCAACGGCTGAACGATTTTGCGGGTGGCGTTGGTTCCGCAGTATCTGCCGGCGCAAGGATGGCAGGCAATGTCCCGGCTAATGCCACAGCAGTGTTATTATCTGCTTCCTCTTTTTCTTGAGTTGCTTGCTGCGGAGAAACTACGTCGGTTGTTGTTGCTGTTTGATCATGTTCAGCAATCAGAATTTTTGCATCGGTATTATTGCTCAAAAGGTTTTCAATGGCAATTTCATTTTGTTTTTCTTGCTTGACAGGTTCAAACACAACTTGTTTTTTATTTCCAATGTTGTTTTTTTCCTGGATGGTATTTTGTTTTTTCTTTTCGACAAGAACTGAGTTAGCCGGGATTTTATTTTCAACGCTTCTTTTTTCCTGACCTTTTAATTCAGTTGCGCTTTGTTCAAATCCAGAATTGTTTGGCGCGATGTTTTTTTGCGTTACAGTATTTTCCTCTTGGGTGGAAGAATGCTTGCGTGGAATTGAATTTGCTTTTACCGGCTGATGTTCTTTCTGTGAAGCAGATTTATTCTGTTCAGCTTTATCCGGGAACAATAGCATTGTGGCAATGAAAAGACCTGCGCCTGCAAAAAAGAAAATAATAAATCTTCTCCTGCGTTCGCGCTTGCGGATATCCTGCTCGATATTTTTCCAAACGTCAGCCGATGGAAGAAGTGAAAATTCTTCCGCCGACTTCTTAAACGTTTCGTCCATTTTATCCAAGTTGTCCGCCATTGTTACCGGTTTGATTTGAATTTATTTTTTTCATTAGCAGCTCTCTCGCCCGTGCCAGCTGCGATCGCGATGTGGCAGGTTTGATGTCGAGCATTTTCCCGATCTCTTCGTGCGAATAACCTTCAATCGCGTAAAGATTAAATACGGTTTTATAACCAAGCGGTAAATGATGTACCAGCTCCATCAGCTCTTTGTCAGAATCGGGTTGTTGCGATGCGTCGTTGTATGAAATATTATCAATCGGAATAACGTTCATGTTCTCAGTGAAACGGTGCCTCGCTTTTATTCCGTTCAGCGAAGTGTTGACTGTAATCTTCCTTATCCACGCGCCCAGCTCGCCATCACCTTTCCATTGATTTAATTTTCTGAAAACAGTAATGAATGTTTCCTGCAGAAAATCCTCCGCTTCTTCACGCGAAATCGCATAACGATAACAGACGCCAAACATCTTCGGGGCAAACCGGTCATACAGCTGCTTTTGCGCCTCACGTTCGCCTTGCAAACACTTTTTTACCAGTTCAGATTCACTCAATCGCTTACAGATTACAGGTATGACAATAGAACTTGTCAAAACGCTGCATCAAGCTAGGATTTTTTTTCTTTGGAAGATTTATTGAGGCAAACCCCAAAATTCAGAGGGAGATTTTCTACTTACATCAACCGGCAACAGCCTTTTAATCTTTGTAATATTCATAAATCATCTTTCCACCATACGGATTATTGATCATCAGCCCGTTCTTTTTATAGCACACCTTCTCAACATGCACTTTCGATTTCCCGGAACCAGATGTGTTTGAGAAATAACTTACCTTTTTTAAGTGGCCGTGTTTGTCATAATAAAAAGTGTACTCCGCAATTGCCCTTTCATCTGAAGCAGCACCATACTCATTTACACCGTAAATCATATCCATCCGGATCATATTCTTCTGGTAATAGTACTGCACGGTGAGTCCACGGGATTGAATCTCAATTATCCGGGATAAAGCATCAAACGTCTGTTTTTCTCCACCCACACGGCGGCCGCCAATGCTTATTGCTGTTGTGCCGTAAATATCAGAACGACTGTTATCTTTTCTCAAAAGTGAGGACATCAGATCATATGTGTAGTGGTATTGAATCTGAATAGTGTCGCTCCTCATCGAATTCACTTCTCCATCTTTAATAATGTGAACTGCACCGGAGCGGTCATTCCTGTAGTTTTTATAAAAGCTGATGATGCGGATGCAATTACCGATTGAATCATACGTGTAGTTTGTACTGTCAGGCAATAAATAATCATCACTGATTATGCGATGCGAAAGAATACGAAAAGCCGTATCAAATAGATATTGATGCTTTACAACAAGCTTTAAGTTATCTGGAATTAGTGAATCGAAAACAAGTCGGTGTTCATTATAGTAAGAGTAGTAATGGTGTCCGCGATTATCCAGTAATTCGGGAGGAGGTAAACGATGATCTGTTTCTTCAATGAGATATCCCTCGCGATCATATTTCTGGCGGTAAACTGTATCATTATTTTTTGACGTTGCTATAACGCTGGCCACCTTATTTTTCTGATAGGTCGAGTTGTAATATGTGTACTCAGGAATCGGATATACATTAGTTTTTATCTGAATTCTTCTTGACTGTGGCAAGCTGTCAAATTGATACTGATATGGAGCGCCTGTATGATACAAAGAATATTGTGCTGCCAGGTGTGAATTAAAAAGCAAAGAAAAGGCAATCATTAAAAATAAATGGGGAAACCACATTTTAGAGAACATGGATATTAGTCCCTGCCTGATGTTTATAAAGGGCATATATAGAGATACTGTTTTCATCATCTAAAAAATTGTGGATGCTAAATTGTTGTCTAAGCTAAGCCTTAATCCCTGCGTTGTTAACGCTCTGCCATCGAGGTAAGAAAAGGTGCCTTCCCTGATCATAATGACGAAATCTTTCGAAGATACAAAGCCACCTAAAAGTATTTTATGCCAAGTCAGATCAAAACAATTTTAACTGTTCGCCAAAGAGAAAGCGCTTCAAAAAAAATCCCAAACACCATTCTATTGGCATTTGGGATTTTTTTCTTTTTTGAATTTTTTAATATGTAATTGACTTAATCGTCGTTTCATTCACCGAACTTCTCAGGCGTATCATGTACTGACCTTTTCCATAAATGCTCAGATCAATATCTTTATTGTAAGCACCTTTGAAATTAAGCAGCGACTCACTGTAGATCACTTGTCCGAGCATGTCATAAATTTCCAATACGTAATTGTCTGATTTCGTTACATGGAAATTTAATTGGAAATGTCCGTCGTTCGGATTCGGAATTACGCTTATTGCATCTACGTTTGTAGCAACTGCAATTCCTGTCGGATCGAGAACAGCAGGCGATTGCCCCGAAGCACAACCTGCATCATCGTACGCTTCAACAGTGAAAGAACCCATTTGAGTTGCAACGTACGACTGACTTGTAGCGCCTGCAATCGGAACACCATTCATGAACCACTGGTAGCTTGCAGCAGTGATGCTTGAAGTCAACGTGCTTCCATTTACAATTACACCCGGCACAGCAGGCGGAGTTCCGACAGTAACAGTAAATGTTGCTGTGTTAGAACAACCTGAAGCGTCGGTTCCGTTCACTGTGTACGTTGTTGTTGTAACCGGTGAATCGGTGATGATTGCAGTTGCTTCTCCTCCGAGCGGCCAGAAGTAAGTGAATCCTCCCGATGCTGTAAGCGTGATAGAATTGCCGACACAAATTGTATCTGTTCCTGTAATTGCAATTGTTGGTTGCGCGTAAACTGTTACACCGGCAGTATCCGTATTTGTACAACCATTTCCATCTGTTCCTGTAACGGTGTAAGTTGTAGTTGACAATGGCGTATCAGAAACGGTTGCTCCGCTTTGATTGATCGGCTGCCAGTTGTAAGATGTTGCTCCTGTTGCAGTGAGATTGATCATTGTTCCGTTACAAACTGCGTTGCTTGATGCGGTGGCGTCAACAACAGGTAAAGGATTTACCACTACAGAAACAAAAGCATTTCCAATACATCCATTTGCATCCGTTCCGGTTACTGTATAATTCACAGAAGCTGCAGGAACATCATTTACAATTGCGTTTTGCAAATTAATAGGCTGCCAGTCATAGGTTGAAGCGCCTGTTCCGGTAAGTGTGATAGTTGTTCCTGCACAAACCGTTCCGTTTGAAATGCTTGCGAATACTGTTGGATTTGTATTTACAATAACAGAAACTATTGCTGTGCTTGAACATCCTGTTGGCTCAGTTCCTGTTACAGTATACGTTGTTGTTGCAGCAGGAATATCGGAAACAGATGCACCACTTAAATTGCCCGGCATCCAGTTGAATGATGACGCGCCGTTTGCTGTGAGTGTAATTGTTGTTCCTGAACAAACAGTTGCATTTGATGATGTCGCTGTTACAGTTGGTGTCGGATTAACTGTGATCGTTGTTGTTGCTGTTGAAGTACAACCGTTCGCTGCAGTTCCTGTTACCGTATAATTTGTTGTGACAGATGGTGCAACGTTTACAGAAGAACCGCTAAGGTTACCTGGCATCCAATTGTAATTCGGAGCACCTGTTGCGTTAAGCGTTGTTGAAGCTCCGTCACAAATAGTTGCTGAAGTAGTTGTTGCTGTTACTGTCGGTGAAGGATTAACATTGATCAATTGTGTTGCAGTGCCCACACAACCATTTCCATCCGTACCGGTTACAGTATACGTTGTTGTTGCTGTCGGTGCATCGGTGATTGAAGTTCCTGTTAAGCTTCCCGGCATCCATGTATAAGTGGATGCGCCGTTTGCAGTAATAGTCGTGGTGCTTCCGTCACAAATTGTTCCGTTGATAGTTGATGCAGAAACAACGGGCAATGAATTTACAGTAACAGTTAATGTTGCAGTATTCGTACATCCCGGACCGGTTGAACCGGTAACAGTATACGTTGTAGTTGCTGTTGGATTTACAGTTACAGAAGTTCCTGATAAATTTCCCGGCATCCATGTGTACGTTGCAGCACCCGAGCCAGTGAGTGTTGTGCTGCTTCCGATACATATTGAAGGACTTGCAGCACTTACAGTTACCACTGGCGGCGCTCCTACAATTACAGTTACAGTTGCTGTGCTTGAACAGCCATTTGTTGTTCCTGTAACAGTGTAAGTAGTAGTTGTGCCAGGAGTTCTTGTGATCACTGCACCGTTGGTGTTACCGGGCATCCAGTTGTAAGTTGTTGCACCAGTTGCAGTGAGTGTAATTGTATTTCCGGCGCAGATGGAAGAGCTGGATGCTGTTGCAGTAACTGTGGGTGTCGGATTTACGGTGATGCTTCGTGTTGCTGTTCCGGTACATCCGTTTGCTGCAGTTCCTGTTACGGTGTAAGTAGTAGATGTTGCAGGGAAAACTGTTACAGGATTGCCTGTTAAATTTCCCGGCATCCAGGTGTACGTTAAAGCGCCGCTTGCTGTGATTGTTTTGCTGTTTCCTGAGCAAATGGTTCCCGATGGTGTTACGGTTGTTGCAACTGTTGGCGATGGATTAACAGTAATGATTTGTGTTGTTGTTCCCGTGCATCCGCCTGTAGTTCCTGTTACGGTGTACGTGGTGGTGTTTGTCGGAGAAACGGTAACTGTTGTACCTGTTAGATTTCCCGGCATCCAGCTGTACGTTGTGGCTCCGCTTGCAGTGATCGTAGTGGAAGTGCCATCACAAATTGTTGCGCCCGTTGTGGTTACAGTAACTGTTGGTGAAGGTGTAACGGTAATGGTTCTTGTTGCTGTATTTGTACAACCATTTGCGGCGGTTCCGGTTACTGTATACGTTGTTGTGGTAGCCGGCGTAACGGTAACAGTTGTTCCGGTTAAATTTCCAGGCATCCAGTTATACGTTGTTGCACCAGTTGCAGTAATCGAAGTGCTGTTGCCTGTACAAATTGAAGCGCCTGTTGTTGTGGTGGAAACAGTTGGTGCCGGATTAACAGTAATTGTTCTTGTTGCTGTTCCTGTACAACCGCCGGTAGTTCCGGTAACTGTATACGTTGTTGTAGTAGTCGGAGAAACAGTCACTGTTGTTCCGGTTAAATTTCCCGGCATCCATGTATACGTTGTTGCGCCGTTTGCAGTGATCGTGGTGCTGTTGCCTGCGCAAATTGTTCCGCCCGCTGTTGTGGTGGTAACAGTCGGAGAAGGAGTAACAGTGATCAGGCGTGTTGCGGTTGATGTGCATCCTGATGTTGTTCCTGTTACCGTGTACGTTGTTGTGGTGGTTGGAGAAACAGTTACAGATGTTCCCGATAAATTTCCCGGCATCCAGTTATACGTTGTTGCTCCTGACCCGGTGAGCGTGGTGGAATTCCCTGTGCAGATGCTGGTGCTGGTTGCTGTGACAGTTACTGTTGGTGTTGGCGTAACCGTAATTGTGCGCGTTGCTGTATTCGTGCATCCTGCAGCATTTGTTCCTGTTACGGTATACGTTGTTGTGGTTGTCGGTGAAACTGTAACGGTAGTTCCGGATAAATTTCCGGGCATCCAATTATAACTTACGCCACCTGCACCTGTCATTGTTGTGCTGTTGCCAGAACAAATTGTTGCGCCTGATGTTGTGGTTGTAATAGTTGGCAACGCGGTTATCGTAATAACTTGTGTTGTCGTACCTGTGCCCGAACCATTTGTTGCTGTGTGCGTCACCGTATAAGTTCCGGCAGTATTCCAAACTACACCTGTTACGTTTTGAGTTGTTGCAGATGCGGGTGTTCCGCCTGGGAATGTCCACGTCCATGAGGTAGGAGAGCTGTTTGAACCGTCAGTGAAATTGATCGGCGTACCTGCGCAGGCGGTTGTGGCGCTTGCTGTAAATGTTGCATTCGGAACAGCAGAAGCCGTACCGGTGATATTGATATTGTCAACATACAATCCTTGTCCGTAATGACCGCGGTTCCTGAATACGATCAATAAGCTTGCTTGTCCTGCATATGCATTAAGCGAAACCGTTTCATTCCGCCATTGTGCTGATGTCGGTACAAAAATAGAAGCAGTTTGATCGGGCGCGGTTGCAAGATTTCCCACTGTGTTGGTTCCGCCTTTCAGGTAAACTGTTGTCCATGTTGCACCGCAGTTGGTTGACACACGCACTTCAAGAGAATCAGAATACGTTGCATCATAACGCGCATAGGCAACGTCGAATGTCATTGACAAAGTAGAGAAGGAAGATGCATTTAATCGTGGCGCCCACATTTCATCAATTGCACCCGCAACATCTAAATTGTAATTATCAAACAGCGCGCTATTTGTACTCGCTGCTCCGACGTTTGCTCTTGTCCAGAAGATTCCGTCGTTATTGATATTGTTCGCTGTCCATCCTGTCGGAAGAAATGTTACCGTTTGGAATCCTTCTGTCAATGGCGGAGCTTGTGATCCGAGCACAGTAATTACGCGTGTTGCCGGTGCGCTTGTTCCGTTTGCATTGGAGCAGGTTAACGTAACCGTATATGTTCCTGCTGTTGACCAAATAACGCCTGCAGGATTTTGTGTGGTAGAAGTTGCAGGCGTTCCGCTTGGGAATGTCCATGTCCAGCCGGTAGGAGTGAAGGAAGAAAGATCTGTGAAATTGACCGGTGAACCAATGCATGTTGTATACGTGCTTGCTGAGAATTGTGCAATCGGTGCAAGTGTTCCGGGATTGTAAACATCCACTTCCCAAATACCGCGACCGTAAGATGCAGCACGAAGTTTTCCTGTTAATGTATAAACTTCGAGATCAAAAACAGGAACGTTAGGAAGACTTGTAAAGTAAGGCTGCCACGATGAGAATGTATTATCCATATAATACACACCAACATCACCTCCGACATAAACACCTTCGATGGCAGAGCTTGCATCAAAACGAACGCAATTGACAGGAAGATTCGGAAGGCCGGTGGAAATATTTGTCCATGTTGTTCCGCCGTTTGTTGTTTTGAAAACTTTATTATTATTCGAATAACCGGAGAACGTAACAATCACGGTATTCGGATCAGAAGGTTTTACATCAACACGCGAAATTGCAGCTGAAGCAATCGGAAGTGTTCCTGTAATGGTTGTCCACGCACCGCCTGCATTTACAGTTTTGTAAACCGCACCTGATTTCGCAACATAAATAATTTGATTGTTCGATGGCGCAATTTTAAAATCAACAATTGTTCCTGTACCCGGAACAGCACTTGCAACCGCCGACCAGCTTGTTCCCTGGTTTGTTGAACGGAACAAATTCGTGCGACCGCAATAAAGTGTATTTGCTGTTGTCGGATCCTGGTACCATGCTGTAACCCATGGCGCATTTCCTGTCAATCCGGTATTAATTCCATTCCATGTTCCGCCGCCATTTGTTGACCGGTTAAGCGAGCCATTGTATTGCGAACCATACATTACATTATTATTTGTACGGTCAATAAAACAATCCATTCCATCACCACCCATCGTTCCAACATACGACGCACCATTTTTTAAATTCGTTCCGTTATCCTGGTGACCGGTGATCCACAACGTTGCGTTCGAAGCAGATTGTCCGAGGCGATAAATCTGTGCGATGCATAAATTGGCAGAAATATCAATCCATGTTGCGCCGTTGTTTGTTGTTTTAAATACACCGCCATCACAACCTTCGAACATGGTTGTTCCGCTTGTGTAAACCATTGCGTGATGATCGGCGTGCACATAAGGAGCGCCTGTGCCTGTCCAGTGTGCATTCAATGTCCATGATGTTCCGCCATTCGTAGTGCGCCAGATATTGACACCGCCAACACATACTTCATTCGCATTTGTTGGTGATGCATCAATAACCAAATCGTACCAGCCTTGTCCGCCGACATCATTTCCTGCAGAGGCCCAACCTAATACATTTGAAGGGGATGAAACTGTAATTTGTGTAAATGAAGTTCCTGAATTTGTAGAGCGGTAGAACCCATAAAATCCATCATTAACCGCACTTCCTGCTATCATATAAATGTAACCGGTGTTCGCCGCAGTAACTGCAATTGCAAGACGATCCACATTTGCAGCAGCAGGTAATCCTGTTGTGATGGTCGACCATGATGCACCGCCATCTGTTGATTTAAAGAATGAAGTTCCGCAAGCGTAAACTGTATTCGGATCGCCCGGTTTATATTCAGCATCATAAACGCCATTGGTAATGATCTGCGACCATGATGTTCCTCCATTGGTAGTGCGCCAGATCCCGACATTTGTAAATGCCATGATGGTTGTCGGCGTAGTTGGATTGATCAATAATTTACGAATGAGGCGACCTTGATTTGGTGTCCACACCATGCCTGTTGTATTCCATGTTGTTCCGCCATCCGTAGATTTCAAAACGCCGATTGAATAGGTATCTCCTGCATCACCATCCCCGGTTGCGAGATATAAAGTCTGTGTATTTGATGGATCAATGGCAAGATCACTCGCACCGATCACTGTAAGAAAATCTGTATTGGTTGTCCAGCTTGCGCCGCCATTTATTGTTTTCCACAAACCACCGGCAGGCGCGCCCACCCAGATGGTATTTGCATTTGTCGGATCAACGCGAATGAAATTGATGCGGCCTGCACCTGCTCCTGTAGGCGCACCTGTAGGACCGGCAAACGTCCATGTGCTCGACTGGATGGAATTATTTGGTCCGCCGATTCGCGCCGCAGTATTTCCTTGTCCCGATTGATATTGCTGCATTGCTGTAGGATTGCTGTTGAGGTAATCCTGGAAACGCTGCCAGTTGGTAGAAGGAAGGCTGAGATCACCTGAAGGATATACACGGGGCTCCATGAAATATTCCCAGCGTTTGAACTGTAAATAGCCTTCCATTTTTTCTTCCTCTTCTTCGCCTTGTGCGCTCCCGCTTTTGGATGAAGAAGAATGTGCCTGCTGGTTATTGCGTGCTTCACGTGCAAGCTCACGCGTCATCCAGCGCATGTCATGATTGAACTGCTGCTGAACGGTGTAAAAATTGTTGGTATTGTCTGCCATGGGATCTTTCCATAGCTGTGCATTGATAAAACCTGCGCTAAAAAGAATAGCGATAACGGTTAGCGTGAGAGAGCCACGTAAATTTTTGATCATATGCTGGGTGTTAGGGCAACGTATAGGGCAATGGATATGTAAAATCCATAAGACCAAACAATTATTTTAAAAAGTCGCAGGAAGTTTGAGCCGGTGTTTAAGCCGCAAACCACATTTAACAATAATAAAACTTATTCCTCTAACTATCAAGCACTTTAGACGAAAGAGGCAATTTACAGGATAAATTTTGTGCGGAAGGTTTTCAACCGATAAACAGGGCAGTGTTCATTAATTAATCCGGCCGGGGTAAATCTGCTACGTGGGTTTTATAGTTTAGCCCCGTACCAATTTAATACGCTCTTTATGGCGCAGGAGAAAAAAATATTCGTGCTTGACACGTCGGTGATTATTTATGATCATAACGCGATCAAAAGTTTTAAAGAGCACGACGTTGTGGTGCCGATCACGGTACTGGAAGAACTTGATAATTTTAAAAAAGGTAACGATACCAAAAACTACGCTGCGCGCGAGTTTACGAGATACATCGACAAGATTTCCGGTCGCAATACGTTGCAGGATTGGATCAGGATAAATGGAAAGGGTCATGGAATGTTCATGATCGAAATGCACCAGTCTCCGAAAATAGATGCTGAGAAAATATTCGGCGAACGAAAAGCAGATCATCGTATTTTAAATTCAGCACTTTATTTGTCGGAAAAATATCCGGGCAGAAAAGTTGTGTTGGTCACCAAAGACATTAACCTGCGTATTAAAGCCAAGTCTTTAAGTCTGCAGGCTGAAGATTATGAAACCGGAAAGATTCAAAATCTTGATGAGCTTTACACAGGTAATACAGTAATTGAAAAAGCAACAGCTGCTTCTATTGCTGAGCTATATGAAAAGGAAACTGTTCCTGTTCCCGTAGCAATGAAAAAAACAAAACCTGTTGCGAATCATTTTTACATTATGAAGAACGGGCAGAAGTCGGTGCTTGCCTGGCATAATGCAAAAACGTCGATGCTGGAGCGGGTGAAAAAACAAACGGCTTTCAATATTCTTCCGCGTAATGCCGAACAAACATTTGCGCTCGATGCCATTCTTCGTCCTGAAATTCGCCTTGTAACTATCCAAGGAGTTGCAGGAACAGGAAAAACACTTTTGTCGCTGGCAGGTGCGCTGGAACAAAGAAGAAATTATCACCAGATCTATTTGGCGCGACCAATCGTTCCGCTGAGCAATAAAGACATCGGTTATCTGCCCGGCGATATCAAAAGCAAATTGAATCCGTACATGGAACCGTTGTGGGATAATTTGAAATACATCAAAAGCACCTACAGCGAAAAAGACCGTGAGTTTAAGCAGATCAATGAAATGGTGGAGAACGAAAAGCTGATCGTTTGTCCGCTTGCCTACATCCGTGGAAGAAGCTTATCGAATGTATTTTTCATTGTAGATGAAGCGCAGAATTTAACACCGCATGAAGTAAAGACCATTATTTCCCGTGCAGGAGAAAACACGAAGATCATTTTCACGGGAGACGTTTTCCAAATTGATACGCCATATCTTGACACACAATCGAACGGTCTTTCTTATATGATCGATCGTTTGAAAGGGAAAGATCTGTATGCGCACATTACGCTGCAGAAAGGTGAGAGAAGTGAGCTGGCGAATTTGGCGAATGATTATTTGTAGGTTTTGTTAAATACCAATAAGTGGGTGCAGGGAGCGATGATTCGCTTCCTGCATTTTTTTTGTCGTTGCACATTCGACAAATGAGCATGAGAAATTAAATACGGAAAGATAATTCCGGGTCAAAAACAACGATTAATTAACCCCCAAAACCATTTTATTTGTCTTTTAATCAGTATATTAGAACATATCAATAATAATATATGTATATACATATAAATTTGTTTATCTTTATATCAGCATTAAACTATACATCAAACCAAAAAAACTTATCTCATGAAAACAAAATGGACAATTGATCCGATGCATTCGGAAGTTAATTTTAAGATTCGTCACTTAGTAATTTCTAACGTTAGCGGAAGCTTTAAAAAATTCTCTGCAGAAGCAGAGACGGATGGCGATAATTTTGAAACTGTTAAAGTTCATTTCACCGCCGACGCTTCGAGCATCAGCACCGGTGTTGAACAGCGCGATGGACATTTAACGAGCGGCGATTTTTTTGATGTTACAAAATATCCGTCAATCAATTTTGTGTCTACCTCATTGAAAAAAGTGGGTGACAATGAATTTAAATTAACCGGAGATCTTACTATCCGTGATGTTACAAAACCAATCGAGCTTGATGTTGAATATGGTGGAATCGGGAAAGACGGTTACGGAAATACAAAAGCAGGATTTGAAGTAACAGGAAAAATAAGCCGCAAAGATTTTGGGTTGACCTGGAATATGGCCACAGAGGCAGGCGGACTAACACTTGGTGATGATGTGAAGTTTACTGCTAATGTCCAGTTTGCAAAAGTTGTTGCTGCGGAAAGCGCATCAGCTTAAACTGTGGTTTTGTTCTAAAAAAATCCCGCCCTTGTTTGAGGAGCGGGATTTTTTATTTTGCGTTGTATGATTGGAGGTCATTGTTTTTGTTTTGCAACCGAATCATAATATTTTGTGTGCCAATCCGGCCTTTCAAAAACCGGGAGTTGTATCGAATTAAAAAACGCGGTCAAACTTTCCATCGATGCAGAGGTTGATTTGCTCGTTTGCCTCCTGTTACATTCGAAACAAATTGAAAGATAATTGACAACCTTATTTTGGCTATCGAGAAAAACTATGTTATGTCTCGGCATGAAACAGTCGGCAACCCTATTGCTATCAGGAACTATTCCTTTTCGTCCGCTCAATATTTCATTCAGCGCTGTGATTTGTAAACTGTCAAGGGTTTTGCTTATGGTGTCATGAAATTTTGAGAGATCAATTTTTTTTGACCCGAATAATTCCTGGTAATCATAAGGATCCACCGTAGCAAAGGCAATTACTTTCGAATACTTAAAATCAATAAAATTTATCGGTGAAGGATTCCCCGCTTTCGACTGCGCATCTGCATTTTTACTTGCAGGATCATTATGCTGACATGAGCTGATCAGCAGAAATCCTGCAAGCAAAAAACAGAAAATTAAACGCTGCATTTTATAAATTTTATTCCGCAACAACAATGCGCTCAGAATAAATTCCATTCTCCGTAATCAGCTTGATAAAATAAATTCCTGCTGCTTCTCCTTCAAGAGAAATAGTTGTAGAAGAAGAAACCTGCACCGCACGAATTTCTTCACCGAGCATATTGCAGATACGGATATCTCCATTGGAAATTCCGTCTGGCAATGAAACGAAAAAATTTCCTGTTGAAGGATTTGGTGTGACGAGCAAACTTCCTGTAACAAAATTATTTTCTGTTATAGCTGTTGGAAGTGGAAGGCAACAATTACCGCCTGCTGAAACAGAATAACCACCCGACCAGCATCCGTATTGTGTGTGGTGATAATACAACGAGCCACCGAAATTGGTAATGAAATAATGATTGATCTGATCAGGTGTGTTGCATCCGCCCTGGCTGGTTGTGCTGCTACAGGAATAATTGCAGATAATGCTTCCGTATCCATTCGGGTTCGCTAACGTTGCAGGCGGATACATGATGATCGTGTCCACATTATTTGCAACACCGGTGATTGCTGTTGTATAAGGCTGGGAAAGATTGCAATGATTGTTCGTTCCGTTATATCCTGCCCAACGCACTTCAGTTACATTGCCGGCAAAAGGTCCCATAATATTAATGCGCGCAAATTCATACGACACAATCCCGATTTTAAGATTCGGAATATTCTGATCCACATTTATATTCAACACACCGCCATCGTAATTCGAATAAATAATTACGTTACCGGCAACCGAATCGCAGAATGCCTGTGAAAAAAGTGATGAGCTGAAAATAAATGCAGAAACAAACAGGAAGTAGATTTTTTTCATGGAAAAAGATTTAGGTTTTATCAAAGCTAATTCATCTATCTAATGTAATCAAGGAAGCATGACGTCAAAAGAAACGCCGCTTCGAAATGGAGCGGCGTTCCCTTTTTTATTTGATGAAGAATCCATGAACCCGGAAAACTGTTTTTACTTCGCAGCAAATACGAGCAGGTGAGGAGCTGTCGCACCGGCAGATGCTGTCGCGCCGGATGATCTTACGGATCTAGCATTAGCAGCACCCGCAGGCAATTGAGTCGCCATTACTGAAACGTTGAGCCCATGGCTTCCTGTAAATGTGCCGGTTGTTTGCATGCTGATACCTCCGGGAGTTAAAGAATACCCGTTCACATTAACACCGATGGCAGCTGCATTATCGATGCATTCGGAAAGAACCTGCGCAATCGGTGTGAACCAGAGGAAATGTCCATTTACCTGGTCATTATACCAGATTGCTACATAGTTATGCAGAAATAACGTGGCGGTATAATTGATATTATAATCGTGCGAAGCGATAATAACATCAGCTTTAACAGAAGACCGGGGCGGGATAACAATGGGCGTATCAATCGTCCAGGAGCGGTCTTGAGTGGTAGTTTGGGTTTGCTCCGAACTAACACCCACCTTCATGCCTACTTTTATTTCCACACTTACAGCATCGGGAAGACCGATCGTTGTGGTCACATCCACGCCAACTTCCAGGGACTCTTTCATTGTCCATGTGAAAGTATCGGTGGTGTGCCGGCTATCAGTAACGGTAAGTTGCTGTGGCGAATCGGTGTTGTTGTTATAGAAAAGGGTATTACAAATATCCGACTGGCTGGTCGGTAGCGAGCTTCCATTAACAACCATGCTCTGGAGGTCTGCACCCATCTGGTATTGATGCCAATTGTCGAGATCGCTTTGATCGCCATAGTTAGTGCTTGCAGTCCACCCGAGGCTGGTACCGTTTCGGCTTGCTTGCCAGCGGCCCCATGCATCAGTTAATTGTTGAAGGGTTGTCATATTTAATTTTTTTTAAATCTGCTTACTCATAAGGCTTTTCAGCTTCCGCCCCGGCGTTTGAACGCCTGCCGCCGTGCAGGCCCGTTTTTTTATGAGTTGCGGATCTCTTTTTTCCGGAAAAATTTTGCAATAGTGTTCCAGGCCCGGCTGATGGGCTTTAAATTTTCTAGAGAAAAAAAACGTTGTTTTTGGTGAGCCCGTCTAGGCTTTGCCGTCGTTGATCTCGACTGTGCCTACAACAATGATCCTGGTCATTGGGGGCTCAGTGGTCGGCGGATGGATGGTTATAGTAAATACCTGGTTATAGTCTTCTGCAGGGCGGGTAAAAATATGCTGCCCACCAACGATGCTCATTTGCCATTCCGTAAGTGTATCATCCTGTATGAGCACATTATCGTTTTCAAGGATCAATGCGAGTGGTTGATTGGCATCAAATTTTAAGGAGAAGCTATCCCCTGGTTCGAACACGACTGTCAGTGTTCCTTCTTGTTCAGGATTGAGCTCTAATTTCTCTTCATAGACATTTAATTTCACTTCATGGGCCGTTGTTTTGTTATTCACTGCGAAATGAATAACCTGTTCTAATTCGTGAATCATATTCGGTTCTTTAATGGTTAGTGAACTTTAAAATTGATGTTTTAAATAATGAAGCAATAGTATATCTTCCGCCTGACCGGCACAAACCAACATGGACCTGGTTATATACGATCCGAAGTACCGGAAAATCTCACTTTACCTATGGGACTTCATCATAATTGGCAGTAAAAAATATACAATCAGACCGCAAATGGAAACTTTCGGAGAATTGAAAAAATGGGTAGAATCGCTTACTGTAGCTGAAAAAAGGTTTATCAAACTGCTTGGGAAAGCCCGTGCAGGAGCATCTGCCAGTCAGCAGCTCGAACTTTTCGATTGGCTCAATCGATCGCAGATCACCGAAGCAACCCAGGCCAAAGTAAAATTCCTGAAAAATTTACCGACCGTTTCCATCCGGCTTAAAGACCTTATCCTTGACGGACTTCGTTTGCTTCATAAAGAAAGCAACATTGATGCGCTGTTGCGTACCACGCTTGATGAAATTGCGATCCTTCATGTGAAAAAACAGGATCGTATGGTTATTAAGCAGCTGGTGAGCGCAAAAAAGCTGGCACTTCTGAATTGCAGGTATGCTTTTGCATTCCAATCCATCGAATGGCAGCAGAAGATCGCGCAGGCTGCTTCCGGGACTTCACATGAAACGCTTAAGAAAATGCGCGAGGAAGAATCGGACATTTTGAAAAAGCTATGCGAACAACGTGATCTCCAATACCGTCATGACGCACTTATTGCGTTAATGAGGCAGTCGCTTTTTCAGCGCGATGCGAAAAAGTCGGAGGAAATAAACGCGCTTGTAGAACATGAAGTAGTTCATCGGCTTAGCAAATCGGGAGGTTACCTGGAACGGACTTTGGCAGTAAATCTTTTAGCGCTAAAGAAACTTAATGAACGTAATGCGAGCGCAGCGTTGTTATTGTACCGTGACTTAATCCGGGAGTGGCAGGAACATCCAGCCTGGCAAAATGATCAATCGTCACTTTTATTGCTCATCTGTAAGCTTTACCAGACCGCTGGCTTTTTTTCTCCCGTTAACTGGAAAGATGCCCGGGAACATATGGCGATGGTTCATAATTTCAAGGGACTCCCGCCGGATGCCAACCGTGATTTTCAGAGAATGCTTTACCATAACCAATTTACATTAGCCTTGAATAACGGCAAGTTCGATTCGGTAAGAACGTTAATCCCTGAGATCGATCTATGGATAACACAGGAAGCAGCACATCTTACCGAAGCCCAGATACTGCCTTTTTTATGTAATTTTTCAATCGCAGAATTCCTGGGAGAAAATTTTGCAGCAGCTAACCGTTTTGTTTCGCGTATCCTGAATATGACGAACCGCAATGTGCGCAAAGACATTCGTGAATTCGCGATGGTGCTACAGGCAATTTTACAATTTGAATTGAATAACACGGGCCTGAACGAATATTTGACACGCTCCGGGAAAAGACATTTCAGCAAAGACGTTTTTGAAATAAATTTTGAACTGGTCGTTTTTGAGTATCTCAATAACGTCAATCATATAGATTCACCGGATGCAATGCGGCTTTCTATCCATAAACTAATAGGTAAATTGGACATTCTTACGGAACAAGCGAAAGATCAAATTCCAGTGCTCGGTTTGAATGAAGTGCAAATGTGGGCAAAAGCAAAACAGACAGGTGAATCGTTAACGGAAATTTTTTTGCAAATAGTAAAGACGAACTTAAAAGAATTGGAGCAAACAGAAATAGTATAAGCAAAAAAATATATGATGTGCAATCGTATCCGTGACGAGAATTGCACATCATAATTTTAATTTTCTAAAAGTTCTGCGAGCTGCGAATTTTCTTTCCGCTCTTTAATCCACCGGAATAAATTACACCCATTTCAAATCCACCACGAACACCACCATATTTTTTCAGGTCGCTTGTTACGATGTCATACGAAATACGGAATTGATTTGGTCCCTGTTTCATTCCAAGCTGGAACACGATTGCATCTTTATGACGATAGCTTGCTCCACCTAAAAGTTCATAAGGCGAATCCTGCACTGCGTAACCAACAAGCACACCTGCATTAATTTCCTGTGCACCGCGCTGGTACATGTAAAGAATGTTTGGCGTGATCGTGACGTAATCGCTTGCATGAATTTCACAATTCAGAATTCCGTTGAAACGCATTGGCAAACGGTTTTGCTGTCCTGTGAAAGATTCATTCGGTGTGGTCAAGTGATAGATTGAAAAACCTGCAGAAGGATCGAAGCGACGATTCGGATCAATGAACTTGTAATGGATACCAACATTCGCATCAAATTTCACAATGCTCAGGTCAGGAAAATCTTCTCCGTTTGAAAGATTCGGATCGAGACCATCTGTTGTGGTGTATTGATTTTCAAAAAGAAGATAGCCGTATGAAAACTTCTTTTGAAAAATTCCCATTTGCAAACCTGCAGAAAGAAAATGCTTTTTGCTGTTTTCGCTTGTGATACGATAAGCGCCCGACAATAAAAACTGGAAAGTCGCAAAGTTGGATGTGCCTGCAATATGATCCATCATAAGCAAACCAACGCCGTAACGTTTCAGCGCCATATCATACCCTACGCCGATAGAAGAGTAGGGTTTTCCCTGGAGCTTCTGCCACTGCGAGCGGTAAATTCCGTTAAAGCGATATTTGGTATCGTTCTTTCCGAAATAAACACCTGTTTCTGCAGGATTATAATACAACGGAAGCATATCATATTGTGACATGTGAAAATCCTGCGCCAGCATTTTTTTCATTGGCACAAACAGGAAAGCTACAATAGCTATTTTCAGCATCACAGAAGAATTGATTTTGCGTTTCATATCTTTTCTTTTCTGTTAATTAACGAATGAGTGTAACGTTACCTGATAATTTCACATACCTGCCGGCGATGGTTGTACCTGTTGCGGTATAAACATAAATTCCGCCCGGCTGAGGTTTTCCTTTGTAGGTTCCATCCCAACCGGAATTCGGATCGGTAGTGTGGAAGACCAGGTTGCCCCATTCATTATAAATGCTGAAATCAACTTCACTGAATGGTCCGCCTAACACGTGCAATACATCGTTGTTTGCATCACCGTTCGGAGTAAATCCTGTTGGTATCGCAACCGGTGTAGTGAGCGTTTCATTCGCATCCACATTTGAAGTTGTTGTATCGGTACATCCGCCTGCGCTGGTGATGATGAGCGTTACAGGATATGTTCCTTCGTTTCCATACGTGTAAGCAGGATTCTGAACAGTTGATGTTCCACCGTCACCGAAATCCCAATACCACTGTGCTGCGCCTGTCGACTGATCTGTGAAATCAACGTTGAGCGTATCACCCGAGAAGAAGCTGAACGCTGCAATCGGAAGTGTCTCTACTGTGATGATCATTGTATCAGGCACTGCAGGACAAAGTGTGTTGTTTGTTGAAGTGAGGATCAGCATTACTGAACCTGCAATTACATCTGCGCTGCTGAGTGAATAAGTTGCAGTCAGTGTTGCTGCGTTCGGTGAGAATGTTCCGCTTCCGTCTGTGGTCCACAAACCTGTTGTTGTTGAACCGGTAACTGTTCCGTTCAGCAATACATCATTCAGATCTCCGCAAACAACACGATCAGGTCCTGCGCTTACAATCGGCATTGGAATAATTGTGATCACCATTGTATCTGTTCGTGCAGCACAAATTCCATTTCCTGTTGAAGTAAGAACAACCTGGATCGTTCCGGCAACAAGATCAGCAGGCGATGGTGTGTAGGTTGCATTCAACGCGGTATTTGTCGGCGTGAATGTTCCTGTACCAAGCGTCGACCAGATTCCTGTTGATGATCCGCCGCTTACGTTTCCGTTCATAGTAACAGAAGCGCCTTGTGCACATGTGCTTTGATCAACACCCGCGCTTACAATTGCTGGTTGAGTAATTGTAACAAGCATTGTATCGGATGTTGGTGAACATGATCCTGTATTCGTAGAAGTCAGCACAAGCAATACACTTCCTGCGAATGAATCGTTAGCACTTGGAAGGTATGTTCCGTTAAGCGTTGATGTGCTCGGCGAGAATGTTCCTGATCCTAATGTGCTCCATGTTCCTGTTGTAGAAGCTCCGCTGACATTTCCACCTAATGGAACGCTGAGGTTGTCTGCACAGGTCGTTACGTTTCCACCGGCGCTTACAACTGAAGTAGGAGCGATGATGTAAACAACTGTATCCAAACCAGGGAAACATGAACCGTGATCCGTGGTTGCAAGGAAGAACGTTACCATTCCATTCGTTACATCTGCGGCCGAGAAGGTATAGATTGCATTCAGTGTTGAATCATTCGGTGAGAATGTTCCTGTGCCTGCTGTTGTCCAAACTCCTTGTGTTGCACCACCGCTTACAAATCCGGCAAGTGTTACATCCGGAGTTGAAGAACAAACTGATTGATCATATCCTGCAAACGCATATGCGCTCGGTCCGAAAGTGACAATCATTGTATCATGCTCAACAGGACAAACACCGTTGTTGGTAGAAGTAAGAACCAACGTGATGCTTCCTGCAGTTGTATCCGCTGTGCTGAATGTGTAAAGTGCATTCAACGCGCTGTCGTTCGGCGTAAACACACCTGAGCCGAGTGTTGACCAGACTCCTGTTGTAGAACCGTTGGCAACAATTCCCTGCATTTGTGTGAATGCCGCGCTGATACAAACTGATTGATCAGGTCCTGCGCTTACAACAATACCGGGAGAGAATGTAAATGAAACAGTATCTGATTCGGAATTACAGTTTCCGTTTCCTGTTGAAGTTAATGTCAGCAATACATATCCTGCTGCCTGTTCTGCTGCATCAGGAGTGTACGTTGCATTCATTGTTGTATTGTTCGGCGAATAAGTTCCACTACCACCAGTCCAGATTCCACCTGTTGCATTGGTTACGCTTCCGTTTAAAATGATATTCGGATTAGCACCGCAGGTTGACTGTGATGTTCCTGCATCAACAACTGGAGCAGGTGTGAAGATCACGTTGAGGAAATCAATTGCAAGGTTGCAGCTGTTGGTTGCAGTCAATACAATGCTCACACTTCCTGAAATAAGATCTGCCGCGCTTGGAATGTAAGTCGCATTTAAAGCAGTATCATTCGGTGAGAATACGCCTGAACCTGTTGTGCTCCATTGACCTTGTGTTGCGCCTCCGCCTAATGATCCGGAAAGAATTACGTTCGGATTATTTCCGCAGATGATCTGGTCTGATCCTGCATTTGCTGTTCCGTTCGGATAAATATTCAGCAACATCGTATCTGTTACCGGAACACATGATCCGTTATTTGTGGAAGTAAGGAACAACATAATATTCTGCGCTGCAATATCTCCTGCGCTTGGATTGTATGTTCCGTTAAGCGTTGTATTGTTCGGTGAGAATGTTCCTGTTCCGCTGGTGGTCCAGATACCGGTAGTTGAACCGCCGCTTACGTTTCCGTTCAATGTAACTGTAGGAACCGATGCGCAGATGGTTTGATCAACTCCTGCATCTGAAATCGGCGCAGGTGTGATTGTTATCGTAAGGCTGTCAACTGCAAGATTACAGCTGTTTGCAGTTAAGAAAACAGTAACACTTCCGTTTGCAATATCAAACTGGCTTGGAACGTATGTAGCATTCAGCGTGGTATTATTCGGAGTGAAAATTCCGTTACCTGCTGTTCCCCAAGTTCCTGAAGTTGCACCGCCGCCCACTGTTCCGTTCAGCGCAACAGCTGCGTTATTGCCGCAAACCGTTGCATTGTTTCCTGCATTCGATGTTCCTGCAGGAAGAATGAAGATTGTAAGCTGATCGGTAACCGGTGTACATGCGCCGTTTCCTGTGGAGGTTAATGTGATCAACACACTTCCTGCTGCAGAATCTGCTGCGCTGCACTGGTAGGTTGCATTAAGGTTGGTATTGTTCGGTACAAATGTTCCTGTTCCGTTAGTTGTCCATGCTCCTGTATTTGTCGGTCCTGAAACGCTTCCGCTCAATCCGACGTTCAGTGAATTAACGCATGTTGTAATATCAGCTCCTGCATTTACAACCGGCGCTGAAGTAATGGTGATCAGCACGCTGTCTGTTACTGCGATACAGTTTCCGTTACCGGTTGTAGTCAGATACAACATCGCACTTCCTGCAGTGATTTCCGCTGCTGAAGGTGTGTACGTTGCACCCATAATGGTATTGTTCGGTGCATAAGAACCAAGTCCGCCCGACCAGATTGCACCGGAAGAGACCGTGAATGATCCGTTAAGAACAACGTTTGGATTATTTGCACAAGCTGTTAATCCTGTTCCTGCATCTACTGTTGGTGAAGGCGTGTAGATAATTGTGATCTGGTCCGTTGCAGGCAGACAAGCGCCATTTCCGGTTGTAGTGAGTGTGAGCGTTATAAACCCTGCAGCAACTTCTCCTGCTGTTGGTGTGTAAGTTGCATTCAACGCATTTGCTGATGGTGTGAATAATCCAAGTCCGCCCGACCATTGTCCGCCGGCGCAGAAATTCACAAATCCATTCAGACTTACCGTCGAGTTATTTCCGCAAACCGATTGATCAGGTCCTGCACTTGCAACGGGAGCCGGTGCATATGAAATAGTAACCTGGTCTGTTACCGGAGAGCATGATCCGTTTCCTGTGGAAGTTAATGTAAGTGTTACGGTTCCTGCAGAAATTTCAGCTGCGTTCGGTGTGTAAGTTGCATTGAGAGTAGTGCTGTTCGGGAAGAATGTTCCGCCACCACCTGACCATGCGCCACCGCCTGCATTGAACACTTGTCCGTTAAGCGCTTCAGTAGCGTTATTTGCACAGGAAACAATATTCGTTCCTGCATTCACAGTAGGTGCAGTAGTAATGGTGATCAGCACCTGGTCGCTTACTGCAGTACATGTTCCATTACCTGTAGAAGTTAATGTAAGCGTTACATTTCCTGCGGTAATTTCTGCTGCAGTTGGTGTGTAGATTGCATTCATCGTTGTATTGTTCGGCGAGAATGTTCCGGCGCCACCTGTCCATGCTGCACCACCCGAAGTTGTGAAGGCTCCGTTTAATGTTGCAGCTGCATTATTCGCGCAGACAATAATATCCGTTCCTGCATTTACTGTCGGTGCAGGAGTAAAGAAAATGGTCATCTGATCGGTTACTGAAGAACAAGTTCCGTTACCGGTTGTTGTTAATGTCAGTGTAATGCTTCCTCCTGCAACTTCTGCTGCTGTCGGATTATAGGTTGCAGTAAGTGTGTTATTGTTCGGTGCAAATGTTCCGAGTCCACCTGACCATTGACCGCCGGTAGCAACAGTAACGCTTCCTGCCAATGTTGTAGCAGCGTTGTTTGCACATTTGGTTTGATCAGTTCCTGCGTTTGCAGTCGGAGGTGCCGAGAAGAAAATTGTCACCTGGTCAGTTACTGCGTTACAGGTTCCGTTTGAAGTTGTAGTTAAAGTCAACGTCACACTTCCCGCGGAAATTTCTCCTGCTGTCGGTGTATAAACTGCATTAAGCGCTGCTGATGAAGGAGTGAATGTTCCTGCACCGCCGGTCCATTGTCCGCCACCGGCAATTGTTACAGCTCCTGCTAAAGTTGTTGCTGCATTGTTTCCGCATTTTGTTTGGTCAGGACCTGCACTTACAGTTGGAGAAGGTGTGATGGTAATGATAACCTGGTCTGTTACTGCGTTGCATCCGCCGTTTCCTGTTGTCGTTAATGTAAGTGTTACAGTTCCTGCTGTTCTTTCAGCAAGTGTTGGCGCGTACGTTGCATTCATCGTGGTATTGTTCGGCGAGAATGTTCCTGCACCACCCGACCATGCTGCACCACCTGCTACTGTGAATGCACCGTTTAATGTAACAACAGAGTTATTTGAACAGACAGTTTGATCAGGACCGGCATTTATTGTTGGAGCAACCGTAAAGAAGATCGTCATCTGATCGGTTACTGAAGAGCAAGTACCGTTTCCTGTTGTTGTTAATGTCAACGTGATGCTTCCTCCCGAGATTTCTGATGCAGTTGGTGTGTATGTTGCGGTAAGCGAGTTGTTGCTTGGTGTAAATGTTCCAAGTCCTCCTGTCCATTGTCCACCGGTTGCAACAGTTACGCTTCCTGCTAATGTCGTAGTTGCGTTATTGGCACATTTGGTTTGATCCACACCCGCATTTGCTGTCGGAGGTGCCGAGAAGAAAATGGTCATCTGATCAGTTGCAGCGTTACATGTTCCGTTGGAAGTTGTAGTTAAAGTCAACGTCACGCTTCCACCGGAAATCTCTGCTGCTGTTGGTGTATAGGCTGCATTAAGCGCCGAAGAGGAAGGAGTAAATGTTCCTGCACCGCCGGACCATTGTCCACCGCCTGCAACAGTTACTGCTCCTGCTAAGGTTGTTGCAGCATTGTTTCCGCATTTTGTTTGGTCGGGGCCTGCATTTGCTGTTGGAGAAGGTGTGATGGTAATTGTCACCTGGTCTGTTACTGCGCTGCATCCGCCGTTTCCTGTTGTGGTTAATGTAAGCGTTACTGTTCCTGCTGTTCTTTCAGCAAGTGTTGGCGCGTACGTTGCATTCATCGTGGTATTGTTCGGCGTAAATGTTCCTGCACCACCCGACCATGCTGCGCCGCCTGCTACTGTGAATCCACCGTTTAATGTTACAACTGAGTTATTCGAACAAACCGTTTGATCAATACCTGCGTTTGCTGTTGGTGCAACCGTAAAGAAGATCGTCATCTGATCGGTAACAGCAGTACATGTACCGTTTCCTGTTGTTGTTAATGTAAGTGTGATGCTTCCGCCTGCAATTTCAGATGCAGTAGGGGTGTAGGTTGCTGTAAGCGAATTGTTGCTCGGTGTAAATGTTCCGAGTCCGCCTGTCCACTGACCACCGGTTGCAACTGTAACGCTTCCTGCTAAAGTTGTTGCCGCATTGTTTGCGCACTTCGTTTGGTCAGGTCCTGCGCTTACGGTTGGTGGTGCAGAGAAGAAAATTGTCATTTGATCTGTTACAGCATTACACGTTCCATTTCCTGTTGTGGTTAATGTAAGTGTGACACTTCCTGCTGTAATCTCTCCTGCTGTCGGAGTGTAAACTGCATTCAGCGCAGATGTGTTCGGAGAGAATGTTCCTGCACCGCCCGACCATTGTCCGCCTGTTGCGATAGTTACGCTTCCTGCCAAAGTTGTTGCAGCATTGTTACCGCATTTGGTTTGATCCGGTCCGGCGTTTGTTGTTGGTGACGGTGTGATCGTAATTAATATTTGATCACTTACAGCAACACAAGTTCCGTTTCCTGTTGTAGTTAATGTCAACGTCACAGTTCCTGCAGTTCTTTCAGCTGCTGTAGGAGCGTACGTCGCATTCATTGTTGTGTTGTTCGGTGTAAATGTTCCTGCACCACCCGACCATGCTGCTCCTGTAGAAGTAGTGAATGATCCGCTTAATGTTGCAACAGAATTATTCGAACAAACTGTTTGGTTTGGTCCTGCATTTACTGTTGGCGCAGGAGTAAAGAAGATTGTTACCTGGTCCGTTGCCGAATTACAGGTTCCGTTTCCTGTTGTTGTTAATGTCAATACCAATGAACCACCTGCAATTTCTGCTGCGGTTGGCGTGTACGTTGCACCAAGTGTTGTGCTTGATGGTGAAAATGTTCCGAGTCCGCCTGTCCATTGTCCGCCTGTTGCGATTGTAACGCCACCGGCTAAAGTTGTGGTTGCGTTGTTTGCACACTTGGTTTGATCCGGACCTGCATTTGCAGTTGGTGGTGAGGTGAAGAAAATTGTCATCTGGTCGGTCACCTGGTTACATGTTCCGTTGCCGGTTGATGTAAGTGTGAGTGTGACGTTACCTGCAGTAATTTCTGCAGCAGAAGGTGTGTAAACGGCATTAAGCGCAGTTGCATTCGGGTTGAAGCTTCCGCCGCCGCCTGTCCATGCACCGCCTGTAGCAATTGTAACGTTACCCGCTAAAGTTGTAGCAGCATTATTGCCGCATTTTGTCTGATCAGATCCTGCGTTGACAACAGGACTTGGAGTAAATGTGATGAGCACGTTATCCGAAACTGCATTACAAATTCCATTACCTGTTGTTGTAAGCACAAGCACAACACTTCCTGCGGTAAGCTCACCTGCGGTTGGTGTATAAACAGGATTCAATACGTTATTAGATGGAGTAAAAGTTCCTGCTCCACCTGTCCAGACACCGCCTGTGGCAACGGTTACTGCACCGGTCAAAGAAGTATTTGCATTGTTCCTGCACTTCACCTGGTCGGTACCTGCATTTGCTGTTGGGGCAGGCGTGATGGTTAATGTCATCGGATCGGCAACGGGGTTACATGCCCCGGTAGAAGTTAATGTAAGGATGACGGAACCAACGGCTGCGTCTCCGGCACTCGGCGTGTAGACGGCATTGAGTGTTGTATTACTTGGAGAGAAAGTTCCTGTTCCGTTGCTGCTCCAGATTCCTGTTGTTGTTCCACCGGAAATTACCCCGGCCAACGTTGCGGTTCTGTTCGCACAAATAGTTTGATTGACTCCGGCATTGACAGTAATAGGTGCAACGAATTCCGAAAAATAACCATACTTGCAACCGCTCGAAGCTCCGCCGTTCACAACACCCAATGCAAATACATCAGCAGAGTTGGTAACGATAAAAGTTGAATCGACAGGCACCTGCGTGGTGTTGTACTGAATTCGTGCAGCCATCCAGACTCCCGCTGTACCGGGAACAGTTACGAAGGAGGCGGGATTGATCGTAGCTGTTCCCGGACCGGTGATGGTGAAGGAATTGATTGCTGCTGCCCGGCATAGTAAAGTGATATAAAAAGTTTGTGCGTCATCCCGTACAAAGTTCAACTGCGTTGATCCTGCACAATTGAGCGGAGGAAGAAGCGCTTGTCCCATTTCACAACCAAATCCTGTTATGTGAATGGCATAAGCAGGTTGCGTGCATCTTATATGAACGGCATTATTTGCGCTTACTGCGAGGTAATCAATATCAACACGGTAATATTCACCTGCGAAAAGTGTTGCAACCGGAGTTGCCGCGCCATCAATGAAAACCTGTGTGTTGTTTTGTGTCGCCATTAAAATGACACTTTCATCTCCGTTATTATTCAACGAACCTTTTACCGCGATGTAATCTGTTCCTACAACACTTACAGGAACCAGCTGGTCGCCCATAATATCATAACAACCACCGGAAGGATTATGATCCGAGTCATCTTTCAATGAAACAACAACATCTTTATCCGAAATAACAACAGCACCTGCAGGATGCGTGGAAGGCAAGCTCCAGTTAGCACCGGTCCATCCGCATGAGTAGGTTTGTCCTCGGTTAAGCGTAACAGTAAACTGTGTTAATGCAGGATGACCATCTACAGGAACGGGTGAATAAATTGTTACCTGTGTAGCATTTTGTGTTGCGCAAATATCAAATGAGGCGAATGCCTGGTGCGGTGCAGCAAAAGATGCTTCGTTGTTGAACGGCGCATGCTTGTGCATCGGAATATAAAATTGCTGACCAAGCGCATTGGGACCTTTTAACGCCCAGATGTCGGTGTTGTTTGTATTCGCACACTCGTAATAAGCAGTGATCGGAGTGGTAGAAACAATGTGAAGTCCGGTGTTACAAATCGTGTTTGTAGGACGTGTTTCTAACTGCGCTTTGAATGCAGTAAGATTTATCCTTCGCGATTTGTTGGCTTGAACTGTTACTACAATAGGAATGAATGCTCCGTTTGCGGGAACATCCACAGTTATTGTAGAGGCGGCGCCTGCAGAAGACACGATCAAGTACAACGGTTCTCCCCCGGGAGAATTATGCAGATCAGTAATATCCGGTGGCGCGAGCCAGAATTCGTTTCCGCGTTGCGCATTCAGGCTGACTGGAGCAGCGATGAAGGCAAGGATCAATAAAAAGAAGAATAGCGGAAGAGAGAGTTTGGTAGCTGTTTTATTCATAGAGCCCCACTTAAAGGTGGCCTCTATATACGTGTGTCACGAAAAAAGGTTTAACATTTCTTCGCAATACAATGCTAATCTGTTACAAATTCATTGATAATCACCGTTAATGACCATCAAAAAACAATTGGCTGCTCTTTTTATCACGCAGCAGCTGTTCTACAATAACCAACGCACGGTTTTTCAATACATCGTAACCGTGGTTATCTTCTAATGCAAGGAGCCCGGGGATAAGCACCGTCGCCAGTTCGATTGAAAGGTTTTTTTCATCGATGAGAAATAATTTGCAACCCTTTAATTCGCCCGAAGGATTAAAAATAAAAAGACACCAGTGATTTTCATGCATGAAGTCAAGCACCAGCGGCTGAGTCGGATCAAATGCCGCAACGTTTGCCTTTTCGAGGAAAGCGAAAATTTCAATATCGTTGAGGAGGATTTGCATGGAAGGGAAAAAAATGTGCTAATGTGCAAATTTGCCAATATGCAAATGAAGCTGGAAAGAAATAAAATAAAATACGAGAGACTTTAAATTAACGTGCGATGAAAAATTTCGTGGTTGATTCTTGATGGTTTGATTCAACCGAAATAAAATAGCAGCCGTCCGCTAAATTTGTTTTGAGATGGAGTTGCGTTATCATTCCGGTTGTTTGTTTTTCTTCGTAGACTAATTTTCCGATGGAAGAGTAAATCCTGATATGCGGATTTTCTACGGACTGGAAAAATTGCAGGTTGATTTCATTTGCAGCGGGATTCGGTGAAACAATGAAAGAGCGAATACTTAATTCATTTTTTATTCCCATCGTTTGGCAATTCGTCAGCGGATCATTTCCCGAAGTGGTGATTATCGGAGAAAAGAAATTAACCATATTCTGTAAACGAATTTGAATATTATCGATCGAATGTCCATTTGCAAAACAATCATTCATGTAATTATAATTGCTGATAATATCTGCCTGGTAAGAAGGTGCAGTTGGTCCGAGCGAAATAAAATGCTGACGCAAACCTTCACTGCCATACGCGAACGGATAGAAATAATAATTCTGACAAATATTTGATTGCGAATAACATTCCCAATTTATTCTGCCTAAAAGCCTGTTGTGCTCATAATCCACAACAACATCAGAACCCTGGTGAAACATATAAACAGCAGGAGTTGCATTAACCTGGTTGAACATTGAAATATTCATTACGCCACCGAAAAAATTTCCCACCCCTTTCACAGAAGCATTATAAACACCGGTATATAATGTTCCGTCGATGCTTCCCAAATCAGGACGCGCATAAGAGATGTTTGACGGATTACATCCATACGTTGCAAAATCCGGATCGGGGTTTGGCGCATTTGCAATGGCGTAGCAATCCGCCGGTTTTTCACTTTGCTGATCGGTGAAGGCTGCAGCAAAAGCAACAAATCCGCCGGCACTTTGTCCTGCGATAAAAACATTATTCACATCCGAAGAATCGATAAGATGTCGTGTTTTCATCAAACGAATCACAGCTTTTGCATCCTGCATGCCACGAAAATTCGCACGGTAAATTTCACTGCTGTCAGAAATATACCCGCATGGCGCAGAAAGGGAAGTATTGCAAAAAGGATACATCGTATAATTCGCTGCTTTATGTGTGCCCAGGCGATAATTAATATTTGCAACCACCCAGCCTTTTGCAGCAAGATTACGCGAGAGATAAACCAAATCAACATCTTCCTTACTTCCCGCCACCCAAGATCCGCCATGCACAAGCACAATGACAGGCCGCAAACAATTTCCATCGCCATGGGGTTTGTAAATGTCCATCAGCAATGTGTCGGGATTTCCTGCGTAATCGGTTTCAATTCCGTAGGTGTAATTCATTATGCTGTCGTAGGCATAAGTGGTTTGGGTGTAGGGGAGCTGTGCGTTGATGTTTGCGGAAAGCAGCAGGGAAAGGAATAGAGTGGAGAGGAGTTTCATTTTGTAAAGATTAAAGCGCTGAAAGAAATATGAAAATTGATTTTGATTCCGGATAGAAGTAAAAATATAACAAAAAAGCCACTGAAACTTTCAGTGGCTTAATGCTATTACTAATTTTCTTACACCAACGAAATATCAAATTGAACCAAATCAATAAATTCCTGGATACGCTCATCAACTTGTTCCTGCGTTAATCCAACTAAACGCTCTACTCCAAATTTCTCTACAGTAAATGAAGCCATCGCAGAACCGAAAATAATTGCGCGCTTCATATTATCGAAAGAAATATCTTTTGTTTCCGCGAGATAACCGATAAATCCGCCTGCAAAACTATCTCCAGCACCTGTCGGATCGAAAACATCTTCGAGTGGAAGAGCCGGTGCGAAGAAAACCTGTTCTTTATTGAACAACAATGCGCCATGTTCGCCTTTTTTGATGATGAGCACTTTTGGTCCCATCGCTAAAATTTTCTGCGCTGCTTTTACAAGAGAATATTCGCCTGAAAGCTGGCGTGCCTCTGCGTCGTTTACTGTCAGCACGTCTACAATGGCGATTGTTTTCATTAATTCGTCCATTGCGATGTCCATCCAGAAATTCATTGTGTCGAGCACGATGAGCTTCGGACGCTTTTTCAATTGCGCAATTACTTTTTGCTGAACGACCGGCATAAGATTGCCGAGCATCAGAAAATCGCATTCTTTAGCTGCTTCAGGCACAATCGGGTCAAAATCAGCCAACACGTTGAGTTCTGTGATCAATGTATCGCGAGAATTCATGTCATTATGGTAACGTCCTGACCAGAAAAATGACTTTTCACCCTGTTTGATCTGCAATCCTGTAAGATCAACACCGTGATTTTTCAGCATTTCGAGAGATTCGTTGGGGAAATCGCTTCCCACGACCGAAACGAGAGAAATATTCTTCGTAAAGTAGGATGCAGCAAGGGAAATGTAGGTCGCGGCGCCACCGATAATCTTATCAGTTTTACCAAAAGGGGTCTCAATCGCGTCAAAAGCAACAGTACCGACAACAAGAAGGCTCATAGATTTTAATATTTTGGGCAAATGTATTGCATAATTCAATCGATCTGTCTAATATTGCAACCCGAAATTGGGGTAAGCCTCAAAAAAGGCACCGTTCTTTACAATTATTAGTCAACCAGATATTATCCTTCTTAGCTCAGCTGGTTAGAGCACATGACTGTTAATCATGTCCCGACAAAGTCGGGATGGTTCGAGTCCAAAGAAGAAGGCAACGTTCTTACAATTATTAGTAAACCAGATATTATCCTTCTTAGCTCAGCTGGTTAGAGCACATGACTGTTAATCATGGGGTCCCTGGTTCGAGCCCAGGAGAAGGAGCATTAAGCCACTGAAAGTTTCAGTGGCTTTTTTGTTTTCTGGAACATCAGTGAAATGAAAATTTCTTATTGAGGCGCACATGAATGTTAATCATGTCCCGACCAAATGTCGAGATGGTTCGAGCTCAGTAGAAGAAGCATTGTTATGCATTAATCAGTAAATTATTTTTCTCGGCATACCATTCGTGAAACCTGATTAGTTCAGGAGTCATAGGCATCCATTTGAATTTTCCAGTTGGATCTGAAAGTTTTTTCATCAATTCAGATTCTGTTTTATTTTGTTTGCCTGTAAATCCGCGTTTCTGCATTAAAATAAGAACACGGGTTATTAATTGATCCCGTTCAGTCGTGTAAGTTTTTTTAGAATTACGGCTAACGTGCTTGCGAAGATTTTCAATATGTGTTGCAGCTTCATCAAACCGGTTTAACTCTATAAGGCATTTAATACGCAGGATACGGATAGCGATATCGTACCCGTTTTTGTCTTTGCTTAACACCATTGGTTTGTTTACAATACTCAATGCTTTTTTGTATTCACCATTTTTAAAGTGAATACAGGCTTGAAAATAATTTGGCTTAGAAGTCCTAAAATTTTTAAGATCAATATATTGATCAGAGAGGCATTCCATAAGAATGGTTTCTGCGCGAAGAAATTCTCTGTTATAAAAAACAGCATGAAATAATCCTTGTAGAGAAATATAGTAGTTCAGCCTATTTTTTCCGCGTAATAGCTCCAGAGCTTTTTCGTAAAGTTTAATAGCTTGTTTGTAATTCCCTAAATAAACCTCGCAGATTCCAAGTTCATTTACTATGCGAGTAGGTACATTCAAGTTTGCACTGCCTAAACGTGAAAGCTTTAAATCAAGGTTAACCTGATTAAGAAATTTTTTAGCCCCATGAAAATTTCCGTTAACATAAAAATATTCAAGCTGGATTATACTGTACATGTACTTAGAGTAATCTGACACTATGTATTTCCTCTTTTTGTTAATTTCATTAATTACCTTTCTTAGGTATCTGATTTTTTTTGTCTGTGATTTCGGAACTCCTTTATTATCATCCTTTGCTAACTCATTATACACATTTACTATTTTCTCTTGAATATCGTAACACTTTTTATAATAAATAATCTCTTGAGTGCAAAAGTTAGATTCCTTGACATTGTTATTAAGAATGGCAAATTGATTTTTCATGCTATAAAGTTCAATCAACGGCATATAGTATTCTGCTTTTATGGCGTCCTGAATGCAATTTTCAAGCAGAATTGCAAAGGCGTCCGAATAGCCATTCAATAATCCAACAGTTGTGAAACGAAGTACCTTTTTTCTTACTCCTATGCGCAAGAGCGACCTTTCGTTCAGCCGGTCATTCTTTGCTAAAAAGATGTCGGAAGTCACAAACTCCTGAATTTTATCAGATAGCCTGCTGATCAGTTTATTAATTCGTGTATCTGGAGAGGTATTGTATAGGACTCTTGAAACATCGTGCCTGTTAATATTTTTTTTCTGGGTAATAATAAATTCAAAAAGTTGGAGGTATTTATTATTACCAATCTCGGTCTTTGTACTCTTCAAATTGTAGCGAATCAATCCAAGCTCGTATTCGGTAAACTGATGAACAAGATTATGAAGTTCTTTTATTGTCATAATATTTTCACGAAGGTTAAATTCGAAAGAGAAAAGTGGTTATTATAAATCAAAACTCTTTAGCCGGAGTATTCCATTAAACTCCTCATACCACTCATGAAACCGGATCAGCTCAGTTGTCATGGGTGACCATTTGTATTTTCCTGTTAAAGCTGTAAGGTTTTTCATCCATCCCGACTCTGTTTTATTAGGTTGGCCTGAGAAACCACGCTTCTGCATTAAAACAAGCGTCCGGGTAATCGATATATTTCTTTCGCTGGTGTAAGTCTTTTTAGAATTACGACTAACATGCTTTCGCAGATTTTCGATATGTGTTGAAGCCTCGTCAAATCGTTGAAGTTCTAATAAGCATTGAATACGTAAAATGCGAATGGCGATATCGTAACCTGTTTTGTCTTTATTTAAAGGCATTGCTTTGCTCACAATTTTCAGTGCTTGTGCGCATTCGTGTTTTTTGAAATGAATGCATGCTTGAAAATAGTTTGGCTTAGTATTGCGTAATTCGCCCGTAATTGGATTTTGATTCGAAAGGAGTTCCGCGACGATTTTTTCTGCTTGATCGTATTCCTTATTGAAAAAATAAGCTCGAATTAATCCTTCCAGGCTTATAAAATAATTCATTTTATCCTTATGCCAGTGCAAAGAACATCTTTCTCTATGCATAACCGCTTGCTTGTAATTACCCAATAAAAGCTCACAGGTGCCAAGCTCTTCCTCAACTTTACCTGCAACATTTGCTCTTCCACCAGCCATGAAGGATTGACCAATTTTTTTAAAATGCCGTATGACCAATTTTTTAGCGCCTATATAATTTTCTTTAAGATAAAGGCACTCTACTTCTAACATCGTAAACAAGCTTTGTGAAATAACAGAATCCATATATTTTTTTTCCTTTCTTAAATCCGTAACTATCCTATTAAGATATTTTAGAATCTTTTCAGGTGATTTAGAATTCCCATTAGCAGTTATTTCTGTATGTTCATTATAGTAATGTAATATTTTCTGTTCAAGCGCATGGCACTTTTGATGATATAGCACTTGTTTGGAAAAAAAAAGATATTCTTTAAGATTGCCCCGAAACAAGGCGTCGCTCTTGTTAATTCGGTATAGATCCACCAACATCATGTGCGATTCTGTTTTCTTGGCATCTTCAATACTTTTATCTGTCAGTAAGGTGTTGGTTGTTGAAGTTCCATTCAGAAACATAAGCGTGGCCGATTGAAGCATTTTTTTTCTTGCCGACAGCCTGGATTTGGCTTGCTCACTAAGCCGACCGCTTTTCCTCAAAAAATTTTCGGAAATAATAATATCAAGAATTCTTTCCCATAGCCTACTGATGAGTTTATTAATACGCGTATCAGGAGACGCTTTATAAATCGCTAACGAGGCAGTTCGTCGTGATACATCTTTATTTTGCCCAATTACAAATTCAAACAATTGCAATGATTTATTTTCATCTTCCTCCTTTGATCCTTTAATTGCAAATCTGATCAATGATTGTTCATGCGCATTAAACTGATGGACTAAATCGTAAAGCTCTTTTATTGTCATAAGGCTTGAAATAAATTAATGTCAAAATTCGTGTTTCTGAACAGTGGTTTTCTTTCTATTAAACTCTTCATACCATTCATGGAATTTGATCAGTTCAGGAGTCAGTGGTAACCATTTGTGTTTTCCAGTTAAGCCCGCAAGGATTTTTATCAATCCGGATTCTGTTTTATTTGACTTGCTTGAGAAGCCTCGCTTCTGCATTAAGACAAGAATTTTACTAATTAGGACATTTCTATCACTTATATATGATTTTTTATAATTGCGATTCACGTGTTTACGCAGATTTTCTATTTGAGATGCAGCTTCATCCAATCTGGAAAGCGCCAGCAAACACTGAATACGTAAAATCCGCATGGCTATGTCATAACCCGTTTTATCTTTGGTCAAAGGCGTTGGGTTATTAAAAATTTCCAATGCGTGTTTGTACTCTCTTTTCTTGAAATGAATGCATGCCTGAAGATAATGTGGCTTAGCAAGACGAAAATCATTTTCAAAAGAGCCCCTGTCGGATAATAATTCAGAAAGTATTTTTTCCGCACGAGTAAAATCGTTTGTATAAAAAATAATGTAAAATAAAACCTCAAGAGTAATAAAATAATTTTGTCGACTTTTTCCTTTACTCAACAATAAAAGGGCTGTTTCAGAATGCTTGATTGCCTTTTCATAATTACCTAAAAAAAGCTCACACGTGCTAAGTTCACTTTCGACCCTGATTGTAACATGCGTGTTCCCCCTGGCTAACATTATCGAACCCATCTGACGATGTAATTTATTAAGCAGTTTTTTCGCTTCGATAAATTTTCCTATACAAAACAGGTATTCTAATTGTATTATATTAAATAGATATTTTGAATAACTTGTTGCCAAATATTTTTTTTCTTTATTCACTTCGCTAATTACACCTTTCAGGTGTTTTATTGTTTTTTTCGGCGACACAGAATTACCATAACCCTTGTCCTTTGAGATATCGTTATAATGGTGCACGATTTTCTCTTCTATAAAATAGCATCTCTTGTAGTATTCTAATTGTTGGGTATAAGAATCATATTCTTTAGCGTTATTGCTGAATATAGCCATCTGTTTTTTCAGACTATATAACTCAACTAAGATTAAAAGATATTCTGATTTCTTCGCATCCCGTATAGACTCTTCAATCAGAATATGGTTTGCGTCAACACCACCATTCATAGAGGCAAGCGTTAATTTTTGAAGCAGTTTTTTTCTGGCATTTATGCGTAAAAGCGATCGTTCACTAACGCGATCAGTTTTGGTTAAGAAATTTTCAGATATAATAATATCAAGGATTTTGCTTCGTAGTCTTACGATAAGTTTATGAATCCGTGTGTCTGGTGCTCCTTCATATATGACTTTTGAGGTTATTGCACTTGAAGGACATTTTTGCTGGCTGATAATAAACTCAAATAATAGCAGAGACTTATTTTCCTCAACGTCCTTTGTTCCTTTAATGGCAAATCTGATCAGAGATTGTTCATGCGTATTAAACTGATGAACTAAATTATGAAGTACTTGTATTGTCATACCATTCGTAAATTTTAATGGAGAGCCCCCCAACCACTTCACGAATATAACTGCCCTTCCCCAACATTTAATGCGATGTCAATTTCACCCCTAAGTTGTCCACAAAAGTTCGGAGAAAGTGAGTTTACTTTGCCTCATACACGAAGGAAAGATGAGCAGCGAAATAAATTACATTCTTATCACCGACAACAGAACAAGATACTTATTAGCGGTCGAAGATATTTTACATGTAAAAGCTGTCCGTATTTACAGTGTTTTTTACCTGCGCGGGCAACAACGGCAATACATCAGCTCACGAAACCTCGGCGATATTTGCCAGGAGCTGAATCCCAAAATGTTTTTAAGAGTTCATAAGTCGCATGTCATCAATCTCCAGGAAATAAAATCCTGTAAGCTGGCAAGAGGTGGGAAAATTACGCTTAGTGATGATACAATAATCACCGTTGCTCAACGGAGAAAAGCAGAATTAATCTGGCATCTTAAGGCAAACAAAGTACAGGGAACTAAATAATCCGGGTGCCGGGTAATTGAAATAAAGAGATTTATAAGTCAAACTAACCCCTGGCTTGTATTTTTTAGCTCTTGCTTTTCAAATTACCCGGTTCTGCTATCTTTTCAACCAATTCTCCTATCTATCTTTGCAATCTTCTAAAAAAGAAGATTCTTCACCATGGCCGCAACTTCCATCCGCGAACGCCCCTTACTTTATTGCCTCGCATTTGTACAATTCACCCATGTGATGGATTTTATGATCATGATGCCGCTTAGTCCGTTATTCACGGATGAATTCGGGATCACCCCAACGCAATTCGGATTTCTTGTGGCTTCTTATAATATCAGCGCAGGAGTGGTTAGCTTTTTGAGCGCATTTTTTGTCGATCGTTTTGATCGGAGAAAAGTGATGTTGTTCTCTTACGCGTTTTTTGTGATCGGAACTTTTGCGTGCGGATTTTCTCCGACATACGGAACGTTATTGGCTGCACGAATTTTCACCGGCATGTTTGGCGGAGTGCTTTCTGCAATTTTATTAAGTGTTGTTGGTGATGTGGTTCCTTATGAACGCCGCGCTTCGGCAATGGGAATTGTAATGAGTGGTTTTGTCGCTGCATCTGTTCTCGGAATTCCAATCGGAAGTTGGGTTGCTTCTCATTTTAATTTACATGTTCCTTTCTTTGGAATCGGTGGAATAGGAATTTTGGTAATGGCAGGAATTATTATTCTTATTCCGAAAATGACGGCGCATATTGAAGAAGCAAAAAAACGTAACGCATGGAAAAACATCAAAGAGATACTTTCATCTGCTAATCGTCTACGCGCACTTTTGCTGATGACTCTTTTAATGCTCGGACATTTTTCCATCATCGCATTCATGCCGAAGTACATGGTGAATAATGTCGGCATCACGCAGGAACAGGTTTCATTAATTTACCTCACAGGAGGATTGTGCAGCCTTGTTGCATTGCGGGTGATCGGAAAATTATCCGACCGCTTCGGAAGCTTTAAAGTTTTTGCCGCACTTTCTGTCTGCGCGTTAATTCCGATTTTCGCAATTACCAATTTGCCAAAAGAAGGACTCACTGTTGTGTTAGCAGTTACTTCATTACTTTTTATTTTCGGCGGAAGTCGCGGTGTTCCTTGTAATACGTTGATCACCGCTACCGCAGAACCACATCAGCGCGGTGGATTTTTAAGCTTGAATTCTGCAACACAACAATTAGCCGCAGGGGTTGCAACTGTTATCGGCGGTGCATTAATCTCAGGCGGACCGAATGATCCGGTGCAGAATTATCATCATGTCGGTTGGGTAGCAGCAGCGGCAAGCTTATTGGCAATTCCTGTTGCATTTTATGTAAAGCCCGTGAACAAAAAAACGGTTCCGATTGAAGCGCCGTTGACAGAAGAAACAATTCTTTAGAAGAAAAGTTTATTTTTTTTAATCATTAGGTAGGTTTCGCAAACCTACCTAATGATTAAAAAAAATCACCAATCACTTATTTTTTTATTTAGCAACAGCCCAATCCACAAAAGCGAGCTCAATTTTTTCTCCTTCTTTCGCGCGCACAAAAATCCCTACTGTCGTTTCTTCTTCTTTCGAAATTAATTCGTTGCTGTTCTTTGCGCGAATGTAAAGTAGCTTAATTTCTTTATTCACTAAATGCAAAGGTTGATCTAACTCAACGACGAACCATCCCGAAAATCCTTTCATACGAAGCCTTCGTTTTACAATTCCGCTGAATGGCAATTGCGGTCCGAGATTTTTTGTTTGTTCGTCTATTTCAAAAACGAGATGCAATCCGACAACAGAATTCTGATTCAGCTTTTTTGATCCACCCAAAATTTCTGACGGAAGTATGCCGGAGAAAAATTCAATCTTCGTCCATTGACCCGGAATAATATCAATGTTTGAAAGCCTGACCGAAAGGAAAAAAATAAGGTAACCGCCGGAAAAGAATGCATTCATCAGCGTTTGATTCCCGATTGTTGTTCCGTAAATAAGACATGTGCCTGTGTATTCCAAAACAAAAACAAGGATCAATGCGCCCGCAATAAATGCAGAAAGACGTTGCGTGTTCAGAGACAGACTTGATGTTTGTGTAATGCCATTCGTAGATTGATTAAGCGCATTATTGAGAAAAGAAACATACACCAGGATTTCTGACAGGAAGAAAAACAACGTGACAATTGTAAGCCGGTGAACTTTTTCATTCAGCAACCAGAAATCATAAAAGCCATGTGCGAAAGCAGCGAGGAGAAAGAACAATGGAATGAGCCAGAACTTTTTCGGATAACGGAATTTTACTAATACAAATCCATAAGCAACAATTGAGCTTGAAACCATGTGCGATACAGATGCAGTCAACGCACGCGAATGAATTACGTCGAGTCCGTATTGCGAGAAGTACAACAGGTTTTCAAAAAATGCGAATCCAAGTCCGGCAGCAGAAGCGATCAATAAATAATCAATTGGTCGTTTGATGATTTTTGTAAAACGAAGGAGAATTAAAAATGGAATTAATTTTACAAGCTCTTCAATTAATCCTATTCCTAAAAACGAGAATAAAAAATCATTCAGGATTTCACCGTCGCTCCAGAAATGCAAAACGTGGTGATAAAATTCATACAGCAACCACGAGAACATCGCCAGCAGCGCGCCAATTCCCACCGCAAGAAAAAAATGTTTCCATTTGATTGGCGATAAAAAGCTGAGCCATCGCAGAAAAAATAACCACGTAAACAGGATCAGCAGATCACCGAGAATTCCCCAGAGATTTAATTCCCCGAACATTTTCCTGAAACGCAATTCATAAAATGAAAGTAGGTCGCCATCGAGGAAATAAGTTTTGTAACGGTATTCTTCCGGCACCGCTTCACGACTTTCCGGCGAATCAATTAATTTTTTCAATGCGCTATCATTTCCCGAAACAGAATAAATAAGGGCAAGCTGTTTCCATGCACCTTCTTTGAAACCATTCAAACGAATTTCTTCCTCGAAAAACGGCTCAGCGACAATAGTGCCTGCCTGGTAAAGCATCAGCTTGCCTTCGGTGTAATTCAGGTATTTTAATTCCCTGTTTTCCACCTGCCGCAAATGAAATGCTGCAGCATCAAAATCTTCTTCCGCGCTGGTTTGAATATAATAAAGCGCAAGAAAAAGATTCCCGATATCATTTTCCTTTACATCAAATGTATTGCTGCAGCAATCGGAATAATAATTGAAAATGCGATTGCGTTCGGTATTGTATGCATTATTATCCGGGGGAAGAAAAGGAGCTTCCGCCTGCATAAAATGATGCTGCACCAATGCGAAATGATAATCCGTGTTATCGGGATCTTTTTCAATTTTTTCCCAGAGCGCATCTGTCACCAACCAGGGCTGACGCGTTTCCATTCCGAACGCGAACTGTTTTTCCGGATCAGCAAAATGCGGTTCAGGAGAAATTAATGTAAAACCGCCCCAGAAAATTCCGAGCACGGTAATAGAAACAATAAGAAAATTGTAATCGCCGAAATTGAAAAAGTTTCTTCCCTGCAAACGATCATCCCTGAATTTCCACCAAAGCAGGTAGAACGCCATCACAAAAAGCCAGAGAATAATTATGCTGATGATCGTCATAGCGAATTATATCTCTATAAAGAACGGGATTTTAGTTTTTAGTTCGGGGTTTTTAGTTCGGAGTTTTGCCTGCCTGCCGCCGCGCTGGCTGTGCTGCTGCAGGCAGGAGTTTTGCGTTTGTGATTGTTTGAAAATAAATTGTGACGAGCTAATTTATTATTTCAAACATCATCTCAACTTCGAAGGTTAGTTTGATCGTTTTTACCAATGCGGTGCTCGGTGGGGATTGATAGCTTCCTGATAGTTGTTCCGAATAGTAAGTATTTGCAGTATTCCCGCGAAATGTTCGATAATCGTCGATGCCATCATCGATCCGCACATAAGGTGATTTTTCAGTCACACTTAAAATTTTTCCCGGCTTTTGATCCAGCGCCGCAAGCAGATACGTTGCTTTTTCTTTCCCGTTTTTAACTGCGGCGATACGTACTTCGCGTTTGTATTCTTCAATCTTGCTGTGTGAATAGCGTGTAATATTTACATAAGAAAGATTGAGCGAATCCGCTGCGGAAAAAAGCAAAACGACCTGCGTGTTATTTTTGAATTTCACTTCATAGGTTTTATCGATCACAGCATCCTTCTCTTTACGTTTCATCGCGATGATCTGCGCATCTGTATTATCCATCTTTACATTTGCGCGTGGTGTAGCAGCAGCAGTTTCGATAAAATTCAGAAAAGTTTTTTCTAATTCTTCGATAGAATATTTTTTCTTGTCTTTGGTAAATTCACGCAAAGTAACGCGCACATAAATTTCATCAGGAACGATTTCCATCTCTGCAGTGCCGGTGAGGCTAATGATCCGGTCGGGCGAAACAGGAACAGTTGGGTTTGGAATAGCCTGCGCGAAAGCGGTGGACGATGAAGCAATACTTGTGAATAAAACACAAGCGAGGAGGATCTTTTTCATGAGAAGAGTTTTTGGTTGATTAACTGGTGAAACAAGGTAAATTTTCTTCGCTCCCAAGCGCTGTTAAAAAACCAAAAAAGCCAATCCGGTTGTATCTTTGTATACGTAATTGAAGTCATGAAAAGATTAGTATACCTGCTTGTTGCATTGCTTCCCGGAAGTGTGTTTACAGCCTGCGGACAAACCAGCACCGCATCCGATTCTACTACTGCTGCTAACTCGAAAAAAAGTCAACCTATGTCTGCAAACGCTGTTCTTGATACTGCCACTTTCGGTGCCGGATGTTTCTGGTGTGTGGAAGCGCAATTCCAAATGCTTGATGGTGTTGTTTCTGTTGTTTCCGGTTTCAGCGGAGGCACAGTGAAAAATCCTGCCTACCGTGAAGTGTGTAACGGAACAACCGGTCACGCCGAAGTTTGTCAAATCGTATACGACACCACGAAAATTTCTTACGATGAAATGCTCGCCGCGTTCTGGCAATGTCACGACCCAACGCAGCTCAACCGCCAGGGAAATGACCAGGGAACACAATATCGCTCCGTTATTTATTATCACAATGAGGAGCAGAAAAAGAAAGCTGAATATTATAAACAGCAGCTCAACGAAAAAAATACCTGGGGAAAACCGGTCGTAACCGAGATCAGCGCCGCCACTGTATTTTACAAAGCGGATGATTATCATCAATCCTATTACAACAATAACGGCGGCGAAGGTTATTGCCAATACGTAATCAAACCCAAAGTAGAACACTTCCGCGAAGTCTTCAAGGATAAGCTGAAGAAGTAAACCAGAAGATCCCCAGGCAAGAAGCACTATCTCCCGGGGGGATTTAGTAATCTGGTAACTGGGAAATTAAAAAATAAAAATGGGTGTCAGAATTATATCTGGCACCCATTTTCCATTTATGAATTTACTTTTGTCTTCTCAATTACCCAGCTACGAGATTACCAGATTACCAGATCAGGTGCATGTAAATCTCTATTCGAAGATGATCTTTCCTGTAGAGGAGATCCCGTTTTCATTGATTACGTTGAGCAGATAAATTCCTGCTTCCAGGTCGCCGCGTTCGAGCAGGAGTGAATTTCCTGTGAAGCGAATGTTGCGGACAATTCTTCCGGTCGCGTCGGTGAGAATGGCTTGCGAGTTGGTTTGTGTAGTTCCGAAAGTAAGTGTGCAGGATGAATTGGATGGATTCGGGAACAGGCTGAAACCGGTTTCTGTTAGCGAAGAAATTCCGGTGGTGATGTTGGTGTAAAATACAACCGTATTATTTCCTGAATTCGGAATTGCAATGGAATCGCCTGCGGTGTTGATGTCGATATCTGCAGCGCTGCTTAAACCGGTCATTACAACTGTCGGATTAGCAAAAGTCGCATCCCAACGGATAAGCGAATTATTTCCCCATGAAGTCGCGTACCAGTAACCTGCGTTGTCGCGAGTGATGCCGTCACAATTGCTATAGGTGGTTGCTGTAAGCGTGGAAATAGTGGAATCAATAAGACTCATTGCTTGTACGGGTGCGTTTGATCCCCATGTTACAAAAACACAACGGCTGTTTGCGCCATCATAATAAATTCCATTCGGCGTTTTTAATGTTGTTACCATCAGGTTAAACGTGTTTGCAACCGGATCAATGCGGTAAATTTTCTTCGCTGAAAAATCTGTTGCGAAAAGATAATTTACTCCGTCTGTTGTTAATCCATTCAGGAAAGAAGCACCGAGGTTTAAATTAAAAACTTCCAATGCAGAAGTAAGATCATATCCTTTGATCCTTGCACCATCACATACGTAAGCAACATTTCCAAGAATTTCCATTCCATGCGGACTTGATGGCAAGGTTGAAAACGGTGAAATTGTTGGCGGTTCAAAAGCTACTATTGCTCCTGCGCCCGTGTTGCTAACGAGCCAGCGGTTATTAGCTGCGTCGTATTCAACGCTCTCGGGTGAATTGAATGTTTGTGCAGACAATGCAGAAAAAGCAGCAAGGGCAATTAAAGTAAAGATGGATTTCATGTATAGATTTTTGTCAAGTTTAGTCAAAAATCAGCAAACCTTCCTTATTGCCTTCCATCTTATTGCTACTTGAATTATTCCTGCTTTTGAGCTTTCTTCTTATTGCCTGAAGGAATGGAATATTGCAAACCTATTTTGAAATCGGGCCGGGCGTAGTCCAATTTGCCTTTGTGCATCTGTACATTTATTCCCAGGCGAGATTCCAGCGCGAGCCTGTCGGTAAGGAACCAGCTGAAGCCTGCACCTGTTCCAACTGTAAATGGTTGAAAGCGGTATTGCTGGTAGATGGCATTACCGAAGGTTACTCCTATTCCCATGTTCGCATAAACATATGGACGGAATTTTCCGTTGAAAAAGTAATAGCGTGCTTCGGGTTTAAAATATAATGTATGTGCGTTATACCGCTCGTCCAGGGACCGAACCATTCCGTAATCATATTGTATTCCGGCACCAACCGAAAAGTTCTTAAAAATAAAATACTGGTAAATCCCTTCAAAAGAAGAATGGAAATAAGATCCCCTGTCGGCTATCCTCGCATTGATCAATCCACTTACAGATTGATCACCTTTTTCAAATTGTGCATTTAAAATGCAGGACGAAATGGTGAAAGATAAAATCAGCGCAATTTTTTTCATGGTTGAATTTTCAAATGGTTTCTGAAAAGACGACCAGCGACAAAACAGTTGTCACGAATAAAAAGTGGGAAGGATTGTTTTCGAAAAAATTAACATCGGATGCACTCCACCTTCATGCGAATGTTAAAATATGCGCAGATGCAGTTAGAAAAAATCAGCAGGCTGTAACTACTCCGGCTTAATTTATCACAGTAACAGAAGTTACATTCATCAGCACATCAGTAAAATGATAAGAAGTATGCGAATGAAAAAGCGCTCCTGAAATTTTTACTTTTTTATTCAGCATTGAACGTAATTCTCTTTCATAACCATTAAGCTGTAGCTGCTCTACATTAATTTCTGTCGCGTTACCTTCTTTTTCCTGTGCTGTAGTTGCAATTACATCAAGTGGCTGTGAAGGCCAGAGTGTGAAATAGCTGTTCTTATTTGCAGCAACACGCTCTTCAATCAAACCTTCTATCGTAGTTATTTCCGGTTCATAATGCACAGTAAGCGGCGTTCCTTTTCTCAAATCAGTAATATCATCGCTTTCAGAAATGATTTTCCAGATGCCGCTTTTATCTGAATAAATTAATGAAGCAGGATATTCCGCTTTTTTTCCGCCTGCTGTAACTTGTTTGGTAATGCGAATGCGCCAGTTTCCATCAGGCTGTTGCTCTTCACTGATGTATTCGATAATTCGCTGATGGTAATCGGCGTTCGCTGCAAAAAAATCCTGCTGTCTTTTCACTACGTCATCACCGGAAAGTTTGTCGCCGTAATAAAGAACGGAGTCCGCGTAAAATGATTTCATGATCGAAGCATTCTTCAGGTTCAAAGAAGCAGTCCAGCTCTCAGTAAGCGATTGCCAATCTGAACGTATAGCTACACCCGGAACGCTATCTGTTTTTACGGTATCAGCATTTGCCTGCTTGCTTGCTTCATTAGAACAGCTGAGAAGTAATGCAGCAGTGAAGAATGGAAATAATATTTTGCGCATGGAATAAATAAAGGAGAAAATATTTAATGTGGCTGCAAGATACAAAGTTGGAGGGAATGGTGCATTATATTGATAATGCGAATGTGCAAATGTGCGAATGAGAAATGTGAAAATGTTATTGGTGAAAAGAATCCGGGAATAGAAAATTATTTCCTTTTTCTGAATTCTGATAAATGTGCGATCATTATTTGGCGCACTTTTTCTTTTAATGCGGGAACATCTTCCAATGTCAGGTTGCTTGTATCGATTGGTTCATCCCACACAGCGTAAAGCGGACCGGGCGTAAATTCCATTGGACGAACGGGTGAAAGTTTTTCGCCGGTGTTGAGCAATGTTAAAACTGCAAGAGGTGTTTTGGTAATGATGGCCAAACGAAAAGCGCCATCACGAAAATCGAGCAACGGCGGTTCATCAAATCGATTACGCGTTCCTTCGGGGCAAAGAAAAACAGAAATATTTTCATCCAGCGAGCGGCGCATAATTTCGATGCTGCGGTTTCTGTCATTGCGGTCTGTGCGATTGACCGTCATGTATAATTTACGAATGATAAATCCGAGCAATGGAATTTTTGTCAATTCTGCTTTTGCAAGAAAACGTAGCGTGTTTTTGCTGGCTAATGCATAAAGCGGAATATCGAGCTGCGAACGATGATTGGCGATCATGACATACGCTTTGTCCTGGTGAATGTAAGCGCTGTTTTTAATGCGCATAGGAGTGAAAAATCCCCATGTAAGCGCGCGCGCCCATGAACGGGAAATAATTTTGTGCGCGATGTGCGGCGCTTTTTTATCTGACAGGAAAAGGAATACGAAAAAATAAAGCGGCGTAGTGATCAGCAACGTCGCGATGAAAAACAACGCCGCATAAATTCCGAAAAGTGATTTAAAAAAACGCAGAATGATCATTGGGGCAGCCGGTTATTTTCCGGCGTGCGCGAAGTTACGAAGTATGGAAGAGTTAGGGAAGAAAGTTTGTTCTCAGGGAAATATTTTGCATCGACTTAGATTGCCTGGGAGATAATTCCTTTAATAAGGGAGATTTCCTTCATTGAGAACAGGTCGCACCTACGGCGCTTTAAGAGGAGTTGTAGGGTTAGGTAATAGACAGGTCGCACCTACGGCGCTTTTTTTTGTTGGGTTAGATATAGACGGGTTGCAATTGAATTTAGCGCCGTAGGTGCGACCCGTCTATAACCAAAAGAGATCCCAACAAAAAAAAGCGCCGTAGGTGCGACCTGTTCTCTCAATAACTGAATTAGTCGGGAAGCAAAATGCTCTTAACGTAATAAGATTTGCTAGTAATCAGCTAAACCCATTTATTCTTCAACGCCAATTTCACCGCTTGCGTTTTAGAACTGACGTGAAGCTTTTCGTAAATATTGGAAATGTGCTTGCGAACGGTATGCGGACTGATGAAAAGCTTTTCTGCGATTTGTTTATACTCTAATCCATTGACAAGCTCTTTCAGAATATCCATTTCCCTGTCTGACAAAGACGAATCAATCTTTTCTTCCTGTGCAACGGGCGCAGCGGAAGCGGTAAGCAATTTCAACGCTTTGCGCGCGATACGTGGAGACATAGGCGCGCCTTCACGATCGATCACTTCGCGGATGGATTGGATAATAACATCGACACGTTCTTCTTTGAGCAAATAGCCATCGGCGCCGGCTTGAATTGCTTCGAACAATTTATCGTCGTCGTCAAAAACAGTGAGCATGATAAAACGAATATTATCATAGATCGCATGACTGTTGCGAACGGCTTCGATACCATTCATCACAGGCATATCGATATCCATGAGCACCACTTGCGGAAGCCTGTCGATAGGAAGCGATTTCAGCTTTTCCATGAATTCACTTCCGTTCTGCGCTGTAAAAAGCACGGTTACTTCACCGGAGAAAACAATTTTTTCAGAGAGTGAAGTAATGTTCTGTGGACGATCATCCACGATTGCGATCCTGTATGCCATATATCAAATGTAATCTATCAATGAAAATTGGGCATAACGCATGTGTGCTATTTTTTAGCAATCGTGACAATTGTTCCCTTATCAGGCGACGAATCGATGTTAATAGCACATGAAATTTCTTCCGCACGAAATTTCATATTGGCAAGCCCGTAATTTTTGTCGCGGTCAATGGCACTTTTGTCAAACCCTTTGCCGTGATCGGAAATGATGAGCTCATATTTTTCTCCGCTTGAGTTCAGTGAAATGTCTAATCTTTCTGATTGCGCATATTTTAATGAATTTGCAATTGCTTCCTGGCAGATGCGGAAAAGTCCGAGTGCTTCAGAAGGTCCGAGCATGATGTTTGAATCTAAATTCTCACTGAAAGAGGGCTGCACATTTTTGCTGAGCTTCACTTGTTTTTGCACATACGCTTTGAGCTTATCGGCAAATTCTTCGAAGGAAACTTCTTCTTTGTTCAGCGCCCAGATTGTTTCGCGCAAGGTATTGATCACTTCTTTCGAAGCGCTGCCGATCGACTCGAGCTTTTCTGTTTTTTCAGCTTCGGTAAATGATTTCAGCGGATGTGTGATCCATTCAATGTCGTTGCTGATCAAGCTTAATTGTGTTCCGACATTATCATGCAGATCGCGTGAAATGCGAATGCGTTCTTTTTGCTCGCTTTCGAAAACGGCTTTAGTAACTTTTTGCTGCTCTACTGCTTTTGCTTTTATCTGCGCATTACGATAGAAGAGATAAAAGATAAAAAGGATGAGCACGAGTCCCGCGCTGCCGAAAATTAGAATCCATTGCTTTTCTTTTTTCGCTTTATTATTTTCAATGGTCTTTAATTGATTTTCATAAGAGAGCTTATCATTCTCCCGCTGCTTTTCCTGGTTTTTATATTTCGCTTCTGATTCAGCGATTTGGTTTAATGATTTTAAAGAGTCGATCTCATAAATAACTCCTTTATAAAGAACAAGATATTCAAAAGCATTTTTATATTCCCCCATTGCTTCATAGGCGCGGTAAATACTATAAAGCGCATCGTGGCGTCCGCTGAGATCATTATCGCGTTCACTACTTTCTTTCATGCGGAAATAATAAGAAAGGGCTTTCGCGTATTCTTTTTGTTCAACATAAATATCACCCAGCTCATCACAATTTGCTCTTAGAAGACGTGAATTATTTATTTTTTCACCCAACAACATGCTTTCGTTAAAATAACGGATTGCTTCCGGATTATTTTTCATTTTCCGGGCAAGCCTTCCGAAGTTTACAAGCGTATTAGCAATACCGAGTGTATCATTCAGGCTTTTTTTAACTGCCAATGATTGTTCAAGATATTTTTTTTCTAAAGCAATATATTCTTTCCACTTCGGACTTTTTTCAGGAACGTCCTCGGCGTAACCATCATAAACCAGCGCAATTGAATTAAATAAATTTCCTGCTACACGACTCTTTTTATCTTTCAGCAATGGATAGGCGCGCATGTAATACGTCAACGCCACGCTGTCTTCATGCATGTAATTGTAAGTGTTACCAACATTTACAATTGTGCGAATCATGTTTGCGCTGTCTTTCGTGCGCGTTTGAAAATCCAACACATCCAGCTGGTATTTTAAAGCCTGTGCAAAATCGCCCTGGTAACTATATAGATCACCGAGATTTGCCTTTAGCTTTGAAACCAGCTTTTCATCCTTGACTTTTTCAGCAGTCGACAACCCGATTTTATAATAATACAACGAGCTATCGTATTGTCCGCTGCGACTGTAATAAATGCCGATTATATTACAAAGGTTTGCCTTAGGCGCGCAGGTTGTGTCTGCAACAAGCCGGTATCCTCTTTGTCCGGTTGCCAATGAAATTGTTGGATCCGATAACATTTTTGACCTGGCGGCATAATAAATTGCATCTGCTTTTTCAATGCGCGAGTTGACGTTTTTTTCCTCTACGTTGAAAAAATAGACAGCGCTGTCTTCATTTTCACTTTCGTAATAAATTCCGAGCTGATGTGCGAGCACTGCAATCTTCTTCACGTTACGTTCGGAAGTTGCACCGCGATATGCTACAAGAAGGCTGTCTCTGTTTTGCGCAGAAAGAATAGTTGTAAATACGCAGCCGCAAAGTATAATAAGCAATTGCAGACGGAAAAGCCGGGAGGAAGAAGAGGGATGTAGCATGGATTTTAAAAATACGGAAAAAGAAGAATAGGGAATGAACAAATTCCTGTTATTGTAACTACGCAATTTTCGATGCAGTTCTTTGTTTGAGCGGATCTGTTCAGGCAATTAAATAATTTCGTTTTGTATTATACCTCAACAGGTAGCCACGCTTATTCCCCTGGTTTAAAAATGAATTGGCTATTAATAGTTCAACCCCATCCTGCTTTTGAAGAAATGGTTGTAGTAGTTTTTTAATCCTGGCTTCTTGCATTCCTATTCTTTTTCCAAACTCAAAAAAATCGGCTTGTGATGGATGCGCATTTTTTTTATATGCAAGACTTTTAAAATCATCTGTAAATAACCCCTTGTCTAATGCGAAGTCAGTATCGTCTACATGTAAACGTGTATTTACCAAATCATATGCTGGACTTAAGAGATAATCTCCTGCCGAAGTTTCTAATAACGAGAAGTTCTTTAAATGCGCATCACCGTTTGAAAACAAATAATTAAAAAGAACCAGGGAAAAATATTTTTCAATTTCTACCCGCCACGCCTTTACATTTTTTTGAATCAGCAATCCCATTTCTTCATAACTGTACTGGTATTTAAAATTCGGGCCTGCACTGTCTTTTGTTCTTCCTGCAATGGACGCGAAATCCTCCACGCCCCATTTTTCACCATTGGCTTTTACATCAAATCTTTTTGTGATGTAAGCAGGTGAGCCGTTTTTAAAAAAGATCATAGCGTTCTCTGCCGTATTTATTCCATACACCTGTCGTGCTATTTGCATAGTAAGGTGTTCGTTGGCCGGAAGCTCTTCCACTTGCTTCAAATCTCTTGGAACAGGCTTCAGAATATAGGTTCCCTGTTCGCCCGCTTTTGTCAGGCGCAAAATATTTTTCTCAAGAATTAAGCTCAGCTTTTCCTGGACGCCTGAAATTGAAATGCGTTTCCGATTTTCTAAAAATTGTGCAGTAACCTCTTCACTTTGTTGCGGTGGATCGTAAGGCAAAATATGATTTACCTTTTTGTTATTAAATAAATTTCGCAGGCACTTGGGACTATAGGTAGTAAAACCATCGGCCAAAGTTCCCGGGCAATATTTTAATTTATTTAAATTCATTCGGGCTTACAGGTTTTACTGTTATCGCACCAATAGTATCATATTGTGCTGTTGCCATCAGCAGACCAAAATTATCTTCTTCATCAATTTTCAATTGCACGCTTTGTACTTTTCTATTTACTCCTTCGCTTAGCATGTTATAGAAAAAAGGAAATAAATATTCACTTCGGTATTCCTGATTTATTTTAGGAAGCGTTAAGCTGATAGCGGGCATGTTTGGATCAGAATAATAAACATCCGAATATTTAAACACAAAACTTTTTCGATTTTCTTCGGTCAGAAGTCCTGCTAAAGTTCCATTCCGGTATATTTCTACAGCTCGCATCTATTTATTTTTTCACTTCAAGCTTTAGCTCCATTCCTAAAATTTCGGCAAGCTTATTCAATACATCTAAAGAAGGATTACCCTGGCCGCGCTCTAATTTATACAGCGTATTCGTGCTCACATCTGCTAACTCAGCTAAATGCGGTTGCGTTATTCCAAGTTCCTTTCGCCGTTTTTTCAGCGATTTTCCGATATCATCGACTAACATTATAATGTGATTTTAATGTAAAAGTCGGTAAAATAGCGGAATAATGCAAGTCAAATCACATTATAATGTGTTTTATTGATAGCTGTTCGGGTTCGCATCTGAAATCACCAACCAGCTAACAGTTCATAAATGGTTTTAAGCAAAACGAATGTAGGAGATCACTTCCCGACAAATTTGATTTTTTTCGCCAATAACAAATGAAGCGCTTTTGTATCATCTGATATCGTCTTCCAGGATTTTATAAATTGAAAATCTATCTTTTTGAGTGTGGTTGTGATTATTGCCCTCCCTGTCTTTTCCTCGGTACTAATCACAAATGATGCGGTTTCTGCATATTCAGCTGCAATCAAATGTCCGGGCTCAATGGGATTTTCAATTATGCGATTTACGAGGCTATAAACACTGTCTTTTTCCTGATCCGATAAATTGAAATTCTGCATCGAATCTTTAGGAAAAGTAATTCGTGAGAATCCGGGCAGATCATCCGTTTTGTAAATTTCAATTATTTGACCTTCAAGATAGATATGAATATCACTCCATGATGGTTTTGATTGTTTGACACTTTCGTTTTTACAATTCCCAAAACTAACCAGGACAAGGAATGCAAGGATCGTTTTCAAATTAACCGACGGGTTTTTCATCTGTAAGATTGTATGTTTATAGATGCAATGACATACTGATTGTTATATTTCCTGTTGTAATTTGAGCTCATTAATTATTTTCTGTAAGTCTTTTTCTCCTGTAGCAGCTCTGTAATGCCAATGGTCAAATTCATAAATAAGAGCTGCGTTTGGTTTATAAGGCAGCCCCATTTTATTTAAAATTTCCGAATAATCTTTGTTGGTATATATAAACACAAGACCGTGTTCATCAAATACTATATAGTCGTTCGTTTTTGGATTTCTAATCATCAGGACATGGTATCCATCATGAAAGAGGAAATCGTGATAAAGTTCAAGTAGTTCGACTAATTTTTTATTTGTTGTCAGTCCCCAAAAGTCTAATGGATTTTCATTTTCTGAATGATCACGGATTTTTATTTCGAGATCATTATCTGATGCAGCAATAAAGTTCGTAAGAAGAAGCTGAATATTATTTATGTCCTGAATTGATACAACAAATCTTTTATCTCCGTCTTCATCTTCAACAAAGTAAAATGGATCAGCTTTATATGAAGGAGAACTACACTTGATTGGTCTTTCAGTTGTCATATAACCTACTTACTAAAAACCATCCCCTTCATATTCCTTTGCACATGCTCTTCATACAACAAATGAATCAATCCATCCGCCATCCCGATTTGCGGAACGTGAATGTCTTTGATGTCGGCCGCTTTCATTACCGTCATAAATATTTTTGCCGCCGGAACAATTACATCTGCGCGATCGGCATTTAGTCCGAGAACTTCGATGCGCTCCTGTAACGTATACGCCTCGAGCAGGTCATTCATTTCTGCTAAACGTTTAAAAGACATCGGGCGGTTTTGTTTTTTGCGCGACATCTTGAAAATTTTATTGATGTTGCCACCGGAACCGATTGCAGTAATGGGCTGAAAATCTTTCGTCTCTTTTCTGATCCACTCTTTAAATTCGCTCCACAATTCTTTTGAAACAAGATTATTCAGGAAACGAATTGTTCCGACGTTAAACGAACGTGATGCGATCAATTGATTTTTAGAAAACAGCGTGAGTTCCGTGCTGCCACCGCCAACGTCGATATAGAGATAATTACTATCCGCGCTTAGCTTTTCGGCGATGTGATTGGAATAAATGATCTGCGCCTCTACTTTTCCGTCAATGATCTCGATTGCGATTCCTGATTCGTGCCAGGTTTGCTCAATGACTTCCACACCATTGAGCGCTTCCCGCATGGCAGAAGTGGCGCAGGCTTTGTATTCTGTGATCTCGTAAAAATCGATGAGGTGGCGAAAAGATTTCATTGCCAGGATAAGCTTTGAAATTTTTTCAGGAGAAATTCTTTTGTGCAAAAAAGCATCTTCGCCTAAACGAAGCGGGATCCGGACTAAATCAGCTTTTTTAAATATGGGCCCGTTTTTGCTCTCGTAAACATTTCCGATGAGCAGTCGAACTGCATTTGATCCGATATCAATCGCTGCGAACTTCAATCTTCTTTCTGGCTGTTAATCTTTTTTCGGTGTTGGCCTTCTTCTCCAGGTAGAGCCGTATTTCCTCTTGTGCGTTCACCGAATTTTTAGCTGTCGACTTGCGGTAAGAATTTTCTTCTTTGCCACCAAGGATCCGCGCTTTACGGTTATCGCGAAGCTGGAGATTGATGATGTGCTTCATCTCCTGCTGACTTTCTGCATCGTAAATCGGGACCGCAACTTCTGAGCGGTGGTCAAGATTACGCGACATCCAGTCTGCCGAAGATATAAAATACTTTTCATCGCCGCCGTTACAAAATATGAACACGCGCGTATGCTCAAGGAACCTTCCCACGAGACTGATGGCTTCAATATTTTCACTGAATCCTTTCACGCGTGGTACAAGCGAGCAGGTTCCGCGCACGAGCAGCTTGATCTTCACACCCGCGCGACTTGCTTCATACAATTTCAGGATCATGTCGCGGTCCACCAGGTTATTGAGCTTGATGATGATCCAGGCCATTTTTCCTTCGAGCGCGTTGTGAATTTCTTTCTCGATGAGGTTGGTGAATTTCTTGCGCATGTTAAAAGGCGACACCGCAATATTTTTATAATTCCCCGGTTTGAGATTATCCTTATAAAAATCAAAAACCTGCTGCACCTCATCTGTGATACGACGATCTGTGGTGAGCAGCGTCTTATCCGTGTAAATGCGTGCGGTGTTTTCATTCAGGTTGCCCGTTCCGATATGCACATAGTCAATCATCACACCATCTTCGCGGCGCGAAATGATAAATAATTTGGAATGCACTTTAATTCCGGGAACACCGAAAATGACACGAGCGCCTTCTTCCTGCAAGCGGTTGGCCCAGGTAATATTATTCTCCTCATCAAATCGCGCCTGCAATTCCATTACCACAACTACTTCTTTTCCATTCTTCAATGCATTGATCAGCGCATTTGCAACATTGGAGTTTTTAGCAATGCGATAGATCGTGATCTGAATTCTTTTTACGCGCGGATCAATGGATGCTTCACGTAAAAGATCAATGATATGGTGAAACGACTGGTAGGGATAATGCAGTAAAACATCTTTTGCACGAATAACATTAAACATACTTTCACCTGCTTTGAAAGATGGGTGTGAAAGTGGAATAGCGTCAGGCCATGCTAATTCGCCGTGGCCAAGATCCGGAAAGTTGATGAAGTCTTTAAAATTATGATAACGCGATCCGGGAATGATATTATCCTGCTTGATCACTTTTAATTTTATTCGAAGGAAGCGCAGCATATCCAGCGGCATTGCTTTATCATAAAGAAAACGAACAGGTGCACCTTTCTTTCTTTTCTTTAAGCTGCCGGTGATCTTTTCTACAAAACTTTTCGAAATATCATTGTCAATATCCAATTCCGCATCGCGCGTAAGCTTGATTGTAAACGCGCTGATTCGTGCGTATTCGTAAATAGGAAAAATTTCATGCAGGCAATAACGGATCACATCATCGAGCAGCATAACGTATTGATGTGCGCCTTTAGCGGGAAGAACAACAAAACGCGATAAATTATCCGTTGGAACTTCCATCAATCCATAACGGGCTTTTTTATTTCGTTCGCGGCGTTCCATTTTAATGGCGAAATAAATGGATTTGTCTTTCAGGTAAGGAAAAGACGGCGCGCTGTCGAGCATGATCGGGAACAACGATGGCATTACTTTATCGCGGAAAAAAGCTGTTACCCATTCACCTTGTTCTGCAGTCAGCTGATTTTGATCAATGATGTGAATGCGTTTTTTTTCGAGCTCATGTAAAAGCTCTGTATACACACGGTCAAAACGCAACGAAGAAGTGATGACTCTTTTTTGAATCTGGTCGATGAGCTGCCTTGGATTTCCACCTAAAGCTTCTTCAGCTTTTTTCCCCAGCTTGGTCATGCGCTTTAATGTAGCAATGCGCACGCGGAAAAATTCATCGCGGTTGTTAGAATAAATTCCGAGAAAGCGTAAACGTTCCAGCAATGGATTTGCGCTGTCTTCCGCTTCCTGTAAAACGCGATCGTTAAATGAAAGCCAGCTTACTTCACGGTTGACAAGCGGAATTTTCTTTATAGAAATTTTTTTGCGGGTAACTTTTTTTGCAGGCGTAGCTTTAGTTGCAACAGCAGTTGTGCCGGGCTTTTTTTCCTGTTTCTTTTTCTCCTGCGTCTTTATCTCCACAGATTTTTTCGTAACAACCTTCTTCTTCTTTTCCATTTATTCAAGGGGGCTTTGCTGTAAAAATAGAGCTAAATCAATATGAAGCGTAGCCTTAACAATTGTTTAACCTGGATGCTTAATCTACATTCTTGGGGAAATCATAGAAAATCATTTTTCCATGTGCTTCACGCACTTTTTTCCAGCTCATTATATCCAATTCAATTCCAACAATTCCGGCAGTTGCCATATCGAGCAATTGTGTACCGCCGAGCATATTTGCAGTTTCAGTAATGATCGGGTTGTGTCCGAATAAAAATGCGGAAGTATGTTGATCCGGAATTGTTCCTATTACCTGCAGGTATTGTTTCGCGTTTGTGCCGTAAAGCAGCGGATGCAATTCAAGGGCAGAAACTTCTGTCTTAAAGACGCGCGAAAAAATCAGTGCGGTGGAAACAGCGCGGATAGCCGGTGAGGAAATAAGAAATGCGGGCTGCACTTTTTTATTCATGCGTTTTGCCATCTCATGCGCATCCGTATAACCGCGGTCGTTCAGCGGACGATCTATATCAGCAATTGTATCAATATTCCAGGATGATTTGGCGTGGCGAACGAGGTAGAGAGTTTTCACAGAAAAAGGTTTCTATAAAGATACGATTGATAACGCGGGAAATTTCAAAAAACAAAGGTTCAGTAGTGGGTCAGCTTGAGAAACCTTTCTTAAAACCCTCAAAGAGTTGCGCGCCTGCAAACGCGCTTGCAAACTCTTTGAGGGTTGAACCGGACAAGTTAAACTCCCACTACCAAAAGTTCGGAGTCCGGGAGAAAAACGCGGAATTCATGATGCTGATGGCCTGTCTGGGGACGGTATCAAAAAAAACAGCCTTCCGGGGGAACGATGGAAGGCTGCGGGCAGGCAAAAAGCAAATTTGGGTCCTGCGTAAAAGTGAAAAAGTTGAATGAGCTACATAGGTATCGTTTGATTCGCCGGACAAATTAAAATCTAAATTAGTAAAAAGTCAAGTAATAATTGCCAAAAAGACAATAAATAATACATTTTATACCAATTTCCTTAGAAAACAGGTCTTTACACCTATACCAAAGTTGTATCGAATGTCAACCTGCCTGCTTGGTAAATTGGAAAAAGAGGAAATAACCATGTGAATTCACGCTATCATTATTTTTCGCAGGATGTTTCATTGACAGTTTATCCCTCCAAATTTTAAACTCATTTATCGTATTTGCCAATTCGAAAATTGACTTTCAGCGAAACAAAATAAACCGGTCTTTTCCAAAAAGACAAGAAATTATTGCCTGATTACCAATTAATAACGTTTTAAAGGGAATTATTTGTTGTCCGATCGCCCGTTACTTTTGACCAATGCACATCGGCGAAAAAATAAAGGCAAGGGCAAAAGAATTACGGATCGGTCCAACCGAGCTTGCCCGTGCCATCAAGACATCCAAGCAGAATGTTTACGGCATTTACCTGCGTGAAACCATCGATACCGGCTTGCTGATGAAATTAGGCAAAGCGCTTGAGTTCGATTTCTTCGCGTATTATGGAACAACAGGAAATTCTGCAGTAAATAATCCAATTGGCATTTACGCGAAGAACCGCAAAAAAGGACTTCCTGCCGTGGATGATGAAATTGCCGTGCTGCGCAAAGAGCTGAATGAATTCATAGAGAAATACGAATTGCTGAAGGCACTTTATGAAGCGAAGACAGGGAAGAAGGTGCCGGGAAGTTTGAGTTAAAAAGGGGTGACGAGTGACAAGTGACAGGTGACAGGGCATAGGGAAAAGGACGATGATAGCCGCCCCGGAGGAAAAACAAAATATTTTTTGAAAACAACAGGTGATTGGGTGGATGATTTCCATTATTGCCCATCTATTACTCGTCACCTGTCACTCGTCACCTGTCACCTTTTTTATTTATTCAGCCACGGCTCCGGATCCATTTTTCCAACACCGCTTTTCCAAACTTCAAAGTGTAAAGTCGTCTGACCGTCTTCGGCATCTTTAGAAACTTTTCCGATGTTTTGTTTCGTCTTTACATTATCGCCCTGCTTCACATACACATCTTCCAGCTTTGCGTAAACGGTGAGAAATTCTCCGTGGCGAACGATTACCAACCAGCCGCTACCGGGAATATTGGTTACGCCTGTTACTTCGCCCTCGAAAACTGCGCGTGCAGGTGCGTCGGGTGTTGTTGAAATATCGATGCCGTTATTATTTACAAAAACACCTTTCAAAACAGGATGCGCTTGTTTTCCGAAATGTGAGGTGATGCTTCCCTGTGCGACGGGCCAGGGCAATGCGCCTTTGTTTCCTGCGAAATTATTTCCAAGTGTTGTAGCCTCCGGTGTGAGGACAATTTTTGCAGGAGCGGTTGGTGTGCTCGGTGGATTTTTTGGCGGATTAGTTCCTGTTTTTGGAGCTGTTTTTACCGGTGGCGCAGTGCTTCTTTTTATTTCTGCAGCAATAAGATCCTGGATTGCTTTATCAATATTCGATTTCTCTGATTTCTTTTTTTCAAGATCAGATTTCAGCTGCGTTTCTTTCGTTTGTAATTCGCGGAATGTTTTATCCTTGTCATCTTTTTCTACCGCGAGCTGCTGCTTCTCCACTTCATTATTTCCGAGCAATGCTTTTTTATCCGCTTTCTGCTCTTCAAGTGTGCGGATGTTTTCATTCAGTTCCTGCTGACGTTCTGTGATCTTTTCCGCCTGCTGTTTTCTTCCTTCACCGATCTGCTGCAGATAACGCATGCGAAGAAAAGCCATGTTGAAATTATCAGCAGAAAAAATAAACATCATCCGCTGGTAAGCATCCTGGTTGCGATACGCGAAGATGATCATGCGCGCGTAATCTCTTTTCAGCTGCGCGATGTCTGTGTCTTGCTGCGTCACTAAAACGTTGTTATCAAAGATCTGCCTGTCCAGCTCTTTTATTTCAGCGTTGATCTCACCTATAAGTGATTCGCGTGCTTCGATCTTTTGATTGATTGCAACAAGCTGACTTAACGAAAGTGTTTTTGTGCGGCGCGTTTCTTTCAGCAATTTATCAGTAAGATCGATTTGTGACTGCAGATCTTTTTTCTTTGCTTCAAGCGATTTTTTGTCTTGCTTCTCTACTTTTTTCGCCGGCTTCTTTTTCTTTTTCGCCTGCGCTAAAACAAGGGGAGTTCCTGCCAGCAAAATAGCCAGCATAATTACAACGGCAACAAAACCTTTCAGGCTTACCTTCCGGTTGCTGAGGTTATTTTGGTTGCTCCTGGATGATGATGATCGGTTGGCAGTCATCTGGAAAGTTAAATGGAAACTCTAAGGGCTGATTAAGCTTTACTTTTTTGTATGTAACATCAAGTCGCGCTGATTTTTGTGCGCCGCGGGCAAAATAAATTGCTTTGTGCGGAAACAGCATCGAATCTTCCAGTGCAAATTCACTGTAATTGGCGGTGAATGTCCGGTTTTGCGCATCGATGAAAAGGATCTGCATAATCTTTAACGAAGCAGGATCGATGGTTATTGTTTGCAGCGGATCAGCAGGAGGTGTTTGCGGATTGTTGAGCACTTTATTCAGCTTTCTTTTCCGGATGGTGCTGAGAATATAATTGCAATCGTTTTTGTTAATGGAAGAATTCAGCTTTTCATCTTCTTCGTAAAAAGATGCGCTGTTCCCAACAAGCAGCGATTGGATCATGTCGTAATCCACTTCATTCTGCAAAAGGTTGCTCAGGATAATAAAATCGCCTTTAAAACATTTTTCCTGCGGAAGCTTTTGAATGAATTTTACCGAGTCTTTTGTGATCAGTATTCGTGCAACCTGAATTCCTAATGTTGGTTCACTCACGATCATCCAGATCACGCTGTCTTTGCGGATACGAACTGTAACATCAAAATTTACTTTGGAGCTGTCATCAGAAGCTTCACAATCGAGCTTTCCGGAAAACCATTCGAATTGAAATTCATTCTTCCGCATATCGCTGATGAGCTGTTTGGGAAGACGAATATTGATCTTGCAATTGCCGTTTGAAAGTGAATCGTTGTTCACATTTTTCTGCGGCTTATTGCTTTTGCACGAATTAAATCCAAAGAGTGAACCAACCAGCAAGAGCAGCAGGAAATTTTTCACCAGGGTTTTGCTCAGTTCGCTCATCTATTTATCGTCCATGGATTTATTCGCAATCTTTTCTTCCAGCGCAGGATTAGTTCCGCCATTTGCTACTGCTTTTTTCCAGTAAGCCAATGCGATTTCTTTATTCCCATTCTTATATTCAATATCGCCGAGACGTTCATTCATGCGCGCATTGTTAGGCGTAAGTGAAAGTGCTTTCGACATCCATTGTGCTGCAACTTTGTAATCATCCATCTGGTATTCGATCCAGCCGAGCAGCTCGTAATGCGTCGCGATAGAAGGTTGTTTGCTGATCACATAAAGCATCAGCTGACTTGCTTCATACAATTTGGTTCGCTGCGCGCTCATCGATTCGCAATAAGCAACGATAAGCGGAATATTGCTGGTGTCTTGTGTCAAAATAAGTTCGGTATAACTATCTGCTTTTGCTGTTTTGCCGGTGATGCGATACATTTCGGCAAGCATGATCCGGACTTCTAAATCTTTTACCGGGTTGTCCTGCAAAAAATCTCTTCCTGTTTCAAGATTATTAATCGCTTTCGAATATTCTTTTTTGTTGTATTGAATTTTTCCGACATAAAAATATGCATCAGGTTGTGTCGGGAATAATTCCATCACTTGTTTTGCATCTTTTTCCTGTGCGGCATTATCATTCAGCTGCGCGTTGATTTCCATCAAACGTTTCCACGGCTCGTATTCGTCCTGCCCGAATGCCGCTGCTTTGTGATACATTTCTCTCGCTTCTTTAAACTTTCCGTCTTTGTAATAATAATTTCCGCTAAGTGAATACGGCGCTGCTTTATCAGGATGAACGCGGCGAAGAATGCGTGTCAATGAATCAGCTTCTTTTCTTTTTGCCGGAGATAAAACAGGCGCATCATTCCCGGCAGGATACAACTGATTCATTACAGCCACTTTTTCTTCCAGCGTTGATGCAACAGGAATTTCAAACGCGAGAACTGTTTCCGAAAATGCTTTTTCGGTTTGTCCCTGCGCGGCATAATTAGCAGCAAGCTTTAAATGGGGCGCAACAGATGTCGGATAACGCGTGCTCATTCTTGCAAAGATCTCTGCTGCTTTTACAGGCTGATTCGTGCGCACATAAAAATCGCCGAGACGATCGCTGTAAGTAAGGTTTTCGGGAAATGCTTTTTCAAGTGCTCTTAATGCATTTTCTTCAGCGATAATATCGTTTTTCGCCTGGTAGATTGCGATGCGTGAATTTTGTAATGTATCAGAAATGCCTTCGATGGATTCAACGCGATCGTAAACTTTCAACGCTTCATCCGCACGCGCTGCATTTTTCAACGCATTCGCATAACGAAAAAGAATATCTGTGTTTTGCGGTTCGCTGTCGGAAAGCTCTTTGAAAATTTTGATTGCTTCTTCAGAGCGATTGTTCTCCTGCAGAATATTCGCATAGCGCAATTTATACCAGCGATTTTCCGGCGCAAGATCATTGGCAGCTTTCGCATATTTCAACGCGCGGTCTGATTGTCCACCCTGGCTGAAAATTCCTGCGATCTCGTAATTCGCCGCCGCACTTTTCGGATTCATATTGAGGCATTCCTGGAATTCTACTAACGCTCTCGCCGGATTTCCCAATGCTTTTTGAATGCAACCCTGCACAAATGTTTCTTCTTCTGTTGCTTTTCCCGCCGTCATTCCACCAGGCTGATCTTTGCCCAAATGAACATCTTCAAACTGCACACCATCCGATTTCGCAATTTTCTCTTTAGGCTTGCAGGAAATTGCAAACATTAGAATACTAGCCGAGAAAATGTAAATGCTAAATCGTTTCATGATCAATTCAATTTGATAACCGTATAATCACCTATACTCAGATCACCTTCCGCTCCGATGATCTCAACAAAATTTCCAATCATTGAATTTTGGATTTTGGAATTTAGAATTTTGGAATTTCCCTGTACAATGCTGTTTGAAATAACGGTTGAATCTACAACAGTATTGTCGCCGATAGAAACGTGCGGACCAACTTTGGAATTTTTTAACACCACGTTTGCGCCAATGAAACAAGGAGCAATAATTTCGCTTCCTTCATTTTTCAATGAATCAGAAACAAGCGATTCATCTTTCTTGAATTCAAGCACACGCTGGTTGGTGTAAACGGTTGCATCTTTATTTCCGCAATCGAGCCACTCAGTTACTTTTCCGGGAGCGAATTTCACTCCTTTGGTTTTCATATTTTCTAATGCATTCGTCAATTGAAATTCACCTTTGTCGCGGATATTATTGTCGAGCAGGTATTGCAATTCTTTACGAAGATTTGCGCCATCACGGAAATAATAAATTCCGATAATCGCAAGATCGCTTACGAAAGTTTGCGGCTTCTCTACAAAATCAGTGATGTGCCCGCCCGCATCCACTTTCACCACGCCAAACGCACGCGGATCTTCAATTTTCTGCACCCAGATAATTCCTTCCTGCGCAGTATCCATTTTAAAATCCGCTTTGAACAACGTATCCGCAAAAGCAACAACTACTTTTCCATCCAGCGCTTCCTTCGCACACATGATCGCATGCGCGGTGCCCAATGCTTCTTCCTGGTACCAGATCGTTCCTTTGGCGCCAAGCTTTGCAGCAACACCTTTCAGCATTTCTTCCACCTCTTTCCCGAAGGAAGGCCCGATCACAAATGCAATTTCTTCCAACGTTTCGTTACAAACCGTCGCAATATCTTCTACCAGTCGTTGCACAATAGGTTTACCGGCAACAGGCAAAAGTGGCTTTGGAACAGTCAGTGTATGCGGCCTCATTCGTTTGCCCATACCCGCCATTGGAATTATAATCTTCATAGAAAGTGCTTAGTTCTTAGTGTTTAGTTCGGAGAATTCTCATTTCTCACTGTAATTCGCAATTCTAGTGGTTCGCTCGAAGCATTCCGGATTATCTCCGAACTAAAAACTCCGAACTAATAACTTATTTAGTGCCGGTTGATCCAAATCCGCCGCTTCCTCTTTCTGAAGTTGCGAGCTCATCGGTTGCCTGCCATTCTACGCGTTCATGTTTAGCTACCACCAATTGTGCCACACGTTCGCCATCGTTGACGGTAAATGGCTCATTGGAAAGATTTACAAGAATGACTTTTATTTCGCCGCGGTAATCTGCGTCAATTGTGCCAGGGCTGTTGAGAACCGAAACACCGTGTTTTGCAGCGAGACCGCTTCTCGGACGTACCTGCGCTTCGTAGCTTTCAGGTAATTCAATAAACAATCCGGTCGGAATCATTGCGCGCTCAAGTGGCTTAAGCACAACCGCTTCGTCCAGGTTTGCACGCAGATCAAGTCCGGCGGAAAGTGGTGTTGCATACTCCGGCAGAGCATGTTTCGAGCGATTTATTACGGGTATATTCAGCATCTTACGAAGGTACGGTTTTTCAAGAAAGAGGGTTCTTTTCTGCAGGTTTACGACGAAGCAATTGACGTGGCTTTTCGATAACTATTACTGCAAAGAGATAGACCAGCAGCAACGAATTTTTCAACACAAGATCGAGCAGGACAGAATCCGTGTCGACAAATGTGCCCACGAAATAAAGTGCGATGGCAAATGCGAGGTATCCCAATATTTTGAGCACATCATAATCGACGGGATAATATTTCTGTCCGACAAAATAGGAAAGCACCATCATTGTTGCGTAACAGATGAGTGTAGCCCAGGCGCAGCCCATGAATCCGCCGAAGTAAATATTATCGGAAGGAATCCATAGAAAATTTAAAGTGATGGTAATGATTGCGCCGACAAGTGTGAGGTACATTCCGAATTTTGTTTTGCCGGTGAGCTTGTACCAGATGGAAAGATTGAAATACATTCCAAGAAATAAATTCGCCAGCAATAAGATCGGAACAACCGCTAATCCTGCACGGTAATCGGGACCGACAAAATATTGTATCCATGAAATATTCATTGTGGTGCCGAGGAAAATAATGAGGCAGAAGATCACGAAATACGTCATCACTTTGCCATAGAGTGATTTTGCATTTTCATTTTTTTGTTCCGAAAAGAAAAACGGTTCAGCTGCATAACGGAAAGCCATTACGAAGAGCGTCATGAGAATTGAAATTTTATAGCACGCACCGTAAATCCCTAATTGTGTTTCACCGATTCCTGCAGGCAAAAGGTATTTCAATAAAATACGGTCCATTGTTTCATTGATCATTCCTCCTAAACCAACAATGATCAACGGAAGCGCGTAGCTCATCATGCGTTTCCACAAGGCGAGGTCAAAACCATTTTTCACTCTTGCCAGCTCGGGAGAAAGCAAAATCAGCGAAATAATATTTGCAGTGAGATTCGCAATGAACACATAAGCAATTCCTATTTCAGGATTGTAAAGTCGGCCAAGAAAAGAATCCGGTTCATGCTCAAAATAATATTTACAAACGCCGATAAAAAAAAGAGTGATCAGCACTTGCAAAACGACGTTGATCATTTTGAGCTTCGCAAATCGTTTCGCTTTATTTTGTTCGCGCAATTTTGCAAATGGAATAGCCGCAATTGCATCCGTTGCCACAATGAGTATCGCTAACCAGATAAGTCCGCTGCGACCGGGATAACGAATTAAATCTGCAATGCTTCCGGAGAAAAGTAAAAAAGGAAGACTTAATACAAGCGATGAAATAAGAATGGAACGCAGCGTAGTGCTGTAGACTAATTCTTTATTGGTTTCGGAAATAGAAAAATTGAAAAGGGCCGTTTCCATTCCATAAGTAAAAACTACGTTCAGGAAAGAAATGTAAGCGTAGATCTCAATATTCTCTCCGAACTCTGCAGGCTTTCCATAAATGTAAGTAAGGAGCGGAACCAACGCATAGCTCAGCAGCCGCCCGATGATTGTCGGAAGTCCGTAAAGGGCAGTTTGTCCTGCGAGCTTTTTAAGTGGATTCAATAGGGCAAAAATTTCTTAATGTAAAATTGCCACTAAAACAGTCTGGTTAAGTTGTGTTTAACGGTTTTTATGCACGTTGCATTGTCAGTACTCATCCGCCGCGGCGGAGTCGGTAGTCAGTTGTCAGTATCAGTCGTCAGTAATAGTTATCAGTCATAACATACATCGACCAACGCCCTTTTCCCAATCACCAATCACCCCGAACCAATCACTTCCTCAAGAAATACGTCATTTGCGGTATGGTGGAGTTTTTGGAAATGTTGGAATATTGTGGCGTGAGTTTGATGTCACTTCGTACAACGCTCCGACTTATGCTAACAAATTACCGTTAAAAATCTTTGGCCTTGTTTTTGCAAACCTTTCGGAAATTCTCCCCGGAAATCCCCAAAAACAAAGGTTGGAGCCAATGACGGGAAGGAAATAATTCTAACTTTGTTCTACCTAAACTAAACCAAGAAAAATGAAATCAGCAAAATTCGCCGTTCTTTTCGGCGCACTTAGCCTCGTATTTATGGGCTGCCCCTACGAATCTAAATTCCCCGTGGACGATGCATCAAATGCAAAAGTTGACAAGTCATTAACAGGAAAATGGGAAGAGCGTTCTGAGGAAGATTATAAATATGACATCAAAATTGATGGTAACCAATACATGATCACCAAAAGGAAAAAGTCTGGTGAAGATGAGCCAACGAAATATGTTGGATTCGTTTCTAACCTTACAGCTGATGTTTCTTATTTGAACGTTTACGAAGAATCAGAAAGCACCACTTCAACAGATCGTAAATATTACATCTACAAACTGGAGAACAAAGGCGGCGTTCGTATCGATCTTAAAGGTGTAACTGATAATATCACTGAAGAATTCACCAACTCATCTGAGTTGAGAGCGTTCATCAAAAAATACCAGGATATCAGTTTCTTCTTCGATAAAGACGAGACAAAAACATTCTACAAGGACTAATTATCCTTTCCAAAACAAAAGCCCTGTGAGTTAATTCTCATGGGGCTTTTTTTATTGAGTGAAATTTTATTTGTGAAGAGAGAAAATGTGCTAATATGCTAATGAGTTAATGTGCTAATACCTTTTTCTATTGGCAAATTAGCACATTAACTCATTAGCATATTTTTTTCTGCTTTTATTTCCCCGAAAACTTCGGCTTGCGTTTTTCCATGAATGCTGTTGTGCCTTCTGTGAAATCTGCAGTATCGCAGCAGCGACCGAAAGATTCTACTTCGTATTTCATTCCGTCAACACCATCTGTGTAATACGCATCAACGCATTTTACAATTTCAGAAACTGCGACCGGCGCTTTGGAAATAATTCTATTCAAAATCTCCGTGCATTTTGTGATGAGCTGATCTGCAGGCACGAGGTAATTTACTAATCCGACACGATACGCATCACTTGCATCGATGATGTCGCCGGTCATGAGCAGTTCTGTTGCGCGGCCTCTTCCGATGTGTTGTGTCAAACGCTGTGTTCCGCCGTAGCCGGGAATTAATCCAAGACTTACTTCCGGCTGACCGAACTTTGCATTTTCAGCAGCGATGCGCATGTGACACGCCATTGCTAATTCGCAACCACCACCAAGCGCAAATCCGTTTACGGCTGCGATGATCGGTTTTGGAAATGTTTCGATCTCCTGGAAAATAGCCTGGCCGTTTTCTGCAAATCCTGAACCGCCTGCTGCGTCGAGTCCGGCAAATTCAGAAATATCTGCGCCTGCAACAAACGCTTTCGCACCTGAGCCGGTGATGATAATTCCTTTTACGCCATCGTTTGTTCGTGCTTCTTCAATAGAAGAACGAAGATCACGCAGCGTTTGCTGGTTGAGCGCATTCAGCTTATCGGGACGGTTAATGGTGATGGTAAATATGCCGTTTTCCAGTGAGGTAATAATGGTCTGAAAAGTCATGATTTCGGGTGTTGATTCAATTTCTGCCAGGGAGGAAGCGTTCATTTTCTTGCGTTAATATTAAGCGGAGGTAAAGGTAAGTAAAGAATCTAGTAAAAGAATCCGGTAACTAAGTAATCTGCATCGTGGGAGATTGTGCTACACGGGATTTAGTAATCTGGTAATCTGGTAACTGGGTAATTGAGTAAGTCGGGCGCACAAAATCCTACTGCACATTTGTATACTAAATCCGCCGAAGGATGGTGCACACAATCCGTCGCACACTTGCGACTAACATTTCTTCTATTTTTTTCAATTACCCAGTTACCAGATTACCCAGTTATTAAATCTCATACCAGGTAAGATGATTATGTAAGAGATTTTCACTGGGTAATGAGCTCGATCGCTTTTTCCAGCAGTTCGTCGCGGCCGTCGCGGATTCCCTGGATGGTGGGATGGATTTCAATATCGGGTACAATGCCTATGCGCTGGGTTTCTCTTCCGTCGGGATAATAGACACCAATTCCGCTGATGCCGGTTTGAATTCCACCTACAAGATTGATACTGGAATAATTGCCATCAGCGCCTGCAGTTGTGCTTCCGATCACGGTTGCATTTGGTGCGCGACGAAATCCCATGGTTGTCCATTCAGCCTGGCTTTGCGTTTCTTCATTTATGATGATTACAATTTTTCCTTTATAATAATCGCGGTTACTTTCGCCAATATATAAGGATCCATCAAATTGGAATAATCCGGGAGTTTGTATGCTTCCGTTCGTACAGGTTACAAATGGAATGGGATTGGGCATAAAATATTTGCCAAGCTTATAAATGATAAACTCTGAAGGATAACAGCGCATATCAATTACAATTCCTTTCGTTTGCAACATTCCCGGCATCACTGTTGGGAAATAATCGCTGTTGATTGTTCCTGGATAAATGTATCCTATATCCGGTCTGAGATATTGGAAGCAAGTGTCTTTTTTATATCCTTCTTTATAATTCGCCCTGAACTGTTCGCGTGTGTAACAAGAAAGTTTTACAGATCCTTTTTCATTGCCTCTCTGGTAAGTAATATTCAGCAGAGAATCATTTGTATGAAAAATATGGGCAGCAATATTCCGCATTACGGTTGGAATGTTAGATGCATGAGCATGCGGCATTGATTGCGCTATAATTTCAACCGTAGGTTTTTGATTAATTTCTAAAATGATATCTCCTACTTTCAACCCGGAGTTTTCTTCAGCGTCTTTGCTGTAAAAACCGGTAACGATAATTTTGTCTTCCACATATGCGGTTTGAACGAAGCTAATATTTCTTCCTACATGATCTAACCATACACTATCCTGCGAGCTTATATTTGCATGCGTATCATGAATAGCCGCAATGAGGTCCGAAACAACAATTTTATAAGCAAGATCATCCTTTGCTTCAATAATTTTCGGAATGTATTCATCCAACACATTCTTCCAGTCCTCACCGATCAAATATTTGTCGGGATAAAAATACTGGATCATATTCCAATACCTGAACAGGCACAACAAACGGTAGCCCGCATCCGGGTAATGTAAATTTGAATAAAGGTCTTCGTGGTGAAAAGAAGGATTTTTAACTGACGGTTCAAGCGAGACATAATAATTCTTGCCTGTTCTTTTCGCAACTTTAATATCTTTTAATTGTTTTGAGAGCTTATCGCCGAGCATGGCAGTGTTTGTAATCCATTCCAGGTCGGGCAAACATTTTACTTTCACCGGGTCGAATTTTGCTTCAGCGCCGACATTAAATTTTCCTAAAGTATCAATCCACGCAACCAGGATATCATTCCGCTCTTTTTCATTCTTACACGCAATTATTCCGGGAAGGATTTTAAATAATTCATTATCCCAATTGTATTTTCCTTTTGCAACTTCGGGATGATAATATTTAAGAAACCCCCATACTTTTCCAAGCACACTCAGATCATTAATCCTTTGTGACGTTAATGGAATGGAAGTAATACCGGAACCATCCTGGTGATCAGTTCTGTTTTCTTTTACGGAGCTACACTTATAACAACAGAGAAGTGTCCCGATTAGAAACAGCAAAGCAAAGAAAAGCGGGGTTTTGATTTTCATAATGAAAGATAGTAATTAGGTGTCTTGCTAATTACGAAAAACGAAATAGGCGAAGTTGCGAAAAACTAAAAGTGGCGAAAGTTCGAAAGCATAGCTTTTTCGCACTTTCGTTTCATTTCGTTTTTCGTACCCAATAAAAAAACCCGCCCTGCAAGCAGAACGGGTTTCTTGTGATGCTGTGTGATTATTCAGATAATTTAAAAGACTGGATCATCTGATCCATCTCTTTGTTGTTATCATTTTTCATTGACGCAAGCGTCCATGTCATTACCATGTAAATGTTTTTTGTTCCTTCAACGAAAGCCAGCTTGTAGTAAATGTCTTCCACAACACCTTCAACGTTTCCTACGAAATCTACAACTTCAGCATCAAGACCATTGATGGTTTGCTTTTTCACAGTAGGCTCGCCACGAAGGGTCATTTTCGCTGCCATTGATTCCATCTGAACGATACGGTAGTTTTTCTCCGGTGTCAGCTTGTCATCGTATTTCGACAAAGAAGGATCGAGATCTTTATCAGAATAAGCTTTGATAAAATCTGTTTTCGGCTCATCGATAACGATAATGTAAAGCTCTTCACTTGTATTAGCATATTGCAAAGAAGCTTCATCGTTCAGCTCTCTTGAAACAGCCATGTTCTTTGGAATGTTGATTTTGTATCCACCGGTTCCGACAATGATCTCATTCGTATTGTCTTCTTTGGCAAATGCTTTTTCCAATGCTTCTTTAATAGCCATTGAATCGGATCCTCCTTTGCCATTCATTCCGCCGCAAGACGAAAAAAGGGCAAATGCAAATAAAGAAGCGCCGACTAAAATTCCGGTAGTTCTGGATGTCATGATTTTTTGTTTTAGTGGTGGTTTGTTTGAGCGGCAAATATAGGAATTTAAGGTATTCACCAATGGAATGTATGTTGTAACCTTGATTACAAATTTATTAAACCGGCTTATTTATCTGCCTTCGGAGCGGAATGATCGCAGCATATCTTCCATCGCCCGGTTATGCAATGCTTTTCGGTCTGCAAGTGTCCAGGACATGATCATGTAAAGATTTTTTCCCGATTCAATAAAACCCATCTTATAGGCAATCGGGAAATCTATCCCGGCAACCATTCCCTTAAAATCTATTATTTCCATAGCATCACCATCCACAATTGCTTTTTGAATGGTTGGTTTACCTTTGATTTTCATTGATTTTTTCATTGCGGCCATTTGCACTTTACGGTAATTTTCAACCGTCGACAATTTCGGATTCCAGCCTTTTTCTTTTTTAAATGCATTCACAAAATCAAGGGAGGGCTCATCGATCACAATGATATAAAGCTCTTCAGTTGTATTTTGATATTGCAGCGAAGCTTCATCATTCAGCTCCTTCGATGCAACCATATGTTTTGGAATCATTAAGCTGTATTGATCGTTGATGACCACTCTTTTTGCATCCGAAGTGTCGGGTGCGAAAATGATTTTACTCTGAGCTGTTTCTTTTTCAATCCCGGAACCGGTGAATGAAATAAAAGGAATCATAGCAACAAGCGCTGCCGAAACAAAAAATGCGGGGTTGATTTTCATGAAGGTGAGTTTAAAATTTTGCAGCAAGCACACAGCTGCGTTTATATTTTTTAGTTTTTCCGTCTGACGAAAATACTTCAAAATAAATGATGTAAGCACCCACACGCGCTTTCGTCCGGTCATCCATTGTACCATCCCACGAATAGGTTCCGTTATCCGTACCGATCAATTCCCCGCGGATGAGTGTTCGCACCAATCGTCCGCGCGAATCGTAAATGGAAATATTCGCCACATAACCGGGATCAGTAAAATGATAATCGATATTAACGACATCATTAAATCCATCACCGTCAGGCGAAAAAATTTGTTCGGTGATCACCACTTCACCATCATCAGCACCGCTTGGATTGTATTCCGAATTTTGTTGTGTCGGTGTTCCGAATCCAACGGTTTCTGCTGCAGAATGCCAATTGGTTGCATCTTGTGTGGTGCGGTTAAAATCAATTCGCTCAAGCGTTACACCTTTTGTTTCCTGCAGCAATGGAAAATGCCAGGAGCTGAAATAGATCAGCTTATCAATAATTGTAAAAGCACTATCAGCAAGCACAACAATATCGCCGTCAATATTTAACGAAGGAATATTATCCATGTCAAGACAGCGATCAATATCTGTAGTGAGCGGAAATTGCATTTTCACTGCCTCACTGCTTTCGCTCAGCACAAGATATTGTCCGGGGAAAAGTAAAAATCCTTCAGGCGCAACAATATTAAAATCACCAAGCGTATTTGTAATCGTATCAAGCGTACACAAAACAAGATTTTTCAGATCAAGCACTTTTGTTGAACGATTATAAATTTCTACAAAATCAACTCCGCCATCATTCGGATCAAATAATAGTTCATTGATCACAATATCATTCGGTAGAATAGGCTGGGGCAATGCAAAAAGTGCCGTTCCGGGAACAACCAATTGATTTCCTACGCAATCTGTCAGCTGGAAATCTACAGTGATCGTGTAAGTAATTCCTGCAACAATGGAAGAGGGAAGCTTAAGATCGCATTTGGTAAAATCAGTTCCGACCGGGCGAACGCTTAATGGATTTCCGATTCCGTTATCAACGGTGTACGAAGCGAGATTCATCATGCTCGCACTATCGAGCGATTCTGAAAACCAGAGACGAATGCTGTCTGCCGCAAGAATTGAAACGCGAACCAATCGTGGTTTGATTACATCAGGATTCGAAGCAAAAATGCTGTTACGATAACCGGGAGTTCCACCTAAAGTAGAATTAGATGCACGCCAGTTGGAAGCGCCGGAACAAGGATTACGCGGATCAATTTGCTCAAGCGACCAACCGCCATCTGCTTTAGTAGAATTCTGGTACCAGTTGTCAGTATAATTTATTGAATGAATAATTGTTCCTGCGGCATTTCGCAGAATAAGTGTTCCGCTTGTATTTGTAAGCGAAGGAAAGCTTGTAACGCCAACGATATTTATTCCTGTAAATAATGGCGCTGCAGTTGTGGATGTGAGTACAAGAAAACTATCAGCCGGAATAATTGCATTCGGAATTACACGAACTGTTGTGCCGGATGCAATCGTCCAGCTGGTTACTGAAATCGCATACGGTGTGGTATTGTGCAATTCAATAAATTCTTCATCCGGCAATTGTACGGGCGGATTCGGATCGGGCATTATTTCATTGATAACAATATCGAATTCTTCCAGCAAATGATAGGAGAAATTCGCGCTGTTCGGATTTGCAGCATTTCCTGCGCAGTCGGTGAGCCCGGTAAAATTGAGCGTGTACGGTGAATTATTTGTGAGCGGAATTGCCAGCGTTAAAATCGCGCATTGCAAAGTTGCGGTATCATAAATGATTGAAACAGGATTTCCTATGAATGGAATAATATCATAATTCGAAAGGTTGGCTAATTGGGCAGGATCAATTCCTTCGTTGAAACAAATTTGCACATGCAGGTTATCAATTGCATTTACAAATTGTACAACAGGTCCTGTTACATCAGGTGAATTATTAAAAACAGAATTCTGAAACCCGGGCGTGCCCCCTGAAGCAAACGTTGATGCAATCCAATTTCCTGCCGGCGCACATCCTGCTCCTGCATTCGGATTAATTAATTCCAATGTCCATCCACCATCATCTTTCACCGCATCACGAAACCAGCTCAAATCGAAATTCACAGAATCGATAACATTGTCTGACGCATCCAACAGCTTAAGATTATCGCCTGAATTATTCAGTGATGGCCAGGAAGAAAGTCCCATGGTCGGACCGAAAGACGAGAAGGAAGCAGTGTCAGCATTCGCGCAAAGAATGAGATATCCTCCTGCAGGAATAATACGCGAACCTAAAATTCCATTGGAAGAACCATCAGTAAATGTCCATCCGTTAACATCAAAATTATTGCTGCTGCGATTAAAGATTTCTACGAATTCTGCATTCGGCAAACCAACAACCGGCGATGGATCAGCAAAAATTTCATTGATGAGCACATCATGAAAAGTTGGCGTGCCCAATGGAAAATATAGGAAGCTGGCTGTTTCTGTTGTAATGGCGTTCGAATTTAAATCCTGCACATTGTTAACAGTGAGGATATAATTTGATGCGCTTACAAAACTGTTGGTGAATGTCAAATGCACAATTGAAAAATCCGATGCATCACGTGTTGCAGAAGATGGAATTCCGATACCGTTGTTGACAGAATAATTTGAAACGGTTTGCGAAGTTGTGAGCTCAACGTTTTCATTGAAGGTAACATCGAGTGTTGTGGCAGAGGTTGGAACCGCAGAAACAATTGTCGGAGCTGTTACGTCAACGATGATTGGTCCGGCATAAATATCATCGTAATAGAAATTCGTAATATTTGAAACGGTGTATTTGCTGAAAACACCAATGAAATTGCTTGTGGTATGCGCATTGTCAAACACATTTCCTTCGGGTAAATAATTGTATCCGCCGGTAATGTCCGAATACAAATTCCAGTTTCCCGTAGCATCGCGCGTTAGTCGGACTCTCAATATATTATTTGACGCAGCACAATTTCCATTTACGCCATCGATAATTTTTACATGTGTTGATCCGGTTTGTTTCCAGAGATCCACGCTATCGAACGAACCATTTTCACCGAGACGAATGTAATAGCCATTGACAGCGCCGGTAAGCACAGCAATATCCGATACCACATAAAAGCGCACATTATTATTATCGGACGGCGAAAAATTTTCACGCACCCAAAAATTCCATTCTGAATTTGCAACTGCTGTACCTGGTGTGGAGAGATAAGAAGTATCTGCTGCAGTTCCGTTCAGCTGCAATTGAAAAGAAGGATTCACAATGTACTGTGCGTTATCGCCTGACCAAACCGGTGCGTTGGTAAAATCGCCGTCGGAAAAATTATCGGTGACTTGTGCGTTGGAAATAATTCCGAAGAAGGAAAACGCAATTAATAAGACAAGTTTTTGCAGGAGAGATTTGCTGACAATCATAGAGGTTAAAGATAGCAGATTATAGAAGGAAGACCAGTGAAAAAAAGATGATTATTTCCGGATTAAAAGTTAATTTCTCCGGGATCAAATAATGATTAAATTTCCGCTTCGTCTTCTTAACCACTAATTATGCTTGCTATCGTTTTCCCACTGGCAATAATTGCATTTATGTGCTTTTGCTTTGTTAAAAGCCAATCGGTCATTTGTAAGATCGTTGCGACTATTTTTTTATGTCTTGCCGCTGTGAATTTATTCATCCAGTTGAAATGGGTTCCTGGATTCATGTTGGAATACATAGATTACATTATGAGGTTATTTACAATTGGCACCTTGCTTTTTATTTTCCAGCTTTTCAAAACTGCTTCACAGGTGAAGATGCGTGGTGGCGAAGGAGCAAATTATAATTACATCATTGGAATCGCACTTATCCTGATGCTTGTTATTTCGTTCCGGGAAGAAATTGGTTTTTGGGATGGTGAATGGTTTTATGCTTACCGTGTACGTGTTTGGCCGGAGATTGCGGTCTTAACTACGGTTATAATTATGAAAGCAAAAAAAGTAGTGTTGAATAAAGATGAAGACAACCTGCTTTGGTTTTTCGCAGCGTCTTGTTTGTATGTGCTGTATTATTACTTTTTATAATCAGCAGAAATTACCCGCCAAACTTGAATGTCACACCCGCATTCACATACGAAATTCCGTAACCCACTTCTAAAAATCCTCCAAGCGGACCAACGAAATAATAATTCGCTCCTGCATGCACTGACCATGCAAAAATTTTCTTCTGCGTTTCGAGCGGATTACTCGGACCAAAAGGAGAAGTGGTTGTAAGATTCAGTCCTGCGAATCCAACAACGTAAGGATCGAATTTCGGTGATTTGTTAGGAAGATGAAATGCTGCGCGTCCACCGATAAGAATGTACGTGTATTTAAAACCGTTTATGTTTTCACTATCGGTATTATCGGTGATCGTCACTTTGGAAGAAGCGTATCCCAGCATCGCACCGATTCCGATATTACCGGTTACGGCGTATTCATAACGAAGCTGTATTGGTGGAAAACCATCACGTTTCACTTCGCCGAAATACATAAATGAATCAATTGCCGGTTTCAGCAGCGAAGGAAAACCGAGGCCGAGCTGTAGCGCAGATTGTCCCTGTGTGAATGCTGTCTTTTTTTTCTTTTTATGCGGAAGCGCAGAAGCTTCACACGACAACAAAATAAAAACAGACGCAAGAAAAAAAGAGAAGAGTGATTTTTTCATTCTCACCAATTTAAATATTGTTCACATTCAGGATCGCGAGCGGTTTTGGATTTGCAGGATCATTCTGGTAAACGACTGCAATTACATGAAGATTGGTTTTCACATAATCAGCAGGAATCTGGAATGTGAATGTGTTGTCGAATGTTTTTCCTTTTGCAGCCGTTCCGTTAATAAGCTCGAGACCTTTTCCTTGCGGATCAGTAAGTGAAGCGCGGAAAACATGATCGTGAATATCTTCATCGTTGCAAGCCTGGTCATAGGCTAATCCGTCTTCCGTAATGTAAATTGCCAGGCTCAGCTTGCCGGTGGTTTCTTTGAAAAAAACCGTTTTTGTTTTCACCGTCATCGTGCTGCCTGAAATTTCCTGTTTGATCCCGATTCCGCATGCAGGTGGTGAGCTTGCGAGTGTAGCATTGATCACTTCATAAAAATGGCTGGTGTCTAAAGCTGAAGTTTGCTGCGACCATCCCCAGCTGATCTCCTGGTTATCTGCAACGTATTTAGGAATTCCGACAACGTCATAAATATTTCCCCAATGCCAGAACATATTTTCTTCGTAATACGGATCATTATCGGCGTGCAATGCAAGTGGTACAACTTTGGCCGGATAACGCGATTGTATTTCATTAAAGATCGGCAATGATCCGCCGCAAGGACAACACCATGTTGCAGTGAAGTCGATGAGCAATGATTTGCGTTCGGTGGAAATATTTGTGAATTCAGGCACCACTTCCTTTTTGCAGGAGTTGATAAGCAGTGAAGTCGCGAGAATAAAAAGGAAGGCGATTTTTTTCATGATGCGTTTGATTGAAATTCTGCGTATTTAAACGGATGGAAATTCAATTACAAGTTAATCCGAAAATGGTGAATTGGCAAACTAATTCTCTGAAATATAGGGTTATCTGTGTGTAACCTTTTTGGATTTCTTATGGATAACGCTTCATTTACTCCGGTCTTCAGTGTTAATTTCGCAATTCGTACATTCGTTTTTTCATTTGCGGCGGTAGAATAAATCGTCTGTCAGAACAAATATAACTTTATGAAAATAGCAGTTGTTGGTGCCACCGGGTTAGTTGGTACAAAAATGTTGCAGATACTGGAAGAGCGGAATTTTCCGGTTACAGAATTAATTCCTGTTGCATCGGAAAGATCAGCGGGAAAAGAAATTTCTTTTAAGGGAAAAAACTATAAGGTAGTAACTGCTGATGTAGCCATTGCTATGAAACCACAGCTTGCATTATTTTCTGCAGGCGGAGGAACATCCTTAGAGTGGGCACCAAAATTTGCAGAAGCAGGAATTACAGTGATCGATAATTCTTCTGCATGGCGAATGGATCCGACGAAAAAATTAATCGTTCCGGAAATTAACGCGGATGCATTGACGAAAGACGACAAGATCATTGCGAATCCGAATTGCTCTACGATCCAAATGGTGGTGGCTTTAAATCCGCTGCATGCAAAATATAAAGTGAAACGAATTGTAGTCAGCACCTATCAATCGGTGACCGGCACAGGAAAAAAAGCGGTTGACCAGATGATGAATGAACGCAGCGGAACAAAAGGTGAAATGGCTTACGCGTACCAAATTGACATGAACGCGATTCCGCAGATCGATGTGTTCATGGAAAATGGTTACACGAAGGAAGAGATGAAGATGGTGAATGAAACGCGTAAGATCATGCGCGATGATTCTATTCGTTTGACTGCAACAACAGTTCGCATTCCTGTTATGGGCGGACATTCTGAATCGGTGAATGTTGAATTTGAAAACGAATATGATTTAGCAGAGTTGCGCGCAATTCTTGAAAAGGCAGAAGGCGTTACGGTTATTGATGATGTAAAAAATCTGCAATACCCGATGCCGCTGATTCACGCACATGATAAAGACGATGTATTTGTCGGACGGTTGCGTCGCGATGAAACACAACCGAAAACTTTAAACATGTGGGTGGTGTCTGATAATCTGCGAAAAGGCGCTGCTACGAATGCGGTGCAGATAGCGGAGTACCTTCTTAAAGAGAAATTGCTGTAGCGAGGGATCTGGTAATCTGGTAATCTTGTAACTGGGTAATTGAAAAAAACATTGGAAATTTTATCATTAGGCGCGTTCCTTAAACGCGCCTGATGATAAAAATAAAATACCTTTTTAGGGAAGGCGTGGATATGATTTTGAATCACCATTGAATGGTGCGCAAAAGCAATCCACAAATACGGGTGTAGCAGGATACATTTCCTGGTACAAATCAATCCGGTCATACAGGTTGAGCCTTCTTTGTCCCGGATTTGAATTATCCACATTTGGATAAATCCACCTGCTGATCACAAGAAAGGGATCGTGCAAAGGTGGGCGCCATCCATCATAATAATCAGGCCTGGTGTGGTAGCGAAAATGTGTTCCGGCAAATCGTTCGCTCATATAATTTCGTGGTAATTTATTCGCAAGCATTTCCGGTGTCTGACTGTTGAGGGGAATTTCATTTATTATCACTCCAAGATTTTTGTATTGCAAAGCGAAAAAAACCTGGAAGACGGATAAAATGACAATGCCGCTAAGAATCATCGCCATTGTCATTTTTGAATTTGATTTTTTAATCCGGAAGAAAATCTGAATTAAAAAAATCAACGGTGTTAATCCGAAAATTCCTATCACGATGATTGATAGAAACGCAGAAATAATTATCAGCGTCGGGTCAAATGCAATGCAATAAATGCAAATGATTATTCCAACTCCGTGCAGCATCATCGCCACCATTCGTATGAAGCGAAAGCGTTCAGGAATAAATGGCCACGCAATAAATGCAATTAGAAAAAGTAATAGGAGAATTGCAGCCCAAGTAACGGGTTGACAAAATGCCTGGTACGTTGCATTAAAAAACCACGCACCGATGGCAAGAATGAAATTGATAATGGAATAAACAAGCGGACGCGAAATCCACGCTTTGAATCGTTTCACGTGGTTAAACGCAAAACCTATTTATAAAATTGTGAGGGAATTAAACTTCGGGATTCGGCGGATGATTTTCGCTCTCATCAACAACCGGTTTTATTTCTTCCGAAGCAGGCTGACCGGTATTTTCTTCTGTACGAATTTCTTCAGCAGGAATTTCCACATCAGGAACAAACACCGGCCAGCGCCTGAGCATGTCAAACATTCCTACGCCGAGCGCAGCAGAAAGTCCGAGCACAAGCCAGATTTTTCCCTGTGGTAACGGATGTACTTCAGAGAAAATAGAGAAGGAGGTAAGAAGCAGAAAAACGGAAATTAAAAAAGTAACAACGCCGAAAAAAACATTCGTGCCGAGCACTTTTCTCCTGCTTAAGCTTTCTGTTTGTTTGCCGAAAAGTCTGCGTTGAAAAATAATAAGAAGAAATACGCCGACAGAAATTGCAGCATCCGCTATATTGAATACGGGACGGAAGAAAAGAAATTCTTCACCGCCCCAGATCGGAAAACGCTCAGGAAATGTTCCGGATAAAACCGGGAAATAAAACATGTCGACAACATGTCCGTGCAAAAATCCGGTGTATCCGCCTTCTTTCGGAAACATTTGCGCTACGTTCTGATCCCATGGATCGCTGCTTTCAAAAATTTTCCCGTAGAAAACGCTATCGATAATATTGCCAAGCGCGCCTGCAAAAATAAGTGCGACGCATACAATTAATAATGGTCGCACATTCTTTTTGAAAAGCGTGTACATGTAATAACCGATTGCACCAACAGCAGCAAGACGAAATAAGCTGAGCACAACTTTTCCCCACGCACCTTCGCCCAGCTCCCAGCCAAAAGCCATTCCCGGATTCTCAACAAAGTGCAGGTAGAACCAGTCGCCCGAAACTTTATGTGCCTGCCCGATATACATATTTGTCTTGATCCAGATCTTGATCGACTGGTCAATGAAGAGAACGGAAAGAATAATTGCAAGCGCTTTTTTCAAAGGGAACGAATTACGAATGGTACGAATATACGAATACTGACAAGCGCGAAATTACGAATAACGACTCATGAAAGACGTTAAAAGATCGAAATAGAAACCTCGGTAGAAGCACGTCTGGTGGAAGTGATTTAGTAATCTGGTAATCTGGTAACTGGGTAATTGAAAAAAATAAAAGAAGAAATTGGGATTTAGTGGTGGGTGCATATGGGTAATTACCCAGTTACCAGATTACCAGATTATCAAATCATTCGCGATTGCAATTTCTCTAAAATGAGAAAAGCCACCTGTAACAGATGGCTTTTCTTAATAAAATTTGATACTTTCTATCGGTTCTGTCCGAGTTTGGCGTCGATGCTTAGCGTTGCGTGTGGTACGCTGCGGAGACGTTCTTTCGGGATCAGCTTTCCGGTTACGCGGCAGATTCCGTATGTTTTGTTTTCGATACGGATGAGCGCGTTTTTCAGGTTCTGAATATATTTTTCCTGGCGTGCTGCGAGGTGAGCGGTTTCTTCTTTGGAAAGAACATCAGATCCGTCTTCGAGCAATTTGAATGTCGGAGAAGTATCATCAGTTCCATGATCATCCTTGTGGGAAAGCGTGTTTTTCAGCAACTCGTAATCGCGGCTTGCTTCATCAAGCTTGTGAACGATAAGCGCTTTGAATTCTTTCAGCTCAGCATCTGCATAGCGTGTGCGATTGTCCACCGGTCCTGGTTTTGCTTTATGCGCAACCGGGTTTGGCTTAGTAAAAGCAAACGATTTAGCATCAGCGAGTTTTTCCTGGACAGGCGCTGCTTTTTTAGCCGGAGCTGCAGGAGCAGGTTTCGCTTTTGCAGGAGCTGCTTTTTTCGGAGCTGCTTTAGCTACCGCTTTTTTGGCTGCAGGCTTTTTAGCTGCTGCAGGTTTTGATTTAGCTTTCGGTGCGGCCTTTTTGGCAGCTCCGGATTTTTTTGCCGGAGCCGCCTTTTTAGCCGGTTTAGCTTTTACTTTCTTAGCCATTGTATTTTTTGGAATCAATTAAAAATGATCGAATGCACCACGAGTGTCATTGTCACTGGTGTGTTCATTGTCATCACTTACTTCTGGAGCGTCGTCTGTTAAATCAATTGTTGGTTCATTATCAGACATGATATCATCATTGCTGATATCCGGAGCTGATTTTTCAACCGGTGCTGGTGCTGGTGTTGGTTTTGCTTTAGGCGCTGCAGCTGGTTTAGGAGCCGGCGCTTTTTTCACTGGTGTTGGTTTTGCTACTGCTTTTTTCGGCGCGGCTTTTTTTGGAGCTGCTTTTTTAGCGGCCTTTTTCGGAGCTGCTTTTTTAGCTGCTTTTTTAGCTACTTTTTTTGCCATGATTTTTTTGTTTTGTTTTTGTTAATACCAAATGGTGCCCCAAAAATAGGATAAAAAGGATTTCATAAACGCCTTTTTACCAATGGTTAATAAGTTCCACAGAAAATCAAAAAAATCGGTTCTCAGAAGAGAAAAAACGTTTTCTGAAATCAACACGATCTGCTTCATTTTTTTGTTGCTTTTTTTTCTTCGCATTTACACGAATGAAAAACATTATCCGCAGCTGATTTTTTCAGAATGAAGAATAAATAATTTCAAAAATTCGTTTTTATGAAATCGCTACAACTATTGATTTTATTGGGCTATAGCGATTTTACTTAACCAAAATATTTTTTTCACCAATGAAATTATTTATTCTTCATTTTTCTTCATTGGAGAAATTCAATTGCTGGAAATTTTCATGAAGTCGCGCTGAAAATTTCTCATTGGAAGAACACGTTTTTTACCTGCTAAAACGGCCAAAATGAGTTATTAACAAATCAGCAAAAACGATCTGTAAATGCAGTTTTTAGCATTTTTTGCATTGGTGAAAATCACGAAAAGGAGATTTTTCTATTGGTAAATCGGATTAAAACATGATTTACCAGCCGGTTAAAAACCAATAAACAGGGAATAGAAAACTGTAAAAAGAAGCGGATTTACCTATGGGAAATTAACTTACAGATGTTTTTCTGCACGATAGGAAGAGCGAACAAGCGGACCACTTTCTACATAACGGAAGCCTTTTTTTATTGCTGCTTCCTTATACGAAGCGAATTTATCCGGATGAATAAATTCTAAAACAGGAAGATGTTTTTTAGTCGGCTGAAGGTATTGTCCGAGCGTAAGAATTTCAACGCCTGCTTTGCGGAGATCATCCATGGTTTCTAAAACTTCCTCTTCGCGCTCACCCAATCCGAGCATCACACCCGATTTGGTTCTGCATCCGCCCTCGTGAAGCATACGCAACACTTCAAGACTGCGATCGTATTTTGCCTGTATGCGCACTTGTTTTGTCAGACGCCGAACAGTTTCCATATTGTGAGAAACGATCTCGGGCTTCACATCAATAATCCGCTGAACGTTTTCGCGCACACCCTGGAAATCGGGAATAAGCGTTTCAATTGTTGTACCAGGACTTACTCTGCGAATTGCATTGATCGTTTCCTGCCAGATGACGGAACCGCCATCTTTCAATTCATCGCGATCAACAGAAGTGATGACGCAATGTTTTACACCCATCAGTCTCACAGACTCTGCAACATTCTCAGGTTCGGTTTTATCTACTGCTAACGGACGGCCAGTTGCTACTGCGCAAAATCCGCAAGAACGTGTGCAGATATTTCCGAGAATCATAAACGTTGCTGTTCCTGCGCCCCAGCACTCACCCATATTCGGGCAGTTACCACTTTCGCAAATTGTATGGAGCTTATATTTATCTACGAGCTTTCGCACGTTCAGATAATTTTCGCCCATAGGCAATTTGACCCGCAACCAGTCAGGCTTTTTCACCCGCTGCTCAGTTGCCACCACATTCGTATTTTCAGAAATCATTTAAAGGGGATAAAATCAGAACCATTTTCCACCGTAGGTGAAGCTGATGTAAAGCGCAAGCAGGTAATGATGGTTGTACTCATTCGCCATCATTGGAATTGCTTTCGGATAAAGATCAAGCGTTACGCCTGTTTCAATTGCTTTCACATCATTATCAAGCGCACCGTATTCGAAGTTGATTCCGAATTTTGCATAACCGCCGGGATAAATTTTCGTGTTGCCGATACCTCTCATAAATGGAGCGCGGCCATAAATATTATCAATGAAATGTTTTTCGGGATCGTAACGCTGTGTAATGATCAGGCGCTGACCCATGATCGGTGTCGGTTCAAGAATTTCTAAGTAAACCGGTTTTGCAAGTCCGAGTGAAACACCAACAAAACCAATCCAGCGAATCTCAATTCCATTATGCTCAGGCTTTGAATAAATCACATTCTGGTAACCAAAGCCGGGACGCAAAATAAAAAGACTGTTGAGCTTTCCGTAATAATATCCTTTCGGATGATCGTAATATTGATTGACGATTTTAACTTCTTTCGGATGACGATACGTAACCATCTCGATTTCGAAAACACGTTTGCGCGCATTGGTAACATGCCAGCCGCGGCGATAAGCAAGTCCGAATCCGTTTGTGGTAACGATAGCTCCGATATTTGCTTCGTTTCTATAAAGCAGCTTTGTTTCGTCGTATACATTTGAATTCACATTCACAGTTTGTGTTTCCACCTGTGCGTGTAAAAATGTTACGAGAAAAAAACAAATAAGTAATGATAGTATACGGCGCATATTTTTCGCCAAATTTGGTACGTACTCCAAAGTTAAGAAGAAAACACTGACTTTTATACTATGAAAATAGCCAATATTACTTACCTCGGCGGACTGCGCACGGAAGCGCGGCATTTGAAATCAGGGAAAATTATCCTCACCGATGCTCCACCGGACAATAATGGAAAAGGTGAATCGTTCTCGCCAACTGATTTGATGGCGACTTCCCTGGGCTCGTGCATGCTTACTGTAATGGGAATTGTAGCTGAGCGCCACCAACTGGATATTGCAGGAACGGAAGTGGAGATCACGAAAATAATGGACGCAAATCCAAGGCGCGTGGTGGAGATTATAGTGGAAATGACGTTTCCCAAAAAAGATTTTTCGGACAAGGATAAGCAGCTGCTGGAACAAACCGCGCTGGCCTGCCCCGTAGCGAAAAGCCTGCATCCGGATCTCGTGCAGACGGTGAGATTTCATTGGTGATGGTTGGTAGTAGGTGGTAAAAAAGGTTGGTGGTTCTTAGGATTTTTGCGTGAGCGATAGTAGTGAAAAGCCCGGACCGTGAAGTGAGCTTGCCTCTACTTCACGGGAGGACTTGCAACGAATAGCGCGACCGTGAAGGAACGCCCTTCGCGTTTCCTTCACGGACACGCCCAACTATTTATAAAACTATGTCAGTCACAGTTATTTCCCTTTATACCATCCCCACCAACCCTTTTTCACCACCAAAAAGAGTTACGCTGTACGATGTACGATGTACGATTTTACCTTTCTCTATTCACAGTACTAAACCACCAACCTTTTTTTTACCACCTACCACCAACTTTTCCCTCCAATAAAAAAAGGCCCATCTTACGACCGGCCTTTCTTTAAAACTGAAGTGTTTATTTTCAGAATGAATGTGTTTTGCTGTGTTTCGGTGCGCTGCTTTTATATGCATCGCATTTCTCTTTCGACCTGCAAGAAGTGAAGAAAATTCCGGAAAATGCGACAAGCGCTAATGCTACAATTGCTTTTTTCATTGGTTGAGTCTTTTGTTATTGAGAAGGGGTGATGCAAATACCGTGCAAAAATAGAATAATACGCCGAATCGGTGGCAATTTCGGCCTGTGTTTTTTATTAACATTCTTAAAATCTTACATTTGCAGTCCCAACCCCTCATATCGAGTTAGTATTTAAAGTTTATTCGGTTTTTTTAAACGTATCAAAAATGAGTACAACTACTACCACATCCCCGCAAATTGGTGAGGGATGGAAAGAAGCCCTGCTGGAAGAATTTCATAAACCCTATTTCCAGGAGCTGAAAAATTTTCTCACCGAGGAAAAACAACAGTATCCCGTTTATCCTCCGGGGCCGCTTATTTTTAATGCTTTTAATAATACTCCTTTTGAAGAAGTGAAAGTGGTGATCCTCGGACAAGATCCTTACCACGGTCCGGGACAGGCAAATGGCCTTTGTTTTTCTGTTTCGGCAGGAATCAAACATCCGCCTTCCCTTGTAAATATTTTCAAGGAGATGCAAAAAGATCTGAATGTGCCTTACCCGAAATCGGGTGATTTAACCGGCTGGGCAAAACAAGGTGTGCTCTTGCTGAATACTACTTTAACTGTGCGCCAGCACACGCCTGCATCGCACCAGGGAAAAGGCTGGGAAGATTTTACTGATGCAGTGATCCGCACACTTTCTGAAAAACGCGAAGGAATTGTTTTTATTCTCTGGGGAAGACACGCACAGAATAAAAAACCATTGATTGATATGAGCAAACATTTTATTTTGGAAGCCGCTCATCCTTCACCTTATTCTGCAAACGGATTTTTCGGATGCCGTCATTTCTCGAAAGCAAACTACATGCTGATGCAGGGGAACCAAACTCCCGTGAATTGGATTGCGCTGTAGGGTACGAAAAACGAAATAAGGACGAAAGTGCGAAAAGCGAAAGGGTACGAAAGCATTAAGCTCGTACCCTTTCGCTTTTAACTTTTCACATTTGGTACTTTTCGTTTGATTTCGTTTTTCGTACCCTTTTTTCGTATTTCGTACTTTTCGTAAGCTTTCGTATTTCGTACTTTACTCCTGCCCTCTTTCCATCCACTTCTCCTCTGCTACCTGCCGGATGGAAATCATTTTTGCTAATAGCGATGGAAGTGTATCTGCAACGAGTCATCATTGAGGATTTTACTTCTTCGACCGATTATGATTTTCTTTATAATGAACAATTGGTGCGATAATATCTGTTTCAAAACGCTTTTGCATTCTCATAGCCTCTAATTCTGATACTTCATCGCCGTTTAACCATTTCCGAGCTGAATCGCTGTATACTTGTTGAATAATAATTGGCCATGTAAATCCGACAAAATACATTTCCTCATGAGGCGGCGGAAAATAGTAAACCAATTTTCTCACTTGTGGATCAGTGTATAAATTAAAATCCGCTTTCCATTCCTTTTTAGGTTTATTCCATGTCGAACCAGGAACTGAATCATAATAATTATATATAAATTCAGAACTCACTTTTGTTTCCACCAATGCAATTGTTTCAGGGCGATCGTCTATGTAATTTACACATCCCTCAATAATAATTACAACTAATATAACCACTGTTATTTTTAGTGTCCTAAAATCATTCATAATTTCCTTTCGATTTTCCTTTCGAGACACGCACTTCTTTAGTTTGGAGTTCGGAGAGTTTAGAGTATTAATTGGGATAAAATATCCAACCCGTAGTCTCCGAACTAAAAACTCTGAACTAAAAACTTTTTTACTCCTGCCCTCTTTCCATCCACTTCTCCTCTGCTACCTGCCGGATGGAAATCATTTTTGCTAATAGCGATGGAAGTGTATCTGCAACGAGAAGCAAATCGCGGTTGGATGGTTTCAGGAATCCTTCTTCCACCATTCTGTTCAACTGCAGGAGAAAATGATTGTAAAAACCATTCACATTTAAAATTCCGATTGGTTTGTTGTGCAGGCCGAGCTGTTTCCAGGTGAGCATTTCAAAAATTTCTTCCATCGTGCCGAAGCCGCCCGGAAGTGCGATCATAGCGTCGCATAATTTTTCCATCAATGCTTTACGCTCGTGCATGGATTTTACGAGATGCATTTGTGTAAGGCCTTTGTGACCGATCTCTTTTTCGTCGAGGAAATCAGGAATTACACCAATGACTTCGCCGCCGTTTTTCAAAACCGAATCGGCAAGAATTCCCATCAGCCCGATGCTTCCGCCGCCGTAGATGAGCTTGATTTTTTCTTTAGCAAGCAGCTCGCCCAGTCGCTGCGCTGTGCGTGTAAATGCAGGCTGATAACCTTCGCTCGCGCCACAATACACTAATAGTGCTTTAATCTCTGTCATCAGAAATCCAGTTTGTAATAGAATAAAGGTAAGAAGCCCAATTGGTATTGTTCTACCACGGGATTTTTTTCGGGGTGAATAGGATTCGGTGAATAGGTGAGTCCGAGAATATTTTTCCGGTTGAGCACATTCACAAGATCCAAACCAATTTCGTGCGTGAGATTTTTTGAATTGAGCTTCCAGACAATGCGCAGATCAAGACGTAAATAAGAGCTGCTGAAACTTTGTGTATTGCGTAATGAATCTATATACACTTCTTCATTTGCCAAACGTGAAGCGGCAGTATCAATCGGTGTGTAATAACGTCTTCCTGCTGCGGTTAATTTCACACCGGTTTCAAGCGTTTGTTTTTCTCCGAGCTTAAATTCTCTTGCACCAAGCACGTTGATGGAATAGTGTGTATTGTAATCGGAATTTCGCAGAATGCCATCGCTGCCTGTATATTTTGCATCGAACACTGAAGCTGTTGCCATGAAGAAAAATCGTTTGCTGAAATATTTTTCAATGGTAATTTCAGCGCCCATGTTATAACCTGTTCCTTCATTAACAAGCGTATCAGGAAAAAACCGGCTGAATCCGCTTCCCTGGTTGAGGACGGAAAAAGAAGAAGGTGTTTTTTCAACGGGCACATTATAGAGATACTGATAATACGTTTCCACTTTAATGTGTACGTTCTTTCCGACATTCATATCGTACCCGATAATACTGTGAATGCTGCGGATAAAATCAACTTTGCCGTTATGCAAAACATGGGGCGGAGCTGTATCGGGCAAATGCATGTAATAAATATAAGCAGGCAATGTCTGGCTGTGGAAACCAACTCCGGCGTTCACTGATTGTTTTTCAGTCACCGCCCATCGTGCACCAACACGCGGCTCAATAGAAAAACTTTCGCTCTGAGAAAAATACTGCGAATGCAAACCATAATTGATTGTCGTCCGATCCGTAGGCTTATACTTGATCTGAACATACGGCTGAATCATTACTGCTGTTCCGCGATAATCCTGGCGATTATAAAAACGATGAGTAACTTCTGAATGAATGCTATCGACAAGATCATTAATGATAAGATCATTTGTCATTCCGAATTTGATCGTGTTTTTTAAATTGATCTTATGCACGACAGAAAAATTTGCCGAGATCTTACTTTCTGTATTTCTATAACCCATTTTACCGGTAATAGAATCAACAGCAAAGGAAGTATCGCGCCACACGATATTATGTTTGGAAATAGAGTATCGTGAGCTTCCTGCAACTACAACGCGGAAAAAAGTTTTTTCATTGACAGGCTTCATATAAACAACACCTGTCACGCCCATTCCTGTTCTGAAATACTGATCGCGGTTATCTACACCATAAAGTTCGTCGTTCACTTCGGTGTAATCGCTTACAATAATATCGATCTTGCTGATTCCGCCTACACCAAAAACAGAAAGATTGCCGCCATTTTTCATTGGGAAATTCAGCTTAAAAGCGCCATCCTGGTAATTCGGAACTGCGCCTGTACCAATAGGAAAGTTGAGCGCGTCGAATAATTTAAGCGTGGAATAACGATAAGAAACTAAAAATGATGAGCCATTTGTTTTGTTCAACGGACCTTCTGCATTTATTTCTGTTCCTAGAAATCCGAATTGGCCGGTGAATTCGAACTTCTCATTATTTCCATTTCTCATTCGCAAATCGAATGCGGCAGCAATTCCATTTCCATATTCTGCAGGAAAAGCGCCGGTGAAAAAATCAGAGTTCGCAAGTGTTTTATTGTTCAGGATGCTGACGGGTCCGCCTGTAGTTCCTTCGATAGCAAAATGATTCGGGTTCGGAATATCTACACCTTCGAGTCGCCACAAAACTCCGCTTGGAGAATTTCCTCTTACCACGATATCATTACGCGAATCATCTGCACCCTGCACGCCGGCAAAATTCGAAGCCATTCGCGCAGGATCTCCGCGACTTCCTGCATAACGATTTGTTTCTTCCACAGAAAATTGGCGTCCGCTGCCGATACCGAAATCGTTTACCGTCCCCTCTTTGTTTGATCCTTCAATGACAACTTCCTGCGACTGCACAACAGATTGCTCCATTTCAATTTGGATAATATTTTCTTTCCCGGAATTCACAATGATATTCGGAATGGAAACCGGGAGATAACCGAGGTATTGCACACGCAGCGTGTAACGACCTACAGCAATATTTTCCATTTTATAATTTCCTTCCAGGTCCGCAGACGCGCCTGTGATCATCAGAGAATCTGCGTAAAGCGTCACCACACCCGGCAAAGGATTTTTGGTTTCCTTATCCACAATCTTGCCGCGGATAGTTTGCGTGTTTTGCGCTGATAAATTGAAGGCGAAAATAAGAAGGGCGAAAACAATGAAAGGGAGTTTCATTCGTCAGTTGTTTACCCAAATATAACTTGAAAAGGGAACGAAATACGAATCAAAACGAAAATACGAAACTCTGAAAGGGATATTCCTCAGCTACCCATTCGCATAGGAGGTACGAAATACGAAACAAAACGAAAACACGCAACTCTGTAAGGAATATTCTCAGCTACCCATTCGCAGAGGAAGTACGATATACGAAACAAACGAATTACGAAACTCTGGAAGGAATATTCTCAGCTAACCATTCGCAGAGGAAGCACGATATACGAAACAAACGAATTACGAAACTCTGGAAGGAATATTCTCAGCTAACCATTTCGTATTTTCGTTTTGATTCGTATTTCGTACCCTTCCTAAAATCTGAAATTCTTCACCGTCTCCACAAAAAACTTCACCTTATCAACTTCCGTATCCGGGTAAAGTCCGTGGCCGAGATTTGCAATGTGACGATCTGGGCCGAAGGCGCGGAGCATTTTTTCTGTTTCTGTTTTTATCGTATCGAAATCGGCGTACAATAAACATGGATCCATATTTCCCTGCAATGTTTTATCCGGACCGATAAGCGCACGTGATTCTGCAATATCCATTGTCCAGTCAAGACCGATGGTGTTGCAATTGATATTCTTAAAATCGCGGCGGACAAAATGCGCGTCTTTTGCAAAAACCGTTACGGGAACAAGCGGAGAAATTTCATCGCAGATGCGCGAAATATATCTCAATGCAAATTCGCGGTATTGCTCTGGTGAAAGTACTCCTGCCCATGAATCGAAAATCTGGATCATGTCGGCGCCGTACATTACCTGCGCCTTCAAATAAGAAATAGTGCTGAGGGTAATTTTCTCCAGCAATTTATGTGAAAGAGCAGGTTCTGCGTAAAGGAATTTCTTTGCTTTCGAAAATGTTTTTGATCCGCTTCCTTCGATCATGTAGGAGAAGATCGTCCACGGCGCACCTGCAAATCCGATCAGCGGAACACGATTTTTCAACGCTAATTTCGCCAGCACAAGCGCATCGCAAACGTAAGCAAGATCAGTTGCGCCGTCAGCAATTTTTAATTTGTCAATGTCGGCATACGTCTTGATCGTATTTTCAAACCACGGACCTTTTGCCTCGATCATTTTGTAAGGCAGTCCCATCGCTTCGGGAATGACAAGAATATCAGAAAAAATAATTGCCGCATCCACGCCGAGAATATCAACAGGCTGAACTGTTACTTCAGCAGCGAATTCAGGTGTTTTCACCAATTCAATAAATCCACCGATTTTCGCTCTTACTGCGCGATATTCCGGCAATACTCTTCCGGCCTGGCGCATGAGCCATACAGGTGTTCGTTCTGTTTTTTCGCCGCGGGCTGCTCTTAGGATGAGATCGTTTTCTAACATGAGGCAAAAGTAGTCAGTTGTTAGTTGACAGTGTCAGGAAAATGTCAGGAAGTGGCTTTTCATTCCCGGAGTACTGAAAACTGACACCGACAACTGACTACTGAAAACTGACTACTAACAACTGACAACTGTTATCTTTGCCAAAACTTTCCCTTTGAGCACAGAAAATTATTCTTTTGATGTTGTAGTAGTTGGCGGTGGCTGCGTTGGTCTTGCTGCTGCGTGGAAAATAAATCTTCGTCATCCGCATTTGAAAATCGCTGTGCTGGAAAAAGAAGATCGTCTTTCTCCACATCAAACCGGCCATAATTCGGGCGTGATCCATTCCGGGATTTATTACAAACCCGGTTCTGAAAAAGCACGGAATTGTGTGGAAGGCCGCCGTGAAATTGTTGCATTTGCAAAAGAGCATAAGATCGCTCACGACATTTGTGGAAAGCTCATTGTTGCCACACATGAAAATGAGCTGGCTCATATGAATAAAGTTTATGCTAACGGAAAAGCGAATGGTGTGGAAGATATTGAGCTGATCACCCCTGAACAGATAAAAGAAATTGAACCATTCGCAGTAGGCATTGCAGGCATTCGTGTAGGCTGCACAGGGATTATTGATTTTCCCGGTGTGACAATTAAGATCGGCGAACTTTTAGAACAACAATTTCCGGGAAGTAAAATTTTCCTTTCGACACAAGCGAATGATTTTGTGCATAAAGGTGATACCACGGATATTATTACGAATCGCGGAACATTTACTGCAAAATATATTGTGACGTGTGCAGGTTTGCAAAGCGATCGTATTGCTAAAAAAGAAGGTGCAAAAACAGATGCCGCAATTGTCGGATTCCGCGGCGACTATTATGATCTCACGGAAAAAGGAATGCAAAAAGTGAAGCATCTTATTTATCCCGTTCCGAATCCGAAATATCCTTTTCTCGGTGTGCATTTTACGCGAATGATCCACGGCGGAGTGGAATGCGGACCAAACGCTGTTTTTGTTTTTAAGCGTGAAGGTTATGGAAAAACATCTTTCAGCTTGCGTGATACTGCTTCTGCTTTTGGATTTGCCGGAACCTGGAAATTTTTCGCGAAGAATATGAAATTCGGTTTGGATGAATATCGCGGTGCGTTTTCAAAAAGTTTTTTCCTGAAACGATTGCGCACTTTAATTCCGTCGCTTGAATCAGATGATATTGTTGCAAGCCGCAGCGGAGTTCGTGCGATGGCGCTTTCGCAGGAAGGAAATATGATCGACGATTTCAAAATTGAATTTCACGGAAACGCAATTCATGTGTTGAATGCACCGTCACCTGCAGCAACAGCTTGTTTGTCGATCGGAAAATCGATTGAGGAAATGGCGACGAAGCAATTTGGATTGGCAGATAAGAAAAGCGTAATAGCTTAAAGCAAAAGACTTTTCAATTTTTCTTTAATTGAAACCGGCTCATTTGATCCAGCACTTTTTCTGCGCGCCAGGCGGAATAAATTGCATTGATATAAATAAGCAGGATCACACCCGGAACAACCAGTACCATTTTTGGCACAATACCATAAGCCATCGAAAAAAGTATTCCTGTCAGCAACACCGTTGACGTTAATATTAAAATAGGACGAGGCCTCCACGCAACCAGGAAATAGGCTAAAATAAAAATGGAATAGAATGCCAGGGTGATGGCAAATTGCAGCATATGCTGTGGGGGAAAGCTAAAACCAAAACTGAGAAGAACACCGGTGAGTGATGGCCACAACATTGCAAAGCGCGCCTGGCTTAATGCAGTTTCCGCTTCGTCAATTGTTTGTTTGGATTTTTCATTCACCGAAATAAACTGTTCCTGTTCTGTTTTATGGCCTTTCATTGGATAACCACAAAACGGACAAATCGTATTTACAAAGTCTTCTTGTTTTGTAAAGCAGAAATCGCAAAAATCAATTTTAGCTTTCATGCATTCCCTTTTTTTCGTTTAAGAACATTTTCCAATTTTACCGCCAGGAATAAAGCATTTCCGTACATAAGCAACAGGATTAAGGGAACAAGCATTTTCAACCAGAAATTCGGGAACATTAAAAACATTCGGGCTGCATAAAGTCCGTATAAGGTGATGAGGAGCAACAAAACAAAAGTGAGCGACAAAATTTTTACCGGTTTTTTCGGCGCATTGAAATAGCAAAAAATAAAAACGCTTGAAATTATCACTACCGATGAAAATGCAAATACCATTTCCTGCACTATTACCTGAGCGCTTATTAAAAAGTAACCAGCAACAAGAATTGCTGTTATCCACGGCCAAAGCATTCCGAAACGCACCCACTTTAATGCTTTATCTGTGCGTTTAATCAGCTGTGCTAATTTTTCATTTTCATTCCTGAATTTTTCCTGCGCTTCAATAGCTCCATGAATTGGGAAATCACATCGCGGACAAAGCTCCACGAAAGGGTCTTTTATTTCTGCGCCACAAAAATCACATTCCTTTTTCAAGAGAATTATTTTAAAATAAATTTAATGCGAAAGATCGATTTTGTGTGCTTCCAGCTCTGCTTTGAATTTCTTCGCTTGTAATGCTGCTTTTAATCCGTAAATTAAAGTAACAATAATTGCAATCTTCACAATGACCCAACTATAAATCGTTGCAAGATCTATAATCGCATAAAGCACATAAAGGGTTAGTAGAAAAATCAATCCGGTAAGCACAGCAGGAAAAGGATTTTTATTTGCCCAAAAACCAAATCCGATAAATGCTCCACATACAATACCACCTTCAATCATAACAGAAGCGCCAAGAATAGCAGAAGCAACACCATAGTTCAATAGCATAAAACCTGCAGTAATAAACAATGCATTGCGCGCTTTCTTTACTTTATCGTGCATTCCATCAAGCTGGATAAGAAGAATGCGTTTATTCGTAATGAATTTTTTCTGATCATCTTCCAATCCACGTTGCGGAAATCCACACGACGGACAAAAGACAATTGCTTCAGTTAATGGTGATGAATTACAGTAATAGCAGGAGGAAAGATCCGTGATATTAATTACAAGCGGACCTTGTTGCTGAAGTACTGGATTGTTTAATGCGTCCATGGGTTTTGGGTTAATTCAAAGATGAGAAAATGGGAGAAAGTTTATTTCCGAGCCAACCGCGCTGTTTGGCTTCGGTGAGCACGTAGGTGAGATTGAAAAAGAAATGAAATGCGATGCCATACCAGAGATGCCCTGATTTTTTTCGCATCCACGCGGTTAAAATTCCGAATGGCAGCAGCCAGATAATTGAAACGGGAGAAATATGAAGAATTGCAAAAAGCATTCCTGTAACAATAAAAACTGCTTTAACATCCATTACTTTTTCGAGCTGATTATACATCACACCGCGAAAAGCGAGCTCTTCGAAAATGGCGGGCTGTACAGCAATGCTGAGTATCGACCATAACAATGGATTTGCTGTGTCGTCATACATGTACGTATAAAAAATATCGTCGTTCAATTTATTAAACAGGTCGACAAGAAAACCTATTCCTAAATTCGAGACGATAGCAGTAATTGCAATGACGGGAAACAGCCACCATTTTATATTTCGGTTAATAATTGCAGGAAGCAATGCTTTGCGGTTTAATACTGCAAACACAATTATCGTTGCGCAGATAATTCCTTCCACAATATTCATCACACGAAAAGTCGGAATGATATCGCCGAACTTTACTACTGCACAAACAGCGAGCAGGATAAAATACAGTATCACTGCATCACGCACACCTTTTAATGATTTGGATTCTTCTTCTATGGATTCAGTTGCGACAAAACGAAATCCGCACGAGGGACAAAACCGTGCCTGCGCAATTACTTCAGCATTGCAATTCGGACATTGAATATTATCCATTTTCTGATGAATTTTCAGAAGTAGCTGAGAGATCCATTTTCTGAACCTTCATCCGGTTACGCATGTTCTCTGCTATTTTTACTGCACGCATTCCATAGATAAGACTTGAGACAATTGCAATTTTAATAATGATTGCACTGAAAAGAGTAAGTGGGTTTATTATAGCAGTCAACAATACAAACGTGAGATAAAGAATAAGTCCTGTTAGCAATGCTGGAAATGGTTTCTTCCCGGCCCACAATCCAAGTGCAACATAAATCGCCGCAACAACTAACTGTGTGATTCCACCAATGCGGTCTTCGTTGCTCAACCACCACGCTCCTATTCCTCCATTCAACAAACCAAGACCGAAAAGTACTATTCGTGCAATCCCGATGCTCGCTTCGGTTTCCTTAACGTTTTTATCCATTTGTTTTTTATTCAGGATAAATCGTCGCTGCTCTGGTTCAGTACCGCGTTGTGGAAAACCGCATGAAGGACAAAAAAATGCTTCCCCGGGCAAGGGCGAACTATCGCAGTAAAAACAAACTTTTAAATCGCGGACACGAACGGTAGAGGTTCCGTAACGTCGCGGATCAGGTTTTGAAGAGGAAGCCATTAATAGGGGTTAAGCGTTTTAAATTTGTAACGACTATGCAAGAATTAATTTCCAGCTTTCTCACCTTCAAAATGATCATCCTTATTCCTGAACAGCACGTTGAACGTTGTCAGGCTTCCGTAGATCTTTGTGATGTATTGCTGCATATCTACTTTTTCTTCATCAGAAAGTTTTGCATGCGAATTAATTTTCTGCTCAAGCACACGCAAACGATCGCGAAGCATTACGATCTTGTGAAAGAAAGTTTCCACCGGAATTTCTTTTGACTTCTGATTCGTATCTGCAGGCTGAAGAATCATCGTTCCTCCCTCCCACTTTCCACCAAGCTCTACATTTTCAGAAATATCACTGTATTCTTCAAGGACACGGCGCAACGTGCGTTCCAATTCTTCCATATCATAACCATTTTGCTCTTCACCGGTTTTTGGTCCGGAAAGAAGTTTAATAAAATGTGCATTTCTTTTTGTGATATCAATAATTCCTCTTTTCCCGAAATCAATTCTCCAGAAAAGCTCTTCCACCTCAATCACTTTCCCTCGACCATAATGATCATGATCAATTGTAGAGCCCGGTTCAAAATCTTCCATACTGATAAAAACGAATTACGAATGAACACGAATATACGAAAGGGGGAACGAATTATGAATGAACACGAATATACGAAGGGGGAACGAATTACGAATGAAAACGAATATACGAAAGTAAAAAAGCACATTATTCGTAAAATAGTTGAAGTCTCTAAACCCCCTTTCGTATATTCGTATGATTCGTAATTCGCTCCCAATTGGAAAATCACAGGATTGATAAATGGTTATGGGCCGTGCGACTTTTTAAAACGCGTGCGCTTTCAACGGCTGCATGTAAAGGTGGAAAGGTGAAGTTAAGCGGTGAACCGGTGAAGCCTGCGAAAGAATTAAAAACAGGTGATGAAATTGCTTTTAAATCCGGACCCATCACACGTACGATCCGCGTAAAAGGATTTCCTCCCAATCGTGTAAGCGCAAAGCTCGTAACAGAATTTATTGACGATCTTACACCGGAAGAAGAATACGAAAAGATCCGCCTCATGAAAGAACTCGGTCCGCCCGCATTCCATAACTCAAAAGGAAGACCATCAAAAAAAGACCGCCGGAAAATGGAAGGATTCTTCTAAAAAAGGGACGGAAAAAAAAGGGACGAGGGACGTGAAAAAAAAGGGGACGAGGGACGTGAAAAAAAAGGGGACGAGGGACGAGGGACAGGTGACAGGTGACAGGAGACAGGTGACAGGAGACAGGAGACAGGAGACAGGAGACAGGAGACGAGGAGACGAGGAGACGAGGAAAGAAATTAATTCAAATCGAGAAAAAATTAATATGATCAAAATAATTACCGGTTATTAAATCCTTCTTTCAATCATCCTCCGCCGCGGCGGACACTAAATCAATTTCCAATCCCGATCTTTCGGGAAGATTACCAGATTATTAAATCCTTTTTTCAATCACCCTCCGCCGCGGCGGACACCAAATCAATTTCCAAGTTACCAGATTATCAGATTATTAAATCCACCATGGCAGAACCTAATTTTGATGAGCTTCGCAACAAGCTGAACCAGGAACCCTGGCCGAGTATTTATATGTTCAAATTTATTGTTCCGTCCGACAATCAGAAAATTGCTATGATCGAAAGCTTTTTTGAAGATGATGCGGAAATCGTTTTGCAACCCTCCTCCAATGGAAAATACACAAGCGTAACGATTCGCCAGGTGATGCTGGGTTCGGAAGCAATCATCGATGTATATAAGCGGGCCGGTGCGATTGAAGGAATAATTTCTTTATAAAAACTAATTCGCATTTCCGGAATAACTCAAATTCATCTCCCTTCCATCATATGAAAAATAAATTTCTTCTTCTTTTTATTCTTGCTGCTTCCACCGTGTTTGCGCAGGAAAAAATGCTGACGCTCGATCAAACTGTTTTCGGATCGCGTGATGGTCTTGCGCCGCAAAAGCTTGCACAGCTGAATTGGATCGCTGAAACAAATGAATATTATTTCATTGACAAATCAGGAACGGTGGAAACACTTATGCGCTCAAAGCCTACAGACAAAAGCGCAGGAAAAAAAGTGCTTGATTTGAACGAGCTGAATAATCTCGTACGTCAATCAAATGTAGAATTCAAAATATTCCCCGTTATCAAATGGAAAAATGCAACTTCATTTTCTTTCGAAAGCGATAAGAATGAATTCATCTACGATACAAACACCAAAAAACTTTCATCCGATACCAAAAAAGTATTTACATCTTCCGGCGAAAACTTTGATGTCTCGGCTACTGGTCATACGGCGTACACAGAAGAAAATAATCTTCGTGTGCATTTTGTATTCGGCGACGGCGCGAAAATCCTGAATGTATCCAATGAGAAAAATGAAAATATTGTTTTCGGTAAAAGTGTGCACCGCGAAGAATTCGGAATTTCAAAAGGAACGTTCTGGTCGCCGAATGGAAACCTGCTTGCATTTTATCGCATGGATCAAACCATGGTAACGGATTACCCGATCCTGGATATTTCTGTTCAGCCGGCAAAAGCGAATCTTATTAAATACCCGATGGCAGGTGCAGCTTCGCATGAAGTAACTGTTGGTGTATTTAATGTAAAAACTGGCGAGGTTGTTTATTTAAAAACAGAAGGACCGAAAGATCAATACCTCACCAACATCGCATGGAGCCCTGATAATAAATACGTTTTTATCGCAGTAGTGAACCGTGATCAAAACCATTTGTGGCTGAACCGTTACAATGCAGAAACAGGTGCGTTTGAAAAAACATTGTTCGAAGAAACTGATGCAAAATATGTTGAACCGATGCACCCGATGCTTTTTGTTCCGGGACGTCCTGATCAGTTTGTGTGGCAGCGAACTATTGTTGCGCCACAAAATCCTTATGGTTTGAATTCGCTTTTACTCTATAATACAGAAGGGAAATTATTAAAAGCCCTTTCAATCACACAAATAAACGGTATCGGCGAAAACGTAACTGAAGTTTATGGTTTTGATCCGAAAGGAACTACGCTTTATTACCAGGCCGCACCATTTGGTACCTGCGACAGGGTAATCGGCTATTACGATTTAAAAAATAATGAGAAGACAATGTCTATCGGTTTGTATGGCACACACAACGCCATCTTTTCCGCAGATAAAAAATATTATATCGAAACATATTCTTCTGTTGATGTGCCATGCATTCAATCGATCCGTGAAGGAACAAAAAGATCACAGGTGAAAGTATTGCTGACTGCGCCGAATCCATTGGTAACTATTGCACCGAATGTTCGCCTTGACATGAATTATTTCAAAGGCAGCAATCGTGTAAAATTATTTACGATCAAAGCTGCAGACGGCGAAACTGATTTGTGGTGTCGCATGATATTGCCAACGAATTTCGATTCAACAAAAAAATATCCTGCGATGACGTATTTGTATAATGGTCCGCATGCGCAGCTGGTTACAAATACGTGGATGGCAGGTGCTGACTTTTTCCTTTACTACATGTCGCAGCAGGGATTTGTTGTGTTCACTGTTGATGGTCGCGGTTCCGGTAATCGCGGGATGAAATTCGAGCAGGCTGTTTTTCTTAATCTCGGAAAAGAAGAAGCGGCAGACCAGGAAAAAGGTGCGCTGTATTTAAAATCGCTCAAGTACGTTGATGCAAACCGCATGGCTGTTTTCGGCTGGAGCTTTGGCGGATTTGTAACTACAACATTGATGGTAAAAAAACCGGATCTCTATAAATGCGGTGTTGCAGGCGGACCGGTAATTGACTGGAGCTATTATGAAATTATGTACACCGAACGTTACATGGATACGCCGCAAACAAATCCGGAAGGCTACAAAGAAGCGAACCTGCTGAACTACGCAGGAAATCTGAAAGGAAAATTATTGCAGATCCACGGAACTGTTGATGATGTTGTAGTGTGGCAGCACAGCATCATGTTCCAAAAAGCCTGCGTAGATAAAAAGACACAATGTGATTATTACGTTTATCCCGGCCATCCGCATAACGTAAGAGGAAAAGACCGCGTGCATTTGTATACGAAGATCAGTGAGTATATTATTGCTAATACTTGAGAAAGTGATTGGTGTCCGCCGCGGCGGAGGTGATTGGTGATTGGTGACAAAAACTACTTAGTCTGACAATAGATTTCTCCTTGTCAGACTGAGTAGTCTCGTCAAAAAATAATTTCACGAAGAATTAAAATATCAATTTTGACGAGGCGTATCGAAGGCGACAACTGATTACAATAGCTGATACCACTTATTCGATTTCATTTTCTTCATCCACTGACGCTCGCGGTATTTGAAACGGTAGCCGAGATTAAAATCGAGCGACTTGAAGCGTGGATTGATGCGCATGCCGTTTCCTAAATACGAATTCACATCCATGCGGAAGGTGATGGAATAAAATAATCGTTTTCCATTCAACCCAAGAGCGAAACGTGCATCGCCGGCAAAACCTACGTGCCAGTAGTTGCTTTCAAAATCACCAGAAAGTGTTTTGTAATAGCGACGCTGGAAATCGAAAAGTGTGGTAAAGGTTGTATTGAAATAAAGTGTGTGCCAGATCACAAGATTCGCAGAATATCCCGGACCGACAGAAATTCCGACAACATTAAAGACATTCAAATCGTCCAACGTTTGATAAAATGGTTGCGCCGGTTTCGGGAAAAGAGAAGAGTCGGCGCTGATACGATAACCATAAATATTATTCACCAGCAATAAAGAGTGTGCAGATTTCAGCTGGCGTGCTGTATTATAAAAAGCGGCGTTGTAAGAAAAATGTTTCTTATTAAAAATGAAAATTGTTTTAGCACGCAACGAACGCACATTCATTGTCGGATTCTGGTGATAAATTCCGGTGCTTGCAAAACCCGTGTCGTAATTCGCTGTTTTATAATCGTAGAAGCCGTGATAATTACGATAGCTTGTTTCAACGCGAAAACGATAAAAGCCAAATGAAAGTCCGAAGGAAGTATATTCTGTTAATCCTTTTTTCTTAATTACATCTTCAGTAGGCGGAACAGTTCTGTATCCGAATGAAAAAGAAATTTTATCGAAATCAATAGAAATGCCTGAGGACGCATTTGCATCTGCGATCCATTGCGGATTAGCAAAAATTCCAGTGTCTTCCGAAATGGTTTGGTTAACACGAATATCATATTGCCGGTACGATTGAGAAAGTGTGACAATAAACCGGTCAGGAAATTTGCGGATATAATTCGTGTCAATCGTATTGCGCACACGTCGCATCGAATCGCGGGTTGTCTTATTGCCTTGCGCAAAAAGAAAAACAGGTGCAAGAAGAGTCAGAATAAAAAGGGAGAAGCGGGGCATTTGGGAGATTTGTCTACAAACAAATTTAAAATTATTCCATTACAATCACATCGCCATCCACTTCCACCTTATCCCCCACCCGGAGCTTCGCACGTTTACGGTATTCAATTTCACCATTGAGCTTCACCAATCCATCATCCACAATAATTTTAGCATGCCCACCCGTTTCAGCAATACCCAAAACTTTCAGCAGCTGAATAAGCTCAATAAATTCCCCTTTAATTTTAAAAGTCGTCATGAGATATTTTTCTTTTTAATCTGTAAAATTTAATCTGCGTAAATCTGCGTAATCAGCGGCTCACATGCGTTCCGGCACCTCAATCCCCAACATCAAAAACGCAGATTTAATTGTCCGCGCAACCGTATGCGTTAATGCAAGACGAAAATTTCTCACCGCGATATTTTCTTCTTTCAACACCGGGCAAACATCATAAAATTGGTTGAATGTTTTTGCCAGCTCATACGTGTAGTTCGCAATCAGCGCAGGAGAATATTCTTTTGCAGCATCAGCAACTGCAGTTGGAAATGCATTCAGAATTTTTATCAGCTCTTTTTCTTTCGGCTGAAGTGCAATAGAAATATCCAACTTAGGAATTTCTGTCAATTCCGATTTTCTCCAGATGCTTTTGCAACGTGCATGTGTATATTGAATGAACGGTCCAGTATTGCCATGCAAATCGATGCTTTCGCTTGGATTAAAAAGCATTTTCTTTTTCGGATCAACTTTCAAAATAAAATATTTCAAAGCCGCCATTCCCACACGGTGACACAATTCATTTTTCTCTTCCTCCGCCATTCCTTCCACTAACCCTTTTTCTTCCGACAACAACCGCGCATTATTTTCCATGTCGGCGATCAATTCATCCGCGTCAACTACAGTGCCTTCACGCGATTTCATTTTACCGTCAGGCAGCTCAACCATTCCATAAGACAAGTGAAACAAACCATCCGACCAGGCATAACCGAGCTTATTCAATGTCAGCTTTAACACTTTGAAATGGTAGTCCTGCTCGTTTCCGACAACATAAATATGCTTATCGAAAGGAAATTCTTTGTGTCGCTCAACAGCAGTTCCCAAATCCTGCGTCATATAAACTGAGGTACCATCGCTGCGCAGTAAAACTTTCTCATCGAGCTTATTTTCTTTAAGATCAATAATCACTGCACCATCAGGACGTTTTTGGAAAACATTTTTCTTTAATCCTTCTTCAATAATTTCTTTTCCAAGGATATACGTATTCGATTCATAATAGATCTTATCGAACTCCACGCCCAGCTTCTTATAAGTCTGCGCGAATCCTTCATATACCCAACCATTCATTTTTGACCATAAAGCTTTCACTTCTGTATCACCGGATTCCCATTTTTGAAGCATTTCCTGTGCTTCAAGTATCAATGGAGCCTTCTTAGCTGCCTCTTCATCTGCAATTCCTTCTGACTTCAATGCCGCAATTTCACCCTTATAATGTTTGTCAAACTCAACATAATACTTGCCAACCAACGTATCTCCTTTAAGTCCGCTCGACTCAGGCGTCTCACCATCTCCCCACTTTTGCCACGCAAGCATGCTCTTACAAATGTGAATTCCACGGTCATTCACCAGGTTTACCCTCATCACTTTATTTCCATCGGCCTTCAGAATCTCTGCAACCGAATACCCAAGCAGGTTATTGCGAACATGACCAAGGTGAAGCGGTTTGTTGGTGTTGGGTGAACTATATTCAACCATTACGAATGGTGCATTGGCATCAGCGCTTTGGGTTCCGAAAGTCTCGGTTTCCAGTATTTGCATGAAACGCGACTTCCAAAATCCGTCAGTTATAACAAGATTCAGAAATCCTTTTACGACGTTATAAGACTCAATTTGCGGAACAGCATTCTTCAGTTGTTCCCCGATTAGCTGAGCCGTTTCTTCCGGACCCTTACCTGAAAGCTTCACGTAAGGAAATACAACCAGTGAAATATCACCCTCAAAAGCAGGGTTGGTTGCGCTGAATTTAACTGCAGAGGCTTCAGTCTTAACACCAAAAAGCGCTTCAACCGCATTGCTAACATATTGAGACAAAAATGATTCTACCGATTGCATAATGGGTTTTAATAAAGTATTTGGTCATTTTAAATCGTTTGAATTTTGTCAGAATGAGTAGCGAAGCGTATCGAAGGCTGGCAAAATTCAAACGATTTAATCTAGTTGGTCAATTGGGCAACCACCTTTGTAAGGATCTCAAACGTATTTTCCGCCATCAGATTCTCCTTATCCAGGGTCGGATTTACCTCGCAAACCTCAAAACAGCAGACTTTTTCATTCTGAATCAGTCGTACAAGTAAGGATCCGGCTTCTTTTTCGGTAATTCCATTGCGGACCGGTGTGCCTGTTCCTTTAGATATGGAGGAATCCATGCTGTCTACATCAAAAGAAATGTAGATCAGGTTGCATTGATTCAGGTGGGATATAGAATCGCGGGCAATACGTTCTACCCCGTTTCGTCGGACTTCTGCAGTAGTAAACATCTTCACATGATGCTTCTTGAGTAAAGAAGTTTCTTCCGGTTCAACGTCACGAACTGCAATATAAACCAGGTCGCGGTAGTTAATTTTAGGGGTAATTCCTCCTATACTTTTGAGCTTTTTCCACAATTCAATCGTCTCTTTATCAGGCTTATTCATCTTGTTCCCGATATTGTCTTCTCCTAATGAAGCAGCTATCGGCATGCCGTGCATATTGCCTGAAGGAGAGGTGTAAGGCGAATGAATGTCTGCATGGGCGTCTATCCAAATCACTCCGAGCCGTGCTTTCGGGTATGCCATTCTGATTCCGGCTAAAGTTCCGCCCGCAGTACTATGGTCACCAGCCAGAACAATCGGGAAACCATTGCTTTTCAGCGTTTTCTGTACTTCCACGCTGATGCGTTCATACATGGTAATTAGTCCTTTTATACGTTTAGCATACGGACTTCCCTGGGATTCAAAAAGCAGGTGATTTTCATTCTTTACTTCCACTGTATCAAACTGCTTAAACAGGTTTGAGCCATAATCCAGCGCCGCAATTTTGATAGCATCTACACCCAAGCTGGCTCCGCGGGTTCCAGCACCAATCTCAGATTTAACTTCAATAAACTTTATTTTGCGGTTTGCCATAAATTAAGATAGTTTATCAATAGTAATTCAATCCGTGTGACTTACCTTTGCCTTTATGAACGCAAGTAACTCATCCGGTTCTTCCAAGCAACATCCGGTTAGCATGGAAAACACCTATCAAAAGCTTATCGAGCAGACGTTTAACTTTCCGCAAGAGGGTTTCCATGTTACTGATGACGAGCTGCATTTTAATGATATTCCTTTAATGGATATTATCAAAAAATACGGCACGCCGCTTAAGATTACGTACCTGCCAAAAATCAGCTCGCAGATACAGAAAGCCAAGCGTTTGTTCAATGTTGCAATGGCGAAAGTAGACTACAAAGGTAGTTATACCTACTGTTATTGCACGAAAAGCTCTCATTTTTCATTCGTTATGGAAGAGGCGCTCAAAAATGACATTCATATTGAGACCTCTTCTGCCTATGATATTTTCATTATTAAAGAGCTTTACAAAAAAGGGTTGATCAAAAAAGATCAGTTCATTGTATCCAATGGATATAAGCGAAAACAATATCAGTCGCTTATTACCGAATTGGCCAATGAAGGTTTTAATATGCTCCCGGTGCTCGACAATAAAACCGAGATTGATTATTACGCAAAAAATATCAAAGCGCCGAAAATGAAGCTCGGCATTCGTATTGCCTCAGAAGAAGAGCCTAATTTCCAGTTTTATACCTCGCGTTTAGGAATCCGTCACAGCGAGATCGTGCAGTATTACAAAGACAAAATTCAGAGCAATCCGAAGTTTGAGCTTAAAATGCTTCACTTTTTTATCAATACCGGCATCAAGGATACCATTTACTACTGGACCGAACTTGCCAAATGCATGAAAGTATATTGGGAATTAAAAAGCATTTGTCCTACGCTCGATACGCTTAATATCGGGGGCGGAATGCCAATCAAAACTTCTCTCGGTTTCGAATACGATTACGAATACATGATCGAGGAAATCATCAGCCAGATCAAGAATTTCTGTGATAATAATGACATTCCAGAACCGAATATTTTCACGGAATTCGGCTCGTTTACTGTAAGCGAATCCGGCGGCGCATTGTATTCTGTGGTCGATACCAAATTGCAGAACGACCGTGAGCTTTGGTACATGATCGATAGCTCATTCATCACCACTTTGCCCGATACCTGGGGCATTAACCAGCGTTTTATCCTGCTTGCAATTAACCATTGGGACAAAGAATACCAGCCGGTTAACTTAGGCGGATTGACCTGCGACAGCATGGATTACTACAATACAGAGGCCCATGCCAACAACGTCTACCTTCCCAAGTTGAGCACAAATCCCAAGGAGCAGCCGCTTTACATTGGCTTTTTCCACACCGGTGCATACCAGGAATCGTTGGGCGGCTATGGCGGAATTCAGCATTGTCTCATGCCTGCACCCAAACACGTAATCATCGACCGCGACGACGATGGCGAAATCACAACCCGTCTTTTTGCCAAAGAACAGTCGTATAAGTCTATGTTGAAGACGCTTGGTTATTAGTATTAGGGAAGAAAAAAGGAAATTGGGAAATTAGGAAATTGGGGAAAAGTGGACATTTCTCATTCCTATTCTCCCAATTTCCTATTTTCCCTATTTCCTAATTCCCCAATTTCCCAATTTCCTTTTTCTTTTCCCCTAAGCCGAGTTTTCAACAATTTAAGGCCTCCTTGTTAATCAAAAAGTCCCAAATCGTACATCTTAATTCGTAATTCGTACATCCTTTATCTCTATCTTGCCACGTCCGATCGCAAAAAATCGGCAGTTAATCGACCCTTATTCCTTTTTTCGCGGATTAAAATTTATATGAATACCGGCATTCCCCGCTTGATTTGTTTTGTTTTAATTGCATCGCTTTCACAGGCATGTTCGGATTTCTTTAAAAAAGACATCAAAGAAGGTGTGATAGAATTTGCAGCAGAAGCCGTAGACCCGAAAGAAGGTTCTTCTATGACGGTTCCCGATAAAATGGTCGTGAAATTCAAAAATGATCTTACCGCAGCAGAGCTGGAGGCCGGATTAGGATTCGCAAAAATGAAATTCATTTCAGATCCGGTAAAAAAGCAATTCCGTTCACAGGTATTCTTCTTTGAGAAAAAACAAAGCGTCATGAATTATGACGAATTGAAAAAAACAAATTATTACCTGCCCGACTACGATGTAGAATACGGCAAAAAAACAAAAGACATTGCCGGGTATTCCTGCAAGAATGCCATTTTGAAATTTAAAGACGGCTCCCCTTCCTTCGAAATCTGGTTTACCAAAGATATCGGCATCAAAAATCCGAATTGGGCAAACGCATATTATAAAATCGACGGCGTGCTGATGGATTACCGCCTCAAAAAATACGGGCTCGAATTACATTTCACCGCCACCAGCGTTTCAGAAGCAAAAATCGACGATTCATACTTCACCATCCCTTCCGATTTTGAACCCGTAAACAACGCCGACCTCGAAAAAATGTTCGAAGGTTTCTATTCCCAAAGCGAGCCGAAAAAGAAAGAGTATTCTTTCTGATTTACATTTCACTACACGGATTTAATGACTGGGTGATTAAAAAAGGATTTAATAATCTGGTAATCTGGTAACTTGGAAATTGATTTGGTGACGGGTGATTTAGTGTTCGCCGTGGCGGAGGGTGATTAAAAAAGGATTTAGTGACTGGGTGATTTAATGTCCGCCGCGGCGGAGGGTGATTGATTTTGGTCATTTATTAACTCGAAACTTAGAACCCGAAACCCCTGCCTGCTGCAGCACAGGCAAGCGCGGCGGCAGGCAGGCGAAACCCGAAACTTTCCCTCTGTAAACAGCCTTTCGTTCATAACATTTCCCCTTGAGAATAGCCTCCGCATGGTCTTTCTCTAATTTTGTGCGAATGGGCCCGTCTGGGCCCGCCCGAACGACTGAGTTATACATCTTTTCTTAAGAGTATGCGTGTTCGGTCGGGCGGGCAGCTTGAAACTCAATTTGGAAATGGCAGAAAAGGAACAAGGAACTCCCCCGGGAGAAAGGAAAAGCAATAAGCTTCGCAACGAAATCAATCGTGGTGAAAAGAAAGCTTCTGCCCTTACCGATATTGAGGAGCCGAAAGAAACCACCTCCGAAAAAGTGAACCGTCGTCGTGTAAACACTGAAAAACCGGTAGAAGAAGACGAACAGAAATCCGAAAGGAAAAATCAAAACCGCGAGAAAAAAACAGAGGCTCCGAAAGTAAAAGCGCCAAAAGTAAATCCACTCGCAGCATTCATCACACGCATTCGCGAAAATGAACGCCTGCACAAACTTACTGGGGCATTCCTCGTTTTCATTGTTGCGCCTTATCTCACTGTCGCTTTCATTTCCTATTTCTTTTCGTGGCAGGTCGACCAGGATAAAGTGATGGGCTCCGGAACTTTATTTCTACCTGATGTACGCGTCGATAATGTGCTTGGAAAATTCGGCGCGTTTGTTTCGCATGTTTTCATTCACAATTGGTTCGGCGTTACTTCCTTTTTCTTTCCACTGCTCGCGTTAGTCGGAGGATTACGTTTGCTCACGGGAATAAAAATTCTCCCGCTCGGAAAAACATTCCGCATGGGATTATTTTTCATGCTCTTCGGATCAGTAGCACTCGGATTTGTTTTCCGCGATGCATTTTTCTATCTCGGTGGCGTTTTCGGATTTGAGCTCAGCACGTATCTCAATGGAATTGTCGGTGTAATAGGAACAGGATTACTTTTGACATTCCTGCTCGTTACATTTCTCATTGTTGCGTTTAATTTCTCCTTCAAATTTCCTGCAAAACAACCTGTTGAAGAAACTGCAGGAATTCCCGTTGAAGAATCAGCACCGAAAAATGTTTTGCTGAAAGAAGACGAGGAAGAAATCTTTACGGAAGAAGAAATAATGCCGATCATCAAAACAGAACAACCGGCAGAAGAAATAAAAGCGGATGATACCTGGGATACCGTTACCGCCGAAAAAATAATTCCGGCTGAAATTATTCCTTCTGATATTCCACCCGTCGAAGTAATTACAACCGATCTTACTTCCGATGACGCGATTCAATTTACTGTTGAGAAAAAAGAAGAAGGTGGTGAACTCAGCGCAGATGAAATAGGTGCGAAGGCTGAAGATCTTGTGCGCGAATTCGGTGAATACGATCCGACACTTGATCTCTCCGGCTACCAGTTTCCTCCGATCGATCTGCTCGAAAGTTATGGCGGCGGAAAAGAGCCGAATGTAAATACCGAAGAGCTCACGCTGAATAAAAACCGGATCGTAGAAACCCTTGGAAATTACGGGATCGCCATTGACAAGATCAAAGCAACGATCGGACCGACGGTGACGCTGTATGAAATTATTCCAGCAGCCGGTGTACGAATTTCGAAGATCAAAAATCTTGAAGATGATATTGCGCTCAGCTTATCCGCGCTTGGAATTCGTATCATCGCTCCTATTCCCGGGAAAGGAACGATCGGTATTGAAGTGCCGAACCTGAATCCCGAAATGGTTCCGATGCGACATTTAATGGCGTCAGAAAGATTTCAGAATACCGGTTTTGATCTTCCGGTTGCATTGGGAAAAACCATTTCCAACGAAATCTTTATTGCAGATCTTTCCAAAATGCCTCACTTGCTCATGGCAGGTGCTACCGGCCAGGGGAAATCTGTCGGACTCAACGCCATTCTGGTTTCGCTGCTTTATAAAAAACATCCTGCGCAAATTAAATTCGTTCTTGTCGATCCGAAAAAAGTGGAGCTTACTTTATTCAATCGAATAGAAAGACATTTCCTCGCCAAGCTTCCTGATTCTGCAGAAGCAATTATCACCGATACAAAAAAAGTAATTCATACGCTCAATTCACTTTGTATTGAAATGGATTCGCGTTATGATCTTTTGAAAGAAGCGGAAGTAAGGAACATCAAAGAATACAATGTGAAATTTGTGCAGCGGAAATTAAATCCGAATCTCGGTCACAAATTTCTTCCTTACATCGTGTTGGTTGTCGATGAGTTCGCCGATCTTATCATGACTGCCGGCAAAGAAGTTGAACAACCAATTGCACGTCTCGCACAATTAGCGCGTGCTATCGGAATTCACCTCATCATTGCAACACAACGTCCGTCAGTAAATATTATCACCGGAACAATCAAAGCGAATTTCCCTTCGCGAATTGCCTTCCGCGTAACATCTAAAATTGATTCACGCACCATTCTCGATTCAGGTGGCGCAGAACAACTGATCGGCAAAGGAGATATGCTTTATTCGACAGGCAATGATCTCATTCGTTTGCAATGCGCTTTTGTTGATACGCCGGAAGTGGAAAAGATCACTTCATTTATTGGTTCACAAAAAGGATATCCTGAAGCTTTCCAGCTACCTGAATTCGTTGACGAAAACGAACCAAAGATGGAAATTGATGAAGGCGACCGCGATTCGTTGTTTGAAGAAGCGGCACGGATTATTGTTTCGCATCAGCAGGGTTCGGCTTCACTTTTGCAGCGTAAATTAAAGCTGGGCTACAACCGCGCAGGCCGGATTGTAGATCAGCTCGAAGCAGCCGGAATTATCGGGCCGTTTGAAGGCAGCAAAGCAAGAGAAGTTTTGATCAAAGATCCAATGAGTCTTGAAGAGAAATTTGGTCGCGGCCCGAAAAAGGATGATTCTTTTTGATCTATTTTAACAAAGCAAGGCTAAACCACGGTAAATTTGGCGGGTCTTAACACCGTAGAATTTCCACCAATTAACCCGTTTCGTAACTTTGGAACGCTTTTTGAAAGCATATCTAAAACAACTGTTACCTACCCATTATGAATTCCTTCAAAAAAATAAGCCTGGCGATTCCTGCACTATTGTTTTCAGTAATCGCTTTTGCTCAGCCCGGAGATCCGAATTACGATAAAGCAAAGCTGATCCTGGATGAAGTGAGCAAAACTGCAAAAGCATACAGCTCCATTTCTGCAACATTTTCCATTACAATTAAACCTGCAACAGGAACTGCCGAAGTAAAAACAGGCAACGTTGTAATGAAAAGCGGGAAATACAAAATCACACTTGATAACAAAGTAAAAGATGTGATCAAAAAAGAAGAGTATTACAACGATGGCAAAACAACATGGGTCTATATCGAAAAAGATAAAGAGGTAACGATCGACCATGCGCCGGATCCGACAAAAAAGAAAGCGGAGAATTCAATTTCTGTGAATGATATTTTTACCATTCACGAAAAAGGATTCAAATACACATTCGTAAAAGAAGAAACGCAGAATGGAAAAGTTGTGCAGCTTATCAACCTTATTCCTGAGAAGCCGGACAAGAAAAATTACCATACCATAAAGCTTACGATTGATAAAGCAAAAAAGCAGATCATCAATATTGTACAGCTCAATAGAGATGGGTCTACCATAACTTACAACGTAAAAACATTTACACCTAACACTGTCGTTCCGGACACTACCTTCCAGTTTGACATGAAAGTTCATCCGGGAGTAACAGTAATTGATATGCGGGAAGATTAATGTTTCACCTGTTTTGTGAAAGGGCTACGAAAGTGGCCCTTTTTTTTTGCTTTTACCAACACTCTGTTTACAGTGTAAATGCGACCAATCAATGTTTTTTTTAGATGAAGTTAACTTTATACCCGACAGTCCAAAACAGTTGAAAATCAAGTGATTTTGTACAAAAAATTCCCATGAAAAGTAGTGCGGGAACTAATAATTAACACTAGATTAGTTAATTATTAACCCACCCCGTATGAAACCCTTTTTCCTCTCCCTTACTTTGGGGGCAATGTTTTGTGCATTGCTTACCGGAATTGCTCCGTCTTCAAGAGCCGCTATTGCTGTGTCTCAAAATAAAAACTCCTCGTTTTTTTATACCAACTCCAAAGAGGTAATTATCCAGGTTGCAGATGCCGATGAAAAAAGTCTTCCGCTGATCCGTTCAAATATTGAACAATCCGGTGGCATGACTTTCAAAGGTTATTGCCATGAAATGAAAGTGCTTATGTATGTAATGGACACTGATGTTCATCCGGATCTTTCTTTTCTGAATGTTGCATTTGTAAATGTTGCAATGGGATATCTCATAAAAGAAGGTTCCATCCTGCAAGTTCAAACCGCGTGCGAAATGCCTTCGTACATAGATCCGAATGCAGCACAGGATTAAGCACTGCTTAATTTATTTCACTGTTTACGATTACGAGTCCCCCCGTCACCCCAAAAAAAACGTAATGAAAAAGTCGCTTACTCTCCTTCTTTTAATCAGCTTATTTACCTCTGTAAAGTCGAATGCTACTGTGCTTGTTAATCCTGCAACAAGTGGCGGCTTTGAATCGGGCCTTACCTTCGCAGCAAATGGCTGGACCTCGGTAAATGGTGCAGCAAATAACTGGTACGTCGGCACTTTCGCAAAATGTACCGGCGCAAATGGTGCGTATATCGGAACGAATAATGGGAATAATAATTACGCTGCAAATAATGCGCAGATCAATCACTTCTACAGGGATATCACTGTTCCTGCAGGAGAAAGTGTCATCACGCTTGATTTTGACTGGCATGCACAGGGTGAAGCTACTATCGATTATGTGCGTGTGTATGTTGTAACCACAGCTACTACACCTGTAGCGGGAACTTTAATTCCCGGCGGCAGCTCTGTAACCGGGCAATTATTTGGTTTGGGCGGATGCAATAGCCAATCCGTTACACTCAGCCCGACATTAGCAGGTACAACATTCCGACTGGTTTTCAGCTGGAGAAATAACGCTAACACCGGAACAAATCCATCCGGGATGATTGATAATGTTTCTGTGGTCAGCACCATTCCACCTCCCCCGGGCTGCTCAACGCTTCTTACTCCAACAAACGGTGCAACAGGTGTTTGTAATACCACTTTGTTAACCTGGTCGGCACCGGTAACAGGCGGAACACCAACAGGATATTTAATGTATTTCGGAACAAATAATCTTCCTACAAATATTGTCAACGGCACAAACATCGGGAATGTATTATCTTACAACCCGGGCACGCTTGCAAATTCGACAACTTATTACTGGTACGTTGTTCCTACAAATGCAGGTGGAAATGCAGTCGGATGTTCGGCAACTGTCTTCAGCTTTACTACCGGCATAGGATGCTATACACAAATTCCCGGAGGAAACTTTTCCACGTGCAGCGGTACATTTTACGACTCTGGCGGATCAGCAGCGAATCATTCCAATAATGAAAACAGTATTACCACACTTTGTCCTTCAACACCCGGACAATTTCTCTCTGTCAACTTCACCTCTTTTTCGCTGGAGTCCTGCTGCGATTTTCTTGACATTTATGATGGAAATTCAATAGCGGCTCCACTCATTGGAACTTATACTGGAACATCAGCACCTTGTAATATTGTCTCTACTGCTGCCAATGGTTGCATCACCTTTGAATTTGTATCCGATGCATCCGTAGTTAATCCTGGTTGGGCTGCTACGCTCTCTTGTGTTGCCGCCCCGCCAACGCCACCTGCCGGTGCTACTTGTGCAACTGCAGCTTCAATTTCGCTTCCATACACTGCTACAGGTGAATCAACCGCATGTTTTGGAAATGATTATACCAATGCAAGTACCGGCTCATGCGGAACATTATATGAATCAGGCGAAGATCATGTCTATGCGCTTACTGTTGCTGCTTCACAGTGTATAGCAATCGCATTAACAAACGTAAGCAGCGCTAATATCGGCTACCAGGTTTACAGCGGATGCCCGGGAACAGCCGGAACAACCTGTGTTGCAAATAACGGCGGAGCAAGTCCACTTAGTGGTTCGGTGGTATTACCTGCAGCAGGAACGTATTATATCGTTGTTGATTCCTGGTCCGCACCTTCAAGTGTATCTTATGATATTTCAGTTACTTCACTCGGTACAGGTCCTGCCAATGATCTTCCGTGCAATAACATCGGACTTGCATTAAACACAAACCTTACCGGGGATAACAACTGTTCCGGTAATGCAAGCGAACCCGCTGCACCAGCTTGTTGGGTTGCCGGTGCTTATAATACCGTTTGGTATCGCGTGGTTTGCCCGGCCTCAGGGCAGCTGGTTATTCGTACAACAGTTGGAACACTTGCAAATACACAGATCGCTCTTTATTCCGGAACATGCGGTGCTTTAACTTTGGTTGCTTGTAACGATGACGCGCCTGCTTGCGGAACTTCAACCTATAGCAATTCGCAAATCACTGCTACTGGACTTACTGTAGGAGCAAACTATTTTATTGCGATCGACGGTGTGGGAAGCCAAACCGGTACGTTTGATGTTATGGCAGTGGATGGCTCAGTCGGATTTCCGGCGGCTGCAGGACAGGATTGCGGAACACCGAACCCTGTTTGTGGACAATCCATTGTAATCGGTAACCCGGGATACCAGGCTTACGGAAATATTTGTGATTTCCCGGGAACAGGGATTTGTCTTTCTTCCGGTGAACGAGGATCAGCCTGGTATACTATTCCGATCACTGCAGCAGGAAATCTTGAATTTGATATTGTGCCGAATGATTACACAGGTGGAAGCGGATGTTGTTCTACTGATTATGACTTTGCCATCTGGAAAACTACCGGTGCAGGTTCAACTACATGCGCAGGTATCGCGGCAGGGGCAATTCCAATCAGCTGTAACTATAGCGGATTAGGAGTAACAGGTTGTTTCAGCGCAGCAAACGGAACATCGCCTGCAATCTATCCGGGTTATGGCGGCGCTTATATGGCAAGAATTCCTGTTGTAGCAGGTGAAGTATACCAGCTTGTTGTAAGTAACTTCTCTAATTCAACATCAGGATTCACATTGAATTTCTCTGGCGCTTCCCCGATCAATTATACAGCTGCAGGTTCTTCCATTACATGGACGGGAGGAACAAATACAAGCTGGTTGCTTCCGAGTAACTGGGGTGGATGTGCAATCCCTGCGTGCGGAATTGATGTAACACTAACTCCTTCCTCAACCAATCAACCGATTCTTCCTGCAGGAAATTATTATGTAAATAATATTACCATCAATGCTGGTGCAACATTAACACTGCAGGCAGGTGCAAACTTACACGTATGCGGAAACTTTATCAATTCCGGATCGCTTGTAGCAAGCCCGACCTCCACCATTTCATTTGATAATGCAGCAGTCAACCAAACGATTTCCGGTTCATTAGCCGGTGTAGATAAGCTTGGGAATTTAGTTGTTACCAAAACAGGTGGCTCACTTACACTCGGAACCAATATTGATATCGGGGGAAATTTTACTACAACAAACGGAACATCAATTGTGAATTTCAATAACCGTTACGTTCGCCTGGCAGGAAACTTCAGCAATTTCAACGGAGCTACTACGGTGACGAATGTTGGTGTCGGAACACTTGAATTTAATGGTACAGCCGCACAAACATATAACCAGGGTGCATCCGTCCTTACACTTAATAATGTGCTGATGAATCACACCGGTACAGGCGTAACGCTTTCTACCAATATGGTAATCGGAACAGCAGGTGTGCTTACACTCACTGCCGGAAAAATTATTACCAATGCGTTTGAAGTGCAGGTTACTAATAATGCCTCTGCTGCATGTACTGCCGGAAATGCTGCAAGCTTCGTACAGGGAAACCTGAGACGTTATCTTAATGGTGCTGCAACTTCTTACGACTTTCCTGTGGGCCACGTAACAAAAGGTTACCAGCGTGCAAATATTACGTTTACAACTGCAACCACCATTCCCCAGCTCGTAGCAAAATTCGATACGTGGAGCCCGATTGTAAACGGTCCTGCCGCAAGCGATTGTCCAACGAATACTTACAACGCACTGAATGCGCTTGACAATGGTTACTGGACGATCACCGCTTCTGCAAATGCTGCAAACGGAACATATAACACTTCCTTGTACGCAACAAATTATACCAACTCAGGCGGCGCAGCAGGATGGACAGTAATGAAAGCAGCTACAATTGCAGGTCCGTGGACGGTGACAGGAACATGTGTAACCACCAGCACACCACCACTCACACAGCGCACCGGTATGAATGGATTTTCTGTATTTGCAATTGCACAATCTGTATCGCCGCTTCCGGTTGAGCTTACCGACTTTTCAGGAACAGCAACAGCAGATTTCAATCACCTGAAATGGACCACAGCTTCAGAAACAGGCAATGATTATTTTACACTGGAACGTTCAACGGATGGTGTAACATTCCAGGAACTTGGCCGCGTAGATGGTGCAGGAAATTCAACGCAGCTCCTTAACTATTCATTCGATGATACGAATCCGTTTGAGGGCACAAATTATTATCGTCTCAAACAAACCGACTTCAACGGGCACTTCACTTATTCCAACATGATTTCACTGAATTTCAACCGTGGAAATATGGCTGTGAATAATATTCGTCCGAACCCGACAAACGGCGAATTGAATTTTGATTTTACTTCACCTGAAGAAACAGAGATTCATTTTATTATTACCGATGTTACCGGTCGTGTTGTCGCAGATGAATATCGTAAAGTAAAAGCAGGCGTCACTTCAATCGGCACGCTAATCGCTGAAGAAAGCGCCGGTGTGTATTCCTTAAAGATCATCGAAGAAAAGCATGGATTTATTTCCGTGAGCCGGATTGTTAAATACTAAATTTTAACAAACTCAAAAAAATCCCGCTCCACCAGCGGGATTTTTTTTGTCCGTCAAAGGAATATTTACCGGTAATTTTACCCGAAGAAATGACACGTGAAAATCGATGGCAAACCTTATCTTTGTTTACAGAACGATTATCTCTCAACTGTTGTAGATTGAAACTCACGAAATCATTTCTTCTTTTCATTGCAGGGCTGCTATTTTCCGCGGCCGCTTTTGCGCAATTAACAGCGAACGCAGGGCCTTCCACCACCATATGCCCCGGAACCAGCCGCACGCTAGGTGCAAATCCAACCGCATCCGGTGGAACTCCGCCTTATTCGTATCAATGGAGTCCAACGACCGGCCTGAGCAATAGTGCTATTCCCAACCCTATTTCAAATCCAACAGTGCCAACCTGGTACACACTTGTTGTAACTGACGCAGCAGGAAACACAGCAACAGATACTGTTGGTGTAGATCTTTATTCCATCTACGCAATGAACGGTGGCAATGACACTTCTATCTGCATCGGAACAACTGCAACACTTGGCGGTGTAAATAATAGCTCTGCCGGTGGAGTGACTTATTCATGGTCACCAAGCACAGGGCTCAGCAGCACAACTTCGCCACGCCCTGTTACCTCTACAACTGTTACCACAACTTATTCTGTCATCATCAACAGCCCCGATTGTCCGAGCAAATCCAATACGATTACCGTCACAGTAAATCCGCTTCCAACAATTACAGCTTGCTGCCCAACCACTATCAACGAAGGAGAATCTGTGAACTTGCTTGCCGTTGGTGGTGTGGATTATTTATGGTCACCACCGGCTTCATTATCTAATCCGTATGCACCGGCGACAACGGCAGATCCTGTAGTTACAACATTGTATTATGTATTCGGACAGGATGCTAATGGATGCATCGACTGGGATTCATTAACTGTAACCGTTATACCAAGTTCCGAGCTGGTTTTCTTCAATACATTTTCTCCTAACGGTGATGGCGTAAATGATTTTTTCTACATCGGGAACGTTTTCAAATATGCGGAATGTGTACTCGAAGTTTATTCGCGTACCGGTCAGCTTGTTTATTCCAAAACCGGTTATGATAATTCATGGGACGGAACGAATTATGGTGATAAGCTTCCTGAAGCAACTTATTATTACGTTTTTAATCCCGGTAACGGAGAAGCAACACGATTCGGAAACGTTACTATCCTGCGATGAGAATGAAAAAAATTCCTGTTTATATTTTACTGGTTTTCCTTTTTTCTTTTGCAGGGAAAATGACTGCGCAACAATTGCCTGACTACACACAATATCCTGCGTACCTCTATCATGTAAATCCTGCGTATACAGGAACAAAAGGAAATATTGATGCACGTGTTGGTTACAGGAAACAATGGGTTGGATATGATGGTGCGCCTACGACACAGGTTCTTGGTTTGAACAGCCGCCTCTGGAAAGGCAGAATTGGTCTTGGTACTGCCATGTACAAAGATGTAACCGGGCCATCACAGCGATTTAATTACAGCTTTACTGCTGCGTATCATTTGCGTTTTCCTGATGTAGAATTTTCTATCGGAATGGGTGTGAACTTTAATAAATACACCATTGACGCTACGAAAATGACAACGCACTGGACAAATGATCCAACCGTAGATAACACACGAACAGATTTTGACAAAACGAAAAATGCAATGGTGGGCGTGCTGCTTTACAACGATCGTTTTCATTTCGGATTAGGAGTTGTAAACATTGTAAATAACAAAGCAGAGTTTTTCGCGGATGATACAACCAGGAAAAGCCAGGTTACATTTTCGCCGCATTATTATTTCTCCTGTGGATATAATTTTAATGGCAACCCTGATTATGTGTGGGAAAATAACCTGATGGGATTGTATGTAAACGGATTGCCGATGACTTTGAATTATAACCTGCGTATTCATTACAATGAAAAGCTTATTGCCGGTGCAGGATGGCGTTTAAAAGACGCAGTTTATTTACAGGCCGGATATGTTTTCTTCGAGCAGCTGCAATTCATTTATTCCTACGATATCGGAATTTCACGCTTGAGAAAAGGCCACTCCGGCTCACATGAAGTGATGATCGGCTACCGCACAAGTTTTACAGGAAGCAAGGGCGGTTATAAAAATCACGATCAATTCCAGCGCCAGAAGTACAACGTGTTTTAGTCCGAAACACTATACACAAACTCACTTCACCATTTCATATTTTTCCGCAGCCATCGCACGCGTGCAGGAATTAAAATGCCACCACTCTGTTTGTATTCCGAAAAATCCGGCACCGCGCATTACACTACGTAAAAGCTCACGGTTGAAAATTTGCCTTTCCGTTAATTCTCCGCTTACCAGCAACTCTGCTTCTTTCACAGGATGTGCTTTCTCACCGAAAAAATCAAACGGCGTTCCCATATCAAGCGGAATTCCATTTTCATCGATGATAGAAAGGTCGACAGCAGCGCCATAATTGTGAAGCGAACCTTTGCCCGGGTTAGAAAGATATTTTGTTTTTTGTCCGGGAGGCAAATCAAGTGTATCCCACATTTGCTGCTGAATGTGTAGCGGACGAACTGCATCATAAATGACGAGCGAATAAAAAGGGTATTTTTTTCTTAATGCTTTTTGTGCAGCAATTAATTTTTCGGCAACATCTTTCTGCAAATAACATTCATCAAAATCACCGTACATATCGAGACCGATAAAATTATCCCTTGTGGAATATTTCAGATCAACAACAATTTCCGAATCGAGCTCATGGATATTTACAAGGCCCATTTCCATCAGCTGCATTTCTATCTGGGAAATTTTAGTTGGAGATTCCTGCACAACACTTATCAAACTATCCTTTTGCTCAGCAATTTCTTTTTTGGGAATTTCATTTTGCGGCTGAACATTGGTTACAACCGGGCTTGAGCAGCTGAACAATTGTAAGGATAATGCAAGAAGAATAACCAAGCCTTTCATATTGCAAATGTAGAGGTAGCAATTGATACTTGTTTTTTTCTTCGTATTACAAATAATGATCAATTATTAATTACCCAATTACCCAGTTTCCTCAATTACCCAGTTTCCTCAATCACCCATTTACCTCAATTACCCAGTTACCAAATTACCCAGTTACCAAATCCCTCAGCCATTCGCCCCGCATATCCACCGTTTAAAAAACAATAGGTGTCAATAGCCCGATATTGTCTATTTTCGGGCCTCTAAACCTTCCTAAAAAATGAAACGTCAACTTATAGTTCTCGGTCTTCTGGCCGGTGCCGGATTAATTACCCTGGCATTCAAAGAAAATTTTGTTGGATCAACAACGTATAAAGCGATTGATCCCGAAAATTTCAATTCGAAAGTTCGTCCGCAGGATGATTTTTATGAATATGTAAATGGCAACTGGATCAAAAAAAATCCGATTCCTTCTACTGAAACCGGCTGGGGAAATTTCAATGTGCTGAATGAAAAAAGCCAGGCTGCGCTTCGTTCTATCTGCGAAGAATCTGCTGCGAAAAAAAATCCTGTTGCTGGATCCAATGATCAGAAGATCGGGGATTTTTATGCTTCCGGAATGGATTCTGTTGCTATCGAAGCGGAAAAGCTTTACGCGATTCAGCCGATGCTCGACAGAATTAACCAGATGAAATTTTCTGCTGACATAACACTTACAATTGCTTCGTTACACAAAGTTCAAGCCGGTGCCGGTTTCGGATTTTATGTAATGGCGGATATGAAAGACAGTAAAGTGAATATGCCTTATTTGTTTCAGAACGGACTTGGTCTGCCTGAAAAAGCATATTACCTGAGCGACGATCTTAAAACATTCCGCGAGAGCTACAAAACCCATCTCGAAAACATGTTCGTATTGATGGGTGATGATAAAGCTACTGCGCAGAAAAATGCAGTGTATGTTTTTGATTTCGAAAAGAAGCTTGCTGATTCCAGCATGACAGCTGTAGAGCAGCGCGACCAGGAAAAGCAATACAATAAAATGACCATTGCACAGGTGAAAGGATTGGCTCCGAACTTTTCATGGCCGGTTTATTTCAAAACACTGCAGGCACCTGACATGAAAGAGATCATTGTTGCACAGCCTGCTTTCATGCGCCAGTTCAACGCGATGATTGTAAGTGAGCCGATTGATGCATGGAAAGCATACTGTCGCTGGCACCTGATTCACCTTTGTGCAGCAAAACTTTACAAACCGATTGCTGACGAAAATTTCAGCTTTTACGGAACAGCTTTTAGCGGTGCGCAAAAACAGCAGCCACGCTGGAAAAGAGTTCTTACTACTACAGATGGTGCATTAGGTGAAGCGCTCGGTCAATTGTACGTGGAGAAAAACTTCAGCGAAGAATCTAAAAAGCGTGTGAATGTAATGGTGGACAATTTGATGGCTGCTTATACAGAACGTATCAATACACGCGACTGGATGAGTGAGCCGACTAAAAAAGCTGCGCTTGCGAAGCTCGGAACAATTTTACGTAAGCTTGGTTTCCCTGACAAATGGAGAGATTATTCAGGACTCAACATCAGCCGTAAATCGTATGTGATGAATTTCCTTCATTCAAATACGTTTGATGTTTCTTATAACCTGAACAAGCTGAATAAGCCGGTTGATCGTATGGAATGGGGAATGACACCTGCAACGATCAATGCATATTACAATCCTTCGAATAATGAAATCGTATTTCCTGCAGCGATCATGCAAGCACCTTTCTTTGATGCACGAGCGGATGATGCAGTGAACTACGGAGCAATGGGCGCGATCATCGGTCATGAATTAACACATGGTTTTGATGACCAGGGTGCGATGTTTGACTCGGAAGGCAATATGAAAAACTGGTGGAGCGATGATGACACCAAAAACTTCACTGAAAAAACAGGAAGACTCGTAAGCCAGTTTAACAATTTTGTTGCCATCGACAGCATTGACCTGCACGTGAACGGTGAGCTTACTTTAGGTGAGAACATTGCAGATCTTGGCGGATTGACAATTGCTTATTATGCATACAAACATTCGCTCGCAGGCAAACAGGCTCCTGAAAAAATTGACGGATTTACAGGTGAGCAGCGTTTCTTTATTTCGTGGGCACAAGGATGGCGTAACAGTCAGCGTCCGAACGCTCTCATCAACATGGTGAAAACGAATCCGCACGCACCGGCAAAATTCCGCGTGATAGGACCGCTTTCGAACATGCAGGAATTCTATGATGCATTCGGCGTGCAGCCAACAGACAAAATGTACCGCAAGCCGGAAGATCGTATTTTGATCTGGTAAATTTTAAAATATTGGTAAGAAAGCCTGTTCCCATCGGAATGGGCTTTTTTATTTGTAGAGATGCAATGCCTGCCTGCAGGAGCACATGCAAGCGCGGCAGTAGGCAGGCCTTGCGTCCCCCTTGTACAATTTCCCTTTTTTTGCGTGAGTGATAGCAGTGGAAAGCCCGGAGTGCGCGTTCCCGATAATTTATCGGGATCAAAGATTTGCGTGAGCAAGTGCGCAGGGAAATCTTTGAGGTTTGCGCGCCAGGAAAGCGAGGACTTGCAACGGATAGCACGCCCGCACGCCCAACTAATTACAATAAACTTCCTCCCATAACGACCTCCTAACCAATGCACACTTCCTCTCTCCTTTTCCACCACTTCTCCTTACCTGCAATTTACCTACTGATAACTGACAACGGACTACTGAAATAAGTATCTTTGCGCCCTCTAAGTAACCTTTTACATTAAATGGACAAAAAATCGATCATTGGTTTTGTTCTCATTGCAGCAATTCTTGTTGTGTGGATGACGATCAATTCCAAAAACACTGAGAAAGAAGCAGCGATTGCAGCACGCAGGCAGGATTCTATTGCACGCGTGGATTCGGTAAGACGAATTGTGGAAGTTGCGGTGGCTAAACGTAAGGCCGACAGCATTGCAGCTTTACCAAAAGACACCACAAAAATTGCTAGCCCTGATTCGATAATTGCAGTTAAAAAGCAGCAGGTTTACGGTGTTTTTGCTTCGGGATCGAAAGGTGATAATACGCCGGTTGTAATTGAGAACGAAAAATTAAAAGCAACTATTTTTCCATTGGGCGGACGCATTGGCCAGGTGGAACTTAAGGGTTTAAAAACATCGTCGGGCAAACCTTTAATTCTTTTTTATCCTGATTCTACTCACTTCGGACTTTCATTCTTTGACAAAGAGCGCAGACGTTTTAATACTGATTCGCTTTATTTCAAGATTGAAGGAAAAGGATTTGCAGTTGCAGGAAATGATTCAAATGCAATCCGCGTTAGGTTGTATGCTGATACAACTGACTCAAAATACATTGAGTACCTCTACTCGCTTCGTGGAAATACGTACATGCTGGGCTGCACGATTTCATTTATAGGTTTTAATGAAGTTTTCCCTGCTGATCAGAGTTATGTGGATTTGAACTGGTCGATGCTTGCGCCAACACAAGAGAAGAGCGTAGAAAATGAACGTGCGGTTGCTTCTGTGTTCTACAATTTTGTTGGAGAAGATGGAATTGAAAATCTATCGCAGACGGAAGATGAAAAGAAAGATCTTGTTGGTGAAGTAAAATGGATCTCGTTAAAGCAGCAATATTTTTCTTCGGTGCTTATTGCGGGAACTAAATTCAATAACGGTGTAAACGTTGCGGTAAGAATGCCTTCAAGTCCTTTCGATGTAAAAGCGATGGGCACTGTTGTTCCGTTCACGGTTGGAAAAACGGCGAACGAAAGTTTCCCGATGAAGTTTTACTTCGGACCGAATAAATTTTCAGAATTAAAATCGCATGACCTTCACCTGGAGCGCCAGATTGATTTAGGCTGGGGATTGTTCGGTTGGCTGAACCGTTTCCTTTTTATTCCGTTGTTCTCGTTCCTCGGAAGTCATATTGTGAGCTACGGGCTTGTTATTTTATTGCTGACGATCATTGTAAAGATCATCATGTTCCCAATTGCTTATAAGTCTTTCCTTTCGTCGGCGAAGATGCGTGTGCTGAAACCGGAGATGGAAGAGATCAATGAAAAATACGGAAAAGATGATCCGATGAAAAAGCAGCAGGCTACGATGGCGCTTTACAAAAAGGCCGGCGTAAATCCCGCAGCAGGATGTATTCCTTTGCTTTTACAGATCCCGATTCTCTTCTCGTTGATCCGACTTTTCCCTGCAGCTTTTGAATTGCGCCAGGAATCATTCCTCTGGGCAACTGATCTTTCTACCTATGATTCCATTTGGGATTTCGGTTTCAAAATTCCTTTCTACGGCGATCACATGAGCTTGTTTGCATTGCTGATGACTGTATCGACCTTGTTGTATACATGGATGAATCAACAAATGCTTTCACCGGGCAGTGCACAATTACCCGGAATGAAATGGCTGATCTATTTAATGCCGGTGATGTTCCTCGGCTTCCTTAACTCCTACTCTGCCGCGCTTAGTTATTACTACTTCTTAAGTAACGTAATCAGCTTCGGACAAATGTGGTTCATGCAACGTTACGTCGATCACGATGCGATCCGCGCGAAGATCGATCAGAACAAACTTAAGCCTGTAAAACAATCCGGTTTCATGCAGCGACTCGAACAAGCACAAAAGAAACGTCTCGAGCAAATGAAACAGCAACAGGGAACTTCCAATAAAGGGAAAAAGAAATAAGGGGTACGAAAAACGAAAACAAAACGAAAATACGAGGAGTACGAAAAACGAAATCAAAACGTAAATACGAAGAGTACGAAAAAAAAAAAAAACGTAAGTACGAAATACAAAAGTTAAAGGGCGACCACATAATGTGAGTCGCCCTTTTCAACTTTCGTATTTTCGTTTTGTTTTCGTTTTTCGTACCCAACTAATCGCCGCTACTTATCCTTGAGCAATGTCAGGAAGCCGGTGCGCAAGAATTGCGATTCATCGATCATCACACCTGAAAGCACGTAATAATACGTTCCATCGGAAGCCATTTTACCGTTGAAGACCCTGCCATTCCAGCCCTGCAGGTCGCCCGATGTATAGATGAGCTGGCCCCAGCGGTTGTAAATGTCATACTGCAGGGTCCTGATGCATGGGCTGGCGACGACGAAGTACTCATTATCACCGTCGCCGTTCGGAGAGAACACATTCGGCACAATGATACCGCAAAGGATATCAACCGTGACAAAAATCGTATCGGAACATCCGTCGGGGTCCGTCACGATCACATTATAGACGGTGTTCGACGTAGGCGAAACGGTGATCGACCCCGTTGTATCGCCGGTGCTCCAGAGGTATGATCCGCCGCCGGTCGCAGTCAGCTGTGTCATGTCACCGGAATTGATTGTAAAATTTCCGTTGACAGTTGCGTTGAACGGACCGGGTTCGGTGATCGTGATGACGCTGGTTGCGGTAGAGCTGGCGGCGTCGGTAACAGTTACACTGTAGCTGCCGGGACAAAGGCCGGTGATCGTCTGCGTCGTTTGTCCGCCGGGCTGCCAGAGGTAAGAGTACGGCGGTGCGCAGGAGCCGGAAACCGAAGCGGTAGCTGTGCCATCGCAAGAGCCGTTGCATTGCACATTGGCAAACGTCGGACTGACAGTTACCTGCCCGCCAACCATGGCGTCGAACTTGGCGATAAAGAAATCGTCGGCGTCGACGTTCGTTTTATAATACGCGCCACCTCCCGGATTCATCACGCTGGTGCTCGTGCTGTAAAAGCACCAGTACCCGACGATAAAAATTCGCCCGGACGGGTCAATCTCGATCGCTGTTCCTTTTTCGTCGAATCCTACTGTGCCGTCGTACGTTGCCCATGCCAGGGCAAGTGAGGAATTGAACATAAGAAAGAATACATCGTCACTGCTCTGGTGCGCACCCACGTAGTACGCACTGCCGCCAAAGTCAACGGTGGGCATGTCCGTCGAAGTGGTGTGACCAGCCGCATAAATATTTCCGCACGCATCTCTTTTGATCACTCCACACCAGTCATCTGCCGCCCCACCGAAAAAAGTTCCCCACTGTCGCACACAGGAGGAATTGAACATTAGGAAGAAAGCATCGCCCGAACCGTTCAGTGCTCCCTGGTAATACGCGCCACCGCCGGGATTCTGTACGCCGAAGTTGCTTGAGCGTGTATCGCCGGTGACATAAATGTTGCCCTGTGCATCTACGTCCAGACCGCGGCCTGCGTCGTCGCCGGTACCACCGTAATAGGTGGCCCACTCAATCGCGAGCAGGCTGCTGAAGCGCAGGATGAACGCATCTCCCCCGTCGCCGCGGTAATAGTAGCTATAACCAGCTGTGCCGCCGTACACCGGCTGGTAATACGCGCCGTTGCCCGGATCGGTCGTCGGCATGCCCGCGCCTTCCGCAGAGCCGGTGACGTGAATTTTTCCCACGCCGTCGATGCAGATAAACTGCGCGATTTCAATGCCCGCGCCGCCATAATAAGTCGACCATTGCTGCGCGCCCGCCACATCCAGCTTCACGACAAACGCGTCAGTCGAGCCGCCATTCGCAGCCTGGAAATACGCGGTTCCTCCCGGGTTCAATACCGGGAAATTCGCGGACGCAGTGCTGCCTGTGAGGTAAATGTTATTCGTCGCATCGAGGCGCAGACTGTAAGCGTTCTCATCGCCGGAACCGCCGTAAAACGTCGCCCACAAGCGCTGGCCTGCGTTGTCGAACTTCAGGATGTATGCATCGCCGCCTTCATTATTAAAGGGTGTTCCTCCCCCGTACGTACCCTGGAAATACGCACCAGCAAGGTTCTGCGTAGGAAAATTGGGTGAAAGCGTGCTGCCGGTAGCATAAACAAACCCGGACGCGTCGCAATCGATCGATGTGCCGTTGTCATCCTCTGTGCCGCCGTAAAACGTGGACCAAAGCAACACACCAGAATTATTGAACTTCATTATTACCGCGTCACCGCCTTTGTTCTGGATGCCCGCGTTGCCGCCACCGTAAGTGCCCTGGAAATATGCTCCACCACCTGGGTTCACGACCGGAAAGTCGGTTGAGATCGTGTTGCAGGTTACGAACACATTCCCCGTGCCATCGATCGTATGGGAAATGTCAGTGTTCTTTTCCCATGTGCCGCCGCCGAAATACGTACCCCACATCAGCGCGAGCGGCGGATCGATTACGAGGTCCTGCTTTTTATCATAAGTGCCGAGTTCAAAACTAACACGCTTTCCGTCGACGCGGTAGTTGCTTTTTACCTGCTGTCCGCCACTAAAGCTCGACAACTTTCCTTCTTGCACTTCGCCCACCGGCGTCTTCAGCAGCAGCGATTGATTATCGTCCTGCGCTGTCATGTCGGCCCAGCGGTAAACCATTTGTATGAGCGAAGGATCCGCGCCGGGGTGAACGATGAAATCATATTTCAATCCTTTCGTCTCATCAAAGTGCCAGACCCAGTCAATGCCGGGATAAACACTGCGGAACGTAAGCTTACCATATTTCTTTACGTTCTGAATTCCCTGCGGGCAGTGCGCGAGGTAATAGTTGCTCGCGGCATTCTGCGGAAGTTCGGTGACGACATTTTTAACGTTAATGGAAGCGCCCTCCAGTTGCATGTCGATGCGGCAGAAATCGATCGGCTCATTGTGTGCTTTGCCGCCGTTCGCCAGGTGGTCGCGTGCTTCCGCCTCGTCGTGCTTCGTGTGCATCAGCACATACGTCACACCGGTTTCCGTGATGTAAACATTCATGCCCGCAGAACTAAAACGGTACAGCACGAACGGCACTGCATTGTTTTTCTCATCCGTTATCTGTCCGCGGTTCTCTTCGAAACCGGAGTGCATTGCTGCACTCATCTGGTTAGCAGAAAGCGAAGGCTGCGCATGAAAGGTCGCAGGGAGGATGGAAATACCGATAAGTATCGCCAGGGGTAGAAGCTGTTTCATGGGTTTGATGTTAGTTAAATGCCGGTTTGCCGTCGGCATTATAACTATTAAATTAGGAAAAAAAACGGTAGATGCAAACTGCCACCAAAATCCGCAGGTTTCCTAATTCAAGTACTGACTTGCGGATTGGGGAACAACCACATTATGTGAAGGGGAACGATCCCGATAGCTATCGGGAGAATCAAAACGAAAATACGAAAGGTTAAAAGGGCAATTTTTAGTAGTACCGTTTCTCCTTAAGGTAATTCTGTACGTAATCAAGGATTCCGTCTTCAAGGGAATAAAACTCTTTTTCATAACCGGCGTTTTTTAGCTTGGTCATGTTTGCTTCGGTGAAGTATTGGTATTTGTCGCGAATGTCGATGGGTGTATCAATGAAGGAAATGTTTTCTTCTTTTTCCATTGCGGCGAATGTTCCTTTTGCAAGATCGAGGAAGCTGCGTGATTTTCCTGTTCCTAAATTGTAAAGTCCGGAAGCAGGATATTTTTTGCTTAAGAACACACACACTTCAATCACGTCTTTCACGTAAATAAAATCCCGCAGCTGTTCACCGTCTTTGTATTCGGAATTGTGCGAACGAAAAAGCTTCATTGCACCTGCGGAAGAAATTTGTCCGAAGGCATGAAAGATCACAGATGCCATTCTCGACTTGTGATATTCATTCGGTCCGTACACGTTGAAAAATTTCAAACCATACCAATGTGGCGGCGCTTTTTTCTGCAGCAGCACCCATTTATCGAATTCGTTCTTTGATTCGCCATACGGATTTAATGGTACTAATTTCGGAACGATGGAATGATCATCTTCATAACCATATTCGCCTAAACCATATGTTGCAGCAGAAGAAGCATAGACAAGCGGAATCTTATGATCTGCGCAGATGGTCCAGATGTCTTTTGAATAATTGACATTTAGGCGGTTAAAAATTGTTCTGTCGAATTCGGTTGTATCTGTTCTTGCACCGATATGAAAAACAAGTTTTATTTCTTTCGCATGCTCAGCAAACCAATGAATAAATTCATCACGGTGAATGCGCTGCTTGTATTTTTTTCCTTCGAGGTTATGATTTTTGGTCTCGTCGGAAAAGTCATCGACAAGAATTAAATTTTCATGTCCGTCGGCATTCAACCGGCTTACGAGACATGAAGCAATAAATCCTGCGGCACCTGTGACAATGATCATCTGGTATTTTATTAATTTAAATTGAAGACGGCAAATACCTTCAGAACAAAATTCGCTAACTTTTTTGAATTAACAGTGGTTTTAAAAGAGTATGCCAGCCTAATTTAAAAAGTATGATTCGATTAATTTGACAGCCTTTGCATTGTATTTAAATGAGATGCAATTGGCTGAAGCGACGTTAAGGTATGTAGGTAAATAATCGGAATCAGGTGAAAGCCATGCATAATCTATATTAAAAAAGGTTTCGTTTTCATATTCTTCTTTTGACAAATGAAGAGCAGGATACCTGTGACGTTTTCGCATTACACCCCAACCTTTTAATTCCTGCCAGGAATAACGATATGATTTGAAAAGTGTTTTGCACAAAATTCCTTCAGGAGAAATAGTGATGAGCGTAAACCAATTCCAAATTCGCTTAATTATAAAAATCAGTGATACCGCTATTATTACCGGTATAGCAGTGAAGTCAATTTTCAAAGGCTGTTTAATCAGGTAGAGGACAACCATAAAGGCAAGCCATAAAAGACATAAGACAAATCCCGATATAGTAAATGGTTGTCTCGAAACCGTGATTGAATTAATTTTATTTCTTTTCCGGTGTATCATCCACTTCAGTCTTTTTCGGCCAGTTAAAAAATATTGAAGTGAGAACAGGCAAAACAAATACACAAACAGTAACAATAGAAATGCCTGTATCAGCGGCGTGTGAATCGAGGAAAACAGTTACCCTTGAATGCGGATAAAAATGCGTGAACAAAGAAGATGTGAGCTTTAAGCCGAGAATAATGATGACGATAAAAGCGCCGCTTGCGAGGAAAGAATATTTTTCCATAAGCTTCACGAAACCCTGTGCTACAAAACGCATTGCTAAAATCCCGATAAAAACACCGGTGCAGATGAGCCAGATATTATCAGTGAAAGCAACTGCAGCAAAAACATTATCGATAGAAAAAGCAAGGTCCATAATTTCCACAAGAACAATGGTGGCCCATAACGGACCTAACAATCCAAATGTTTTTCGGTAAAGCCAGCTTTCTTTTTTATTCAGCGTATCGTCTTCTGTTTCCGGTGTAGCTTTTGTTCTGAAATAATTAATGCCGAGATACAAAAGATAAATTCCGCCTGCGCCTTTCAGCCACCAGATCTTAACGAGGTAACTCGCCAGCAATAATGAAAGTCCTCGAAAAACATACGCGCCGATAATTCCATACTTAAGCGCTTTTTTCCGTTGGTCTTTGGGAAGATCCATCACCATCGTTGCAAGCACTGCTGCATTATCAATGGAAAGCAAACTTTCAATAAGAATTAAATTCAGAACGATCAGAAGGGCTTTACCCGGGTGATCGCCTAATATCTGGTGAATTATGTCCATACCGGGCGCAAAGGTACGGAATCGCTTGGGAGTGACGTGAAAGCTTCTTCAACGAATAATTTTTGCTTCCCTTATGGAATATAGGTTAACGCTGCATCTTACCGGAAATTAACGCTATGCAACGATTTTTTACCTTATTACTGTTTTGCATTGTGCTTTTGCAAACTGCGTCAGCACAAACACGTACCGATAGCATTTCGGGAAATTATACGCGACACACCTGGATCGGAGTTGGCAATATGCACATGGATTATGGTAATGGCATGTATGCAGAAGTAACCGGCTATACAATTTCAACTACAGATGAAACGTTACTTCTCGATAAAAATCATTGCGCGGCATTGACTGTTTATACAAAACAAGGCAATGCTGGTTTAGGTATGCTTCTTTTGGGAAATCCGATTGTGTATTATGGAATCTGGCGGATGTCGGGAGATACAGTTGTCATAACCTATACCAAAAATTATTCCGAACCTACCTTCTTTATCTATGGCAGCGACGGTGAGTATGGCGGCATTATAAAAATGGATGAGCCGATGCAGCGTAACTATTTTATGGAAGATTACGGTGTGCTGACTTCACTTACACCGGGCGACAATGAAAATTATTTATTTTATAAGGAAGAAGAGCTGGTACAATAAGCTAATCCAAAAACAATTTAAAATCATTCGGAGGAATTACGCCGCTTTCTTTCGCTTTCTTAAATAATAGCAACACTGCTTTTCTTCCTTCTTTGCCGAGATCAATTGAAAAGTCATTGACATAAAGATCAATGTGCTTGTACATTACTTCTTCGCTCATTTCCTGCGCATGCTCGCGCACATAAGGCAGACTCACTTTTCTATTGGCAAATGCAAATTCCACACTTCGGCGCAACAAACGATTTACTTTCGCTTTCACATCATCCGGCAGCGAACGTTTGATTACAATTCCGCCAAGTGGAATCGGCGATTTTGTTGTGCTTTCCCAATATTCACCGAGGTCAATAATTTTCTTCAACCCTTTTTCTTCATACGTAAAACGGTTCTCATGAATGATCAGCCCGGCATCGTACTCGTCATTCAACACTGCATTTTCAATTTCAGAAAAAACAACTTCTGTTTTATCGGTGAGCTCGGGATAAGCAAGTCCCAATAAAAAATTAGCGGTTGTAAATTTCCCCGGAATGGCAACAGAGATTTCTCCTTCCTCCAGCTCTTTCTTTTTTATTTCAGATTTCGAAATCAAAATCGGTCCGCAACTTCTTCCCAGCGCGCTTCCTGCATCCAGCAAAACATAGTTCTCCACACAATAAGCGAAGGCATGATAGCTCAATTTGGTAATGTCAATCTCACCTGCAAAAGCGCCTTTGTTCAGCGTTTCCACATCACCATGACGAATATCAAATTCCAGTCCTTCGAGATCAATGCGTTTATTCACGATCGCATCAAAAATGAAACAATCATTCGGACAAGGAGAAAAACCTAATGTTAGAAGCATAAAAAGGGATGTACGGATTACAGATTACGGATTACAGATTACAGATTACAGATTACGGATTACGGATTACAGATTACGGATTACAGATTACGGATTACAGATTACGGATTACAGATTATAGATTACGATTTACGATTTATCCAACGAAGCCTTTTGCGCAGTTGGATGTACGATTTAGTACTGACTACAGACTACTGACTACAGACTACTGATTATTTCAAGCGCTTTCTCATTTAAATTCTTAATCGCAAGGGCGATATTCCAGCTTTCGCGGTTTCGCTTTTCTACGACATTTGAAACGGCACGAATTTGCGCACACGGAATTTTATCGATCATGCACGCGTAGAAAAAAGCGGCGCCTTCCATACTTTCTACATGCGGATTCAAGCGCTTTACTATTTTGGCGATGCTTGTTTCATTTCCGTGAACTGTATTTACAGAAATTCCATTGACACCGGTTAAATTTAAAATGCGTTCATAATTCGGTACAGTTTGATTGACGAGCTGTCCCCACATAAATGGAAATTCATTTTCTCCCAGCAAATTCATTTCATTGACCGAAAGAAATTTCTCATCATCCTCCGCACCAAGATCAGCAAAACGATCTGTAAGCACATGCACTACTTTCCCGATCTCAATAGATTTATCAAAGCTTCCGCAAACGCCCAGGTTCAACGCAGCATCATATTTTCTATTTGACAAAGCTTTCGCCGTCCAAGCCGCAGTTGCCACCATTCCGACTCCCGTGATTAAAACATCAATGTGATGCGTGCCGAAAGAATAAAATTTCATCCGCTGATCGTTTTCCGTAATGAATTTCAACCGCGCTACCAGGGGCGCAATTTCCATGTAAGTAGCGGAAACGATCAGTAAGTGCATAGAGAGAAATTTTCATGCAAAGATATAGGGAAGGAGTGACAAGTGACGTGTGACAAGAGGGTAAGTAGAAAATAAATAGCAGCCTAATTTTTAACACTCACCTCTTCGTCCTTTTCACCGGTAACTTGTCACCTGTCACTCGTCACCTGTCACATTTTTCATCCCTTTTTCCTTTATCTTTGTCCCCATTATGATACACATCACCCGCAGGGAAAGATTTACTGCAGCACACCGGCTTTTTAAACCCGGGTTAAATGATGCAGAAAACAATGAAATGTTCGGAGGTTGCGCAAACCCTAACTGGCACGGACACAATTACGAACTTTTTATTACTGTAAAAGGAAAAGTAAATCCGGAGCTTGGATACGTGATCAACTTAAAAGATCTGAGCGCGCTTCTGAAAATAAAAGTGATCGACAAGCTGGATCATCGCAATTTGAATATGGATGTTGATTTTTTGAAAAACATAATGACTTCCACAGAAAATGTTGCGATTGCCATCTGGAATGAAATTGAAAAACCGATCCATGAAATCGGTGCCATTTTACATTCAGTGAAGCTTGTTGAAACAGAAAATAATTCTGTTGAATATTTTGGAGAATAATTTCTTCCCAAAAAACTAACTATGTCTGAAGAATTAGAATTCGGGTACAAAAAAATTGACAAGTACAACGAGGCAACAATTGAAAGTCTCGCAAAAAAGTACCGGGATATTCTTGGAGAGATCGGCGAAGATCCGGTGCGCGAGGGTCTTGCAAAAACGCCTGAACGTGTAGCTAAAGCAATGCAATATCTCACACACGGTTATGATTTAGATCCGGGTGAAATTCTTCGTTCTGCAATGTTCACTGAAAAATATTCGCAGATGGTGATCGTGAAAGACATTGAGGTGTATTCCTTGTGCGAACATCATATGCTTCCTTTCTTTGGCAAAGCACACGTTGCTTACATTCCGAATGGAAAGGTGGTTGGTTTGAGCAAAATCCCGCGTGTGGTGGATGCATTCGCACGTCGCTTACAAGTGCAGGAGCGTCTCACCGATCAGATCCGCGATTGTTTGAATGAAACGTTGAGTCCGCTTGGGGTTGGTGTGGTTATTGAAGCATCACATCTATGCATGCAGATGCGCGGAATACAAAAACAGAATTCGGTGACTACAACTTCTGCATTCACAGGAGAATTTCTCAAAGAAGCAACACGTTCTGAATTCATAAAGCTTATCGGTTCAAGATTGCATTAATAATTTTCAAAAAAGAATCACATGAACAATTTCAATTCAAACAACATGAATCCTGATCATTGGAACAGCTCAGGAATTTCTGCAGAAAATTTAGCAGTAAAAACGTTTATGACAAGAGTTTTCGGATGGATGTTCGGAGCACTTATAATTACAGCAATAACGTCCTATGCATTTGCATATATTCCTGAATTTTCCTCGTTGCTTTACAAATACGAGGATGGCAGAATCATAGGATTTCAAATGCCGGGACTGATATTAATGTTTGCACCATTTATTTTAATATTGGTAATGAACATTGCTTACAATAAGCTTTCTTTTATAGCATTAGTAGGATTTTTTGCATTGTTTTCCATTGTGTTTGGTGCAAGTCTGAGCACTATTTTTATTCGCTACAACATGCCGACAATTGGCGCTTCATTTGCAATTGCGGCCGGAATGTTCGGAACAATGGCGGTGATGGGATTCACTACAAAAGCTGATCTGACTAAATTTGGGTCGCTGCTGTATATGGCGCTAATCGGCTTGATCATCGCATCCGTAGTAAATTATTTCATGCACAGTAATACAATGAACTACCTGATTTCATTCGCAGGTGTTGCCATTTTTACAGGACTAACCGCATACGATGTTCAAAAGTTGAAGCAAATTGGTGCCGGAGTTACTTATGAAAATGAGTCGGCAGCGAAACTTTCCATCATGGGCGCACTCACATTGTATCTCGATTTCATTAATTTATTTTTAATGATCCTTCGCCTGATGGGTGGAGGAAACAGGAAATAAATTTCTTCCGAAATAAAACCAACAGCCATTCACTTAAAAATGAATGGCTGCTTTTTTTTAAAATAGCCCAGTCAAATTAATCCCTAATCTTATCTTCGCAATACTCTTTCGTAAATTCGTTTTAATTCGTAATTCGTTCCCTCTATGAAAAAAGCATACATCTTCCCAGGACAAGGATCACAATTCGTTGGAATGGCAAAAGATCTTTATGATTCCAATCTGCTTGCAAAAGAAATGCTTGAGAAAGCAAATACAATTCTCGGTTTCCGCATTACCGATATTATGTTTAGCGGAACAGAAGAAGAATTGAAGCAGACAAAAGTTACACAGCCTGCAATTTTTCTGCATTCAGTTGTGCTTGCGGCTACATTGGGAGAATCGTTCAGGCCGGATATGGTTGCGGGTCATTCACTCGGGGAATTTTCTGCGCTTGTTGCCAACCAGGCATTGAGCTTTGAAGATGCGCTTGTATTGGTTTCAAAACGTGCGCTTGCAATGCAAAAAGCGTGTGAAGCACAACCTTCTACTATGGCGGCAGTACTCGGAATGGATGATGCAAAAGTGGAAGAGATCTGCGCTTCGATCGATGATGAAATTGTGGTTGCTGCAAATTATAATTGTCCCGGCCAGCTGGTAATTTCCGGAACTGTTCCCGGCATTACCAAAGCATGCGAATTATTAAAAGCTGCCGGGGCAAAACGTGCGCTTGTTTTACCTGTCGGCGGTGGATTTCATTCGCCATGCATGGAACCTGCTCGTGTAGAATTGGAAGCAGCAATCAAAGCAACAAACTTCAAAACACCGATCTGCCCTGTTTACCAGAATGTAAATGCAAAACCGGTTACAGATCCTGCAGAAATTCAAAGAAATCTGAGCGAACAATTAACAGCTCCTGTGCGCTGGACACAAACTGTTCAGAACATGGTTGCAGATGGCGCAACAAATTTCATTGAAGTCGGTCCGGGAAAAGTTTTACAGGGACTGGTAAAGAAAATTTCCCCTGGCGTGGAAGCTGCCAGTGGTCAGTAGTCAGTTGTCGGTTGTCAGGGCTTCTCAGTGGCAAACAACACAATTTTTTCAGTAAAATAGAGTTATATTTATACTATGAAAAGGCTGGTATTTTGTTTCGGATTTTTATTGCTGCTGTCGACGGCAAATGCGCAGTTTTTCCAGGGTTTTGGAATCATGGCGGGTGGAACTTTGGGACGCCAGAAATGGGACACGCCTATCGAAGAGCCAAAACATAAATTCCTGCTTCGTTATAACGGCGCCATTTTCGCAGAATTCGGTCCGCATCCAACTTTTCGCTGGGTAACCGAATTGCAATACAATGTAAAAGGTTCCAAACGTGAATTTTCTGATCAGACGACAAAATATGTCAATCAATACGCAGCATGGAATAATTACCTGATGATCCGTAAAGAACTTTTTGCAGTTATTCCTTATGTGAAAATCGGTCCGCGTGCAGAATATGTTTTTCAGTCCGACCTCGGCTTTAATAAATTTCACATTACAGGAGCAGCAGGCTCCGGGGTTGAATTTGTAGCTTACGGACCGGTGAAATTTATTGCTGAAGCATGGTGGGTTCCCGATTTAACAAAGTCGCTGAACCAGGCTGACTTTATGGTAAAGCAGCACGCATGGGAATTGCGCATCGGACTTAAATTCACAGGAAGAACCGGTGAAGCATGTCCGAAAGTTTACAAATAGAAAATAATTTCTTCTTCCTGCAAAATGGCGTTTTTTGCCATCATGCACGCAAATACAAGTTCAATTCTGCAAGAGAATTTTCAATCTTGAATTTTGAATCTTGAATCTTGAATCTTGAATGCGTCTTATTGTAGTTTCATTCTTCATTCTTCTTTTTCCTGCTATTCTCTGCGGACAGAAAACGTATTCCCTGGAAATTATTGAAGCCGGAAAAGAGAATGCGATAAAACACATCAGCTACCAGAAATCTTTTCCCTCTGCAGAAACGAGAGAAAAAGAAATACAGAATGTGCTCAAGCTGCTTTGGAACAGCGCATACCTCGCAGCACGATATGATAGCTTGCGCATGGATTCAGTTTCAATGATTGCATTTCTCGATCCGGGCCTGAAGCATAAATGGGCGAAAGTGAAAAAAGGTAATGTGGATGAAAATATCCTCGGCGAAATCGGTTTTCGTGAAAAGCTCTGGAGAAATCGTCCACTGAAATTTAATGAAGCAGGAAAATTACAGGAAGATATTCTCGACTGGTGCGAAAACAATGGTTATCCGTTTGCCTCTGTCCGTCTTGATAGCGTAAGTTTTGTCAATGATCAAACCATCAGCGCACAATTGCATCTCGAAAAAAACCGCTACACAAAAATCGACAGCATTGATGTAAAGGGAAATCTTCGTTTATCAAAACCATTTCTTTACAATTACATCGGCATTTCACCGGGTGATCCGTATGATGAAAGTAAGCTTCGTGCGACAAGCAAACGTTTGAAAGAGCTTTCATTCGCAAAAGAAACAAAATCGTATACCATTCTTTTCACGGAAAAATATACCAAGCTGACTTTATTCCTTGATAAAAAACGTGCAGGGCAGTTTGATGGAATACTTGGATTTCAACCTGACAGCAGAACTGGAAAAATTGTTTTTACCGGTGATGCACGTTTACGATTGCAAAACAGCTTTGCGCATGGCGAGATCATTGAATTAAACTGGCGGCGCTTGCAGGAACAAACACAGGATCTGAAAGCGCATTTTAATTATCCGTATTTATTCCGAACGCCTGTCGGAGTGGATTATGCCATTAAGCTTTATCGCCGCGACACAACGTTTCTCGATGTCAATCAAATATTGGGATTGCAATATTTATTTTCAGCGAATACAAGCCTAAACACATTTGTAAAACGCAGAAGCTCCAATTTACTTTCCACTGCCGGATTAGAAAGCGCGACCGTCCTTCCGCAATTTGCAGATATCAGCACAACGTCTTACGGAATTGGTTTTCACCACGAACAGCTGGATTATCGTTTTAATCCGCGTAAAGGATTTTCATTTACAATCATTAACGATATCGGAAATCGTAACATCAAAAAAAACAGTAAGCTGAATCCGATCATCTATGAAAATCTCACTTTAAAATCGACACAATACAGTGGCGAATTAGTGCTGGATAAATTCTGGCCGCTGGGAAAAAGAACCTCATTAAAAACAGGCGTGCAATCTGCATGGCTTTACAACAGCGCCGCAATTTTCAGAAACGAATTATTCCGCATCGGTGGATTAAGAACGTTGCGTGGATTTGATGAAGAATCTATTTATGCATCAAGCTTTGCAGTCGGAACAATTGAATACCGCTACCAGCTCGAGCAAAACTCCTGGTTCTTTGTTTTCACGGATGTATGCTGGTATGAAAACTTTTCACAGGGAAATTACAGCAATGATACACCTTACGGTTTCGGCACAGGTGTAACCTTTGAAACCAAAGCAGGAATTTTTGCAATGACGTATGCACTGGGAAGTCAGCAGGGAAACCCGATCCAGTTTAAGGATGGGAAGATCCATGTGGGTTTTGTGGGATTGTTTTAACAGCTTAATTTTCTGCTCCGCGGTATTGTATATTTATATAAGAAGAATCGCCAATGAAGAATATTTTAATCAGCACTGCAAGTAAGGAAGAATTAAATTTCTTGTTCAGGTGGCCGAAAAATCAGGATTTAAATCTTTGTTAGTTTCTGAGGAAGAGAAACGAATGATGTATCGCGGGAAACTATTAAAAATTATCAAACCGGATTCAAAAATCAAAAGTCAATGCTGATGAAATTCAGTATGAAATTGGTAAGTTTAGGCAGCGTAATACAAGGAAATAAAATAATTCTCCCACCGTTTCAAATTATTTATAAATATTCAATTGAAAAAATTGAATTTGTAAATACATATTACTACCATTGCTTATTGAAAATCTCCTGATCAATTAGCAATCTTCAAATCCCCTACTCAATGTGTTACATCTTCCTATCAAAACATTTCAGGAAATTCTTCCTGCTTACTTTCATTTCCCTCTTTACAACAAGTGGAATTGCATTCGCACAAACAAGCACCATGAGCGATGCTGTGAAAGCTTTAATGGATTCGATAAATAAATCTGATTCCATAAAAAAAGCGCAGTTTACACCATCCTCCACAACTTACGCTACAACTCCTCCTGCCACAGCCGGACAACCGGAAGTGATCAATGTTATTTCCTGTGATCCTGAAAATCCAAAGCGATCAGGTCTCGGCGATGACATGATCATTACAATAAAAAATCCGGCGGCATTTATCGAGGAATCGAAAAAGAATGGTTCAAGGATTGTTCTTTTCATCAATAATAAAGTCGTAAAAGATGTTGTGTACGAAACGAACACTGAGGGTATTCGTTTTTTCATGCCCAATGAAGGGGATGTAACAAAACTGTGGGCTTACCTGATGAAATCGCGTGGAGAAGATGAGTTTTTTGAAAAGAATGTTTCTGTTTCTGTCGGTATTGAAACGTCTGATTCACTTCTGACACTTGAGCCACTTCCAACAAAAATCGATGGTAAGCCGGGCAGAACCTACACACTCATTCTCGTAAGTAAAACGTGGTTTGTGATCTGTGTTTTGTTTATGCTGCTGCTTACAATTCTGTTTATAATAATTGCAATGCGTTCCGATATGCTTCGTGATACCGGAACACCACCATTAACCGGGCGCAAACCATATAGTCTTGCACGAGTTCAAATGGCGATCTGGTTTTTGGTTATTATTTCCTCCTGGCTTTTCCTGTACGTTTGCCTGCATCATTTCGATCTGCTCACAGAATCCATTCTTATCCTGATGGGAATTACAGCAGCCACAGGTGTTGGCGGACTAGCGCTCGATACCAATAAATCGGAGGAAGTCACAGGACGTTCAGAAGGTTTCCTGAAAGATCTTATTTCTGATCATTCCAATATTTCTTTGTTCCGCTTTCAGAATTTCGCATGGACAGTTGTTTTAGTTGTTGTATTTATCCGTTCGGTGCTCGTCTACCTGAAAATGCCGGAATTTGATACGACTTTATTATTGTTGATGGGAATCAGCTCCGGAACTTATATTGGTGCAAAAGTGACAGAGAAACGCGGTGATGAAGCAGCAGACACACCACCACCCAATGATCCGCCTGTAAATCCATAGTATAATGCTAAATAAACGGCAGTAAAACTTGAAACTTTACTGCCGTTTATCTTTTTCCTGCGTGGTTTCATGCTCCTTCCATCTCAAATGGTGATAATCATCTTAACTTTGCATTATCATGTTCGATTTTCTATATCTCTTTGTTGGAATCGGTATCGGCGCAATAATTTCCTGGCTTTTCTTCCGGGGTAAAAACACGGTAACTATAGTTGACCCGCGCACTGCTGAGCTTGATCGCCTTAATGCGGGATTGATAGCACAATTAACCGCTGCCACAGATGAAAGAAAACGTGCGGAAGAAAATCAAAAGAACATTCAATTTAAGCTGGAATCAGAACTCGAAAATGAGCGCGGAAGAGCCAGCATACTTACAGATCATCTTGCGCGGAAAGAAGCAGAGCTCGAAGCAGTAGAGAAACGTTTGCTGGAACAAAAAGCAGAGCTTGAAAATCTGCAGAAGCAATTCACGGAGAAATTTGAAAATCTTGCCAACAGAATTTTCGAAGAGAAATCGAAAAAGTTTACCGAGCAAAATAAAACGCAGCTCGATGATCTTTTAAAACCATTAGGTGAAAAGCTGAAGGATTTTGAAAAGAAAGTCACTGATGTTTACAATGATGAAAACAAAGAACGCGCTACGCTGAAAGGTGAAATCATCAAGCTGTTCGATCTCAACCAGCAGATGGCGAAAGAGGCGAATAATTTAACGCGTGCATTAAAAGGCGAATCAAAAACACAGGGAAACTGGGGCGAATTTATCCTGGAAACGATCTTAGGAAAATCAGGATTGCGGAAAGATCATGAATATCATACCCAGCAATCCATGACCGGTGAAGAAGGAAATCGTTTGCAGCCGGATGTGGTTATTCATCTGCCTGACGAAAAACATTTGATCATCGATTCTAAAGTTTCGCTTCTTGCTTACGAACGTTTTCATTCTTCGGAAATTGAAGAAGAAAGAATATTTGCAATGAAAGAGCACGTTTCTTCGCTGAGAAAACACATTCGCGATCTGAGTGAGAAGAATTACCAGAAGCTTTACCAGGTAAACAGTCTTGATTTCGTTTTACTGTTCATGCCTGTCGAGCCTGCTTTTACAACAGCAATTCACGCCGACCCGGAATTGTTCAACGACGCGTTCAGCAAAAATATCGTGATCGTTTCACCTTCGACATTGTTGGTGACGCTTCGCACGGTTGCAAATATCTGGCGGCAGGAAAATCAGAACCGCAACGCGCAGGAAATTGCACGACTCGGCGGAAGCATGATCGACAAGCTAAACGGGTTCCTGAATGACCTGATTGATGTCGGCAGAAAAATGGACGGCGCGAAAACCACGTACGAAGAGGCGATGAAGAAATTGTACACCGGAAAAGGAAACGTTATCGTTACAGCGGAAAAAATGCGCTTGCTCGGTGCGAAAACAGATAAGCCACTTCCCACAAATTTAGTTGAACGTGCAGCAGACAACGAATTGATTTCCGGCGATGAAAAATAAAATTCTCACCTCACTTTTTATTTTTACTTCCGCAATTTTAATCTTGTGGGGTTGCCGGACTAGTTCAACTAATTCAGTCACACGCCAGAATTTCGCCACGCAATATCACAGCGAACAAAAAGTAATGCGCCCGAATTATGTGCTTTACAATGTTACGGACAGCATGTCGCGCATGTATTTTTCTGTGAATGCAACTGAATTGCTTTACCAGAAAAACACATACGATGCCGGTTACACTGCACGGATTTTGTTGACATATATCGTGCGACCTGTTGCGTTTCCGAAAACGTTAACCGACAGCGGTCGTGTGGTGCTCACTGATATTGGTCAGCCCGGCGTTTCAAAAGTGCTTGCTTCAAATGTCGATATGGATATTTATGACCAGGGCGAATTTTTCATCGAAGTTATTTTCCGCGATTTAAATAAAATGACTTCAAGCTACGAGCTGCTGTACCTTGATCACCGTGGAAAAGATGCGCAAAATAACTTTCTTCTCACACAGGAAAATTCGGACACACCCTTATTCAAATCCTATTTGGCGAAAGATGAAAAATTCAGCATTCGTTATTACAGCCAGAATTTCACAAAGCTTTTTATCTCCTGGTACAAAAACAAATCAGGTCCTGCGCCTCCGCCCTATTCTACTGTTGAACGCCGTGCACGACCACAACCCGACAGCACCTGGGAAATTGCAGTAACGCTTCATGATCCGATCTCACTTCCTGCAGAAGGTTATTACCTCGTCAGAACAGATGCAGCAAGCAAAACAGGAATTACAATCGCGCGCTTTCATGAAGAATATCCGAAAATTCTCATTGCACGTCAGCTGGTTTATCCTTTACGTTATCTCACCATGCGCGATGAATATAGTGCAATGGACACAGCGAAGAATGTAAAAAAAGCGGTGGATGATTTTTGGCTTAACAGCACAGGAAGCGAAGAACGTGCACGTGAAGTGATCCGCAATTTTTATAATCGTGTTGAAGCGGCGAATAAACTTTTCGGAACAGAAATAGAAGGATGGAAAACGGATCGCGGAATGATCTACCTGATCTTTGGTCCGCCGGAAAATGTTTATCGCAATGTATCATCAGAAACGTGGATCTACGGCAATGGCGGAAATACCAATGGACTTTCATTTGTATTTGACCATAAGCGCGATGGGTTTACTGACCAGGAATTTATTCTCTCACGGAATGTTGATTACCGGATTAACTGGATCACTGCTGTTGATTCGTGGCGGCAGGGACATGTTTACACACTAAGATAAATTGAGAAACGACAATTTTCACAAGGGAGATACGTCTTCCATGATCTACGGAATTCACGCAGTCACAGAAGCGATTCGTGCCGGAAAAGAAATTGATAAGCTTTTCCTGCAGGAAGGATTAAAAAGTGATCTCTCTTCGGAACTCCGAAAGCTGACAAAAGAAAATAATATTCTTTATGTGATGGTTCCCGGCGCAAAGCTTCAGCGCATTGCAGCAGGAAAAAATCACCAGGGATGTGTGGCTTTTCTCAGCTCGGTTTCTTACAGCAGGATTGAAGATATTCTTCCCGCAGTTTTCGAAGCAGGAAGAACGCCTTTGCTTTTAATTCTCGATCGTATTACTGATGTAAGAAATTTCGGAGCCATCGCACGCAGCGCTGAATGTGCGGGTGTGGACGCAATCATTATTCCCACACGCGGATCAGCGCAGATCAATGCGGATGCGGTAAAAACTTCTGCCGGTGCATTGCATTCCATTCCTGTTTGCCGCGAAGACAATATCAAAGCAACACTGGAATATTTAAAAGAATCAGGTTTGCGGATTGCTTCGTGCACAGAAAAAGGAAGCACGCCACATGCTAAAACAGATCTGTCAGGTCCGCTTGCAATTATCATGGGATCAGAAGAAGATGGAATTTCACCGGAATATTTAAAACGTTCCGATGTAAGAATATTAATTCCGATGCGCGGAAAAATTTCATCGCTGAATGTTTCTGTTGCAACAGGAATTGTTTTGTTTGAAGTTTTACGGCAGAGAGAAATTTCTCATGACTAAGGGGGTATTGAGTATTGGGTATTGCGTATTGGGACTGTGTTCAGGCAATCTTCAATAACTTTTACTCAATACTAAATACTCAATACTCAATACAACGGAATGCAGAAATCATTAACCGAAAGGCAACAACTCTTAATCCTTTTACTGATCACAGCAATAACACGAATCCCATTCATCTTCGACGGATACGGTGTGGAAGAAGATTCATGGGGATTAGTAGTGAATGCTTTCGAGATGAAACAATCGGGGCATTATGTGGCTTCGCGTTTTCCGGGGCATCCGTTGCAGGAATATGTTTACAGGATAATTTACGATCAGTCTGCGCCGGTTTACAATTTCTTCAGCGTGCTTGCTAGTTTGGTTGCAGTTGGATTTTTCTTTAAAGCATTAAAAAAAATTCAGCTGAAAGGTGCGTTTGCTGCTGCATTGATGTTTTGCCTTACACCTGTTTTTTATATCGCAGGAACATACACGATTGATTTTGCATGGACGGTTGCATTCGTGATGGTCTCCTTTTATTATTTGCTCGACAGGAAATTTATTGTGAGCGGAATTATGCTAGGAATGGCAACAGGTTGCAGGTTGACAAGCGAGATGTTTTTGCTGCCATGGCTCATTATTGTATGGAATGTTTTTGACTGGAAAACATCTATAAAAGATTTTATGAAAGTCGCGGTTCCTGCAGTTGTTATTGGAATTCTCTGGTTCATTCCTGCGTACTTAAATTACGGCAGCGCGTTTTTCGATTATAGTGATCAGTTTCCTTATCCGCCATTAGCGAAAGTCATTTACAAAGCAAGCATAGGTGTTTTCGGATTAACAGGAATGATTGCCTTGTGCGTTTTCGGAATTGTTTCATTGAATGCTTGGAGAAAAAAACAATTGAATGCCGTTACACTTTTTTCTTCTGAACGTTTGTTGCTGGTTTGTGCGCTAATAATTGGTTTGCATATCGCTTCCTATTTACGCTTGCCGCAAAAATCGGGATACATGGTGCCGATGATTCCTTTTGTAATTATTTTTCTTGTTTTAGGATTAAGAGAAAAACAATTGCGAATTGCAACGGTACTTTTTGTGATCGCGCCATTTTTGTTCAGCATAAACATTACCGATAATTTGCGCGGCGCAAAATCTACTCCGCTTGCATTCACCTTTAAAGCTTCCGGGCAGGAAATTTTTCTTGATCCGTTAAGCGGTCCGATTTTTTCTGAACGATCGAAACGAATTAATAAAATGGAATATTGCGACGCGCTGACAAATGAATTTGAAAAAAGAACCAACACGTTTGTAATTTCCGGCTGGTGGTTTAATGAAATTCAAACTTCCTATTGGCAAATTCTTGGTAGTCCGAATTCACACGTTCGCTTTTATGAAGAATGTGATTTCCTTGATTCGCTCAAAAAAACGAATGCTGAAATTTATTATCTTCCAGAACAGGATCTTTACAACGATCAAATGTTCAACCAATTTTGCACCGACAGTCTTGCAAAACCATTCCCGATAAAATGAACTACAACCAGAATTGGAACAATCCGCAGCAAAACTGGAATCAGCCTCCGACACCACAACCGCGAAAAAACGGAAATAAAACAACGATCATCATAGTTGTAATTGTTGCTTGTGTTGTTGGTGGATGTTTCTACCTGGCCGCTTTTCTCGGGAAAAAATTCAGTGAAACACTAGGGAAAGCCGGTGAAATGAATATGCAGCGTGTTGATTCGCTCAGGGAATATTCCACAGCGCAAACTTATACGGAACTGTTCAATGAGATCAATACAAACCAGGAGCTTTCTGATTCGGTGAAGCTGGACCTTACAAGAAACATTAGCTATTTACAAACCTTAACGGATGATGTAAATGCGCTTGTAAATAAATACGATGATGGATTTGGTGATACGCTTAAAGGTCAGAACACATTTTCATTAATTGATAAAAAATGGGGAAATGCTTATTTCTTAAAAACAGGCCGCGCAGCAAAATTAAAAAGCAGCTTGCAAAATTTAAGTGAAAGTGCATTTATAGATCTGCCTTCTGAAGTTCGTGACAGCTCCATTTTACCTATCATTGTGGTGTATGATAATGATGATGCGAACCTTCCTGAATATTTGAAAAACCTGACAAGTTGGGAAGGGCTCTATTTTAATCAACCTACTTTAGTCATCCGCGGAAATTTCAACACCTTCAGAAAGCAGATACGTTCTTATGAAGATGCTGTGCTTGAGCGTTACAAACAATATCTATCTCAAAATAATTATTAGCATATTAAAAACATCAACTCACTTTCCTTCCAATTTCTAATTTCTTCCGCCGCGGCGGATTCCTGTTTTCTTTAATTCTGCATCGATATAGTTTCCCTGTTTCTTGATCCTTATTTCAATCGCTGCGTTAGTAAATACAAATTTTAACATATCCTCAAAAAGTTTCGTCCGAGAAAAGACGGTTGCCGTACCCCCTATCTTTCTCTTTATCGAAATGTATTTGGACCGATGCACATTCCACCTATTTTCGCGTCGCAATTGTGTATCGCGCTTTTAAAACACAAGGTTCATGAAACGTCTTTTTCTTTTTGTATTGTCTTTTTCGTTGACAGGAATTCTTTCGGCACAAAATAAAGGTGGTTTAAAACCTTATTCAAATCCTTTCCTCAACCGCATTCACGAAAACCTCGGCAAATACAATACAAAAACAAAGAAAGAAGAGAAACGATTCATGATGGATTATACCGGCGTTGTTGTGCCGAAATCCATGGACGAATTCAAAACAGTTTTTATCACTCCCCCGGTTTCACAAGGCGCTACAAATACCTGCTGGTGCTTTTCAACGCTCTCTTATTATGAAACAGAAATCAACAGAATCTCCAAACAAGATCTCCATCTTTCCCAATCGTATATTGTTTATTGGGAGTACGTGGAGAAAACGAAAGAGTTTGTTCGAACACGCGGGAACTCAGCTTTTGGTGAAGGATCAGAATCCAACGCAGTAACGCGTATGATGAAGCAGTATGGCGTTGTTCCATATGATGCTTACACAGGATTAAAACCAAATCAGCCTTTTTATGATCATGTTAGCTTATTTGATGAGCTGAATAAATATTTGCAGAACGTAAAAGCAAGCGGCGCGTGGAATGAAGACGAAGTAGTTGCAACTGTGAAATCAATGATGAAATCACAAATGGGCGAGCCACCTGTTGATGTAACGATCGACGGAAAAAAAATGACACCGCAGGCTTACCTGAAAGATATCTGCAAATTAAATCCTGACGATTATTTTGAATTCATGTCGTTAATGCAATCGCCTTACTGGACGAAAGCAGAATATGATGTGCCGGATAATTGGTGGAACTCTGCAGACTATTACAATGTTCCTCTTGATACATGGATGGACATTGTGAAAAAAGGAATTAAAGCAGGTTACAGTGTTGCAATCGGTGGTGATGTTTCTGAAGGTGGAATTAATCCTGAGCTTGGTGTTGCAATGATTCCTTCTTATGATATTCCGCATGCAAACATTGATGAAAATGCACGCCAGCTTCGTTTCAGCAACGGAACAACAACTGACGATCACGGAATTCATTTGGTTGGTTGGTGCGAAAAATCAAATGGCATGTGGTTCCTGATAAAAGATTCAGGAAGCAGCAGCCGAAACAATCCACAAAATCCCGGATACTTTTATTACCACGAAGATTATTTGAAATTAAAAATGATGACATACACGATTCACAAAGATGCAGTGAAAGATGTATTGGAAAAATTTACTGCCGGGCCAAAATAACAAGCATCAAAAACAACAAACACCAACCTAACACCTGTTTGTTTTCCCCAGGTCCCGCTCGTTCTGAGCGGGACTTTTTTTATGCGCATTATTAAACCTTTAAAAAATTAAACCCATCATACGCACAGAATTCTGTCATTCGCATAAATGCGGTAATTTCGTTGCTATGAAAAACTTATTCTTTCTATCAGCAATAGTGACGCTGCTTACATTTACTTCCTGTGGAAATTCAAATGCAATTGAAGACATCAGCTGGATGACCGGCACCTGGCAGGGAACGGATGTGAATACTGTTATTTTTAATGAGTCGTGGCATCGCGAAGGAAAAGCTTATATCGGTTTTGGCTGCTCCATTTCACCTTCGGGCGATACGCTTTTTAAAGAAAATTTAAAGATCGATCTTGTTGAAGGTGTTCCCTATTACATCGTTACTATTCCACCGAAAAAAGAGCCTGTGCTTTTTAAATTGATTGAAGGCGATGAAGAAAATGCAATCTTTGAAAATCGCTCGCATGATTTCCCGCAACGCATTTCTTATATGCTGCAGAAAAATAAAACACTTAAAGTAAAGCTGGAAGGAATTGAAAAAGGTCTGCCCAAAGTTGAAACGCTCGAGTTCGTAAAATCAATAGGTGATAATCTGAATATGCAGATTAATACGGATTCAGTAAGAGATACAGCACCGAAGCCGATTAATATACAGCTGCAATAAAATCATCTTGTATTTAAGATCAGCTCTCTCAGCTCTGCAGTAGTTAATGGTTGATCGGAAACAGAAGTTGTTTCAAAAGAACAAATTCTCACATCCACATGCTTCCGCTCATTGAATGCATTAACATCACCAACAGAAACTTTTCCATCAGCCGAAACTGCTACTAATGCATAACTGTGCGTTTTCCCGAATGCGATCGGAAGCGGACCTGAATTTCCATTTGCCTCGTAAGCTATGGTCATATTTTTTTTCTGATCGAGCAAATAAATAGTGGAAATATTTTCATTTCTTACACCATCTACATTACAAAATGCAAATACTTCCACAGGTTCAGGCAATGGTAAAGTATGATCGCAATTAAAAATTCCAAATTTGAATGTTGAAAGCCGCTGGTAAGCTTGTGCGTTATATTGTTGTCCGGCCGAAGCAAGACTGTAAGCCGGATTTAAAACGGAAGAATTAAACTTTGCCTTTCTTGCAAACGCAATCCATTCACCATAGGTCATTGCTTTTTGGTTTTCGGACATTGTAGGACGCAATCTTTTCCAATGTCTGACAGAATCTGCGCTTAGCTTTTTCTTCCATCGCGCTACATAATTTTTATTGTGTTTTATATCTTTGACAACTGATTTTTTCCTTTGCTCAAGCATTCGCGAATAAAGCTTATAGCGTGATCTTATTATTGAAGGTGAAATCTCTACCAATGAATCATTGAACATTCGCACAGGGGTTGCAGATATTGTTTTAAATCCATCGAAGGTTTTAAATTCCAATTGAAATCCATTTCCATCATAATAGATCCTGAGATCGTTTACTCCATTTTTCTTGCGAAAAAGTCTGCGTAATTCTTTTGAACGTACATTATCTGTTGTTTTCCAAAGCACATTTGAAAAGGCAGACATTTCAGGATTGTGCCCACTCCTGTAACGGCGATTGATCTTAAAGCAGCAATATCCTTTTTTATTAATTACTTTCCTCAGTGACCAATGACTGGCCTTAATAATTTTTTTACCGGCAGAGGTAATGTAGTTTTTGTCCTTTGACATATATGAATACGAAAGATCAGCATAACGATAATCGACAGACGCTGTATCCATGCTTCGGGGCATGCGCGAAAGATCCAATTGTGTGCGCCGGCGAAATGCGAATGCAGAGAAATAATCCTGGTCTTCATTTATATTATCCGCTGAATTATCTGTCTTACCAAGATTCTCCTGGTAAACCCAACCCTTTTTTTCATCAAGTGAATAAAAATTATAATTGGCAGCGGTATCAACAACTGCAAATTCTAAATCCACCTTTTTACCCGGAGCAAGAAATACTTCTTTTCCATCAACTGATGCATTGATCTCAAACATTCCTGCCGATTCAAAATTTCCTTTTTGTCCTGCGCTGTCATACGTCATCGGAATTCCGCTTACAAGAATATCCACCTGGTCACGATACTCACGATAATCGATAGTCACATTTCCGTCAATGCTTTTTCCATTTGCATCCACAAATGCATGCTCAGGAACAAATATTCTTGTGCCCGAAGGATATTCTATCATTCCACCTGTTGCAGCATCTGTTGTATAAACGTTTTTCCTGATATCTAATCCTGCAATGGGCGGTTTTACCAATGGATGTTCTCTTGTGAAACCTTTGCTGCGTTGGGGTAGAGCAACTCCTGCATTCATACCCGCAACACCTTGCAGCATATCACGCATAAGATTAATATGTTCTTTGGCAGAAATTTTATCATAGCAGGAATATTCCAATACAAGCATTGCAGAACCAAATCCGAGCTCCAATTTTTCATTGGCCACAAGTGATTCACGGCTTGATGTATTTAACGCATAACCATCCGCAAGCGAAAGATCCGTATTATGAAAGCTGATCTTTTGAAGTCCGCGCATGGTGATGAAAGATTGCGGCAGGTGATCCAGCTTCGTTGTAGAATAAGTAATGCTTTTTAACGAAGGCATTGTAGAAACGGTAGAAAAAGTTCTGTCAATATTCAGCTTGGTGCAATTATTAATTTCAATTTCTTTTACAGAAACCAGCATTTTCACCGCGCCTGACAAATTGGTAAATCCACATTTATCAAACGAAACTTTTGTGACATTCGGACAAGCAGCAATGGCGACAATAGCATGTTCTGCAATAAGTGAATCAGAAATTCCTGAAAGCTGAATGTGTGTTAATGCGGTAAAACGAAATGCATTTTTCACAAACAAACCCGCTTCCTCTTTTTCGCCGCAAAATTTAAGCGCAGTTACTACAGAAGGATTTTTCAGCGCTTCATGAATGCCGGGCAAAGCGAAAGCGGGAACAGTAAAAAGAGAAAAAAGAAAGAGGATAATATTTTTCATAATAATGGGTTTTTCTATCTTATAATTCCATGACGGCAAAAAGATACAGGGGTTGCCCCGTTGAAAAAAAATTCAGTTTGCAATTGGCTGTTAATAAGAGTTAACTGGAAAAGAAATTAGTGACTTGGTGATCTGGTGTCCGCCGCGGCGGAGGGTGATTAACGCACAAAGCCAAAACGCACATTGAATAATTAAGAAAAAGGTGGTGCATTAAATACTACATCACCTTTAAATTTTATTTTTTCAATTACCCAGTTACCAGATTACCAGATCACCAGATCACACCACAGGAGAATCTACTCAGCTAAGAAGAAATTAACTCCAAAGACAGATTTCTGTATCTTTCCGCGCTTAACTGCATTAGGAGAGAAACCCCCGAAAAATTGAACGAGCATCACAAAAGCGCGAATGATTTGCGGATCGAAATGGTCGTTGTGGAAGCGGCTAAATCTGATCCGGCAAAATTCGGTGTGCTGTATTCAAAATATTACCGGCAGGTTTTTGTGTTTGTGTTCAGGCGAATCGGTGATGAAGAACATTCCGGGGACATTGTAGCCAATACTTTTCTTAAAGCGATGCTTGCATTACCGAAATACACATTCAAAGGTGTTCCGTTTTCGGCGTGGCTATTCCGGATTGCGGTGAACGAGATCAATATGTATTTCCGGAAAACGAACCGGGAGCGTGTAGTTAGTCTTGATAAATCCGATCTCGGCAAGATGATTGCAGAAAGTGGTGAGAGTGATTCGGAAGAAAATCAGAAATTGCTTCTCAAAGTGCTCGGAACTTTATCGACAGAAGAAATTCAGCTGATCGAGCTTCGTTTTTTTGAGAAAAGAGCTTTTAATGAAGTAGGTGAAATTATCGGGATAACAGAAAATAATGCAAAAGTGCGAACGTACAGAATACTTGAAAAGCTCAAGCAGCTCCTCATTAAAGCCGGGGGGAGATAACAATGACCAAATTTAAATTCGATATCGACCCGAAGGAGCCCCGCGAAGAACAAATCGCGAAGCATAAAGATTTCGGGAAAGTCATGCAAAATTACCAACGCATGACCAACCCGCTTTATCGCACGCCATTGTATCGCTATAGGAAAATTTTCATCGTAGTCTTATTAGCGCTGCTCGTTGCCTGGCTCGTTTCAGAATTCGGAGATGAAGATGCAGCGAAGAAAAAGGGGGATACGTTGAAGAGGGATACTGCTGAGGTTAGGTGATTGGTGATTGGTGAAAAAAGTTGGTGGTTGGTGGTAAAAGGTTTTCACTTGTCACTTGTCACTTGTCACCCGTCACCTGTCACCTGTCACCTGTCACTCGTCACTCGTCCCCCGTCCCTTTTTTTTCACTCCACAAATTTATACCCCACACCACGAATTGAAAAAAAATGTTCCGGCTCACGGGGATTTGCTTCGAAGTATTTGCGGTAGTTGAGAATATAATTATCGATCGCTCTTGCTGTTGGCAATGCATCATCATTCCAGAGCTTCTCTAAAATTTCATCGCGCGAAACTACTTCTCCTTTTTTCTGGAATAATAATTTCAGCAGCTCAACTTCTCTTTTTGAAAGTATCACCTCACCATTTATTCCATGCGCTTCGAATGTTGCAAAATTGACTTTGTTCTTTCCGAAAATAAAAGACTCACTGATAGCAGCTTCCTTTTTCACAGAACGGCGCAACAAAATCTGTACACGCAATAAAAATTCTTCGAGGTTAAAAGGTTTCGTGATATAATCGTCGCCACCAATACGCAACCCTTTTATTTTATCATCGCCCGTAGCTTTTGCTGTGAGAAACAATACCGGAACCTGCGCATCTTTTTTCCTGATCTCCTCGCACACGCCGAAACCATCAAGCACCGGAAGCATCACATCCAGGATAACAAGATCAAAATTATCCGATTCAAAAACACGCACCGCACTTGCCCCGTCAATCGCGCTCGTCACCGCATAACCTTCCATTTCCAGGTTAAGACGGATAGTTTTCAACAGGTTTTCCTCATCCTCGACGAGAAGTATTTTCTTTTTCATTTATGCAAAATTGCAAAATCGTGCCCTTATAATTGGTTAAAAATAGTTTTCGTAGCACGTATTCCCTTTTTAGTCGAATTAATATATTGATTACAAGGCATCTACTTGCATTTTCCGAAAAAAATAATTAACCTTGAAATGCACAAATAACACCTCTGAAGTTCTATCTTCGGACAAACCAAGCACCAACCTAACACCTCAATTAATCGCATGAAAAAAATTCTTTTCCTAGGAATGAGTTTGTCGTTCGCGCTCACTGCGGTGAATGCGCAGCAAGTAAAAAACAAGCAGCTTACTAATAGTCATGTTGCACAATATGAAGTAGCAGTTGCCAAACAGGACGAAACAGATGTAAGTCTGAAATCTGCGATTCGTTTTGATATGCATACTACAACTGCTGCTGAACGTACGCAGATCAATATGCTGCATCATGCTACGCTCGTGCAACGTAATCCGGACTATGATGCACAACGAAATGCTTTCGAAGCAAACCTCCAGGAATACATCGCTGTGAATCGTGCTACCCTGGAAAATACAGAAAGCGTAATTATTTGTCCGGTAGTTTTCCATTGCGTATACGGATCAACCGCACAAAACATTTCGCTTAACCAGGTGCTTTCGCAGCTGCAGGTTATGAATGAAGATTTCGGCCGTACCAATGCAGATGCAAATACAAATTGGGCACAGGCAACAAATACAACAATTCAATTTTGTCTTGCACAACAAACTCCTTCAGGAGCTGCAACAACCGGACTTGAAACACGCCAGTTCGGAACTTCATCTACTTCATGGTCGTTGAATGATAATGTGAAATCTTTTTCAACCGGTGGACTTGATGCATGGGATCCGACACGTTATTTTAATATCTGGGTTTGTAATTTGCAGGGCGGATTGCTCGGTTACGGTGAATTTCCAACGACATCTGTCAGCAATACATTCGGTGCAGTAGTTGATTACACTTGTTTCGGAAGCAATTATACTTCTTACGGAACATTCTCCGGGATACAAGCTCCGTTTGATCGTGGCCGTACTGTAACGCATGAATTTTCGCATTGCTTTAATCTTTATCACGTTTGGGGCGATGACAATGGCGCATGCAGCGGAAGTGATCTTTGTGCAGATACACCTAACCAGGCTGATGCAACTTCAGGATGTTATTCATTCCCGCATACCGACGCTTGCACAGGTTCAAATCCCGGTGTTATGTTTGAAAATTATCTCGATTATTCGGATGATAATTGTTTGAACCTTTTCACCAATAATCAGAAGACAAGAATGCTCGCGGTTTTAAATTCTCCTCCGTATAATGCGTTGCAAACTTCTAACGGATGTACTTCTCCGAATCCGACAACCAATGATGCTGCGATCAGCGCAATCACTTCACCGAACGGAACAATTTGCGGAACATCGTTTATTCCTGTTGTTACTTTGAAAAATTGGGGAAGCGCTACGCTTACTGCTGTTACGATCAGATATCAAATCGACGCAACAACTTTGCAAACGTATAATTGGACAGGATCACTCGGAACAGGTTTGACAACAACTGTTACGCTTCCTTCTATGACAACAACTTCAGGCGCGCATACATTCACAGCATACACATTGAATCCGAACGGACTTCCGGATGCGAATGCTTCGAATGATTCGTTCACATCGAATTTCACTGCTTCCGGCAGCGCACAAAGCCTTCCGTTTTTCCAGGGATTTGAAGGAACAACATTTGTACCGGCAGGATGGGTTGCAAGCAATCCGGATGCAGGTGTAACATGGGACCGCACAACGACATGTTCTAAAACAGGAGTTGCATGCGCACGAATGGATAACTTCAATTACCAGGGCGGAAATGGCCAGATCGATGAAATTACTGCTCCTGCGGTAAATCTTTCTACAGTGGCAAGCCCGGTTCTTACATTCGAAGTTGCTTATACTTACTGGACAGTTCCATACACTTATTCCGATACACTGGAAGTATTGGTGTCAACAAATTGTGGCGTAACCTGGACCACTGTTTACCAGAAATGGGGATCAGCGCTTCAAACCGCACCGCCGCTTTCAAGCCAAAGTGTTGCATGGATTCCGACAGCGGCGCAATGGAGACTTGAAACAGTTTCATTGCTTCCGTATCAATCAGCATCTTCGTTGCTGATCAAATTCAGAAACGTTTCCGATTTTGAAGACAACCTGTATCTCGATGATATCAATATCATGAACAGCACAGGGATGCAGCAATCAAACCTTGCAAGCATGATCAATCTTTTCCCGAATCCATCAACAGGTGTTTTTAACCTGAACATTGCGTTGGAAGCTCAGAAAGATATCAATGTAAAAATCGTGAATACATTAGGACAAACCGTTCAGCAGTTTGCAGAAGTTAATTCCAACGGCGGAATGTTTGTTCTTGATTTAAGCGATCAGCCGAATGGAGTTTATTTTGTTGAAGTAACTGCAGGCGGAGAAACATCTGTTCAGCGTATCATTATTAACAGGTAATTTTTTCCTTTGATTTTTTTAAAGAAGCCATTTCGAAAGAGATGGCTTCTTGTTTTTAAATCGCATTGGAAAATGTAGGGGATTGTTGAAAATCAACCAATAAATTCAAAAGACCGGCCTTTTCCCCATTGGAATTTACAACTACAAATCTTATCTTTATCAGACCTTACCTAATCACTACATCCTAACCGGTACAATAAAATGAAAAAACTTTTATTCCCTGCAATTGCAATTTTCTTTACTGTGTGCGCTGCGAACGCACAAGCTGTTGTGAGATGTGCAAGCGAAGATTACAAACAACAACAGCTTGCACTTAATCCTTCGCTCCAGGATCAGATTGACGCCGAAGAGCTTGCTGCTGATCAATTTGCACAAGCACATCCGAATGGATATCAAACGCGTGCAGTAGTTACCATTCCCGTTGTTTTTCATATTGTTTACTCAACAGCAACTCAAAACATTCCTACATCACGTATCACAGCTCAAATGGCTGTCCTTAATAAAGATTTCCGCCGTTTAAATACGGATACAAATCTCATTCCTGCCGTTTGGAAACCAATTGCGGTGGATTGTGAAATTAATTTTTGTCTTGCGCAACGTGATCCTGCCGGTAACTGGACAGATGGTATTGAAAGAACACAAACTTCTACCACTTCCTGGTCTACCAATGACAATGTAAAATATGCTTCATCAGGCGGAGCGAATATCTGGGACAAGACCAAATACCTGAACATCTGGGTTTGTAATCTTTCAGGTGGTGTTCTCGGCTATGCTAGTTTTCCTCCGGGAAATGCTTCTGAAGATGGCGTTGTACTCAGCTTTCAATACGTTGGTACAACCGGTGCTTCTCCTCCCTACAATAAAGGCCGCACTGCAACACATGAAATCGGTCACTGGCTGAACATGAAACACATCTGGGGCGATGATGGCACCTCTTGCGCAGGAAGTGATAATGTTAGCGATACACCAAACCAGGGTGGTGAAAATTATGGCTGTCCTTCTTTTCCCAATACAGACAATTGTGCTACTGCTTCACCTGGAGTAATGTCAATGAATTACATGGATTACACAGATGATGCATGCATGTATATGTTTACTGCCGGACAAAAAACACGCATGTGGGCAACATTAAACGGAAGTCGCCAGTCACTGCAGAGTTCTAATGGATGTTTGCCTGTGGGAATTGCTCCAGCCACTTTAAAAGGCATTTTCACCATCGCTCCTTCACCTACAACAGGTGCATTTACGCTGAGCTTTGGAAATGGAAGTCCGCAGGATTTTGATGTGCTTATCTTCAATATTCTCGGAGAGAAAGTTTTTGCACATCATTACGACGCTTTGAATGAAGCAGAACTTCATCTCGACCTCGAAGGAAATCCTTCCGGAATTTATCTCGTCACTGTCATTTCTGCTGAAGGACGCACCACGAAAAGAATTGTTCTCGATAAATAAAATTTTGATATTGATTTTAATTAAAAAGCGGTTACCGGGAACAGTAACCGCTTTTTTTATGCAAATATTTGAGTGTGAAATCAAACGGTCCGAGGCCTAACAATAGTTACCTTTGTACCGAAATAATTCCGTAGTAAAAATGAATAGCTCCGCACATCCCACCTCAATAGAAACACTTCTCAATCCTGCGAATTTTCCTGCACATCTTATAGCGATTGCAGAGAAAGCAATTCGTGGAGAACGTATTTCGGTGGAAGAAGGAATTATCCTGTATCGCGAAGGAGAAATCGGGTTTTTAGGTGGCGTTGCAAATCATATTCGTCAGCAGAAACATGGCGATTATACATTTTTCAACCGCAATTTTCATGTGGAGCCGACAAATATTTGCGTGTTCGATTGTAAGTTTTGCTCGTACTCCCGATTGCTGAAACAAAAAGAAGGATCATGGGAAATGAGCGCGGAACAAATGCTTGATATTGTTCGCAGCTACAAAGACAAACCGGTTACAGAAGTGCATATTGTCGGCGGAGTTCATCCAAAGCTCGGCATCGAATTTTTTTCTGATCTGCTTTCGAAAGTAAAAGAGATCATGCCGGAGATTCACATCAAAGCATTTACTGCGGTTGAATTGGAATACATGTTCCGCAAAGGAAAAGTAAGCACTAAAGAAGGCCTGCAAATTTTCAAGGACCATGGATTAAATTCTCTTCCAGGTGGTGGCGCAGAAATTTTCGATGAAGAAATCCGTAAGCAGATCTGCGAAGATAAATGCACCGGCCAGGAATGGCTGGATATTCACGAGACAGCTCACAACCTTGGAATTCCTTCGAATGCAACAATGCTCTACGGGCATATCGAATCGTTTGAGCATCGCATTGATCATATGGATCGTTTGCGCAAGCTGCAGGATCGTACCAAAGGATTCAACACGTTTATTCCACTTAAATTCCGCAACGGAGATAATCAAATGTCCAACATTCCTGAAGTTTCAGTAATTGAAGACATGCGCAATTACGCCGTAGCAAGGATTTTCATTGATAATATCCCGCATTTGAAAGCCTACTGGCCAATGCTTGGTCGTACTAACGCACAACTTTCCATGAGCTTCGGCGTGAATGATATTGATGGTACGATTGACGATACCACCAAGATCTATTCGATGGCCGGAAGTGAAGAACAAACGCCGGTAATGAGCACAAAACAGCTTGTTGAGCTGATTTCTGCTGTTGGCCGGCACCCGATTGAGCGCGATACCCTCTACAATATCCGCACTGACTACAGGAATTATGACTTTGAAGCCGAAAAAGAGGCTCAAAACGCATAGTCGCGAATGTCCTGATTTTAAAAATTACACATTTGTAAATCAGGTCGTTACAAAAAAATACCCCAAAAACGAATGTCTTGCCTATTTGGCCCCCTATTCATGGGCCGGGGAATCAAAATTACATTTGATACGTGGAAAGGGTTACGGAATTTCTTTGCAATGATAATATCTGATGCTGCACAGTTGGGTCCTGTAGCACATCATTCCGGAACTTAGGGACTATAGTCCCCTTAACACACCACCTGGTCGGGCATGGGGGAAAACTTCCCGGCCAGGTTTTTTTTCAAACAGAATTCCTTGGATAAGGAAACAACATAAAGAAAGAGGAAAAGAGATTATGAGGACAGAAACATTCGCAAACAAAATCGCAATTAATTCAGACAGCAACGGAGGATCACGTTCACTTAATATCGAACTCGATTCAAAAGTAGCGCGCTCACTCACTTTAAAGATCACTGATATTGTTGGTCGTATTTTATTCGAAAAGCATACCGGCTTTATGACCGAAGACAATACCGCACTTGATATTTCTGACTATTCACTTGGAATGTATTTCCTTAAGCTCGAAAACATCCAGGGTAAAATTCAAACCGAACGTTTTGTGATCAACAATTAAATGTTTTGGGTCAATTTTAGTTAAGTACGATTGGGTAAAATGAAGAGGCTGTCTGAAAAGGCAGCCTTTTCCATTTCCCAGTAGTCGGTAATCAGTTGTAAGTTGTCAGTAGACAGTAGTCAGTCTCAGTGATCGCTCATTAGAATTGGTAATCTGTAATCCTGTAATCTGTAATCCTGTAATCTGTAATTCAACATCTTTTCCTGACTACTGACAACTGACTACTTTGCTTATTTTACATCCATGATTGAAGCTGTAATTTATGACATGGATGGATTGATCGTCGACTCTGAGCCTTGGTGGCGTGTGGCGGAATCAAATGTATTCGGACGATTGAGCAAATCTCCTTCCGAAACAGATTTTGAAATGATGATGGGCCGGCAGATCAAAGAAGTGATTCTTCACTGGCATACGGTTGCTCCCTGGGAGAATTTTTCTGTGGAAGAAACGCAGAAGGAAATCCTTACCGAAGTCGCGCGTCTTGTAAAAGAAAATGCGCTCGTGCTGCCCGGCGTTATTGATTCGCTTGATTTCTTCAAAAATAAAAATCTTGCTATCGGACTTGCTTCTTCTTCCCCGCTCTTCCTCATTCGCGATTTAATGCAGCATTACGGACTCACAGATCGTTTCAGCATTCTTTGCTCCGCCGAGTTCGAATCGCACGGCAAACCTCATCCCGCAGTGTTTATAAAAGCCGCACAGGAGCTCGGTGTCGATCCGCAAAATTGTCTTGTGTTAGAAGATTCATTCAACGGATTAATTTCCGCCAAAGCCGCAAGAATGAAATGTATCGCTGTTCCCGAAAAAGGTTCTTTCAATCAGGCAAGATTTGATATCGCCGATTTGAAGTTGAACTCATTGACGGAGTTTTCAGAAGAGAAATGGAATTCACTTAATAGGTAGGGACGAGGGACGGAAAAAAATGGGACGTGGGGACGACAAAAAAAATGTGACATGGGGCGAAAATCCATCTGCGAAATCTTTTGAATCTGCGTGCAAACTTTTGGGCGTGTTTTTTATCCTCCATGCAATTTAAAAAGATTCAGCATTTGATTACTTACGACAACATTCGTCCCATCGTCCCCAACGTCCCCTTTTCGTCTCAATTTTTTTATTCAATTTCCAATGGCTTATTATTCACATACGCTCTCCACTTTTCAATCAACGCTTTCATATCATCCGGCAGATCCGATTCAAACTCCACCCACTTTTTTGTTTTAGGATGTGTGAAGCTTAATTTTTTTGCATGCAACGCTTGTCGCGGACAAAGCGCAAAACAATTATCTACAAACTGCTTGTAACGCGTAAACGAAGTTCCTTTTAGAATTCTGTCGCCGCCGTAGGTTGAATCATTGAAGAGCGGATGACCGATCCAACGCATATGCGCGCGAATCTGGTGCGTGCGGCCTGTTTCTAATTTACATTCCACAAGCGTTACATAACCAAAACGCTCGAGCACGGTCCAATGCGTAACAGCATGTCGCCCAAAATCACCATCCGGAAAAACTTCCTGCACACGACGATCTTTTAAGCTGCGGCCAATATTTCCTGTGATCGTTCCTTCATCTTCATTAAAATCGCCCCACACCAACGCAACGTAACGGCGATCATTTGTACGTTCAAAAAATTGTTTAGCCAAATAAGCAATCGAAAATTCAGTCTTCGCCACAACCATAATTCCGGAAGTGTCTTTATCCAACCGATGCACCAATCCCGGGCGCGTTTCTTCTCCTGTATTCGGAAGATTTTGGAAATGCCAGAGCAATCCATTAACAAGTGTCCCTGTGAAATTTCCGAATCCCGGATGTACAACCAATCCCGGCTGCTTATTGATGATCACAAACTCTTTATCCTCGTAAAAAATATTGAGCGGAATATCTTCAGCGATCAGCTCAAATTTTACCGGCGGATGCGGAAGTAAAATCTGGATGACATCACGCGGTTTTACTTTATAGCTTGGTTTTACTGCTTTGTCATTCACAAGAATATTTCCCGCATCAGCAGCTGCAGCCACTTTGGTACGCGAAACACCTGCCAGCTTATACAGCAGCCATTTATCAATCCGCAGCATTTCCTGGCCGGGATCAACAACAAAACGATGGTGCTCAAAAAGTTCCTGGTCAGAATCGCTCAGGCTTGGGTCAATGATTTCTTCTTCGGTAGACATTCCTGCGAAGGTAGGAGAAAGATTACAGATTATCGGATTACCGATTACCAATGAAAAATTACTTCAATAAACCTGCGGTCTAGCTATGCGCAGCAAATAACTGATCAAACCGCTGTAACAGTTCAGAAGTATCTACGATATTTTGTCTGTGCACACAAAGCGCTTCAGTTACCAGGGGATATTCGTCAATGAAATTAAGTCCCGCGACTTCATAAATTCCAAAATCCTTCAGTGTATTCCGAAAGCGTTCTTCGTCCATTCCCCAATATTGAATGAACTTTGATCGTTTTACAAACACCTCTTCCATGTATGTTTCATACTGGTATATCATTCCAAACTCTAAAAAGCCATCTTGTGTAAGCTCCGTTTTGTATGGTTCAATTTGATTTAACAGTCCATATTTATCCAGGTATTTACTGAAGCAAGGATTTTCTCCATCTCCATAAATAAATGAAACTTCTGGCGGCAACTGCAGCACCAGCGTTTTGAAAAATGACCACAAGTTTTCATTATCTACATTGATCTCCGCATAAAATTTATAAGGAAAAGAAGCAGTAGGATTTTGCTGGATTGTAAATCCCTGAACGATGTTGGCTGATTGTCTTGCTTCAATGCGCTGCCTGATGTCCGGGTTGTCAGGAACTTCATCGGGCCTTGGAGTTCTAACAGTTGGTGGAAGTTGAAGTGGCTGCATTTAAAAAATAAATCAAAACAAAATTATGCATGACGGTAATAAAGCTTGCGCAACTTTTATCTCGTATGGATCAATCGGGTTTCCACGCAAATCCAACACGGCAAGGTTCTGCATAAAACAAATCGTGCTGGGAATATGCTTGATGCGATTGCCGCTTAATGAAAGATACGTCAGGCTTTGCATCGAAGTGATGTTTCGCGGCAACACGGAAATTGAATTGCTGTCCAGCCATAATTCTTTCAGCTGATTCATTTCTATAAGCGTTGAAGCAATTTCATTTAGTCCGCATTTATAAAAAACCAGCTTTTTCAATTTTGTCATTTGCAACAGTTCGGAAGGAAGTGTGTCGAGCTTCGTAGAATAAATTTTGATCTCGCTCAATGTTTTGCTCAACGAAGAAATCTCTTTGGTAATTTTAAGTGTGTCTTTATTCGAAGCAATTGAAATAGATTCCAATCTTCCGCATCCGTAAATTCCTTTAGGCAACGTATCAAAATTCGTCCCTGATAATTCCATGAACCTAAGCGCGCTCCACATTCCCATCGAATCAGAAAATGCGGTAAACGGATTTCCTGACGAATAAAAATAGTTCAACGCAGGCATATTCTGAAACGAAGCAGGAATTGTTGCAAGATTATTATTCACCATCCGAAAAGCCATCACACCATTTAATCCAGAAGCTTTAGCAAGCAATTTTTTGTCTTTGAAATGTTCTTCTCCCGATAATTCCAATCTGTAACATCTCGACGCATCTTTGATCGCAGTTTTCAGATCGGTGTAAACATAAGAATCTGCAGGTGCAACATTGTCCCACGGATTTACCTGCGCGCTACTATCCGCGAAAATAAAAGCGAAAAATAAAAGAAGTGTAAACCGAGGTTGTTGCATAGCGGAAAGAGATTGTAAGATAGGAATTAAAAAATCCGAAAAAATAAAATCCAAATTCCAAATACAAATCTAATACCTGGTCAAATCGGTTCTACCAGATTTAGTAATTGGAGTTTTGGGATTTGGATTTTGGGATTTGGATTTGGATTTTGGGATTTGGATTTTCTTTTTTTATTTGGTGCTTTTCTCACCGTGTTTTTGCCCAAAGCAAAACCGCATTATAATACGCTTCAGCCACTTCATCAATTCGCTCTATTCCGCTGATCGATTGTTTTCCTTCGGCAGTAAGCGGCTCTTTTTTTGTGAGCAATACACTCTCATTCACATTGTCCTGGAAAAGTGATTCGCCATAAACAAGCGTGCCCTGTATTAAACGGGTGAGCGATAAATTCCGGCAAAAAACACCGGGCAAACCTGCATCAATACAATTCGCTTTCAAATAAGTTGCATCACTCATCTTCGCTAACGGAACATCAAGACCTGTTTTAAATTGAAGCGCAGTAAGTCCGGCAATTTTGCAGCTGTTCTCAATATCATCCGTAAGCAACAAACGCAAAAAATCAAAACGTCTTTCCGCATCACCAAGCTCACCCGACTGAAAGCTTCCTGCAACGAAAGTCATGCTGAAATTTTTCGGCGACGGACTATTCCATGGCTTATTTTTTTCATCCACGTTATAATGAATGATAAAAGTCAGATCTGGGTGAAAAGCATTTATAATTTCAGTGCGCTTCCGCAATTCGGCATCACGAAAAACGTTTCTGAAAATCGCATTTTCACCGGTGACTCTCCCGCTTTTTATTTTCCGTAGCGCCTGGTCAGCCGGAGCTTCTTTTATAAGCGAATCAAGTGTGCGGCTAAAATCTTCTTTCCTCCAATTTGCATACGATTTTCCGAATGCCGTTTCATCCGGTCTTTTCCGCGTAACAAAAACCTCTGCACCTTGTGAACGTAATAAAACCGCAAGCGCATTCGCAGTTTTCCATGTCAATATTCCTTCCGCAATTGAGATTGTCACGCTATCATTTCCTGAACGTGTTTTGAAAAGAAGGAATTTATCTTCCATCCTTCCCATTGCCGTATCCGATGCAATATGTCCGGGATCAAGCGCAATTTTTAATCCGCGTAAAGGCAATTGCGCTGTTGGTTTCGGCTTCAAATATTCTGGCGGAAGCGCATACTTTTTTACAAATTCAGGAAGAAAAGGGCGCTTTCCTTTTTCCAGCATAATTGTTTTCGCTTCCTCGCGCGGAGCAAATGCAATTATGTTTTTATAAAGCGGAAGATCATTCCAGTTAATGTGATATTCCGGCTGATTGCTTTTCTTTTCCGTTACACCGGCAAATACAGAAATTCCATAAAGATCAATGGAATAAAAACCGCCAAGACTGGAATCTTTATCGATGTAGCGATCCATCTTCGCCGTGTAATGCTTCACCAGGCTATCGGCACCGATAATTGGAATTTGTGCGGGTAATGTGATGGCGTAACAAATAATCAAAACCAAAAGAAGCGAATACCTCATCTTCTTCTTCGTCTCTTTTTCTCGATATGAATGAAAGAAACTTTTCCATTCACATAATCCTTGCATATATAATAGTGCTTGTCGCATTTAGCTCGTTCGTATCGCTTTCGTTTTCCGTTTTCATCATAATCAATCCGCAAAGAAGAATATTCGTAACAATGCTTTCCTCCCATACCAATTTTAGTAGTGCGTTCGGAATGCATTATTTTATTTCCACTCAGCGAATCATATTCCGTACGGATAACTTTTGTTTGTTTGTATAAATTAAAAAGGTCAATATTACGCGGTGTTTTAACCTTTGTAACTGTGACACTTTTCACTTTCCCGTTCGCAAAATATTCCTTCCTTTCTACCGGACTCCTGGAAGAATTGCTTCGCGTCTGTGCATACATCACCTGCAAAGGCAGTGCCAGTGTAAGCAAAAGCAGAAGGAGATAATTGCCTCGGGAGAACATTACTTAAAAATACGAAAAATTAATTTTATAATTTGTCTGTATTACAATTATAATACTTTAAGTTTCTCTACTTTTTCCATCACTCCGATTTTTAATTTCTCTTTGTAATCAATTAAGTGATTTCGTATTTCTTCATTTCCAATAGAAAGCATTTGTGCTGCAAGTATGCCAGCGTTTAGTGCTCCATTTAGAGCAACAGTTGCCACAGGAACACCATTGGGCATTTGTAGAATTGATAATACTGAATCCCAGCCATCGATAGAATTACTTGATTTAATTGGAACACCAATTACAGGTAATGGCGAAAACGATGCAATCATCCCGGGTAAGTGTGCGGCTCCACCGGCACCTGCAATTATAACTTCTATGCCCCGGGTATGTGCCATAGAGGCATATTCCATCATGCGATGTGGTGTGCGATGTGCGGAAACTATTGTTACTTCATGAGCAATCTTAAGTTCGCTCAATATTTTTGATGCGTCCATCATGATTCCCAAATCAGAATCTGACCCCATTATAATACCTACTTTTTTTAATTCCATGATTTTACTTTTAGCGTTTCACTTATTCTTTTTGCTTTTAATTTGGCAGTTTCAATCGATTTATCCAAAACTGTTACATGTCCCATTTTCCTAAATGGCTTTGTTTCTTTTTTACCGTAGATATGAATTTTTGTGCCTTCTATTGACATGCACTCTGTTAATCCTTCATACTTAACCAAGCCTTCCTCATTTTTTTCACCCAATAAGTTTATCATAACAGACGGGATTTTTAATTCAGTAGAGCCCAAAGGAAATCCAAATATTGAGCGCAAATGTTGTTCGTATTGAGAAGTTATGCAGCTTTCGATAGTATGATGACCGCTGTTGTGTGGACGTGGAGCGATTTCATTTACTAATAAATTATCTGAGTTATCAATAAAAAATTCCACTGCCAAAATTCCTGTCATCCCTAATTTGGAAATAATTGTTTCAGCCAAACTTTTCGCCCGCTCTTGTATTATAGTTGATTCATTAGAAGGGCAAACTAAGCGTTCTACCAGGTTTGCCTCATGGTTAAATTCCATCTCAACTAATGGAAATGATCTGGTTTCTCCATTCGTATTTCGAGCTATAATTACAGCCACCTCTTTTTTTATTCTGACTTTTTCTTCTATCAATGATTTCCCTTCCATTAATTTATGCAAATCATCTCTATTAGTTATAACTTCTACACCTTTTCCATCATAACCGGATGTGCGAAGTTTTTGTACAAATGGGAATTGAATTTTTTCGTCACGCAGATCATTTAAAATTTCACTTTTAGATTCATACAAATTAAAGAGAGGGCTTGGGATATTATGCTCTTTATAAAATTGCTTTTGCAAACCTTTGTCTTGTATAAGTTTTAAAATTTCCGGTTCAGGATATATTTTTTTCCCTTCTTCCCGAAGTTGAATCAAAGCATCAGTGTTCACATTTTCAATATCAAAAGTTATCATATCTACTTGTTTCCCGAATTGATAAACGGTATCGTAATCCTTGTAACTTCCTTTAATATATTTTGTACATATTGTTGATGAAGCACAATTTTCATCAGGGTCAAGGATGTAAGTTTTTATGTCCCAATTAGTTGCTGCCTGGACCAGCATCTTGCCTAGTTGCCCTCCTGCGATAATACCCAACTTAAAACTTGAAGTTACTATTTGTTCCATTTTATCTAATTGTAATTTAATGCTACCAGTGAATATTCGACATCCAAGCCGCTTTGGCTATTAAATTGGCTTGTTTTGCTAAGCATGATTTTGCCTTACTACTTTAAAATTTCGTGAAACTCAACTTCGTTGTTTGTATTAATCTTCTTAACCCTCTTCAATGAAATCAGGGATAGAAGTAAATAAAAGTGAATTTATTTACCAGTTTTATTTTGCTTGTTAATTTTTGCATCAGTCGAATATTGTTTATAATAGTCCGGAGGAAATCCATTTATTTGTCGCCAAAGCTCATACCATACCGGAACTTCTTTAAGTAAAGTCATTGAGCTGGCTCCTGCTCCTAATCTAATTTCTTTTGGCCAATCCGGATATTTTTTATCATGTGAAACGAGTACTCTGTATTTTCCATTTTGGCTGATAAAATTGTCAATCGCAACAATTTGTCCACCATATGTACCGTATGATATTCCAGGCCAACCAGAAAAAATTACTGAAGGCCACCCATCAAATTGTATTTGAACATGCTGCCCTTTTTCCAGTAAAGGAATATCCATTGGATTTACAAACATTTCAATTGCTAATTCATAGTCAGCAGGCATAATACTAATTATTTCTGCCCCTTCTTTTATTGTTTCACCGATACCTGATTGAATTGCTTGAGTGATGTATCCATCTTGTGGCGCTAATATGTAATACATCCCAGAGCGAATGCTATAATTGATAAATTGATTTTGTAATTTGGAAACGTTTGCTTCTGCCTCGTACATATTAGATAATGTTGCAAATTTTTCTGCTTCAGATTTTGCAATTTTATCACTATAGTCAGCATTTATGCTTTGCAATTCTATTTTTGCATTTATTGTTTCGTTTTTGCTGCTGATAAGCTTATTCTCTTGTGATATAACCTTTGCTTGTGTTTCTTGCACTTTCAGTTTTCTTGCTTCTAAATCAGTTAATGATTTCAATCCTTGTTTATATAATTCCTCCATTCGAATTAATTGCTCCTTAGCAATTTTATAATTGAGTTGAGCCGCTGATAGTTCGACGCTATCAATTTGTACTTTTAAATTTGCCTGAATGAGTTTGTTTTCTGCTTGCTCGAATTTTAATCTCCGAACGTTAATCATTGCATCAATTTGATTATCATTTGCCTTTACCTTTTCCATATAAGATCTAACTGCAAATTCTTTTGATTTTATTTGCTGCTCTGTATTTTCAACCAAGTTAGGGTCGAGGTATTCTTCTTTCGTTTCACTAATAAAAAGTATGGTATCCCCCTGGTTTACGAATTGACCTTCTTGAACAAACCATTTTTCAATTCTTCCCGCTATTATTGAATGAATCGTTTGCGGTCTTTGGTTTGGTTTAAGTGCTGTTACTTTAGCATTTGATCTGATGTTTTGAGTCCATGGTAAAAAAAGTACGATAAGTATAATCCCGCCAATAATATAGAGTGTTTTAATTAACTTTCTATTGTCAACGCGACCAGCTAATATTTGGAATGAATTTAAATTTTCCAAATACTTCTTATCTTTTATGGTATTGTGAGTTATATTCAGCATTTAGTTGGCGTAAAAATGTTATTTCAAGATTTCTCCTTGACTCATATAAATTATTGTATCGGATTTTTGTTGTAAGTATGTGTTGTTCGAGATACTGATCAATGTCCAGTTATTTATTTTATTCGTTAGGAAGTCTATAATTTTATTGCGTTCCTTCTCTTCAATAAAATCAATATGATTTTCAAGAAGGATCAACTTGGGTTTATTTACAATGCTTCTGGCAATAATTATTTTTTGAGTAATACTTTTTGATAATTTATTTCCCGAAATTTCTATTGGTGTGTCTAATCCTTTTGGCAATTCTTTTACATACTCAGAAAGGAAGACTTGTTCAATAGCCCATAGTACATTTTCGATTCTTATAAAATCTCTCCCAAGTGTAATATTCTCCAATAAAGTTCCTTCGAATATAGTCTCTTCAATTAAGCCATTTCCAATAACTGTATATAGCTGGGAAATGTTATAATTAAGAATGGGTAAATTATTTACACATACACTCCCTGATTGAGGTTGGTATAATCCACTAATTAAATGGACAAGTGTTGATTTACCGGAGCCGTTGTTACCCGTAATGCAATAACTATTATTTGCTTTGAAGTTATAGCTTATGTTTTTTAGAATTGCTTTTGTTCTTCCTGGATATGTAAAGTTTAAGTCTTTTACTTCGATATGGATAGGTGTAATGAGATTATTACTTACGGATGAATTATCTGATTGGTTGTCCAACTCCAGATCAGTTACTTGACCCAATTTCTCTAACGATGTAAGGATGTCAAAAACATTTTCAAGGTTTAATATTATTTTTTCAGATGAATCAATAACCAGTAAGATTATAATTTCGGCAGCCACAAACTGCCCTATATTCATTTGTTGGTCTAATACCAATAACCCACCTACAATTAATAGTCCTAATGCAACAATTATTTTGAATAATAAAAGTAAAGTATATTGTTTTTTGAGAATTTGAAAATGGGTCTCCCTGGATTCTAAATATCCCACTACTCGTTCATCTGTTTTTGATTCAGGTAGCTTTGTTATTCCGGCAAGTTTAAATGAATCTTTTGCTCTGGCCAACTCCTCAAGCCAGGACACTACTTTGTATTTGTACTTAGATTCATCTAAACTTGTTGCTAATCCTTTTTTACTTGTTAGTTTAATAATGGTATATACAAGGATAATCAGCAAAATGCTAAATAAAATGAAGAAAGGATGGTATAGAGATAGCAATATCAAACCAAAGATAATCTGGAGAATAGCTGATGAAAAATCAATAATAATCTTTGACAGGCTCTTTTGCAATGTCAATACATCAAAGAACCGATTCATTAACTCGGGAGCATAATGCTTATAAATTTCTTCAAATTTTATTTTTGGTATTCTGTAAGTAAAGTCAAATGCTGCACGAGTAAATATTTTTTGCTGAATTGTTTCTGTAATTCTCATCTGCATTAATTGCATATAGCCTCCCAGGGCAATCCCCATTGTTACTACAAATACAAGCACCATCCATGATGCGGAAACGCTACCACCCTGAATTAAGTTAACGATAGATTGAATTCCTATTGGTAAAGAAAGTGCTATTACGCCTTTAAAGAACGCATACGTATATACTTGATAGATTTCTTTGCTATCTGGTTTAAGCAATAACCAAAAGCGTTGATAGGGTGTTTTCATAACTTACCTTTTATAGATTGTTGAGCAAGTTTGGTGTAAAATTTTGTAATGTAATCCGATGATTTTTGCTTGTTTGTTAGACGAGGCAAATGCTCACCAAAGAAAACCTGCAAATGTGCTCCCTCAACAATTGTAGTTAAGAGCATTTGTGGATATTTGTAGTTCGGATTAATTTCTTTTATGATTTTTGATATTCGTTCCACAAACTGTTTGTAGTTCAAAAAGGCACCTTCTTTATTCGCCTTATCAACATCTTTGGTCAAATAGGATTTAATTGATTCGCATATTATGATCTGATGCAGCTTTTTAATTTCAATACCTTCAATACATAAATTATCGTTAGTATTAGATGAGACTAATGCGATAGATTTTTCTAATCTGATAGCCGGTGAAGGGATATTGGTTGTTTCCAAAACTAAACGGTATTCCATCCATCCCCAATACCAGGAAATCAAATATGATAATAGTTGGTTTTTACTTTTGAAATATCTGTAAATAGATGCTTCCGGGGAACCTATTACCTCACCGAGCTTTTTGAAAGTAAATTTTTCAAACCCCAGCTCGGCAATCATTTCTATTGAATTGAAAATGATTTTCTGCCCTAACTTACTAGTAGACGGGTCAATTTGAAACAAACCTTCACCCACTTTAATCTTCAGATTTGCTAATAAGCTATCCATTGTAATTGTATTATGTGCAAAGATAATAGTATTACTATTTGTTTTGCATAATTTACAATTATTTTACAAATTTAAATGACTGCAACGCATTATTGGTAATTTTCGTACCAGCTGAATTTTTCTTGAACGATTCTTAATTTCTCTTTTTTTAAGTAATCCAAAAGCGATATAGAAACGGGAGAATGATTTTTGCCCTTCAGCCATATCAGGCTCCAGGTAGTTTTTAATGGAAGACCTTTAACCGGGATGATTTGCAGTTCGTTATTGTGCAGTTCGTTTCTAATGCCTATCAATGGCATTATAGAATAACCCAAATCTGCCAATAATGCTTGCTTTACGGCTTCATTAGATGTTAACTCCATCTTCTTCAACACGGATAAATTATTGCGTTCAATAAAACTCTCCATTTTTTGTCGGGTACCGGAACCTTTTTCTCTAAAAATTAAAGGCAATTTTTTGAAAATGTCTTTTGCTTTAATATCCTTCTTAAATTTTGTTTTTGTATTTCCTACCAAGTATAATTTATTCTGGAGCAAGTCGAGTCTCTCGATATTCAGATTAGCTGGTAAGATAGAAACAAGGGCAAAATCCACTTCGTTATTTTCTAAACTCTCTATTACTTTCGATTTATTAGTAACGTCCATTAGCAATTCTATTCCTTCGTGTTGTTTCATAAAATCAGTTAGAAAATAAGGCATTACATACTTTCCGGTAGAGACTAGCGAAATCTTTAACCTGCCAGTCAATTGACCTTTATAGGCTAATGTTTTATAGTTAATTGCATAAACCTGGTTGATAATATTTTCTGCCGCTTCTGCAATTTCCCGGCCAAAATCTGTTATATAAATTTTTCTGCCAACCACCTCTGTTAATGGTATTTCAAATTGGCCTTGAAAATTTTTGAGTTGAATGGAAACTGCCGGTTGCGTTAGGTGCAACTCCTCCGAAGCTTTCGTTACACTTTGGGTTTGTACAATTTTCAAAAATATCTGCAATTGGTTTAATGTATACTTCATAAAATATTTTAATGGATTGTATTACAAATATAAATTAAAACTTATGAATTAGAATCCTCAATTTAGACGGCTTTAAATATAAAGCGAATTCAAAGTCCCAAAAAAATCGAATGAAATGGAATTATTACCACTAAATTTTATTAAAATAAATCAAAATAAGATAGACGAAATTGACAAAACTATAAAATCAATTTACAGACTAATTATTTATAGCCGTCATCACCTTGACGATGACCTATTGGACATCTATTTAGCCGGAATACATAATCTAAAAGATCTTGTTGGTATTAAAAATGCTCAAATGGAAGCTCAAAACGAAGAGGAAGCTAAGGAGTACTTGCTAAACTTAAAGCTATCTCTTGACTTTGTTATTGAAGAGATTATTTTACACAATAATTTTGAAAAAGAAATACAATTGTTTCAGCTTCTTCGTTTAATTTCTCCTGAAACTAATGCTATGCATCCGAATCGTTACAGACAAACGCTTGTTCAAATAGGAGGGCATATTTGTCCTGAGCCAACAAAAGTACCACAGTTGGTTTCCGAATTGTTTTATAAAATAAAATGTATTTCAAACCCAATAATAAGAACTATTTATTTTCATCATGAGTTAATTAGAATACACCCTTTTGCGGATGGAAATGGACGTGTAACAAGAATTGCAAAAAATTGGATGCTAATGTATGACTTATATCCTCCAATATTTATTAATGATGCTCCTCAGAAAAAGGAATATATTACTACACTTGGAAATAGTTTTAAAGAGCTCATGACCCACCCCAATAAATGGAGTTATTACACCGAACAATTTTTTGAACAAGAACTTGACCGCCTGTTAATAAATGCTACGATACTTTATGATAGTATCAATCATATTGGAATAAATAGAGAAAAGAAATTACGTAATCATTAAATAAACAATGGAACAACTCCACATTCAGATTATTGAAACTTTCATAATCATAAGTTTTTATATCATTTTGTATTTTATATTTAAAACTGTTATAAATAACTTTCTCAAAAAAACCCTATTAGAAAGAGGTAGGAGAAAAATGGCAATTAGAGCAGTCCAGCTATTTACGACAATAGGTGCAATCATACTTCTAACTGGAGTGTGGGGTTTTAAACAAAATCAAATTGCTTTATTTGCAAGTACAATCCTGACAGCTTTAGGTATCGCCTTTTTTGCTCAGTGGTCATTACTTTCAAATATCACTTCAAGCATTTTGATATTTTTTAATCATCCGGTAAAATTGGGAGACTATATAAAAGTATTAAACAAGGATTATCATTGTGAAGGGGAAGTAACTGAGTTGAATTATTTTTTTGTTCACCTAAAAACAGAAAATAATGAAATAATTACAATACCCAATTCTCATTTTTTTGACCAATCGTTTTCTGTTTCTGAGCCCAAAGCAAAAATTAAGCAACCTCTTAAATAAAAATATCATACTAAAGTTACTATTGGTTATTTTTCTATGAATAAGCTATGTGCTCTGACGTTTGTCATAGGTAGTTTGAACATTATGTATAAAAATATAGGCTTGACAAAAAACGGAGCCTTTTTTAGCGAAGCATAATTGCGTTCATTAAATTTTCTCACCGAAGCTTCGTTGCGCTTGTATTTGTGGTTTTCAAAAATAGCTGCAAAGGTTAATGCATATTCATAAATTATTTTAATGAATTATATTAAAAAGATAAATAAAAATTTATGAGTTAGAATCCTCAAGTTTGCACCGTTAAACATAAAAGGAATAAAAAATGACAAAAATAACCGTAGCAAAAGGAGATGGCATCGGGCCTGAAATAATGGATGCCACATTAGAAATAATTTTAGCCGGTGGTGCTAAAATTGAAATTGAAGAAATAGAAGTAGGTGAAAAGGTTTACCTGGCAGGCAATACTGCTGGTATAGCACCTGAAGCCTGGGAAACAATCAGGCGTAATAAAGTGTTTTTAAAAGCCCCTATCACAACCCCACAAGGCGGTGGTTACAAAAGCTTAAATGTTACTACACGTAAATTTCTTGGACTGTATTCAAATGTAAGACCCTGTATGAGCTTACATCCGTTTGTGAACACAAAACATCCGGTTATGGATATTGTAATCATAAGAGAAAATGAGGAAGATTTGTATGCCGGTATTGAACATCAACAAACAGATGAAGTGGTTCAATGTCTGAAATTAATAAGCAGACCGGGTTGTGAAAAAATTGTCAGATATGCTTTTGAATATGCCAAACAACAAAATCGCAAAAAAGTAACATGCTTTACCAAAGACAATATAATGAAACAAACAGACGGTTTGTTTCACCAGGTCTTTGACGAAATTGCCAAAGAATATCCTGAAATTGAAAATGAACATTGGATAATAGATATTGGAGCAGCTAAAATGGCTGATACACCAGAACTATTTGATGTAATTGTAATGCCTAATTTATATGGGGATGTGCTTAGTGATGTGGCTGCTCAAATTACCGGTTCGGTAGGTTTGGCAGGTTCTGCCAATATCGGCGAAGAGTGTTCTATGTTCGAAGCCATACACGGCTCTGCTCCAAGAAGAGCAGGACAGAATGCTGCCAACCCTTCGGGTTTATTGCAAGGAGCTATTATGATGTTAAATCATATAGGGCAAACAAACGTGGCTGAAAAAATTCAAAATGCATGGCTTAAGACATTAGAAGATGGCATTCACACGTATGATATTTTTAAAGAGGGAGTTAGCAAGCAAAAAGTAGGCACTAAAGAGTTTGCAAAAGCAGTAATAGCTAATATTGGAAATAAGCCGTCAATTCTAAAGCCTGTTAACTACTCTAATAATTCGGCTTTAAGTCTGCCAAAATACAAACGAAGATCTGCCGCTAAAAAACAATTAGTGGGGGTTGATGTATTTATTCATTGGAATGATAACAATCCGAATGAGTTAGCAGACAAAATGAAAAAATTGGAAAGCAATGGAATTGAACTATTGATGATTACCAATAGAGGTATTAAAGTATGGCCTGATGGATTTAAGGAAACATTTTGTACAGACCATTGGAGATGTCGCTTTAAACCTAACGAAGCATCTGAAATAAATAAAACACACATAATTGAACTGCTCAAGAAAGCACTGGATGAAAACATAGATACCATAAAAACTGAGAACCTTTATTCCTTTGATGGTAAAGCAGGCTATTCATTAGGACAAGGGCAGTAATTATTAAAACATAAAAGCTATGGTAAATGTAATTATCTATTTAAAAAGGGAGCATAACGCTAAGGAGTTAGTAAAATTCCTTCTAAGCGAAAAATTAATCGCATCAGCCTCAATTGATGAAAATAATATTTCTTACAAATTGGAAGATGGTAATTTTTCTGAAGTTATCTATAGTGTTATTACTTCACAATCAAAGACGCTTTTGTTTAATGAAATAGTAAAAGCTGTGGAATCAAAAACAGGAGAAGAAACCCCCATTAACTCAACACCAATCGTTGCTTCCAACAAAATATTTAATGATGCCATAAAAACAAAAACCATCCCAATTTAAAACCCAAGAGATGAACATACAACTGATACAAGGAGAATTTGAATCTAAAGATGCCTTAGAGTTAGTTACACAGATGATACATACAAAAATAAAGTATCACGAAAACATGATAAGCCAAAACAGTAATGAAGAGGACATAAAAAATCGCGAGTCCAAAATCAAGCATCTTCAAAAAGAACTGTTTGAATTAAGGAATACCATAAGCCTAAATAATAAAAATGTAAAATTAAATGCGGTGATAAAAATTGATTAACGAATGAAACTTATTGTATTAAAAAGCTGTGTTGGCTTAGCCTCAATGATTATATTTTTAGTGGTGGCTTTTATTACAAAAGACGCTATTGATAGTACTATTTTCGCTTCTATTTCCATAATAGCAGGAACTTTCACATCTCACAATTTATCCACTCAAAATCAGACAAAAAATGAATACAATAAAAACATTAACACTTATTGAAGGCAACTTCTCGGATGATGAAGCCAGAGAAATTTTAACGAGTGTTTTTTTCTCAAAAATCAATTTCCATAATATAAAAAATTGGAGTTCGCAGGAACGATTTGGCAAAGACGATGAAATTGCACAAAGAAGAATTCCCGCACTAAAAAATAATATGGAAAAATTACAGGAGATCCTATCGGAGGCTAAAGCCAAAAACAAACGACTTTTAGTTAGTTCAAAAATAGATATATCACTAATGGATGATTGATATGCAAATGTTCAAAGGAAGGAATTTGTTAATAGCAACCAAACACGAAAAGGAAAAAGCGATTGCTCCAATTTTAGAAAAGGAATTAGGTGTAAAATGCTTAGTGACGCCGGATTTTGATACCGATAAACTCGGAACTTTTACCGGTGAAATTGATAGAATAGATGACCCCATAACCACAGCAAGAAATAAATGTCTTTTGGCTATGGAATTAATCAATTGCGATTTAGTCATTGCAAGTGAGGGCTCTTTTGGCGCGCATCCAACTATTTATTTTGTTCCTGCCGATGATGAATTTCTTCTTTTTATGGATAAGCAAAATGGTTTAGAAATTATTGCAAGGGAACTAAGTACGGAGACAAATTTTAATGGTGCAGAAATTAAAACAGAAGAAGAACTAATAGAATTTGCTAAAAACGCCGAATTTCCTTCCCATGGTTTAATTATTAGAAAAACCAAGGACGACTTTTCAGAAATTGTGAAAGGGATAACAAACGCTGAGCATCTAAACAACACCTTTAAGCATTTCATTTCGAGATACGGTAAAGCTTTTATCGAAACCGATATGAGAGCCATGTACAATCCGACACGCATGGAAGTGATAAAAAAGGCTACTATAAAATTAGCTGATAAAATAAATTCTCTTTGTCCGGGTTGCAACACTCCAGGGTTTGGAATAACAGATGCAAAGCAGGGTCTGCCTTGTGAGTTGTGTAATTTCCCTACTCGAAGCACCTTAAGCTATATATATAAATGTCAAAATTGTTCTTATATAAAAGAGAAAAAATATCCGAAAGGTAAATTTGTTGAAAACCCGGTTTATTGCGACATCTGTAACCCTTGATTCAAATAAATCTTGATAACAACAAATATAAGCAAAGCCAAAAAAGTGTTAATGAAAAATAAAATGGTTGCTGTTCCTGGATCAATAAACCTGCTTCTTCAGAACATGTATCTGGTTATTCTCATGATGAACTTAAAATTATTATAAATCGTGACGAATGCTCAAAGCGTTTAGAATCAACCATCATTGGTTTTGATAATAACCAACCGGTATTATATAGACATGGATCTATATCAATGGAGGAAATTGAACAATTTATTGGAATAAGTAATTATTAATCCATCTAATGATAAACCTAACGCCCCAGGTATGCTTTCTCGTCATTACGTTCCATCTACAGATACTTATCTGAGAATAATTAAAAAAAAATTAAGAGGTGTTATCTGAAAAAAGGGTCATCAATAATTGATTGGAAAGAGATTTAAAAAAATAATTCATGAAAACTATTATACGCAATGCTTCTCTTGTAAACGAAAACAAAATACTTGTTGCTGATGTTCTATTGTCTAATGAAAGAATAGAAAAAATAGATTTGACCATTAATGTTACGAATACTATTCTCTATAAAGAAATTAATGCAGAAGGGCTTTATTTATTGCCAGGAATAATTGATGACCAAGTCCATTTTCGTGAACCGGGTTTAACTCATAAAGCAACTATTTATTCAGAGTCAAAAGCGGCAGTTTCAGGGGGGGGTACTTCATTTATGGACATGCCAAACACAATCCCAAATACCTTAACGCAAGAGTTATTGGAGGAGAAGTATCTCATAGCATCAAAAACAGCGCTGGCTAACTATTCCTTTTTTATGGGAATAAATCAAAATAATTTAGAAGAAGCATTAAAAACGGATAATGAAAATGTTTGCGGAATAACAGATGATGGACTTTATTTTAATAATGACGAAGGCATTCTTGCCAATTATCCCGAATTTTTAGAACAGCTTTTTTCCAGAACAAATACATTAGTTGCATTGCATAGTGAAGATGATAGTATAATTAAAAATAATACAAACAAGTATAGACAAATTTATGGAGAGAATATTCCGTTTAAATTTCATCCAATAATAAGGAGCGAACAAGCTTGTGTAACTGCCACAAAGCGAGTTTTAGAAATAGCAAAGAAGCATAATAATCGTCTACATGTATTTCATATATCTACGTTTGAAGAAGCTGATTTATTCGACAATATAATCCCTGTCAATAAAAAAGAATCACTGCTGAAGCGTGTGTTCATCATCTGTGGTTTACCAATAATGATTACGAAAAATTAGGTTCGAAAATAAAATGGAATCCTGCAATTAAAACCAATAATGACAAAAATGGACTTTTGGCTGCACTATTAGCTAACAAACTTGACATTATCGCTACCGACCATGCTCCGCATACACTAAAAGAGAAAAGTGGCAATTATTTCAAATCTTTATCCGGAGGGCCTTTGGTTCAACATGCTTTACCAGCAATGCTTGAATTGTTTCATCAAGGGAAAATAAGTATTGAAAAAATAGTTCAGAAAATGAGCCATAATGTAGCAGAGATTTATCGTATTAAAGAACGTGGATTTATCCGTGAGAGTTATTACGGTGATTTAGTTTTGGTGGATTTAAATAGTGAATGGAAGGTAAAACCTGAAAATACACTTTACAAATGCCAATGGTCACCATTTGAAAATCAATGGTTCAAAAGCAAGGTTGTAAAAACTTTTGTAAATGGGCATTTAGTTTATGACAATGGCATCTTTAATGAAAATAATCAAGGCAAGAGACTTAAATTTTCAAAAACAAGATGATATGAAAAGAGTATTTGTTACAGGAATTGGAACTAACGCTGGAAAAACCTTCATTTCTGCAATTATAGCTGAACATCTAAATGCTGATTACTGGAAGCCAGTACAAGCAGGAGATCTGGACAATACAGACACAATGAAAGTGCGCAATTTATTATCTAATTCTAAATCATTTTGTCACATTGAGCGTTATAGATTAACACAACCATTGTCACCTCATGCGGCAGCAAAATTTGATGCTAATACTATTAGGTTAAATGATTTTAGTCTACCTGATACAAATAATCATCTTGTAATTGAAGGAGTGGGTGGATTGCTTGTTCCACTAAATGATGAAACATTAATTGTTGATTTAATCAAGCATTTGAATGCGAGCGTAATCATTGTTTCGCAAAACTATTTAGGAAGCATAAAACATACGCTACTTACCATTCAAGAATTGAAACGCAGAAATGTCCATATTCTGGGAATTGTATTTAACGGAGAAATTAATACTGAAACGGAAAATTACATTCAGCGTTTTTCTCAATTACCTATTCTGTTCAGAACAGATATAGAAACAATAATTGACAAACAAACTATTTTGAAATATTCAAAGAGCATTAAATTATGAGCAACAAGGTTTTCTTAGTGTGTCCATTTTCCAGCATGGAGATTTTTTTGCGGAATATATTTGGGAATGATATTTTATTTCTAACGTGTTAAATGGGTATTTTACAGAAAACTGACTTAGAATACATTTCAGAAGTAAAGCACTTTATTAAAAGAGAAAGAATAGAGGCAATTTACTTCGTCAATGATACTTCATGCAGATTTATTAATGCAATCATCAATAAAAATGAATTATTTGGATTGCCAGCAGAAAGGGAAATTGAAGAGTTGTATGTCGAGCATTATTATTCCGATTTTGAAGGTCAATCATTATTCAATCAGAAAAATAAGTTGGCAGAATTAAATATTAGAACGCAAGCAAATGAAATTTTAAATTCCTCCTTGCTTGGAAGTTTTATTTCCAAATTTGGCATCGAAATAAAGGTTATAATCACTTCAAAAGGAAAAAGAATGTTCAAGGAGATACGAATTGAAAATTACAATAGCAAAGTTTATGAATTATAACTTACTCCTTGATAACCTGACAAACCCGGCATTGTTGTTTTTTGTGCTTGGTATCATTGCCGTTTATTTAAAAAGCGATTTAGAAATACCCCCTAATTCATCGAAATTTATATCCCTTTACCTCTTGTTTGCCATTGGATTTAAAGGTGGCCAGGAATTATCTCACGAAAATTTTACAAGTGAAATTGGATGGTCTATGTTATTTGGAATTTTCATTTCATTAATCATTCCTCTTTACACATTCTTTATTCTAAAAAGAAAACTAAATGTATTTGATGCAGGTGCAATAGCAGCTGCTTATGGTTCGGTAAGTGCGGTAACTTTTGTTACTGCGGTTTCATACCTTGAATCTCAACAATTAAGTCTTCATGGTCATATGGTTGCAATAATGGCTTTAATGGAATCGCCGGCGATAATTATTGGCTTAGTCCTAATCTCAGTATTCAGCAAGGAAGAATCTAATAAAATAAAAAAAAGAACCGTTATAAAACATTCTTTTACTAATGGTAGTGTATTGCTTATTCTTGGAAGTTTGGTTATTGGTTATTTAGCTAATGCCAAGCAGGCAGAAGGAATAAAGCCATTTACAAATGATCTTTTTAAAGGCTTCCTTGCAATTTTTCTATTAGACATGGGGATTACGAGTGGTAGAAAGCTAAAAGCATTTTTCTCATTCGGGTGGTTTCCTCTAATTTTTGCGATATTGATTCCATTGATTAACGGATGTGCCTTTGCAATTTTAAGTTCGTTAGTAACTGATGACATTACTAATAGATTTATGTTTGCGATTTTAGCAGCAAGTGCTTCTTATATTGCAGTCCCGGCTGCTATGAAAATATCTGTTCCGAAAGCAAATCCGGGACTTTTTCTTCCGATGGCACTCGCAGTAACTTTTCCAATAAATATTACTATAGGGATGCCAATATATTTTCTATTAGTTCAACACTTCTAAAAGTAAATCTTAAAACCATTTAAGAAGATTGAAAAATGTGGATTAAGGGTTACACTATGCTTTATAATCTTCCTGCCTACCTCGGTTTCTTCAGGATTACGAAGAAACAACTTTTTATTCATCTTTATTTCCAGAGACAGCTCCTTGTTTTTATCGCTTTAGGATACAATATAAAAGCTACTCCAATTGGTAGTAATGCTATTATATTTAATAATATTACTACCTTTGTGGAATACCTTTAAAAAGCAGCCCCATGAAACATCTCTTTAAAGAATCGAAGCACGATATGTCGGGAAGTATTGTCATTGTTCTTTCACTGAAGTTACAAAAGCCAATAACCAATACAAGAAAAGAAAGAAAAGGATGGAGGATAGGATTTATAACAATTACATTGCTTTTTTTGTTTTGTCAATTGTCTTATGCGCAAGACAGCACAAAAACATTCTCACAAGAAAATTTATTTTGGTATTTAGTAAATTATCATCCTATCAGCAAACAGGCATCAATACAAATTAAAATAGGAGAAAATGAAGTAAGAAAAGCCAATGGACAATTAGACCCGACATTATTCTCAAACTTAAACCAAAAACAATTTAATCAGCAAGAATATTATTCATTATTTTCGGGAGGATTACGAGTACCTACATGGTACGGTGTTGACTTTAGGACTGGTTACGAACAAAATCAAGGTGTAAACATAAACCCTGAAAATAAAACATCCGCAAATGGCCTAGTTTATTTCGGTGTTTCTGTGCCAATTGGACAAGGGCTTTTTATTGATAAACGCAGAGCCTCAATCAGGCAGGCCGAATTGTATGCCGAGTCAACCTTCATAGAACAGGAATTGATGCTTAATACACTTTTTTATGAGGCAACAATAAAATATATAGAGTGGGTAAATTATTTTAACCAAATGCAATTGTATCAAAACGCTTTGGCTTTGGCAAATGACCGGTTTGCGGGAGTGAAACAAAGTTTTGTTGGTGGCGATGTCCCTGCGATTGATACTTTGGAAGCATTTATTCTCGTGCAGGTGCGGGAGGTAAACTTAAATCAGGCGAAATTGAACTACCAAAATGCTACTTTAGAATTATCAAATTTCTTATGGTTTGAAAACAATACTCCACTTGAAATTACGGCTCAATTAACACCTCCGTCACTTGATAAATTAGCTCCTCATAAATCAGTAACAACTGACACACTAAATTCAATCCTGAGTAATCTAAAGATAAATCACCCGCAATTGCTTTGGTATGACTTAAAGGTGCAGCAATTAGAAGTAGAGCAGCGATGGAATGAGGAACAATTAAAACCCACTTTAAATTTAAAATACAACTTGCTGAATGAGCCAATCGGAGGCGATGTATTTAGTGGTTTTTCAACAAACAATTATACATTTGGTATCGATTTTAGCATCCCGATCTTCTTACGGGAAAGCAGAGGCCGTTTGAATATTACCAAATTAAATATTCAAGAAACTAAATTAGAGGTTGATCTTAAATACCTGGAATTATCAAACAAAATAACCAGTTACCATAACGAAATTTTAGCATTAGAACAGCAAATTCAGCTTTTCAATACAATAGTTTCAAATTATTTTAATCTATTGGAAGCCGAAAAGCAAAAATTCTTTATGGGCGAAAGTTCTATGTTTTTAATTAACAGCAGGGAAGCAGCTTATATTCAGGCGGCAATAAAATTGATAGAATTAAATGTTAAATACCAATCGGCAGTAGCGGAGTTCAAATTTGCAAGTGCAACGTGGTTTTAATAAAATAGAATAATCTGAAACTTGTAATTCCTAAACAGATAACAATACGAATCCTTTTATTGTTATTAGATTGAGTTTTAATTGGAACAGTTTTAATATAAGTTCTATTTGCCTACTTCGATCAATGCGGTATGCAAAGCAATCGTTCAAATTGGCTTTGCCGGTTGTTATTTATCCTATCCAAAACTTTGGATGAATTTTGCTAAGCTCTTAATAGAAGTAAAAGGTTTAACATCGCAATTGCTATCAACTAACTCATTAGCGCAATAAATAAAGCCAAACATTATCTATCTAATCATTTCTGTTATTAGTTTTATAAAGGCCTATTTTTCATTGCGGATTTCACTAATGAAAATTAATTTATAGTTTAGCTTTAGTTCTTTAAAAGGTGCGGTTAAATGACCTATTTCCAAACATAGGAAAACAACAACCAGGTAACGGCCAAACACCACCCATTTCCCTGCAAGCCTCCAAAGCCTTTGATAGCAGGGTTTCCCTAAAATCCCGTTAGAAATTATTAATTTGCGCCCGATTAATTTATTATGTCACTGCAAGATCTCCAGCTTCACAAAGAAACATCCATCAAAGCAACCCGTTCGGGCGGTGCAGGTGGACAACACGTCAATAAAGTTTCTTCAAAGATCGAGCTCACGTTCGATATTCCCGGTTCAAAACTGCTGAGCGACGAACAAAAAAACATCTTGTTGACAAAGCTCGATTCAAAATTATCTTCCGAAGGAATTTTACGCATCACCGAAGACAGCGATCGTTCGCAGCACGAAAACAAAGAAAAAGCAATCGCGAAATTTTATTTGCTTTTAGAAAATGCGCTAAAGCCGGTTAAGAAGCGCAAGAAAACAAGAGTTTCAAAAGCCGCCAAAGAAAAAAGATTGCAGGGAAAGAAAAAGGAATCTGATAAGAAAAAGATTCGGAGAGATAAAAACTTTGATTAACGACGAATTTGCAAATTTCAAATGTGCAAATTTCAAATTATACAAGTCAGGGTTCCTTCATTTCCCATTCACACATTTGCCATTTGCAAATTTGGCATTTGCCATTTGCACATTTCCATTAGCAAATTAACCGATTGGCACATTAGCACATTCTCGCCTGAATCACTTCCTCAATCGAAGTAACCTCCGTCGGCTTATACCACTTGATCTCCTCATCCCTCCTCCACCACGTCAACTGCCGTTTTGCATAATTTCTTGAATGCTGCTTGATCAGCTCTACTGCTTTTTCTTTTGTACTATTTCCATCAAAATAATCAAACAGCTCTTTGTAACCCACAGTCTGCAACGCATTCAACTTTCTATTCGGAAAAACAGCTTTTGCTTCCTCTTCCAGTCCACGCTCCATCATATCATCCACGCGCAAATTGATCCGCGCATACAATTCTTCCCGCGGCAAATCCAAACCAATCTTCAGCACATTAAAAGGAAGCACTTCCTGCTGACCAACACGCAAATCAGAATATTTTTTTCCCGACAACCTGCAAACTTCAATCGCGCGAATTAATCTTGCCGGATTATTTATATCAATCTGCGCATAAAATTCCGGATCAAGCTTCTTCAATTCCTCCTGCAACGCTTCAATTCCATTTTGCTCAAACGCATTTTGCAGCTCTTCACGAATCGCAATATCCGCATCGGGCAACGGATCAAAACCATTTATCGCAGCATCGATATACAAACCACTTCCGCCCGCCATGATCACAACCGGGTTTGTTTTGAATTCTGCCTCAAGAATTTTCCGTGCTTCACGCGCATAAGAACCTGCGTCGATCGGGTTGGCGATGGAATTATCAGCAATAAAATAATGCTTAACAGCAATTAATTCCTGTGCGGAAGGTTGTGCAGTACCAATAGGAATCTCCTTATAAAACTGCCGCGAATCAGCAGAAAGAATGCAGGTATTAAATTTTTCAGCAAGCGCAATCGCAACCGAAGTTTTCCCCACACCCGTCGGACCAAGCACAATAACAAGCAAAGGCTTTTTCATAATCAAAATTCAAAAAATTCTCCCGATAGCTATCGGGATCAAAATTCAATATTCTCCCGATAGCTATCGGGATCAAGATTCAAGATCGAAAATTCAGAATTCAACGTTGAAACATCGAAGGCTTAACTCGGAAGCCGAAAAACTCGAACACTAAACAATTTCTCTGAACTAAAATCTCCGGACTAAAAACTCCAAACCCGAAACATTTTCCCCGAACTAAATCTCCGAACTAAAAACTAAAAACTCCGAACTCGAAACTCGAAACTTTTTTAAAACTGATCCTCCGGCTCCGCACCAAACGCATCAGGATCAAAATCGCCTCCTTCTTCTTCGGTGGATTCTTCCTCAGCACCCGGTTCTGCTTCTTCTGAATCTACGGGAGCATCTTCGCCTTCTTCCGAATCGCCGAGATGCTCATCAACATCAATTCCTTCAACAGCTGTAAATATTTTTTCCTTCGCCGTTTTATCCTCCACTTCCTCTTCCTCCTCATCAATCGGCGGCGGAATTACTGCAATCTTATATTGTTTCGGAGCAGCGCCCACGGATTTTGTGCAACCCGGATAATTTTTCTTCGGATCATCCGCAAGAATTTTCGAAAGCTCGATCAGCAACGTCCATTTCGCAGCGGGATCAAATACATAAACCATTCGCTGGTGCGGATCGTCAATGTAATTGGCTATTTTACTTTTCGACATCAGGTGAATATCCTTTTTTGTTTTTGAAGGATAATCATCATCGTCGTCATCATGCTCAGGCGCTTTTGAAGCAATCTCCTGCCCTTTTTTCCACAGATCATCGCTCATGAAGAACGAAGCATCTTTCGAATTATCAAAATTGATCGACTCCTGGATCGCGCGGTGAAAATCTTCATACGTCTGTTTTCCGAGAATATCGATCTCGCGGTAAACATCTTCATGATCCTCAAATACAATACGAAAACGGTAAACTGCCATCTTAAAAAAATCTTTCGCGAATTTACAAAAAAGTTAAGTGGTTTCGGGTTTCCTGTTCCGGGATTCGGGTTCAAAGTTGATTATATCTGTCCGTTTTCCCGAAACAACATACGTTATACGAGAAACAAATTAAAAGTTACATCATTGAGCAAATGGTTAAAACCCGAAACTCAGAACCCGAAACCCTTACCTTCACGCAGTGAATTCCCATGAGCAATATATGCAACGTTGTCTCGAACTCGCCGCGCGCGGTGCAGGGAAAGTCGCACCGAATCCGATGGTGGGTTGCGTGGTCGTTTGCGATAATATCATCATCGGCGAAGGCTGGCACGAACAATTCGGAGGAGCGCATGCCGAAGTAAATGCAATCCGCAGTGTAAAAGATCAAAGCTTGCTCAAAGAAGCTACTTTATATGTAAGCCTCGAACCATGCTCGCACATAGGAAAAACCCCCCCATGCGCCGATTTGCTTATTGAAAAAAATATTCCGTACGTCGTTGTCGCGTGCCTCGATGAAAACCCGCTTGTAAAAGGAAAAGGAATTCAGAAATTAATTCTCAACGGAACCGATGTAAAAGTCGGTGTGCTCGAAGAAGAATCAAAATTTCTTAACCGCCGTTTTTTCACTTCCATCGCCAAACAACGTCCATACATCATTCTCAAATGGGCGCAATCATCCGACGGTTACATCGATCATGAACGTGACGAAACCGATGAACGCGCAATCATCAGCTCACCGCAATCACATTTGCTCGTGCATAAATGGCGTTCAGAAGAAGCGGTGATCATGGTTGGCACAAATACAGTTATAGCAGATGATCCGCAGCTCACAGTTCGGTTACTCGAGGGAAATAATCCTGTACGTGTAACGTTCGATCGCCAAATGCGTATTCCATCCAATGCAAAGATCCTCGACGCATCAGCACCAACAATTATTTTTTCGCAAGGCGCACATTATTATACCGATCGCGCGGAGTTTGTGCCCATCGATTTTTCCAAAGATCCTCTGCAGCAGGCTTTACGCATTTTGCACGAAAGGAAATTTGAATCAGTGCTCGTCGAAGGAGGTTCCGCCCTCATCAATAAATTTTACGGGCAGAATTTATGGGACGAAGCAAGAGTTTTTGTCGCAGAAAAAGAAATCGGCAAAGGAGTAAAAGCACCGGAGATAAAAGGAAAACTTGTCAGCGAAGAAACTATCGGTGGTGATAAATTAAAAATAATGATGAATGAATAACTATAATTGTTTGGGCGGACGAACGCGCTTTCGGTAGTCGCTTTTTTCTTTTTTGAACTAAAAAAATCAAAAAAGAAAAAGAGCTCCAACATCCCGATAGCTATCGGGACTCAATCACTGCCGCAAAAAAAGACGCGAGGCATGAGACGCGAACATCGGGCCTCTACAATAAAATCACCACTGACTACTGACAACTGACTACTGGCACTGCAAAATCGTAATTCCTAAATCGTAATTCGTACATTCCCTTTATGTTCTGGCTACTTCTAAGCATCGTTACCAATACCGCTTTAATTCTTATTCTGAAATCATTCAGAAAATTTGAAGTAAATACACTGCAGGCAATTGTTGTAAATTATTTCACAGCCGGTACTATCGGCATGTTGCTTTGCGGAATGCCTGTTCCCGTTTCAGAGTTTGCACAACAGGAATGGTCATGGGTTCCGCCGGTACTTGGTGTTTTGTTTATTTCCATTTTTCTTCTTCTTGCAAAAACAGCGCAGACCATCGGTGTTTCAGTTGCAACGGTTGCAAATAAAATGTCGCTCGTCATCCCGGTGCTGGCTGCCATTATTTTTTATAATGAATCAGCAACTGCGCTCAAAATAACGGGGCTCGTAATCGCTGTGCTTTCCGTTTACCTCACTTCGCTACCGCCGCAAAAAGAAGCTTCAGAAAACAAAGTATCATTCTGGAAATATTTCTGGATGCCGGCAGTCATCTTTTTCGGAAGCGGTGTGCTCGATGCATTAGTCAATCACGCCAAAATGAATCTTGTGCCCGACGCACATCTTCCTTTATTTCTTTCACTCTGCTTTTATTCCGCAGGACTCATCGGCATTACTGTCATTCTCATTCGTCGGATCAAACTCGGCGAAAAATTCGAATCAAAAAGTCTGCTTGCCGGAATTCTCCTGGGTATTCCCAATTATTTTTCCATCTACGGCATCACCCGCGCGCTGGGAAGCGATCTCATGGAATCCTCCGCACTTTTCCCTGTAAATAATATGGGAATTGTTGCCCTCTCAGCAGTCGGCGCACTCCTTATTTTCAAAGAGAAATTTTCCATCATCAATTGGCTCGGAATTTTACTTTCGCTAGCAGCCATCGCCCTCATCGCTTTCAGCTGAGGAAAAGTAGCATGTAGTCAGTGTCAGTAGTCAGCATACTTTACCAGACAACTGATACTGACGACTGATACTGACGACTGATACTGACAACTGATACTGACAACTAAAAGATGCTTTTCTCCGATACCTATTTCACCATTGAAAAACCTGCCGAAGGAATTTACAAAGACCGCGGTAGTAAATTCCTTGCGTTCGCTTTTCCGGTGACAAAGGAGGAAGAAGTAAAAGCGCATTTGCAGCAATTAAGAAAAGATCATCCCGGCGCGAATCATCATTGTTACGCATTTCGTCTCGGTGCAGATAAATTACTTTTCCGCGCAAACGATGATGGCGAACCTTCCGGCACAGGAGGAAAACCTATTCTCGGACAAATCCAATCGAAAGACCTTACAAACATTCTTATTGTTGTCGTACGTTATTTCGGTGGTTCGCTTTTAGGAGTTCCGGGTTTGATCGCAGCTTATCGCGGCGCGGCAGCTGATGCGCTTGCCAATTCAAAAATTATCGAGCGACAAATTATGGAAGTGTATGAGCTACAATTCCCTTATGCGGCGATGAATGACATCATGAAAATTCTGAAAGATGAAAATCTTCAGCAGTGGGACCAGGATTTCCAATTGGATTGCAAGCTGAAATTCTCTGTAAGAAAAAATGACGCGGATGAAATCGTCCTGAGCCTGAGAAATATTGCAGAAGTAAAAGCGGAATATGTTCACACCATCTAATGGAACACGGATAACCCGGATCGGACGGATAAAAACGGATCTGCGAAAATCCGTCCAATCCGTTTAGCCGTTTTCTATCCCGGAAAATATCTCTTCATCGCTTTCACAAAATCTTCCGGCGCACCACAAGGTCGTTTGGTTTTTGCATCGATAAATACCAATGTAGTTTCGCCTTCATTAATTTTTTCGCCTGCCGGATTATACATTTCATAATCAAAACGCAAACGTGTTCCGGGAAGGGTTTTAATTGAAGTCTTGATTACCAGCAGATCATCATAAAACGATGGCTTAAAATATTTTATGCTGAAGGTGTACACCGGCAATAAAATTCCGCCATCTTCCATCTCTTTATAATTCCATCCCAACGCACGAAGCGCTTCCACACGACCTACTTCATAATATTCCGCGTAATTACCATAATAAGAATAGCCCATACGGTCAGTCTCACCATAACGAACGCGGATTGTAGTCTCAGAAATAAACATAGTGGAAAAGATTTACGATGTACGAATTATCCGTCGCTGCGGATACGATTTGTTTATGATGTTACGAAGTACGATTTATTTTTTTTAAAATGGAAAACTATTTTTTTTTAAATATTCAAGGCAATACCTCCGCGCACTTTTGCGCCTCTGCGCCTCCGCGATAAAAAAGTTATAGGAGAAATTTCCCATTTCATCTGCAATTCATTCTATCAGCCATATTTAATGCAAAAACATATATAGAGAATTTCACTATGCGAATTATCTTAACCACTCTTCTTCAACCATTAACCTCTAAAAAAATCCCCAAATTAAATCGTACATCGTATCCGGCGCGGCGGACGTACATCGTACATTCCCTTTTTCCTTACAACTATTTTTTTTAATAACAGCAAACTTTATTTTTTTTTAATCGTACATCGTATCCGCCGCGGCGGACGCAGATCGTCCATTTTTTAGTAAACTTGTATAACATCTCCCGTTCAATGTCATTCCGCAATTATTTTTTCACTTTATTTCTTTCCACTACATTAATTGTAGCGGCATGCAATCATCAATCCACTGTTACAGGTGTGGATGTTGGTTATGTCGAAATGAATAAAACAGAATTGCAATATGATTCTGCTACAGATAAAATTCTCAAACCTTATAAAGATTCGCTTGATAAATTAATGAACGTTATCGTCGGACGACTGGCTGTGCCTATGCCGAAAGAACGTGACAAGCCGGAAACATTGCTTGGAAATTTTGTGGCTGATATTTGTTTTGAACGTATTGACGGAAAGCCAACGCCAGTAATATTTGTTCCAGGACCATATGGTCGCGCTAATATTTGTCTTTTTAATTCGGGTGGTTTAAGGTCGTCACTTCCAAAAGGCGATATTACAAGGGGAAATATTTTCGAATTGATGCCATTCGATAATGAATTGGTTGTGCTCACATTATCCGGAAAAAAAACTTGGGAATTAATTCGTTACGTTGCAATGACCGGTGGACAACCAATGGCAGGAATGAAATTGGGAATTCATCCGGACAGAACACCTGCTACAGTTTCTATTAATGGACAACCTTTTGATTCCACCAGAACCTACAACGTAGTTACATCCGACTATCTCGCGAATGGCGGAGACAAAATGGATTTTTTCAAGAACCCGATAAAAATTCAAACTACCGGAATATTAATCCGCAATGCGATCATGGAATATTGCATTGCTGAAACTGCGAAAGGCAATATATTAACAGCACAGCTCGACGGGAGGTTCTACTATGAAACAAAATAGAAGAGACTTCCTTCGTACGCTTACCGGTGCCGGATCATTATTAGGATTCGGATTGCTTAGCAGCGCTTTCAAAAAATCAGCAGACGATAAACATGTTCGTATTGTTATTCTTCATACCAACGATGTTCACAGTCATATAGATCCGTTTCCTGATAACGATCCGAAATTCGCGGGACTTGGTGGTGTTGTACGTCGCGCTGCATTGATCAATAGAATTCGTTCACAGGAAAAAAATGTTTTGCTCTTTGATGCAGGAGATATTTTCCAGGGAACTCCTTACTTCAATATGTATGGCGGTGAAATTGAAATGAAGCTCATGAGCAAAATGGGTTATGATGCTTCTGCAATCGGCAATCATGATTTCGACGGAGGATTGGATAATCTTGCGAAACAATTACAGCACGCAACGTTTCCGATGATCTGTGCAAATTATGATTTTACAGGAACGCCCATGGAAGGAAAAACAGTACCTTACAGGATATTCGAAAAAGAAGGCGTCAAGATCGGTGTGTTTGGATTAGGAATCGAACTTTCAGGATTAGTTGATAGCCGGCTTTATGGAAAAACAACCTATCATGACCCTATACTCAAAGCAGCAGAAATGTCTCACCTGTTGCGCAAAGAAAAAAAATGTGATGTAGTGATCTGTTTATCGCATTTAGGTTACAAATACGAAAATGAAAAAATCAGCGACGTCGTTCTTGGAAAAAAATCACTTGGTATCGATGTCATAATCGGTGCGCATACACATACTTTTCTTGATAAACCAGTTATTTTAAAAAACAGAGAAGGAAAAGATGTATATATAACACAAGTTGGTTGGGCAGGAATCAGGTTGGGCAAAATAACAATTTCCACGAATAAAAAAACAAGAAAGAACACGCTGGAAACCCACTCTGTTATTATATCTAAAAAGTCAAGCGTCTGATGAAAATTTTATTAAAATAAATATTCTAATAAATAGTTGTTCCTGTCGCTGAAATCATAATTTTGGGACACGAAAGAAAATCACCCACCATCACCCAATATACCAAGGAGTTTTTACGAATGGAGAAATCACACGATAAAGTCTGGGATAGTTGCTTAAACATCATCAGGGACAATGTAAGCTCGCAAAGTTTTAAAACCTGGTTCGAACCCATCAAAGCTCTTAAGCTCGCTCAGAGTGTTTTGACCATCCAGGTACCAAGCCAGTTTTTTTACGAATGGCTCGAAGAACATTACATCACACTTCTTAAAAAAACAATCAAGAAAGAACTTGGTAACGACGGTAAGCTTGAATACTCCATCATCATGGAGAATGCATTCAGCTCAAACACCAAACCTTACACAGTAAAAATTCCGACATCAAATCGTCGCGATGCAAAAAATCCTTCGGTGAACATGCCGATCGATTTAAACAAGAATACAATTCGCAATCCGTTCATCATCCCGGGATTGAAAAAAGTAAATGTTGAATCGCAGCTCAATCCGAATTATTCTTTCGAGAATTTAGTTGAAGGTGATTGCAATCGTCTCGCCCGCTCTGCAGGTTGGGCTGTTGCCGACAAACCGGGCGGAACTGCTTTTAACCCACTCCTTATATACGGTGGTGTTGGTCTTGGCAAAACTCACCTTGCTCATGCAATTGGTTTGCAGATCAAATACAAACATCCCGGTAAAACGGTATTGTACGTTTCATCTGAAAAATTCACGCACCAGTTCATCGATGCAGTGAAAAATAATAATCAGAACGATTTCATCCACTTCTACCAGATGATCGATGTGCTCATCATTGATGACGTACAATTCTTCGCGGGTAAAGACAAAACACAGGATGTATTCTTCCATATTTTCAATCACCTTCACCAAACCGGCAAACAGCTCGTATTAACGGCTGATAAACCACCGGTTGAAATGCAGGGAATGGAACAACGCCTTCTTTCACGTTTCAAATGGGGACTTTCAGCTGATCTGCAGATCCCTGGTCTTGAAACACGTATCGCAATCCTCGAGAAAAAATTATATATCGACGGTATTGAGCTTCCACGTGAAGTAGTTGAATATCTTGCTTACAGCATCACAACAAATATCCGTGAGCTCGAAGGCGCTTACATCTCTTTGCTTGCACAAGCATCGCTCAACAAAAAAGCGATCACGCTCGATCTTGCAAAACAGATGATCGACAAGTTCGTGAAGAACACCGCACGCGAAGTTTCTATCGATTACATTCAGAAAGTTGTTTGCGACTATTTCGATCTTCCTATCGAGCTGCTTAAATCTAAAACACGCAAGCGCGAAGTTGTACAGGCCCGTCAGATTGCAATGTACTTTGCAAAGAGCATGACAAAATCTTCACTCGCTACGATCGGAATGCATTGCGGTGGAAAAGATCACGCAACTGTATTGCACGCCTGCAGAACTGTCAATAATTTGATGGATACCGATAAACGTTTCAGAGCGTATATCGAAGAATTAGAAAAGAAATTGAGCATTCAATAAAACACTCTCCCTTGAAAGACGCCTTCATGCCAAAACCATGAGGGCGTTTTTGTTTTGTGCTTCGATACGGTTCGGCAAAATTAATTATGCCAAAACCATTCCCATTCACTCTGACTAGACTACTCAGCATGACAAAACAAAATCAATTATAACAAAGCGTGATTTTAGATCAATTACCCAGTTACCAGATTACGAGATTACCAGATCCCATCTAATGCAGGTCAAATGATCTTACCTGGTCGCGGTTGGTGGAAGCGGAATGACATGAAATGCACGCAACACCTTTCTCTTTTATATTATAGACAATTTCTCCGTCAGGTTTGTATTCGGCCCATAACCATCCGTTGGCTGCAAACTTTGAGTCGCTGTCTTTTTTCATAATAGCATAGATCATGCTGCTTGATCCGGTTGAAGCTTCTTTCACAATTAATGAACCATCAGGAAAAGAACCTCCGACCGGTAATCTGCCTGTGCCATCAAGAGCGGCGGCGGCGGTGCTGTTAAATTTTAATTTGAAATCACCATGCGGACTTCCTCCTGCGGGATTAAAAACAGAATCTGTTCCGAGATAAAAAGATAATCCCGAACCACTTGCCTCTTCATAGATGGAATCATTCAACCGTGTTTTCTTACACGATTGCGCCACAATAAAAAGTAAAGCTGCGATGAAAAAATAAGTGGTAATTGTTCTTCCCGAAAACTTTCTTGCTTTTGTTGTCATAGTTGAAATTTATTTCAACTACAAATTAGCAAATTATTTCAACTAATATCAAAAAGCCGTTACCGATGACGATTATTTTTATCGATGATTCATTAAATCTAAAAACGATCTTTCACTTCTTCAACAAAACCAATGGTGTATTTCGTACCTGAACCGTGACTGATAAAAACTGTTCCGTTGATTTGTCCGCTTAACATATGAATAAGCTGCATGCCCAGCGTATTCGCATTTTCAAAATTAATATGCGATGGAACTCCTTTTCCATTATCCGATACTTCCAGCATATAATAATTTCCTTCTTTCCGCTTTAATGAGATGAAAAGATCTCCTTCTGCTTTATCTTCAAATGCATATTTCAGCGAGTTGGAAATAATTTCATTCAGGATCAGTCCCAGCGGAACAATAGTATCAATTCGGAAAGGATGCTCTTCAATATCGGTATGTAAATGAATAGACTTGTTGCTGTCGTAAGCATCAATAAGTGAACCGATCAGCTCGCAGATATAAGAGCGGATATTAATATTTACGAGATTATTGCTTTGATACATTTTCTCGTGAATAAGCGCCATAGAATTTACACGGTGACGGCAATCTTCAAATAAAGTCAGCACACGTTTATCTGTAATTCCTTCTGCCTGCAAATTCAAAAGGCTGGAGATGACCTGCAAATTATTTTTTACGCGATGATGAATTTCTTTCAGCATCAACGTTTTCTCTTCGTTCTGTTTTGATATTTCAATTGTTCGTTCACGTACTTCCGCTTCGAGCAATTGACGTTGTGCTTTGATTCGGGCGTTCCTGCCAATGATTACAAACGCAAGCATTCCTCCTATTACAATAACAGAAAGTGTAATGAACCACCAGGTTCGCCATATTGGTGGTGGTGGCGGAAGAATTGTTATCTCACAGGAAACCGCAGGGTTTTCATTCCAACCACCTTCCGCATTTGCTGCTCTTACACGAAACCTATACGTGCCGGCAGGAAGATTGGTGTAAGTGAATTGTGTGGATGCAGTTGATGCTGCCGGTTGCCATGTCGAATCAAAACCTGCAAGCATAAATTGGTAGTGCGTGGATTGCGGACTTTGCAAATGAATTCCGGCATATGAAAATGTAATATGATTATGCTCGTAATCAAGCTGCAGATGATCGGGTAAATGAAACCATCCTTTTTCTTTTGCACCGGAATAGCTCCAGTCTGTTTGCTCAAGAAATAAGCTGATGCTTGTAATATGAATATTCGGAACAACAGGCGCGATCACATCTTTGGACGGATTATAACGGATCACTCCTTTTACAGTTCCGAACCACAGGCAACCATCGCGCGAAAGACAAACTGCGCGTGAGTTACATTCAATTCCACGGAATCCTTCATGGCGCGAATAATTTTTTACTGATATCACACTGCCATCGGGTGCCACACGCATGCGGTCTAATCCTTTATTGCTGCCCACCCAAATATGTCCGAGCGAATCTGCTTTTACAAGGAAAGAAGTATTGGAAGCCAAACCTTCCTGTTCTGTATACGAGGTAAACTTTTTTCCGTCAAAACGCATCACGCACACATCGGTATGGAACCAGATATTACCTGTAAGATCAACTGTTAATGATCCGATGTAGGCATTACAAATTCCATCATCCTGCGTGTATGAGGTAAAAATTTTCCCATCATACTTAGCTAAGCCGGCGCCTGTACCGATCCAGATATTTCCTTCGTGATCTTCGCAAAAGGAATGAATAAAATCTCCGGGCAACGATCCATTCGCTACAGTGAAATTTTCAAAATGATCATTCACATAACAATACAATCCTTTTCCCCAGGTACCGATCCAGAGTTTTCCTTTCGAATCAACAAATACTGCGCGCACACGGATTCCCGGTAATAATTGTTTTACAGGATGATCATTTACCAGACAGGTAAGTCCATCGAAATGTCCAACCCAAATTTTTTTCTGCGCATCTTCAACAACTCCTACAGGTTGTTTGAACGGTCTCGAACCATTTAAAATCTGTTTAGATCTGCCGTTCGAATATTTTATTAAACCATCTTCATTCGATCCAATCCACATGCTTCCTTCATAATCCTCCAGGATCTGGAAAACAGTTCCTGATCCCATTCCCGGAACATTTCCATAATAAGAAAATGATTCGCTACGAAGCTTGAGCAAACTTTCTTCGCGTGTACCAAACCACATGTGCAGCGTATTATCTTCTGTGATTTCATACACACTTTCTGCTGTCATTCCATTCTTTCGGTCGTACTTCAAAAGCTGTCCCGCACCGGAATATTTTACAACAAGATTATTCATCGTTCCCGCCCACACACTTTGCTGGTGATCGATGAAAATTGTTTTTACCTGCTTGCCCGCAAGTGCTGCTGTTAATTCGGTTTGGTTAAATACGCCGGTTGATGGGTGATAAATTAAAAGTCCATCAGTGGTGCCGATATAAATTAATCCATTCTCATCCGCAGTAATATCCAACACCGTTTGTTCTCCCTCCCCATGTAACGGCAATACGATCGAATCTTTTTTTCCATTCTTATACCTGAAAAAACCATTATCCGTTCCAACCCACGCAGTTTCGTTTTTATCAATACAAATTGCATTTAAATTGGTGAACGAAACAAGTCGACGCAGGAGATTGGTCTTTTCAGTGTATTCAAAAATTCCTGAGCCGACCCCGATCCAGACAACCTCTTTTTTGGCGACGATGCACTTAATATCATTTCCGGATAAGCCTCTTTTTTCATCGATTGTTATAAATCTTTTTCCATCGTAGATCGCAGCACCGCCGTTTGTTGTTCCGAACCACATTTTACCCGTGGAATCTTCCGTGATTGATGTAATGATTTGTCCGCTCAGTCCTTCTTTTGCGCCGTACTCATTAAATTTAATCCCGTCGTAGCTGCAAACACCACCACCCGCAGTTCCGACCCACAAATAGCCGCGACTATCCTGGAAAACTACACGCGCTTCAGATTGTGAAAGTCCATCTTCAACACCAAATGAAATAAAATCAAATGATTGTGAAAATAATTCCGGCGTAAAACAATATAAGCAGGCAAGAAGGATAACCTTCCTTCGGATGGAAATGAGTTGGAGCAGCAGGGGTCGGCGCATAGGGGTTGCACCTAAATTAGTAAATAAACAGGAGTATCAATAGGTCTGTTAACTTTGTTCTTAGGAATCTTTTCAGAATTTTCGAAATATGAAATCGATATTAATGGTTTGCCTTGGGAATATTTGCCGCTCACCATTGGCAGAAGGCGTGTTGCGCCATAAGCTTGAACAGGCAGGAATAAAAAATATCAAAGTTGATTCAGCAGGTACTTCTGATTATCACGTTGGAGATCAGCCGGATTCACGCTCGGCACAAAATGCAAAGAAACACGGCATTGATATTTCAAACTTGTGCGGACGACAGTTTACTGTTAAAGATTTTGATGCATTCGATCAGATATATGTGATGGATGCTTCAAATTTTCAAAATGTAATTTCCCTCGCGAGAAATGAATCAGATAAAGCGAAGGTGGATTTATTGTTGAACGCAAAATGGCCGGGAAAAAACATGGCTGTCCCTGATCCGTATTATGGAAGCGGTGATGGATTTGAAAAAGTTTTTCAATTAGTAGATCAAGCCTGCGATGAAATAGTAAAAAAAGTAGTCCGTAATCTGTAGACGCTCGCGTCTGATCGTCAGTAGTCAGCAGTCAGTAGTCAGTTAATTTATTCTCAATCCACAATACGCAATACTTAATACTCAATACTCAATACTCAATACTCAACTATGCCTGGAATTCTATATTTAGTACCTGTACCACTTGGAGATGAAAGTTCGCCTTCGGAAGTTTTACCAGTTTCTGCTTTGAATATTCTTCGTGAGCTGAAAGAATTTGTTGTGGAAAATGAAAAATCGGCGCGCGCGTTTCTGAAAAAAGCCGGAACAAAAATCCCGATGCCGGAGCTGATTCTTCACCCGATGGGAAAACATATTTCACCGGTTGAAATGAATTCCTATCTCAATGCTGCAAAAAGAGGCGGATCAATCGGTGTGCTTTCTGAAGCGGGTTGTCCGGGAATTGCAGATCCCGGTGCACGCATTGTGCAGATGGCGCATAAAGAAGGAATAAAAGTTGTGCCGCTCGTGGGGCCATCTTCCATTTTACTGGCGCTGATGGGATCGGGATTCAGCGGACAGGAATTTCACTTTCATGGTTATATTCCGATTGATAAAACCGAACGTTCTACTTTCATAAAGTTTATGGAAAAGGAAACGTTGAAATATGGCACAACTCACTTTTTTATTGAGACGCCATTCCGGAATAATAACATGCTCGAAGATTTGCTGAAATCGCTTGACAACAAAACAAAGCTTTGTATCGCTTGTGATTTGAGCTTGCCAACTGAATTCATCCGTACTTCAACAGTAAGCGACTGGAAAATAAATCCGGGTAAAGAAGATTTTCATAAACGACCAGCTGTGTTTTTAATAGGGAAATAGTTAGTGGTGAGTAGTGATTGGTGATTGGTGTCCGCCGCGGCGGAGGTGGTTGGTAGAAATAGCAGATCAATTGCTGACTACTGACTGCTGACTACTGACCACTGACTACTGACCACTGATTTCGAGGTTCCGAATGCTTTCAACAATGAGCTCATCGAAATGCGTTTCAAGGGCTTGGTTCGTTCCGCGGATTTTCGCGACGACTGAGCTGGCCCATTGTAAATATTCTTTTCTTCTCTGAACGGTCCAGTCGCCGGGAGGCGCGTAAAGAATATCATACACATTACAGATTTTATCACTGATACGAATGACTTTCGCTTCACTGGAAAGTTTTGTACATGTTATAAGCTGCTGACGTTTGCGCTCTTCTTTCGGAAGTGACATGTCGTCGGTCAGCTCAATCACAATATCTGTAATGCGATGTCCGAAACGTTCGCTCAGCTCCTCCGTGGTTGCATCTGTATCTTCCAAAACATCATGCAAAACCGCGGCCATCAGAATTTCATGGTCAGCAATATTTCCTGTGTGGGCAAGCAAATGCATTACTTCAACCGGGTGATTGATATATGGAGTAACGCCATCCTTGCGGAATTGTCCGGCGTGACTAGTTGCTGCGAATAATATTGCGTCAATTACTTCCTTCATCGTAAGATCACATCATCAATTACATTTCCGCCGGCTTCATCATTAAGCAATTTTATCATTTTGGATTTGCCGTATGAAAGTTCTTCCCGCAAAGCAGCAGAAGTGAGCTCTACAAAAAGAACACGATTTTCAATGTGAATTTTTTTTGTGTATTTCACTATTACTGCGCCCATCACTTTTTCCCAGCCATTGATCAGCTTCATCTCATCCATCTTCCCCTGCAGCCGATACGTGCGCATCATCTCCTCGATCGCCTGTTTTAAGGTATACTCATTACTTTTCTTCAAAGCCATAGTACAAAGTTAACGGTGAAAAGGGATTTGAGTTATTTGAAAATTCGAAATTCGAAAAATCAAAATTCGAAAATTCGAACACCTTAACCGCCTGCGACGAGCTGCATCGTATATATTATTCAGTGATTCGTCGAAAAAATTGATAAACCTTCGATTTAAATAACCTTTCGCTTTTTGAGAAAAATTGCCCCATAGGCTAATTAATAAATATCCGGGGTCATTCCATCAAATAATTGATTAACAAAACCTTACAACCAGTTATCAGCCCAATCACCAACCACCTCCACCGCGGCGGACACCAATCACCTCTTCCGTGGGCAAGTAAGGAATTATTCAAAAAATCTCATTTTATCGGACAAATAATAGAATTAGGCAAAATCAAACTGTATCTTTAATGTATCCGGATGTTATAGGGATGGCAATACCCTATCAGCAATGTCCAAATCAAAAAATTTGGTATATTAGCCGGTCTGGCAAACACTTATAGAACTATGACTAAACGAATTACTCTCATTCTCGCAGCCGCTGCTTTGTGTTTTTCACCGCTTTTTGCGCAAGTGGTAACACCAACTGACAATGGCGATGGTATCGATTCTCTCGAAGGCTTCCAGGCTGATGTTGCTTTAAAGCACACCGGCGAAGCGCACGATCACCTCGAAGCTGCCAACCAGCTCGCACTTGCACAACGAGATTATATCGACCGAAAATTCGAACTCGGTAAATATGACCCGCGTTATTTCCCTTCCAACCTGAAACAAAACAATCCCGTTTTCCCTGTTGCGGCGTGTACCAACGTTGACTTTGAAACCGGCGATTTTACCGGTTGGGGTGGAGCTATCGGAGATAATAACTCCAGCTCTTTCGGACCGCTTTCTAATATTCAAACCGGAATTTTTTCTACCGTTCCGAATGAGGCGCTTGCAAATTCAAATGCAAGACATACTATTATGTCCAATTCATTCGGACCGGATCCTTATGGTGGATTCCCTGTAGTTCCGGCTAACGGCGGAAATTATGCTGTTCGTTTAGGTGGAACAACTCCTAATTACCAGGGAGAATATATTGAGCAAACATTTACTGTTTCTCCATCTTCAACAAGCTTTGCTTACCAGTACGCGTGTGTACTCTGGAGCGGTGGTCACCCGCCGGCACAACAACCTTATTTCCGTATCGAAGTGCTTGATCAGAATGGTAACCCTATTTCTCCCTGCACACAGCTTTATGTAACTGCAGGTTCTGATGCGCTTCAGCAGGGATTTTTCCAGTACGGTCCTGATCCGGACATTTATTACAAACCATGGACAGCTGTAAACTTCGATTTATCTGCATTCGTTAACCAAAATGTTACTGTTCGTTTTACAGTTGCAGGTTGTACACAATCAGGTCACTGGGGTTATGCTTACATCGATTGCTCCTGCTCTTCACTTGCTGCTACGGTTAACTTCTGCCCGGGAAATAACTTCCTTTATTTAAACGCTCCGTCAGGTTACGGCTCTTACCAGTGGTTTGATCCGAATCACAATCCGATCCCCGGTGCAACCAATGATACTTTGCTTGTAAACAATCCAAACGTCGGCGATACCTTCTTCGTTTATCTTGTTTCACAGGTTGACACAAGCTGTCACAACACGCTGGCGGTTGTTCTTGAGTACACTACTATTTATGCGAATGCCACGGCCACGGATGCCAGCTGCTATGGTGTCCCCGACGGAACGGCCACGGCCGCACCAACCGCCGGCGTCTTGCCGTACACGTATATATGGAGTACGATACCTCCGCAAACCACACCGGTGATTAATAATCTATTCGCAGGTCAATATATAATTCACGTAATCGATTCCTTCGGTTGTGAAGACTATGACACGGTACAGGTTAATTCACCACCGAGAAATGATACTTCATTGTTTACCTATACGTTCTGTCCCGGAGATCCGAACATTCAATTGTCAGCGCCTCCTGGTTTCACATCTTATACCTGGTTCGGACCTGATGGAAACCCAATCCCGGGTAACACACAAACGATTACTATTACCGGTCCGCAACTCGGAGCTGAATACACTTGTATTCTTCATTCACCACCGAACTGCCCTATTCATGATTCTATTATCCTGAATCTGAATCCGCCGGCTAATATCTTTAATCCTGATTCGGTGGTCAACGTCTTCACACCGAACGGAGATTTGAAAAACGATCGTTTCTATCCTTACTTTGACAATACGGTTTCACAACAAGTTTCAACCGGTGGCACACCAGAATACAATTTCGCAATGTTATACATTGATGAATATGAAATCTGGATCTATGACCGTTGGGGAAATGAAGTATTCTACTCAAGCGATTACACATTCGCATGGGACGGAACGGTGAAGCAGAGCAAAGACTGTACAGACGGCGTTTATTTCTGGGTTTCCAGGATGACATCACGTTGTACGGTAGATAAAACTCCGATAGAAACAAAAGGTGTTATTCACCTTATCCGCTAAATAGTATAATCAATAAGAAAGAATCCCGTCCGCAACGACGGGATTTTTCTTTGCCGTAAATTAGCGTTATGAAAAAAGGCATTCTTCTTATTGCTGTATTCATCTTAGCTATGACAACATCATTTGTAGCGTATCGTCCGAATGTAGAATTTGATGGCATTTATGTGTACAAGCTCGATGCTGAAAATTCTGCTGTGATCCGCTTTTATGAAGATGGTGTTGTGCTGGTGTCTACTTCTGTCAATGATTATTCGAAAGTGATGACCTGGTTTAATCGCGATGAAGAAAATTTTTCGCGTGTGCTTTCAGGAAAATATAAAAAAGGCAAGCGTGATGCATCCATTCGTTTTAATGTAAAAGGAGAAACCGGCGAACAGAAATTTACAGGTTATATTCTTCATGATAAAACACTCCAGCTGCATGTTTTTAATCCAAAAGACAAAACCAGCACAGACAGGATTTACACATTTTACAGGCCGTAATTCACGAAATTTTGATATTTAATCATCAGCATATCAATTATTTATAACTTATATTTTAGGCTTATCTAAATTTATTTTTCTGCGTATTTAAATAGTTCTACCTTTGCTGCATGTCACAAACACATTCAGAGGAGAATTATCTCAAAGCAATCTGGAAGCTGGTGGAACATTCCGGCGAAAATGTATCTACAAATGCAATTGCTGCATCTGTAAATACGAAAGCAGCATCTGTAACAGATATGCTCAAAAAGCTGGCTGATAAAAAACTGATCAGCTATGAACGTTATAAAGGCGTTACACTTACTCCAAAAGGAAAACGTGTTGCTGTCGAAGTGGTGAGAAAGCACAGACTCTGGGAAGTGTTTCTCGTCGACCAGCTCAAATTTAAATGGGATGAAGTGCACGACATTGCTGAACAGCTCGAGCATATTCAATCCAATGCATTGACAGAACGGCTGGATAAATTCCTCGGCTTTCCGAAAGTAGATCCGCATGGCGATCCCATTCCCGATAAAACAGGAAAGATCCAGGATCAGCAGCAGGTTCCGCTTTCTCAGCTTGAGCCGGGCAAAAAAGGAATCATGACCGGTGTTGCAGATCACTCCACTTTATTTCTCCAATTCCTCGACAAAAAAGAAATCAAGCTTGGTGATACAATTGAATTGAAAGAGACAACGGATTATGATCAGTCGATGATGATCGTGATCAACAAGAAAAAAACAATCCAGATCAGCAATGATGTTGCGAAAAATATTCTGGTGCGAAGAATAAAGTAGAAAAGAAAAATTTTTTCCGTGCTGCGCGGGCAATGATGCATGATTTTAGTTTTAATAAATGATTTAGAAAAATAATTATGAGTGTCAGCAGAAAATCATTGGAAGAAGTTCATGGCAGTGTAGATACTACAAAGCATAAAAATACGTGGAGAAGATTGCTTGCATTTCTCGGACCGGCCTATCTCGTTAGCGTCGGTTACATGGATCCGGGTAACTGGGCTACTGATATTGCAGGCGGAAGTCAATTCGGCTACACACTCATTTGGGTTTTGGTGCTTTCCAACCTGATGGCGCTATTGTTACAAAGCTTAAGCGCGCGACTCGGACTTGCATCCGGGTTGGATCTTGCGCAGGCTTCACGCGCACATTATCCGAAAGGCGTAAACTTTTTTCTTTGGGTGCTGGCCGAAATTGCAATTGCAGCATGTGATCTTGCCGAAGTGATCGGGATGGCGATTGGTTTGCAATTACTGTTTGGATTTTCGTTGCTCACCGGAGTTTGTATTACTGTATTCGATACGTTCCTGCTGCTCATTCTTCAACGCTACGGCATACGAAAAATGGAAGCGTTTATCATCGGACTTGTCAGCATAATCGGAATGGCTTTTATCGTTGAATTATTTTATTCGAAGCCATCGATGCCGGGAATTTTTTCAGGATTAAAACCAATTATTCCGAATGATGCGGCTTTATATATTACGATCGGAATTATCGGCGCAACAGTAATGCCGCATAATCTTTATCTCCATTCTTCATTGGTGCAAACAAGAAAGATCGGGCGCACACCGAAAAATATCTGGGAAGCAATTAAATTCAACGTGATCGATTCATTCATTGCTTTGAACCTTGCATTGTTTGTCAATGCAGCTATTCTTATTCTAGCGGCGTCAACATTTAATGCGAACGGATATCATTCTGTTACCTCCATCCAGGAAGCACATACGTTACTTGAAAATGTGCTTGGAAATGTTGCACCAACCCTTTTTGCGATCGCACTTATTGCAGCCGGACAAAGCTCAACACTTACGGGAACGCTTTCAGGTCAAATTGTAATGGAAGGTTATTTGAATATTCGTTTGCAACCGTGGATACGCCGATTGATCACGCGACTTATTGCAATTATTCCTGCGGTAATAACACTCTTGATTTTCGGTGAAGAAAAAATGGAAGGCTTGCTTATTCTCAGCCAGGTTGTTCTCAGCTTGCAGCTTGGTTTCGCAGTTATTCCATTGATCCATTTTGTAAGCAATAAAAGATTAATGGGTGAATTTGTTGCGACTAAATGGCTGATCATTCCCGCATGGCTTACTGCGATCATAATTGTTTCTCTTAATGGAAAGCTTGTTTTCTCCACGCTGCAGGATGCCATCAACGAAAGTCCGAATCCGATTGTGATCTGGCTTACTGCTGTACCAATTGCGATTGCCGTTGCGTTTCTTTTGATTTGGATCACCATTCGTCCATTGGTTGGAAAAGCATTAGCAAGAACAAATTCACGTCCGCACGATCTTCACGGTGAGCTGCGTATTTCCGAAAAAGAAAATTATACACGCATCGCTGTCTGCGTTGATTTCTCGACTTCTGATTCTGAAGCAATAAGTCATGCTATTCAACAGGGAGGAAAAGCTGCAACATATCTTTTACTTCATATTACAGAAACTGCAGGCGCACGTGTCATGAACAGTGATACCGGCGATTTTGAAACTGAATTTGATCAGAAGGAATTAGATAAATACGCAGAGAAATTCCGAAGCGAAGGTTACACAGTTGAAACTACATTAGGCTTCGGAAATCCGAAAGAAACAATTCCGCAAATTGTGAATGCAGCGAATGTAGACTTGCTGGTGATGGGCGCACACGGACATAATTTATTGAAAGATCTTTTATTCGGAACCACCGTTGAAAAAGTCAGGCATAAAGTGAAAGTTCCGGTGCTGATCGTTAGAAAGTAAGCCACAGATTACGCAGATTTACACAGATTAAAAAGCAGAATCTGTAAGTGAGAATATTTTTTTCATTCTTCTTATATTACTGTAAGGGTAGTATCCCATCTGCGTAAATCTGCGCAATCAGCGGCTCTTTTTGATTAATTTTACTTTCAAATAAAATATATGGAGCAGGATAATTTTGAAGAGCAGCGCGAAGAGCCGAAGAAGAAAAATAAAAATCCTTTTAATGCATTAATTCCACGGAAGGATTATTTTTTCACGCCGATCCTGCTGAATATTAATTTGCTTCTTTTTATCCTCATGGTGATTAAAGGTGCAAGCCCTGTTACACCAACCAGTGAGGAATTAAGAAGCTGGGGTGCCAATTATCGTCCGGATACGATGAATGGCGAGCCGTGGCGTTTATTTACATCGATGTTTTTGCATTTCGGAATTATTCACCTTGCTGTGAACATGTATTCTCTTTATAGCCTTGGTGATTTGCTTGAAAAATTCATTGGTAAATGGAGATTTATTGCGTTATATCTTTTCACAGGATTATGCGGAAGCGCAGCAAGCTTATGGTGGCACAACGCAGGTGTTTCAGCCGGTGCTTCAGGTGCAATCTTCGGTTTGTTCGGTATTTTTGCCGCGACTGTTACAACGAATTTAATTGATCCGAATTCGCGTAAACAATTGCTTCGTGGTGTTGGTCTGACGATCTTAATTAATGCTGCAATTGGTTTGTGGAGCGGAATCGATAACTCTGCACATCTTGGAGGATTCCTCAGTGGAATTTTAGGCGGTTACCTCATCTTTTTTGATCTGAAAGCATTTTATCAGCAGCGCAAAACACGTTATGTTGGACTTATCGCTGGACTTGTTTTAATGATCGGTGTGATTGTTTTTTTCTGGATGAATACTCCGAAAACAATTGTTGCTCAAGGACCAAATCTTGATGTACTTTTCGCCCGTTATGATTCTGAAAGAATTAAGGCCTTTCAATTTGTCGATGAAATGGATTCTACAACAGTAACACTTGAAGATGTGCAATTAAATATGACCAAGAGATGGGAGCATTGTGTTTCACTTCTTGATTCGATGAAAAGTCAGGGACTATCAAGCGAAGGTAAAAAGTACATTGATGAAGTACGATTAAGCACATTATGGGGTTTGGAAGCTTCAAAGTATTATGAACGATCCTTTCGTGAAAATCGTAAAGATTTTATAGATAGCGGTAAAGTGCTTCTCAATAAGCACAATTTTACGTTTGAAGCCGTTAATAAAGCATTGGAAAATAAAAAGAAATAATAGTATTCACGCTGGCTCAATATTTAATGAACGTGCTATTCGAAATTTCAATTCCGCGTCGTTCAATAAAATAAAAGCCTTGCGCCAATTCACTCACATCAATTAAAAATTCTGTCTGCGTGTTTTGCTGCACTATTATTTTTTGAAGTTTTCCGTTGATATCGTAGATAAAAAATTGTGTTTCATTTTCGTTATTATCATTCACAATTTTTAAAAGTGATGAACACGGATTCGGAAATACTTCAAAAGAAACTTCATTCACATTTTCCATCACACCCACTCCTGTAGTATATCCGCGAAACAATTGTGCGTACTGATTAACAGGAGCGTCTACATTCCTGAAACCCACTCTCACCTTTCCTGAATCAGGCGTGAGTGAAGTAAAAAAATCAAGACTGAAATGCATTGTATCACCAACATTTAAACGGATTGTTGTGCTATCGATTGTTGTCGAATAACAAATGCCAATACAAAACGAAGCATCCCATCCCGCCGCATAGTTTTCCTGGATCTTGACAACTGCAAGAAGCACATCATTCGTACTGTTGTTGATCAGATCACCTGTTGCATACATCGTTTGCCCGGGAGCACCATACACATCTGTTACAGCGGGCACAAAAACAAAACTTCCGTTCGTTGATGCTGCGTTACAATTACCCGAAGTAATTCCAAGTGCACTATCGATGTCACAAAAAATATCCTGCGGAAACTGATCGAACCAACCATGCTTCACAATTACTTTTCCGTTGGTGTCAACGAGGTAAGCATTTTGTGGCGCAGGACCATAATTATGCCACCATTCATTACACGGTCCATCGATGTAAACAGGCGGAACTACAGGCAGGTTTTGCATCAGCGTATCTACTAACGCTTTTCTTTCACCATAAGTCGTTGGTTGCGGAAACAAAACTCCCTGGTTTATATTCTGATTGGTCACGTTGACAGTTGATGAATACGGAGAAGTATCTGTCGGATGCGCTTCAAGGGCGTAGATGATAATAGTAGTTACATCAGCAGCGTAGGTTGTAAAAACAGTATTGATACGCGGAAGCTCGTTCCTGAAAATCGGGCAGGTTAAGCTTCCGGTGATCAGCAGCACAGGTTTTCCAAGTGCAAGCGCAGTGCTTAATTGAAAAACATTTCCGTTTAAATCGAAAAGTGTAAAATCATTTACCGTTTCACCAATATCATATCCGCTTGTATCAAAATCAAGATTCGAATAATAAGTTATCGGGCAAATCGGATCGCTGTCGTTAGGTAAAACGCCTGAATTGATGGTGGGGAGAACCTGTGAAAATAATGTTGAAGAAATCAGCAGGCAAAAGAGAAAGTAAATTAATCTCATAAAGGGGTTTAAGGGTTAGACGAAACTCGTATCGAAAGGTTTAACCGGAATGGTTCCGATTAATTATTCTTCTTCGACAGCACCCTTCTTCTTATCATCCTCTTCCTTCTCTTCTCCCTTCACCGGTTCAATCTCTTCACCAATCTGTTTTTTCTTAATGCCGAATAAACGATACGCCAGCAGCTTTCCGCCGTCTTCTGTCTTATCGACCGGCACAGTCAGCGTGCCGCTTGTAATTTCTTCTGCGCTTCCTGCTTTTCTTACGACATAAGTAATTTCAGTTGCATCTTTTGTTTCGCTTGACTGAAATTCTACAACAGGAACATCAATATCATCTGTGATCTCAATATTGCAATTTTCAAGTCCGTCAATAATGGCCTGTCGCGGATTATTATCCCAAATCGTTGATGACTTATATCCTAAATAACTGCTGATAATTGAACAACCAATCAATGGAAGAAAAATGACAAGCGTCATTACTTTAATACTTCCTGCACGCTTCAGGAAAGAAAGAACAAGTGTTGCAAGCACACCAAGTATTCCTGCAAGCCATGCAAAACCAATCAGCAATCCTTTATTACTTTTCCTGACATCACCATCAAGATGAAAACGCATTGTTAATTCGCTCTGCTGCGGAACAAGCTGCGGAAATGCTTCATACATCTGTTGCGTCCAGTAATTTTTATCTGTAGCATTAGAAGAAGCAAGCGCCATTCCTTCACAACAACGCGCATACAAAAGCTTCTGGTAATCATCATCTATCTCAGGATCATTCAGCACTTGCTCAAAATAATTTATCGCTTCCGAAGTTTTTCCTTCAGCGAGATAGAGCTTTGCAAGAAAATAACGGAAGTATTTTTTAAGCTTCGGACGCTTATCTTTTTCAAGCAGCTTTTTATATACGCCGATAAAATATTCATTTCCGAATCCATCAATCACCTGCCAGACTTCATCAAAATTTACCAGGTTTTCAGAAGAGAAAATCGGGTAGATCGTTTGCATGCGCTCCGGATTTTTAGCTACCAGAGATGCAAGTATTAATTTTTGTTTATTGACGTTGATCGAATATTTACCGTATTTCACCCAACGCATAGGATTCAACCATGCATGCCATTCCGCATTCTCGAAAAAATAATCATTTCTGTATTGTACCTGGTTGGTATAATCTAATGTTTTCACCGCCATTTCATATTGCACAGGCCCCCATGTAGTAGCAATATGTAATTCATGAAAGTTTGAAGCACGATTGATCCTGTCCTGGCTTTCTGCTGTCAGTCCTTCGTAATGCATCGCACGTGCTAACGCAATAGAATGCCAGCCATATCCGGGTGAGGCAACCTGGTCCTTTACAATATTCTTCAGCAATGAATCTGCCTGCTCGGGATGTCCGCGATATGTATCAAGTGTGCCGCGCATGTAAAAATATTCGCGCGTTTGTTTTTCTCTTGCCCCATCGCGTTGTTCTGCTTCGTGAAAATATTCATCGGCCATTAAAAATTCGCCCATGGCAAGCTTAAACTCTGCGTAGTTATTGCTGGAATAATATCCGGTACGAATTAATTCATCGTAATATAAATTCGCAGAATCTATTTCAAGCTCGTAATCGAAAAGGATCGCTTTGTAATGGTACGTGTACAGATGCATCCTGTTGAGATAAGATGCGTCAAACAAACCAAGATTTAATTCAGCATCCAGCCGGTGTTTCAACAAAGCAGAATCAAGGTACTTATGCGCCATCGAATCATTTTCGAGGATTGAATTTTTCAGGAATGAATAGTTCGGACCGCTTTTAGGTGTGTACATCCTGTTACGATGAAAAATCCATCCCATGGTATTGTAGGATTCAATTCCCTGTTCAACCTGCAGATTTCTGTCAATGACACGCGAAACGGTTTGATACGCTTTCCCGGGCATTTCAATATTCTGGTAGCTGCGCTGCAACCAATCGGCGATCTCACAATAATCACTTTGCACACCACTTACACGGATGTAAGTAAAAATATCACTGGTACGCGTGCGCAATTCAGCATCAAATTCTTTTTCGATCAGCTCCATTGCTTTTTCAAGCGATGCGATATTATTCCGGAAGCCATGTTCGTCATTCGCGCGATAAAAATGGTATGCGCCTTCGTACATATAACCTACATAATAGGTTTTATCGGCACGTTGAAACGCTCTTGCTTTTGCCAACGTCGTATCATCCTGGTAATTCAGATAACGGCGTTCAATATCTATTTGCTGGCGTGCGCTGTTTTGCGCAGAAATAAATGCAGGCAGCAAAAGCAAAACTCCGAGTAGAAGCTGCTTTGAAAATGAAGAAAAATGTAAGCGGGCTTTTTTCACTTATCCTGCGATACGAAGTTTTGCTAACCGTTCAAGATCGCGATCGATTACCTGCTGCAATGCGATGCGGGAAGCATCACGGTTGCGGAAGATTAAGCGGTGATGCAAAACAGGCTGTGCCAGCGCGCGAATATCATCCTCGATCACAAAATTACGCTGGTTCACGAGCGCGTAGGCTTTGAGACATTTCAGGAAAATAATTCCACCACGTGTCGAGCATCCCAATGAAACCTCTGGATGACGACGTGTTCCCTGCACAATATTCACCACTGATTTTACCAGCTCTGGATGAATAAAAACATTTTCTGTTTCCTGCTGCAAGCCGATGATATCATTGTACGTAAGCACCTGCTTCACCGTATTGCGAACATCGCCGATTGCGATATAGTTATTGTAAATATCCAATTCCACTTCTTCCGTCACATAACCAAAGCTGATCTTCATAAAAAAACGATCGAGCTGTGCTGCCGGAAGCGGATATGTTCCTTCCATCTCAATCGGATTTTGTGTTGCGATGGTGAAGAAAAATTTATCAAGCTGGTACGTTTTATCGCCGGATGAAATTTGATTTTCCGCCATACACTCGAGCAATGCGCTTTGCACTTTCGGTGAAGCACGGTTGATCTCATCGGCAAGAAGCACATTGGTAAACAATGGTCCTTTCTTGAAAATGAATTCTTTTTTCACATCATCAAAAATATGTGAGCCGAGCAGATCCATCGGAAGCAGATCGGGTGTAAACTGAATTCGTTTGAACGAAACTGTTCCTGCCGAGTTCAAAGGCGCTTCATCCAGTCCACCGGAAATAGATTGCGCCAGTGTTTTTGCCAGCACAGTTTTTCCTGCACCCGGATTATCCTCGAGTAAAATATGTCCGCGTGCAAGCATAGCCGTGATCACGTATTTTATTTCCTGTGGTTTTCCACGGATAATTTTTCCGATGTTTTCTGTAAGTGTCAACAGCTTTGCGCTGTGGCTGGTTACTGCTTGTGGCTGATCGTTCATAACTGGGATGGTTGTTCTGGTGATGCTTGTTCTTCAGGGCGGCGGAAGAAACGCTGAGCCTTGAAAATATTAAGGTAAGACAAAATCATTTTAAAGAATCCTGCTTTTTTTCTTGCAGCCGGACGAATTGATTTTCCGAACGTATTGATAAGCTGATCATCGCCCGGCATGGATTGTCCGTTTGCATATTTCAATCGCAGGAATACATTCATGAATGCAGCAAATCCATTATGGAAAACAGGATCTGCTTTTGCTTCCGCGTATTGCAATGGCGTTTCATTTCCGCGTTCAACACCGGCCATGTGGAAATGATACAATGCAAGACGGTACGCAGTATCAGCTTTTGCTTTCGTATTCTTTGCTGTGTTAAATCTGATCAACAACCAGAATAACCAAAATGCAGGGATTAAGAAAATCAAGACGATCAATCCACCTGCAATAATTCCGATGCGGATAAAAATCTCTCCCCATGTCATTTCATCCTCTTCCGCTTTATTTACTTCTTTCTTTTTCTCCTCTTCTTTCTTACGATCTTCTTTTCTTACTTTAATATGAATCTCATCTGCAATGATCGGATCGGCGAAAGCTTTTACCTGCTCATCAATACTCTTGTTCATATCAGGCACCGGAACTTTTTTCGCCGCATCATCATACGAAACGATGATCAATGAATCGCCTTCTTGAATGCATGCAAGTGTTGTATCTTTTTTTCCATACAGCACGCGACAAACCGAAGCATCGATTGTTCGTGTAACAGGTTCTTCCAAACGATAATCATCGTTGAAGAAAATAAGCTTCGAGAAAGAAACATCAAGCCTGCTGTTTTCTCCCGGTAGCTCTTCTACTTTTCCGTCAATTACAAGCCATGGTGATGGCGGTGGCAACGGCGGTGTTCCATCAGGACGCGGTGCTTCACGCTGATCATCGTTCCCAACAGTCATGTCAAAATCAAGCCAGCCGTAACCGGGAAAATAAACCTGTGTCCATGCATGCGCCTGGCTTGCATAGAACCAATACCAACCTTTATTTTTATCGCTTCTGTCGATCGTTGCAAATCCTGTAGTAAAACGTGATGGAATTCCTGCCGAACGCAAAAGGAAAAGAGAAGCACCGGCATAATAGGTGCAGTAGCCGACATGCGTTTTAAAAATAAAATTTCGCAGCATGCTTGAATTCGGAATGTTCGGATCGCTCGGAACACCGGCATTTAAAGAGTAGCGGAAAATTCTGTTTCCTTCTTTATCTGTCTGCAGGAAAAAATCGCGGATAGCAATTACTTTATCAATCGGTGTAAGCGCACCTTGTGTTAAACGTTTTGATAATGCATTTATCGAATCGTACAAAGGACCTTTCGGCATTTGTGTGTAATAGCGAAACAGCGCAGTATCGGTTCCCGCATAATTTTCCACCGAACGAAGCTCATCATATCGTTCTTGCTGGTAGTTTTCTAATTGAGGATTCCCGGAAGGATTGTAAACGAAATATGCATTGTTAAGCTCAGAAGTATATGATTTCACTTTGTAAGCCGAACGAAACATTTTTTTGTAGCTGCTGTCAACCGGAATTGTCTGGCAATAAAATGCGCTTGCAGGAGCTAACAAGGCATGTTTCCAGGTGTTTGAAGAAACATACACTTCCGAAGTGATGACGCTCATCTTCTTCGTTGCCATTGTATTTTTAATGACGCTGCTGTCTGTTTTCGAACGGTACATTGCAAGCGCAGACGGATCACATCTCAATTCATCAAAATGCGGCATTGCAGTATCGCGAATGAAACTTTCTTTTACAGCATCATATTTCGTGAGGTAGTGATAAACGAAATACAAAGGTTTTGGTGTTCCGTCAGGAAAATAATTTCGCACTTTCGCGCAGAACATAATGTAATCTGACTTACTTCCGCTCTCATTCATCTTGACAGTGTCTTTCGGCTTGTAACCGTCTTCACCATCCTCAGGTTTGTTTCCACCATCACCTTCTTCACCCGGCTTTTTGCCTTTGCCGCCCTCACCTTTTTTCCTGCCGCGTTCTAATAAACCATCTTTTTCACCGGGCTTATTTTTCTTTCTGTCGCCATCACCACCTTTACCACCTTCTTTGCCTCTTTCTGCCCAGATATCTTCCGTCTCTTTCCTTAGATCTTTTGTCTGGTCGTACGCTACCCAATAAGAAAGAAATACAAGTCCGAAAAATAAAGCTGCGTATACTAATTTTATTCCTGATCGTTTCCAATCCAGGTTTACTGCTTCTGATAATGACGGTGCGATGAACAGCATGTATAACAAATACGCTACTACCGGCAAAAAATGTTCAGCAAGAAATCTGAAACTGAGATCGATGTAGTTATCAGAAATAGCAATCATGCTGATGACCGCAAGAATTCCTGCGATAACGACATACGCATATTTCACACGGACAAGAAGAAATCCGAACAGCCAGCCGAAAATAAATAAGGCGGAATACAATTTGAATTCAACAGCATATTTAAAAACATCGATCTCCCCCGGCATGCGGCTGATCATTATTTTCAACAGCCAATAAATTAATAACAGAATCGGAAATGTGATAATAAAACGTGCGCGATAAAAATATAAGATGTACGACGCTGTTAGTCCCAATCCGAAATAAAGCGCTTGTTGCATTACACCTGTATCGAGATCGGTATACGAAAGATTAAACTCCTCGAGTGTCAGATAAACGACGAGCAGTGTGGGCACGACAATAAACAGCAGGCGGAAAAGCAGCTGCAGAATTGTTTTACGTGTAGTTACCTGTTCGCTCATGTTTGTTCGTCAGCGGAGATCATCCAGCTGTTCCCTCTTTGTTGAAGCATTCTTAAAATTTCACGTTCATTTTGCTGAAGCTTTGAACGCAAAGGTGAAATCAGCCATGGCTGTCGTAAATTATCGTTTGCTTTTTTCTCAGGAATAAAAAACAAATTTTTCAACCTGAATCTAAAAGGATTTACAATTGCATCCGACAAACGCACAACAACAACAGGAACATTAAAAGGAATATTCCCAAGCAGCTGTCCGACTTCCGACGCAGGCACCATTGACGATAAACAGACAAATGCAGCTTTGGTGGAGCTTACATATTTAGCCGGTTCCATGTTCTTCTGCCAGTTTGCTGCAGTGATCTGGAATAATTCATTTTTCTTTTCACTCATACCCTGAAGCTTTTGCACTTCCTGGTCGGTTGGAATCCGCACTTCGTAATCGTTTTTATCCAGCGCTTCAAATATATTCCTGATTTTATCTTTATATGTATTCAATAATTCAGTTCCGAAAATACTTTCAGCAGAATTATTTATTCCATCATAAAAGCTGGCATAAAAATAAAGATGCGATGCGTAGGGATCTTTTGTTTCCGGGATGCGTACAACAAGCTGTCCGCTTCGTGCATAAACTTTCCAAACAATACGGCGCACATCATCACCACTTTCAAAATCTTTGTAGTTGATGTATTCGCCTTCAACCTTTTTTGGAATTTCAATGCGCTGCGTTTGTTCTTCTGTTGCGTTTGGTTCCGCTTTAATTACTCTTTCTTTTAATTCCTGGGGAAGCGTATATAATTGCTGCGAAACATGAAGCGTATAAGGCAATACAATTAAGCGAAACATATCACCGAATAACAATTGCACTTCTTCCACATCATAAATTCCGCGATCATGCAATTCTGATTGACCGGTGCCGCGAATTCCTTTTCTTATTATGCTTTTTTTCGGGTAAACATTTTCATCCAGCAAAACCGGCTCCGACATTTTCATTCCTGAAAAAATAAGCTGCGCACGAACAGTTCCGAGAAAAGGTCGAAGCACTCCTGTTAGAGTAATTGTAAGCGGAACTTTTCCTGCCTCTGCACCTTTGTCAATCCCCGTTCCTGTTCCGAATTGTGTTTGTAATCCTACCTGCTTATTCTTTTTCCTGTAAATAAAAAAGAGCCATGTTGCTAAAACGGATAAAACGCTGAAGCCAAAAAGACAGATCATCATCCATTTGATGATTACCAGGTAATTCCTGATCGAAAGCCATGGATCATCTAATTTTTTCTCACCGTAGTTTACATCGAGGTATCTCCAGGCAAAAAAAAGTAAAAGTGCGGTGAGGATCAACTGCCACCTGACAACTGTAAAATTCGACCAATACTGTAAGCGGCGAAGCAGCATAGATTTCGGGGAATGGTCAGTGATGAATTGTTCGAAAAAAGTTCACCAGCAAATGCGCATTCACGCTGCTTAAAGATAGGAAGATTGGGGCTTCCATAGATGTGAAATATTCCTAATTACTCAGTTTCGGGTTTCGAGTTTCTAGTTCAATAATAACACAATGGAACTTTAGTGCTGATAAACTTGCGGAAAGAGAAATTTGCCTAGCATGCTTCTAACGCGGAGGCGCAGAGGCACAAGGAAACGCGGAAAAGAAACTATGAAACCGAAACTTTTTAAACTATTTCGTCACCATTGCTTCGACTGCTTTCCATAATGGATCTTCAGGTACGGGAGCGATGATCACAACGGGCTCTTTTTTTACCGGGTGAAGAAATTCGAGCTTACGGGCGTGGAGACAAATAGACGCGTCTTTATTCGACCTTGGTGCGCCGTATTTTAAATCTCCTTTGATTACGCAATTCATGGTTGCAAGCTGTACACGGATCTGGTGATGGCGACCGGTGTGTGGCAACACTTCGAGCAGGAAATAACGTTCGGATGCGGCAATGAGCTTGTATTCTGTTTCACTTTTCAACGAATCTTTCACTTCGAAATTTGTCGCGTGCGATTTATTCGTCTTTTCATTTTTTTTCAGCCAGTGAATAAGCGTTCCTGATTCCTGCGCAGGTTTTGCTCCGGTGATGGCCCAATATGTTTTTTTGATTTCACGCGTACGGAACATTTCATTCATACGTGAAAGCGCTTTATCTGTTTTAGCAAAGAGCACTACTCCACTTACAGGCCGATCGAGACGATGGATGACGCCGCAATATACTTCGCCCGGCTTGTCATATTTTTCCTTGAGGTATTTTTTCACATGATCGCTCAACGGAACATCGCCTGTTTTATCGCCCTGGACGATGTCTGAAGCTTTTTTATTTACAGCTATCAAATGATTGTCTTCAAAAATTACGTCGATCATAGTCTTATTTTTTAATGCGAATACCAATTACACAAATGTCATCTGTCTGAATGCTTCCCTGCATCCAGCTATTGAGTTGATCCTCGAGCATTTGTTTTTGAACAAGAATTTCTTCTTTATGAATAGACATTAATAATTCACGAAATCTCCTGTGCGACATTTTGCGATCATCTTCTCCGCCGAACTGATCGGGATAACCATCGGTGAACATATAGATCATATCGCCTTCCTGCAGATCAGTATCCTGGTTGGTGAATGGCCGCATTTTATTATCAAAATAACTTCCGATAGAAAAACGATTTCCTTTTGATTGGATCAGCATTCCATCGCGGATAATATACATCGGGTTGATGGCACCGGCGAAATGCATTTTCATTGACCCTTTCTCAAATACGATCAATGAAATATCCATTCCATCACGTATCTCACCTGCTTTTTTGTATTGATTAAGTGTATGCTGAATTCCTGCGTTCAGATAATCAAGAATTGCTGCAGGACGTACCAGGTGACGTTCATGCACGGCCTGGTTCAATAAATTTTGTCCCATCAAACTCAGCAACGCACCCGGCACACCATGTCCTGTCGAATCTACTACTGCAATAAAAGTATACTCACCATGCTGCTCTGCCCAATAGAAATCACCGCTGAGCATATCTTTTGGCTGGTATAAAACAAAAAGATCGCCCATTTGATCACGCAGCATTTCTTCAGGCGGAAGAATAGCATCCTGGATACGCCGTGCGTACATAATGCTAGCAGAGATATCAGAATTTTTTTGCTCAATGATTCTGCGATAACCTAATTGCTGCAATGAATTCGCCATCGCGTCAGCAACTTCACGAACCATTTCAATATCATCGGAGCTGATCACATTAGAAACTGCAGCGCCGATATTTACTGAACCTAATAATTCACCCTGCGAATAAAGCGGCATAACAAGATAAGAGCAAACACCCGCCTCCCTGTTTTCTTTGTCTGATTCGGAAGGATCTACTTGCGATGTAAGATCATTGACCAGGTAATGCGCATTGCGTCGTAAATAGGAAAGGCTTCGGAAGCTTGTGACAGGCATCCTGCTTCTTACAAGCTGGCGGTCGCCGTCTTTTAAAATGTAAAGCACGTCTGCAATTTCATCACGCTCAGTAAATAATGCAAGAGAAGCACGATGCAGGAAAGCAAGACTCTGTGTAAGACTTCCCAATACATTGCGCGCGACATCTTCTACTGTTTCAGAACGAAGCAATTCTTCTTTAGCAGCATTCAACGTTTCGAGTCGGCGAGAATATTTATTCAGCTGGATCTCGTATCGTTTTTTCTCGGTGATGTCGTTAAATATCTCAATCTGTTTGAGCACTTTGCCTGTTTCATCGACAATCGGCGTATTTGAAACAGCAAGCCAGATCTCAGCTCCTTGTTTATTGTAAACCAAAAACTCCTTATGAAAACCTTCAGCATTTTTCGCATGTTCACGCACAACCGAAATAGCGCTGATGTCTGTGCGATCGCCTGCAAGCACATCACCAGGTAATTTTCCATCCACATCTTCCAGTGAATACCCGGTGATCCGTGTAAAACCTGCATTCACCCATTCAATTCTTCCTTCAGGATCACAGATCAAAACACCATTGATCGTTTCACTGGCCACAAGCGAAAGTTTTTCCAGCTCTTCTTCGTAACTCTTCTTCTCGGTTATGTCGCGCGCGATGGCCTGGAATCCTGCAATACTATTTGGACGTGTTTCATCGAAGAGCAGACGAACCGTTTGTCCCAGCCAGATCCTTTCGCCGGAACGTGTTTTAATCGGGAACTCTAAATAGGTTGTAACAGTACGCCGGGAAAATTGTTTCGCATAAAAGCTTCGTACTTCCTCTAGGTACTCTTCATTCACAACTTCTGTAAAATGTTTCCCGATCAGGTCTTCATTCGAATAGCCGGTTATTTTCGATGTAACATCATTGATAAATGAGAATCGTCCTTTATAATCGGCCGTATAAATAATATCGGTTGCAGATTCTACAATGTGGCGATAACGTTCTTCAATCTCCCTGCGATCTGTTACATCAAGACCAATGCCTACTTTAATTCCGCCTTCGAGAACGGTATCCACCCATTGAATCCATTTGACTGCATTATCTTTTGTTTTAACGGCAGAAATATAAATCGGTGATGTGCCTGAAGTGTTATGGATCTGGTTCTTGATCTTTTCATTCTCAACCGGATCATCGGTGCGGATCTTCCACCAACCATCACCCATTGCTTCATCTTCTGTATAACCAAGAATAGTTTGAATGCTTCGGCTTACAAAAATAATTTTACCGTTTTCATCGGCAGCGATCACGAGACTTCTTGAATTATTGATTGTTGTATCTGCGAAGATCAAACGGTTCAGCAAATTCAAACGAGAAAGCACACTAACAAAAGTGATGATCAAACAAATAATTATTCCGAATAAAAAGAGCCAGCGGTTAAACAGCGCATCATTACCGGAAGAGAACATGAGCAATCCGACCACAAGCAATAGCACGCCGGAGAAAATTGCTGTTGTACGAATTGTTTCCAGCACAACCGATGCTGCACCAAGCGCAACTGCAAGCATTAAAATAGTTGTAGGATGAAGCTGATTGAGGTGATTGAGATATAAGATGTGCATGATAAGCACGCTGTATCCTAATTGAGAAAGCCAACCGACATACTTTTTTGCAAGCGGATGGAAAAAAGTGGAAACACCTGCAGTAAAAAGCAAAAACCCCAATGTGAATTGTGTCAGCTCCTGCATGATCAGTCGTTCCTCGAATAGATGGCAGAGATAACCTGCAGCAGGATACACAACGCCGGAAATGATCAGCAATAATCTTCCTGCATTGAGTGTGTAATCATTAAATGAACGATGCCTTCTTACAAAATCAGTGCGGAAGCGGCGATATAAAAACGTAAGCAGGATTCCGATGGCAGAAAGAAACCCGATCACAATCAGAAAGAACCACCATGTTCCCCAAAATGGCGGATCGATATCAAATGAAAAAATGTACGGCGTGCTTAAAATATTATTGCTGTTTTCCGCCCATACCATAAAACTATAATGGCCCGGGGGAAGATTTGAATAGCTGACAGAATTTCCTGCTGTGAGATAATTCATTGTCTTATCAAATCCCTGGAGCTGGTATTGATAACGGATATTTACACCGGCGCCGAATTGAATTCCGGAAAGATGAAACGTGACCTGGTTTTTATCATAAGGCAAAGAAGGTTTGTAAGGCAAACCATTTCGCAGGATGCTGTCGCTGTAACCATCCCAGGAAGTTGGTTGATTAAACAGAAGCACCTGTTTAATTTCAACATTAGGTGTGGTGGTTTTACTGCGTTGCTTTCGCGGAGAATAAATAATCACACCATCCGTTGAACCTAACCAGATCAGTCCGTTTTTACTTTGGAAAATTGCACCGGGATTAAAATTGTCCGTTCCGATTCCATCGCGATAAAGGAAATGCTGCACCTGGTGGGTATCGGGAGTAAATACAATTTTATCCATACCAACCATTGTGGTGATGTACATGGAGCTTGCATCCACACGTAAAATTCCATAGGTAAAATTGCTTGCTAATCCCTGCTTTTTATCCAGCATCTCGAAACGCTGGTTCTTGCGATGGTAACGCCATATTCCATTTCGCTGGGTCGATAAATAAATATACGTGGCATCACCTTCTATTCCGAAAACAGGCAACGAGGGCTGATTGGTTCCTGTGGCAATTGGTTTTACTGCATTACCATTTTCCATGTAAAACATTCCACGGCCAGTTCCGATCCAAACTACTCCGTCAACTGATTCGTACAATGACCAGATCGGGTTACGCAATAATGTATTCCCGGTATTGATGTACTCAATTTTATTATTTACAAACCGGAATAATCCATTGCTTACTGTACCGATCCATACCGAACCATTTTTAGTGTAGAGCAGGCTGATAATCTCACCCATTTCTATTCCCGCTGGCGGACGGTACACGGTTACTTTTCCATTTTCAATTACATTAATTTCTCCTGTTAATGTACCGGCGAAAATTTTCTTACCGTCAGTTGCAAGCGCACCGATTCTATTGTGACTTAACCCGTTTTTATCATTCCAGGTTTTGACATCCATCCCATCATATTCCGCAATACCTGAATGCGTACCTATCCAGATATTCCCTTCGTTATCTTCTGTGAGCGCACTCACATTATTATCAGGCAATCCATCACGCTTGGTTAAAGCAGTGAATTGATCTCCATAGAAAAAAACAAGCCCGGCAGAAAATGTTCCTAACCAGGTATTGCCCTGCCTGTCGGAGTTGATGGAAGTGATCACTGCATCACTCATTCCATTCTGCTCGTTGTATTGTTTAAAAACTGATTGTGTATAACGGATAACACCGCTTCCGTTTGTCCCGATCCAAATATCTCCATATGGATCTTTGTGAATGCAGGTAAAATTATTCGTTGTAATTGTTGAAGGAAGCTGGATGGAATTCAACGTTTGACCATCATGAGAAAACAAACCTTTGTCAGAAGTTGCAATCCAGATTACTCCTTTATCTGTTTCAACAATTCCGCGAATATGCGTGTTCACTATTTTTTCCTGGTCGGGAAAAACGTAGTTGTAATAACGTCCGGCGGTGTATTGCAATTCCCACAAGCCATTATTCTGCGTACCGACCCACAAATGATTTTTGCTATCGCGAAAGGCAGTTATGATGGCAAGCTGATCAAGCGGAGTTGAAGTATAAACTTTTGAAATTTTTCCACCGTTGGAGCCATTAAATTCAAAACGGTAAATTCCGTTATCCGTTGCCATCAGCTGCTCATTCATCAACCCTTTGAAAAAAGAATTGACGCGATGAAACGTAACAGTCGGCTCAGATTTATAGAGCTTGAATTTTCCCTGGTAATAAACAACAACACCACTGTCAGTACCTAAAAGAATTCCTTCTTTGATTTCTGCGATTGCGGTGACTTCATTTCCGGGCAATCCTCTTTCAACATCAAAGGTTTCAAATTCATACCCATCAAACCGGCACGCACCTGCTTCTGTTCCTATCCAGACAAAACCTGCTTCATCCTGGAAAACACAATTGACATGTGTTTGCGGAAGTCCGTTTTCAACTGAATAGCGAAGAAAATTATATTGCTGAGCGTTCAAAAAATCTACACAAGCAAAACTTGCGAGTAGCATGAACAAAATAAGTGGTGACATTCTCGCGTAAGAGCGTGACATGGGAGTTGGAATAACGTGCTGTTTTAAAGGTAAGTATTTAGTCTTCGACTTTACAAGCTTTCGATCAAAGGGTGATTCCTATCCTTCATTCCTTAAGATTGACCGACGAGAAGCTAGAGGCTGCTTAAAATTTAACTTCCGAAATTCTTATGCGTCTTCTTGCACCATACTTCGTTACTTTCCTTGTCCAGACTTCCTTTGGGTATGAACTGCGAAAAGTGCCCCTGCCTTCGCCGAAGCGTAATCTTAAAACATTCAAACAAAACGGCTACGCGCAGGCAGGTTGTCTGGCACAAAAATCCGCTTATAATAATTCCGAAATTTAAATTTTAAGCAGCCTCTTGTAATCCGCCTGGCTTCTGCGGATTACTTCGTGTGCGTCTTTGCAGCCATAAACTGCATCGATTTCTATTGGCTGATTTGTTTCGCCGGGAATTGCTTTGTAGGTGAGAAAATAATGACGCAAACGATCCAGCAGCTGCTTTGGTAACTCTGAAACATCTTTGTATTGCGAGTATGCTGGATCATTTAAAAGCACTGCAATAATTTTATCATCCGCTTCGCCTTTATCGATCATTCGCAATCCACCGATGGGAACGGCACGAAGTAAAATATCGCCATGCGTTACAGGACATTCGCATAAAACACAAATGTCAAGCGGATCGCCATCGCCACGTTTAACTTCTTTGCCCGATTCTTTTGCACAGAACTCAGCAATGGATTCGCCACAATATGTTTGCGGAATAAATCCGTACAACGCAGGAGTTGTATTCGAAAAAAGCTGCGGACGATCAATTTTCAAATAACCTGATTCTTTATCGATTTCATATTTGACGGTATCACCCGGAACGATTTCAATAAATGCATTAACAATTTCAGGCGATTCATTACCTGCAGCTATGCCGTGCCATGGATGATGTTTGTGAATAGAAACCTGCATGGTTATTATTTTAAAAATTTTCTGCCGATAAAATAAAACAGCACGACAGCGACTAAACCAATACCGAGATAAATTAAGGTTTGTGATCCACCCGGCCTGATATTTTCGTGATGCTGTTCTGCTTCAACACTTTTTTCATTGAGAGATTGAATGCCAAGATTTTTTTTCAGCCATTCCTGCTCTTCCATAAAGCTCATTCCGTAGGCAGATGCATTATAATCTTCTGTGCCTTCCGCAACTTTCGCTCTTGAATGACTGCAAAAGCTGACTTCCGCTTCTCCATATTTTTTATAAGTTGAAAAAATCAGCCAGGTTTGGCCGGGAGCAAAATTCATTGCACATGAGCTGCTGCAATCAAATTCAACCTGTGTATTGGCAAAAGTTTTCCCGCGGTATAATTCCTTAATTGTAAATGTTGCTTTGGCTGTATTATCACAACCGGAAATGGCAACCACCTCACCAAAGAAAATTAATTCATACTGCTTAATCGATTCCATCGAAACCGGGACAAAATCACATTTACAGGCATATGCTTCCGATGAAGAAAGTAAAAGCACAAGCAGTAAATTGAAAAGTGTTTTCATAGTTTTGAAAAATCAAACTGGCGAATAAATTTTTCTGCTGCTGCAATATCCGGGTACATTTCACGATCCTGTTCGAGGAACGTAACGACGTCACGAAAAGCAGCATGTAATTTTGACAACGCGGAAGAAGTAGTAAGCTTATCTGTTTGCATGCGAAAATCCAATCCCTGTGCGGCAACCAGCATTTCAATTCCAAGCACACATTCCACGTTGCGAACCACGCGTCCGCATTTTGTCGCAGCATTCGCACCCATGCTTACATGATCTTCCTGTCCGTTGGAAGAAACAATTGAATCAACAGATGATGGTGTGCACAATTGTTTATTCTGGCTTACTATCGATGCGGCAGTATATTGCGGAATCATAAAACCGGAATTTAATCCTGCATTGCCAACAAGCATTGCCGGCAATCCGCGTTTACCTGAAATGAGAAGGAAAATTCTTCGCTCAGAAATATTTGCAATTTCAGCGAGCGCGATGGCAAGAAAATCCAACGCAAGCGCTAAAGGTTGTCCGTGAAAATTTCCGCCGGAGATAATATCACCCTGCTTCGGAAAAATGGTTGGATTATCTGTCACTGAATTTATCTCGGTGAGAAAAACACGTTCAGCATACGCAACCGCATCACGTGAAGCGCCATGCACCTGCGGCATGCAACGAAACGAATACGGATCCTGCACATCTTTTTTCTCACTTGCCTGCTTATTTGCAATCGGACTATTTTCGATAAGATCGAGAATGCGTGAAGCCGATTGAATTTGTCCCGGATGCGGACGAATATCATGCAGTCGCGGATCGAAAGGAGATTTTAATCCGTCGAATGCATCAAGCGAAAGTGCACCGATCGCATCTGCTGCTTCAAGAATATTTTTTGCATGCAGGATATTGTATGTTCCCCATGCGCTCATGAATTGTGTTCCGTTCAGAATGGCAAGACCTTCTTTTGCTTTGAGCTTTACTGGCTGCAATCCCAATTCTTTCAGCACATCTGCAGCGGGACGAATGGTGCCGTATACATTCACTTCACCTTTTCCGAGCAATGGCAAAGCAAGATGCGCAAGCGGAGCAAGATCGCCGGAAGCGCCGAGTGAGCCTTGTTCGTATACAACAGGAAAAACAGCATTGTTCCAAAACGCGATCAGCAATTCAACTGTTGCAAGCTGCACGCCGGAATTTCCATGAATGAGTCCTTGAATTTTCAGAAGGATCATCAAGCGCACAATTTCTACCGGCACTGCATCACCCGCGCCGCACGCATGCGACATGACGAGATTGGTTTGCAATTGTGAAAGCTCATCTTCGGAGATCTGCACATTTTTTAAATCGCCGAAGCCGGTGTTGATTCCGTAGATCGGACGTTTTGCTTCGAAGATGATTTGTGCAAGTCGTCCGTGGGAATAGGTGACGCGTTTTTTTGCTTCTTCGGAAAGTGCTAATTGCGGAAGCTCTTTGAGGAGTTTTGCGATCAGCTCGAAGGATAATGGTTGTGTTGGACAGAGTTCTTGATGATTTGGCATTTTGCTTGCAAGTTTTTTTTACTTGTCGCCCTTCGGCTGTCGCTCAGGGTGACAAGTAAAAAATTTATTTTATTCTATTGATGAGCTCTTCGAAGGAAACAATTTCTGTATTCCATTTTTCACCTGTTTTGTATTTCAAGGTGATCTTTTCATCTTCTTCAACGGTTGCGGTGAAAGGAATTTTTTTCGCGTCCACATACTTCGCCTGTTTTTCCCATTTTACATTGTCGGGATAAATTTCTGCAGCGATGTTTTGTTCGCGGACTTTTTTGAGAAGAGAAAGAGAAATGGTTTCGCTTTTTCCTCCTTTGTTGATAAAGAGCAGGCGTGTACCGGCAGTTACTGACTCCGGATAAAGATTTAATTCATCCAATACATCACAAATACGATCAGCGCCGAATGAGATTCCTACGCCTGACATATTTTTTAATCCGAAAACTCCTGTGAGATCGTCGTAGCGTCCGCCGCCGGTGATGGAGCTGGTAAGAGTTCCTGCGTTTGCTTTTACTTCGAAGATGGCGCCGGTGTAGTAGTTTAGGCCTCTTGCGAGCGTAATATCCAGTTCTAGTTCGGAGTTCGGAGTTTTTAGTTCGGAGAGGCTGCTGTAGGTTTCGAAGACGTATTTTATTTCTTCTATTCCTTTCATTCCGGTTTCGGAAGGTGCAAGCAGATTGGAAAGCAAATTTATTTTTTCTTCAAAATTTCCGCTGAAAGAAATTAAAGGCTGAAGTTTTTCGATTGCTTCTTCTGTAATTTGTTTTTCGCGTAATTCCTTGTTGACGCCTTCAATTCCGATTTTATCGAGCTTATCGATTGCAACAGTGATGTCAACGATCTTTTCTTTTTCACCAATAATTTCTGCAATGCCCGAAAGAATTTTCCTGTTGTTCATTTTAATTGTGACAGGAACTTTTAACGAAGTAAAAACTTCATCCATGAGCTGAACTAATTCAACTTCATTGATCAGCGAATTGCTTCCGATCACATCTGCATCGCACTGAAAAAATTCGCGGTAACGACCTTTCTGCGGACGATCGGCGCGCCATACGGGCTGAATTTGATAACGCTTGAATGGGAATGTGATTTCGTTTTGGTGTTGAACTACGTAGCGGGCGAATGGAACTGTTAGATCGTAGCGGAGGGCTTTTTCAGAAATTTTATTTGTGAATGCTCCAAAGCCCGCGTTTTTAGAAGCAATAATCTCATTGTCATCTTTAAAATCAGAAAGATAATTTGCCGAATTCAAGACTCTAAAAATCAACCTATCCCCTTCTTCACCATATTTCCCCATCAGCGTTTCGGTATTCTCCATCGCAGGAGTTTCAATAGGCTGATATCCGTACTTCTTAAAAACAGAACGAATCGTATCGAAAATATAATTGCGCCGCACCATTTCTTCGGGAGAAAAATCACGGGTGCCTTTAGGGATGGAGGGTTTTTGAATGGCCATGGGAAAAAAAATAATATGCTAATTTGATGATGTGCTAATGTGCCAATGAAAACTTGCGACGTAATTAGCAAATTAACCCATTAGCAAATTAGCAGATTTAACTGCTACGGTTTTTTGAATGCGGTGAGCTCGGTATAACCATCCAGCTTTTCGTTACGGTAATTTTCTGAGCGGACAGAACCTACTTTAAAGCTGAACCATTCAATTACTTTGATCGGTTTCATACCGGGCATGTTCATGCTTCCCATTTTTATATTCACCTCCTGGATGTAAGAAATTTTATAACATTCCCAGGTACCTGCAGGAGTGGTTTTCGATTCTTTGGCTTCTACTTTCCGATCGTGGATAGTAATAGTAGTGGTCGAAAATTCTGTTCCGTTATTCAAGGTGTGGATCTTAATGCTGCCGTTTTTCAAATTCGCGCCAACGGCCATGTCTGCCGGGTATTCGAGCAGATCACCTTCAAAGGTCAACGTCATGTCTTTGCCTGCCTGGCTCATCTGCGCAGCTGCAAAACTTTTCATGTCGATCAGGTATTTCCCTCCATCACATTTCACTCCAATCTCTGCTTTGCTTAATTCCTTTTCTTTTTCATCCTTCATCACGGTTGCAATATCCGCAGTAATTCCGGTTCCTGTTTTTACCACGTTCTTCACCGTCGAATAGCTGTTCATCTGCACTTTATTTTTCGCATCGTACGTTGTCATCGTATAGGTTGCGCCATTTGTCAACTGCTCAAATTCACAGGTGGATATGTAACGCGTAGCCGAGATCATAACTGCCGATAGCAGGACAAGAAATAAAATTGCTTTTTTCATTGTAGGAGATAATTTGATTATACTATTTAGCTTGTCGCCTTTGCAAATCGCATCTGCTGATTGTCGCCTCGCCTGTTTGTCGCCTTCGATACATCTCGTCAGAATTATTTTTTATTCTTGGAATCGTATTCCGGTCTGACGAGACACTCAGTCTGACAAGGGAGAAATTGTCTTGTCAGACTGAGTGTTTCGCAAAGCAACTGTAAATTTTTAAGAACGTAATTATTTTGCGAAATGTATCGAAGGCGACAAAGCAATCTCCCTTGTCAGACTGAGTGTTTCGCAAAGCAATTGTAAATTTCTAAGAACGTAATTTAATGTGTTGATGTGCTAATGTGCCAATGAAAATTTGCAGCACTATTAGCAAATTAACTCATTAGCACATTAGCAAATTATTATACCGCAAGCTTCTTATACCTGAATCTTCTCGGCTCAGAATCGCCCAAACGTTTCTTGCGATTCTCTTCGTACTCCGAGAACGATCCTTCGAAGAAATAAACAGAACCATTTCCTTCGAATGCGAGAATGTGTGTGCAAACGCGATCTAAGAACCAGCGATCGTGGGAAATAATTACGGCGCAGCCTGCAAAATTATCAAGCGCTTCTTCTAATGCACGCATCGTATTCACATCGATATCGTTGGTCGGCTCATCCAGCAAAAGAACGTTGGCGCCTGAACGTAATGTCAATGCTAAATGCAAACGGTTTCTTTCACCACCCGAAAGCACTTTTACTTTTTTGCCCTGGTCTTGTCCGGCAAATTGGAATTTCGAAACGTATGCGCGTGAATTTAATTTTGTTCCTGATAATTCAACGTATTCTGTTCCGCCGGTGATCGCTTCGAATACCGTGTGCTCCGGATTAATATCCGAGTGCGCCTGGTCAACGTAAGCGATTTTTACTGTTGGTCCTACTTTAAATTCTCCTGCCTGCGGTGTGTCTTCGCCCATGATCAGGCGAAACAGCGTTGTTTTACCAGCACCGTTTGGTCCTATGATTCCAACAATTCCTGCAGGCGGCAATTTGAAATTCAGATTTTCATAAAGCACTTTATCTCCGAATGCTTTATTCACATTCACAGCTTCAATTACTTCATTTCCTAAACGTGGTCCGTTCGGAATAAACATTTCTAATTTTTCATCTTTCGACTTCACATCTTCACCAAGCATCTTTTCATAATTCGCAAGACGTGCTTTCGATTTCGATTGTCTTCCTTTCGGACCTTGTCGCACCCACTCTAATTCGCGCTCTAAATTTTTACGGCGTTTACTTTCCGATTTTTCTTCCGACGCTAATTTTTTAGATTTCTGATCGAGCCATTCCGAATAATTTCCTTTCCACGGAATTCCTTCACCACGATCCAGTTCAAGAATCCATCCTGCAACATTGTCGAGGAAATATCTATCGTGAGTTACAGAAATAATTGTTCCGGGATACGACTGCAAATGATTCTCTAACCACAAAACAGATTCAGCATCCAAATGGTTAGTCGGCTCATCGAGCAGGAGAATATCAGGCTGCTGCAAAAGCAAACGGCACAATGCAACACGGCGGCGTTCACCACCCGAAAGTACGCTCACCGGCGTATCACCTTCCGGGCATTGCAATGCATCCATTGCACGTTCGAGCCTGCTTTCAATATTCCACGCATCGAGCAATTCAATTTTTTCCGAAAGGCGCGATTGTCTGTCAATCAGTTTATTCATCTCCTCGTCCGTCATCGGTTCGGAGAATTTATTGTTTACTTCCTCGTATTCCTTCAGCGTGTCATTAATTTCTTTCACACCTTCCTTCACAATATCCATTACGGTTTTTGTCTCGTCGAGCTTCGGCTCCTGCTCCAGCATGCCAATGGAATAGCCCGGCGAAAAGTGAACTTCACCAATGTAATCTTTATCTACACCGGCAATAATGCGAAGCAAAGAAGATTTACCCGAACCATTCAAACCGATCACGCCGATCTTCGCGCCGTAATAAAATGAGAGATAAATATCTTTAAGAACCTGCTTTTGCGGCGGGTGAATTTTTGAAACATTCACCATTGAAAAAATAATCTGTCTTCCTTCTGTTGACATGACGAGTGGATTGAAATTAAATTAAGTTTTTTGCGGGTGACAAATATCGTGAAAATACCAATGTGTAAATGAGGAATTATGCAAGTGTGCAAATGAATGTTGTAATAGTGAAAATTTTGTCGATCCCCCAATAAAGGAAAAGGTAATAACAGCATATTTTGGAGCGATACGTACGCTACCGCGTATAAAACCTGCTTTTCGCTACAAGTCCTCCCGTGAAGGAGACATGAAGGATGTCCCTTCACGGTGCGGGCTTTCCGCTACAATCAGGGCTATCCCCCGTTTTACTTTTTAACTAAAATAGGGTTGGCTTCCGCGTAGCAACAATCTAAATTTGACAAAACGCTACGCATGAATCTTCCACGCATAACCAATCCTTGTCCAGCCGATTTTGATAAAATGCCGCTGGTTCAAAACGGACATTTTTGTTCAAGCTGCTGCAAAGTGGTGGTAGATTTTACCAAAAAAACAACTTCCGAAATTTTCGAATATTTAAAATCGCATACCGGCACATGTGGCAAATTCCGGCCATCACAAGTACAGCCAATCACAGTTCCTGGTTCACAAAAATTTACCTGGAGACTAAAAAGATTTTCAATCGCACTTTATTTTGTTTTTGGAAGTTTGTTGTTTTCCCTGGCGTCGTGTGGCGGCGGATTAGATGATTCAACTCGTCTATTGGACGATTCATTGCATTATGCCAACATGAACGCACAGTATAAGCAAACGCAGGATTCTTTGCGACAGGATTCAATCGTTCAAAAATCCGGTTCTGCAAAAGAGCAGAATTAAAAGTATTTTATTCGTATTTAAAATACAAAATCCTTTTAACGCAAAATCCCAACCCGCATAGCAAACTGCACACCCATTGAGCTGTACCCTTTGTAAAAATCAGCATATTCCGAAATTGCAAATCCGAAGTTCCTGTTGCGGAATGTATATGATTGCTCACACTGCACAAGCAAACCGGTACTCAGGATAATGCTTTTCGTTTGAAACATCTTGGAATAAAGCATTCCTTCCGGCGACTCTGCATTGATGTCTTTTCTGAAAGTTGGTCCCGCGAAAATGCTTATGGCAGCCCACCGACTTTCAGCTATACGGTAACCGGCAAAAATGGTGCTTTGATTTTGCTTATTCCTGTAATATCGCTTTTCAAAATATTGAGGCGGAGCATTTGGAATAGGAATTCTTGCATCGGTCATGGTCGGATAAGATCCGATAAGGCTTGCCCCGAGAATTATTCTCCTCACTTCAAAATAGCTTTGAAATCCTCCTGTTACAGGATGGTCGCCCTTACCAACAAAAGCAGAAATTTCCCAATGAAGCTTATTGTTATGGGCTTCTTTTTCTGCTTTTTTCTGTTCTCTTAGCTTGCGTCGTTTTTCATATACTTCTTCGTTATGAATAATTCTTTCCCGGCTCCGTTTACGTTGCTCAACGAAAAAGTTTTTATTGTATCGTCGCGGTGAATAAGAAATACCGGCAACAAATCCGTTCAGGTTTTTGTAATCATTAAAAGTGGTGTAATAATTTGCAAACAGGTACCAGGAACTCGTCTTACTCTTGTCGAGCTTCCACTGCACCTCCGCATCAAACGTTAAACCGACAGTTTCGTGCAAAATATCTTCGCGATAGCCTGAATAATTCCAGACAAAAGCAATATCACCCGCACCGGCAGAAAGGGTCGTGTTAAACCTTTTTCCTATGTGGAACCGGTAACCTGCCAGCCAGGAATTCTGAAATATATAATTTGTTCCCTTGTCTGAACGGATAAAACGGGCAGTCAGGAAAAAATTATCATGGCCTGCACGAAATGAAAATGTTGGTCGTGTAATCTGATTATTTACTCCACCTATTCCTAATGAAGATTCAAACAGGAAACGTCGTTCGGGCAATGTATCAGCCACTTCAAATTGCTGTGCAAATGCCGTTTGAAAGCCAAAACATAAAAATAAAAACAGGTAATTGCGTACAGGGTTTTTCATACAGCAAATTAGAAAATTTTCAGGAATAAAAATAAAGCGGATGCCTTTCATTGTACTTTCTTAAATAGAAAAACAGCATCTTCCTCCGCTTCCCTTTTTTCATCTCCATAAACTCTTTGTAAAGCGCTTCATCACGTTTATAAAGCTCTTCCATATTCGGCAAAACAAAATCATATACTTTTCCTGTTTGAATATCCAGCACATATTGCTGCACACTTTCTACCGGCGCGCCTGTCGTACTACCTCCACGGGTTGTTGGTCCGCCGGATAAATAAGTCGTATACAAAGCAGTAAAATGACAAATGCTTCCCATCACAACAATCTTATTAAAATCGCCGGTGAATCGTATGTATACGGAATTGTTTTCGCAGAATCCCCAAAGTTTTGACGGAGCAATTTCTCTTGCAATTCCAGCGCTGTCTTTGTAAGAAATTGTCCTTGTGCTGACCACATTTCTCAGGAAATCTATTTCTTCGCGATTAAAGCTGGAAATAATATCCGTTTTCGGTACCGGTTTATTATTCCTGAAATCAGCGAACGTGAGATAAATGCCGTCCGTGAAGGTGAATTCCGGATTATAAACTGCAGAATCTTTCTGCGCATTCAGGATTCCGCAAATGAAAATTGAAAGGATGAAAATGGCTTTCATAGCTTACAAAGATCGTTGAAATCTTGCGGAAAATTCCGAACTTAGAGAAATCATTTTATTGCACCCGCTCAAAGAAAATTTATGAAAAAATTTTACAGCTTATTCTTGCTTGCTATTTGTCTTCCCCTGTTTTCTATTGCACAGGAACAATGGAAAATTCCGCTTTCTCTTTATTCAAAGGTTTCACAAATGAATCCTGCTGATGCAATCGGAATTCTCGTTGAAGGAAATCCGATAGCAGTGGCTGCTGCTGCAAAAAATCATAATGGCTTCTTGCGTTTCAGCCAGGGCACGATTTCTTCTGTGCAAATTCCGGCAGGAGAATTGCTTGCTTTTTCAAAAGAGCCAGGCATTATCCGTATCGGCAACAATGGAAAAATGCAGGTGCTGAATGATACGATGAAACTGCAAAGCAACGTTTATCCTGCACGCAACGGAACACTTCCCCTTACGCAAGGTTATACAGGGAATAATATCATTATGGGAATGATCGATTCAGGTATTGATTTTAATCATCCCGATTTCAAAGATGCATCGGGGAATACAAGAATTCTGAAGATCTGGGATCAGCGCGATGCAACAGGTCCGGGACCAACACCCTGGAATTACGGAACGGTTTGGGATTCTTCGCAGATCAATGCGGGCTCGTGTACACATAATGATCTAGCGTATTATGGACATGGAACTGGTGTTACTGGTCTTGCAGCAGGCGATGGTTCTTCTGTTGCTGCTGTCGATTACAGCGGTGTTGCTCCGCAGGCAGATATCATTATGGTTGCATTGGATTTTAATGGCAATAATAGTCCTGTTGCTGTTGCTGATGCGGCGGCATACATTTATCAAGTTGCATTATCGCTTGGGCGTCCGTGCGTGATCAATGCGAGTGTGGGAGATTATTTGGGTTCGCATGACGGACAAGATCTGCAGGCGCTGATGATTGATACATTGCTCATGACGAATTCGCGTTCATTTGTTTGTGCAATCGGCAATGCAGGAAATCTTAACATGCACGTTTCGTATCCGCTGACTCCGCTCGATACAAATTTCACCTGGTTCACTTCTACCGGTGGTGATATTTACATCCAGGCATGGGCTGACACAACTAATTTCAACGGCGCAAACTTTGCAATCGGTGCTACGAAAGATGCAAGCTTTAATGATCGCGGAAGAACTGCATTTACAAATTATGCGATGAATCATAATACGCTTACAACTGATTCGATTATGAATTCGAATGGTCAGCGTGTTGCAACTGTGCTGCGTTATGGTTCTACGCAAGGCAGCGCGCGCAGCATGGAATTTTTAATTACTCCTGATTCTGCTGCGGGATATAATTACAGCTTACAAATGACAGGCACCGGACTTTTTCATTGCTGGAGCTTTGATATGTATTCGAATGCGCTTCCGAATGTAGTTACGTATCCGAAAATTTTATCCTACAGATCGCCGGATACAACACATACAGTTTGCAGCAGCTTTCAATGTTCGGATAAAACAATTTGTGTCGGCAATTATGTGAACCGTTCAAGCTGGACCTGCTACAACGGATCGCGCACGTATGATGCAACTGTTACTGCGGGAGATATTATGTACAATTCAAGTGTTGGCCCAACGCGCGACGGAAGAGTCCGCCCGGATATTACTGCGCCGGGAGCAAATACAATTTCCTGTGCAGTGATCAGCTCTTTGCCTTCGATGATTGCAAGTTCGCCGGAATACATCGGCGTGGGCGGCTTTCATGTAGCGGGTGGCGGATCTTCTGCTTCCTCGCCTGTTGTAGCAGGATGTGTTGCACTTTATTTAGAGCGTTTTCCGAATGCAAATTATATGCAGGTAAAAGGTGCAGTAACCAATTGTGCCCACACGGATAATTTCACCGGTACTGTTTTGCCTGATAATACGTGGGGCTACGGAAAAGTAGATGCATTCAGCATGCTGACGAATTGTACGTTGACGGTTTTAGAAAATACAGCAAGCGAAAATGCATTCCAGCTTTATCCGAATCCTGTTAATGGAAATCTTTCTTTCCAGCTTCAGTTTAATGAAGTGAAAAATGAATCGGTGATCGAAATTTATTCGGTGAATGGAATGTTGCTGTTTTCGGAAGCGTTGCAAGTGGGAGAATACAGTGTGACTATTCCGGAAGGATTATTGAGTTCGGGAATGTATTTGGTAAGAATAAGCGGAGATGGATTTTCTGATTCGCAGAAATTGGTGGTGGAATAAAAAGGAATAGTGCCACCGATGAAATTTAATTTTAAAACAATATTTACGGAAGAGGAAATTCGCGAAAGGCTAACTGCTATTTCGGAATCCAAATTTTCTGATGATGAATTCCTGAGTATACTAAGATTTAATCTTTCGACTTTGCGTACTAACCTGATATGGAATAATACCCTAATCCAATTCTGGTTAAAATCTATAATCATTGATATCAGATTGGAAAATTTCAATGGAAGTACAGAAGTTTATTTAAATGCAAGAGCAAATGATGTGAGCAAAGCATTTGCATTCTTAATTTTAACTGTTGTTTTTACAGGATTCGTTTCCCAATTTTCAGATAATGACTTTCTTTACATTATTATGCAATTCCCGATTGGACTTCTTATTATTTCACCATGGGCCTTAGCCATGTGGCTTGTGAATCGAAGTGAAAAAAGACGTGCTATTAAGTTAATTTTACAGCAATTCGTAACACCAAATAACCGATGAAAATATTTATTCCCTCTCTCCTTGCAGCAACATTACTTTTCAGCTGCACCAACAAATCCACAACACAAAAAACAAACCAGGATAGTATTAAAGATACCATCCAAACCGCAACCAATACAGTCAATGATCCGCTCGATATGGCCGGTATTGAATTTGGTTTCTGTGATACGGATGGGAAAAAGATATTGCTGACTTCTGATTCTTTACCAAATCCTTCTGAATTTTCGAGAGCATTCGCTGCTGACAACAAATTGATACCTGTGCATTACGTTGAAAATAAAAAATCAACTGAAGAAGATAACGGACGTGAAAATGAATTCAATTTTAAGAACAGCAAAGGTTATTTATTTGAAGTGAAAGAAAACGCCGTAACAAGCGCAAATAGCGTAGTTTGTATGACGCCCGGATTTGTTTCATCGCGCAGAATTATTCCTGTTAAAGCTCCTGCTATAAAAGAGCTTTCTGCTGCGAATAAAGCACGAATTGAAAAAGAGAAAAACAGGAAGATCAAAGATTATCGTTGCTTAACGCTTCTCGGAAAAGATTCTGCTATTTATTTATTCGAGTTTGAAAATGTTGGTTTGTCTGCCTTAGCAACATTGGCTTACATTACGCCGGATAAAATTGCCTGCCAGGATTTTGCTGCAGAATACAATGAGACAAGCACCTGGCGTGTTGATGATGGCGGAAATTTTGGTGTTGAATATTTCGAAGTGATTGCAGTCTTTGTAAAAAACGGTAAGCTTGAAATTGTAACCGACTGGCCCGGCGCGGAAGGAACAAACACCGAATTCCTAAGGGAAAATGGAAATGAATTAAAACCGTTGAAAGGACAGTCGCGTTATACAGCACCTGAGTGAGACTCGGAGACTTGAGATTTGAGTCATTAAACTTGGGTTTTGGGATTTGGATTTTGGAATTTGGAATTTTTCATAATAGTCTGTTTATCTTTGACGCGCTCCGGTAAAGGAGTTTTACTATGCAAAAAATCACCCCTGTTCTCGGCTGGATCGGATTATCAATCGGCGTGCTTGTCGCAATTACTTCTTTTGTATTTCCGCAGATTGCATTTTTCGGAATGTTGCCGGGATTTTTGTTCAGCAGTGCTTACGTATTTTTCAGCACACGCTTTCAGCTTGAAACAAAATTCAACCCGGGCATTTTCGGAATGCTGCTGAATTCAACTCCTTTTGCAATCATGCTTTATATGCAGCTCACCAAATGACGCAAACCAAACCGACACCGAAAATTAAAAGCTATTTATCACTCGTGGTATTCAGCCACACGATTTTCGCAATGCCGTTTGCCATTCTCGGTTACCTGCTCGGAGTCAAAACAATAAACGCTGAATTTTCAATAAAACTTTTTTTGCTTGTCATTGGTTGTATGGTCACTGCCCGAAGCGCGGCGATGGCATTCAACAGGTTTATTGATAGAAAATTCGATGCAAAAAATCAACGCACTGCTGTAAGAGAAATTCCGGCAGGCGTTATTTCGCCAACAGCAGCGCTCGCATTTGTCATCATCAGCTCAGCATTGTTTATTCTCTGCACGTATTTCATCAACAGCATTTGTTTTAAGCTTTCACCCATCGCATTGCTTGTGGTGCTCGGTTATAGCTACACAAAACGATTCACGCCGCTTTGTCATTTGATTCTTGGCGTCGGGCTTGCCCTCGCTCCTATCGGCGCATTTCTTGCTGTTACAGGATTCTTTGCTGTTCAACCCGTACTTTTTTCATTCGCAGTTTTATTCTGGGTCAGCGGCTTTGATATTATTTATGCGCTGCAGGATGAAACATTCGATCGGGAAAATAGCTTGTATTCTATTCCATCCTGGCTCGGAACAAAAGCAGCATTAAATGTTGCTAAACTATTTCACTTTGGTTCAGTCGGATTTATTTTCTTAGCGGGATTGTATATTTTCTACCAACCTGTTTATTACACTGGTTTCGGAATTTATTGCTTGCTGCTTATTTACCAGCACAGCATTGTAAAGCCTGATGATCTTAGTCGTGTGAATCGTGCTTTCGGTACAACAAATGGAATTGCCAGTGTGATTTTTGTTTCGTTTGCTGTTCTTGCTTTATACTTGTAGTCCCCACACACAACCCCAACCTGAAGGTTGGGGAAAAGCAACCCACCCATGCTGCAAAAAATAAAGTCCTTCTTCAGATGGTTTTTTTCTAAACGATGGAGAAGATGGTTTTTCATTTATGTACCTTTATTTCTCCTGCTTTTTATTTTCACTTCCGATTTTGTCATCGCGAATGCTGCGAAAGGAAAATTATTTGACCGTGTAGAAGATGTTCCTGCGCGTAAAACGGCTTTGGTTTTCGGAACAAGTCCATATACACGCTCGGGAGAAAATTTGTTTTATAAATACCGGATGGAAGCTGTTGCTGCTTTATGGAAAGCGGGAAAGGTGCAGCATATTATTGTGAGCGGCGATAACTCTACGGAATATTATGATGAATCAACTGCGATGAAAGAAGCATTAATTGCCATCGGTGTTCCTGATTCTGTGATCACACTGGATTACGCGGGGTTCAGAACACTTGATTCGGTGGTGCGTTGTAAGTGGGTTTTTGGTCAAACAGATATTATTGTTGTCTCACAGGAATTCCAGAATGAACGCGCGATATTTATTGCAAATCATTATGGGATCAATGCTGTTGGATTTAATGCGAAAGATGTACCGAATCGATATGGATTAAAAACTATGCTCAGGGAATATCTTGCAAGAGTAAATGCTATTCTCGATGTGTATGTTTTGAATACAGAACCAAAATTCCCCGGACCGCCGGAACCTATTAAAGATTGAAATGTGATTTAGTTTATTCAACTGTCCAAACCAAAAACCAACCATCATGAAAAACAAATTCTTAAACATCTGCATCGGCGTTGGCATACTATTTCTTACAGGTGGATTTTTTATTCGCTCTATTACAAATGCGAATGCTGCACCATCACCGCAAAACTTTATTGAAGGAGAAACAAACAAAATCGGAAAATATCACATGAATGTTTCTTCCGGAAATACAGAAAGGCTGATCGTTTGGGATACTGAAACCGGCGAAAGCACCTATTATGAATATACAGGATCTGTATATGGGAAAGCTGCTAAGTGGATAAAAGGAGAAGCACAATTACCGCTTCACCCGATTACGAAATAAGAATTGAATGAAAAAAGAAAAGCCCTCCTGATAATTCAAGAGGGCTTTTTTTATGAATGTATTTCTTTATGATTTCTTTTTCATATGCGATTTTCGTCTGACACGCATATTGAGTATTTCAACAAGGAATGCGAATGCCATTGACGAATACACATACGGTTTCGGAACGTGAACTGCAAATGCTTCGAGGATCAAAAGCATACCGATCATCAGCAGGAACGATAATGCAAGCATTTTTACTGTTGGATGACGTTCGATGAAGCTGCTTACTTTTTCTGAAGCGGCAAGCATGATGAGCATAGAGATCATTACAGCTGCGATCATGATTATTACTTCATTTACAATACCTACCGCGGTGAGGATCGAATCGAATGAAAAAACAATATCGATAAACATGATCTGTAAAATGACAGAAGATATTGTTGCTGTCTTTTTGGTCTTCTTCTCTTCTTCCGTATCATCTGCAGACTCCATCTTTTCGTGAATCTCGGATGTGGTTTTAGCCAAAAGGAAAATACCACCGCAGAATAAGATCAAATCACGACCTGAAACCTGTGCTGCTTCAAGCGCATGTTCCATTCCCATCCCGGTAAATACATCTATCAACCCGTTCATTGTAAAAATCGGCTCTTTTAATCCGATGATCCAGGTAATTGCGAAAAGCAATCCGATCCGCATAACAAGCGCCAGTACCAAGCCGATTGTTCTTGCCTTCTTCCTGTCTTTAATTTCCTTGACCTTCCCCGCGATAATGGAAATGAAAATGATATTATCTATTCCTAGTACGATCTCTAATAAAGTAAGTGTCAATAAGCTCAATAATCCGTCGAGCGTAAGTAAATGTTGCAACTGTTCCGAAAAGTGCATAAGGCGTTTTTGTGTGCCGCAAAGTTAATAGAATCTGTATGATCTGGTTTTAAATAAAAATTATTGGCCTGAAAATCAAGTATTTAATATTTCATATAGTATTATGTCTTGCATAGTACTAAAGTATAGCCATATCTTTGCTTCGTCAAGTAACCGGAACAACTGATACCATCAGAACTACAGAAATGAATTTTTCAAAAAATTAGAACAACACTCCGATAAAGGAACAAACACGAATAAAATGACAATAGAAATTGCAAAAGCGAACATCGAAAACACCAAAGCCCAGATGCGGAAAGGTGTTTTAGAGTTCTGCATTCTTTCCACGCTTTCGGAAGGAGATGCGTATCCGACGGAAATAATCGAGCGGATGAAAAGAGCGAAGCTGGTGGTGGTGGAAGGAACATTATATCCACTGCTCACCCGCTTAAAAAACCTGGAGCTGCTCTCCTATCGCTGGGAAGAATCTACATCGGGGCCTCCGCGCAAATATTACAGGCTCACTGAAACAGGAGAAAAATTTTTACACGAGCTTGAAAATTCCTGGGACGAGCTGGTTGCTTCAGTAGATGAAGTGACAAAGAAAAAAACAAAAACGCCAATCATTATTACAACCGACAATCCGATAAAACGATGAACAAGACAGTAACTATAAACATAAGCGGCATTATTTTTCACATTGAAGAAGATGCATACGAAAAGCTCGGAAGCTATTTGCGCACTGTCCGTAGTCGTTTTTCAGAAGACGACGGGCGTGATGATATCATGGCAGATATTGAATCGCGCATCGCTGAAATTCTGAATGAACGTGTTGGTCCGTCGAAACAAGTGGTGTTGATGGCGGATGTTGATTACGTGATTTCGTTAATGGGCGAACCGGAAGCGATCTCGGACGGAGAAAATGCAGGCGCAGCTTCTTCTGAAGATGATTCGCGTTCGGAAGATGGTCCACGCACACGCCGCAGACTTTACCGTGATACAGATGATAAAGTGATCGGTGGTGTTTGTTCCGGACTTGGCTATTATTTTGATATCGACCCGGTGTGGCTTCGTGGCGCATTTGCTGTAAGCTTCTTCGTTTTCGGCACAGGATTATTATTCTACATTTTATTGCTGCTCATCATTCCGAAAGCAGAAACAACAGCAGAAAAATTAGAAATGCGTCGAGAGCCTGTTGATCTTAACAACATCAGCAAAACAGTAAAAGAAGAATTCGGCGAATTTAAAAAGCGCGCTGAAAATTTCGGCAACGAAGCAAAACAATATGGAAAAAAGTGGCAGGAAGATTCACGCCAATGGAGAAGAAGACATAAAGGAAACTCGGCGTTTGAAGATTTTTTCCATGGCGTATTTCATGTGATCGGAAGAATCTTTGCCTTTGTGCTTCTTGCACTCGGAATCTTTTTCCTTATTGCACTGATCACCTCTACATTCTCTCTTACCGATTTCGGAAATCTTCCTTTCGGTGAGCACGTGAGCAGCTTTTTTCCTGACCGTTTCAGCTATTACATGGGATTAACCTGCTTCTTCATCGTATTCGGAATTCCTATCATCATGATGATCTACAAAGGAATTCGTCTCGTTTTCAGAATAAAAAGACAGGATCGTATTATCAGCATCGTTGCACTTGTGATTTGGATTCTTGGTGTATCAGGTGCTGTTTTTTCCGGAATTTCAATCGGCAAAGGTTTCCGTGAAGAAGCATCTGTACACGAATATTTTTCTCTGAAGAATGCGAAGAGCGATACATTTTACCTGAAAGTAAATTCAGATCCTGACATGGAAAACAGCGATTATCATTCAAGCTGGAATCGCCGTCATCACTTTTCAAATCGTCGCAAAGCTTTCAGCTCGAATGGCGGTGAAGTAAAGTTCGGGGAGTTTGAGCTTCGCATTTTGCCAACCGATGCAGATAGTTTCCAGCTTATCGTTTATAAACAAGCATCCGGAAATGATAAGCGTGAAGCATTTAACCGTGCGAATGCGATCAAATATACCATCACACAAAAAGATTCGCTGATCACCTTTAATCCATATTTCACTTTAGGAGGGCAAAACTGGAAAGCGCAGGATATCAGGTTGGAATTGCTTGTTCCGAAAAACAGAGTGATCTATCTCAGCGAATCGATGACGGGTTTGATTTACGATGTTGAAAATACCACCAACACGCTTGATGTGGATATGGTAGATCGTCGCTGGAAAATGACGGGCCGCGGATTGGAATGTGTGGATTGTGCAGGATTAAATGCAAAACGAAGTAAATATGATGATGAGGAAATCCTTGAAGATTCGGATACCATAATCATCAAACATTAAAAGGCATTATCTATTCGCAGGGTGGAGAAAGCTTCAAAATGACAAGAACTAATTAACAAGCCGATAACAACTGCGGACAGATAGGCCACCGATATTTGTAACGGTCAACTACAAGAAAAGGATTTCAATAAAATTTTTAAAAGTCTGTAACTAATCATCAAGCTGTCCGTCTTATTATCAAATCCCAGCAGGGTTTTTAGTTTTTTACAGGTTAGGTCGGGGCACGTAATTGTGCAAAAGGGGATAGTGGTTTCGCAGCCTACTGTCCCCTTCCCATTTCCACGCGCGAAGGGCCAAAACGCGCATTTGGTAATCTGGTAATCTGGTAAATTGGTAATTGCAAAAAAGATTTAGTGACTGAGCGATCTGGTTATGATCCCAGTCTCAATACCCAATACTCAATACTCAATACCCACTCTTTTCCTGACAGATCTCACTTTTCAACTTTTTAACCGAAACCCGGAACTCAGAACCCTGAAACTTTTTCTGTCGAGCGGTTCAAATCTATGACAGTCGTAATGTGAAACACGTCAATTGTTAAATATCCAAAAATCTGACGAAACGGCCGTAACAAACTACCAATTCCACCGTCTTATAGCTGAACACCCTCTCTAAGGGTTAGGTCAGGTAAAATCAGAGAGGTTCTGTTTCGTGCAATTGGTGTGCAGAAGGCCGGGTTTCGCAGCCCCGGCCTTCTTTTTATTTAATAATGGCCTGTTAATGAAATAGGTGCATGGGGAATCACCGATATGTTTTCTGATTATCTTTGCGGCCAATCAAACAAACAAAAACAAGAACTAACTTCAATGAACCTTTTCATTAACAACCTCGCCTGGGCAACAACCGAAGAAGATTTACTCGGACTACTATCACAGTACGGAGAAGTAACTTCAGTAAAAATTATTGTTGACAAATTCACACAACGCAGCAAAGGATTCGCTTTTGCTGAAATGCCTGATAATGACGCAGCTAATAAAGCAATTGCTGAATTAAACGGCGCTAACGTTAAAGGTCGTAACATTAACGTAAACGAAGCTCGTCCTAAAACTGAGCGTCCTTCAAACTTTGACAGAGGAGACCGTTACTAGAATCTACGCATCAGCAGCCGGTTGCCAGGCCATATAACTCTGACAATTGACTTCTGAATAACCCAATTGGGAGGCAATTTTCAAGTTCTTTAAACAGGCTGATTTTTACCACCTTTCCTTATAAAGGCAACCGTCCGCTGCAGTTTACTGTAATGGCGGTTGTTTTTGTATTCGTTTTTCCCTTGCAAGTGCTGATCTCGATTGAGCAGCGGAAACAGTAAATAATTAACTGATTAACCTATACCGAGGAATGTCAAAAATTTCATTCAACAACAAACAAACGGATTTTACTGTCGCGCTGAAAAAGAGCGTTGAAGAATACTTTACCAGTCGCAACATCAAAACCACCGGCAACTGGAAACTTTACACTAAAACTGCGGTCGTTCTTGCTACTGCATTTGCAATGTACTGGATCCTCCTGTTTGTGCAGCCTGCCGCATGGATCAGCATCATCCTTTGTGCGCTTTTCGGAATTAATCTTGCAGTTATCGGTTTCAATGTAATGCATGATGGCGCTCACGGTAGCTATTCACAAAAACATTGGGTGAATGAAATTATGGCTTACACGCTTAACCTGATGGGCGGAAGCTCAATGATGTGGAAGATGAAGCACAATGTCATTCATCATACGTATACAAACATTGAAGGACAGGATGATGATATCGATATCAAACCATTCATCCGCACCAACGAACACCAGAAACGTTACTGGTTTCACAAATACCAGCACATTTATTTTCCTGTGCTTTATTCACTCACACTTTTATGGTGGGTTTTCCAGCGCGATTTTCTTAAATATTTCACCGGTAAAATTTCCGGCTTTAAGATCCGTAAGCTGACTGCTGCAGAACATGCGATCTTCTGGTTCACAAAATTATCCTACGTATTTATTTACATCGTCCTTCCGATTCTCATGGTTGGCGTTGGTCCGGCTTTAGTTGGTTACCTGGTTGCCAATCTTGTTTGCGGCGTTGTTCTTGCGCTTGTATTTCAATTGGCCCACGTAGTTGAGCACGCTGATTTCCCGATGCCTGATCCAACTACCAATAAAATGGATGAAACATGGGTGATCCATCAATTCGCAACAACAGCAGATTTTTCAACCCGCAGCAGGGTCATGCTTTGGCTTACGGGCGGATTAAATTTCCAGCTTGAGCATCACCTGTTCCCGAAAATTTCTCACGTACATTATCCGGGTTTACATAAAGTGATCCAGGAACTTTGTAAAAAATATGAAGTGCCGATCATTGAATATCCGAATCTATTTAAAGCGCTTCGTTCACACGTGCTTTACCTTAGAGCAATCGGTTCACACGCTTAGTGAATTTCTGCCTGATAATTTATCAGCAAAGCATTCGGCCGTTTCAAAGCAAAACTTTATACTTGCATCATTAAATCAACTGAAATAAAAATGGAAAATCACGCACACGGAACAGGGCACGACGATCATGCAACAGAAGGTAATCGCCAGTATTATCCACAGGGATGGTGGATGCCGCTTGCAGGTTTGGTAACTGTTGCGCTTGGATTTGCCATCATCGGCTATTTCTGCCTGAATATTTCAGGCACAGATAAATGGGGCGCGCGTGAAGAAACCCATGTTCATGATGCAATTCATGGTGATGCACAAGAGCCTGGTCACACACATGGTCCGGGAGTAAAAGAAGAACACCACAACAACGGCCATGAAGCTGATGGACATACTACACCGGCAGGAAATGAGCAAAATGCTTCCGGCGATTCTGTTTCAACAGATCAACCAAAAGGAACACAAAATCACGGTGAGCATGAACACCATGAAGGTGATCATAATCATTAAGAGCTCTTAAGATCAGATAAAAATATTTCTCAAATTTTTTTCGTCGCCTTTCCTGATGTAAATCTGGAAAGGCGATTTGCATTTAAGTTGTTGCTTTGTTGGTTTTTTCTTGTCGACTTTGTTTGTTGCTTTTACTTGTTGTCTTTGCTTTGGCCGCATTGCTTGTCGCCGCTGCAGTGTCGCCTTCGATACGCCTCGTCAAAATTGACATTTCATTCTTCGTTCAAATTATTTTTGACGAGACTACCAGTCTGACAAAAGAGAAATTTCTTCAAGCGGATTCAAAGAAAAAAAATTCTCTTGTCAGACGGAGTAAATTTCGGCAGAAATCTAAATATTCAATACAAGCTCTCCACGAAATTGTATCGAAGGCGACAAAGCAAAATGCGACAAGCATCATCCCCGAAATCTGGAAATTTCCCTCTTGTCAGACTGAGTAAATTTTGGCAGAAATCTAAATATTCAACACAAGATCTCCACGAAATTGTATCGAAGGCGACAAACCGAAAAATTGTATCGAAGGCGACAAACCGAAAATGCGCACACCAAAAATATTAATACACAGAAATCGCATTCACTCTTGGTTGCGTTTTCTTTACGACAGCATTATCACTGCTCACTTCCTGGTCGCCGAGGATTTCATTTAATTCCTCATCTGAAACTTTATCATCCATTCCATCTGTAAGCGTTACACCTATTCCGAATTTCTCAAGCTTACCATCATTCCAGCTCATAATTCCTCCACCATAATCCCAACCGAATCCTGAAAAAGTAAACGGCTTTCCATTTAATTTTTCTAATTCATCCGTTGTCATTCCAAGCTTCACTCCACTTGCTGAAATCCATTTTGAGTTATACTTATAATCTCCATTCTCCTGCCATTGTGCATGAACAGAAGCAGAAGCAATTCCGGAACGGTTAAGCGAATCTTCCCAATAAATTTCAACTTCATCATCAGTACCTTGATCAATGTAAGTTCCCATCGTAAAAGATCCTTCTGCTCCCCAGATCGTATCGTAGCTGATATGATCATTTCCAAACTTCTCTTTTAACCCTGCTTCATTTTTTATTTTTAGCAAGCCTTCCAATTGATTTTCATTGGCATTAGCGGTTTCATTTCCATTATTACAGGAAACAGAAAAAATCACTGATAAAATTGCTGCGGTCAATAGCTTGATTCTCATAGATATATTTTTGACGAAAGTAGACATACAGTTATGCCATAGCAAGCATTTTCACCGTTAATTTCCTTAATTTTATTGCGGTACGTTATAAGCCGTACCACAGACCCGGGCTATTTACAAAAACCGCATTAATAAATGAGCAACGTAGCGGAGAAACATTCAGATGTTTCTAAAGAGAAATTAAAAGAATTCCAGGATATCGTCCTTACCGATTATCGCGTGGCTTTTGAAAGTCGGGAAGCAAGTCTTACCGGCCGTAAAGAAGTGCTTACCGGCAAAGCTAAATTCGGAATTTTCGGAGACGGAAAAGAAGTGGCGCAATTAGCTATGGCGAAAGCTTTCAAAGAAGGCGATTTTCGTTCGGGCTATTACCGCGATCAGACTTTTATGTTCGCTACAAAAAACCTGAGCTTGCAGGAATGGTTTGCGCAATTGTATGCTCATACCGATGTGGAAGCTGAACCTTCTTCTGCAGGACGACAGATGAATGGACATTTTGCAACGCGCAGCTTAAATGCAGATGGTTCGTGGAAAGATCTTACCAAAATAAAAAATTCATCTTCTGATATTTCTCCAACCGGCGGACAGATGCCTCGTCTTCTCGGATTGGCGCTTGCTTCAAAACATTACAAACAAAACGCAGATCTGCAGTCAGCGAAATTTTCTAAGTTCACGAACAAAGGAAATGAAATCGCATTCGGAACGATTGGTGATGCTTCTACTTCAGAAGGATTGTTTTGGGAAACGATGAACGCTGCTGCGGTAATGCAAATTCCAATGCTCGTTTCTGTTTGGGATGATGGTTATGGAATTTCTGTTCCGAAAAAATACCAGACAGCAAAAGAAAGTATTTCAGATGCGCTTTCCGGATTTCAACGTACTGCAGAGAAGCCCGGATTTCAAATTTTCAAAACACGTGGCTGGGATTATCCGCATTTGGTTGAAACTTATGCTGATGCTTCCAAACTTTGCCGCGATGAGCATGTGCCTGTTTTGGTGCACGTGGAAGAAGTAAATCAGCCGCAGGGACATTCTACTTCCGGTTCACACGAGCGTTACAAAACTGCAGAGCGTCTGCAATGGGAAACTGATTTCGATTGCCTGAAAAAATTCCGTGAGTGGATCGTTACTTCACGGATTGCAAATGCAGAAGAATTAGATCAGCTTGAAAAAGAAGCGAAAGAACATGTGAAGACAGCGCGTCGTGCTGCATGGGAAGCGTATCTCGCACCGTTAAAAGCTGAATCGAAAGAAGTGCTCGCGTTGCTGGAGAATTTAGCAAATGAAAGTGAGAATGGTGTTTTTATCACCAAAGTGCGCAACGATCTTTCATCTACAACAGATGCAACACGCCGTGACATGATCTCTTCGGCGAAGATGGCATTGCGTTATGTAAAAAATGAAAATATTCCTGCACGCGCGAAGCTCATCAGCTGGCTGCAGATAAATGCAATTGCAAACTTCAACCGTTACAGCGCAAATCTGCATAGCGGAACTGCGCTCGAAGTAAAACCGGTGAAGCCTGAATATGCGAGCGAAGAAAAATTGTATGACGGAAGAGAAATTCTCCGTGATAATTTTGATTCTATTCTTTCAACGTATCCTGAAGTAGTGATCTTCGGTGAAGATTCCGGTTTTATCGGCGGAGTAAATCAAGGGCTTGAAGGATTGCAGAAAAAATACGGAGAAATCCGCGTGTTCGATACCGGCATTCGTGAAGCTACAATTATCGGCCAGGCAATCGGGATGGCATTACGTGGTTTGCGCCCGATCGCTGAAATTCAATACCTCGATTACCTTCTTTACGCATTGCAAATTCTCAGCGATGATCTTGCAACGTTGCAGTGGAGAACAGTTGGCGGACAAAAAGCGCCTGTTGTTATCCGTACACGTGGACATCGTTTGGAAGGTGTGTGGCATTCCGGTTCACCAATGGGAATGATCATCAACTCGCTTCGTGGAATTTATATTTGTGTTCCTCGTAACATGACGCAGGCGGCAGGAATGTATAACACCTTGCTTACAGCGGATGAACCTGCATTGGTGATTGAGCCATTAAATGCATACCGTTTAAAAGAACGTCGTCCTGAAAACTGGGGCAAGTTCAAAGTAGAATTAGGCATCCCGGAAATTATCCGTGAAGGAAAAGATATTACGCTCGTCAGCTACGGAGCAACATTACGTTTGTGTCTTGACGCAGCAAAACAACTACAGGAAGCAGATATTTCTGTTGAAGTAATTGATGTGCAAACGTTATTGCCTTTCGATAAAAATAATTCCATTGTTGAATCGGTGAAAAGAACAAATCGTTTGCTTGTTGTAGACGAAGATGTTCCGGGTGGCGCTTCTGCTTTTATTTTGCAGAACATTCTCGAGAACCAGGGAGCTTACAAACACTTAGATTGCGAGCCACGCACACTCACCGCACGCGATCACCGTCCTGCTTATGGTTCGGATGGAGATTTCTTCAGCAAGCCGGGAACGGTGGATATTTATGACCTCGCTTATTCGATGATGCATGATGGTGATCCGGAGAAATGGCCGGCGATATATTAGTGAAAAAATGAAAAAGCAAATTCCAAATACCAATGTGGAATTTGCTTTTTGACTTTTAATTATGAAAACCAACGAATATATATTTAGTGATCCAACTATTCGCTTTGGAAAACCTTGTGTCAAAAACACACGGATTTCCGTTTTTGATGTTCATCAATGGATAGAATCTGGTATGAGCATGGAAGATATAATTCAGGATTTTCCGGAATTAAATGAAGATAGTATTAAAGCTTGCCTTGCTTATCCCGTTAAAAATTGAAATCCTTCATCCCCTTCCACGAACTCAATAACCGGGAAGCGATCATCGTTGATGGCGCTCATTCTTCGGGATTGATTCTTTCGCACTGGAAAGGACAAAATAATATTGAAGGAATTGCGCATGACACAAGTGCAGGAATTGTGATCAATGCAATTATGCAGCAGCATCCAGGCTTGCAGCATGAGCTGATCACGGCAACACATTTTGATATTGACGGACTTGTCGGCGTGTGGAGTTTGTTTGAGCAGGGTCTTGCAGTGCAATATGATACAGTATTAAAAGCTGTTGCGCGCATCGGTGATTTTCGTGAGCTGGATTTATCACTTGAAGAAGATGATGCTGCGTTGAAAATTGTTTGCTGGATTGATGCGGAAGAGCGAACACGTTTTTATCCTCCGTTTGGCGATGATCATGAATTGAAAGCGTGCGCAGAAAAATTCGCATGGTTCCTGCCGCGTTTTGCTGAAGTGATAAAAAATCCTGATCAATTCATTTCAGTTTGGTCGAAAGATTATCTGCGCATCAAAAAAGATCATGAAACGATTCATGGAAACGCTTCAACCATTTCTGTAATAAAGGAAATTGGTTTGACATTAATCAAAACACCACAACCTGTTTCTTATTACGCATTGTTCAGTGCAACTCACGGAACTGATATTGTATTGAGCATGTATTCTGAAAATCGATACGAGCTTGAATACAAATACACGACATGGGTTGATATTGTTTCCCGTCCCACATTGCCGCGAATTTCCATGCAGCCGCTTTGTGATCAGCTGAATGAAATGGAAACTTCAGGCAAGAAATGGTTTTGTGATACTATTAACGACACCGGTCCGCTGCTTCGTATAGAAAATTCTGAACTTACAAAAGCAGAACGATTTGCGCATCCGACACAAAGAGAAATTTTTTCTTCTTCCATTGATGCGGATGTTTTTGAAAAGGTGGTGACTGAATTTTTTCTGCAGGCGTATCAAAATATCCAGGCGAAAAATAATTGGAGCTGGCAGGAGATTCGTAGTATCAGCAAGAACACGGATGACACGGATTTGACGGATAAAAACGGATTTTTACCTGCGTGATTCTTGCTTTTAGCTGAAGGAATAATTCAGTTTGTTGCCTTTCCGGTTTGTCGCCTTCGATACATCTCGTCAGAAGATTTTTTTTCTTTACTGTTGAGGCTATTTTCTGACGAGACTAAGTCTGACAAGAGGGAGATTTCCAAAAAAAAACTATTAAGACAATTTCCCACTTGTCAGGAGTGTTTCGAAAAAGAATATCAATTCCTTAATGGAAAGTTTAATTTGCGAAATGTATCGAAGGCGACAAACAGATTACGTTTCCATCCCTATTTCCCTCTTCTTAATAAAAACCATCCCGATAATAAAAGTGATCAGCGCAATTGCAATCGGGTAGATCAATCCTGAAAAAGGATTTCCTGTTGTTGCAAAAATCCATGTAGCAATAAACGGGGTGAGTCCGCCGAACACGCCATTGCCAATATGATACGGCAATGAAAGTGAAGTGTAACGGATCTTCGCAGGAAATAATTCAACAAGGAATGCTGCGATCGGTCCGTAAACCATAGTTACAAAAACAACCTGGATAAAAATAAGCAACACAAGCAACGCACAATTCATAGAAGAAAGGGTGACAATTGTTTTACCATCTTTCCTGTAATCTTTCTGTACAGTTGTTCCGTCAGAATACGAATAGCTTCCGCTTATTATTTGTTCTTCATCTGCTAAATAACCAGTGGACTGACTATCCTTCACTCCTTCTGCCATCCTGGTAACGCCTATGGTTTGCGTTTTTTCCAGCTTTGTAATTTCTGTTTTCGCTTTCACATCACCAATTGCATACATCGTTTTATAAATCGGGTAATACGCAAGCGCTGCAAGAAGCAAACCGGTCATCATTATTTTTTTTCGTCCGACCGTGTCTGATAATCTTCCGAAATAAATAAACAATGGCGTTCCAAGAATAAGCGCGATTGCAATGATCACATTCGATTGTACGAATTCGATGTTCATGGTCTTCTGCAAAAATGTAAGCGCATAAAATTGTCCCGTGTACCAAACCACTCCCTGCCCTGCACACGCACCGAATAAGGCAAGCAAAACCCATTTCAGATTTTCTTTTTTACCGAAACTTTCCCTGATCGGATTTTTAGAAGTTTTACCTGAACTTTTTAACGCAGCAAATTCCGGTGACTCATGCAGCTTGCGACGAATTACATACGAAACAAGAACTAAAAAAATTGAAAGCAAAAACGGAATCCGCCAACCCCATTGATTAAATTCATTTGCATCAAGACAAGCACGTGTAGCAAGAATGACTGCGATGGAAATAAATAATCCGAAGGTTGCAGTGGTTTGAATGAAGCTGGTGAAATAACCACGGCGACCGGGCGGACTATGTTCTGCAACATAAATTGCTGCACCGCCATATTCTCCTCCTAAAGCGAGTCCTTGTACTAAACGCAAAAGCAAAACAAGTACCGGCGCGAGAATTCCTATTCGTCCGTAACCGGGAATTAAACCGATTGCGAAAGTGGAAAGTCCCATCAGCAAAAGTGTTACCAGGAAAGTATACTTACGCCCGACACGATCGCCGATACGTCCGAAAATAATTGCGCCGAAAGGACGAACAATAAAACCGGTTGCAAACATGGCGAGTGTCGCAAGATAAGCTGCTGTCGGATTTTCTTGCGGGAAAAAACGTTCTGAAATAATTGTTGAAAGGCTGCCGAAAATATAAAAGTCATACCATTCGATCAGCGTTCCTGCAGAAGAAGCTAATATGACTTTGCGAATTGTTTTTGGACTGCTTGCGGCGGGCGTTTCTTCCATAGCTGGAAATAAAGATAAGATTTGCAATGAAATTTAACGTTTGAAATGATGATTTCATCGCCCCAACGTAAGCCTGATTTTGCTATTTTTGCCTGTCTGCTAAACTCACTGTAAGCGGATTTCTAAGAACAAAACCAACCAAAAACAACCATGAAAAAATCTTTACTCTGTATTGCAGTTCTTGCTATCGGATCAACGCTTACAGCACAGATTACCATCAACCAGGGTGATCTTGTACCGCTTTACGCCGGTGTTTATCAAATCAATGATTCAACGCCGACTGTAACTCCCGGAAATGCAGGCGCGAATCAAACGTACAATCTTACCGCCCTTAATAATCAGTCGAGCGACACGATTGTTTTTACGCAACCACAATTCACTCCGAATGGTTCAAGCTTTCCGGGAAGCAATGTTGCAGCGGTATTCAATACAAATCAAGCTTACGTTTATTTCAATTCAAGTCCGACAGCATTTGAAATTACCGGTCAGGCAGCAAACCCGATCGGAAGCGGCATTATTGAAATTCCATTTTCTGATTTTGAAAAGGTTTTGGATCTTCCTACCACCTACAATACAGGATTTGTAGATTCAGCACGAGGTGAAGGCTATACCTACCTCGGTTATGATCCGGGAGTTGGATTTGTAATTGATTCAGTTCACATTCGTACTACGATCGTCAAAACATCTATAGCTGATGGCTGGGGGTCTGCAACAACTCCGCTTGGCACATATAATGTTTTACGTGTGAATGCAACACGTTTGCAAATCGACACTGTAGATGTTCAAACAATGAACGTTTGGATTTATGATGCAGCGATTACCATGGACTCAGTTCGCACTTACACCTATTGGGCAAACGGAATCGGATTTCCATTGGCAGAATTAACCGACTACCAGGATTTCGGAACGATCACAAGCGCTACATGGATTGCAACATTGCCACAGCAGAATGTTGGCGTATCTGAATTCGCTAATGAAACCAACATGAATGTTTATCCGAACCCGTCGGTTGAAACTGTAACATTTGTTTCTAACGGAGCTGATGTTGCGTTGATCAATATTCTTGACATCAACGGACGCATTGTAAGAACAGCAAACGTAACAGCAGATCAAACTTCAGTAAATGTTTCTGATCTTTCTTCCGGAATGTATTTCTACCAGGCTGTAGGTGCAAACGGAACGATCCTTGAAAAAGGAAAGCTCAACGTTTATCACTAAGCAAATAAAAAATTCTGCTTACGACCCGGGTTCGAAAGGATCCGGGTTTTTTATTTTGCTTATCGCAAGCGAGTGAAATCCCAATGGGGGATTTGGTAATCTGGTAATCTGGTAACTGGGAAATTGGCGCTCAAATGCATACGCACATTGGAAGATTAATTTTTCTTTTTTTCAATTTCCCAGTTACCGGATTACCAGATCACGCTTAAGGAGATCTCCATATCTTTAGGGCATGGAACGCATTACAGAATCTACTTCGCGGCATAACGATCTTGAAAAGATGACGGTGAAAGAATTGCTGATCAATATTAATAAAGAAGATCAGCTGGTTGCTTTGGCGGTGGAGAAATGTATTCCTGCGATTGAAGATTTGGTTGAAAGCATCGTGGGCAAAATGCAGAATGGCGGAAGATTATTTTACATGGGTGCAGGCACGAGCGGGAGATTGGGAATTGTAGATGCTTCGGAATGTCCGCCGACGTTTGGTGTGCCGCATGGAATGGTTGTAGGAATTATTGCAGGTGGTGATGCTGCGATTCGCAAAGCAGTTGAATTTGCGGAAGATTCATTGGAGCAGGGATGGAAGGATCTGCAGGAACATGCAATCGGTAAAGAAGATGTGGTGATCGGAATTGCTGCGTCGGGGACTACACCTTATGTGTTGGGTGCGTTGGAAAAATGTAATGTGAATGAAATTACAACCGGATGCATAACTTGCAACCCCGGCTCGCCACTTGCATCGCTTGCAAAATATTCGATCGTTGCAGAAGTGGGTCCTGAATTTGTAACCGGCAGCACACGAATGAAATCGGGCACAGCGCAGAAATTAATTCTCAATATGATTTCCACTGCTGTGATGATTCGCCTCGGTCGGGTAAAGGGAAACAGAATGGTGGATATGCAGCTGAGCAATAATAAGCTCATCGATCGCGGCACAAAAATGGTGATGGATGAAACAGGTATAAGCTATGAAGAAGCGAATGAGCTGTTGAAGAAATACGGCAGTGTAAGAAAAGCGGTTGATCATAAAAAATAGGGATTTACCACCAGCTATTTTCTTTCAGCCGCACGTCATCATTCGTATATTTATACGTCTACAAAACTGTATTTTGCATATAGAAAGTCTGCCGTTCAAAAGATTTACTATATTTCAGAATAATCGAACCGGATTTTTTTGTTATCCTGGTCCGCTTCCGCTTTCATTAACACTATCAAATTATGAAGGTGTTTAATTTCACTTTACAGGGCAGGAATCCACTCCTGACAGGTCTTGTGGTTTTTGTGTTAACTGTTGCTTTAACGCAATCGCTTTCTTACCAGCGTCATCTTATTAGTGAAGATGAAATGAGGAGCGAGTTGCTGCGTGAGGCAAACGCGGTAAAGGACAGGCTTAACGCAGCTATGACCTACAATCTTTCGGCAGTAAAAACCCTTGGCTTTATTGTTGAAAAATACGGTGTACCCGAAAACTTTGATGAAGTTGCAAAACGTATCCTGGAATCAAACAAGAACATTGACGCGCTTGAATTAACAAAAGCTGGTGTAATTACACATATTTATCCATTAAAGGGAAATGAAAATGTCATCGGTTATGATGTGTTTGATGATCCGGTGAGAAGTCCTGAGGCAATAAAAGCGATTAAGAATAATGAGCTGTTTTTTGCAGGGCCACTTGTGCTGAAGCAAGGAGGGGTTGCCATTATCGGGAGGCTACCGATTTATAGAAATTATGAATTTGAAGGATTTTCTGTAGCGATTGTAAAGCTATCCACATTAATAAAAGCAGTGGGGATCAATACCGCTCAAAACGATAAATTCAGTTACCAGCTATCAAAAAAAAATCCACGAACTTTAAAAGAGGAGTTCTTTTTGAATCCGTCCGTCCCATTTACTTCCGAACGATCTGTTTCTGTTGAAATTCCTGATGGAGGATGGAAGTTATATGTGACGCCGCGGGAAAATACGGTTTACTTTGATGTTGTTGCTTTTTCAATCCTGGGATTAATCTTTTCCATTCTATGCGGTGCATTTGCCTTTTACCTGGCACGCCAGCCTGATAAGTTCAAAAAACTCGTTGCAGAAAAAACAACGGAGATCATTAACGAAAAAAACTTATCTGAATCTATTCTCAATAGCTTGCCGGGGATTTTTTATTTGTATGATAAGAATGGAAAGTTCATGCGGTGGAATAAAAATTTCGAACTGATCTCCGGTTATGCCCAGGAGGAAATCCGGCATATGCATCCACTTGATTTTTTTGATGCTGATGAAAGAGACATGCTGAAAAATCAGATCGACAAAGTGTTTGAGCATGGCATGGCAGAAGTGGAAGCTTATTTCTTAACCAAAAACAAAATTAAGATCCCTTACTATTTCAATGGTCATATTGCTAAGCTGGACGGCAAGGATTATCTTATCGGGGTAGGCATTGACATTGCAGACCGCAACAGGGCTCAGAAAGAATTAAAGGAAAGTGAAACCCGGCTGAACTATGCACAGGAGGTAGCAAAAATCGGAAGCTGGGAAACAAATCTCACTGATCTTAGTGTGATCTGGTCGAATCAAACGTTTGAAATTTTTGAGATTGATTCTTCCGCAATGGATACTTCGCATCTTAATTTCCTTCAATTTGTTCATCCCGAAGACAAAGAAAAAGTAGACGCTGCTTTTGGATTATCATTTAGCAGCACAGATGTGCATCACATTGAGCATCGCATCATAACTCCTGGCGGGTCCATCAAACATCTTGAAGAACGATGGCGTATCGTACATGACACTAACAATAAACCGGTGCGTGCGGTGGGTACCTGCCAGGATATTACAGAAAGGAAAAAGATAGAAACTGCACTCAAAGAATCGCGTGATAATATCCGTTTGCTTAACACACATCTTCAAACTATTCGTGAAGAAGAGCGCACATTTATTGCCCGTGAAATACATGATGAGCTTGGACAACAATTAACCGGGCTGAAAATGGATGCTTCCTGGTTAACAAAAAAAGCAGATAAGCAAGACAAGGCGCAACAACAAAAGCTGGCGGATATGATTGCGCTGATTGATGCTACTGTGAAAACAGTTCGCAGGATTTCCAGCGATCTGCGGCCGGGAATATTAGACGATCTCGGATTAATTGCAGCGCTTGAATGGCAAAGCAGTGAATTTGAAAAGCGAACAGGAATACATTGCAGCTTTACGTCGAATGTAAATGATCTTCCCCTGGAAAAAAACCTGGTAACAGGGATTTTTCGTATTTACCAGGAAACCCTGACAAATGCCATGCGACACGCCAAAGCAACATTAATAAAAGGCAGGCTGGAACAAACGGCAACACATCTTATACTTTCGATAGAAGATGATGGTGTTGGATTTGAAATAAAGGAGGAAAAAAGCAATAAGACATTGGGAATTATCGGCATGAAAGAGCGCGCGCTTATGCTTGGCGGCGAGCTGAATATTGAAAGCGAATTAAAAAAAGGAACAGTGGTTGTACTGAAAATACCTTGTAATTTCATCTCATCGTAAAACCTGCAAAATGAATATTCTCGTAGCGGATGATCACGCAATAGTACGAAAAGGCCTTGTACAGGTTCTTCGCGAGGAATTTTCTTTTGCATCAATCGACGAAGCAGCAAACAGTGCAGAAATATTCGAAAAAACAAAAGGAAAAACCTGGGACATTATCCTGCTTGATATTTCCATGCCGGGCCGCAACGGTGTTGAAGTGCTGAAACAGCTGCGCGCAGACGGTATTAAAGCTCCTATTCTTATGCTCAGCATGCACCCCGAAGAGCAATATGCAATACGCGTGCTTAAAGCAGGTGCATCCGGATTTCTCACTAAAGAAAGTGCTACTGAAGAACTTGTTGCTGCCGTGCATAAAGTTTTATCCGGCCGCAAATACATTTCCGATTCTTTGACAGAACAATTGACCGATGTGCTCGGGGAAAAGCCAGCGCACGAACAGCTTTCCGATCGTGAAATGCAGGTGCTTCAGCTCATCGCTGCGGGCAAATCGGTATCCGATATTGGTGAGGAACTTTCGCTAAGTGTAAATACGATCAGCACATACCGAAGCCGTATACTAGAAAAGCTGAACCTTAATAACAATGCGGAAATTACCCGCTTCGCATTAGAACACAAGCTCGTTTAACTCTTTTGTAGTACAAACCACTACAAAACTTTCATCGCTTCCCCTATCATAACACTGTAATTTCTTAGTGTCCTTTGCATTCATAATCGAAAGAGATGAAAGCAACTAACCGGGCGCCTATCAAAATTGTTACTGTCGATGATTCGATCGTAATCGCAGAACGTATACAATTCCTGTTCCGCGACCTGCCCTACGTTAAGTTTGCCGGGAATGCACGCAACATTTCTTCTGCCCTCGAGCTGATCATGCTGGAAAAACCCGATGTGGCCATCCTCGATATTCATCTTGACGAAAATTCCCCTAAGCAGAATGGCATATACCTGCTCAAAATGCTTCGAAAGCAATATTTCAAAATGAATATTATCGTATTAACAAACTTCTCTGAATCACTTTACCGTAAAAAATGTCTCGCTCTCGGAGCAGATCATTTTTTTGATAAATCAAATGACATCGACAGGTTAGTAGAAACACTGGCCACTATACAACCCCTACACACTTCCTGAAAATAATGGAAATGAACTTCAAAACTTCTCCCCCTAAATTTATTTACAATTTGCTTGTGATCCTGCTTATTGCTTTAACAATAGCATGCTCCTATTTTGGCCCGCGCGGTCTGTTTGCCAGCCTCGGCCTTGGTTTAATCCTGCTTTTCACTTTACGTGCCATGTTTCGTGAAAAACGCGCGAACGCAGCACAATCTCAATTGGAGCTTATCTTTTCAAAAGGCACACAAGGAATTATTCTAACCCGTTCTGATGGTAATATCATTATGGCGAATCCTTTTTCTGAAAAGCTGTTCGGGTATTCGGACAACGATCTCTCTGAAACTAAAATTGAGCTGCTGATCCCCGGGTTAACCTTTGCGGGCAAAGAATCTGATTTCGAAAATTTTGATCTGCAATTCAGGAAAGAAGTCTGGGGCAAAAGAAAAGATAACACCGCTTTCCCCCTTGAAATAAGCTCAAACAAATACACATCAGGCAAAAAAAAATATATCGTCACTTTCGTAACCGATATTTCATTACGAAAGGATAATAATGATAAGGACCAGCAGGAAGCCCAGCAGAAGATCCGGGAAAGCGAAGCAAAATACCGCTCCTTTTTTGAGAACAGCATGGACGGCATTTTATTGACGTCCCCATCAGGTCAGATCATTTCAGCTAACCCTGCTGCTTGCGAAATTTTCCAGATGACACAGGAAGAAATCTGCACTGCCGATAGAAATGTGTTGTTAGATACAGAGGATCCCCGGTTTCCGATTCTCTTAGGACATCGAAAGCTAAACAGGCGCATAAAGGGAGAGCTCACATTCATTCGTAAGGACGGCAGCAGGTTTCCCGGAGAAATCAATTCTGCTTTGTTTACTGATGGTTTCGGGGAAGAAAGAACGGCTATGATCATCCGCGATATCACCTCGCAAAAGAAAGTAAAAGAAAAGCTCATTCGCATATCCAATGAATTGCAGGATGCACTAAATGGGCTTAATAAAATAATGGATTCTTCACAGGATATCATCTGCACGTTCGACATCGAAGGAAAATTCGTGACAGTAAGCGCTGCATCCGAAAAAATCCTGGGATATAAACCCGACGAATTAATCGGTTTGAAATACATCGACATGGTCTACGCTAATGATGTTGAAAAAACACTTGCTGTTGCGGAAGGCATTATGAGTGGTATGATCGTAACGATGTTTGAAAACAGGTATATGCATAAGGCCGGGAAAGTTGTGCCTTTACTCTGGTCGGCAAGGTGGGATAATGTGGACAAAGTAATGTATTGCATTGCCAAAGATGCTACCGAAAAAAAGAGACTCGAAAAAGCGTTTGAAACGGAAAAACAGCGTTTTTATGATTTGTTCCTGGAAGCTCCTTCCTGCATGGGAATTCTGAGAGGCCCGGATCATGTATTTGAAATGGTGAACCCGTTGTATTTAAAACTAACCGGCCGAAAAAATATTATCGGGAAAACAATCAAAGAAACATTTAGTGAGCTCGAGAGAAAAAATATTCTCACCCTGCTCGACAGGGTTTATTCCACCGGGGAAGTTGCTTCAGGAAATGAAACGCTTATTTCCATTGACAAAGCCGGCAATGGTATTCTTACTGACATCTATGTAAATTTCATTTATCAGCCATATAAGAATGAGGATGGTGTTGTAGAAGGTATTTTATTCTTTGCTAATGATGTAACTGAACAGGTATTATCGCGAAGAAAAATAGAAGAGAACGAAAAACGATACCGCCAGATCATTGAAACTGCACAAGAAGGAATATGGCTGACAGATGACAAAGGGAAAACAACCTTTGTAAATACTAAAATTGCGCAGATACTGGAATATACCAATGAGGAAATGATCGGGAAAGAACTTTCTTTCTTTATGGTGGATGGAGAAACCCAATTGGAAAATAAATTCGGCCAGTATAAGAAAGAAGGTTTCTCGGGTCATAGCCAGCTTAAATTTATATCGAAGTCAGGCAATGAAATCTGGGCAAACATTTCTGCGAACCCGCTTTACAACGAAGTCGAGGATTTTAAAGGAAGCCTGATCATGGTGACTGATAATACGGAGCAGAAGCTTGCAGAGCTGGAACGTGTGAAGCTTACCAGCGATTTAGTTAAGCACAGTAAAGATCTCGAGCAGTTTGCCTATATCGTTTCACACAACCTGCGAGCACCAATCGTAAGCATACTTGGCATTTCAAATGTTCTAAATGGCAACATTACTGATGACGACAGAGAAAAAAGCCAAAAATTCCTGTTCAGCGCAGTTCAGCAACTTGACACGATCGTCAAAGACATGAACCATATTCTTCAAACCAGGTTTGATGTTATTGAAACGAAAGAGCACATCAATTTTACGGAGTTAATCGAAAGCACAAAATCCAGTCTTGGAAATCTTATTCAAAAAGAAAGAGCACATATTGTGACTGACTTCTCCGGTCTTGATCATGTCACTTCCATAAGAAGCTACATGCAAAGCATTTTCCATAACCTGGTATCGAACAGCATCAAATTCAAAAAGCGTGATGAAGCTCCTTTTATCAGCATCAGGAGTGAAAAACAAAAAGGAAAAATTAAAATCACATTTAAAGACACCGGAACAGGGATTGACCTGGTTGAAAACAGCAATAAAATTTTCGGTCTTTACAAACGATTTCATCCCAGGATTGAAGGAAAAGGGGTGGGACTATTTATGGTAAAGACACAGGTTGAAGCATTAGGCGGAACGATCCAGGTACGCAGCGAAGTTATGGCCGGAACAGAATTTACAATTGAATTGCCTGTTGATTAAATTACTCTTTTCACATCCGAATTAAGCAGTCCCAATCTTCTATTGAGAATTCAGAGATGATTATCTTTGTGCTGTTTCTTTGAATAAGCAGATTTCATTTCATGCAAACATGTATGAATCACGTTTTTATTTATAGATGAATTATTATTAACCATTTCCTGATTAGCAAATTAGCACATTAGCACATCTTTTTTTATGCATGCGATAGAACCATTTTATAACTGGCGCGATCTTTACACTGCGGAGGAAGATGAAAATTCGCCATTTTTCGGAAGAGAATACAGTGAGTTTGAATTTACGAATCGCGTTTATAATTATTTGCTTCATCCGCAGTGGGATGATTTTGGTGCGCAGACACTTTACATGAAAATTCTTTACGCAGATTACGAACTTAAATTCTGCGTGATCGAATTGATCGGTGAATGGAATGATGCGCTGAATAATGATATCATGCTTTTAAAACGCGATATTATTGAAGAGCTGCAATTGCACGGCATCAACAAGTTTATTATCATCGGCGAAAATGTGCTTAACTTTCACTATTCTGACGATTCATATTATGAAGAATGGTTTGAAGAAGTGGAAGATGGCTGGATCGCGTTAGTAAATTTTCAGCCCCATGTTTTGGTTGAAATGAAAAAAGCACGCATCGACTGGTATTTAAACTGGGGCGGACAATTGGATGAATTGCCCTGGAGAACTTACAAGCCGCCACAATTATTGACCGTAATCGACAACATTATAAAAAAACGAATCGCTTAACCCTTTATGAAATTATCAGCATTAAAAAGAATTGTTTTCGGTGGACATCATGGTGGTGTTTATGGTTTAGCAGAAGGAGCAAGTCCGGAAATAATTTACAGCGGAAGCAGCGATAAATTTGTCGGCGCATGGAATATTAAAACCGAAGCGCAGGAAGATTTTGCAATTGAATGTCCTACGCCTGTTTACGCGTTGAACTATTTAGCTGACAGAAACATGCTGTTAGCAGGAACCGGCGGCGGAACGTTTCATGAAATTGATGTTGCAAAAAAAGAAATTACAAAATCAACTACGCTGCATAACGGGCAGATCTTTGACATTGCACATTCCAAAAAGCACGGTTTGATTTTCACCGCAAGCGCCGATGGAAAATTTTCTGTTTTGGATGCGAATGACTTTTCATTGAAAGAGCAAAAACAAATCACAACAGAAAAAGTGCGTGGGTTCGCAATGAATCCGGATGAAAGTTTGCTCGCGGTAACTTGCGGCGATGGAAATCTGAAAATTTACGCGTTGCCCGGTGTGCTGGAAATTCATTCTTTCACAGCACACACGATGGCAACAAATACAGTTTGCTGGCACCCGGAGGGCAACTATTTATTGACAGGCGGACGTGATGCGCATCTGAATGTGTGGGATGTGAATAATAATTTCGAATCGATCAAATCTATTCCCGCGCATAATTTTGCGTTGTATCACATCACGTTCAGTCCGGATAGAAAATTATTTGCCACTGCAAGTCGTGATAAATCGATGAAGATCTGGGATGCAGAAACGTTTCAGCTTTTGTTGCGTTGCGGGAAAGATGGTGTGGATGGACATAAGAATTCTGTGAATCGTTTGCATTGGAATAAGCTGGGATTAACTTCGGGAGGTGATGATCGGTCGTTGATTGTTTGGGATGTGATTGTGGAGTGATTTTCATAAGTCAAATAGGGCAATGTCATTAAGTTAAGCTAATCAGTAAGCAGAGAGAGGATTCTGCCCTTAATCAGATTTTTCTTGGGAAAGAACAGGTCGCACCTACGGCGCTTCACTTTAGATCGATGCTTTTTTTATAGACAGGACGCACCTACGGCGCTGGTAAATTTCAATAATAAAATTAG
>JANOCU010000011.1:0-89030 GCA_031412295.1 Bacteroidota bacterium
ATTTTTGCAGTGACTCTCCGTGTGCATTTTAATGTTTGTTAGCACTGCATAATTATGCTATCGGAGAGTCTGATTTAATCCATTCAATTATTGGTTTTCAATACCTTAATGTCAATAGCTTCGTTAACTTAACGCCAATGCGATAGCTATCGGGAGAATCATTTAATATCCTCATAATCCACATATTCTCCTTCGGTAGGGGGAATTTTGGATTCGGGAGAGGCTTTTTTCTCAATGCGCACTTCACCTTCCTGTTTCGGCTGTTTCTGGTAATAATGGTGATGGTTGTTCTGCTGATACGTCCGCGTACCGGTAGTGCGTGAACCAGAACCTGCAAAAGCGCCATACAGCTTCCAGATCACCCAAATAATAAGTACAGTAAAGAAAAATTCCTGCATGAGTGCAAAGGTAACTAAAAGGTGAAAACCATGAAGAGATCTGGTAATCTGGTAATCTGGTAACTGGGTAATTGAAAAGGAAATAAGAAAATTTTGAAATGAATGCGGCAGGACGTGCGTCAATTTCCCAGTTACCAGATTACCAGATTACTAAATCCCTCGTGCTGCCGATGTGTCTAATTAGCAATTATCTTTGCGGCATGAAAGTTACTATTACTGTAAAAGAAGTAAATCCTGATTTCGACCAGGAGCTGGCGGATAAAGAAAATGATGGTCACGAAAGTGAATTTAATATCCGCTACAACTGGGAAGATGAATTTGAGGTGAAGGATGATGTGAAAGATTTCGGCATTCGCAATAACGAAATTTACACGCTTGAAGGAATGAAAGGTGAGGAGCCTTTTTCTTATGAAATTCCTTCGATGACGATTATTGAATGTGTCGGAACAAATGGCGTGATTACAAAATTTGCAGCATCAAGAAAGCTGATAAAAGACACAAAAAAGAATACGGATAAAAACGGTGATGTACATTTTTTCATGTTCCTGAAAGGCGGACACAAACATATAAATCCCATTCCCGGAGTTTACATCAGCGACAAAGATTTCCCGAAAGAGTTACCCGTTCCCGAAGAAGAAGATATTACTTCGGATGAAGAAGAGTAAAAGAATGTGCTAATCTGCTAATGGGTTAATGTGCTAATAAAGGAAAATGTTCATTCCCAGTTATTCCACAAAAAAACATTAGCAAATTAACCAATTAGCACATTAGCAAATTCCTTAATAAGGCTGCCACGTTTTATCGAACGGCTGTGATTGAAGAAGATTTCCCAATTTAATATTGATCGCTTTTTTATCTCCGCGATTGAATTGCAAATCCCAGAATAAAATAATTGCTATGAGCCATTCTGCAGGGGCATTTGCATTGGCGGTACAATGGTAATTATCGCCACTGAAAAAAGATACTGCTTCATTATCGAACCAGGCGATCTGCATTCCGTTTTGGAAGATGGAAACTTTTCGTCCGCGGTGACCTACGATCTCGAAATAATCTTTTCCAACGCGGATAGCAAAACGATGCTTAAACCAGGAAATCGTTTCAAGATTGTAATACATCGTGCCGATCGTAAAAGTGATTTTCGGAATAATAAATCCAAATCCTCTTTCGAGCGACATAAAAATCTGCTCACCCTGCAACGGCATCAAATCGACCTTCGGAAATAATTTCCAGATGCTTGTCTTCGCCCGGTAATACGGCTGACCATTTATCGCGATCGTATATTTATCACCGATGGAAATTTTCTTTTGACTTACGTCTACGATTAAAGGCATGGAAGTTTTATTAGGGAGACTGTACTGAGGTTAAAAAAATGTGCTAATCTGCTAATGAGTTAATGTGCTAATTAAATAGCATTAACGGATTAGCAAATTAGCACATTAGCAAATTATTCTCTCGGAATTTGTTTCAGCTGCGCTTTGAGCTTATCCACTTCGGCTTTGTGCTTTTCTACCTGTGACTGGTAATCGGCAACAAGACTTTGTGCTCCTTTGGATTTGCTGAACATACCAAGATTATTTTCGATCGTGGTAATTTCTGCCTGCAGCTTTTTGATTTTTTCCTGGATGTTGGAACGCTCGCGGTAGATCTGGTCGCGTCCTTTTTCTGTGGATTTAAGCTGATCGTATTTAATGCGCTGCAATGTATTTTCATCGCCGCCTTTTTCTTTCAGCTGGCCGAACAATTGCTCCTGCACTTTTTTCCATGCATTTTCAAGTCGCTCGAAATCAGTTCTCGGAGCAGGTTTCAATTCATTCCAGCGTTTCTGTAATTCTGTCAATGCTGCACGTGCCGATGCAAGATCTTCACCAAGATTTGTTGCAGACGCTTCAGCGATCAATGCTTCACGTGCCGTTACATTTTCTTTCAGCAACGCATCAGCCGCAGCGAATTGCTTATTCCTGTTTTCGAAAAATGCATCAGCCGCAGCTTTAAATCGCAGCCATGTTTTTTCTGAAACTTTACGCGGAACAGGCCCGATCTTTTTCCAGTCGTCCTGCATGCGTTTGAATTGCATTGCGGCGCCTTTCCAATCGTTGCTGTCTTTTAATTTTTCTGCTTTTTCGCACAAAGCAATTTTATCCGCAAGATTCTTTCTGAAATCATCACGTTGCTGCGCATAATATCCTTCTCGATTTCTGAAGAATTTCTGGCGCGCTTCTTTAAAACGTTTCCAGGTTTTTTCTTCATCTTCTTTCGGAACGTGGCCGATCTTTCTCCATTCAGCGAACAATCCCTCAACAGCATTATTTGCATCCTGCCAGCCTTTATGCGAATCAAATGTTTTTTCCGAATCAGCTTCCATCTTCTCACACAAGGCAAGTTTGAGCTCGAGATTTTCCTGCTGCTTCACTTTATTATCTTCAAGCAATGCCTGCTTGCGCACATGCGTTTTATCAGAAGCTGCTTTGAATTGTGCCCACAGCTGCTCATTTACTTCTTTCGGTGCCGGACCTATTTCTCTCCATTGCTCATGCAGATCATGCAATTGATCCAACGCACGGCGAACAGAAGGTTCGTTTTTCAACGCATCTACTTTCGCAATCAATTCAACTTTCAGATCCTGATTTTTCTTGAAATCAAGCTCACGCAATTCACGTGAAATTTTCACCACATCAAAAAAGCGATCGAGATGATGCTGCCAGACTTTGCGAAGCTCTTCTACATTTCCCTGCGGAACAGGTCCGATCTCACGGTAGCGTGTTTGAAGTGCCTGCAACTTATCAAAAGCCTTATTCATGCTTTCGCTCGATTCAGCAAGCGCTTTTAATTCATCTACCAATGCCATTTTATTGGCAAAATTCTTCCGCTGTTCCACATCACGCACTCGGCGGATCTCAGAACGCTTTTGATTATATTTCTTTACGTACTCTTCGAATTTGTCAGCAACAAAATCAGGAGCCGGTTCAAATTTATCGTCTTCCGATTCGCGGTTTGCTTCCCAGGTGCGACGTTTCGCTTCCATTTCCTCATTGACGAGTGAACGGAAAGTTTCCTTCAGCTTCTGAATTGTTCCTTTTACGTGATCGGGATCCGGATTCGAGGTGGCTTCCTCCATCCGTTTTACTAACTCTTCCTTGCCCAGTCCTGAGAAATCCTCCGCCTGGTGCAATTCATCATGTTGATTATCCTGCTCATGTTCTTCAGCATGTGCTGAAACCGCTGCATTTTCCGGTTGATTTTCTGTTGAATCTGTTAACTGAGTGTTCGATTCGTTCGCGTTCGTGTCCATGTGATAAGAATGAAAAACCTTGTCTTCTCGACAAGGTCGGCGTGCATTTTTTATTTGATTCAAAAATAGGAATTTCATACTAGAAAACCCCTGTATTGGAAATAAAGTAAATTTTATCAGGAAAATGTAGGATTTTGATCGGAGAAAGATTATTGAAGGAAAAAGGTGATTGGTTGGGGGTGATTGGTTGGGGGTGATTGGTAATTGGTAATTGGTAATTAATTTAAATCGTACATCGTAATTCGTACTTTCTACATCCTTTTCCTTTCTCTACCTTTGTATTCCTGAATTTCTCCTCTAAATAAATACAAAATACTATGTCAGCAATAATGGAAAAAACAGCAATTAAAAAGCTGGAAAATTTCGCACTTGGAAAATGGATCACGGGCGAAGGCGACGGACAGATTTTGCTGAATGCCATTACAGGAGATCCGGTAGCAATTGCTTCGAGCAAAGGATTGGATTTTGGTGCGATGATCGATTTCGGTCGTAAGACGGGCGGATACCATTTGCATAAAATGACCTTTCACGAACGCGGAAGAATGATCCGTTCGCTGGCTTTGCATTTGTTGAGCAAAAAAGATCAGTTTTATAAAATCTCATGGGCGACCGGCGCTACGAAAGTGGATAGCTGGGTAGATATCGAAGGCGGAATCGGAAATTTATTTGCTTATGCTTCTTTACGCCGTCAATTTCCCGATGAAACTTTTTGTGTCGACGGTGATATTGCAAAACTTTCAAAAGGAAATACATTTATTGGCAATCACATTTGCGTTCCGAAAGACGGCGTAGCAATTCATATCAACGCTTTTAATTTTCCTGTTTGGGGAATGCTTGAAAAAGTTGCGGTAAACTGGCTCGCGGGAATGCCTGCGATTGTAAAACCGGCTACACTTACTTCTTTCGTAACAGAAGCAGTAGTAAGAGAGATCATCGCATCCGGAATTTTACCTGAAGGTGCGTTGCAATTGGTTTGTGGCTCTGCAAGCGGAATTTTAGATCATGTAACGAACCAGGATGTTGTGACATTTACCGGATCTGCTTCGACAGGAAAAATGCTGAAAGCGCATCCGCAAGTTATGGCTGAATCAGTTCATTTTAATTTAGAAGCTGATTCGCTTAACTGTTGCATTCTCGGAACAGATGTTACACCTGAAAAACCGGAATTCGATATTTTCATTAAAGAAGTTGTAAGAGAAATTACTACGAAGGCCGGACAAAAATGTACAGCTGTCCGCAGAATTATTGTTCCTGAAAATCGTGTGGATGAAGTGCGTGTGGCGTTGGGAAAACGTCTTGCGCAAACCATCATCGGTGATCCGAATGTAGAAGGTGTTCGTATGGGCGCGCTTGCAGGATACGAGCAGCGTACTGAAGTGATGGAAAAAGTTGAAGAGCTTTCAAAAACACAAAAGATCATCATTGGTGATTTTGAAAACTTTGAAGTGAAAGGCGCTGATAAAGAAAAAGGTGCTTTTATGCCACCGATCGTTTTCCTGAATGAAAATCCATTTAAAAATACCGATTGTCATAACATTGAAGCATTCGGACCGGTAAGCACATTGATGCCTTACAAAAATATTGAAGATGCGATTGAGCTCGCGCGAATGGGAAAAGGTTCGCTTGTAAGCTCGATTATTACCAATGATTCTAAAATTGCAAAACAATATGTGCTTGGCGCATCGAGCATGCACGGAAGAATTTTAGTGCTCAATGAAGAATGTGCGAAGGAATCAACAGGTCATGGTTCACCAATGCCGTTGCTGGTTCATGGCGGACCGGGTCGTGCGGGTGGCGGTGAAGAGATGGGTGGCAAGCGCGGTGTGTTTCATTATTTGCAGCGTACTGCTTTGCAGGGATCACCAACGATGCTCACAAGCATTTTAAATCAATACCAGCAGGGCGGAAAATATATCATGAAAGAAGTTCATCCGTTCACGCAATATTTCGAAGAGCTGGAAATCGGTGAAACTTTAATTACAGAAACACATAAAGTAACCGAAGAAGATATTATCAACTTCGCGAATTTAAGCGGTGATAAATTTTACGCGCACATGGATCCGAATTCACTTGACGGAACTATTTTCAAGCGCACAGTTGCACATGGTTATTTTGTTTTGTCGCGTGCTGCGGGATTATTTGTTGATCCGCACAAAGGACCTGTGTTGCTGAATTACGGGATTGATGAATGTCGCTTTACAAAACCGGTTTACCCGGGAATGAGCTTCGGCGTTCGTTTCACATGTAAGGAAAAAATTGACCAGGAGAACCAGCCTGCCAAAGCGCAAAATCCGGCGCCCGGGCAGGCAGGAAAAAATCCGGAAGACATTTCAAAAGGAATTGTAAAATGGCTGGTAGATGTTTTCGACGCCACACCGCAGGATTTCCTTGATGCAAATGGTTACGATGGTCAGACGGGTGATACGGTTGCGATTGCTACTATTCTTACGATGGTGAAGAAGAAAAATCAGAATTAGGATTTATACTAATTTTCATAGAGAGTCCTGGTGAAATACCGGGACTCTTTTTTGTTTTTATCCGTTTGTAACCGAGTAATTACTTATTCCATTTGCATATTTGAGGCGGAACACGGATGACACGGATTGGACGGATAAAAACGGATTAAAAAAAACAAAATGGATATTCTTCACAAAGAAATTACGGATCAGATTTTGAAAGCTTTTTATAAAGTTTATAATGAACTTGGGTTTGGTTTTTTGGAAAAAGTTTATGAGAATGCTTTGATTATTGAATTGCGAAAAGCGGGGTTGGTTTGTTATAAACAACAACCTGTAAATGTTTTTTATGACGAAATAAATGTAGGCAGTTATTACGCGGATATCGTAGTAAATGATTGTGTGATAATTGAGCTTAAAGCAGCAGAAGCATTAATTGAAGCGCACGAATTACAACTGGTCAATTACCTGAAAGCAACACAAATTGAAATCGGCATCCTTTTGAATTTCGGTAAAGTTCCATCATTCAAAAGAAAAATTTTCACCAACGACAAGAAAAAACATCTTCCTCTCCCCTAACTAATCCGTTTTTATCCGTCCGATCCGTGTCATCCGTGTTCTAACCCTCACGGAACATCTCCATTTCACATTTACTAAACAAACCCGCACGAATTCTCGGGCAAATTGCACGCGCGCTCAATCGCGGTTGACCTGAGTTTTTTCTGTTTTTAAAATTGCGTAACAGTTTATTCATAAACCTTTAAAACTTAATTTTTATGAAAATCCTCAACCTTATTCCTGCAACGGTACTTGTTGCGCTCACCTTGTTTAGCGCCTGTCGTAAAACTGAAATTCTTCCTCCATCACCCGCATCACCGGTTACGCCTGCTGCGTACTTATCAGGACCCGGATTAATGTATTTCGGCACGCCTTATCAAATGCTGAATGAAATTACGTGCACGCAGCCTTGCGGTGTTTGTCATGTCAGTCACAGAGCGCCGGATTATTTTCCAAACACACTTGATCCGGATAACAATGAAGGGATCATGGATGTGCGTGTGGATGCCGAGAATCATATTGTGCTTTCAGTTGATATGGATGGTGTAGGTCATTTTTACATCAATGAAATTGAATCGACACAACACCTTCCGGTTGCAGTAATGACAACCGTTCCACAAGGGCTTGCGGATAACGCTTGTGACGCTGCAGGTTATCCACATTTTCAATCGGCAGTTATTATTCCTGCAGGTAATTATCCTGTAAGCTTTGATGAAATTGGAGTTTCGGGCAGACTTGACATGGCGGGAACATTGAATGCCGATGGAAGCTGGTCATGGATTTTCAGCATGCATTAATTCACTCTTACTTATCAATTGTAATTATTCAACCTTAACTATAAAATCAATTTTAAAACCACTTAAAAAAAATCAGAGCTATGAAAAAAAATCTTCTCGCGGCATCCGGTCTGCTAATTTGCGGAGTGATGCTCTTCCACAGCTGTCAAAAAGAAAATCCTGTTACACCGGGAAACACTTCTTACGGTAACAGCTCATTACGTTCCGGCGCACCTGATCCATGGACGTTTGGCGACATTCATAACAATACCATGAATTACGTGCTTGGCCAGGTGGATGGTGTTCCTTTTGCAACGCATGAGGATGCTAACAATGCAGCGTATTTGCATTTGAGCACTTATTTTTCTGCTAATCATCCTGAGTTTGATCTTGCTACAATTGATATTCACGGCGGATTGGCTTATAAAGATGAGCATATCAATTCTGTTACTTTCCCTACGGTTAATTTTGTAACGCTCGCACAGCAGCAGATTAATAATTTGCAAAGTGAAGGTTTGATTGCTCCATCAGAAAGCCAAATCATCATGAACCTTTTTACCTCGATTGAGGCGTCACGTGTTAATGGCAGCGGAGCATCGGGAGTGGAGCTTGCGTTGCAGGCTGCGCGTCAGCAATGGGATGCACAACATTATAATTCAGATGAGCAGGAAGGTTTTTTAAGCGCTGCAGTGATCGCTGTAGGAACCGGCTCCGTAGCTTACTGGCAAACACAAACGCAAATAAGGGATACGCCGGATGGACCAGGACCTGCTTTGGCAATTCCATTCTGGGTGGGTTGTGATGTTGTCGGAGCGCTTGCGGGTGGCGGGTCTTCGATGTATTCACAGCGCAATAATGCTTCCTATGACTGGGGTGAAATAGGCGGACAAGCACTGATCTGGGGAGCAAGCAGCTCTTTGCTTGGTTCTTCAAGGTTCAGAGCGTTTTTCAACTGATCATTAATTTTTAAATAAGCAAATGCATTTACCGTGGAAGAAATTCTGCGGTAAATGCATTTATAATTTCACCATAAATCAATCAACAATTCTTCGTTGATAGAAATCAATCCGTTCCCTCCTGCCCTTCTTTTTACAACCTAATTTCATTGCACTAATTCTACGCGATGAAATTTACATTTGTTTTTATTCTTTTTTTATCAACCGCACTTTCCTGCTTTGCACAAGTTGCGCAAGCGGATTTTCAACTTATTGTTTTTAAAAAAGACGGACAATCAGTTGCACGAAGAGGAAATTTTATTCCTAACCTGGTAGAACCACACAAAAAAGATATTCATCCGAAAGATCCCGGTGCGGCAGGACATCTTACGCTGCTCACAAAAGATCCGTTCACCATCCAGGGACGAATCGATTCATTACAGATCAGCCTGAACATTCCGGGAACGTATGTTTTTTATTTTGAGAGCACCGATTTGCTCGACACATCGCGTTTCCTTCCGCTTGTACAGGATTCAACTACTGTCGATCGTTTTCTTGCGCGTGTAAAAAATGTAAAGAAGCGCGAATGGGAATTGTACCGCATTTCTATCCGGCCACGTTTTGAAAATCGGGCAACAGGAAAATATTATTCCTTCTACCTCCGTTTCCAGGGCGATCTGCTTACGATCAATCTTCCTAACAAATCAAACCGGGAAGCATTCCGGATGAAATCAATTTCACCCACCATTCCGCTCATTCACATCGGTGATTATGACTCGACAAATTATAAAGTGGGACCGGGAATCAGCTTTAATGTCGGATTGGCTCCAAGAAAACCATTCCTTCGTTTAGGTGCTGATCTGCTCGGACCGATCAGTATTGAATGGATGTTTTTTCCGATTGAGAATCTGAATGATGTTTTAGCAGTACGTTCATCAGCGATCGGATTATTTTTCAATTCATTTTACGGCATTTTTCATTGGGGTTTTGCATTTTACACGCTTAATTATGCAAGAGGCGAAGCGTACATCGGAATTAACCTGGTGCCGATCATGTCGCTTTGGGAAAGTCGCGGGAAGCAACGCTATCGCTGGTAACGGGAATAAAATCCTCAACTTTTTCGTACCTTTAATTTCATGAAAAAAGGTTTACTTCTCATTTTCACATTACTCTCTTCACTTGTTATAAACGCCCAAACTGCAACCAATTTCAATTGCAACGATTGTAACAACGTTAATCACGATCTTTTTTCTGAGCTCGATGCGGGTCAAGTAATCATTATGTGTTGGGTAATGCCTTGTGGTGCTTGTATTTCGCCTTCTGTAAATTCCGGTGCAGCTGCACAATCTTATACTTCATCACATCCCGGAAGAGTTAAGTTTTATTTGATCGATGATTCCGGCAATACAAACTGCAGCACACTTACCTCCTGGGCAAGCACCAACAATATCAATTACGATGCATGCTTTTCGGACAACACTATTCGCATGACGGATTATGGTACGAACGGAATGCCGAAAATCGTTGTGCTCGGCGGACCGAATCATGTTGTGGTCTTCAACCAGAATAACACATTTGATTACCACGATTTGCAAAATGCAGTTGACGATGCGCTTCTTGCAACAGGAATATCAAATCAACCGGTTCCATTTTCTTCTGTCAATTTATTTCCGAATCCTGTAAATGCAGGTTCAACTGTATTAAGCTATTCTTTAGAACAAAATTCAGATGTAACCATTGAAATCTACAACACATTAGGAGCGAAAGTAAATAGCATCATTTTAAAAAATGAGCTAACCGGCAAACATGAAATTGCGCTTGATCTTTCTGCATATAGCAACGGTGTTTATTTTATCAGTCTTGCAGCAGGTGAAGTTTTACAAACGATCAGGTTGGTTGTTGCAGAATAAGTTTGCAGGAATTTTGTTCAGCTTAAAATATTTTTTCGGTTACTTTTTGGAAAATTATTTCCGGATGCGTATAACTCATTCAACTAATTATTCTCTTATGAAAACAAGACTACTTTTCATTTTCACTTTATTGATTTGGTTTACTACTGATTTTATAGCACAGCCTTTATCATGGAGCAGTGAAATCTCCGTTGCTGATGGTGCGACATATGGAAAAACACGTCCGCGCATTGCTGTTACAAGCGGAAATATTCCTGTTGTGATGTGGGGGGGCGGAATTTCAAACGAACCTTTATACGCAGCACGCTGGAACGGAACAGGTTTTAATACACCGGTAATAATCACGCCACCGAACATGGATCCGTTTATGGATACGTGGGCGGGAGCTGATATTGCAGCAAGCGGAAATAATGTTTTCGTAGTTTTTAAAGTTGAGCCGCACATGACGAATAATATTTACGTCGTGAAATCTTCTGACGGGGGAATTACCTGGGGCGCACCGGTGCAAGTTGACGCAGGTATAGGTCCGTATGATGATCTTCCTTCGATCGCGGTTTCGGATGCGGGAAATCCAAGCGTAATGTTTATGATTTTCGATTCGACAATGACAAGCTTTTCTTATGCGGTTGCCAGTTCTGTCGATGGTGGCGCGACTTATCTTCCGGCAATTACAATCAGTACGCTTGGATCGAGTGAAGTGTGCGATTGCTGTCCGGGCGCGATGGCGATCAAAGGAAATTATTTTGTTCCAGCCTGGCGAAGAAACGACAGCAACACACGCGATATGTGGCTCGCACTTTCAAATGATGGTGGCGCAACATATAATTGGGGATTGGATATTGATCCGACCAACTGGATTTTAAATAGCTGTCCTTCTTCCGGACCTTCACCTTTTCTCACAAGCGATACTGTGATTACTGCTTTTATGAGCGGCGCAACTGGCCGTAACCGCATTTACATCAACACGCATAATTATTTAACGCTTCAACCCGGATCAACAAATTTTGCAGACAGCTCGGTAATAAACACTGCGATTCAGAATTATCCTTTTCTCTCAGGTTCATCCGATACAGTTGTTCTTGTTTACCAGGAAGCGATCGCGGGAAATACAGAAGCGATGTATTCGTATTCCTATAATGGCGCAAGCGGATTGATCAATAATTCATTCGTGCTTAACAATTCAACCACCGGCAACCAGAAATTTCCGCACGTCGCGTATGGTGACAATACATTTCATTTTGTCTGGGTAGATTATGTTTCCGGGGATGTGATGTATAAAGCAGGAAGCATTCCAACAGGCCTTTTCGAAAATGAAAACAGCAAAACGTTAGCTGCTTATCCGAATCCATCCAATGAATTTATTCGCATTGATGTAAGCATGTTAAACGGAAATAAAGCAACGATGGAAATAGTTGACATAAATGGAAAGCTCATCGAATCCGTGAATGTTACAGGAATGAAAAATTACACGCTACAGAAACAGCTTCCCGGAATTTATTTAGTAAAGCTCACCGGGGAAAATGGATTTCAGCAAATGGGGAAAGTTGTTTTTTACTGAGGAGTGACAGGTGACGGGTGAATTAATGAACACTGACTACCGACTACCGACTACTGACAACCGACTACTTCCTGATCACCCACATTTCCAGTTCCTGCCTGTAATCGTGCTGCAGATCTTCATCGAGCTGTTCGATAAGCAAATTGATTTTTTTAAGCTGCGTCATATACATATTGCTCAGCACGGCACCTTTGTGAATAGGAATGTTTGATTTTTTTATGTTGCTGATAAAAAAGATAAGCAATTCAGCAGCCGCTTCTTTACTGCCGATGTAGCGAATGTATTTATTGGTAATACGCAGGATCTTTCGCAGACTTTTTTTCGTGAGGTATAAATTGTCGCGGTTCATAGCAGCGAATTGCGTTTCTATTTCTTTTTTCAGCTCAATCAAAAAAGCGGGAACGTCATGCGCTTCATACATCAGGAAAGTGAGCAGCTCTTTATTCTCCTTCTTAAATTTCGCGAGGCGAAGACATAACTCTGCCAGCTCTTTCGGCTCAAAGTTGATTAACTCTTTTTTTAATTCGTGTACGGAAGCGGCTTTCATATAATAAATGGAAAATAGAAATTAAGAAAAAAGGAAATTGGGTAAATGGGTAATTAAGTTATAGGGCAAAGTTAAGCGATCTTAATTTCTTTAGCTGGCCTATTCCTTTCATCGATTCAACCATCCATGCATTCTTTCCGTTCCTAAATTTTCCAATTTCGTATATCCTTTTTCCAATTTCTTTTTTCCTATTCCCCAATTTCTTTGTTTCCCCAATTTCCTTATTTCCTTACCTCTCACTCCAACTCATACGTTAACAGCGCTTCATTCCTCGGAAAATCAATTTTTATTCCGGCTGCTTTTTCACCTGCCATCGCGATGGCACTTTTTACTACGTGCGTCATTTGTCTTCCGGGATATTTTGTTACCATCATCCGCATAAATTTTTGGGCATCTGTTTTTCCATATAAGCTGAAAATATGTGTGATGCATTTTTGAAGCACATAAAAATTATCGTGCGCACCTGTAAATGCGAAAAGATAAAATACAAGCACATTCCGCTTCTGCTCCATCCGCTGCGCCCAGGTTCCAAACACAAAACCTAAACGTTTACATTCGTCTGCAGGCAGATCCCATTCCTTTATTTTCTCCTGGATACTTTCAAAGAGCTTTTGGAAAGATGGATGTTCGCTTTCAACAACTTTTGCAAATTCATCCACTTCTTTAAAAAGACGAATTGCTTTTTTAGTAAAATAACGCGGTTCAATTCCGATATCATTCAGCGCAGCCGCTTTAAGATCAATGCAGGAAACTGCAACATCGTATAAAGCCGGTGTGCTGGTAAAACGAATAACTAACGAAACCGTTATTTCTTTCGTTGTATTGAGCAAACCTTCGTGTTCTGTTCTTCCATGCCAAAGCGCGAATTTCCCGAGCGGAATATCAGGATAAATGATTTTTTTTGAAGCAATGATTGCATTGTCGATCAATTTTATTCTTGACCGTAGCTGGCGGAGAACAAAACCGTTTTTACTATGTGTATTCTCCGTAATAGAAAGCGGTTTGTGAAAACAATCGTTCAGCGGCGTCCATGTCGTATAAAAATGTTCGATGTAATCATAACCATCTTTATGCCTGGGACCAATCTCCGATGTATCAAACGGAAAATGAATGATGGGATTCGGAAGCGTAAAATAATTCAGCTCGTAAGTAAGTCCGTATGTTTTTTCCAGCTCTTTTAAAATCGCTTTTGCCAATACTAAGCTGGCGCAATCATAACGGAGAAGACTTCTTGTAATTCCTTTAGCAAGCTCGATGTATGCTGCTTTATCAGCGTCAAATTTTTCAAATCTTATATTGAATGCCGACTGCACTTCGTGAATAGCAGTTTCGAGAAATTCATTTTTCTTCCTTACAAGAAGATCCATCGATTCAGTCGGAAGCTGGTGTGCTCCTAGCGACCAACCGAAATCCTGTAGCTCCGCTTTCATTTCAACAAAATACAGAATAATTTTCTTTAGCTGTATATTTGGTTTTTATGTCAGCCGAAAAACCTGCTTACTCCCTTCGCGATCTTCTCATTTATTTTTTAAAGCTCGGCACAATCGGCTTTGGCGGACCTGTTGCATTAGTCGGTTACATGCATCGTGATCTTGTTGAAAAGCGAAAGTGGATCAGCGAGGATGATTATAAAGAAGGACTTGCACTTTCACAGCTTGCACCCGGTCCGCTTGCTGCACAGCTTGCAATTTACATCGGTTATATTCACTACAGGATCATCGGCGCAACAATCGTTGGAATTGCATTTGTCATTCCCTCTTTTATTATGGTCGTTGCGCTTGGATGGGCGTATGTTCATTTCGGCGGATTACCGTGGATGCAGTCTGTTTTTTATGGAGTTGGTGCGGCGGTGATCGGAATCATTACCATCAGCAGCTATAAGCTCACAACAAAATCAATCGGGAAAGATGTTTGGCTTTGGGGAATTTACATCGTGCTTGCTGCAACTACATTTTATTACGAATCAGAAAACCTTTGGTTGATATTAGCATCAGGAATTCTGATCTGGTTTGTAAGATCGCCGCCCACATTTTTCAAAGGAACAAATTCTGTTTTCCTTGCACCGGTTTTATTACAAGTACAAACGATTACGGTTGCAACAAAGCTCGGAAAGCTGGCCTTGTTTTTTATCAAAGCAGGCGCCTTTGTATTCGGAAGCGGGCTTGCGATCGTTCCTTTTTTATATGGAGGTGTTGTAAAAGAAAATCAATGGCTGACGGAACAACAATTTCTTGATGCAGTTGCGGTGGCAATGATCACCCCTGGTCCGGTGGTGATTACAGTAGGATTTATCGGTTATCTCATTGCAGGATTTCCGGGAGCTTGTGTTGCAGCTGCAGCGACTTTTCTTCCGTGCTATTTATTCACTATTCTTCCTGCACCGTATTTTAAAAAATATGGAAAACATCCTGCTATCAAAGCATTTGTTGATGGCGTAACAGCTGCAGCAATTGGTGCGATTGCAGGAGCGGTAATTGTATTAGCGAAAAGACAATTCACAGATGTGATTACTGTTCTTATTGCAGCTTCAACTGTTTTGTTGCTGCTTCGTTTCAAAAAGATCCAGGAACCTTACGTCATTCTCGCCGCCGCAATGATCGGGCTGATGATCAAATTGATTTTCAACTTCTGAAAAAATAATCGCGAAAGCTATTTCAATAATTTCCATGCACCTACAGCAAAACCTGCCCCGATGAATGGCGCTGTGAGGTAGATCCATAAATGTTCGGTGTGACCGGAAACAAGTGCAGGAGAAAGTGATCGCGCAGGATTCATTGATGCTCCTGAGATTGGTCCTGCGAACATGGCTTCGAGCAGCACGACAGAACCGATGGCAATGCCGGCAAACATTCCCTGCTCTTTACTTCCCTGTGAAACCTGGAGAATAACGAGCATGAGAAAAAACATAAGAATGATTTCAAGCACCCAGCTTTGCATTTCGGAATTCCGCGGCAATGTGCTTCCTAAAAAATCATTCGCGGGGAATAAAAATTTTAAAACCACGCTCGCAATAAAAGCACCTGACAATTGTGCAATCACATAAGGAAGAATTTCTCTTGCAGGAAATTTCTTTGCGAGCCAGAATCCAACGGTAACTGCCGGATTTAAATGTGCACCTGAAATGCTTCCGAGTGAATAGATCATCGCCGCTACGATCATTCCGAAAGTAAGCGCGATGCCTGCGTGTGAAATAACACCATTCGTTTCCTGGTTGATAATAATTGCGCCGGTGCCACAAAATATCATCGCAAAAGTTCCGATAACCTCGGCAAGATATTTTTTCATAAAGGATTCAACAATAAAAATGAGCCGCACCATTCCTTTATCATATCGCGGACACGACGGAATTCCTGCATGATCTCTTCTTCTGTACCTTTTGCTTTCGCGGGATCAGGAAAATTATAATGGAACTTTTTAGCGTGTGATGGAAATACAGGGCAACGTTCGTGCGCATTATCACAAACGGTAATTACATAATCGAAAGGAATGGAAATATATTCCTCCACATTATTAGAAGTATGAAAAGAAATATCGATCTCATCTTCTTCCATCACTTTTATTGCCAGCGGATTTACTCCATGCGTTTCTATTCCCGCGCTGTAGATATTCGCTTTTTCACCTGCGAAATGCCGCAGGTAACCTTCTGCGATCTGGCTTCTGCAGGAATTACCGGTGCAAAGAATTAAAATGTTTTTCATGTTTTTCATTCCTTATTAGTTAACAGCGTTTGCCCTTTGCTTTCCCGTATGAAACAAACAGAAAATTCAACATTGCTTTTGCAGTTTCCATTTCTTTTCCATCTATACAATAGCACACTTTCGCTCCTTCAATCTCTCCTCTAATCAAACCGGATTCTTTTAGTTCTTTCAAATGCTGGGAAACTGTACTTTGTGAAAGTGGCAGCTCATGAACGATATCACCACAAACACAAGCCTGCTTTTTTATCAGGAGCCGGAGGATTGCCACGCGCGCGGGATGCGCCAGCGCCTTGCAGTACTTCGCAATTTGATTATCCCTTAATGTAAACTCATCACTTTTTGTCGTGCCCATATGAAAAATATATATCGCAATATTACGATATTTATAAAAATATCCATCGTCATATCACGATAAATAATTTTATCCGGCTTCAATCTTAATTCATCAACCGACGGATTGCTGTTATATATCTACCAATCGCACTATTTACAGGTTAAATAACCTCAATTACAATAAATGAAATCCTGTCTTTGGATTTTTGTTTAAATTTATCGGCCTAACATTTAAATAGTCCGGAGATTTCACCTATTTTTAGAGACGAATAAAACTTTGTCAAAATAGTACCCAGCACATGAAGAAACAACTACTAAACATCCTCGTAATTATCATTGCAATTACGTCCTTTCATTCGAAAGCTTCTGCGCAATGTTCAGGTGGAGTCTCCGGTGGAGTGATCATTCCAACTACTACCATCCAAACACAAAGCGTTTTTAATCTATCTACAAACTATTATGATTTTGTAGCAACGCAGGGAGTAACTTACATGTTTACTTTTTGTCCTGCCTATGGTGGATATGCAGGTTCATCTTCTTACGATACACAAATTACAATCAATGATAACCTCGGAAATTATGCCGGTGGTTATAATGATGATTTCTGCGGTTCGCAATCGTACCTGGAATGGATCTGTCCTTCAAACGGAACCTACAGATCATACCCGACGCTTTTCAATTGCGCTTCGTCAACGACAGATCCAACGATCATGGCTTACAGCATTGTTGCTCCTGCCAATGATCCTTGTACAAATGCAACTCCGATTGCAGTTCCTTCTTCCCAGGTTAATAATACAACCTACGCAAGCACTGAAGCCGTAACACCATGTGTAACAACAGATGGTACTGCTGGCGGAGTTTGGTATTCTGTTATTGGAAATGGAAACCGCTACACTGCATCGCTTTGTACAAACGGACAATTTGATACACGTATCCGTGTGTTTTCAGGTTCCTGCTCCAGCTTAATATGTGAAACCGGAAATGATGATTTTTGTGCCACACAATCTGAAGCTTCCTGGTGTGCTGTTAATGGTACCACCTATTATATTTTAGTCCATGGAAATGGTGCAGCAACGGGTGCGTTTACACTTAACATGTCTGAGACAGCAGTAATTCAACCCGGTATTACACAGTTCGGTTATTCGTATTGCGGATCAGGAAGCATCCAGATCACTGCAAGCGGTTATTCTACTTACAACTGGAGCCCGCCACAAGGATTAGATACAACAGCAGGACCAACAGTAAATGCAAGTCCGTCTGTAACCACAACTTACACAGTACAAGTTACTGATGTTGCAACAGGATGTCCTGCTTACAATAATGCAACAGTTACTGTTTATACAATACCTGTCGTAACCGGAACAGCAGGGTCACCTGTTACTTGTAGCGGAGATCCATCTACATTAACTGCAGCAGGTGCTTCAACATATACCTGGATGCCTGGAAGCTTATCAGGAAATCCTGTTACAGTGAATCCATTGGTTACAACAACGTATACAGTAACAGGAACTTCAGTTGACGGATGCGTAGATACAGGAACTGTTACAGTAACTGTTAATCCGCTTCCTCCTGTTGATGCAACTTCTTCTGCACCTGATGTGTGTACAGGAAGCTTCGTTACATTATTTGCTAATGGCGCGGTTAACTACACATGGATGCCTGGCAATAACAACAGCACCAGCTATAATGTTACACCAACTGTTAATACTACTTATACACTTACAGGTACAGATGGAAATGGTTGCGTGAATACAGATTCACTAACCATGATCGTAAATCCATTGCCAACAATTACAGCAACTGCATCACCTGACACCGTTTGTACAGGAAATGCTGATACGCTTACAGGATTCGGTGGTGTATCTTATGTATGGAGCACAGGTGATACAACCATGACATCTGTTGTTTATCCTAACACAATTACTACATATACTGTCACAGGAACAGATACAAACGGTTGTGCAAATACAGGAACAGTTACTGTTTACGCATTGCTTTCGGGACCTGTAACAGCTACTGCAGCTTATTCTGCGGTTTGCAGCGGTTCACCGAATTATCTCAGCGCATCAGGTGCATCGAATTACAACTGGCAACCGGGAAATCAATCCGGATCATCTATCATTGTTAATCCGGCCAGCACAACTACTTATACTGTAACCGGTTCTTCTTCGAATGGTTGTATTAAGATGGATTCGATCACGGTAAACGTTAATCCATTGCCGACCATCGCTGCTTCTGCTACTGACTCAATTTTCTGTGCAGGTGCGCCGTCAACACTTTCGGCTACAGGTGCAACAAGCTATACCTGGAATCCGGGAAATCTTAGCGGAAGTTCTGTAACAGTTTCTCCAAACGTTACAACAACTTACACTGCGACAGGAACAGACGGAAACGGTTGTGTAGATACAACACAAATCACTTTATCGATTTATACTGCACCAACAGTTACTGCATCTGCTGCACCTTTGGCGTCCTGCTCGGGTTCACCGGTTACAATGAATGCTTCAGGAGCGGTTACTTACTCATGGCAGCCTGGTAACTTAACAGGAAGCAGCGTTACAGTTACTCCTTCTTCTGCAACAACTTACACGCTCACAGGAACCGATGCAAACGGATGTACAGATGTTTATTTAGTAAGCGTATCTGTTGCTACTGGTCCGAATATCATTTGTTACGCGGCACAATCAAACGCTTGTACAAATGACATGGATGTTCTCCTGTACGGAATTCCTGCAGGCGGATCATGGTCAGGTCCTGGTGTTAGCGGCGGATTCTTTGATCCTTCAACAGCAGGCGCAGGTTCACACATACTTACTTATTCCTACACCGATTCAAACGGATGTACAAATACAGGAACAACTACAATTGTAGTCAGCTCATGTGTCGGAGTAAATGAAGTGAATGGACTTGAAGGAATCTCTTTCTACCCGAATCCGAATGATGGTTCATTTACAATCAACGTTGCTTCAGACAATATCAATGAAATGAAAATGGAGATCATCGATCTGCAGGGACGTGTTGTGTATGCTGAAATGCTTAACGGTGTTAATGCAGGATTCACAAAGAGCATGAATGTTGAAGGAATTGCAAACGGAGCATATTACCTGCGTTTCACTTCTGCTAATTCAACACTTACAGAAAAGCTGATCATTCAGAAATAAAATAAGCTCAGTCATAAAAAAATCCTTCCTGTTAATTCCGGAAGGATTTTTTTTTTGCTTTTGATTACCCTATCAAATGCAAAAATGAAATTCATCTTCCTCGTGTTATTTTCATTTGCACTGCAGCTACAAATTGCGGCCAAAGAAAATAATGGTGTTGTGAGCGGGAAGGTTTTAGAAGAATCGACAAAGCTGCCCCTACAGCCGCCGTGTGAATCGTCCTGATGCCGGGGAGTTAAATCCTTTCCCCGAAGTAAACGATCCGCGTAATCTTGAAAGCGGAAATTCATTTTTGAAACCGGAGCAAGTGCATTCGGTTGAGCTGGGTTATCAATACAAAAAAAACAGCACCAGCTTTATTTCAAGTCTTTATTACAGGAATACCTATGATGGTTTCGCCGAACTAACCAGGTACATCAATGATTCTGTTTTGCTCACGACGCTGGCAAATCTTGCAACCGATCAGTCTGCAGGTTTAGAGCTGATCTTTGCATGGAAATATAAATCGTGGCTTAACCTGAATTTCAGCTCGAATATTTTTTACAATGTTATTGATGCATCCAACCCGGGACTTTCAGAAAATAAATCTACAGTTGCGTGGGATGCGAAAGTGGCGTGCAATTTTAATCTCACTAAAACCACCAAGCTCCAGCTGAATTCGAATTACCGGAGTAAAATGCTTACTGCGCAGGGTTATTCTTCACCTGTTTATTTTGTGAATGCAGGTTTCCGGCAGGATGTATTCAGGAAACGCGCTTCTGTTACGATCACTGCTTCAGACATTTTTAATACCATGCGCTGGGTAGAAATTATTGACACGCCCTTGTTGCAGGAGGAAGTGATCCGGCAAAAGAAAAACGCAGTTTATTTTCATCGGCTTCACCTGGCGTTTCGGAATGCTGGCCAAAAAGACGTCGAACGAAATGCTGTTTGACAATAAAATGTAGTTGAAAAATATTCCGTGAAGATGTTTACGCTTTCAAATTAAAAGAAAGCTCAGGAAGATTTATAAAAAACTTCTGTTGCCGACATGACGTCACCGGCTATCATCTTGCTGTGTGACGAACAGATGTGCTGGATGGACTTGTCAACATCCTGCGTGAACCCTGATTTCGGATAGGCGCAGAAGAGACAGAAAATTTCGGTTTCGCAGAATTTATTCCAGAGATGCTCAAGCTGAATAGTGGCACCATTGTGTCCCTGTGCCCAAAGAAGAGCAACCATTTCGCCGTATGCGCGCACGGGACGATTGCTCGTGCCACGCGCTTTAGAAACCACTGATCTTACCGTTTCAGTAAACAGCACCTCGTCAGGCCAGTTATTGACCATAAAGGTTGCCAGCATGGAAGCTGCATTAATCGGAATATACTGGTCGTTCTTAATGAACGCATCCAGTTTAATTTTTTTACTTGTAAGACGTTTGTATAAAGCATCAAGATGCTCTTGTGTAGCTATGATAACAACACTTTCGCCCGTTTCTAATCCGCTGCTCACAAAACCTTCGAGTGCCGTGAGTACTACTTCGTCACTTTCGTAAATCTGGACGAGATGATTACATGGAGCTATTTCTCCCCAAAATACCTGCGTATTACTCTGCTCCCACTCCTCTTTTTTCTTCAGCATAGTTTAGTTGAATTTGATTTATAGGTCAACCAAGGTCCAGGTACTAAATTACGATTCTAATGCTGGTGGTTTCGGGACTTTTCGACGAGTGGTAATTTTTGTCAGTTCTCCTCTTCAAATTCCGGCGCCCATGTATCGAAAAGCTCCTTAAGGAAACTATTTTCCTCTTCATCAATCACATTATCAGCTTTTGCAAGGCGAACTGCAAATTCAAGAAAATGATCGCGCTCTTTCTGCGTGGTGTCTTCATAAAAATCATTCATTGCCTTGCGGAAATGCTCTTTGTATTTGGAACGATCGAGTGTTGAGAGAAAGTCAATTTCTTCATCGATCTCAACGCGAAAAGGGAATGTTTCGGTAAGGTATTCAATGATCACATCGCCTTCTTCCTTTGCAAAAACGCCATCAGCATTGGTCAGGATCATGAGCAGGTGAAATCCTGCAATCGGTTTATTCAGCTTTCTTTCCATGGTCAAATTGGTAAATCAGAGCTCAAAAATAGCTGAAACCTTGTATTTACCAGTTCTTTTGTCTGTTTTTCAGTCATTTAAAAATAAGTAAAACAAATTTTGCGGATTACAAATGGAAACCTACTTTTGTACTCCCCAGAAAGGACGTGACCTAAAGGTTAAGGATTCGATCGAAGGGAACAGTTCTTTATAGTAAAAGCGAAAGTAGTTCATCCCGATAGCCATCGGGAGGTAGAGCGTAACCTTGCCAAGGTTAAGGTCGCCGGTGAATAGTTCTTTATAGTAATAGCGAAAGTAGCTCAGTTGGTAGAGCGTAACCTTGCCAAGGTTAAGGTCGCCGGTTCGAGACCGGTCTTTCGCTCAAAGCCTCTCTACGGAGAGGTTTTTTTTTGAGGCAGGAATAAACCTGCATCAAAACATAATTCGTATTCGTCTGCAATGCGAAATTATGCCTGGGTGGTGGAATTGGTAGACACGCCGGACTTAAAATCCTGTGGTCCAAAAGACCGTGCCGGTTCGACTCCGGTCCCGGGTACAGTAAAGTAGAAAAGGTCAGTTGAGAATTTCAACTGGCCTTTTTGCATTTTCTGTACTGACCTTTTCACTTTACTGCTACCGCAGCTTTCAGAGGGAAGGGTAATGAGAGATTTGCGTGACCTTTTTTGCTTTTGTGGGCTGACCTTTTCACTTTACTGCTACCGCAGCTTCTTTGATTGGGAAGGTCATGGAATTAGTTCCATGGCCTTTTTTGTTTGCAGGCCCACGTCACTTAACTGCATGATTTGAATAAAAATTCCTAAATAAATTTGCGCAATCAAATAATTGCACATATACTTGCAATCAAGTAATTGCATAAATTAATTCTGATGGAAACAAGAAGAGACGTTTTTCAGGCGATCGCCGACCCTACGCGCAGGGCGATTTTGGTTTTGCTTGCTGCACAGTCAATGACACCGAATGCCGTTGCAGAACATTTTAATTCGAGCCGGCAAGCGGTATCCAACCACATTAAAATATTAACCGAATGTGAATTGGTGAAGCAGGAACAAAAAGGAAGAGAAATTTATTATCACATCAATGCAAAAAAAATAAATGAAGTTGATAAATGGATCGGGCAATTCAGGAAGATCCTTGAGACGCAGTTCAATCAGCTTGACAACGTATTATTAAAACTAAAAAAACCAGTGAAGTAGATGAAGATCACTTTACATTAAAAAAAAATGAAAAACAATCATTACTGTCCCGGATATTTTCTGATGCGAGTTGGTCAATTCCCTCCGAGTGAGTCCTTTGTACCGATTATTTTCTCTCTTCTTTTCTTTAGTAGAAAAGAAGCAAAAGAATCGCCATCTGACGCGGGTTTACCTAAATTCAACAGGAAAAATCGAGCGAAAACCAAGCCGCGCCTCACACAAGTCCGCCCGGGCTTCATGGTTTTCTTCCGCACAATCCCACGCAGATTTTTCCTGTTGAATTCTTAACGGCAAACCCGCTAAGGCTGGCACTTTCTTGAAAATTAATACTAATGAAACTTTATTTATACAAACACCTATGAACAACAACCTACTATTTGATTTTACCGTTGACAAAGAAGCAAAAACGGTATTCATAACCAGGGAATTTGATGCAGATCTTTCGCTGGTTTGGGATGCATTTACCACAGCAGAACTACTTGATCAATGGGTGGCACCTAAACCCTGGACATCAAGAACAAAATTCATGGATTTCAAAGTCGGCGGACGAAGATTTTATGCAATGGTAAGTCCGGAAGGACAAGAGCGCTGGGCGATTCAGAGATACACTTCCATTACTCCGAAAACAAATTTCAAGATGTTCAATGCATTTGCAGACCAGGATGAAAATCCTCAATTGCCGGGCTCTGACTGGGATTACACTTTCAGCGAACACGAGGGAAAGACAAAAGTCAACATTACTATTTATAATGAGTCGCTTGAACGTATGGAGAAGATGATTGAAATGGGATTCACAGAAGGATTTAAAATGTCAATGATCAATTTGGAAAATCTGCTGGCTACTTTATCTGGAAAATGATCTGCGTTTTTAAAACATCGGTCAAAACAAAACGCCAGGTAAAGAATCTCAAACCTCATATCAATAAAAATACTTCCGAATGAAAATTGGAATTTCGACCTTGAAGATTGTGACAATATTCTGCGTGTTGACAGCGAAGAAAATATAACCGGGATAATAATAGAGGTGCTGAATATCCATAAATTCAACTGCGAAAAATTGGAATAAGAATGAATGTCAAAGAACAAATCAAAAATTACATTACCAGTCAGCCTGAATCAAAACGCAGTGACATGCAAACGTTGCATAGCAGCATTTTGAAAGTAATGCCTGAATGTAAATTATGGTTTCTCGATGGTAAAAACAGTGAAGGTAAAACCGTTTCTAATCCTAATATTGGATATGGATCTCATACCTTGAAATATGCTGATGAGACAACAAAAGAATTTTATCAAATTGGTTTGAGCGCAAACACAACCGGGATCTCTGTCTACGTTCTTGGAATAAAAGATAAGACCTACTTAGCTAAAACGTTTGGGAAAAATTTAGGCAAAGCGAATGTGAGCGGATACTGCATCAAATTCAAAACGTTAAAAGATATAAACTCTGATGTACTCGAAGCGGCAATTCGGTTTGGTGTTGAGAATGGAAAAGATGATATGCAAAAATAATTTAACCTTTTGCGCAGCGCTTTTTTTTATTAATTTAATTGCATGACGAGCAAATCAACTAACACTACTGAAATCATATTGCGCCGGACGGAAGCGAATGATTTAGAAACATTTTTTATTTTTCAGCTTGACGAAGAAGCAAACTACCATGGCTGCATTCACTGCAAAAGATCCGTCGGATAAATCAGCATACATTAGTAAATATTCAAAATTCCTGGACGACCCGACTATAAATATGCAGACGATAATGATTGACAACGTTATTGCAGGAAGCATAGCCAAATTTGAAATGGAAGGTGAAGCAGGAATCACTTATTGGATCGACAAAAAATTCTGGGGCAAAGGTGTCGCGACAAAGGCGCTTGAAAATTTCCTGGTCATTGAAAACATGCGACCTATTTTCGGGCATGTTGCGTTTGATAATTCTGGCTCGCAAAAAGTTTTAGAGAAATGCGGATTTGTAAAAATCGGGAAAGACAAAGGTTTTGCAAATGCACGCCAATGTGAAACAGAAGAATTTATTTACAAGCTGAGTTGAAAAAAAACATCCCAAACAAAAACATCTCATTATGCAATCGACAGCCACTACACCCGAAGAATATGTAAATAGCTTACCCGAAGACAGGAAAAAAGCTATTGCAGAACTAAGAAAAGTGATCCGCAAAAATCTGCCAAAAGGTTTTTCAGAAATGATGGGGTACGGAATGCTTGGTTATGCAGTCCCTCATTCCTTATACCCGGATGGATATCATTGTGATCCGAAACAACCTTTGCCTTTTATGGGTATGGCTTCGCAGAAAAATTTTATTGCGGTTTACCATATGGGGATATACGCTGATAAAAAATTGTTTAAATGGTTTACGGAGGAATTTCCGAAGCACAGCGAAAAAAAATTGGATATGGGGAAGAGCTGTATACGGTTTAAGAACCCGGAACATATTCCTTACAAGTTGATTGGGGAATTGGCTTCTAAGATGACTCCGAAGGAATGGATTGCGGTTTATGAGAGGGGGATGAAGAGGTGAGAGATTGACTATAGTGGCAGGGAGCTAGATACTTTTTCCTTTTTCTTCGGAATTATTATCAAGACATTCACGATAGCGGTTGTAAAATATTACCACTGCTAAAATTCTTGTCAACATAGCACAGGCATAACAATGCTCTTAAGTTTTTTAACTAAACATCAAAAGCTTATAACCCTTCGCATTATAAAACAGTAAAATATTTTTGCAGCCGGTATGCAATTCAGGATATTCTGAAAAGACAGAATATCCGTTGGTTGCCGCCTGAATTTCCGGATCATTGATACTACTTCCTGTTTCTGTGCTGATATATTGCAATGATCTATGAGAGCCTGTTAAAAGAAAATCTGCACTGAAAGGGTATATCGGCTCAAATGTGAAATTATTAAAAAAGATGCTCTTTCCATTGTTTAAACAAATGGTTGAATAGGAAAGCAACTGTGGTGATTCCTGGTACGTATACTGAGATTTAATAATTTCTTTCATCGTGAACGATTTATTCTTAACAGAATAATCAAGCACCTGCAGATTTTGATTCATTGGAATACCATATGCTAATACATTCGAGCCTAATGCAAAGCCCATACCGTTCCTAAAACCTTGTACTTCTGATATAATTTGTATGGTTTCACCAGGATTCTGTGCGAAATAATTTATTTTAATCCTGTACCTGTAGTATTCCATTGAAGCTCCGTTTTTGGTTTGTTCACGGCAAATGACATATTCATCAAACGAAACAGGCGACTCGAATTTATAGCGCTGACTGATTTCGATGTCTTTCCCGAAAATGATATTTTCACAAATAAAGAAACCATTCACCTTCCTCGTATAGACGTTATTAAGTAGCTTGGTATATAAATGTGTCGATTGCTGGTAACTGTATTTTAAAGCACTATCCGAATAGTAACCTATAATTGAATACGTTTTATCCGGATTCATAAAGAGGTAAGCATTATCAATATTTTTTTCATCAAGGCTAATACGTGATACAAGGATTTCTCCATTTGAACGAAAGCAATAAATTATTCCGTAGGAACGAAGCTTACTGAGTGTAGCATTTGTTTTTTCCGGATCGGCAGGTGTGGCAGGAAGGTCGTAAGAGAAAATAGCTTCCTTCATTAAATTTGCACCTATGCCTGCGTGTGGTGTTGCAAACGTATTTACCAATGCAGCATCTTCACGCATAACTGCACATATATCACCGCTGTCATTAACGAAGAGTTGTTGGAGTGTAATAAATCTATCTCCTTCCATTTCTTTCAGCTCGCCCTTTTTCTGCACCTCCATTTTATTATTCAACAGGAAAAATTTATAGGATGCATTTATGGTCTTCACGTTATATGGATCCTGAACGAAATATACTGTATCGATGTCAAATGAACCTTCCATATCATAGCTTGCTATGGCAATATGCTTTTTATCTTCCGAAACAGCAAATTCATAACCCCGTTCGTATACATACGAATCGGAATTATCTACAAGGACAAAATCTCCAATAGGCTGAAGGCTTACTGGATCAAGACGCAGCACAACCAGGTCATTGCTATGTACATTGTCTGCCATGCCAAATACCACTAATACACTATCCATCCAGAACGCTTTCGTAAGTAAAACGAAACTACCCTTGTATGTTCCTAACCTGAATGTATTTGAATGCGATAATGTCAGGAAGCTGCTAAAGTGATCTACAGTCACCTGGCGAAGCCAAAAACGAATCACGTATGTTTCACCACTAGGAGTAGTGATTTTATCTACAAATTTTTGGTCTGTTTTTATTTTTTGGACCGGGCTGGAATATGGGCGGGTGGCGGAAGAAGTTGTGGTGAAAAGGAGAAGGAAAAGACAGGAGATTAAAAATGCGTAGGATTTCACAGCAGGGAGGAAATTGGTTTAATCAAACATAGTTAATTATGAATGATAATGGAGGGGAATTAATATTGTTAAATCCTTCTGCACATATAACAGATGCTCCTTCTTCATTAACAAAAGCCCTTCCGATTTTGGAAGGGCTTTTTGCTTATTCAAACAATCGAATTACATTTTCATAAGTGGTATTATCAGGTATTAAGATTACTTTTTCCTGGATAAGAGCGTTTCGTTTTGATTCCTTGGATGCAATATCCAATAACTGTGATAGCGTTATCTTGCCCACCTCTTTCAATTTAATCGTTGCAATTATTTGATGGCCTTTTTTCAATAAACTTACTCCACCAAATATATTAGCAGGTTTAAGTTCTGTAGCTGATGTTATTTCATATTGATTACCATTGCTATCAATAACAGTTACTCCTTTAAAAATTCCAGACAATAGTAATTCTCTTGATGTGTGAACCATTTCATCGGAAGAATTAAAAACAAAATATTCCTCCTCCTTCACACACAAAACGGGCCAGCTCACCTGTATAGAGGTGATATCGATGTTAGATTCACGCATATCATATAAATTATAATTTAAAATAAAACTACCGATTTAAACCGGAATTCAAAAACTCTCTTGGAGATTGCTCTGAAGGGCTTGGCCCTAATACACGTCCAATCCCTGATGTTACAGAAGCTTTCGCCCAAGTTGGAGTTCCATAATGTAGACGACCCAGTAAACCATATCCAGGCTGTCCTAAATAATTCTTACCGTGGCCCGCTCTCATGTGGAAGCTAGCCGAAGGCATTGGTTTTAAATTCCACATCTGGTTTTTAATTGCATTAGGCACATATTTACCAATTGGTCCATTTTGGTGTATCAACCAGTGATGAAGTGGCTGACCAGGTTTCGCAAAGCCTGACTTCAGATAATATGCTCTAGTACCATTGGCACCTCTCCATGCGTGCGTACCTGTTAATTTCAATCCGCCTTGCAAAAGACCTTTGCCAATTGAACGTATCAAAAACACATCCGAAATAGCTAATGCAGCATTGAATGTTCCACCTAAATATCTACCGTGTTGAAAATCATTGATAGAATTCCTACCGCTACCCCATACTGGAATAAAGCTCTCTCCAAAACCAGCGTCGCCTACAGCGTCTTCCACATAGGGCACTCCACTATTTGGATCATAATACATAGTTACAGAGGTGGACAAAGCAATTGCCATCTTATTAGCAACTTCTTCCCCATTTAGCATATGTCTAGGTGTCACATCTTCCCTAAATTCAGCATTTTCCCAACTCGGATTGGTCAATTCTGCTACTTCTCCTCGGGAAATATAAAAGGACGCGAATTCGCTTATAGTAAATGGATATTCTGGGTTGTATTCTATAATGGAGCTATACTCTTCAATCATTTCTAATGACCACGGTCCGCTGATTGCGTGCATATCATTCATTGGTAAGGCTTCCAAACCATCAAGATCAATCGCATCAATTGGCCGGTTACTCGCAAACTGGTATGGAGTTAGCATTGGATATTGTGCTGTAATTGGATCAACAGATAAGAACCTTCCTAATGACGGGTTATAAATCCTCATTCCATAATCTTGTGTGGAAGTTTCACCGTCGTTTTCTTTCCCATTGAAATCATAACGGTATTTCGAAGCGGATACAAACGATCTTCCCGGCATCGGTGCCCCGAAAGCATAATAATCAGAATAGCTCAGCACATCAGCTACATAATATTCTACCAATCCAACATTACCCACCGATACATTATCAATATAAAAAGTATTGGTATTAGGACTTAGAGGGGTATCATGCGAAGAGATTACAATATTAACAGCTGTGCCTATGGCAGAAAAATCGAGTTGGTAGGTTCCATCAGCAAGCATATTAATCCGTGAACCGATCAGGGTACTGCTGACATCGTCATATACATATGCATCCACACCATAAATACCAAGATCAATGCTGAAGCTAAGGGTATAATGCATTCCCGGTGTTACAGAAAGTGCATTCATGACCGCACCACTCCCCGCACTTGTGGCAACTATTTTCATTCTGCCACTACTGAGTGTAACGGAAGCTACATCAGGGGTCCAGGGACTAAGTGAAGTAGAAAAGTCATTGTAGGGGTAAACATTTGTTTGTGGTGCAGCAAGTGTTCTGTCGCTTATTGTCTGCAACACATTGCCTAAATGATTGGAAAGTTCGTATGCTTTATTTCCCAGCTCACGTTGGTAAAGCTGTATAATGGAGAGATCAAGTTGGGTGGGCGGCGTTGCTGAATAGGTGCTCACAAAATAACCGCTACTGTTAATGGTTGCTGTAAATGGATTGGTGATAGCGGTAGCAGGATCATTGTAAATGCCGATGCGCGATGATCCATATATATGCTTTTCTTTCAGGTTGTAATTGTCGGTATAATTATTTCCGGTTCCATGCGTAAACGTGCGATCATATACAGCCAGCACACTACCCTGTGCATCGCGAGCATAATACATATAGGTCCATGAATTTTCGGTAGAGAGTCCTTGGACAGTTCTTGGCTTTACTATTTTTTCTATCCTATGGCCCATAGCATCATAAACAAATTCCAGGTCGGATTTAGTGCTGCCCAAAACTCTTGTCACTTTCCATATCTTACCCTGTGGGGTCCAGTGGATTTGATCTATCTGTTCACTGGCGTCTGTTTCCAGGTTACCGATCGCATCATAGGTGTAGGTATTGCTCGCATCAAAATCATTCCCATAATCGGAGGAAAGGCAGCTTGCTCCATCAATAACCGCTGAAAGCTGGTTTGTATTGCTTGTGTAATTGTAAGTCAGAAAATCCATCTGCTGACTGGTGCCACCCAGATGTCCATTACGCCTTGCATTTGTAATATTGCCATTAAAATCATAAGCAAAATCTTCGTAGTAATTTCCGTTATCCGAAGCGCTATTGCTCCAGAGATTATCAGCTACAAGGTCCGCATCTGAAAATGCATTGGCCTGCTTGATCCTGTTGAGTTGATCGTACCGGAAGTTTCTTCCCTGCACAGCTACCTGCGCTTCATTCTGATTGGTAAGCGAGGTGGTCATTGCTGCGATATTCCCATTATATAATCCGTAAAAACCGGTGTGGTATGGATTGCCCGAAACCGTGGTCGGACTTGCCAGGAAGTTGCCTGCAGATGCTATGATCGGTACATAATCATTATCAAAATAACTCAGGCTAAACCCATAGACGTCTCTGCCGAATTGCGAATTCTGCGCCCGGCTAGTGGCAAAAGAACCGTCTCTGCCTATATCACGGGTTTCAACACGTGAATCACTGTTCACACCTTTTAACCAGCCTTGTATAGTAAAGGCATAGTCGGTACCCTGCACTTCACGATCACCAATCTCTTTTCTTCCGGAAAGACCCGTAGGATAATAAAAATATTTTGCTTCTTTTTCCCAGATCACCCTGTCGTGGCTCGAATAAGCACCAACCAAACGGTTATCCGCATCATAATTGTATTGATGATGAAATTGGTCTGGGTAACCATCCTGGTAATGCACCGCATTCACATTTCCGCTCACAAGATCATATTCATACGTGATAAGCTTTATAGACTGGTAGATTTCCTGCAGGCTTTTATTTTCTTGTGAAAGAATATTCACATTGCCATGAATATCATAGCTATAGTGGTAAGCATTATCGTAATTGGTATACCCACCGCTCAGCGAGCCGTTGAAATGAATTATACTACTTACACGGCCGCGCAGGTTTTGCTGGGGATTTGTGGTAAATCCGGGCACACTCCCCGACATAGGAGCATCAAAGAATGTTTTTACCACCTGTGTTTTATCTGCATCGGGGACAGTAAGCCATGTTATAAGACCCGTTACAGGGTCTTTATCCCGCGCAATCTGGTTTGTCATGGCAATGGACTGTTTGAGCTCTCCGGATTCTAAGGGGCGTCCCAGGTTATCATAACGTGTGTAGCTATAGGAAGGTGGAGAGGTATAAACCGCTTGTTTTGCATTCTGGCTTACTACTATTCTTCCCAGCTTATCATAAAAAAAATGTGTTATCCCGCCATCAGGTGTTGCCTGGGATATGGGCTGCTGCATGCTGTTATATTTATAATTGGTCACCAGCGTGTGCACCGGCGAAGTAAATGCACTTAAGGCCACACCTGCACGGTAATCCTGCACATCCAGCACTTCAGGGTCAGTAAGAAGCACAACCCCGGCAGGCGGTACGGTTTTAATAAGATTTCCGGCCTGGTCATAATAATAGAGTGTGTACAAAAACTCGTTGGAAGAATAGGTAACAGTAAATGTCTCTCTACCTGCGAGATTGCTTAGACAGTTCTGTCGCATGTAAGCAATGTACTGCTGGGAGGAAGCTGGATTATTTTCATCTTCTAATGCCTGGTGAAATTGTATAACTGCATTTGCCATCGCAGCTCCTAAATTACTTTGCATACATGCCGCCTTTTCCATAGCCTCATCAAGATCATCCTGGCTGATTGAGGCCGGGATCGGACAAGCAAGAATGGAAGGAAGATTAGCAGTTGTGAGCGTTGCCAAGCTTGGGCTGCTGTTCTGGCATTCAAGGAGCCAAAGTGGCCATTCAAGCGATGTGATGGGGGTAGTGGGTGCCAGGTAGGCATTGAGCCCGGCTGTAATAGCATCAGCATCACCAGCGTCATCCGGATCAAGTCCCATCTGGTTAATAATACTGTGAATATTTTCACAGGTACAAATTCCCTCGTCATACCCGGTAGGCATATCACCGGGTTCCATGCAAAGCAGCTGCGAAGGAAAATTATCCGCTATTAATGCTGTATTGGTAGGAAAACTGCTTAAGCAGGTGATTGTTTTCCAGTCATTGACATCGCTGGCTGAAACAGTGCCTGCCCCGCCATAAAAATCATTGTTAATATATATGGCAATGTTTGCATCTGTTTCCGTGCTAAGACCGTGTGCAAAAAGATACTGTGTGAGCGTATTACAAGAGCATTGCCCAGATCCCGGAGAAGGATAAACTACGGTTGTGGTACAAGTACTTCCGGTGAAATAGGTAATTACATCCTCAAAATCATAAAATGTTGCTGAAGGCGTACAGCCAACACAAGGTACGCCGGCACAAGAAACTGCAGGTGCACAAGGATTCGTGGGGCAGTCAGCACAACCCGTAGTACCTTCTGTATTTTCCGCATCACAATTCAATTCACACACCTGTACCAGGTAAGGACGTATGTTGGCTATTTGCAGGGATGTAAGCGAACAACTGGCAAGCTGCTCAATCCAGCTATCTGCATTAGCTTCACAATTCGCTTGACATTGTGTGGTAATAACACTTTCATTCATATCAGTAAAAGCTGTTGCAAGCGCTGAAAAATCTCCGTCACATAAAAAATTAGGGGAGCCAGCGATGTATGCATCAAATACCACTTCAGCCGGATAACGTATCTGGAATCCCGGCATTGGTCCCGGGATGGCGTCATCTGTAAATCCGTCCTGGTTAGCATCTGTCAGCCTCGCGTCAGTGCAAGCCGGAACAGCTTGTGACGGATACTGGGCATATTGGATTAACTTTTTGTAGAACTGGTATACTGAACGGAAGTATTCATACTTGCTGAGCTGGCCGGGACCGGTTCCTATAAGTCCTGATGTGCCATGTAATGCCTGAAAATAGCTGACAACCGAAGCAGGCGCACCTGTAGCAGTGCCGAGCGTGTGGATATCGTCCGGATCATCAATTACATACCAGATGCTATAATAATTACCACTTCCGATCGGTAGAAATTCCGAAAGGAAAGTATTTATACGCGCAGCTTCTGTTATTGTAGAGCAAATAATATTATCGCAGCTAAAAAAAGGATCAGACCCTGCTGTATAAGATCCTATGTAAGCAGAATTATCTGTTCCTGCTCCGGCTGATGAGGTGGTTGTGCTCGGAAAAGCGGAGGGATTAAAATATCCGTTGGTATTTGCTGTTGTATTGCTTGTTGTAAGGTACATGTCATGATCCAGGTCATTGGAGAGGCTCATGTCGATAAGCGCAGGAAACTCATTTTTGCAATACCGTTCGTCGCAGTAATAATTATATGTGCAGAATTCAGGATGAAAATTAATGAGGAAGTCAGCAAAACAATCCTGCCATAATGAACGAACGTTATTCCAGTTGGAGACAGTAATACTTAAGCTGCCACAAGCGCTGCTGGCAATATGGTTATTAAAAGCTGTCCAGAACCCGGAACTGTTTGGAACATTGGTTGTAAGCCATGCGTCCCAAACGTAATTTGTATTATTTATTAAGTTATCATTCCCATCATACACATATTTTTCCGGTAAATTTTCAAAGTATTGCCCTCCCCGACTCATATCGGCACGCATAATACTTCTTTTTACAGAACATTCATCAAGGGCTGTGACGGAAGATCCGCAGTTTGCTGTTTCACATGCGGCAATTAACATTGGTCCCGGGTCCATTGAAGTAGTCCCTTGATTTGTAAATTTCTCTCCGGCATCATTGACATATATTACATCTCCATTTTCATCGATAATTGTATACCGCTTATAGCACATGCTGGCGCAATCGTATCCACAGGATTCCGGATGAATTGGTTTGGGTTTAACACAGCCAAAATTTTCAAGCTGGTATTGCTTAAATTCTTCCTCGTAAATATCCAGGCTGGCTTCACTTAAACTCAGGGTTTTGATTACTGTATAAGTACCAATATCAAGTGTTGCGGTGAAATCATACGTACCCGAAGATATTCCGCGACAGATAATTGGATTTCCTGTTACCGAAGGGGTACAACTTTGTGATGTAATAGAAAAAAAAGGAAGAGAAGGTCCAGGTCCCACAGCAATTCCGTCCTGGTCAAGAACACTGATCCGCAAATCGTACATACACGATTTGCAGATGAAACACTCAGAACAGGACGTATCGGGTATCAATGCATAAGAAAAATCATATTCTGTACCCGGAGCTGTACATACAAGAGTAGTTGAAGAAACCATTGCTGTATTATCGGCATCGACAGCGTTACGACCCAGAAGGAGATTTGCAGTACGTACCACATCATCAGGCCTTCCATCAACCGGCAATAAATTATCAGGAACGTCTCCTGCCAGTGAAGCTGCAATCACCCGTCCTTCCTGGTCGAGATAGCTGATCGCAACCTGTTTATTTGCATCCACCACCATGATTTTCTGGTAGTGATTTAAATTACCTACTTCATTACCAAATAAGCGGTCGATCTCCGCCTGGTCGGTAGGACTTCCGTAATAAAATTTTGTTTCATGGTCACTTCCGAGATGATGATCCCCGCCTGGCGAACTCTGGGCCCGTAACCTGCCAGTACCATCTGTTGTATATCGCACCTGTGTATAAGGATAACCTTGCGCATCGGGCACATACTGAACCAGTCCGGTGGCGGTTGTATTGGATGTTGAATAATACAAACCTGCTCCTGAAGAAGTGCTCATTGTTCCCGGAGTATTTATTGTGGCATCAGTCGCAAATTGAGTGCGATCAAATGAAGGATTAAAATTCGGATAATAGCCAAGCCCGGTATGGCCAGATAAGGGAACCGGTAAAATACTCACCACCGGTGCACCATCATAATCATATTTAGTCTCACCGATTACCAAATTTTGATCGGTATTCATCATCGTTTCGCTCTGCCTTGCACGAAAACTTCCATCAAAAAAAACAATACCTTCTTTTCTTTTCCCGTCTTCTGCAAACGTGGAGGAATATTGCCAGTTCATCCCCGGTTCAAGTCCATTGTATTGATGCCTGAAATGATAGCTGGTTCCGCTATATGCTGTGTTTATATCATTGGTTGTACCCGCTTCATAAGGAAAGCTCCAGGTACCTTCCAACCAGAGGTCAGGGTTGGCCGGATTTTTACCGACACCTCTTACCCTGTATAATAAAATTCCACGCGGAAAAGCCAATGGGATATTATAATGCTGTTCAGGAATATTTACACGCGTTGCATTCTTAAAATCGTAAGAAAGGTTAGCGGTGGTTAATGAAGAAAGAGGTTCATCAATAAAAAGCCATTCCAGGTCATAGCTTTCAGCGCCTTGTACAAAACCCCACGCCACTTCAAGCTCGTTGTGTGTATTGACATTGAAGAGCCCTGTTGTGGGAGCAGAGGAAAGCCTGTAAATCCGTTGCGTTTCCTGCTCAAGATCCATATAAATATCTTCGTATCCACCCGGTAAGGATCCGTATGTAATAGTTGGGCTCGGCGAAGTATGTACTGTAAGTGTGCAGGAGGTAATGACAAGAGAGGCCCTGAATGCATTAGGATATCGTTCTACCGCTTTATCCTGGTAGGTGCCTGCATTCGTGTGAGTAATGGTTAAGGAGCTTGAAAGGTTGCCTGAATTGACAACCGCTCCTGTTGAGGGATTAAAAGAAAAGGTAGTGATATTGTAGGTGACGGTAAAATCCCAGTCATATGCATAATAATGTTGCTTGCTGTCATCAAAACGAAGTATGACATTTGTCCATGCGTCATACGAACCGTTTGAAGCATTCGGCACTACAAATGTATTTGTCCAGGGCGTGCCGCTCGTAAGCGGATTCGATTGCATGAAATAATACCATTGATCAGCAATTGTGATTGATCCGTTAGCTACGATTGGTGACAGCGGAGCAATGCCTGCGCGACTGCTTACAGTTTTTTCAACGGCACCGGAAATGTTACCGGGCAGAATAAAAAACAGCAGGCCGATACATAATGCTATCCTGGTTGCGCGGGCGTAAAAAAAAGTCGCAGTATTCATAAGGACCGATTAATGGTTAATTTTTTCTGAAGTTGAGGGAAGCTTCCTCTGATCAATGACTTTGTAGGAACCGTATAAGGATGATGCAATTACTTTATTCCCCTTTTTCAAAAAATATTTATCGTTTGAAAAAGCAGTATCAGGCATTTTAACATTGAGCAAAATATTACTGTAAGAAATGATTGCTTTTTCATACGGAGAAACTGTGTTTTCATTTTTTGCATATAAATATTCCACTTCAATGAGCGTATAATTTACCGGGTTAATAGTTATGCGTATATACTGATAGCTGGATTCCGTGTCACCTGATTTCATCTCGATCCGGATTTTTGCAGCGGAGCGTTCTAAGAACTTAAGTTGCATTCCTTCGTACAGTGAACTATCGATAATACCATTCGCCTTTTGTTTTTTGAAATGTGTTGAAGGCGCATCCGCAACAATAATTGCTTTTTGCTTTTCATCCAGGATCATTTCAAAATCATTATTAATCAGCACTGTTTTTCCAAGCATGGAAGAGAAATAATTATTTCCCGACATCATAACAGTTCCCGAACCCGATGAAGAAGGAGTTGCATCTGTAGAGGATCCATACATTTTTAATGTTACTCCCATGCTGAAGCTGCGTGCATTTTCATAAGTGCTTCTCATCTTTGAGAGCACATCAATTGGTTCTTCAGCCTGCAAAACAGCAGGAGAAAAGAATATCATAAACACGTACAGGTATCGAAGAATAATCATGGTAATTGTTAATTAATGATGGATATTATTCCGGGAAGTTTTTGAAGTGAAAATTCCCTTTTCGGTTTCTGATTTCACCTGCACAAGCACACCTTCTTCATCGTAGCTATAGAATGTTGCAAAGTTTCTATCGTCGAGTGTTGCCACAAGCCAGAGCGTTACCGGATCGTATACAAACGTTTTCATAGCGCTTTCGAATGGCTGGATGCGGATATCGTCCAGCCGCTCAGTACCATTTCCGCCTGTGTATTGCAGGTGAACAGAAATTGTTCCTGTAGAAGGTGCTGTAAACGTTGTTTCAATATGTTGCCACCCTTCAATTTTCTGTGGCATGATGGTAGAAGTTGTACTCAGTCCATTCGTAACAGTAACTGATGGAGTGGCACCCGGAGCTGCACTATAAACCCAGGCAGTGATGGTATACTTTTTACCGGCAACAACACTGAATGCAGAAGGAAAAGCTCCCGGGATGTTCGGGTTCAGGAGAGAAGCTGTTACTACAGGGATGCTATTATAATCAACAGCATTATCAAGGTTCATACTTACTTTCCCTGAATGAGCATGATCTGTTTCCAAATCAGGAGCAATACCGGATGTACGCAATGTGAGGTGTCCATGGCCCGGAGTGAAGCTCGTCGGATAGGCATTACTTGCATAATCCTCGAATCCATCTGTTGCAATTTCATAATAGGTGGCATTTGATGCTACTGCAGTAGAAACACTGCTGCTATATCCATACAAAGCAGCAGAATAAATGTTCAATGCATTTCTTTCCTCTATATTAAATCCGTAAGGGCTGTATTTTGTTTGAGCAGAAGCAAATGTCCATTGAGGATTATCATAATTCGTAGTTGAATGCGGGTTTTCCGGATCCCAATGAAAAAGAACGAAGTTTTCATATGTTCCGTCTTTTGCAATATCTGTCTGCGGTGAACTTTGTTTGCGGTCGACCTGGAAAGCATAAGATGATTCTCCGCGCCAGATCCCCCGGAAACCGTACCTGTAACCATTGGTCTTACCGATAAGAGAAGCAGGAGCATTTGCATCCGTATAATCAAATGTCCATTTATCAGTAAACCGGTACGCTTCGGCATGCAATACATTATCCATACATTCAGGATAACAATGATTTTCATCTTCCCATGTACCGTAAAATTCCTGCTGCGGCGTACCAGTGTATTCTATAAGTACTTTTTTGCCACGCTTGGTGAAGACCAGCTGGTGAAAATCCAAGGCAAGCACAGCAGGGGCCAGTCGTATGAATCCTTCACATTCACAACGGACACACTCCAGGTCATCTGTGAATTTTATATAGTCCGGTCCGGTAGTAATATAAATGGTTTTGCTTTCGCCGCTTGCACAATCCTCATATGTCACTGAAGCCGGCATCTCTTCGGAAGTATGAAGCGCAGTATTAAATGCACTGAACAGGGGAAAAATGCGCGGCTCTGTCACTGGATTTTGTAATGAAACAATAGTTCCGCTGGTCGTGGCTGTCTGGTTTGTGCGGCCTGATCTGACAACCTGGAGGAATGAAATAGCTCCTACGGGTACAGTAATTCCTGATTCATCAATCAGCCGAACCCCATAACCGCTGTTGTTGAATGATGCAACCCAACAGTAGGAAGTTCCGCTGCCGTTGGTAATCCGCAACTTATCACCAATGGAAAAATAGTTTACCAGGTCAGCGTCATCATATCCGCTTAATGAATTGAATACATAATAGTTACCTGTATTTACATTGCCGACGTTTGGCAATGTAAAATTATAGTTCTCACTTGCGGCTCCCATAGCATCATAGTACCAATGCGCAGGAAAATTATAAGTGTAAACAGGAGCATCAAAATCATTGGTCACCGATGTTAAAACAGGCGCACCTGTTTTACTGTCAAACATGAGACTTTTTGCGATGCATTGAGAACTTTGGTTCCTGGATCTTGTTTCAACTAAAATGCCTGTTTTATTAATGACCTTCATTGCAACAACAGAACGAAACATGCTGAAGCTGTAATTCAGTGTAGGAATGAAAGTTGGAATAAAAGTCCCGATCGCTGCATCGTCAACGTTTGTCTGAAGTCCTGCCTGCAATGATGTAGTTGAATGTTGATCCATATCATAGAAAAAATCAATCTGCTGGCCCATCATTGCCATCCTATAATCAGCATCGCCGTCTAAGACAGTGACAAGATTCAACAACCTGTTGGTTGCATTCGGATTGTAATCGCTGGTTGTATTATAAATAAACTCAGTGCAGCTAACAGCTTTATCCGGGTCTGTATAATCGCTGTTGAACGCGAATGAAGATTGTGCTTTCAGCTTTCCATGCATATCGTTCAGCTCCACCGAATAACCCTGGGAATATCCGTTATTATTAAATTCCTGTTGGCCGATGAAAGGAATAAAAATTCCGAAGGGGGTGTATTGTTTGTGCTGAACTTCTGTTGGATATTCCCTCACCGGGAAATCTTTTGCAGTATAAAATTCTGTCACCGCGTATCCTGAAGCAGTCTTTTTATTAATATCATCGCCGTCCTGGTCCAGCCTGCTAAGATTCCGTACAATGACTTTGCTGTATCCAACATTTGCCCCTGGATAATAAGCCTCACATAAAGGATATTCCATGTAAAAACTTTTATCATTAAGCATCATACGCCTTTCCGTGCTGAATTTATCCGTAGGCAGATGTAGTGGATTTTCGGCTCCTCCTATCATTGGCTCATATTCAGCTACCCCATAACTTGAAAAGTCACGTGCGGTATAAATATATTCCTGCCCATATGAAAAATCGGCTTCGGCGTTACTTGTCAATGCTGACCATTTATCAGAGATGGATATTTTTTTGACTCGGTGCCCTCCGCCCGCTTTACACTTTATCGGATTGTTAAGCCGGATAACAGATGGATGCGCACTTGTAATTTCCATTTCTTTTGAAAATCCTTTTATAAGACAGGCATTGTAGTAGCCCAACAACATACTTGAAAAGTCGTTGAATAAACTAACAATACTTTCAAAGGCATTTAAGGAAAGAATATCGTCGTCTGTAAAAGGATTGGAAGGGTAAAGCAGATCATTGCGATGCATCTTCAGGTATTCCCAGGTAGCTTTGCGTATCGGGTGGACTTTTTTGTTGCCAAGATTTAATGAGGTAACAGAAACTGATTTTACGTAAACAAAACCACGTGTGTAACCGCCGCTGCTAGCCGATGTAATATCGATACCGCATTTCGTCGGGTCTATTTTGCAATACCCTTCTACGTAGTCGTAATTGTCCTGGGTAAAGCCACCTTGATTATCTTGTACTTTAGGGACTTTCATATACACCTTGAAATACATATCGGTAAGTCCATCGATATATTTCGATATGTCTGCTGTGTTGAATGATTGTATCGGGAGTGTAAAGTATAAACGGTTATTTACATCTGCATCCGTTTCTCCAAGTGTTGATTGAGATGTAGCACGTGTAATATCTCCATCAGATTCTTTGCCCGTAAACTCGATTGGACACATCTGCATTGCAAGTTTGTTCTGGACATAGGCATAATCATCCGATTCATAATCAACGGTTATTTGTCCGCCCGAAGGCAACGTAACCTGGTAGAGATTCCATGCAGCCGCATATTTATCGACATCATCACGATTATCGATATTTTGATCAACGTAAGGGAACTCTTCATTGCGCGTTTGTGAAGCGCCTACCAACTCATCAGGTTTGTAATTTCCCCAACAATCCATCTGGTCAAGATTATAATCAGGATTATATGCAGGCAGATCCTCACGGTAATAAAATTTGTAAGGGCTCAGGCTGCCCTTCTTATTATTTTTATAGGTAAAATAAACCTGTGTTAAAGTGAGCTTCCCTTGCTTGGTATTTCCGTCTACCACATTAAGTGAAGCATCTGCGGTATTATCATTATTATCAACGTTTCCACATAAATTATAGGAATAAACAAAATGAACCGTTTTGAGGGGAGTTATTCTGTTTGCTTTGCTAAACAAACGAATTTCATCCAGTTTACGTTGTGCTTGTCCGTAACCGTTCGTTGTAAGATTATCTTCTTCTGCAGCACCAAAACCATCTTTTCGTGGACTGATTTGGAATTCTGCAATATGAGTTTTCGTTTCAATGGAATTCATAAAATATATTTCCTTCTCACCAAAACTATAAGCCGCTTTATCATCCTTATCATTGGAATGAAATCCCTGGTCGTAAGATGCATTGAAATATGGACTTCTCCATCTGTAATTATTGTGTGTTGGATTATTATCGTCTATTTTGGTATAATTAAATTTTACATAATAACCCAGGTCATCCTCACTTGGTCCATTACCGGTTACATCTACATAATCCGGAGAATAAATGGCAGTCAGCAGGTAAGCATATGCATAGGGTGGCATTTCTGTCGAACTGTAAAGATGTTCACTCCCGGAATTATTGTTGGTACTTGCTTGTTGGGAACTATATGTAGTCGTTCTGCTAAATGTGGACGGCTGATCAATTGAAAAGAATGCTGATTTATCCGAAATATTGTAGACAGGAATACCATAAACATACCTGCTGCCTTCCGGGTTTAGTATTGAGATATCTCCGAGCTGTTTCTCTTTTACCTTTCCACTATATGTTTGCGTAAAATCATATTGTGATCCTGAAACAGAGGAAGAAGGAAAAGCATTTTCAGAATAGATATTCGCTGAACGACCATTGTAATCGGGACTACTAAAGATCTGCCCACGCGTTCTGTATTCAATGTTTTGGGACCGGCGTGCTCTTTGACTCCTGTTGTTATAAGTTAATACATTAACATTACTACGAGGTCTTTTGTTGTACACCTCAGGTTCCCATGACAATGTTCCATCGAATGAAGTTCCGATTCTGAAGTCAACCGGGCTTTCCCCTCCGAATCGATCTGTTTCACCATATGCATCGGCATCAGCGGTCTGTTCTCCTGCAGCTTTAAAATAAAAATCTGAATTGAATTCATACGTACCATCCAGCTCATCCCATTTATCTTTCCATTTACCTGAGTAAGAATGCGTGTACGATACTGCCAGGTTAAAGCCACCGTGTTGTGGTGGCGCACTTGGTTCATTTCCTAATCTCGCTGAGCCGAAGTCGCTCGTCTGGCGGGGATCATACAACACACCAACATCAGATCGGTAAGGCCGAAAGGTCATACCCATACCTTGCCCCGTTACCGAGTACACATCATTTGTCATGATCGGAACAGGTAAAGAAGGTGCATCTTTTGTTATTGCAAATTCAGCTGTGCGGTTAAAATCCATCAGTGCATCATCTTCAGCTGCACCCCGTTCCTGCGAATAGAGATAACCATAAGCCGGATAATCATGATATTTATCAAGAATTCCTTCGAAAGAAATAAAAACTTCAGTGGCTTTTGAAAAATGTACAGGTCCTGCTGATGGCCCGCTTTTAAAAAATCCGCTGGCAGAAAAGCCATCCAAACTATTTGTGGATTTGGGAACAAAACTTCCTGCAGAAAAAGACATTCCAGCTCCCTTGCTGACAGCATTTTGTATTCTATGCCGACCAGCCTGAAGTGTTAAGGCAGATATCCCACTTCGGGAATGATATTTCATTCCCGTACTAAATTCATTATACCGGATCCCTTTACTACTTTTAATTTGTTTAGCAAAGGATATAGAAGGTTGTACTCCGATCCCGTTTTGTGAATCAAAATCAACTCCCGACATAAACCGTAGTCCCTCATATGCAAACAAATCTGGATTTTCCTTGGATTTATGTCCGAATGTTTTGGAACTGCTGTAACTATAACCAAGTCCTTTATATGAATTATAGCGAATCTGGAAAGTTTTTGTTTTAGTTGCTGCGTCAAAACCGAAAACTTCTATATTGTTATGCCATGTAAGGCTGGACGTAGAAAACCCAGCGGTAATATTTGGCTTAACACTAAATGTCTTTTCTACCTTTTCTCCACTGAGATCATCTGGAAGTCCACGCATGTTACGCGTAATTACACCCGGGTTAATATTCCAACCGAGTCCAACCCAACTGGCTTCCTGTTCCATGCTGATGCCTGCATGATAAGCAAGATTAACAGGATATCCACCATTAGGACCCGGAACGGTCAAAAGAGGAATATTGTAATTAAAATCCCCGCTGAAAAGATCCACCATCTGGTTGGTGCTGACCGGTTCGAAACTTTCTACTTCCGGCTGGCTTGGTCCGCTTGTCAGCGCAAAACAAACTGTAGGAAATACAAATTGATTGATCAGCGTCAATGCGAGGAAAACAGCAACGATCTTCCTGATCTTTTCTTTGGTTCGGTTAGTTTTCATAGGTCAATACTGGTAAATGAGATAAGGACTCTTTAGTGATGGTGAGCCGAACAGGGCCGACTCCTAAAATGTGATCGTCGAAAATGAATGTCCTGTCCGAATGTTTAGCAATATTCTTTGTGTCAAAACCAATTGTGATTGTAGCCTCAGGTGAAAGTCCATAGGTTCGTTCGTAATTGCACAAAGAAGCGAAGACTGTGTCGTTACCATTTTCCAGGAACAAATCCTCTTGTATATAGGATATGAAATACTCCAGTCTCCGGTTATAATCATCTCCATTCCCGTCCTGCAGTAGATCTTCATTGGAGGCAGAGCGAATTTTGAATGTGTATTGCTCAAGATCCTCATACGCTTTTTTCTGTGTGGACATTTGGGCAACTGTAATACTGCTTTTCCTTTCTGACATCAGCACCATGTATTCAGGTGTTTTGTATTGAAGATCGAAATCGTACTTGCCGATTTGTTTATTGACATGTGCACCGTTATCCGGATCATTCAACCATTCAACATACTTTATTGGTAATAGTGCAGGTTGTCTGCAGCCACCCAGTAGTACCAAAGCCAGGATAAGTATTTGATTAAATTTCGATGACATTTTATTTTCCTTTATATCGGTCATTTACATATGAGGCAACTTTCTCTGTTATGTCAAGTGAGCTTTGTGCATACATCACAGAACCTGAGCCATCACCACCCAAAACCATTGTATAATTATTCTTTTCCCCGAATTCAGTTATGTATTGGTTCAATTGCCCCCATACCTGCTCATCATATTCAGCAACCATGTTTTCATTATCCTCAGTATAAGATTTATCCTTATAGAGATATTCTTTTCGCTGCATTTCGAATTGCTGCCTTATTCTTAGCTGTTCTTTTGCATCAGCATATTTCATGCTATCGGATAAAGAATTTAATCTGAACTCCAGGCTGTCTAGGGTATTCTTTCTCGCGGTCTGCACAGTTGTTAGCTTTTTCTCCATTTCTTTTTTAAGCTCAAATTGATCATAGAGCTTTTGAAGGTTTATGAAAGCCATTTTGGGCGTATTGGAATATACCATCCCAACTAAAAATGACAATAAAACAATAACAGCAATAAGGGAGGGAACTAAAATCTTCTTTAGCATTTGATTAAGTTTTAATTAGTGTATCGTTGCTTACGCTATGAATGCATTATCCCTGTTCCTGGGTCGGACAGCTGACTGTTATATTATTTGTATTATTCTGAAACCGCAGGAACCAATGTTCATTTTTTTCATTGATCACTTCGAGAATGTAAAACCCGGTAGGTAAGGAGCCGCTTGCCGTAAAATGACAGTTTAGCGTATTAAGCTTATACCTGTTATCACCATAATAAACCAACAGCTGCATTATTGCGGGTAACGAAGTATTGCTTGTAATTAAATTATTCATGTTGCTGTATACATTAAACGTCAGCAATTCATCTGCATCGTTATATTCGTCATCAAAACGGAAGAATAATGCGCCGTTATTGACCTGGTAATATCCACCGTCAAGTTTTCTTCTAAGAACAGCATAAGGGTCGGTTGGTCTTGGCCTGCTAATAACAATTGGAACCCTTGAAATTGGAAATGAAAGAGCTACAGGAGAAGTTATTGTTCCTTGTCGGTCAGTAACAGCAATTGAACTTACACCAAGGTCATCCCAAAAAGTTCCATTCCATTGAGCTAATCGTAAGCCCTGGTAATCGCTTATATTACACGAGTTAGAATTCCAGGTGCCTGTGACAGATACAGTGGAAGTACCAGACTTTCTTTCTAAAGCCCAATATTCACAATTACTTATTGACCCAAGAGAATCCACTAATGAATCGCCATATGTTTGCGCAAGGGCAAAATAAGTAGCCTCAAACTGATCCGTATTCACCGCTGGCGCTGATATCCCCAATGGATGATAAGCAGTAGTATCTGCAAGCGTAGTATCCCCTAACGGGAAAATGAAAGCATCATTTCCCGTCTTTCGTACCGGGCCATGTACGTACGCCATATTACTTCCCCCAACCAACGTTGCATTATCTATCAACGTAAGATAATTCGCTGTTGTACTTTTCACATGCCCTGCCGTAAGCGTCAAAACATTATTAACAGTCGCCGGAGAACCAAGTGTCTGCGAAGCACCACTACGATTAAAACTCAAATTATAAAATGTTTCCGTCGCAGCACTTCCACCACTCGTTCTGGCAATGTTGCGATAGGTGCTGCCATCAAAAACAACAGTACTGGTCCCGTACGTCCATGTACCGTTCGAATTCGCCCAGTTACCTCCACAATTAATACTGTTGCTCCCAGCAGAAAACGTGGCACCGCTTGATATGGCAAGATTATTATTTACATCAATATTCCCGGTAAGCGTTCGCGTATTTCCGCCAATGGTGAGATTATAAAATGACATGGCTGAACCACCACCTGTTCCATTCAGATTACTTGTTCCATACAAAACAACAGTTGAAGTCACAAAAGTTCCCATTGAATAATAACTTGCAGCAACTGTTCCTGCAGAATAAATCCAATCGCCGAACACGCTGATAACGCTATTCAGATAAAGTGTACCGCCTGTTTTATTGATTGTAATCTTTGGCAACTTCCCTTGTCCTGCAGTACCGTTGCCTGTAAATAACTGGTTAGCTCCTCCATTAATTATAATAGAAGCAGACCCTCCACTGCTGGCAGAAGTATTGGTTACGGTTATATTACCCTGTGCATAGATTGTTCCGGTGTTTAAGGTAACAGCACCTGATCCATTCGTGGTTAAAGTACCGGTAAGTGTAAGTATTGTTCCTGATGCTATGGTGTTAGTTACTGCTGAGGTTCCATCGAAAGTAAGATGATGAAGAGTATGTGAGCCGGTGATAGTTCTTGAACCGTAAATATAAACTGTGCTTGTACCCGCACTTACAGTTCCTGCGGTCCAAGTCCAGTTTGCATTGGTAGAAATTTTATTTACCAGCGAAAGTGTACCTGAAGTTTTATTTATAGTAATAGCCGGAAGATAACCTGCATCTTCTGTGTTTGAACCGGTTAAGGTTTGATTACCGGTTCCATCGATAGCTATAACAGTTGTTCCACCACCAAAGAGTGGATTGCTGTTTGTTGTATTAGCCACAGTAATATTTCCTTCGGCATGAATTGTTCCGCCAAGCAACCGCACATATCCTGCTCCATTCGTGTAATTAACAGATAAGGTTCCTTTAACGGTTAAGGAAGCGCTTGTTAATGTATAGGTATAATTTTGCGGTCCGTTAAATGTGACATTGTTCAATGCAAAAGTTCCGGAGATGGAAAGCAAATAAGCAAATACTACTGTGCTGGTTCCTGCATCAATTGTCCCGGCTGTATATGTAAAATCGCCGGAGACTAAAACGCTATTATGCAAGTACAGTGTACCGCTTTTATTGATTGTCAGATCAGGTAAATGAAAACCTGAACCTCCTGACTGCCCATAAATATGCTGACTTCCCGTACCTGTTATAGTAATAAGAGTTGTATTACTGCTGGTAGGATAAGTATTTGTAATTGTAATATCACCTGTGACATTAATTGTACCGCCGGCAAAGGTGGTTTGAAATGTTCCGCTTACAGTTAAGTCTGTTGTGGTAAAGGTAGTACCAGATGCAAATGTTAATGTAGACGCATTTGCTGTTGGAAAAAATTGCACCCGGTAAAATGTTGTTGTTCCAGTATACGTTTTAGCACCGGCCGGATTAAAATAAACAAGTCCGCTATTATGTGTAAAGCTTCCACTGGTATTTGTGAATGTGCTTGTTAATATTAGTGTTGCAGAAGTAGATGTAAATGCGGTTCCGGAAAGTGTGAATGCTCCTGTTACCGTTATATTGGATGAGCCACCGGTAAATGTGCCACCGGAAAGCACTGCACCGCTTGTACCAATAGTAATTGCATTCGCTCCCTGGATAATTGTATTGGTAAATGTTGCCAGTATTTCCAGCCTTTTGATATTTACTGTAGCATCAATCGTGCATTGAAAATTGGCAGTCGAGTCGAAATAAACTGTGTCATTACTTCCCGGAACACTTACTCCTCCGGCACCACCTGATGTAGCGGACCAATTTCCGGAAACATTCCAATTGGCGTTTGCATTTGCAGCCCAATAACGTTTTGCCGCATACACATTCACAGAAAGAATGCTCAGCAAAAACAACAGAAAAATAAATTTCAATTCTTTACGCATCTCAGTTAGAATTCGGAGTGAATGTATAGCGTGTTCCCTGTGAAGGAGCGCGGACTAAATAAAAAGGATCAGGGTTTGCATCGTTAACGGGCTGACTTTGAGGAGCAGCTGTTGTTCCTCCTATAAAAAGGCCACGTGTCTCGGAATTCATATTCATATTGATCAATCCTATACGATAAGCCTGGGTAGAATCCGGATTGATATAAGTAGTATCGCTTTGTGTTGTTAAAGAATCAATCACATTATTTGTGATGACAAGTGCGGGTTGAAAATCATTCGGACCAATATGGATTTCTGCTGCACCACTTTCTTTCAGCCAAACCTGGTAAGTGAAAAATTGTGTTGAATTGGAGGAAATACTGGTATTCTTATACTGAATTTTCAAAATGCGATTACCAACCGTCCCACTCAGAGCATATCCCAATACAGAATGATTTCCTGTCGCATCCACACAATCACCAAATCCCAAAAATGCAGTCAACGCATAATTCCGATCCTGGTCAAAAACCAAATAGCCATTCGTTTCAATTGTCAATGAATCAAACTCATTCCCCAAATACTCAAAAGAAAATCCGATCGGAATTTTATAAGAGAAATTCCATGCGCTATTATTCGTATTAAGTATGGTTTGCGAATTCAGCTCCTGCCACACAACCGAATCTTTCACGAATGTGTAATTAAAGTTCTGTGCCTTCGAAGCGGTACAGAGCAATATTCCAGCCATCAGCGGAATGAAACGAAGCAAAAAACCAAAAGATAAATTATAAGAAGAGGCCTTGCGCATTGGAGAGATATTATAATTCTATGCAAGAACGCACCAAAAAAAGCCGTTTCAAATAGCGTTCTAACCAACGAGCAGAATTTCAAACCAACGCGTCGAATTTCCAACGAACGAGTAAAAGGGGATGTACGAATTACGTCCGCCGCGGCGGATACGATGTACGATTTATAAGGAAGAGATTTTTTTAACTGAACAATTTGAAGAATTCGGGCAGACTATTTCCTGAAAATTTTTTTATCCTTGCCGAATAAAATTTCCACGGAATCTTTCCAGAGCTTACCAACTTGCACTTCCCCTGCTACATCACCACCCTGCACAAAATAACTCGTGCCGTTTACATTTAAAAACCCTACTGTTTTCTGATCGCCATTTCGTTTTACCAAACCGTGATAGGAGACCAATGGCCATGCAGCAACAACTTTCACCGGTTCTGCCTTCTTCTCAATTTTTAATTTTGAATCTTGTCCGCCGCGGCGGATGAATTTTGAATCATTCCCTGGTACAATATTCTTCCCAAGAAAAGGATCCCTATAATCCGCAATCAGCTTAACCGTATCAGGGATTTCTGTTGAAACTTTTATTTTTTCTTCTTTTGCAATTACGGAAATCGAATCTTCCTTTCCTTTCATCGCGGCATACACCTTCCAGCCGATCATTCCCCAGATAGCGAGAACAAGCGGCACCATAATGTAGGCTGTCTTTTTATTCTTCATTAATTATCGGTGAACTTAAATGTGCTGCTGTAATTGCTTCGGTTTCCTGCGGCATCTATGCTTAGCACCCGCCAGTAATAAACTGTTGCTGCTTGCGCGCCTGTCCATGCGTAGGCGCTTTGGGATGAATTTAGAAGTACTGCTGTTTGTATGCCAGTTATAAACGTTGAATCTGTACTTATATACAAACTATCCGTCAACGCATCTGTTGCACTGGTCCAATCGAAGTTTACTATTGGCGGTGGTGTTGCATAAAATGTGGTATGCGCCGGAGAAATAAGTTGCGGTGGTGTCGGTGCGGTTTGGTCGATTGAAAAAGTACGTGAGCTCCAGGGTGTGAAGGAGGTTGAATTTTCTGCCCGAACACTAAAGGAATAATTCCCCTGCGGAAACGTATATGAAAATGTGTTCAGCGTTGTTGTGGTGCTGGTGACATTCGCATTGTTGGCTGTATTTGTAATATCAATGCGATAAAATGTTGCGCCGGAAATTGTATTCCAGGAAAATGAAACGGTGCTGTTGGATGTTGCATATCCATTTGAGGATGGTGAAGTAATTACTACTGACTGCGCATTCATACTTACAGTGCTGTCGATCGTAAGTTTTCTTGTTACCCAATCACCGTGCGATGAACTATTCTCAGGACGAATGCGCCAGTGATACGTATAACCGGGATCGAGATTCGGGTAAAAACGATCGCCTTCTACTAGTGTATCATACAACAATGCTTGCGGTGAATCAAAATCGGGATACACTAATTGAATGTGATAGCTGCGTGTGCCTTCTATTTCATTCCACCAGAACAAAGGTGTTGTTGTTGAAACAGTGTCATCATCTGCAGGCGCTAGTATAGAGACAAGCTTGTCCTTTAAATCAGATTCGATAAAATCTTTGCGGCATCCTGCGAAGAGAATTAATCCGGCAAAACATATTCTAATAAAATGGCTCATGATTTTTCCTCCGAAACAGTCTTCTCAGACCGAATAATGTTTTGAACATAAATAGTTGCTGTCAATGAAAGTTGTTGTGTTTTATTATCGCGCTTTGAATGAAAATCGACAGAAACAATCTTACCGGTTTTTTCCTGTTCCAGCTTATGCACGAGCTTCAGTAAATTCACATACGCACCTTCTACAAGTATCGGGTGCGTTTCTACAAGCCATTCTTGCTGGCGATAACAAACCGGTGAAGCAAAATCGCGCAGCACAAGATCATTGTCCTGGCAATAGTTTGTAACAATGCCAAGCAAACGTTCATGCAATGTTGCAGATGTATCGCTGCTGTTGGTAATTGTTTCAAGCTCGTTGAATTCTTTTTTCAATTGAACAAGTCGCGCCGGTGCTCCTGATGCGCTGTCGAGCTGCTGCTGTAAGACAACACATTCACTATGCGCAACGATTGTATTGCTGATGGCAAAAGAATAAACCGTCCACAACAAAACAAGTCCGCCGAGCAGCAGCAACTTATTTTTTTGTTTCCAGCTTGCTTTTTTCCACATTTTATTCCAGTATCAATGCAATTTTAAATTCACCTTGTTTCATATTTTTATCCTGCTGATACGATTCAAGTGTTGCGCTTTTCACCCATGATTTTGTTTTGATCTCCTGTAACCATTTATTCAAAACAATACTTTGCGAACAGCTTCCTGCAATTTCAACGCGCCCTGGTTTAAAACCAATAGAATCATCTTCACTCAGCTTTAACCGCGGTGCAAGATTCATTTGGGAAAGCAAAATTTCATTTGGTAAACCTGCAGCTATCTGGTCAGCGTAATAAGAATGATTTGATCCGCGTAATAATCCGGCTTGTTTCAGAAATGTACGTTTCACTGCAACTTGTTTCTCTAGGTTTCGCAGATCTGTTAATGCGCCACCGTTGATTTGCATTTTACTTTCCAATTCGGATTTCTCAGACCAATAATGCGAGAACAAAAAATAATTTCCAAGCAACAGCAACAGCACTGTTACAAGCAATGCTTTTCCGCCGGCAACAAATAATTTTTTCTGAAGAAAGTTTTCCTTTGAAGCATCGAGCGAATCAACTTGTGTCTTTGCACGTTGTTCTTCTGCTAGCAGTTGCTGAAACGCAAGTGCAAATGCAGGCAATAGTTCTTCTTTGAGCTTTTGTCCGCCGATATTGAATGTTTGGTCAGCATTCTCATTCTCCAAATACTGCACATCTTCCGGAAGCTGATCCTGCAAGTGAAACAAATGATTTCCGAATTTCAATTCTGCTGAAGTTTCTTCAAGCAAACCCAAACTATTTACCACAGCCAGCGGACCAAGCGAACATTCAACAATTGAAAAATCAGTCAGCTGTTCAAGCACCGCATCAATTGCCGATTTACGCAACACAGAAACCAATTGTTCATCCTGCGCAGCCGGAAAAACCTGGTAATAAAAATCTTTCACTGACGCATTCGGCAATACTTTCGACAAAAATAATTTCGGATCGCCTGCCGGATCGCCCGCTATGCGACGATGCAAAATTCCTTTTCCTGTAAATGCTAGTGCAAGCGGAATGTTTTTTGCCAAATGTTCAGAAAGTAATTCTGTTTTATCTAAACAAGGAACTACTTTATCTATAACAAGCTGCTTTCCTTTTTTTTTCAACACAACCAAATGCATGATCATTCCTTCAGCCCGGAATTGAACTTCAAGTCCCGCGAAAAGCGAACCGGTTACAATACGTTGAAGGCGTGGATGCATTTTAATACATAACTGTTGGACGAATTAATACACTCAATCGTGTTTTGGATTTGGTTTTAGAATGAAGTCCGAAGATCCATTTGAAAATCGGCAGGCGTGATAAAACAGGAGTTCCTCTCCCGCTTTCCGTTTCTGCATCTTCTTCTAATCCGCCCAATAAAACCATCTGCTGATTTTTCACACGCACAACCGATTCAAAACTTCGTTGCGTAGTACCGAACGGACCTGTTTCTGAAACACGTTTAGTGAACGTGGATTGTTTCACCGAAATACTTAACGTCACCTGTTCATCACCGGAAACCATTGGTGTAATCGACACAGACAGATCTGCATTAAGCGGTTTATAAACATTCGTTACTTGTGTCTGCGGATTTTGTGTGCCGATAATGTTTGTAGTTTGTTCCAGGTAATATTCCGTGGTGCCGATGCTCATCTTCGCAACATTACCATTGAGCGCAGCTAATTTCGGTGTTGACCGAATATTCAGAATTCCGTTTTGTTCCAGCGCAGTGAGATGAAGATAAAAATCAGGCGTGATGTAACCGAGATTTAAAAAACCAAATCCATTCAATCCACTAATGAGATTATTGATCGCATCTCCATTCACTGTAATATCTACATTCGGTGAGAGCTGCCCGTTATTTGGCGGCGGCGTTCCTAATCCTGCTTGTATTCCTGCTGCAACAGTATGCGATTTACTGAAATCAATAATAATTACTTCGATCATCACCATCGGCACGACCTGGTCGATCTGGCGAAGAAATGATTCTATTTCTGCAATGCGTGGTTCTGATCCACTCAGGATGACGCTGTTCAAATCAGGAAATGCTTTTATGTCAACACCTTTTTTAAAATCAGCAGGAATATAATCCACTACTTTATCGACGGTGCGGTATTGCATTTTCACAAGATGCGTTACGCGCAATCCTTCTAAGTTTCGATCACCGATAAAATAGGTTTCTGCATTCTTACGGTAAGTAAAATCTGTTCCATTGAGCACGTTATCCAAAAACTGGTCATACGTTGCATCTTTAATATTTAATGTCGCTGTTCCTTTAATGTCAGTGAAAAGAAAATATTGTTTCTTCAACGAGAAAGAAATTGCGTTGATGATATCACCGATCGGTGCATTCACTGCTTCAAGCGTGATTAATCCATTCTCAGTTGAAAGTTTTGTTCCGGCAGGAAGTACAGGAGCGTTTTTATTTCCAACTTGATTTGGTTGCGCGCCGTTTATTTTATTCGCAGGTTCTACAAGAAAAAAATCTCCGTCAGTTGCAGTTATTTTCAGATCATTTGCAAAAGCCAATTTTTCAAGCGCAGATTTTAATTGTTGATTCTGAATATAACCATTCACTTTTTTACCAATCAGCTCCGGCGCAAACACAACATTTTTTCCTGTCTTGCGTGTAAGCTCACGCGCAACAAGTGCGAGACTGTCATTTTGCAGGTCAAAGCTTACTTCTTCCTTCAAAACATCCCAGCTGATAGAAGGAATTTTTGTTGTGTATGGAAGCGCAGCAGGTGGCGGTGGAATGTATTTTGTAAATACCATGATTGTCCCGATGAACGTAATATCCAGTTCATACCTGCGACACAAAAAGAGAAAAACTTCCGTAACGGTTACGTCAGAAAAATTGTCCAATACTTTTGTGTCGAGATTCGATTCTACGCTGACGTTTAAATTATTCGTCAGTGCAAGACCGCGAATAAATTCCTGGACGGGTAAACCATTTACAGAAAGCTCTACTTTGTTGGTCAGCCCCGGAACAGTTAACGCGAGCTGGTTTAATTTTTTCTCCAGCACGTCAAAGCGCACATCTTCTTCGGGACTTCCAAAGCTTGTAATTAGCGGAAGGATAATTACCAATGGAATTATCCAGTATATTTTTCTTAGCAGAAATTTCATTCTATTATGTATTCGCATGGGGTTCGTTTAAGCGTAGCTGTTAAATAAAATAGAATAAACTTCTTCAATTGTTGTTTCACCTTTTTCAAAAAGATCGAAAGCATTTTCTGCAAGTGTAGTAATGCCTCTTTCTTTCAGCATCGCTCCTACCTGCGCATTATTGGTTTTAATGCATTCTGCCAGCTCGTGATCAACAGGAATCACTTCATAGATCGCCATTCGTCCGCGATAGCCGGTGTAAAAACATTCAGGACAACCAACAGGAACATGGTGTTTATGAATCACACGTGGCGATTTATAGCTTCTCGGAAAAAGTGATGCTTCAAATTCTTTTTCAATTTTGCAATGGCGGCAAAGCAAACGCAATAATCGCTGAGCAACACTTGTATTTAATGTTCCTGCAACTAAAAAAGGAGGCACACCCATATCTGCCAAACGCGAAATAGTTCCCCAGGCAGAATTCGTGTGAATCGTAGAAAGCACAAGATGTCCTGTAAGCGCTGCACGAATGGCCATCTGCGCCGTTTCACCATCACGGATCTCTCCGAGCATAATGATATCCGGATCCTGCCGCAAAAATGTCCGGAGTGTACTTGCGAAACTAAGTCCGATACTTTCCTTCAGCTGAACCTGGTTGATTCCTTCCAGTGTATATTCAATCGGATCTTCAATCGTGAGAATATTCGTTGTTTCCTTATTCAGGAATTTTAATGTCGCATATAGTGAAGTTGTTTTCCCTGAACCTGTCGGACCGCTGATCAATAAAATACCATGCGGCTTCTTAACGCCTTCAAGGTAATCTGCCAATTGGCGTTCAGTAAAACCCAATGTGCGAATGTCAATATTAGTTGCATCATTGTTTAATAAACGCAGCACCACTTTTTCTCCATGCAACGTTGGTAAAACAGAAACACGAATATCAAATTTCATTCCTTCTGCCTGGAAAAAAATCCGTCCATCCTGCGGCAAACGTTTTTCTGCAATATCCAGGTTGGCACGGATCTTTATTTTATTAATCAACGCAGGATAGTCTGCTTTTGAAATCGTATAACGTTCCACCAGCAAACCATCAATACGAATCCGCACACGGCTGCGATCTTCATAACATTCAATATGAATATCGCTGCTTCCAAGCTGTTTTGCTTCCGAAATTAACGAGGGCAAAAAATCTTCCCCTTGTTTTGCAGAAAGTGATTGTACTTTTCCGGAAGATGAATTTCTTGCATTACGTAAATAATATTTGCTTAATGTTTTACGTACAATTTCAGAAGCTGTTTTTTCCAGCACGATACGTTTTCCTAACAGCACTTCAAGCTCTTCTTCTAAACCTTTTTTATAATTTGTTTCATCGACGTATAATTCCAGCGTACCGTTATGCGCAAGCTTTGGAACAACCGCATAATGCCATGCCTGCTCCGTAGTCAGCTGCTGCTGCAAATCGATTGCCAAAAGAATAGGATCACTCATCTGCATGCTCCATGTTAAAGACCGTTTTCAAAAATGTGAATCAGCCATTCATCATTATAAAAATTCATGGTCGGTATTACGATCCGTGCTGAACAAAGAATGATTAAAGGAATTGCAAGCGCACCGGCAAGTGGTATTTCACTCTTTTCATTCGACCGGAACAACCGAACGATTATTGTAACAAGAAGTGTAACAATCATTCCGATTGTGTAAAAAATCATAAAGTTCGCAGGAGAAAATGCGAATGCAATGCAGATCATAAAAAGCAGATCGCCTAATCCGATTTGCGAATCGATGAGCTTTGAAAATTTTCGTTGCTTCAATGAAAACCAAATCCAGACAAATAAAAACTGGATGAGGAGAAAAGTAATGTTCAATGAAAATCCCATTCCGATTTCACTTACGGAATTCATTTGAGAAGAAGCAAGAAAAAATGTGATAGCAAGAATAGGCAATAACCACCAGGCAATCCGGCGCGAACGGAAATCCTGCCAGGAAAGAATTCCCAGTGTTGCAACGCTAATAATGTCAGCAATGCGTTCCATTAATCAGGTGTTACTTCTTTCAGATTTTTATCCTGGTCTACTTCCCAGACATTGATTTGTCCGTCGTTATCAAAATCAGCTTTTGCAGTTGCGCTTACTTTAAAGCTTCCGTTGCTTGCTGAAATAATCGCATAGCTGTATTGCGCTTCAGCCGGATTTTCCAATTCAAATCCCAGCTCTTTCAGATCAGCACTGTATTTTGAATGCTCCATATACCACGACTTTTCCAGGCTGTGTATATAAGTGAGATTTTGTTTTGCTTCTGTGCTTTTTGTTTTGCTGATCAGCGGCATTAAATTGGGAAGAGCGATCAGCAATAAAATACCGATGATCGCTAATACCACGAGCAATTCCGTTAACGTAAAAGCCTTGTATGATTTCTGAAAAAGACGGTTCATTTTTATCCGGGTTGATTGAACAGTTGTGACGCAATGTGCAAGGAAATAAGAAAAATGCAGATATGTCTATACGATCCAACCAACGAGTCGTAGATTCCAACTATCGCGTTTTACAACTGGGCAACTCCGTATATTTCATAAAATTTCTTAAGAAAAAGCGGCTTTTTCCTTTGCGAAACATCAATCACTTTATTATCGCTCATGATTACTTTACCGCCTCTTCCTTCTTCGTAGCCTTTTACTTCGCGAAGATTTATTACATGCGATTTATGAATGCGGAAAAAAGTGGAAGACTGCAATTCTTCGCAAACAATCTTTAAATGTTTGGAACAGATAAATTGTTCCTTGTTTTTCACATAAATAACGGTGTAGATACGGATAGCTTCCAGCCGAAGAATATCCTTGACCGGCAAAACGTATTTAGTGTTATGCATCGACACAACCAAATACTCGGGATCGATCAGCACAGAAGCAGTTTGGATAGGGGTTCCAGTTGTCATTTGTAGCATTTTAGGGGTTTATCATAATTAATAAAATAAAAAAACGCGGCCTTAGGCAAAGGAATCTTCAATCCGCATTTTTAGATGCAGAGTAAAAATTCGCTTTGCCGAGGGGGACGCGGCAAGAACGATTACGAAAATTTAAATCCTGCAAACATCATCCGGTTCAATCAACTAATTCAGGGTCGAATTAAAAGTTTAAACCTATGCAGGTGAGCTCCATTATTATTGAACTAAATTAATCCATAGTACTTTATTCTTACGCCAAAACCAACGATCGAGCAGCGAAAACAAACGAACGCGTTTCACTTTAACAATTAGTTTATTCAATTTGAACAAAACATTTTACTAATTGAATCATGAAAGTATAAACAAGAACGATTGACGGCTGTGATAAGTATACTACTTTAAATATTTCTCTCTTTGGTGTATCCTTCAGATAAAAAAACACTAGGTTTTTTAGGTCATTGCCAAATTACTCGTTCGTTTTGATTTTCTACTCGTTGATTAGTTAACTGGTTGAAAAAAGATTCAAATCAGCGTTGCTCAATTTATATTTGGTAAAATGAAGACCATGCAACGATTTTTCATCTTCCTGACCTGTTTCACTCTTGCAGGATTGCTTCTCCAATTCCGCGACGTTCCGAAAAAAACGAACACATTTACTGTTTACATCAATTTCGAAAATCATTCGGTGCGCGCCAATGTGTTGTATGAAGCCGGTAAGATTAAATCGAAAATGGGGCATATCTATTATTGGTATGCTAACAACGACATAAAAAAAACAGACGGAGGGTTTGACGGAAAGTTGCTTCATGGCGAATACAAATCTTTTTACAGAAATATGAATCTCAAGGAACAAGGAAGTTTCAGTTATGGATTAAAAGACGGTGCATGGAAATCATGGTATGAAGATGGAAAAATTCATGAATTGGGAAATTATAAAAAGGGGAAAGAGCAAGGAGAGCAGGCCATCTACGATGCACAGGGAAATATCGTTTCCAAAACTAATTTCAAAAAAGGGATTAAACAAGGAAAGACGATTTCTTATCAAAATGGTAAAGTAGACACTATAGTTAATTATAAAAAAGGCGAGCCAGAGCCGGCTAAGCGCGTTAAATCAAAATCTGAAACACAAAAAAATAAATTAAACGATTCAACAAAAAGTAAGATCTCCAAAACTAACGGAGCTCAAGATACGATCGCGAAAACCCCAAAGTCAAGCTTTATTATTAAAAAGATTTTTCACAAAAAGAAAGCGCACGATTCCATTGCATCCGGAAAAAATAAACAGAACGAAAAAAAAGAGAATCCGCCGAAGAATAAAAGCAAAACGGCAAACGGCACTTCACCAAAAAAAACCTGAACATGCTGCGCGGCGGATCACTTTTTTATGCACTCGCCATTACGGTGATCATGGGACTGGTAAGCTCATCCTTACTTTTATCTGCTTATTACACACGTCTGCAATTACAACGTGATGAAATAAAAGAAGAAATTATCCGCAATGCAAAATCAGGTTTGGAAATTGCGATGAGTGAACATTTCACTTCGAATTATACTTCGCCAAGCGATATTGATCTTTTCGGGAAGGGAACGGATTCTGTTTTTTTAGAAGTTAAACCGTGGGGCGCATTTGAAATTGTCATCTCGCGTGCGCACAATAAATCATTTGTGCATGAATTAATTGCTGCTGTCGGATGGAAACCCGAACAAAATGATCAGACCGCTTTATTTCTTGCTGATCTTGACCGGCCACTTTCTATTACGGGAAACACTAAACTTACAGGCGATTGTTATCTACCCGAAGCTGGAATTCAACGTGCGTATATTGAAGGGTCAAATTATTCCGGAGATAAATTAGTTTATGGCAATACAAAAGTTTCCGATCGTTTTCTTCCGAAGTATAATGACTCGCTTGTAAATCGTCTTAAGTTGTTATTCGAATTTCAACCGCAACAGAACGATTCTGTAATGCATTACAATACATTTCTGCAAGCCGATAGCATCAGCAATTCGTTTTTGAATAAGACGCTTTATATTTTCAATGAAGGTGCGATTTCAATAACCACGCAAAAACTTTCCGGGCATATTTGCATTATTTCAAGTCAATCCATTAAGGTTGGTAAAAACTCAGCTATTGAAAATATTTTGTTGATTGCTCCGCATATTGAAATTGAGGATGAAACTGAAGGTGTTTTCCAGGCGTTTGCACGCGATTCATTACAAGCAGGAGAAGAAGTTCATTTGCACTTTCCAACTGTCTTAGGAATTATTGCTTCAAAAAAATCGTCCGATTTAGCATCTCTTGTTATCGGCAGCAAGTCAACAATTTTCGGACAAGTATTCGCGTGTAATCTTGAATCAGACTTTCGCAGGCATGTGCTTATTTCCACAGCGAAGGAATCAATAATTTATGGACAAATCTATTCTACAGATTTAGTCGATCATAAAGGAAGTGTTTACGGAAATGTAATTTGTTCCAAGTTTGAATTAAAAACGCCGTCAGCCGAATATGAAAATCATTTGATGAATGCGGTAATTGATCGGCCAAAACGTTCTTCGGATTACGTTGCATCTGCATTAACAAGAAAAGCAACAGACAAAAAAGCAATTGTACAATGGCTCCACTAAAGCTGAAAGGATATGTGCTGCTTGAATCCATGATCGCGATGATCATTGTAATGATGTGCTTTGGATTTTCTGTCATGATCTATAACACGATCGTATCAGGCACAAGAAGCAAATTAAAAGTATTGGCCAGGATACGGCTTGAAAACGAAGCAATCAATTCAAAAAAAGAAAATCGCTTGCTGGATGAAACGACAACGTTCACTGAATTCAGAATTGAAAAAAGATTATTACCGGTTGAGAATTCAGAAAATCTTTTTCAATTGCACTACACTGCTCTGACACCTGAGAATATTGTGCTGGCAGAATATAACGAGATCATTCATGTGCCATAAACAACTCAAAGCGTTTACACTTTTAGAGCTGCTTGTCGGAATGATACTAAGCGGAATTGTTTTGACTGCAACATTCACAGCTTATCGCATCACAACAAAACAATATGAAACCTACAGCAGCAAATCAAAAGCAATAACAGAAATCTCTTTTTTTGCAAGCCAGCTGCAAGCCGATTTTTCAAATGCAACTATCATCATACACAATTCAGAAAACACAATTCAATTGCAATCAGACAAACGAATATTGGAATACAGGTTTTCAACTAAATATGTTTTGCGCAACGACTTTAAACAAATTGATACGTTTAAAGTTGCTGTAACAGGAATAGAAGCATTTTATAAATCAGGAAAAGTCCTTGCTGAAAATGCAGAAGCAGATGAATTACATCTTCGGATAAACTTCGAAGGAAAAACAGAAAAAAAGATCTTCCTGAAAACCAAAGATCCGAAAGCAGAAATAGATAAGGCTGAATCTGAATTAAAATAACATGGCAATCGACATCAGCAAAATACAAACGGACAGAATTACCAGCGGGAAAAAATCTTCCACCGGTAGTGTGGGTTTTATGAGTCGCGACATTAAGCTCTTTGGCAGCAAATGGAATGATAAAAAGAAAGAAGGATTTTATGGCGAGCTGTATGTATTGCTAACCGCCGGTATCGATATTCGCACCGCGTTGGAATTGCTCGAAGGTGAAGCGGAGAAAAAAGAAGAGCAGCTGATGTATGGCCAGATTTTAAATGCAATTATCAATGGCAAAACATTACCCGAAGCTATTGAAGCAACAGGAAAGTTTTCTGCTTATGAATTTTACAGTCTGCGCATCGGTGAAGAAAGCGGGCGCATGAAAGAAGTGCTGAAAGATCTCGGCAATTATTACACGAAAAAGATAAAGCAGAAAAGAAAAGTAACCGGCGCACTCTCCTACCCGATGGTTGTAATGCTCGTCGCAGTGGGCGCGGTTTGGTTTATGTTACGGTTCGTTGTTCCTATGTTTGCAGATATGCTTAAACGATTCAACACCGAACTTCCCGGCATTACAAAGCTCATCATCGATGCATCAGAAGCATTGGGAAAATATGGTCCGGTAGTTTTTCTTTTGCTCGCAGGAATTTCTGTCTTCATTTATTCACAGCGAAAGCAGGATTGGTTCCGGAAATTTTCTTCCGCATTTGTCTTGCGCATTCCCTACATCGGAAAGATCACGCAAAAAGTGTACCTCGAACGTTTTTGTCATTCCATGCATTTATTGCTCGCATCGCGCACACCCTTAGTCAATGCGCTTGAGCTGGTACAAAAAATGGTTGGCTTCTACCCTATCGAAACTTCCCTCACAAAGATCAGAGCCGATATTATGCACGGCAGCTCGCTGAATGAATGTCTTTCAAAATTTCCTGTCTACAACAAAAGAATGATCTCGCTTATCCGCGTAGCCGAAGAAGTGAACCAGCTTGATTTGATGTTTGACAAACTTTCAAAACAATACTCCGATGAAATTGAACATGAAACGTCAATGCTCGGAAGTGTGATTGAACCGCTGATGATTGTTTTGTTAGGTTTGATGGTGGCAACAATATTGGTTGCGATGTATTTGCCGATGTTTAAGTTGAGTTCTTCGTTTGGGTGATCAGGAGCAGATGTGGAGCGTATAATTCAACTAATGGCGTTTCTTAAGGGCAGATTCGATACGGCGAGCGGCGCTTCTTGCAGTGGTGGTTTTTACTTTCCCTTTTTTTACCTCTTGTAAACGGCGTTCGGCTTCGGCCCATTCTGCTTCACTCAATTCGTATTCTCCTGCTAATGGTTTATTGAGCAATAACAATAAGGCATCCAGATGAGTCTCATCCATCTTTGAGATGAGCGTAATGGCCTGGTTTTTTTTCTGTGTGATGTTCATTGTTTAGGTGGTGATATTGTTTCCATAAAGATAGGGTTTTTAAAAGTTTTTTATTTCAGTGCTTTGATGCTGATTTGTTGACCCGGGTAATAATTCTTTTTTCCTTTTGCATGCTGATCTGCATTCTGCTTATCTTTTTAGGTAAGATAAGCTGCTGCGTTTCCTTTGCAATCGCTGATCACTTCATATTTATTCTACACCTATACATAAACACGTATTCTAATCTTGAATTTAAACCTGAACGGAATAAATAAAACTTCCCAAATCCCACCCACACACATCTCCCCCACTCCCCCATACAAATACCCGTTTTTCACAAACACTCATTTCTCATCTGTTCTGCCTTCTCCAATTAGTCTTGATTTGCAACATCAAACTAATGGAGTCCAGCTACCATAAAAAACGGGGAGTGTTCTGAAAAGCCTTAAGAGTAAGAATCAAAAAACTAAAACCATGTCAGAAAGCAAATCGCAAGCAGCAGAACAAGACAATCTTCAGTACGAGTACCTCCAGGTAAGAGGAACTGTAATCAATTTTACAAAAGATGATATGATCCTTACAGGTTCGGATCTTTCATGGGGAAAATGGATCAACTCACCGGTTGATACAAAATCAATGGACACTTCCAACTTCGGAAGCCAGGGCCGCGATTCTTCACCTTCCGGAACTACAGGATCTGCATCATGGAAAATCGGCAATGCGGTTATCACAATTAATTTCGATTGTCCTTTGAAAGGCAGCAACAGCCAGTCAATTACATGTTCGCCTAAAGGTGCTTACACAGTTTCCAGCAATGGAACCGGTGGTGATGTAAATATTTGTTCATTCAAAGTGATGCCGGCGTAATTTTTTCGGAAACAACTTTTTATAAAAACACTTTTGATTTTCACTGAAGATCGAAAGTGTTTTTTTATTGATCACAGAACAAAAAATTATTTCAGCTCAATCCAAACAGGCGCGTGATCACTTGTTTTTTCCCACCCGCGCACATGCCTGTCCACACCGCCTTTTTTAAGTTTCGTGGCGAGATCAGGACTTAACAAAATATGATCCATGCGAATGCCGGCGTCGCGATTAAATGCGTTGCGGAAATAATCCCAATAGGTAAAGATTTTTTCTTCGGGATAAAGTTTCCGTATCGAATCGGTCCAGCCTTGTTTTAAAAGTCGTTGAAAAGCCGCCTTAGGTTCGGGAAAAAAGACAGCATCATTTACCCAACGCTCCGGCTTATACGCATCGAGATCTGTCGGAACAACATTATAATCGCCGAGTAAAATAACAGGGCGCTTCAGCTTGATCAGCTTTTTCGCTTTTAAAGAAAGACGATCGAACCAGGCCATCTTGTAATCAAACTTCGGCCCCGGCGCAGGATTTCCATTCGGCAGGTAAAGACAACAGATCAGCAAATCATTCACTTCGCCTGCCTGTCGCAGCGCTGGTCCGCGCGGCTGGAGGAAAGCTTCGATGTAACGACTTTGCTCATCTGCAGTATCGCCGGGAAGTCCGCGCGTATTTTCCTTCAAATCGAATTTCTTTTTCGCAAGTATCGCAACACCGTTCCAGCTTTTTTGTCCGTGCCAGACAGCTTTATAACCGGCCTCCGCCAACGCAGCAGCAGGAAACTTTTCGTCGGGCGATTTTAATTCCTGCAAACAAGCTACATCAGGTTTTGTTTCTTTGAGCCAGCGAAGCAAAACCGGCAGGCGTCCGTTCACCCCATTCACATTATAAGTAGCGATTTTCATACTACTTTCTGCACAAAAGAAATACCAAAGTTCTATGGCTTTAGGTTAGGCACACCTTGCTTCGCGATTAATTCAACTATCGGGAGAACAGGTCGCACCTACGGCGCTAAATTGATTTGGAATTTTATTAGGAGAAGCGACCTGTCTATAAACTAATGGTAGAGTAAAATCCAAAAAGACCCATTATGCGACGTGTCTATAAGCAAACCGGGCAAAATTCATAATAGCGTAGTAAATGCGATGTCTAGGTACTAACCTGCATAAATTTATAATAGTGACGTATGTGTAACCTGTATACAATTAACCCAACAACACCTTATTGAGCGCCGTAGGTGCGACCTGTCTATATCTAACCCAACAACCAACTTATTAAGCGCCGTAGGTGCGACCTGTTCTCATGAAGGAAATCTACCTGCTCAAAGGAATTCTCCCGGTGGCAATCTAATCAATATCACATAACTTAATGAAATTGACCTAATGCTGATTCAGAAACTCTCTCTTCCAACGGTATTGTACAAAACAAAAACGCCTCCTGGAATCAGGAGGCGTTCTGTTAATCGTATGTGCTAAATATTATCTCACTTTTTTACCTTTTTTTCCACCTTCTCCACCACCGTCACGGTCATCATCACCGCCGCCAACGATTTCATCTGTACGTGGATTTTCTTCGCTTTTATTTAAGGAGCTGGCGGAATTATCGGTAGTTGTTGGATCTGAACCGCGCTGATTTGCAGGCTGATCCTGCTGAGAACATCCGTTAAGTTCCGGAAGATTCTCTTTCTGACAGGAGCTTATACATACGATAAACCCGATCAGGATGGCTATTTTACTTAATGACTTTATCATTGGCTACAGGAATTATACAATATTAAAACTAAGACAAATTTATCTAAAATCCTACACTCCCGGGGACAATTTTGCCGGGCGGTGATCCCCGCTCTACAGGTGGTTAGGTATACATCTTAATTGGCAAAACGATCTCTACCCGCGTCCCTGTCGTCTCATTCTTCTCATTTTTGACGTCAAACGGCCCTTTTACTGCCAATTCTGACTTCGTAATGTCGCGAAGCAGGTTAATTCTTCCGTTGGTAATTTCCATTCCTCTTGAAATATGAAAATTTCCGCTATGCTTTTTCTTCTCCATGCTCGCCTCAATTCCGATCCCGTTATCCTCAATGCTGAACATGATCTCATCGCCCACTTCTTTTACCGTGATAATGATGGTTCCTGGTTTTTGCATCGGTAAAATGCCATGCCAGATGCTGTTTTCAATGTATGGCTGTAACATCATCGGTGGAATTTCGATCGATTCAGTGTCAATATCGCCTTCAATATCGATGCGGTAATCGAACTTATTTTCAAGACGCATGTGTTCGAGCTCGAGGTATAATTTCAGGCGTTCAATTTCTTCGGAAAGCGGAACAAAGGTGCTGAAGGAGCTGTCGAGATTTTTACGGATAAGCTTTGCAAAGCTGCCGAGGTATTTGCTCGCGAGTGTTTTATTTTCTTTGTTAATGTAATACTGGATGGAATTAAGTGCGTTAAAAACAAAATGCCGGTTCATGCTCGCATTAAGCGTTTGATGTTCGAGCACAAGAAGTCGCGATTTATAATCCAATTGCTGTGTATGATGTTTTCTTTTTAATGCAGAAACACGCCAGCGATAAAGCAGCCAGATGATCGTAGCGATAAAAATAAAACACAAAACAAAAAACCACCACGTCAGCCAGAACGGAGGTGTTATTTCAAAGCTGAAAGTGGCAGGAACTTTATTCCAGATATTATTTTTATTGCAGGCAATTACCTGGAAAGTATATTTCCCTGAAGGAAGATTTGAATACGTAGCAAATGTTGCATCAGTAGCGGGTGACCACTCCTGGTCGAAACCAACGAGCATAAATTTGTAACGTACTGAATTCGGATTGCTCAGGCTGATGCCGATGTAATCGAAGGTGATGTACTTCTTTTTATGATCGATGGAAAGATTGCGTGGCAAACCTGTATTCGGATCTTCACCTTCAGAAAAACCGGCCCAGTCTGTTGGCTGTAAAAAAAGTCGAACGCCGGTAATATGTGTTAATGGTTCAATCTTTTCATTCACATTTTTTTCCTGTGAAGAAGCATATTTCAATACCCCTTCGGAAGTGCCGAACCAAAGATTTCCTTCGTGATCCTGGAAAGCTGCATTCTGGTTACATTCCAGACTTTTTAATCCTTCGAAATTGGTGTAATGTTTAAAATCTGCTTTTTTTGTTTTGTAATATTCTTCGGTATTCAGCTCATAAATTCCATTGTTGGTTCCGATCCACAAATGCTGTAGCGAATCAAGCACCATAAAATTTACGTTATTCGAATTGTATTTTTCATCAATTGAAATTTTTGAAAATGCTTTTCCTTTCGCGTCTTCAGTATCCAGGCGTGCATCGTAAAGTGTAATTCCATTGCTGGTACCAAACCATAAATTATTATGATTATCCGTCAAAATGGTTACAACATTATTATCGCTGAGACCATTTTCCGTTGTGTAATTTACAAATACCTTTCCGTTGTATTTAAACACACCGTTGCTGCTGGCAAACCACATATTATTCTGATCATCTTCATAAATGCTCCTGATATTCTTGCCGATATTATCTTTTTCATAAACAAAATTGACACAGCTTTTTCCATCGTACTTAGAAACACCTGCTGTAGTGCCAAACCACATGTTTCCCTTTTTATCCTGGTAAATGGAATAAACTGTATTCGCAGGAAGACTATCATTTAACGTAATAAAACGTGTTCCATCATATTTGCAAACTCCCCCTGATGTTCCGAACCAGATATTATTCTGATTATCAACAAAACTTGTCCAGACGATATTGTTGTTGAGTCCCTGTGCTTCCCTGTAATTTATAAAACCGTCTTTTGTCGCATTCTGTTTACACACGCCACTTCCATACGTACAAAACCAGAGATTTTCCTGGTTGTCTTCGGTTACCGACATGATGATGTCGCTGCTTAATCCATCCTGCGTGGTATAGGTGACAAACGTTTCACCGGTAAATTTCAATACACCTTTTCCATCCGTTCCGAACCAAACTTTTCCTTCATTATCCTGCATCACGGTATTGATGTTCGGATAAAAAAGGCCATTCTTCTTATCAAAATTTAAAAAGCTTTTTCCATCAAATTTACTTACGCCATTCCTTGAAGCAAACCAAAAGTTTCCGGCTTTATCCTGTGTAGCAGAACGGATCCAGTCGAGGATCAATCCATCTTTTTCTTCCGTATAATTAATAAAAGATTTAAAGCTTGTTTTAAGCGGTGATGAAGGATCGTATTTAAAAACACCTTCACCAAACGTACAAAACCACAAATTTCCGTCCCTGTCATTTATGATCTGTGAAACATTATGTGGCTGTTCAATAACAGGATCAATTGTTTTAAATTCTTTTCCATCATAAAAACAGATTCCGCCGCGTGTGCCAAACCAGATATTTCCATTCTTATCCAAACAGGCAGAACGTACGTAATCGTTTATCAAACCATTCTGCTCGTTGTAATAAGTAAACGTTGAGCCGTTGAATTTACAAACCCCGCCTCCATCGGTACACAACCACAAATTACCTGGCTTATCAACCGCCATCGACAGCACCTGGTTCTTGGAAAGTTCCGGTTTGAGCGGAAAACTCTTAAATTTTTTTCCGTCGAATTTATTTATTCCTCCAAGCGTTGCAACATAAATTTCTTTGGCCGGGCTTTCCACGATGGAATTGATACGGTTATCCAGCAAACCATCTTCTTTGGAATAGTTGACAAAACTTTTTCCATCGTAGCGCGATAAGCCTCCGTAGGTTCCTAACCACAAATAACCTTTGTCGTCCTGGAAAATAGTTTGCACCTGCGATTGTGCGAGCCCGTTTTCAATTGAATAATTTATAAAGCTGTATTGTTGTGCTGAAAGATCGACGCCCACTAAGAAGCATAACGAACAGCAGAAATAAAAGAAATAGTTGCCCGGGGAAAGCATAGCAGCGTTTTTTGATTCTTTAACTAAGCTCGTGAAAGAAAACACGGAAAACCGCACCACTGATTAAAGTGTGCCCACGGTTGTACAAGATGTATCGTGTGTTGATTGAAAGTAAATCCAGGGTTAATTCCGGAAGAGTTCAAGGAAACCGGCAAGCCGTAACCGGGAAATGGTGAGCTTCGTTCCGTTTTTCATAATGACGAACGAACCTTCATTGTTCAGGAATTCGTTCACGCAAAGAATATTTACAATATGCGATTTATGCACGCGGAAAAATTTTTGCGGATCGAGAATATCCTCGTAAATACCAAGCGAACGTGTGTCGACATATTGTGTGCCGTCGGAGAAATAAATTTTGGTGTAATTGCCTTCGCCTTCCAGGTACATGATGTCGGTAGGATCAACAATTTTAAAACCTTTTGCGTGATTGATGGTGATGCGCTGGGAAGGTAAAGCTGGGTTAAGATTTTTTGTAAGATTCTCGAGCGAACGAATGTAGCTGTTCAGATTTTCATTGTTGTTCCGGAATAACTCATTGTTGGAAACAACTTTTTTCACTGCTGCTTTCAGATCGTCGATATCGATTGGCTTTAAAATATAATGGATGGCATTCGCATGAAAAGCTTTGAGCGCATAATCTTTAAAAGCAGTAACAAAAACCACCTGGAAGTTTTTTTCGGGAAGTGATTCCAGCAGATCAAAACCCTCGGTTCCGGAAGGCATGCAGATATCGAGGAAAACAACCTGCGGCGACATTTCATTGATCAGCTTCTGCGCAGATTTAATTGAATCTGCCATGCCGATCACTTCCAATTCGCTGCTGTGATCGTTGAGTAAAAGTTTCAGATTTTCCCTCGCCGGCGCTTCATCATCAACAATAACTGTTCTTAGTTTCATTCAAAAACTCCCGGTTAGTCAGTGTATAAAAATAGGAAAAAATTATAAAGATCAGATACTGCTGAATCTGCGCTTCTTGTAAGGTCCCATAGCTTTTTAAGAAGAGAAGGAGAAAGGTTTTCATTGTATCTTTAAACCTCCGTTTTGTACCCATTTTAACCCTCACCATGAAAAATTTTCTTTTCCTTTTCCTTTTTTGTTTTCCCATTTTTATTAATGCGCAATGTTTGAATGGCGTATATACGATCGGCGGAATCACGCCCGATTATGCAACAGTTACTTCTGCTGTTTCTGCACTGACAACAAATGGTGTTTGTGGTCCGGTTGTATTTAATATCAGGAGTGGAACGTATAATGAGCAATTCGTGATCAATACGATAGCCGGCACATCTGCAATCAACCAGGTAATTTTTCAATCAGAAGTGCTTGATAGCACAGCTGCAACAATAAGCTTTACTCCGACTTTTTCCAACAGTTACGTCATCCGGTTTTTGCAGACATCATACATTTCGTTTCAAAAACTAACTATCAAAAGCTTAACCGGTTCCTTTATCCCTGTAATTAATATTGATAATAATTCGGATAATATCACAATTCAGAATTGTATTATTAATGCACCTGCTGTTACACCGATTACAATAGGAAGATCGCTTATTTATACATCTCAAAATAACATTGATAATCTGCTGATCCAAAACAATGTTCTTTCAGGTTGTAATTATGGGGTTACATTCAATTGCAATGCTCTTGGTATGACCAATGCCCGCATTATAAATAATACTTTTTACGGACAGGTAATGAATGCGATTTATATTACAAGCGTAAATGGCGTACAAATAACTGATAATACAATAACCGGCACATCAACAAATACGGGATATTATGCGGTTTCAACTCTCAGTACCGCGTCGGGCTTTTCTATATTGAGAAATCGAATCACGTCGATCATGGGCGGAATTAGTATTGCCGGACAATCCAGCAGCTTTAATGCTTCAGTTTCAAATAACAGCATTCTTATAACGGCAGGCTCAGCGAATGCGCTCAATTTTACAGGCTCTTGCTGGAACATTTCTTTGTATCATAATTCTGTATTGGTCTCTGGAGGTACGGGCAAGGTTCTGACTTTCGGTTCAGGTTTTGTCAATCGTTTCAGAAACAACATTTTTGCAAATACGGCAGGTGGATATACACTTTACCTTACTAGCACGTTAGCACTCGTTTCCGATAATAATATTCTATATTCTACCGGTGCTAATCTTGCCTATAAGGTAGGAGTAAATTATCCAACTCTCGCTTCATGGAATACGGCGGGATATGACTCCATTTCTGTTTGTGCTTCCCCTCAATTTGTTTCTTCAATTGACCTCCATATAGCAAGTGATTTTTCGATGAATATGCCAACACTGGCTCCAACGGTTACAGGAATCACAACAGACATAGAAGGGGTCGTCCGACCGACCAGCGATCCATATGCAGGTGCTTACGAATTTGCAAACACGCTGAATTTAAATGATGCAGCTGCAATAAGCATTGAGCATCTGGCTGCCACACTTTGCCCGGGGACAAATACTATCTATGCAACTATTAAAAACTACGGAACTGCGGTACTTTCATCAGCTCAAATCAACTGGTCAATAAACGGAGTTCCTCAACCACTTTTCTCATGGACCGGTACACTCAATTATAACGCTTCACAGCAAGTTGCAATTGGTACATTTAATGCTACACCTAATTCAAACTATAACCTGTTTGCATGGACAACTCTTCCTAACGGTGCTCCTGATGACTTTACTGCAAATGATACAAGCGCATTAACGCAAATCAACACTGCACTCTCAGGCATATATACCATTGGAGGGATAACACCTGATTATTCAACGATTACTTCCGCCGTCTCCGCGTTAACTGCACGTGGTGTTTGCGGACCGATAACTTTTAATATCAGGAATGGCACTTATAACGAACAGGTTGCTATACCGGCGATTCTGAACTCTTCCGCTGTAAATACAGTTACTTTTCGTTCTGAAAATAACGACAGCACGCTTGTTACCATAAGCTATAATTCTTCTTCATTTGCAAATGATTACACGGTCAGGTTTAACGGGTGCAGTTATGTTCGTTTCGAGAAAATAACAATCAGCGCTTTGAATGGAGCTAATGGTATTGCGGTGGATGTCCGTAATGCCAGCAACTATTGCACTGTAAATAATTGCAGGATCACCAGCGCGTCGATTTTAGGGAACTACGACCAGTGTAGCGCCATTTATTCTAATAGAGCTTCGGCTGATAATTATTTGGTAATCGAAAATAATGTCATCACCGGTGGTGTCATGGGAATTTGCCTGAACTGGGCAATGAGCGGCAATGGTTTTGAAACAGGGATTGTAATTCGCAACAATTTAATCACAGCCTTTGGGGAACGAGGCATATACGCCGAGCAGCTGTACAACATTATTATAGAATACAATACCATCGTAGGTGCCGCTCCTGCTCAAACAGGAATGTTTGTTGCGTCAGGTACGGCTTTTATAACAACAGGACGTATCTGCGGAAATAAAATTTCCGGTGGTCTGTATACCGGAATGGCCGTAGAGCTAAATGGTGATCCAACAACGCATTTCCCTATTTACAATAATTTTATCCAGGTAGGGAATCGTCCTACCGGTGGATATTATACAGGTTATTTTCAAGGCACCTCATCTACTTTTATTGACTTTATAAATAACAGTGTTTTTGTATCCGGTAGCAGTGCATTCGTGACAAGCGATGCAGCCTACGCCACTGCCGTCAGCGGCACTAGCCACCAGGTGATCAACAACATCTTTTACAACAGCGGAAATGGATATGTATTCAAATCTACTGCTTCCAATGTACCAACGTTTGATTACAATGATTTTATTGCGAACGGTATAAGATTAATGCAGCTGAACGGGATTGATTATTCCACACTGGCGACATGGAATGCTGCTACTGGTATGGATGCCCATTCAATTAGTATTCCTCCTTATTTTTATTCCGGCTCTGATTTGCATTCACATCAAAGCCTTTTGCAACAAGGACAAAATTATAGCGGTGTTCTGCTGGATATAGACGGACAAGTACGTGGGACACCACGCTATATTGGTGCTGATGAAATTACTTTATATCCGGATGATGCAGCACCACTACGATTTCCTTTTGCTCCTCTTATATGCCAGGGCACACAACCGATCCAAACCATTCTATACAACAATGGCAGCAACGCATTATTGAGCGCTCAACTCGGTTGGAAAGTAAATAATGTACTACAGTCGCCTGTTAGTTGGAACGGAATGATTCTGCCGGGTGATTCCGCTGTTGTGGTGCTTGGCAATTATACACTAAGCAGTACTACCCTGCTAACATTTAAAATATGGTCATCTTCACCGAATGGAAATACAGATTCATTCATTTTAAACGATACATGCACGTACACATTTTCTGGAACCGCATTATCAGGAACTTATACTGTGGGCGGAACTTCGCCTGATTTTTTTGACCCTACTGCTGCTGTTGCAGCACTAACTACACGAGGTGTCTGCGGACCTGTTACAATGCTTATCCGGAACGGTACTTATAACGGACAACTTCTCATTAATTCCATACCTGGAGCATCACCAACAAACAGAATACGTTTTATTTCACAGAGCGGAGACAGTTCATTGGTTACCATCACAGCCATCGGAAACAGTGCAGCGAATTATGTAATGAACCTTTCAGGTGCAAGCTATGTAACGTTTTCAAAAATGACATTCAGCTCGTCCAGCACTGCTTTTGGTTCTGTCATCGCGGTTTCCGGAAATTGCAAATCTGACTCCTTGTTCCATTGCGCATTGGTTGCACCTGCAGCAGCAACCTCCGCGAATTTATTCTATGAATCCGGTTCAGGAATTAAAACCAATTTTGATATTACAGGCAACCGCTTACAAAACGGGCAGTATGGAATTAAATGGAATTTTGCAGGAGTAGATTCGAATTTTGTATTCAGGCAAAACAATATTCAGTGCCTGTTAAATGGTTTGAATACTGTGAATGAAATCAATGGATTGACCTTCTCAGAAAATAACATACGGGTAGGGACCGCTTATTTTGTTTCGCTTAGCGGTGAAACAAAAATTCAGAAAAACCAGGTTAATAAATTAATGCGTTTTGATCTTTGTTTTTCATCAGCGAGTCAGAGGATTATTTCCAACAATTACGTTGAAGGCACAAACGGAACTGCGTTAATATTGAGCCAGTCAGATAATTTCAGAATATTAAATAATACTTTCCGCGCAGCAGGTACAGGTACAGCAATAATATTCTCCTTGTCTAACGGGAATAAATTCTTAAATAATATCATAGATAATACAACCGGAAGCCTGCTTTCATCAAACAGCACCTTAACGTTTGATTCCTGCGATTATAACAACTGGAATACTTCAGGAACGTTCGGAACGCATGCATCAATAAGCTATCCGACCTTTGCAGGATGGATTTCATCAACTCCCTATGATCAGAATTCATTGAATGCTAATCCTGTTTTTGTTTCGCCCACAGATTTTCATTTACAGGCTAGCTCGCCCCTGCTTCAAAATGGGCTTGCATTAATTTCAGTGCCTGATGATATCGAAGGTGATCCACGCGGAGCTACTCCTGATATTGGTGCCGACGAAAATCAATCTCTCTCATCTATTGAGGCAGGTTTAACAGCATTTTATTCCGGGCCTTGCCTGAACGCTACCACACCTGTTTCAGTGAACCTTTCCAATTTTGGTAGCCAGACGATTGCCTCAGCAACATTGAACTGGACAGTCAACCAGGTGCTTCAAACACCGGTCAGCTGGACAGGAAATATTCTGCCGGCACAAACACAAACGAACCTTATCGTTGGCACATATCCTTTTGCAATCAGTCAAACTTACCAGGTGAAAGTTTGGGTAAGAAATCCCAACAGCCAGGTTGATCCGAATCCCGCTAATGATACGATCACTATGACTGTTGTACCACAGTACAACGGAACTTATACGGTGGGAGGAGCATCACCCGACTTCGCAGATCCGCGCGCTGCGCTTTTAGCATTGCGGACTTACGGTGTATGCGGTCCTGTTATTTTAAATATTCGTGATGGACTTTACGTGGATTCATTATGGATTCTCCCTGTCCCGGGATCAAGCGCTGTTAATACGATCACACTCACTGCTGAGTCGGGAGATAGCACTGCTGTAATCTTAGAGTCCATTCTTTCCAACAATAGCCCGGTCCTATTAATATACCTGCGCGACAGCACTTCAAATCTTACATTCAGAAAACTTACTTTCCGCTCCGGTGTTAACATTACCTCTGAGCTCTTTGTCTTATCACGAGAGAATCATAATATTACGATTGAAAATTGTGCGTTCAGAGGTATACACAGCGCTGCTCCGGGAAATTTCAATGATGCTTTTATCCACGCATCCAGCTTTAATCCTGGTTCAACAAATCTTACGATAAGAAATAATTTATTTATTGATGGCCATCACGGAATAGATATACAGGGCATAAAAGGACCACGCATCATCAACAATATTTTCTATCAACAACGGTCAGGCGCTATAACATGTGTAGCAAGAGATTTCTGCCATATAAAAGGAAATTCAATTGAAGATATTGGCACTAACCCTGCCTTTGTCGGAATTTCTGCTGAAACGGTTTACATGTCTTCTGTCGTTACAGATTCAACTATCATTGCTGAAAACAGGGTGACCATTCATAATGGACAAACAGGCATTGTCCTAACTACCGGTACCCTTGCCTCTGCTTTTGTAGTTGTGAGAAACAATGCTGTTTCGCTTCATTCTAATTCGTCAACAGCATTCGGAATGAAGACTGTGGGCGACAGGATCAGGGTTATCTACAATACTGTAAAAGTAACAGGTACGAATTGTGCGGCTGCGTTTGATGCTAATCTTACAAACGGGCTGGTAAAAAATAATTCGTTTGCAAATTATACACCCGGCGGTGCTGCCTGTATTTATTCCTGGACTTATCCGGACAGGAACTATAACAATTACTATAGTGCTTCAACTGTATTCGGTGTAATTAATTTTACATCGTATTCAACTTTTCCGGCTTTCCAGGCTGCGGTTGCGTCCTTCGATGTAAATTCCATTAATGGAAACCCACTACTCTTCAATACTCCTTTCTGGCATCCGGGTGCTGCAACGTTGCTGAATGCAGGAACAGCATTGACATCTCTCGCTGCAATTGATATCGAAGGAAATCCAAGATCAGCAACTACACCAGACATAGGCGCATATGAATATTCCTTCGGCAGCGATCTTGAAATTTATGCGATCAACAGCGGTTCGCTCAATTGCGCCGGAACGCATACGGTGCAGATAAGCGTCAGAAATCAGGGTGGCTCAACCGCTTCTGCTTTTTCATTAGCATGGACCGTCAATGGAATTCCACAATCTAATTTAAGCTGGACGGGAACATTATTACCCGGCGACAGCATCACTGCATTAACAGTTGGCACATTTACTTCGGCTGCAGGAAGTGCAACGGTGATCGTAAACATGCAATACACCGGCGACATCAATGCATTGAACGACACGATTGAAAACGACAGACGAGTGGGACCGCTTAGTGGTGATTATACAGTCGGCGGAAACAATCCTGATTTCAGAATGCTGGATGATGCATTCACTTTATTAGAAACAAATGGAGTTTGTGACGCGGTCAGGCTTTTAATACGTGATGGTTTTTATTACGAGCTGACAACATTGTCCAATGTTCCATTTACTGCAAACCACAACTTGATTATACAAGGAGAGAACAACGACAGCTCACTAGTAACGATTTGGTATTATCATGCTGTAAGCAATAATACTTCTCCAAGTATAATAGAAATCGATAGCACAAGCTATGTTACCCTTCACGCTATCGGAATCAATAATGGGACTGCATCGTCGATTTTCACTTCCAACATGTCACCGGATCTTCGCATCACCTATTCAAATCATATAAACATTAATCATTCGAAATTAGCCAGTCTGTATCCCTCCGCTAATTTCCATGGTATAGCCGTCATTCAATGTTTCCTTAGCAATAATATTCATTTAGATTCAAACAATATCGGAAGCACGCCTGCGGCAATTGATATTGGAGGTGGACCTGCAGATTCAAGCCAATATATTTATATCACGGGCAATACCATTGCTGGTATAGTTCACTTCCACTATGTAAAAAATGCAACAATAGAAAGTAATATAGTTAATGGACTGTCGATTGAAACATCCTGGGATTCAATTTTCATTATGAAAAACCGGATCAGTACTTATTTTACTTTATCGCAAGTGCATGGAACTGTAACAGGCAGAAATAGAATTGCGAATAATTTTATTGGAACTGCAACATTAGGGACAGACTTAAGATATACAGATTTCTTATTCAATAATATTTTGTATTCGACAGCGACCAGCTACAATCCAAATAACGATTATGCGTTTGAGTTAAGCTTAGCAGATAACTGCGCTGTTATAAATAATAATTTCGCAGGTGCCTTTACTACTTCAGGTGCACCTGTAAGATATGGCTGGCCTGGCCCTTTGACCAACACAACAATTAATTACAACAACTACTGGAACACATCTCAAACCGCTTTTATTAGTGCCCAACAAGGGAATGGATATGATTTAAACTCCATTACAATCGATCCGCAATATGTATCTGCAGCCGACCTGCATATTCAAAATTCTTTACTCGCAGGAACAGCTTTACCAATTACAGGAATTACAGATGACATTGACGGAGATATCCGCTCACTCAGCGCTCCAACTATTGGTGCTGATGATACTCCTGCGATCCTGCCTTATCTTTCTAATGTGTGGCCGGGCAATGCAAACAAAGATTCCATTGTAGATAACAACGACTTTTTACCAATAGGTGTGCACGTCGGTCAAACCGGGTATGCGCGTCAAAGTATAAGCAATGTGTGGCAAGGCTTTCCATGTTACGACTGGGGAATAACTCAAGCAAATAGTCGCGATTTAAAATTTGCTGACTCAGATGGTAACGGTACAATTGCAATGGCAGATACAACAGCTATAGGGCTCAACTATGGACAGATCGACCTGTCGCCGCCAATTGCTCCTCCTAACAATCCTTCTGTGCAACGTATGCAAAACCTGGTGCCATTATTTTTTCATACATCGTCAGCCACTTATAATCCCGGTGATTTTGTTGACGTCTATGTTTGGGCAGGTGATACAAGTCAGCCCGTCAATCAGCTCTATGGCGCTGCCTTCAAAATTAATTTTACCCAGGGCGCAGCTGAAACAAATACGACGTTGTTAGATTATCCACCGTCGTGGCTCTGCACAACCGGGACAGATGGAATTTCATTCCGGAAAATTTTTGAAAGCCAGGGAGAAGCTCACGGCGCGGTTGTTCGAAACGATCATTTCAGCAGAACCGGCTACGGTGCAATTGCAATACTCCGCTTCCAGGTTAGTTCAGCAATTACACAACAGACAACGGTAAGCTTTTCATTCGCGGATTATCGTCTCATCGATTCATTGGGGAATGTCATGGATGTTGCACCTGCAACGCATTCTATAACTGTTGTACCGGCTTTTAATTCCGCTTCTTCTGCTACATCAATTTTATGTAATGGCGGAACAGCAACAGTAACTGTTACAGGTTCAAGTGGAACAGCACCGTATACAGGTGAAGGAACATTCACTGTAACGGCAGGAACCTATTCGTATACATTAACTGATGCTACCGGAGATACAAGCATAACATCAATTACAGTAAATGAACCGGCCGCTATTGCTTCTTCGCAAGCAGTTTCGCTTTGTGCAGGGCAAACCATAACTGTTGGAACAAATACGTACAGCTCAACCGGAACTTATTCGGATGTATTGACTGCAGTAAATGGTTGCGATAGTACAGTGACAACAAATCTATCTGTTGATGCGCCACTTGATCTTTCAACTACAACAAGCATAAACACAATTTCAGCTAATCAAACGAACGCCAATTATCAGTGGATTGATTGTAACAATAATTATTCACCTATAAGCGGAGAAACGAACCAATCGTTCACTGCAATTGCGAATGGCGATTATGCTGTAATAATTATGTTTGGTTTGTGTGCTGATACTTCCGCTTGTGTGAATATGATCGTAACCGGGATTACAGAAGACCCATTAAGCAATTCCATTTTGGTGTATCCTAATCCGGCTGCAGAAGAATTAAACATCGTATTGAATCAGCCGGCAACCGGACCTGTAACAATTGAAGTCATCGATATGCTGGGCCAGATTGTAATAATGAAAACAGAAACAACAAAACAATCGGGTGAGCGGCTTTTTGTTCTAAGCGTTGGTGAGCTTTCCAATGGCAGTTACATGCTGCGTATCAAATCACCGAGTGGCGACGTTAATAAAAGGATCACAATCGCTCATTAAAATTTCTGATATAAATAGAATGCCCTGTTTCATGGAGAAACGGGGCATTTTTATTTTAAAGCAAATCCGTAGGTCACAGCCCGGTTATATCATTGTAATTGTTTCGGACAAAGCGTATGCAGAATATCTTGATGATTTTTTTTCAAGCGAACGACAAGCCGAAGCGATGAAGTTGAAGTAAACTTAAAAGCAAAACTAAATCAAGAAAAGCCTCCTGAGAAATCGGGAGGCTTTCTTGTTGTGTTTAATTCTACCCGACAACAAACGCTTGAAACCGACTAATGAAAGAGTATTGTTTATTATTGAAAAAACATTCCTAACCTCTAATCCCCATCTCATGCGCTATTTTCTATGCATCATTTTACCGCCAATCGCTGTTCTTACAACCGGACGAATAGGAGCGTTTATACTTAGCCTGCTGCTTACATTAGTGGGCTGGATTCCGGGAGTAATATTTGCCATTTTAATAATCAACAAACATTATAGCGATATAAAACACCAGGAAATGCTGCGTGCGATGCGAAAATAATTCCCGGGCCTATTCATCCTATAAATTTACGTGAGATTACTGTTTTAAGAATAGGTGTTTCTACGCTTGCTTTTTTAGTGCCGGAAGGTCAACTTTGTTGAAGTAAGCTTCAACTAGAAAAGCAATGCAGCTCAACTTTTAAATTAACTATCCAATTCTTCAATCATGCCAAGACCGGGATTAATAATTACAGCAGATGACTATGGTCTCAACGCTTCCTGCAACCGGGGAATCAGGGAAGGTGTATCTAAGGGAATAATTTCATCGGTCCATGTGATGATGAACTTAGTTGATGATAACGAAATGCAGCAGCTTATTGAGGTTGTTAGAGACAATGGAAATACATGTGGCATTGGTTTGCATCTAAACACAACCTGGGGAAGAGCGATGATCCAGGAGCAGGCTTCTTTTAAATATCATGAAGCTGAAGGTGCGAACGGAACCTATTTTTACAATCCGCTAGGGAAGTACCTCCATAAAAACGTGGTTAAAAAAAACGGAGACCTTGCTAAAATGCGCAGTGAATTATTTGCGCAGGCAGAAAGGCTTAAAGACTATTTAGGAGGACCTGCTAAAATTGATGCAATATCTTCTCATCACAATATTCATCTGTGGGATGCAAGGTTCGTGCAGATTGTAAGCGAAATTTCCAGCGATGGTCGTATCCCCGTCAGAAGCCCTGTGAGATGGGAAAGCAAAAAACAAAATCCGCAACCTGCCCGTTATCCCTCCGGAACAGGTCCGCTGAGTACTGTAGCAATGGCAAATCTTAAGCAGGCAATAAATTCACCGAGCACAATACAGCTATTGAAAACTGTTTTGAAAACCGGAATATTACAAACATACCGTTCAGAAATAATTGAGCACGCCGGTACAGCAATACCTGTCACCACCACCGGTCATTGGTTCGGACAACCTTCTGAACAAGCCATGGAGTGGTTTATGCAAGAGCTGGTGAAAATTAATGAAGCAACAAATCAAAGTGGTTACCCGGCTGAGCTTTATATGCATTTAGCATCCTCTGATCTTGGTGGCGACCCTGCTTACGATTACAAAATGTGGCAGCGCTTAGCTGAATATGTTACTATAACAGATAACCGCTTTTTAAATAATTTTAACCAGTGGAAAGCACATTATGATGTTCGCCATGGCTCATTCCGGAAAGTGCTGCAGGAAATACAAATCAATTATTAATAACCAACATCCCTACACCATGAAATTCTATCTTCTGTTTATTACAGCGCTGCTTTATTTCAGCATAAATTCAGCAGCACAGGAATGTTCCAATTGCAATGAGATCGGAAGACTCGATGATCAAATCTACAGGCTGGATGTCGGAATTCCGGCAGGTCATATTGCAGACAAAGACGATTCAATACAAAGCATCAGGGTCATTGTAGAAACGCAATTGATCCCCGAATTACATTATACCGAAGCTGATCTTTTTAAAACAAGATTGGAAATGATCACACACGTAGAAACAATCACATGGCTGGAATACGTTGTTTCCGATCATATAAAAAACCTGGAAGCAGTTATTCTTTCAACCGGAAAATATCCTGTAGAAAGTCCTGCAATATGGAAAGAAAGGTTGCTGCAAATCAATCAGCGCATGGATGAACTTTTTGAAAAGGAATTTACGCTTTATCGTTTTACAGAATTTTCTTCAAAACCACTGCGCGGACTTTATGCCGAACATGGAAATGATTTTTTACATTTTCAAACCAATCATAATGAAGACCGCGACATGACAGGCGCATTCCGCTTCGAAGCGATTACCGATCTTTTTAAAATGCGCATCGTTGGAAGTGATAAAGCGTGGAGCTTAAATTCACGAAGCTGGTATTCGTACCAAACTATTTTTCTCGCCGGAGAAGGTTACACGCCTTACCTGCGCGATACATCCATTTTTAATTCACCAACAGCAGTCGATTCAAGCGATCGTCCTTACGCATCTTTTATTTATGGCGGCTATTCCAAACACCGGATTTTCCGCAATGGAATGTTTAAGATGAATTCAAGAATTAAAATCGGCACCATTGGCTCGGCTCGTCCCGGCGGACTTCAGTCTTTAATTCACCGTGATCTGAATATCGGCGCATATACACCGAACGGATGGAATGCACAAATTGCTTTCGGCGGTCGTGTTGCCATCCAGTACGATCTGTCGCATGAATATATGCTGCTTTCAAAAGGCTGGTTTATTAATGATGGCATCCGAAATAAATTTCAAAATAAAATGCAGGCTTTTCCGCGATGGATCAACGTTTCTGTTTTTGATGAGATCCGCTACGGTCATGATATGACATCCCTCGGTGGAGGTATTAACATCGGCACATGCGATTTTAAACGTTCGGGCGATTATCTTCTGCCATTTGCATCCGGAAGAAACCGAAATAAAAAATATGTCATGGTATTTAATTACAGGTTTACGCTTCGTAATGTCATTCACAATTCGATGCTGCAAGGTTATGGAATTACAAAACAAACACTCGACGAAGATCCGACTTCGCCGCAGGACGTTTACATACTTACAGAGGGACAAGTGGAAGACCTGGTGTATATTCATGAATTACAATTCAGCATTAAGCTTCGTCATGTCGGTCTTTTCTACAGGGCAACTTTTATGTCGCCGGAATATGATTTGCCTGTTAATTCAAAAACCTACCAGTATGGTGAAGAGGGAGCAACTGCAAATCATAATACATCTCCGTGGAATCATATCGGAACAGTGGGATTATTTTTTGTGGTGAAATAATTGCAGGGAAGTTTTTTTTAATCAGGTGCGGGAACATGGTAGTAGTATAACCATTGTTCCCGCATTTGCCATTGCTTCTATTCGAATTTTTTCCGGAACGTTTACCTAAAATCCACTTATTTATTCTAAAGCGGCTTGTGTTTTACCTAAAATTTCCAGTACATTTTATTCTTAAATTTGTTATGATTTTCGGCCGGGGACTACACATTTCAGAATAGTTAACGCACCATTATAGCTGTTCACAGGCTTATTTCAAATACACTGTGATCGGCAAAAAAGTATTTATTAATCGACTATGCAACCGTTACAACAGCCACACATTAATATACTGCTTGCGGATGACGACAAAGATGACCGCTTTTTATTTGAAAAGGCTTTAAAAGATATAGCTGTTGCGTTTCAGTTAACTACAGTATCAGACGGTGAACGGCTTATGGATCATTTATTAAATCGTTCGGTCAGCCTTCCCGATGTTATTTTTATTGATCTTAATATGCCGCGAAAGAACGGCTCAGAATGCCTGGTGATTATAAAACAAAACGAAAAACTAAAACATATCCCGGTTATTATCTATTCAACCTCCCTTCATGATGTGATCGCTGAATTATTATACCAAAATGGTGCGCATTATTATTTACAGAAATGTGATTTTCCCGATCTTAAAAAATCTCTTCCTGTAATATTTACTTTGCTGAATCAAGATCCCGGGAAACCATCAAGAGCTGAATTCACCATTAATCTTAAAGAGCAATAGAGCAAGTAGTTGAGGTGAAGCTCAGCAATAAAAAAAGTTTTAGCTATGAATAATAAAGATGCAACGAAAATAATTGAAGACAGCGAAAAGCGATTAAGCTATATTATCAGCCAGGTAAGCGCGGGTATTTCACAAGCAGATATAAATGGCAATTTAATTGATGTAAACGAACGCTTCTGTGAAATAACAGGTTATGCGAAAGAAGAGCTTTTGCAAATGAATGTAATGGCTTTAACTCATCCTGATGACCTTAAACGAACGGCCGAATATATGGAACAGGCCTCAAAAGAGGGAAAAGCGTTCCTCGAAAAAAAATACATCAAAAAAGATGGTTCTGTAGTTTGGGTGAACAACAGCATTTCATTATTCACCAACACTGACGGTGCAACGTTTTTTTTCGGAATTTGTATTGACATTACTACTACAAAAGAACAGGAACAAAAAATTCAACAGCTTTTATTAAATGAACAGCGGACCAGCCGGGAAATACACGAATTATTTATGCAGGTTCCTGCTGTTATTTGTGTTCTTCGCGGACCGGAACATATTTATGAACTTGCTAATAGCAGGTACATGCAGGTTATCGGTAACAGGGACATAATTGGAAAACCGGTGCGGCAAGCCCTGCCTGAACTGGTGGGACAAGGAATTATTGAACTGCTGGATGATGTTTACAAAACGGGCAAATCTTTTATCGGTAATGAAATTCTTATCAATCTTGAGCCTGCATCCGGACAAACAGAAGCTCACTATTTCAATTTTATTTACCAGGCTTCGCGTGATGTATATGGAACTATTAATCGCATTCTTGTTCATGCAGTAGATGTGACAGCCCATGTGGAGGCACGAAAAAAAATTGAAGAAAGCGAGGAGCAATTCAGCACGCTTGCTAACAACATTCAAAACCTTGCATGGATTGCTGACGGTGAAGGATGGATCTATTGGTATAACAGCCGCTGGTACGAATATACAGGCACTGTACCTGCCGAAATGGAAGGCTGGGGCTGGAAGTCGGTGCACGATCCTGAAAAGCTGCCGTCTGTTCTTGTGCAATGGCAACATTCTATAAATACAGGACAACTTTTTGAAATGGTATTTCCTTTAAAAGGTGCGGATGGCATTTTTCGTCCGTTCCTGACAAGAGCGCATCCCATTCGTAATAGTGAAGGAAAAGTTGTTCGCTGGATCGGAACAAACACAGACATCAATGAACAAAAAAAGGCCGAAGAGAAATTAGAAGAAAAAGTTATAGAACGAACATCAGAATTAGAGGAAGCTTATAAAACGCTTCAACAAAAGAACAGTGAAATCGCAATTACAAATAAAAACTTAGAAGAAAAAAACAAGGAGCTGGTGCTGATAAATAAAGAGCTGGAGACTTTTACTTATATATCAAGTCACGATTTACAGGAGCCCTTGCGCAAAATCAAAACCTTCTCCAGGCTGATTGCCGAAGAAAATAAAAACCTTTCGAAGGACACACAAGATTATTTGCAAAGAGTGCTCGATGCTGTTGAACGGATGCAAACGCTTTTAAAAGATCTGCTTTCTTATTCACATGCAAAATCAAGAGCCGATAGCCTGGAAAAAACTGATTTGAATAAAATCATATCAGAGGTGCTTTCCGATTTTAAAGAAACGATACTTGAAACTAATGCCATTATAGAAACGGAAGGATTGGTTGAAACAAATGTTATTCGCTTTCAATTTAACCAGCTGATGCAAAATCTCATAGGTAACGCGCTCAAATTTACATTGCCAGGTCAACCACCGCGCATAAGTATAAAGTGCGGCATCGGGAAGGCTGAAAAATTTGATAAAGCTTTCTTGTTACCCGGAATTAACTATTGTCACATCAGCGTGAGTGATAATGGCATTGGTTTCAATCCACAATATGCAGACCGCATTTTTGAGGTGTTTCAACGTTTGCATGAGTATGATAAATATAATGGCACAGGAATAGGACTTGCTATTTGCAAACGAATTGTTGAAAATCACAATGGCGTTATAACAGCCACAAGCACGTTAGGTAATGGAGCGACGTTTGATATTTATCTTCCGCATCTGATGGATTAAAGAAAATTTCTGGTTAGTGCCGGGATCGCACTGAGATTTTGGCGCAATTTCTGAATCAGCATTTGGCATATAATTCATAAACAGGCCAAATGGAAACCACCCTTCTTAATTCATCCATCACCAAACGCACTATCCGTACCATCATCAGCGATCCTGAAAAAACTGCGAATGCCGTAAACCTGGTGTATGTGCGCGATACGCAACCCGGAATTAAAAGAGTAAAACGTGGCCGCGATTTTATTTATTTATACAAAAACAAACCTGTAAAAGACCCTGCAATACTTTCACGCATCAAAAGTCTCGTCATTCCCCCTGCATGGGAAAATGTTTGGATCTGCTCACTTACAAACGGACATTTACAGGCAACGGGCTTAGACGTTAAAAAACGAAAACAGTATCGTTATCATCCGTCGTGGAGTGAGCTTCGCAATCAAACTAAATTTTACCGCCTGCTCGAATTCGGAAAAACGCTGCCACTGATTCGCGAAAGAGTGGAAAAAGAGCTGGCATTGCCCGGACTTCCGCTGAACAAAGTATTGGCCACTGTTGTTAGTGTTATGGAGCATACAAGCATCAGAGTGGGGAATAATATGTACGAAAAATTGTACGGCTCGTATGGCTTAACCACTTTAAAAGACAATCACGTAAAGTGGAATGGCGATACGATGAAATTTTGTTTCAAAGGAAAAAAAGGTGTTCAGCAAAATATCAGCATCAGCAGCAAACGTCTTTCGCGTATTGTAAAACAGTGCAGGGATATTCCGGGAAAGGAACTTTTCCAGTATTACGATGAGCAGCGTAATCATAAATGCATCGATTCAGGAATGGTAAATCAATACCTGAAAGAAATAACCGGGCAGGATTTTACTGCAAAAGATTTCAGAACATGGTCGGGAACCTTGCATGCATTAAAAGCTTTCAAACAATTCGGATGTGTTAATAGCAAAGCGGAAGCTAAAAAAAATATTCTCGCGGCTTTGGATACTGTTGCAGGTCATCTTGGAAATACACGCACCGTTTGCAAAAAATATTACGTACATCCGCTGGTAATAACGTTATATGAGAACAGCTGTCTCGAAAAATATTTACAGCAGGTAAAGGCGATTGAAAAAAATAACAAAATAAAAGGATTGACGCTTGAAGAAAAAGTAATGATGCGTATTCTCGAAAAAGAAACCTTATTCAGCGCGCCCGCCTCTACCGCACAACGCACAAAACAAATCCGTTCCTACCCTGCTGCCTGGAAATAATAACGTTATCCAAAATAAATTCTTTTCGCGAACAAATCTATATTACTTTTAATCCATAAGTAATATAAATCTGTAAGCGTAATGGCAAAATCAAAAGCAAGCGAGTCAGAACAGGTTAACGAGCTGATAGAAAAATCAGAAGCTTCATCTGCAAAGCTGCAACAAGCAATCCGAAAAGTTATTTTAACCGCTGACAAAAATATCGGCGAACAAATTAAATGGAACTCGCCCAGCTTCTATTACACAGGCGAAATGAAACCATTCAATCCGAAAGAATACAAAAGAGACATCGTAGTTTTTAATCTCCGCAAGAAAGAATACGTCCTGCTCATTTTCCCAACCGGCGAAAAAGTAAAAGACGTCTCCGATATCCTCGAAGGCGATTACACCGACGGAAGAAGAATGGTAAAAATCACAGATCTAAAAGATCTCAAAGCCAAAGAAAAAGAGCTACAAAAAGTAATTAAGTCTTGGGTGAAACTGGTTGATTAATTAATCGTTTTGTTTTATTTTATAAATGTGCGAGGGAATTGTGCGATCAATTACCCAGTTACAAGATTACCAGATTACCAAATCCCTTACAGGCAAGCTCACATGGAAAAAATCTCCCGCCAAAGACTAAAAGCCATCGTCGGTGGATCAATAGGCAACCTGGTTGAATGGTACGATTGGTATGCGTATGCTGCTTTCTCTTTGTATTTCTCCTCCGCATTTTTTCCTGAAGCAGATGAGACTGCGCAATTATTAAACACCGCAGGAATTTTTGCTGTCGGATTTCTCATGCGCCCTATCGGTGGCTGGTTATTCGGCCGCATCGCAGATCAAGCCGGAAGAAAAAAATCCATGACCTTATCCGTTTTATTAATGTCATTCGGATCATTGCTGATCGCGTTAATTCCCGGTTACAATTCCATTGGAGTCCTCGCGCCGGTTTTATTATTGTTAGCGCGACTTATACAAGGCTTAAGTGTGGGAGGCGAATACGGAGTGTCGGCAACTTACTTAAGCGAAATGGCAACAGAAAAGCGCAGGGGATTTTATTCCAGCTTTCAGTATGTAACACTTGTTGGCGGACAGCTCATCGCACTCGGTATCCAGCTGATTTTGCAAAAATGGTTATTGACAGATGAAGAATTGCATGCATGGGGCTGGCGAATTCCATTTGTGATCGGAGCTATTTTATCACTCATTGCATTATACCTGCGAAAAAGTCTGCACGAAACAGAATCCTTCGAAGCGCAAAAAGAAAAAAATCCGGAACGAAAAGGAACGGTGAAAGAATTGCTGAAACATCCGAAAGCGGTACTTACTGTTGTGGGATTAACACTCGGAGGTACGCTTGCATTTTATACGTACACCACTTACATGCAAAAATTTTTGGTGAATACAGTTCACCTCTCAAAAAGTGATTCTACTTTAATCTCTTTTCTTTCGCTGTTGATTTTTATTTTCCTGCAGCCAATGTTCGGTGCATTATCCGACAAGATCGGAAGACGGCCATTACTAATAAGCTTCGGGATATTAGGAACGATTTTTACCGTGCCGTTATTAACCACATTGAGTCATACCGATTCACAATGGGGCGCATTCTTTTTATTAATGGCCGGATTAATTATTGTAAGCGGCTACACGAGCATTAATGCAATTGTAAAAGCAGAATTATTTCCTGCGCAGGTGCGTGCGTTGGGTGTTGGATTGCCCTACGCGCTTACTGTCGCGATCTTTGGTGGAACCGCAGAATATGTGGCCCTGTGGTTTAAAAAAGCCGGGAATGAATCTTATTTCTATTGGTACATCACAGTATGTATTTTCATTTCACTGTGTGTCTATTTATTTATGAAGGATACAAAGCTCACCTCAAAAATAAACGACGACCTGAAATTGAAATAAGATTTTACATTTCTAAAAACTTCAGCAGCTCGTAAATAAGAAATGCAGGCCACACAAGCGCTTTGAGAAAACCAATTACACCCATCCAGAAGGTATCGGCATGCTGAATAAAATAAACCAGCGCGCCGATGAAAGCGAGTCCGTAAATTCCATTACCGGTGTTGTTGTAAGTTTTCTTTTTCGTTTTTGATTCGGTGGGTTCAACTGAACTGTTTTCCATTTGTAGAGGTAGGTTGGATTAAGGAGCAATATATTTAAAATAAAATTAAATATCCAGCTACTTTTTAATTATCTCCAAATTTTAATGGTAACCTTCAACCACAGGTTCAATTGCACACATCCTGATTTTTTACTGTGTCATTGTGCCGGAGCAGGTACCGAGCCTGCCGAATTATGGCGATTTAAAATCGAGCAAACAGTTTCTCATCGTACAGGATTAACTCATTCATCCCGTAATCTGTAATTGGTAATCTGTAATCCCGTAATCCGTAATTGGCCTAATCAGTGATGATGCTTACCGCGTTCGCAATATTATTACCTCGCTTATGCTTTTTCATCAGTCTGTACATTTTAACATCGGTGGTGATCGCATGAATATCGATGTTCAAACCAATTGCTGTGAAAAATCCGTCGAAGTTAAAATCATCCACCTGGTTATAAGCCATTTTTCTATAGCCAACCATTGCCTTTAACCCCAGGAAACGCATCGGCTTAAAAGTTGCCGACATACCAAAATTCACAAATATCAACGCACCTGATTCAGTAGAAATAACTTCATCTTTCGTGATGTTCATGTTCTGAAATCTATTTACACCTACTCCCAATTCAAGCGGCATTCCAAGCGAAAGAAAACGCGTGTCTTTGTAAATCAATTCCGTGTTGATGCTTCCGTAATTCAGCTGAACAAGTCTGCCGAAATCCTGCTCTTCAAAACGATAATCATATTTCTCCAGCCGATCATTCATCCGGTAATAACCGAGTGTGAATCTCAATTTTTCACTCAGCAGCACTCCAACATCAAATCCTGTAATTGATAATGCCTGTCCCTCGAAAAAAGTAACCCGGTTATCAAATTTAAACTGCGGGCGCACCAACTTTACGCGCATAAGAATAGTGGAATCCCTTATAAACTGCGCATCGCTAAGCGTATCCAATGCAGAAGTTTGCGCAAAAGCACTGAATGAGATCAGTAAAAAAAAGCTGAGTATAAAATGTTTCATGCCAATGAGTTTAAAAATCAGGACTCGCTATATAATGGTTTGCCATTTCCAAATATTAAAACGATTCATAGTTCGTCGTTTAGTACCAGCGAATACAATAGTTTTCAAATTGCATACCAAGTAGATTCCCTTCTTATGGCCAGCGAAATACATATTAATTATGGGAAGAATGGGAAAAATATTTCACGGTTTGTATGCAACCAGGAAGGAGATATCAATATCGCGCAAGCACACCGGAAGCATAATCAACTCAACTATGCTGTTCGATAAGCTGCTTCAACTGCTCAGCTTCAATCACACCGGACTGACGCCATTTAATTTTTCCATTCTTAAAAATGATCAGCGTCGGAACACTTTCAACCTTGAAAGCATTGGCTGCAGCGGGATTCTTATCGATATCAACTTTAATAATAGTTGCTTTATCACCAACCATATTTTTAAGCTGATCAAGAATGGGTGCCATCATTTTACACGGACCGCACCATTCCGCGGAAAAATCTACGAGTGTAGGTGTGTCCGAATTAACTATATCATTGAAGTTTGCCATACCCAAGTGCTGCAAAAAGTATACCGCTACAAACAGCACTTTCATAATCGCGCATTTAACCAGAGACACTTTACAAGGAAATGCCTTCTAAACAAACTGCGATTCTTCAGGGCAAACTACAACCTCAGGAAATTTACCGCCCGGTTTCTGCAGTAAAAAATCAACTTACAGAATGAAACATTTACAGTGGAAATTTTCATTCAAAAGCAAAGTGGACCTCAGGAAATTTACCGTCCCGGTTGCTGCAGTAAAAATCCGCTTACGCTATGAAACATTTACTATTGAATAGTCATTCAAAGGCAAAGTGAGACCTCATGAAATTTTCGAAACATTACTTTGGAAATTCTCATTCAAAGAGAAAGGTGCGACCTCAGGAAATTTGCCGTCCGGTTTCTGCAGTAAAAAATCCGCGAGGCCCTTAGTGCGAAAGAAAACCATGGAGTTCGCGTGAGCCCTTCGAGCGTCAGCACGGCTTGGTTTTCGCTCGATTTTTTGCTGCAGAAACCAGGCAAATTTCCGTAAGGCGCGATTTTTTGTTTCTTTTTTCTAAAAAAACTTTCATGTCAAGAATTGTCACAAACGAGCATGTAAATGGCGTAACTTAGTATTAGGTCGATTTCTTTCTGGTGAAGAGTATTATCCCGATAAAAAAACTGACTGTTACG
>JANOCU010000012.1:0-124662 GCA_031412295.1 Bacteroidota bacterium
TGAAGAAGAATAATCTATCTCGTTAAAGAAACTGACTATTCACGCTAAGAACAAACAACTGTTGCCTTGAGCACGTAGAAGAAAATTTTTTACCCTTAGCGTTGGCAATCGGAATTATTTACAGAAGAAAAGAAGAGAGAAAAGAATAGGTAAAAAGGGTTTCCTTTGGAGGGAAATTGACAACTCGCATAAAAAATATCCCGACAATAATGGAAATTAATTAGGCGAAAGGTCAGGGGAGGAAGCTTGAAGCCGCGAGGAGAAACCTGCTTCATCATTGAACAGCTCCAGGAATTTTTTCAACGCAAGCTTATTTTTCGGCGAATTCATTGACTCCATCACTTTATTTTTTTCGCGACGAGTCAAGTGCCAGCTTAATGAAATAATATCCGGCGCATCATTCGACAGCTCAAAATCAATCACATCAATTTTTCCGGCAAACCAGTGTGATGATTGCTCAATTTCATAATCGTGCTGGTAATCCTGAACCGTAAATAAATTACCATAAAAACTTACCAGCGGACGCGATAATGAATTCGCAATAGTACCGTCAGGATTTTTTTCTACAGGATGAATTTTACTTCGGTCGCGCGTTTGTAATAAAATAATCCCTGAAGTATTTGCAGCAATCCATTCGCGGAATGTATACAGGAAACGCATGATATTATCCATTCCGAAGTTATCGCGCATGCCCGCATCAAATACCTGGATCATCGGTTCACTCGGAAGATCGGTTAATGGTGTGATGTAAGGAAATGTTGCATTCATCCGAAGCACACTTGCAAAACGAACATTGTCTGCACCCTGGTCGTGGAAGAAACGCGCGAATTCAATTCCGTCTGCGAGATAATTATTGCTGACATTCGACGTTCCTGCAGGTTGAGTGAGATACGAAACACCCTGCGCGCTGATCACCATTTTTCTTCCGTCGTTTGCAATGGTCGGCGCAAAAACCATCATCGGAATTTTCGCTTCTTTTTCCGGAACACGATAATCAGAAAGTTTTTTTTCTAAAACATTATCTGTGTTTTGTAAAATAGTTTCTTCAAAAGCATACGCACGATTCCGGCTATACGTTTGTCCATCATACGTAGCATGACGCAACGGCATAAACCAATCGTTCACAGCAAGCGAAAATGCGATTGGATTAAGCACATCTGTTGAAATTTTTTCGCGCAGTGCCGGATCACCATGACGGAAGTCAAAACCTGTTTGTTCGCGCAGCCATATTTCACGCATATAAGCAGCGCCCACCATTCCACCCGACGAGCCGCAAATAAGCGCAGTGCGTTGAAGCATTTTACCTGCGCTCACACTGTCGAGATATTGCATGGTGTAAAAAGTCCAGAACGTAGAACGCAATCCGCCGCCGCTGCAGCTCATCACGATTATTTTAGGTTTTGAATTGCTGTTGGTTGAATTTTTAATTTTCCAGCGTTCAAGAATTGCAATCGTATTCAGCGAATCTGTTGTGCGCCAATCACCCGAAGCAATAAAGCGCTGGAATTCTTCATTGCTGTACGTTGCAGGTTTTACTTCGTAATTCATTCCCAATGCATGCGTGCGGCTTCCGAAAAAATCATATTTGGCAATAAAGTTTATTCCTAGGAGCAATATAACGATCACTGCATTTGCCCAACCGCGAAACCAGGTGGTAAGAATTCCGGTAAGCATCAGGTACAATGTAAATAGCAGGAACACACTTGCGCCCGCAGGAATCATCAGGGCCGGAATGTGTTTGAAAAAACCAAAGATCAAAAGTGTGATGATAACAATCACTTCAAACATCACCGATTTTCCATGGTTCTGAACGAAGACACGATTGAGCAATTCTTTTTCATAATGCTCAAATGGCCGCGCGCGCCTGATGGTGGTTAAGCTGGAAATATAACTTTCCACATGCCAGTCGCGATTTTCTTTTCCCGGTGTAATTGTTTTCCAGCTGAACGTTTTTTTCTGCGGATCGCGGTTTAAGATCACACGCTTTGGTTTTGTTTTCGAAGGTTCTTTTACAATACCGTAAAGCGATTGCATATCCTTATTGGCACGAAAAAAATAAAACAGCGAAAGAAAAATGAAAACAAAATTCCCTAATGCAAATCCTGCAACATCACCAAAGATCTGTATGCCTGTTACAGGTTCTGTTTGCAGGAAAATAATAATGTGAACGAGGTAATAAACCAGGAAGCTTACCGGGATAATAAAGTTATTGATGCAAAAGCGGAGGAAAGGCCTGCTCAGCGTGGCAAGAAAAGGAAACCGGAATGCATTGTGATTGTAGCAGGAGATCTGGTACGCCATCACAAAACCACCGCACGAAAATCCAACCAGGAAATAGGAAAGAAAATTAACCTCGCCGCAATATTCCGGGTCCATAAAAAGTAAAGGAACACCGTAACGTGCTGCAATTCGTCCGCTCACAAATCCGAACATGATCAGCCAGAAAATAATAAGCACCGGATTTTTTTTCACCTGTACCAACAAAAGCTGCACAGGAAAAAAATAAATAAATCTTCTTACAGGAGGATTGCGGTCAATCCAGGCTCTGAAACGGCCCATAAATTCGGGTTCTTACTTATTAAACGTAGAAGGCAGACATTTAGTTTACAGAAAAGGTAATTGGTTAGCGGTGATTAGTAATTGGTTGGCAGTGATTAGTAATTGGTGAAAAGCTGTTGTTTGTTGTTCGTTGTTTGTTTTGGTGCAAAGAATCATACTATCTGCGCTATCTCTGCGGAATCATTTGAAATCTGTGTGCTGGATTTTCGGGCGTGCCCCGTGTAGGAACGCTTTTCCGCGTTTCCTTTACGGGTCGCGCTATCCGTTACAAGTCCTCCTATGAAGTAGAGGCAAGCTCACTTCATAGTCCGGGCTTTTCACTACTATCGCTCACGCAAAAGAAACTACAAACCAATCTTCTGATTCACAATTTCCAGAATTTCACTTTCCAATTTCTGCGCTTTATCCTGCAGCTCTTTTCCTTTGGCAATAATATCATTCGCAAAATTCTTATCTGTCAATCCTGCTGCATTGATCTTCACATTCAAATAAGCGCCCATAACAGCCGAACGCGCAGCCAGCGCACCAACACCCGCATCGGAAACCGAATTCGGATTGCCATGTTCCGCCATTGCTTTGATCACTTCCATAGACGCAAACGAAGCTTCCATCACCTTGAATGGAATTTCAGTTGCGAATTTGGTCGCGTCTTGAATAGCAGCAGTGCGAATTCCTTTTTCTTCCTCTGTTGCTTTGGGCAGACTAAATGAATTCATGATACGGTTAAATGCATTTGTGTCTTCATCCACTAATTTCAACAACGTGTCTTTATGCTGCTGACCTTTTTCAGCCCAATCAGAAAATTCTTTCCAGCGTTCATCCCACCCGCGTTTGTGCGACGATAAATTTGCAACCATTGTAGCAAGCGCCGCGCCAAGCGAACCCATGTAAGCAGAAATAGATCCGCCGCCGGGAGCAGGACTTTCGCTCGAAGTTTCATCTGCAAAAGCAGTGAGCGACATTGAAATTAATTTCGCCGAAGAAGCATCACGCAATAAATATTCAATCACACGCTCTTCCGGTTTGAAAGGTCCGAGCTCATCGAGTCCGAGCGATTTCACTGCAATTTTGATCAGCTCTTTTTCCGGAACACCTGTGGAGCGTTGTTGCTTTTCAAGAAAATATTTTCCTGCATCAAGCAATGAATTTAATGGAATCAATCCAACCAGTTCAGAACCAGTTACACGCAATCCGCGTTCCTCGGCACGCTTACACACTTCATCAAACGCAACATGTACAGGTGTAATGTTTGTATTGGTAAGATTCATTGAAATTTGTGCGATGCCATATTCTTCAATGAACCATCCAATTGCTTTCACCGATTTTAATGTGCCCGGAATATTGATCGGTTTTCCATCGGGACCATTTATAATTTTTCCTGTTAACGGATCGCCTTCACGCTTTACGCGGCCTGCTTCACGCACATCAAACGCGATGGAATTTGCACGCCGGGTAGAGGTGGTGTTGAGATTGATATTGTAGGCCACCAAAAATTCGCGCGCCCCGATAACTGTTGCACCACGTTTCGCATCATATTCATTCGGACCGTAATCAGGTGCCCAGCCCGGCAATTTTATTTTTTTGAAAAAGCCTTCGTATTCGCCTGCGCGAATTACCGAAAGATTATTGCGTTCCCTGTTGGATTGCGCGTATTCATAAAGATAAACGGGAATGCCCAGCTCTTTGCCAACACGTTCGCCAAGCTTTTTTGCATACTCCGCTGTTTGAAGCATTGTAATTCCGGAAACAGGAATAAGCGGACAAACATCCGTTGCGCCCATACGTGGATGTTCGCCTTTGTGTTTGCTCATATCAATAAGCTCGCCCGCAAGTTTTATTGCGAGAAAAGCAGCTTCAATCACTGCATCAGGCTCGCCTACAAAAGTCACAACCGTTCTGTTGGTTGCTTTACCCGGATCAACATTCAGCAAACGAACACCTTCGACAGATTCGATGCGATCGGTTATTTGTTTGATGATGCTGAGGTCATTTCCTTCGGAGAAATTGGGAACACATTCGATGAGCTTTTTCATAATATGGATTTTGAAGTGCGAAGGTAAAGAGAATGGTAATTCTAATAATGGTTTAGTAATTATTTGCAGTTCGCGAACTGCGAAGCGATAAGCATTAGGTAGACTCCGAAGTAATGGATTTTATTTTTTTCAGAAAATATTTTGCGCTTGGGCAATTAGAATGAGAAGCCGCTTTCTCTATGGTAAAACCATTCCTGATCATTCGATCCGCTAAAATCAACTTAGTGTCAAAATCTTTCCCATTTTTGGAAAATTCATTTTTGATCGTATCAAAAGGTTTACCCTCTGTATTTTCAGGAGCCGGATATTTAAATGGTTTTCGTAAAATGGCTGTAATGGTATCAGAGTCGGCTAAAAACCATGCCTCAAGAGCTTTGGCGCTGATTAGTACAAATTCATTTTCCTGTGGCTTAACGCGATTTTTTACTGATGTAAAACAAGGATCATTTTCTTTATCAGTCAAAATAATTATATGCGTGGCTCCCTTGCCTTTTAATCTTGAAACATGTTTGTCTCTATTTCGAGGTAAAATTTGCCCGCCTCCTTTGGCATCAACAATGTCTGAAACATAGTCTATGTTTTCTCCTTTAAGAAATTGCCGGAAAGCGATTGAGTCAAGCACTCTTTTTTCAGACGCACCTTCAACGAGGAACCCGATTTTTACCACGGTATTCCTCCTCCAATTGCATTTGTGAGTAATGCTTCATCCATGGGAAGGCCGTATAAATTTTCTCCCTGGATTTGCTTTATGCGTGTTTTCCCATCAATTTTATCAACAAGAATGATTTCTTCTGTTGACAGTTCTCTTATTAGTGATTGTGAGTGCGTATTCAGCCAGATGTAATGACCATTCTTTTTACATTGTTCGCGAAAGAATTTGACAAGTTCTTGTACAACTTTAGGATGTATTCCATTTTCGGGTTCTTCAATGCAAAGGAATTGAGGTTCGTCGCATTGATAAACACCAGCCAATAGAGAAATGATATTGTACGAGCCATTAGAGATATGATGAAGAGGAAAGGGTTTGGCTGTTCCCTTTTCAAAAACAAATAATCCCTCGGCTGGTAAACCAGTGTTTTGTATTTCGATATTTTCAAATCCCGGAATAAATAATTGTAGCCATTCAACTATCTTTTCCCGTTTTCCGTCATCTTTCAATAATCGTTTTAATATTTTTTCGAGATTATCACATGAAGAAGAGAGTCTTTGATCATTTTTTAAAGATACTTTTTCAATATTCTTATTATTAATAAAAACACGTGTAAAATATTCCCATTTCCAATATTCATGAAAAGGCTCAATGTAAGATTCGGAATAATATATTTCTCCCGGCTCTTCTACAGTCATATTGTTTTCGTCAGAAGTTGATTTTCTTATAGGTTGTATTTCAAGCGAAATATTAGAATGTTGTGCAGCAATAGTAAATAATGCAGCTTCCTCATCCCCTTCGGATTCAATTTTAATGTTAAACCCCGAAGCTTTTTTGCCTGTTTTAGAAATTAATTCATCTGCACCTCCAAAAAGTTCTAATGTTTCTGCCCTGGTTAGCCAGATGAAATGGTAAAAAAAATCTATCGCTTCAAATATGGAAGATTTGCCTGATGCGTTGGGCCCAACAAAAACTGTAAAGGGTTGGGGATTGATTATTTCTACGTCAACTAATGATTTGTAATTTTTAATGGAAATATTTCGAATCCTCATATTTCAAATTTACAAAACTTTCAACCGTCAATAATAACTTGACCAATTAAATTTTCCCGATGCACTCAAAAAACATCAGCTAAGAAACAAACTGTATAAAAATATGGATTACCTTTTCCCGGATGTGGAGGCAGATTTTTTCCTGAACACCGGAACCAATTTCCTGAAAAATTTCCTAGCCGGTTTTTCAACCAAATAATACGTCAGCCCACTAATAGCAATTAGCGCCAACAGGTAAATAACCAGCCGCAACGTACTTTCCTCACCACCGATCTTCTCCAGCAGCGGGCGTAATGCTACTTCTACAGGATGTTGAAGCAGGTAAATACCGTAGCTGATCTCTCCCAGCCAAATGAATGGTGCAAGCGAAAGTGTTTTTGAAAGAAATGATCGGTCGTAGATCAATCCGCAGAGGAGCAGGAGAAATAATGGAACCAGCAAACCATTGTGCACCCACGGACAAATGAAATTATCTGTGGCAAGAATGAAAAAGATTGCTGTTGCTGAAAGTACTACTGCAGGAATTGAAAAGTATGCCGGACATTTTTGCTCTGTTTTTCGGCGCACAATGAGCAATCCAATTGTAACTCCTGACGTAAAGCAGCTCAATAGCGCAAGAGGATGATACAGGTTGAGTTGGCTCAGGCGATAATGTTCTCCGTTATCAATCGACTTCAAAAAGATGTGACCGGCCTGGCTTGCAACCCAAAATAAAATGCTCAGCAAGACCAGCTTTCCTACGGTTAATTTGCGCATAAAGACAAGCAGGAAAGGAAAGCAGAGATAGAAAAAGAATTCCACGCTCACCGACCATGATGTGTAATTTCCATCCAGTGAATAACCCGGTACCCATGCGTGAATGCCCAATGCCTGCAAAACGTTCGGGAAAAATTTTTCATGATGGTCGGGGTACGGAATCCAAGCTACAAATGTCAGCGCAAATGCGAGGTAATATAAAGGCGCAATCCGTGCAAAACGATAGGTGAAAAATTTGGGCTTTGAAAATTCGCCGGTTTCCATCTGCGGCTCGTACACCAGCGCAAGCACCAGTCCCGACAGCACAAAAAAGAAGCTTACTGCAACAGCACCTTCCGACACGAAATGATGCAACATTCCTTCGTTAAACGGGTACGCAGCTTTTCCATAATGAAACAGCACAACCAGCAGTGCCGCTAAAAAACGTGTGAAAGTGAGCTGCGGAATGTTCACGAACGAATAGTTCCGTTTATAATAACAGATTCAATTACATTACTCCCGAATGCATAAGGCAAAAACGCCAGTGAAGAAACCGGTTTCGTGATGATCAGATTCGCTTTCTTTCCCGGAGTAATGCTTCCGTGACTTGCACTTAATCCCATTGCATAAGCAGAATTGATTGTCGCTGCATTTATCGCTTCTTCAGGAGTCATTTTATAATTGATGCAAAGCAGGCTGATCATTTGATTCATGTTTCCTGAGGGACAAGAGCCGGGATTAAAATCGCTCGCCACCGCTACCGGCAATCCCGCATCAATCAGTTGTCTTGCAGGCGGAAAAGGAAGTCCGAGAAAAAATTGTGCGCCTGGAAGAAGTGTCGGCATCGTCTTGGAATTTTTCAGGAGATTAATTTCTTCATCGCCGAGAAATTCTAAATGATCAACGCTTATCGCGCCGACTTTTACACCCGCCTGCACACCACCCGAAATGCTCAATTGGTTTGCATGCACTTTCGGGATCATGCCGTATTTTTTTCCTGCTTCGAGAATTTTTATTGAATCTTCTTCTGTGAAATAATTTCGTTCGCAAAAAATATCGCAATAGTCGGCCAGCTTTTCATTTGCAATTGCCGGCATCAATTCATCGATGAGCAATTTAATGTAGCCGTCTTTATTATTTTTAAATTCCAGCGGAACAGCATGTGCGCCGAGGAAAGTTGCTTTCACATCAATCGGTCCACGCTCTTTTAACCTGCGAATGACGCGCAACATTTTCAATTCACTTTCAACATCCAATCCATAGCCGCTTTTTATTTCGATCGCGCCGGTGCCAAGTGAAATTACTTCATCCAAACGCGCTGCCGCCGATTCAAACAATTCATCTTCCGATGCAGCGCGTAATTTATTCGCAGAGTTTAAAATTCCACCGCCACGCAAAGCAATTTCTTCATAGCTGAGTCCGCGGATGCGATCCGAAAATTCTTCTTCGCGTGAAGCGGCATAAACCAAATGTGTATGCGAATCGCACCATGCAGGCAAAACCATTCCTTCATTCGCATCGAGCACTTCGAGTCCCGACCAATCCGTAATGCCGGGCCAGTCTTCCATCGTTCCGAAATCTGCAATGATTCCATCTTCTATGGCAAGCCATGCATCAGTAATGCAAGGCAATTCATTCATTGCTTTTCCTGCAACACTTTCGGGTGAATTTTCTCTTGCCTGTACGAGTGTGCGAATATTTTTGATAAGGAGCTTTTGCATTGGCGGTAAAGGTAAGTAAACCTCGTTTATAGATTTTAGCCGAAAAATTTAGTTGAATATTAATCGCAGGAGACAACTTTTTTGTTTTTTTCACGTCTCACGTTAAATGTTCCTTTCCGGGCAATGTTTATTAAGGAGCATTTTTTTCTAACATTCATAATTATGAAGGCTTAATCCATCTTACTTTTGCTAATGATCCGAATATGTTTTCCCCGTGTATTCAGGCTAAATGGAAAAACTTATGATCAGGAAAAACATCTTACTGCTGTTCCTTTTTTTATCCGGCACCACTTTCGCACAGGTGCAAAAATTCACTATCAGCGGGTTTGTCTATGAGAAATCAAGCCACGAATCGCTGCCGGGAATTTTAGTTGTTAATACTAAAACCGGCTCAGGAACTGCGACAAATAATTTCGGATTTTATTCATTGACCCTGCCTTCCGATACGGTAGTTATTACCTGCTCGTTTGTAGGATACAAGCAGGAAACACGAAAGTTTTTCCTTGATAAAGACACGCAGCTCAGCTTCGACCTGGATGCATTGGTGCAGGAAGAAGTCGTCATTAACGCAGAGCAGGATGAAAAGATCAGCGACAATACACAGATGAGCCAGGTTTCTATTCCTATTGAGCAGATCAAACAAATTCCTGCTTTATTAGGAGAGAAAGATGTGCTCAAAGTGATCCAGCTCATGCCGGGTGTTCAGAGTGGAGGAGAAGGCAACAGCGGGTTGTATGTGCGCGGTGGCGGTGCAGATCAGAACCTTATTATTCTTGATGATGCAACAGTTTATAATGCCTATCACTTATTCGGTTTTTTCTCTTTGTTCAATGGTGATGCATTAAAAAGTGTTGAGCTCACAAAAGGTGGTTTTCCTGCTCGCTATGGCGGACGCTTATCTTCTGTGCTTGAAATGCAAATGAAAGATGGCAACCAGGAAAAGTTCGGCGGTGAAGCAGGAATCGGGCTGATCTCTTCGCGTTTGTTGCTGGAAGGACCATTGAAAAAGAAAAAATCCTCCTTCCTCGTTTCGGGACGACGCACATATATTGATGCGTTGGTGTACCCGTTTTTGCCCGATGATCAGAAAGCCGGCTATTATTTTTATGATTTTAATGCCAAGATAAATTATACGATCGATGATAAAAACCGCTTGTATCTCAGCGGTTATTTCGGGCAGGATAAATTTTATGCGAATTATAAAAATGGTCCCAATTACAAAGAGAAAGTTGGCCTCGATTGGGGAAATGCAACAGCTACTTTGCGCTGGAATCATTTGTGGACAGATCGAGTATTTTCAAATACTGCGCTCATTTTTACGAATTATAAATTCGGCATCAAGTACAGTTCAGAAAGCAATAGTGATTTTACCTCTTTGAATTATTCTTCCGGCATCATGGATTTCGGTATCAAGCATGATTTTGATTTTATGCCAACGCCCGATCATTATTTGAAATTCGGATTCATTTCCACGTATCACCGATTTACACCAAGCGCTGTTGTGCTGAAGAGCTCGTATGGTCCTGACAATTCATCAAAAGTAAATACACTTGAAGCAGTTGAAAGCGGTATTTACATTGAAGATGATTGGAGAATTTCGAAAAAGCTGAAAGCGAATATTGGTTTTCGTTTAAGCCATTTTAATACACAAGGGAAATCGTACATCCGTCCCGAGCCGCGATTTGCTGCAAGGTATATGCTGAAAGAAAATCTTTCTCTTAAAGTGAGCTATGCGCTGATGAATCAATATTTGCATTTGCTTTCCAATACAGGAATTGGTCTGCCGACAGATCTTTGGGTTCCTGCAACGAAACGAATCAAACCACAACAATCGCAGCAGGTTGCATTGGGTGCAGCGATGGATATTCCGAAACACAAGCTGATGGTTTCGCTTGAAGGTTATTATAAATGGTCGAAAGATGTGATCGGTTACAAGGAAGGTGCAAGCTTTTTACTTGTTGAAGATCTTGGTGGCAATGACGAGCCTGTGAATTGGGAAGACAATGTAACACCCGGAAAAGCATGGAGCTATGGGCTGGAATTTTTAGTACAGCGTAAATTCGGAAAATTCACCGGTTGGATCGGCTACACACTTTCCTGGTCGCAGCTCCAGTTTGATTCGATCAATTTCGGTGAGAAATATTATGCAAAATACGATCGGCGTCATGATATTTCATTGGTAGGTATTTACAAGATCAATGAGCATATCACACTTTCAGCAACATTTGTTTTCGGAACCGGTAACGCAATTACATTACCTCTCGCAGAGTACGCGCTTCCGGATCACGATCCATCCGGTCCGCCGCAACAGCAGCCTTTCCCACAATTCGCAAATTGGTTTGTGAATGATTACGGGAAGAAAAATGATTTCCGCATGGCGCCTTATCATCGTGCGGACGTTGCAGTGCAGTTTCATAAAAAGATGAAACACTGGGATCGCACGTTTGAAGTGGGTGTTTATAATTTGTATAACCGCAAAAATCCGTTTTTCTATTATGTTGGATACGATAGAAACGGATCGCAGCGCAAGCTCAAGCAGATTTCTCTTTTCCCGCTCATTCCTTCGGTTTCCTGGACCATTAAATTTTAAGCTGATGAAAAACAGAATATATATTCCCGCATTCGCCGCGCTTCTTTTACTCAGCTTTTTATCATCGTGTGAAAGAGATGCCAATGTAGATCTCCCGGAAATAAAACCAAAGCTCGTGCTCGTTTCCTTCATCACACCGCAGGATACGATCATCACAGCTACGCTTACACGCAGTCAGCCCATCTTCGAGCCGTACGATCCGAATGCAAATCAGCCGGTAAGCAATGCTACGGTTACGATGTCAGGCAGTGCGGGCTCCGTTCAGCTGATCTATAATGTGATACGGGAACGGTATGAAGCTTCTGCAGCTGCATTGCCAATTATTGCAGGAAGAACTTATTCATTAACTGCAACAACACCGGCCGGTGAATCAGTAGAAGCGGAAACAACAGTTCCTGTAAATAACGGCATCATAGGTTTTTCGGTTACGATAAACGATTCGCTTTATGAAGATTTGTATTCTATGCAGCTCTCAACACAGCTGACATTCCGGATGAATGATTTTGCAGGAGAAGAGAATTATTATCGCTTTTTTAACGCTGTGGTTGTCCGTGATACGCTTACAAATGATACCAGCTCAGTTCGGTTCATGAATCAGCTGTTTGCTGATAACAACCAGGATGGCCAGACGATACAAAGCACAATAAACGGCACCTGGTCAGAATACAATCCGAACGGCAGCAGGAAAGTGATCGGTTATGACTTTTGGTTGTTCAATGCCAATATCGATTATTACCGTTATCACAAATCGCTTTATAGCTATGCCGGCGATGATCCGTTCTCTGAGCCTATCCTTATTTATACCAATGTAAAAAATGGTCTCGGCGTTTTTGCTGCGGCTAACGGAAGTAAAGTGCGTGTTTACCGGTAATAGTTTTTAGTTCGGAGATAATTGGAAATGGTTTTTAGTTCGGAGAAAAGTTAAATAGTATCAGCAACTTTAAAAACAGATAATATGAAATCGATATTTTTCTTCCTGCTTTGCTTTTGTTTTATTTCCTCGCATGGGCAGACGCATTTTCGTGAAAACAACTCCGGGAAATTAAATTTCACTAAAAAGGAAAACCGCGATACCATCATCCCTGCAGGACGAAATGAAATTTATCTCAATATTGCACCGGTATTTACCACCCTGTTCAGTGCTCCCCCGCAGAATGAAGCGTATTTTTCCTTGTTCTTTAAACGGACATTAAAAAACCCACGACTGGCATTGCGTACAGGATTTGTTTTCAGGCCGCAGACCGAATCTTTTATCACCTTCCGCTATCCCGATCTATATATTAATCAATCAGATTCCACGCGTATCGTGACCCAATTACGGGCTGATAATATTAATAAATTTCAGCTGAATGGTGGTATGGAGTATCGCTATAATGGCAATCATAAATGGACAACATTCCTTGCCCTCGATTTGCTTGCAGGATATTATAAGCGAAATTATTCATTGGTAAATATTCATCAAACGGAAGATACATCTGGTAACTGGCAAACGGATTTACATTCAGATGAACTTATTGATTATCGTACAACGAACAATTTTTACCTGGGTCTCACTCCCAAATTCGGAGTACGGTATGCTTTTAATTCACATTGGATGATGTCGTTACAAACCGGTTGTGAATTTGTGTATAACATGAGTGATTTTTATTATCGTTCGGGAGGCACTACCATCGGCAGGATCCCTGACGAGTATCTGGAATTTAATATGAATGGCCTTTTAGAAGAGTTCTGCATTGTTTACAGGTTTTGAAAAGGAGTTTTTAGTTCGGAGTTATTAGTTCGGAGATAATTGGAAAAAGTTTTTAGTTCGGAGTTATTAGTTCGGAGAAAAGGAAAATGAGATTTTAGTCAGGAGAGATGAGATTGATCTTTCAGAATTAATATCCGAAACGCAGAACTAAAAACTCAATTCACCGAACTAAAAACTAAAAACTCAGAACTAATCTCCAGTCTCCGAACTAATCTCCAGTCTCCGAACTAAAAACTCGAAACTCCGAACTAAAAACGAGTCTCCGAACTAAAAACTCCAAACTCCGAACTATCTTTACCGCATGGCTGGTAATTCGTTCGGCACCCTTTTTCGTTTGACTTCTTTTGGTGAATCGCATGGCGCTGGAATTGGCGGCGTGATCGATGGTTGTCCTGCGGGTATAACTATTGATGCCGAATTCATCCGCTCAGAAATGCGCCGCCGTCGACCGGGACAATCCAAAATTGTAACGCAGCGAAAAGAAGATGATGAAGTGGAATTTCTTTCCGGCATTTATGAAGGTAAATCTACCGGCGCGCCGATCGGATTTTTTGTTCGTAATGCGGATGCGAAGTCTAAAGATTATGATGCGCTGAAAGATGTGTATCGCCCTTCGCATGCCGATTTTACTTACGACGCGAAATACGGCTTTCGTGATCATCGCGGTGGAGGAAGATCTTCTGCACGTGAAACAGTGGCGCGCGTTGTTGCAGGTGCTATTGCCAAATTAATTCTCATTCAAAGCGGCATCACCATCCAGGCGTATGTTTCGCAGGTGGGAACTATTTCATTGACAAAAACTGCAAGCGAATTAGATCTTTCGATTACAGAAAAAAATATAGTGCGCTGCCCTGATCCCGTTCTTGCCAATGAAATGATCGCATTGATCGAAGAAGTCCGCAAAGATGGCGACACGGTGGGCGGTGTGATCAGCTGCATTGCTAAAAATGTTCCTGCCGGAATCGGCGAGCCGGTTTTCGATAAGCTCCATGCTGATCTCGGCAAAGCAATGTTAAGCATTAACGCAGTAAAAGGTTTTGAATTCGGCTCCGGCTTTAGCGGATCTTCCATGCGCGGATCAGAACACAACGATTTATTTATTCCAGGCGCAGGCAAAAGAAAAATCGTAACCGCCACAAACCGGTCAGGCGGAATACAAGGCGGAATTTCAAACGGCGAAGAAATATATTTCCGCGTTGCATTCAAACCTGTCGCAACCATTATTCAAAAGCAACGAACCGTAAATTCAAAAGGACAAGCCGTTGAAATGAGCGGTCGCGGTCGCCATGACCCGTGTGTTGTTCCCCGCGCAGTTCCCATTGTAGAAGCCATGTGCGCGATTGTGCTTGTAGACCATCTTTTGCGACAAAAGACGTCTGCCTGATACAATTTATTGCTTCATTCTTTCCATTCGTCGAAAGTTAGTAGCACTTCATCTTAAGATCATGCAACTTTGCCTTCGGATTTTCGTAAGGAAACACGGCAGCATAACCCAGGTTAAATTTAAAATGATAAAACGTTTATCCCTTGTAACAGGGCTAATCCTGTTATCGGCATTTACTGCTTATTGCCAAACACCCGTGAATGCATACGCAAAGATCACGGGGATTGCGGGTACAACCATTTCTCTCAGCAACGTCAATCAAACTTTTGCTTCTTTCACCACAGGTCAATACGTTATCGTTATGCAAATGCAGGATGATGTTATTGGCGCAAACACTACAAATACCGCTTCATTCGGAAATCTTTCAGCAATTCAATCCGCAGGAATGTATGAGGTTGCACAGATTTTATCCATCACAGGCGCACCTACACCAACCAGCGTTACGCTTACTGTAACACTGTCAAACACGTATAACATTTCAGCAAATACTTCTGTTCAGCTTATTTCTTATCCGACATTAGGTTCACCGAATTTCACAACCACCACAGACATTTCAGCTGCTCCATGGGACGGCAATGTGGGCGGTGTCGTTGCTTTCCTGGTGAACGGAACATTAACATTGAATCATAATATTACTGCCAACGGCTCCGGCTTCCGCGGCGGATCAAAAAATACGCCGAACGGATATTCAACCTGTGATGCTACTACTTATGCTATTGCATTAGGCACCCGTTATGCAGGAAAGGGCGAAGGGATTTATTTGAATACCAATGCTGCATTTACAGGTGCTCGCGGACGAATGCTCAATGGTGGAGGAGGTGGAAATGATGTGAATGCCGGTGGTGGTGGTGGTGGAAATTTTTCTGCCGGTGGTGATGGTGGAATTGGCTGGACACCTTCAGGAGTTGGTTGTGCGCCCGGCGTTGGAGGATTTGGTGGAATTTCACTGAGCGGACAAATTTCCGGCGGACGAATTTTTATGGGCGGAGGTGGAGGTGGTGGTCATGAGAATGACGGATTAGGAAGTGCAGGCGGAAACGGCGGCGGAATTATCCTGATAAGAGCAAACAGCCTTGTGGTAAGCGGGTCGTGCACACGAACAATCTCTGCGAATGGAATTACTCCGGCAAATGCTGCCAATGACGGAAGCGGCGGCGCGGGTGGGGGCGGATCAATTGTTTTACATATCGGGACTTATTCCGTTACGGGAACATGTCCATTGACGATTTCTGCCAATGGTGGCAATGGTGGGAACAGCAACACCAGTGGCGCGCATGGCGGTGGCGGCGGCGGCGGACAAGGTGCTGTGATTTTTTCCGGCGCACAACCGGGAACGAACGTTACAACACAAACGAATGCAGGAACGGGCGGTTCAAGCTGTTCGGGATGTCCGCCTGCATCGAATGGTGTACCGGGAGTGGGGCCCGATAATTCCGGCATTTTTACCAATACAAATAATCCTTTGCCTGTTGAGCTGATCAATTTCACCGCAACGCTGAATGGTAACCAGGTGGATGTTAGCTGGCAAACCGCTTCGGAGATCAATAACGATTATTTTATTGTCGAGCGTGCGACTGATCAGCAATCGGCAACTGAGCTCGGGATGGTTGATGGAAACGGTAATTCTTCACAATTGCACAGCTATTTATTTACTGATCTTTCTCCTAACCCCGGAATGAATTATTACCGCTTACGCCAGGTCGATTTTAATGGGGCTTTGCATTATTCAGAATGGGTTTCGGTTGAATTTATTCCGGCTGATAATTACATTTCCATTTTCCCGAATCCTTCTTCAGGCACATTCAGCGTTCAGTTTTCCGGTTACCGTGATCAGATTGTGCTGGTAACTGTAACGGATGTGACAGGCCGTTTGGTAAATGAGCAGCAAGTGAATATTGCTACGCAGGAGCAGCTTTTTTCGACAGATATTTCTGCTCAGCCCGGTGGAATTTATTTCATCACGATCACGACCGCACTGGCAAAATCCGTTTATCGTCTTGTGAAATATTGAGCTTAATCATTTATTTCATCAGCGGAGCATTTCCTAAAAAAACAAAAATCATCCTATAACGGAGATTAGCCGTAACTGCCTTCCTGAATCAACGCATCCTTTCCTATCTTTGATCATCCTTATTCATAAATAAAATTATGTCAACCGAAACAACACCAAAGAAGAAAAAAAGTCTTGTGCGCCGCATTTTGAAATGGACCGGCATTAGCTTTTTAGCATTACTGATTCTTGCAATTATTTTACCGATTATTTTCAAGGATAAAATTATTGCATTTGCTAAAACAGAAATTAATAAATCACTCAACGCTACAGTTTCTTTCGGCGACTTTGATGTTTCGCTATTGAGCTCGTTTCCTGATTTCCGTTTGAAAATGGAAAATTTGAAAGTGATCGGCAAAGACAATTTTTCAAGAGATACACTCGCAAGCATTCCTGAGCTCAAAATTGATTTGAACCTGATGAGCGTAATCAAAGGTGATAATTACGAGATCAATGCAATTTCACTCGAGAAGCCGCGCATCAAAGCACGCGTGCTCGCCAATGGAAAAGCAAACTGGGATATTGTAAAAGCAGATACTACACCACAGCCGGCAACTCCGGAAGAATCTTCACAATACAAAATGGCGCTCGAAGATTTTAATATCACCGATGGCTATATTGTTTATGATGATGCATCGCTCGGAATGAAAGCAGTGATGGACAATATGGATTATTCACTCTCCGGAGATTTTACACAAGACCAGTTTACACTTAAGAATGATCTTGAAGTAGAAAAATTCACACTTGCATATGGTGGAATGGAATACATGAGCAAGGTGAAAACAAAAATTGACGCCGATCTTGATATGGATATGGTGAATATGAAATTCACTTTCAAAGACAACGAATTTGATTTTAATGATCTTGGATTAGGCCTCGACGGATTTTTTGCAATGCCGGGCGATGATTACAACATGGATTTAAAATTCAACGCAAAACAAAACGAATTCAAAAGTTTCTTATCGCTTATTCCCGGTGCTTACACAAAAGATTTCGCTGATGTAAAAGCTTCCGGCAAACTTTCTTTCGATGGTTACCTAAAAGGTTTGTACAGCGAAAAAATGAATAAAATGCCGGGATATGGATTGAATTTTAATATCACCGGTGGTTCTTTCCAGTATCCTGCTGTTCCGAGAGCAGTAAATGATATTAACATCGATTGTAAAGTTGGTTGTCCGAGCGGCGTTCCTGATGATACAAAAATCGATCTCAATAAATTCCACGTCAATTTTGGCGGCAGCCCGGTTGATGCAGCATTGCATGTTTCAACTCCTGTTTCCGATGCGAATATTGACGGATGGGTAAAAGGAAGCGTTGATCTTGGTGGAATGAAAGATCTTCTTCCGCTTGAAAAAGAAGAGCAGCTCACGGGTAAAATAAATGCCGATGTGAAAATGAAAGGCCGTATGTCGATGATCGAAAAAGAACAGTACGATCAATTCCAGTGCAGCGGTGTTATCGGTATCATCAACATGCTTTACAAATCGCCGGATGTTCCTTATGGTGTAAACATCACTGTGATGGATATGCAATTCAATCCGCAGTTTGTTACACTTTCCAAATTCGATGGCAAGCTGGGCAAGAATGATATTCGTGCTGACGGAAGAATTGATAACCTGGTGGCATACATGTTCAAAGATTCTGCATTGCTCAGCGGAACATTCAACATGAATTCTACCATGATGGATTTAAATCAATTCATGACGGATGAAGCAGGTGCTGCTCCGGCGCCTACAGATACAGCTGCAATGACGATCGTTGAAGTTCCTGCGAATCTTGATTTCCGGTTGAACTCTACCATTTCAAAATTGATTTACACCAATATGGAAATGACAAATGTTGCAGGCGCAATTACCTTACGCAACAGGACGATCGGGCTTGAAAATCTGAAAGCGAATTTGATGGGTGGAAGTATGCTCATGAGCGGAAGCTATTCCACCGTGAATGCAATGGTGCCGAAAGTAGACATGACGCTTGATGTAACTGATTTTGACATTCAGAAAACTGCAGAAATGAGTACAACCATTCAGAAAGTTGCACCGATTGCGAAATTCTCAAAAGGAAAATTCACTTCACATCTTTCTTACACAAGCGATTTAGATCAGCACATGATGCCTGTTGTTTCAACCATAAACGGAAAAGGAACGCTGAGCACCAAACAAGTTATTGTTGATGGATTTGAGCCGCTGAAAAAATTGGATGAAGCGCTGAAGCTGAATAAATTTAAAACAATCACGCTGCAGGATTTAAAGCAGATCAGCTTCACCATTACAAACGGAGCGATTTCTACAGAGCCTTTTGATTTTAACATCGGCAAACTGCAGGGACAAGTAGGAGGAACAACCGGAATTGATCAGTCGATTAAATATATAATGAACGTTGCGATTCCGAGAACTGAATTCGGTGCTGCAAATACAGCGTTGAACGGAATGGTAAATTCAGCAAGCGCAAAAGGAATTCCTGTGAAGCTCGGCGAAAATGTAAATGTCCAGGCTTTGTTTGGTGGAACAGTGACGAAACCGACTGTTACAACAAACCTGAAAGAAGCGGCCGGAAATATGGCTGACTTGATCAAGGAAGGAATTAAGGATACGCTTAAAAAGACGGTAGATGCAGCGATCGACAAAGGCAAAGACAAAGCATGTATCGAAGCCCAGGAACAATTTAATAAAGCGGTGAAAACTGCAGCTGATGCAAAAAATTCTGCAATTGCCGCTGCTGACAAGGTCAAGAAAGATGCCTATGCTCAAGCAGATATCCTTGCTAAAAAAGGCGCGAATATCTTGGAAAAAACAGCAAACAAAAAGTTAGCAGATCAAGCCCGTATAAAAGCGGACAATGCTTATAATTCTGCAGTCACCACTGCAAACAACACGGAGAAAAATGCAGTCGACAACGCACAGAAAGCAAAAGACGATAAATGCAAATAATTGTTTAGAAGTTAGTTCGGAGTTTTTAGTTCGGAGAAAAAAGGCTTCGAGTGAATTCTCCGAACTAAACACTCCAAACTAAACACTAAAATTGGCACAACTTTCGTTATAAGAATAAGAAGCCTTCCCCGATGAAAATAAAAATTCTTTATTCTTCCCTTTTACTGCTGGCCTTTTTAGCCGGACCGGTTTCATTATCCGCGCAGGACGATGAACCTAAAAGTGATTGTCAAACCATCGACGATGCGGATGCGCTGAAAAATTTCGAGAAATCGAAAGACCGAAAAAAGTATGATTGGGAACAACGCAAACAATATTTAGGTGAAGCAATCGCAGCGCAACCAACATGGGCGGAAGCAAATCTTGCAATGGCGAAAATGATCATGACAAAAGCCAAAGCAGATGGAATGGAAGGCACTTATCCAAGCGCGATAAAATATCTGAAAGCAGCTGTCGATAATTGTCCTGCGATAGGAGCGGAGCCTTTTTATTGGCTCGGCACACAATATTACCTGCAGGAAAATTACAAAGAAGCAATTCCTTATCTCCAGAAATTTATTGATTACGATACCGACGATGCAAAAAAGCTCGGTGCGAATTATGAGTTTAATTCCAGCCAGGCGCTTGAAATGTTGCGCTGGTCAAAATTTTATGTAGATATAAAAAGTAAAATTCATCCGTTTGCTCCGTCGCCAGTAAAAGGAATTGACACGCAGAAAGATGAATATCTTGCCATCATCACGCCTGACAATACACAAGCATTGTATGTGCGTCGTGTTCCCGTTAATCAGGCCGATCGTGTTTGGCAATCTTCGCAGCAAGCGGAAGTTTTAACGATGAGCATTATGCAGCCGAATGGTGAATTCGATAAAGGAACATTCATGGATGAGCCTTTTAACCGGAATGCAAATGAAGGTGCTGCAACATTGACCATCGACAACAAACATCTTTTTTACACGATCACAAAAGAAACTGCCGACGGAACAAACACGGATATTTATACAGCAGATCTGAATGACGGATCGTGGACGCCGATTCGTCCGCTAAGTGATAAAGTAAATGATCCTATTTATTGGGACTCGCAGCCGACGATTTCCGGCGATGGAAACCTGCTTTATTTTGCAAGCAATCGTCCGGGCGGACAAGGCGGCATTGATATCTGGGTGACGAAAAAAGGTTTTGATGGTGAATGGGGCGTTCCGACAAATCTCGGTCCGACAGTCAACACGCAGTACGACGAAAAATCTCCGTTCATTCATACCGATTCGCAGACACTTTATTTTTCTTCGAATGGTCACCCGGGAATCGGCGGCTACGACATTTTTTTCTCGCGTGCTGATGCAACGGGAAAATGGAAAGAGCCGGCCAACCTCGGACTTCCGATCAATACGATTGGTGATGATGTTGGTTTTTTCGTGAGCACAGACGGAACAACAGGTTTTTTTAATACGAATGCTTCTGTTCCCGGCCAGGTTGGTGGTTTTGATGTTTATCAATTTGAGTTGTATCCTGAAGCACGCCCGGAAGCAACAGTGATTGTAAAAGGTGAGCTGAAAGATGAATCGGGAAATCCGCTTACAGGTGCAACAACAGTTGAAATTAAAAATGTGCAGACGAAAGAAAAATCCTTCGGTGTTGTGGATACGATCACCGGAAGCTTTGCTGCTGCCATTCGTGTTTCGAAAAAGAATGATTACGTGATCACGATAAAAAAAGACAGCGCCGCATTTAATTCGCAGCTGATCTCCGGCAAGCAGGATTTTAAAGCGATCGTTGTCAACGCGGAGCCAATGAAGATTGCGAAGCTGAAGGAAGGTGATGCGTATACGATCAACGATATTAATTTTGCTTCCAACGCAGCCGTGCTCGAACCCGAATCGATGGTGGTGCTTGAGTTGTTCGCAGCATATTTAAAAGAGCATCCAACCATGAAGATTGAGATCCGCGGTCACACGGATAATGTGGGCGACGACGGAAGAAATCTTGATCTTTCGAATGAACGTTCGTATGCTGTATTCGAAGCGCTGATGAAATACGGTGTGCCGCGTTCACAGATCACAAGTGCAAAAGGTTATGGTGAGACGAAGCCGGTTGCGGATAATACAACGGAAGCGGGGAGAGCGAAAAATCGTAGAACGGAGTTTTTGTTGGTGAGGCAGTAAATTGAATATTCAACATTCAACATTCAAGATTACTGTTGGAAATAGTTTGTTTGTTACTGAGGTGATGTTTCTGACCAGGCCGGATTGCAGCGGTTACCCCGGACCGTGAAGCGAGCTTGCCTCTGCTTCATGGGAGGAGTAATAGCGTAAAGCCGGTTGATATGTTTAATTAAAATTGGAATGGTTCCCCTCCTTATTCTGTTGTCAGTAGTCAGCAAAAAAAGATGAGAAATAGTATTAGTCCAATTCCCTCAGTGGCAAAAATTAAACGGACCAGTAATTTTCAATTGCCGATTTTATTTGCGGTGCTTCGTAATCAAACGCTTCATCATTTAAAAGATATTCGAGGAACAGCTTAATTGCTTTTCGTTGATCCGGCGATAATAATTCAAACTGTGATTTTCTATAATCGGAAAGATGAGTCAGCGCGAAAGTCATTCCGAAATTATATTCTTCGTTCAGATCAGCAAGCAGAAATGCAGGTAAATGAAATCGCATTCCTTCCGCGTCGAAGAAGCTGAGACTCGAATTATATTCGTTGAGTGAGGAAGATGGAATTTTTTTCCAGTCCAGCTTCTCATCTTTCTCCCTGTATGCAGCGCGGGTTTGAAGGTCTTGATAAGAATCAATCGCATCCGCCTCGCTTAAACCAACTCCGTTGCCAAGTGTTACGTTTTCAAACGCTGTGTTGATGGTTGAAATCAGGTTTTTTTTGTCGATTGGCATATCTGTGCAAGGTAGTCAGTAGTCAGTAGTCAGTAGTCAGTAGTCAGTAGTCAGTTGTCGGTAGTCAGTTGTCTGTAGAGACGCTGCCTGCCTGCAGGAGCACGTGCAAGCGCGGCGGCAGGCAGGCCTCGCGTCCGTGTACAGCAATATTCAATCGTCAGTATCAGTAGTCAGTAAAAACTTCACGGGAAAAATTTTATTAATCCTCAATTGCTTCAATGCCTTGTTGCTTTAATCGCTCAAGATTTTCTTTCATGGCATTGAGCACTTCAGGAGCATGACCTTTCCAATCCATAATTTCACCAATCACCCGAAGCGGTTCTTGCGTTCGGTATGATTTTGTCGGATTGCCCGGAAATTTTTTGTCAGTAAGATTCGGATCATCTTCTATCGAGCCTGTTGGTTCTACAATATAAATTCTGCCGGGCCCATCACCAACCGCAAGCTCAGCGCCCCAGGTTGCAGCGTCTAAAGTTGCAGTGAGATAAACATATTTCGCATTTTTTCTTTGTCCGTAATTAGAATTAAAACCGGGAGAGATTATGTCACCGTTTTTAAAATCCGCTTTTGTGCCGTGATAATATGTTTCAGAAGTTTGATCGTTGGTTTTTATTTTATCCATTACCTTTTTGATTTATCAGAGGTTAATATAAGTTCCCCATGTCTTTATTTAGTCTTCACTTTCGCATAAATGTCCAGACTAATATACTTGCCATTCTTTATTTCGCATTCTCTCATAGTCCCTTCATGTTGAAAATCAAGTTTAGCCATTGCGTTTTTGCAATTCCTGTTTTCACTTTCAACCAGGCCTTCAATTCTGTGAAGTCCTAAATTGTCAAAGCCATAGTTGCAAATTAGTGGTATAGCTTCTTTCAATATTCCTTTACCCCAAAAGTCCTGCAGTAACCAAAATCCTATTTCTGCTTTTTTGTGTTCTTTACTTAAACTATTCAGCCCGCCCGCGCCGTAAAAAGTTTTATTGTCCAAAGAACAAACTGCCCACCATATTCCTGTTTCATTAATTTCAAGATCAGCAAAAAAAGTCATTTGCTCTTTCGTTGCTTCTAAAGTTTCATAGCTCACTCCATAATATTTAATAATACCAGGGTGAGAAAGTCCTTTGAAAACATTTTCAAGATCGCTGTCAATAAATTGCCGGAGCAACAGTCTTTCGGTTTTTAGAATAGGAAATGCTGTCTTCATTTGGATTTTATTCTGCTGTTCAGAGCTCGTTATTTTTTCGCTTCAACCACAGCAAGATTATTTATAAGCTTCCATTCGTTATCGGTATCCAGCACTAACGAATTGTATGACACAAAATAATTTTCGGAACTTTCTAAGCGTAGTTTAACCATGGCAATTGTTTCGCTTTCGTCAATACTTTCTATTGTCATTTTTCTTGGCAGTCCGCCAAAAATACCGTCCCTGATATTTGATAAATATTTTTGTTTGTCGATAAGTGTAACACCCGGAGTTCCCATAAAGCCATTGTTGGTTACCCGAAAGTCTTTATGCAGAATTTTGTCTAACAGAACAGTATCACTATTGTCGCCGCCCCTTACAAAATTTGTTATCGCTTGTTCTATTTTTTCTGTTGTTGTCATAAATGTTGTGCAATGTTGACGGTTCGTTGTTTTTAGTTTGAATTAGTCAGCTTAATATCCATAAAGTGCGTCCAGTTTTTCGCGTCAGAAGATTGCTCCCAAACTCCGGAAAACTCTTTATCCTGTTCTTTAAATCTACCTGTGAACCTTAGCGTTTTCCCAAGAAATGTCCAAACTCCATCATTACAATGAGCAGTCATAAAACCGGATTCTCCTTTATTGTCATAATGCTGCATAGTGTACAGATTCTCCTGCTTATCAAATCCAATTATTTCAAAGGTTTCATTTTTTTCATCGCCTACTAAAACATCTGCTTTGTGCAATAGAAAAAATCCTCCCGGTAACCATTCGTACGAGTCCGTTCCGGATATTTTGATTTCAGGAGTTGTACCAGATGCCGGAATGCTTCCTGCTGTCTTCCATTTACCTACAAATTTGTTCAGCTGTTCGTATTCAACCCCTTTATCTTTCATAGCTATTAATTATTTCAATTTCTGAACTTTGCAATTGCAATTTACCTGGTCAACGCCGGGTTTGAGGGTAGTTGTCGAATAAATTTACAAACTCATTCTCCCCAATTCAACTTCCAGCTTGTCAAAATTCTCTTCGTTTTTGTCCACTGCGAATTTCTTTATTTTTCCGCATTCCTCGGCCGAATCAAAAAGCATCTTAAAAACAAGATTTGTCTTATCGGCGGATAATTCTTCAAATGTTGCAACCACTTGAAAAATTGGTTTTGAATACCGTTTCCACGCGATGAGTGATGGCGCCTCAATTTTTATAAACTCACATTCATTCGCATAATTTCCTTTGTCGGGACCGTGCATAATAAAGCTCCACTTTCCACCCACACGAAAATCAAATTCATTAAACGTATTTGTAAATCCGGCCGGCCCCCACCAGTTTTTCAGATGCTGCGGTTCCGCCCAGGCACGATAAACAAGCGCCCTCGGTGAGCTGAGTATTCTGGAACTTACAATTTCGCAGTCAGGAGTTGTGGTAAGGATTTCTGTATGCATTAGAAATTCGTTTAGGTTTTCAATTGCTTTTTAATAATTCGGTTCTCTTTATTTCCTTAAAATCTTCTCCATTGTTTTTCCTTTTGCCAGCTCATCGATCAGCTTATCCAAATAACGAACTTTCTTCATTAGCGGATCTTCAATTTCCTCGATACGGTATCCGCAAATTACACCGGTGATCATTGAAACATTCGGATTTAGTTGTGGTGCCTGGTCAAAAAACGTTTCAAAATTAACCCCGGTGTCAATTTGTTTTTGCAACGTTTTTTTATTGTAACCCGTCAGCCAGAAAATAATTTCATCCACCTCAGCCTTGGTACGACCTTTTTTCTCCGCCTTTTGAATATAAAGCGGGTAGACGCTTGCAAAAGTCATTGTATAAATTCTGTGTTTTTCCATTTAATGTTTTTGTTGTTGGCGTTTATACCAATAGCTGTGATTATTTTTCGAGAATGTTTTTCAAAGTCAATAAACTACTGTCCATATCTTTTGCAACCGATTTTTCCATCATTGGTATCATGAGGTTCACAGGATAGTTTAAATTGCCGGAATTGGTCCAGCTTACTTTCGTTTGATCAATGGATAATGATTCTGTCTCCATAATTATACTTGCAGTTACTGCCATTGGTTTGACAAAACGAATTTCCATTTCAATTCTTTTACCTTCGATGATGTTCTTGATTTCCTTTTCTCCCACACCCGCACTTTTATCTCCGCTCCAGGAATAAATATATCCGGCAGTTCCATCTGTTCCTTTGAATTCTCTTTTTCTGTCGGGTGCAGCCATTGCATTTTTGTTAAACTCATCCTGGTTTTTGAGCAGCTTTAAATAGTCAAATACTCTTTGTAGTGGCGCATTAATAATAATTGTACGCTTCACATAATGTTCCTTCTTCATGAAAAGTGCTATGATGAATAGCAGGGCGATGCATGTTGCAATTGCAAGCAAAATTGTAATCAGGATATGCATATTTGATATTTTAAGATGTAAATATTATCGAGTAATAATGTTTGCTGCCGGAACGGAACTTGATATGAAGCACAAAGCTTCCTTTGACCGATGGATCATCAATTTCTTGTCGGTGCTGTTAGCGGTTCGTTGTTTTCTCCGCCTCACCATTTGTTGACTTAATATTTACCTTTTCCTTTATTAAAAAGTCCTTTACAGATGTCCACTTAATGTTTGAATATCTGTCGTTGTCATATTTTTGGAAAATAATTCTACCTTCCATCATATCTCTCATATATTGCATTCCTTGCCAGGCAGGATAAAGTTCTTTTTTTGACGGTGAAAAAAATCTTGCTAATGTGATGACAACATTTAGAAGTCGGATGCCTCCTGGTCTGAATAATTTATATTTTTCATTGGTAAGTTCAGTAAGCAATTTTACAAAGTCGTTACAAGAAAGTCTGTCTCCGGCAATTCTTAAAAATCTTGGCGTGTTGTCATCAATTGCTGCTTCTGCTGTGAAATCTGCAACGTTATAAGTGGTGGTAAATTCTATGATTTGATTTGGATTGCCCCAACAAAGAATGCGTTTTTGTTTAAACATAATCAAAGGCATATCTGTAGTTAATAAATCCATAAAAGGACCGTTAAAAATAGTTGTTGCTTTGATAGGTTTTTTTTCAAGATACCTGTGGAATGCTCTTCTGAAATCTAAGTTTCTATTTTGACCTTCTTCTAAGTTCGTAAAATCACTTGAATAGTCGCTTGGTATAAATCGTGGAACATTTGCTTCAATCGCAGCGTCTAAAAAAACACGCTGAGCATCAATAATAGTTTCACTTAAACCGGCTAAAGCAGATACGAAGCAATGTGCACCAGCGCAATGTTTTGAAATCTCGGATTTATTGCTCGTGTCTACCTGAAAAACTTTTACACCTTTTTCCTCTAATTCTTTTATTTTTTTCAGGTCAGTTTCCGGACGGACAATTGCTCTCACTTCTGCTCCTTTAGATAATAAGGCAGTTACAATTTTGCCTCCTAAATTTCCTGTCGCACCAGCTATTACTATTATTTTTCTCATTCTGCTCTTTTATTTTGTTAGTCTTTAATATTTAGCTTAGGTGTTGTGTGTTACAATGCCGGCTAACGGTTTCGGGCTTGGCGTAGGTGGCGATTTTCACCACAAATGTTGATGCGGAGAACTGAACTTTCTGCAACCACAAAACGGTCTGTCCCGATAGTTATCGGGAAAAACCCCGCCGATTGCAAATGTGCTGTTATGTGCTGCCCTTACTACCGTTTTTATTCTTTAATAATTTTGGAACTCAGCTTTCCCGTCTCCGTTTGTAGCACAACAAAATAAATTCCCGCTGTCAAATCAGAGCCATTAATTGTATAGTTGTAAGTCCCTTTTATTTTTTGTCCGCTATCAATAATCTTAATTAGTTTTCCTGAATTGTCGTAAAGTGAAACTTCTATTATTTGTGGGTTTGGAAGTTCAAAAACTACATTTGTTTGGTCGTAAAATGGATTAGGAAAAATAGTTGTTTTTAAATTTATGGGAAAGTTAATATCAATGCCAAGAGTTAATAAATTTAATAATTCAATGTAAAGACCCATTGATTGAACATCTAAATATCTTCCATTTATTGCCGCTTGGTTTATATGTCTGCCAATTAAATCTTTAATTTGATTTCTTGTCGTTGTTGAGTATAATGTGCTGTCGAGCATGTATGCGGAAATCAACCAACGAAAACCAGTTGCCGAACCACAACTATTTGAATAATTAAGTAAATTTTGAATTGCTCTTACTGTCATTGTATCTAAGTCTGCTTTATACGGGCTTGTGGATGGAATTAAATTTATAGTTGGTAGTATGTTGTAAATAATAAGATTGTGATAACGTGAATTAGCGTTGTGTCCGTCAACCCAACGACCATTTGCAAGCTGTCCGGGATATAAACCGTAACGCAAATTTATGATTGCCCTATTTAGATAATTTGTGTCGTTATTGAGTTGATAACCTCTTGTTAAGGCTAATGAAACAAATGTGTTGTAATTGTAGTTTACATTCATTTTAAGTTGCATCATATAATTAGCAACTGATAATGCAATGTTCTTGTATTGAATGTTACCTGTATAAATGTATGCTTCATAATAAGCGTTACCAATTACACCAGCATCAAATTTGAATTCCCCTGTATTTCTGTCGTCAATAATCCAACCGCCAATCAAAACCAAGGAACTGTCACCACCCAAAGAGTTTAAGTAGTTTTGAATAATTGGTGAAAAAACCGGGTCGCCATAAGATCGCAAGTCTGGAAATGGAAATGCTCCGTTCGGTAATTGCATTGTGGCCAAACTGTCCAAAGTTCTGTTAGCCCAATATTGATATAATGCTTTTCTTGTTAGGTCTGTTTCCTTGTCGGCAATTTTTAAAAGTCCCACTGCTACTTCGGCTGATGCTCTTAAAAAAATTGAATTTGGTTGGTATAATGGCGGCGCCATTCCTTTACCTAATTTCCAAAGGTCAACATACACTAAGCTGTCTGCTGAAATAAGTTGTCTTGACAATAAAATTGCATTTGTTAAATTTTGCCAGCTTGTTGTCCCAATCAAGCTATAATAACTTTCAACTGCGTCTGGTTTGCCTCCTTCAGTGCTAAAAGTTATCTTGATTAAATTGTTTAAGCTGTCTATTGCCGAAAAGTCCTCGTGAACTAAAGCGGTGTCCAGCTGAACGCCAAATGAGTTGATTTGATTTTGTTGTGATGATGTCAAAGTTTGAGCAGACCCACAAGGTTGTCCGTAACAATTTGAAATTGTCAGGATAGCCAAAATTAAGATCCAGAGTTTAGTTGCTTTTTTCATCGTCTGTCGTTTAATACGGTGTGGGAGAGGGTCGCACATAACGGTTTGCAGCTACAAGAAGTTGGCGATTTCGGAGACGAAAACTGTCTGTCACCACTGAATTTGATACGAAGCACAAAGCTTCATTTAACCACTGAACCGCCAATCTTGTAGGTGCTGTTAGTGGTTAGTGCTTTTTTTGATTTTTAATTTTTCTAAGTTTTCTTGTAGGGGTTTTAATAATTCATGGTTTTGTTCTTTTGCCAAAGCAACAGCTTTTTCTTGAACAGAAATGGCAAGATCAAGTTTATTGTTTTTATCAAGTATGAAAGCATAATTATCATATGAATTACAGTCATTTGGAAAGATTTCTGTATTTAATTTTAAAACTATTTCCGCATCGTTTAAACGGTTTGTTTCAATAAACTGTGAACCTATGGCACCTAATAAAGAAATTTGTTCATCTTCTTCATCACTATATAATCGAACAACTTTTGTGTAATTTAAAATTGCTTCAGCAATTAAATTATTTTTTAATTGCAAATCACCGAGAGTTAATAAAGTACTCCAATCATTAGGGTATAATTCATTGCACATATGGCCGACAGCCAACGCATTTTGCGAGTTGTTTTTTTTTGTCCAGCACCAAAACTAATTGGTTCAATTCATCTCTTGATATAAAGTAGTTTTGACTTTCTGTTTCTTTCAGCCTTTTAAACTCCTTTGAAGCTTCTTCAAAGCCCATTGAAATAATATCACAACCAAATTTTTGGACTAATGATTTCTTGAGCGGATTTTTATACGGCAGATTATTTATAATTTTTAAACATGCTACAGCTTTTAAATCTGTATTCCAATTATCGTTATTGTCAAGAAATGTAACCATTTGATTTCTGTCAATATTTCTGAGAAAAACTGCTCTGGTCCCTCCGCTTCTCCCTTTATGCCAGATTATCTTTCCGTATGTTGTGTCTATCGAAATCTCCCAGCCTAAACCATAATACGATTTAATAGGAGCTAAAGTATCCATTGCAAAACTACCATTGTTTAATTTATATGGTGTATAAGCCAAAGCTTGACTTTCCTTAGTTAAAATTATGTTATTAGTGAGAGCTTTATTAAATTTTTCTAAGTCATAAACTGTGGTATAAACATTCGTTGAACCATAGTAATACTGCTTTGAACTACAGATTATAGGATATATATTTCTCAGATTGCAGGAAGTTAGATCTTCGTAATTATGTGGCAAAGCGATATCGTTTTCTTTTAGATTCTTTGTCAGCCAGCTACTGACGTTTGCTGTTCTTGGAATAAACGTTCTACGCATTCCTGCTGGACTAAATACATTTTTTTGCATGTATTCATCAAACTTCAAATTACTAACTTGTTCAACAATAACTGCAAGTATATCGTACCCAAGATTTGAGTAACCCCATTGTTCTCCAGGTTTGAATTCCAAATTAGGTTTGTACTTTATTAAAAGACTTACAATGCTATCATTAGTCATTGTTTTTTGATTATCTTCTTTGTTAAGGAAATCAATATTTGCGATTAAGCCTGAAGTATGGGACAAAAGATGATTTATACAAATATCTGGGTAAGGAAAATTTGGAATATATTTTACTATTTTTTCGTTGATATTAATAAGTTTTTTTTCTTGTAACTGCAAAATTGCAATTGCTGTAAATGGCTTTGATAGTGAAGCAATATTAAAAAGGCAATTAGGTTTTAATGACTCGCTTTTAGTATTATCCCTATAGCCAATAGTCCTTTTATAAAATGTAGAGTTGTTTTTCGTTATTAATATGTCGCCATTAAAACAATTATTATTTATGCATAAGTTCAATAGTGAATCTATCGATTTTATTTCTTTAGATTGAGCTGTTAAGGCTGTCGGGCCTAAAAGCAAAAAAAATACTATAATGTGTTTGGTCATAATCGTGTGTTGATTTATGATTGTTTTATCTGAAAATCGCGTCTTAACATTACCACTAACGTTTTGCAGATTTGCGATTGGCGGACTTTTTACTACAAATGTTGATTCAGAGAACTGAACTTTCTGTAACCACAAAACTGTCTGCGGAGCACTAAACCCCGCCTATTGCAAATGTGCTTCTTTTCCGGGTAATTGCTGCAAACCGATTTCTTTTGCACTACTAAAATAATTGTTCAACCCGGCTCTTCGCTCCTGCAAGATCCGGAACCAACCAACATTTTAACTCTTTATTCCAATGTGCGCGGGAAATTTGTTTCACTCTTGAAATTAAATCTTCGTCAAATGAAAATTTTAGCGACAAAAAATTTTCATTCTTGATTGTTATACTCGCTACAATGGATTCCATATAGATTTATAAAATAAAAGTCAAATATTTTCCGGGAAATGAGCTATCCGCTTCGCACCGGAGAGGGCAAGCAAATCTCCCTCACTACCAAAATCCCCTGAACATTGTTTTTGTCATGCTGAGTGTTTCGTCAGAAAACTCAGCCAATTACAAAGAAATTTCCCCTTCTGACGAAATGTATCGAAGCACCAAAAACAAAAACGCCCCAAACTCTTTTCGGAAACAAAAGAGATTAGGACGTTATGTAGTTGGAAGCAGCGTTGCTCAGCAGAGGTTTTGGGACTTACTGAACCTCCTTGTCATCCTGAGTGTTCCGCTTTGATTTCTTTCTGCGCAGAAGAAATTCATAATAGCGGAATGTATCGAAGGGTGATAAGGAGAAAGGCAATTTCACGCAGCTTCAACATGTTGAAAGAACGGGCTGGTCGTTCCTTGGGCAGCGGAGGCACCGTTGCTGGCAGACCAGGCCCGGTCTGTTTGGTTCGAAGAGCAGTCCGGCACGCGCTCCGTTGACCTTACGGGGTCACGCTCTTCGAATGATAATGAGTTTTGTGATGTTGCCTGCCCGACTGAATTTAAATCTGAGTCATTCAGGCGGGCAAGTCCGACTGAATTAGTCATCGAGTTATTCAGTCGGACCTGCCCGTTTGAAGGGGCTTGCTGGATAGTTCCGTCCGCGGGAGGAAAAGGGGTGCCATTAAGGACGCTAAGAGGCATAATAACCTGGGAAATCAACTGGCCGATATGAAGGGCCTGGTTCGTTCTTGTGGATAAATTCATCTAATTGCTCCTCCCAATTTTAAATCTGTATTATTAACTTTGCTTATAGTTGCTGTGACAAAAGCAACATCACAACACAAAAATATAGTTAAAGTTAATATAATCCAAATATTTTTATTAACTTTGACCCATAAACGAACCAAATGACACTAGCACAGCGAATTAAAATTATCCGGAAACAACTTGGCATGAGCCAGACGGAATTTGCCAACGACATCGGCATCACGCAAACTTCGCTCTCACAAATAGAAGGTGAGAAGAACGGAATTTCTTACGATGTATATAAAGCCATCGTCGGAAAATTTAATGTTGATCCGCTTTGGCTCATGGATGGAAAAGGAGAAATGTACATCTCTAATGAAGCCAAGAAAAAATCAGGCGCGCTTCCTTTAGTAGTGCAAATTTCAAACGACGAAGAAGAAAATATCGTCATGGTCGATCGCAAAGCAGCTGCGGGATATTTGCAGGGACAATCAGATCCCGATTATATCGCAAAGCTTCCTTCGTTTCGTCTGCCCGGCTTTTACGGAAAAACATTTCGTGCATTTGAAATCACCGGCGATAGTATGCTTCCCGGAATTCATCCCGGCGATATGCTCGTAGGAAGTTACGTCGAAGAACTCGCGCACATTAAAAAAGGAAATGTTTACATCGTAGTCATGCACGACGGAAGCATTGTTTCAAAACGCGTTCTTCCATTGGGAAATAACGTTTACGAATTGCGTTCCGACAATGAGGCGTACGAAGCTTATGCAGTAAAAGCAGAAGACATCGGCCAGGTGTGGCAGGTAGAAGCGCGCATCACAAAAGATATTCCCAAGCCCGATGATAATCGTTTGATGGCGCTCGAAATGCGTTTGAAAGATTTAGAAAAAAAGATTATGTGACAAGGAGCAAGCGACAAGTGAGAAAAAAAGCCCCGCTCATTGGTCATCCGGCACTTGTTTCTTGTCACGCCCCGGCACAGCTTCAAATGAAATTTTCTTTTTAAAGACATTAATATTAATTAGCTAATCCTTACTTATATGAACATCTACGTCTCTCAACTCAAAAAAAGCATCTCCCAGAAATTAGAAAATGTGAATGATGCCGATTACCTCGCAACACTCGATGCGATACTTACCTATGAAACCATGTCCGGCAGCGGAAGAATGCCGAATCCCGTAGAAAAGAAAAGCTGGTGGATGAAAAAATTTATGCCTTATATATTTTTCTAGTCTTCCTTCGGCTGTCGCTCAGGATGACAAGAAAAATTTTCAGCATTAAGATTGTGTGTGTGAACCACCGGTCGGTTGGTAGTGTTTCTCCGGAGGAAGCTGCTTAACCGGCCGGTATTTTGTGGCGATTACTTCTTAGTTATTAACAAGTGGTAGGTGAAACTATACCAATAGACGACCTATCATTGAGTAAATTCAAGATAAATTTGATAGTGAGGAAATAGCGATTTGAAAATCTTAATCGACACTAATATCATTATTCATTTGGAAGGAGATAAAGTGGTCGACACCAATTTATCTAGCTTCTATCAATTTGCTATTTCCAATAAATGTGAAATTTTTTATCATCCACATTGTCTTAGAGATATAAAACGTGACAAAGATTTAAAAAGGAAAGAAATTACATTATCAAAGTTTAAAAAGTACAATCCTTTTCCTGATCCAGCTGTTATTACTTCGGACTTCATCAAAGTAATTGGCCAGAAGAAAGAAAATGATGAGATTGATAATATTCAACTTTTTCAAATTTATAAAGGCTATGCTGATTTACTAATCACTGAGGATTATGGTATAAAAGCAAAGTCGAGAATTGTTGCGTTGGATACTAAGGTACTAGGCATAGAGGAGGGACTTAAGGTTCTTCGTGATAAGTACATTCTTGTTGTCCCTCAACATCCTTCACTTACTGAATGTTCTATAAGAGAAATTGAGAATAATTTGTCGGATGATTTTTTTGATTCACTGCGAGAAAGTTATCCTGGATTTGAAAAGTGGTTTTTGAAGTGTGCAAGAGAAAATAGGAAATGCTATTTGCTTAGAACAGATTCCGTAATAAGTGCTATTCTTATTTATCACTTAGAAAACTCGGTAGACCATGCTCTTCCCAAAATTGCAAACCCGCTTTAAAAATGTGCACACTTAAAGTAAGTGAAACCGTATTTGGTTATCGCCTAGGAGAGCTTTTTCTTCAAAAAATGTTTGCACTATGCATCGAAAGAAAGATTAATTATCTGTATTTGACAGTCTTTCCACATCACAAACATTTAATTCACTTGTTAGAAAAATATGGTTTTCGAAAAGAAGAATTCATAAATAAAAATGGTGCGAATGAACTTCGTATGATAAAAAGCCTTATCAAAGAAGATTACAAAGATTCTTATTCCATAAATGCCCATCCATTTTATAAGGATGGTGAAACGGTAAATAAATTTGTGATTCCAATCCAGGAAAAATTTTATACAACTCTTTTTAAAGATGGAGGTTTACGTGAACCGAAGCTTTTTGACGGAACTTTAGATGCGCTAAATGAAATTGAAGGAAATACTATTTCAAAAGCATACCTCTGTAAGTCGAAACGAACCACTATGAAGGCTGGCGATTTATTGCTTTTTTATTCTTCTGGTAAGTATAAAACCATTGAACCAATTGGGGTTTTAGATCAAGTGATCTATACTAAGAGGTTTCTGAAATTACTTCTTTAGTTAAAAGGAAAACAGTTTATACAGAGTCACAGTTACATGAATTGACCATGGGAAAAAAAGATGTAACAGTTCTTATTTTTCGTTTATTGTATTATCTAAAAGCACCAATAAAATTTAAAGAAATAAAACAACTTGAAAGTTCTTCAAATAATTTTCAAACGATTACCACATTGTCAGAAAAAGACTACTCCAGTTTAAAATTTAAAAAATACTTCGATGAACGTTTTATTATCAATTAAACCGAAATATGCTAATGCCATTATTAATGGCGACAAAAAGGTGGAGTTTCGAAAGCTTCCATTCAAACAGCACGTTAAAAAAGTGTATATATATTCAAGCGCTCCTGAACAAAAAATTATAGGTTATTTTACTTTCGATGATATTGTATCAGGTACACCGGAAAAACTTTGGAAAAAGTTTAAAAAGGTGGGGGTTATAGAGGAGGATGATTTTTTTAGTTATTTTTCAAATAAACAAATTGGATATTCAATAAAAATCAAAACCGTGAAAAAATTTACCAAAGGAATTAACCCTAAGGATATATTTGAGAATTTTTTTCCCCCTCAATCCTATATGTATTGTGAAGAAATTAATCAGTAGTATATAGACCGTAAATCAAAATCAACAGCAACAATAACATTTTTTTTAGCGCATGTACCAAATAAAAAAATCCCCCCGAAGCTAACCGGGGGATTTTCTATTTATTAATTAACCAGCTTAACGCTGCACATTCACTTTCTGAACAGTGCTTGTTGCATTTGTAGGATACAATAAAGAAATCCGCTGGAGAAAATCATTGCCAAAAATCTTAATAATCAGTTGAAGCTTTTTTCTTCAAAATGATGAAGAATCTGTGCAATCTGTCCCGTCTATTATTGGATGGCAACTTTTGTAACCTTTACCTTAGTCAACCACTCTAATAAATTACAAGCAGCTTAAAAGCTTTGTTGTCTAATGATTACTCCCGGCAGTATGAATACTACTTCACTTCCTGAATCAGAAATTATTGAAAAGATAATTAAAGGCGAAACAGCTTTGTTTGAGCTATTGATTCGCCGCAATAATCCTTTTCTCTATAAAACAGGAAGAGCATATGGCTATAATCATGAAGATACCGAGGACCTGATGCAGGAAACATTCTTGAATGCTTATCTCAGCTTATCCAAATTTGAAAGTCGCGCTTCTTTTAAAACGTGGATTATAAAAATTATGCTGAACAATTGTTTTCAAAAGCGACAGAAGTTCAGCTTTAAGAATGAGAAAGCCGCTTCGAATAGTATTAATGAAAAATCAGCTCCGATGTATTCTGAAAATAAGCAGGCCGATACAGGCAGAAGCATAATCAATAAAGAATTGAATTATATAATTGAAAATTCGCTGGAGAAAGTTCCGGAAGATTATCGAATGGTTTTTTCAATGCGCGAAATAAACGGACTGAATGTAGCGGAGACTGCAGCGCTGCTGAACATTACTCCTTCGAATGTAAAAGTGCGGCTGAATCGCGCGAAGGCAATGTTGCGGAATGAAATTCAGAAAATTTATTCGCCGGATGAAATTTTTGAATTCAACGCAGTGTATTGCGATGCGATGGTGAAAAGAGTTATGAATGAAATAAAAACTATTTAATATGAATACTGCTGCTGATACATTAGATTTTATTGGTGAAGAACATATTGCTACTTCAGCTGATACACCGCTGAGAAAAGATGCGTTTGAAATGAGCAACGAAAAAAAGATTATGCTCATTCAAAATCATTTCCGTGAGATCATGCACATTATGGGACTTGATCTGACAGACGACAGCTTAAGCGGTACGCCCGACCGCGTTGCAAAAATGTTTGTCAATGAAATTTTCAGCGGACTTGATCCTGCGAACAAACCGGATATAAAACTCTTCGATAATAAATACAACTACGAAGAGATGCTGATTGAAAAAAATATCACGCTGTATTCGTATTGCGAGCATCATTTTGTTCCGATCATTGGTAAAGTGCATGTGGCTTATATTTCAAACGGCAAAGTGATCGGCCTTTCGAAAATCAATCGTCTTGTAAAATATTATTCCAAACGTCCGCAAGTGCAGGAGCGATTGACAAATCAAATTGCAAATGCGCTGAAAGAAGCGTTGGGAACAGAAGATGTTGCAATTATTATTGATGCCGTTCACCTGTGTGTTTCATCGCGCGGAATAAGCGATACAAACAGCAGCACCATCACATCGAATTATTCGGGAAAGTTTAAAGATGAGAAAGTGAAAGCAGAATTTATTTCGTTAGTGTAGAGACGCGATGCCTCGCGTCCATGCAATGAAAATTTCCATTTTTTGCGTGAGGGAAGTCCTAACCAAAAATTCGGATAATTAGGTCGAGGACACCCAGCTCATTTATTATTGCTGATGTGTCCTCAGGATAGAGGTATTTTTGGAGCTCTTTTTCTTTTTATCGTTAGGCGCGTTTAAGAAACGCGCCTAATGATAAAAAAGAAAAAAGCGATTACGGAAAGCCCGTCCTGAAGGAGCGCTTTCCGCGTTTCCTTCAAGGCACGCCCAAATAAAAAATCAGCGTAAAATCAATCAGCGCAAATCAGTGCAATCAGCGGCTAGAAATGCACAATCATCCTTGCGCTCAGCTGCCTGTTTGTTAAATAATTCGGAATGGCATACGATCTTCCGGTTACGTCTTTTACCCAATAATAGGAAAGCGTATTCTGCACCTGCAACAAATTGTAAACTTCAACGCCCACCCAAAGTGATTTCATGAAGTGAAACGGATTTGTTTTTTTTAATGGCTTTTCTTCTTTGATAACTGCATACGAAAAACCAATATCAACACGGCGATAAGGCGGCATTCTAAAAACTGCTTTGTGACGTTCGTGTGTTGGCGGACCAAATGGCAAACCGGTTCCGACAATTAAGCCGAGATTCATTTTGCAATCGGGCAACACCGGGAGATAATCCTGGAAATACAAGGAGAAAGTCATGAATTGATCGGTCGGACGCGGAATCATTCCGGGGATTTGCTGAATGCTGTCTGTTCTTACATTGTTGAAGGTGTAGCCGGGAATAATTGTATCGCCATCGGAATTGAGATAGAGATAATAATTATCGTTGTATAAATTTTCGCGCGTGCGCATGAAGGAAAGCACCATCCACGATTCTACATTTTTTACAATTTGTCCGTTCAATTTTAAATCCAAACCATACGTATAACCACGCGCCATATTATCGCCGAAATAACGAATGCGAACATCATTCACTTCGTAAGGAATAATATTGTCGAGATATTTGTAATATACTTCGGCAATAAAACGAAGATCGCGTCCCCACGCTTTGAATGTCCAGTCGGAACCGAGAACACCATGAACAGAAGTTTGCGCGCGGATATTTTTGTTGATTGTTCCATCGTACTTACGCAGCTCGCGGTAGAAGGGAGGCTGACTGTACAAACCGGTTGCAGCGCGGAAGGTGATATTCTCTTTCCAGTGCGGCTTGAATGTAAGCTGTGCACGCGGACTTACAATAAGCTGTCCGTTCAAATCCCAATAGTTTGCGCGGATACCAACTGTTAATGCAATTTCGGAAGAATCTTTCAGCACATTGAGGTAACGCATTTGCGCATAACCCATGTAACGATTTGAATTAATAGTAGCGCGTGTTTTTACAAGGTCCTGCAGCTCGATGCTCGTCGATGGAAAAAACGGAATGGAGTAGCCGGATGAATCCACATAATTCCATTCTGAAATTTCATCTTTGATGCGATCATTTTCAAAACGTGCGCCGAACTGCCAGGTAAAATGATCTGTTGTTCTCCATGTTTTTATCTCCGCATTATTTACCCATGCATCAAGATAATTGCGCGCATGATTTAAAAAAGTTCCGACACCGCGATTGAAAGCAACTTGTCCGAATGTAGGTTTTCCGAAATCTGCTTCGAGCTGATCGATGTAATATTGTCCCTGCACATCGAACGTTTCTGATTCGTATGTATTAAAAGAAGAAAGAATAAATTTTGCTTTCCACTTGCGGCGATCATTGTAGTTTAATGAAATTGCATTGAAGATAGTTTGAAAACGATTTACTTCCTGTCCGTCGAAATATACAGTGAATCGCAATGCATTATTCAGCGTACCGAAATCTGTTTCGCGTGTAGAAGGAGTAAGCTTATACCTGTTTTCTGCATAGCTTCCGAGATAATCAACCGACCATTTTTCTGAAATATTGTAGGTGAGAAACGTCTGCACATCATTAAAATTCATTTGATAATCGCCGCGTGTATCAAGCGAACGCAAGAGGTAACGATTCGATTTATTACGAACGCCGATCATCCATGTAAATCGTGAAGTAGAATCGGATCCTTCTACTTCGGCGCTGAAACCAAGCAAACTTGCAGAAGCAACACCTTTGAATTTTGTCGGCGTGCGATAATGAATATCAAGCACTGATGACATTTTATCTCCGTAATTCGCATCGAAACCGCCGGTGTAAAAAAGAATTTCACCGGTCATGTCGGTATTCACAAAGCTCAATCCTTCCTGCTGACCGGAACGTGTAAGAAACGGGCGATACACTTCGATGTCATTTACATAAACAAGATTTTCATCAAAGTTTCCGCCACGCACAGAATATTGATTGCTCAATTCATTGCTCGTCTGCGCACCGGCAAAACGCAACACCGAAACGATGTCCATGTTCGGTCCGGGAATATGTTCAATAAGTCGCGGCGGAATAAAATCGCGCGGATGCTGTTCGGTTACTGTAAACGTATCGCCGACAATATTTTTTTTGCGAAGAATAAAATCGTAGTGGAATGATTCTCCTGCAGTGAGGGAAAGTTTTTTTCTTCCTTCAACATATCCTGCAGCTACGGCATACAGTGTAAACTCTTTTCCTGCAGGAACAGTTATGGTGTAGCTTCCGTTTTCATTTGAGGTGATGCGTTCTTTGGCGCCGCTGAATGCAACCAACGCATCAATAACAGGATTGCCTGAAGTATCTTTTACAGTTCCTTCAACGGTCGCAGTTTGTGCATGAACAGAAATTAATGCAGAAAAAAATACAGCAGTGAGCAGCAGGATTCGTTTCAAGGCACAGCCGGAGTTAATGCGCATAATGGAATTCGGAAAAGCTTATTGCTTCTTCTTGAGATCGCCGTTTTGGACCGACTGAATAAACTTCGACCAGGCAATGGGATTCAGGAGATTGTTGGGAGGTTTTTGGCCCGCGTAATAATTTCTTGCTGTTTGCTGCTGCATGGTAGCTGTGTAAACCATGCCGGCATCCATTGCCACATTTTGCGCAACCCGCACCATTTCTGCCTGTGAAAGATTTGCACGCGCACGTTCGAGATCGTCGCCTGCGATATCTGTTGTAAGAAAAGCGTTCTTGAATTGTTCTTTGGATGGCCACGGATAGATAACGGCTTCACGTAGCAAAATAGTATCTATGCGCAAAGCTTGTACCGCAGTAAATTGATCTGTCCTGAAAGTATCAGCAAGTGTAATGGAGCCCTGGTGATAGCCGAGAGCGAAAAAATCTACCGTGTCATTCGGCTGAACAACGATGGAATAATAGCCTTGCATATTGCTGTAAACGCCGCGTTGAGTATGACGCACAACAATTGCAACATAAGGAAGAGGAGTAAGGCTGTCAGCATCCACAACAATCCCGGAAAACTGGATTATTTTTTTTGTGGAATCGATGGAAGTTTGCGCAGTTGAAAGAACGGGAACAAGCCCGAAAAGACAGATGAACAAATATCTACCCAATAGTTTCTTCAATTGCATACCTCAAATTTAAGGAAATTATCAGGGATGTTCCCCTGTAACTGCTTTTAAGACGCTTTATTGTGCAAAAGGAAGCTAAAATGTGGGAAAAAAAGGGAGTAGTCAGTTGTCAGTGGTCAGTTTTCAGTAAAAACTCCAATCAACTGACTACCGACTACTTAAAACTGACAACTGACTATTGGCAATAAATCTTCTTTCTCAGCACAATCCCGTTTTTATCTTCCAGCGTTACAATGTACAGGCCTGCAGTTGCATCAAGTGAAATTTTTCCGCTTGATCCATTTGTCTGCGTTTTGGAAATGAGCTGACCGTTTGTGGAATAAACTGAGATTGTCCTGCTCTTTTTATCCGGCAAATTATACGCAAGCGCATGATCATCGACATTCCATGAAACTGAAAATTGACCTTGCTCATTCGGATTAATGGAAGTTGTCATCACGTTTACTGTTTCACCACCTGAAGTAACCTGCGTATCACAAACAGGTGTAAACTGATCGCTGTTCTGCATGATATTGTAATAAACAGAATGCACACCGGCAGGACCTGTAAACAAATAAACGCTGTCGTGGATGTCGGTGATTACTGCAAGCACATTCACAATGTAACATGCATTAACAGTGTGGGTAAATCCGGCATTAACAACTGCAGGCGGACCATCAAGCGCTGCACCGTAACCACACCATCCGTAAATGTGGAGGTAAACAGGATCAGTTGCAGTTGGATTTGGCGGCTCTACGGTAACGCTGTCAATATTTATCATTGCCTGCGAAAAAGTGGCCGGTACAAGAATAAGGCACAAGGATAGAATGAGTAGAAGTTTTTTCATGGTTATATGTTTTTGCGAATCTAATTTACAAAGAACTATAAACCCGGTCTTAAAAAATTAGATGGCTTGTATTAACATCAGGATGTATAGAGAAGTTTATCCGCTCGTTTGCCAATGAAAAGCAGCGAAGAAATTTACCGGTAGAATAATTTGATGCCGATTCCGCCTGTAACGCCATTGGCTGTGGGATAAAATGACGGGCGAATGTTTAATGAAAGATCATCGCTCACACTAAACGTAGATAAATGTGCATCAACTGCAGCATCAATAATTTGTAAGGTATAAACAGCTGCAAAACCAATGATACAAATATCACGGTAGCGCTGGTAATAATTTTTCAACGTCACCAGGTCATTATCGGAATAACGCGGGAACAAATCGATGGTAGTAGAATCTCCATCGTAACGTGTGCGTAATGCATCGCGATAATCTTTAACGAAGCGCTGGTTCCAGAAAAATCCATAACCGAGCGCACCAAAACCGGCGTAGATGATCGGAATCTTAATCATCGAATACCGGACGCCTAATTTGTAATGATTGTAAGCTTGTCCGAGCCCCGGCAAACATGCACTCATGATCGCGGCTCTTTTCGGCGGTTGCATTGGTGGACGCACCGTATCCTTTTTTGAAGTGTCTTTCAACGCAGCAAAACGCGCATTCGTATAATCAGATTGCATTCCGAATGACGATTGTGCATTTACACTTGCAGGCAGGAGAATGCATGCGAGTACAAAAAGTAAAAAAGTAAAATCGCGCAAGTTTAATAAGCCGTTCATGCGCGATGAAATTACTTTATCCGATTGGAATGACAAATTTATTCGCTGCAAAAAAGGTTAATCAGCGAGGAAGACAAATCGCTTAAATATCGAGCGCATCAATAAGCTTATCAAGCTCATCTTCATTCGTGAAAGGAATAATAAGCTTGCCTTCACCTTGCGTATTGCTTTTCAGCTCGATCTTAGCGCCGTATTGTTTCGAAAGACTTTTGATCTTGTCTTTGTATTTTTCGTCAAGATCACCAGTCAGATTTTTGTGCTTCAATCGCGGCTCAATCTTTTTCTTGTCGCGTGTCAGCTCTTCCACATCACGAACGGAAAGATCGTTTTCCATGATCTGGTGATAAATGTCCACCATATCATCCGCCTTCTCCACATTGATCAGTGCGCGTGCATGTCCCATGCTGATCTTCTTTTCGCGAATTCCCAATTGCACTTCAGCAGGAAGCTTCAGCAAGCGGAGGTAATTGGTAACAGTCGAACGCTGCTTTGAAACTTTTTCGCTGAGCTGCTCTTGTGTCAGGCTGCATTCGTCGATCAAACGTTTGTAGCTGATCGCGATTTCAATTGCATCGAGATTTTCGCGCTGGATATTTTCCACCAATGCCATTTCAAGCATCGCCTGGTCATTCGCTACACGCACATAAGCAGGCACGTGTTCCAATCCTGCCAATTGCGAAGCGCGGAATCTTCTTTCACCCGAGATCAGCTGAAAACGATCGTAGCCCATTTTGCGGACGGTCACCGGCTGAATGATGCCGTGAATTTTAATCGATTCTGCTAATTCATTCAGCGCCTGCTCTTCGAAATGCGAGCGTGGCTGAAATGGATTTGCTTCAATCTGGTCTAAAGGGAGATTGGTAACAGCACCAACTACTGCGCCGATTTCATTGTTAGCGCGATTGTTTGTGGTAATATCAGTGGAGGCATTTTCTAATAATGCGCTGAGTCCTTTTCCTAATGCGTTGCGTTTGATGCTCATGTGTGTTTGTGTCTTGTGACAGGAGAGTGTGTGGCAAATGCTCCAGGCTGAAGCCCGGAGTTGGTAATGATGTCTAGTGCTGTGTGATGTTGATGATCTTTTCTTCGTCGCTCAGTCGCGTCATGTTATTTTTTTGGAGCACTTCTCTTGCTAAGTTGAGATAGTTGATCGCGCCTTTGCTGGTTGCATCATGCATGATGATCGTTTCGCCGAAGCTTGGTGCTTCACCCAGTTTTGTATTGCGCTGTATGATGGTATCGAACACCATTGATTGAAAGTGCGTTTTTACTTCTTCCACTACCTGGTTGCTCAGTCGCAGACGGATATCATACATGGTCAATAAAATTCCTTCGATAGCGAGATCAGGATTGAGGCGTGTCTGAACGATTTTAATGGTGTTCAATAATTTCCCTAATCCTTCCAACGCAAAATATTCGCACTGTACGGGAATGATAACTGAATCTGCTGCAGAGAGCGCGTTCAAGGTTACGAGTCCGAGTGAAGGTGAGCAATCGAGAATAATAAAATCGTAATCGTCTTTCACTTTCGCGAGGCAATGACGCATCATTTTTTCGCGGTTGGGAAGATTGATCATTTCAATTTCGGCTCCAACAAGATCGATGTGTGCGGGAAGAAGATCAAGATTCGGCGTAGTAGTTTGCAGCACGATATCTTTCGGATCTTTTCCATCGATGATGCATTCGTAAATGCTGGTTTTGATATTTTTCGGATCAAAACCAACCCCGGAAGTGGAATTCGCCTGCGGATCAGCATCGACAAGAAGTGTGCGATATTCAAGCACTGCAAAACTTGCGGCAAGATTTATCGCGGTGGTGGTTTTTCCGACGCCGCCTTTTTGGTTAGCTACTGCAATGATTTTTCCCATAACTTATTAAATTCAAAAATTTAAATTCCAAATTCCAAATTCCCAAAAATCAAAAATGATGATTGTTGATTTGGATTTATTCTTTTTTCAAAAACAAATTTCTATGTATTGGAATTTGGATTTTATTTTTTTTGTGATTTTTATTTATGTATTTCTGTTGTTTCACCGATTTGCATCAGCCTCAATTGTTTTCCTGCACGTGCAAATTTCCGAATCGCTTCTTCATGGTTAATTTTAATGTAACCGAATGTATCATAATGCATCCCGATGATCTTATCGCATTTGATAAAATCAGAAGCAAGAATTGCATTATCAACGCCCATCGTGAAATTATCGCCGATCGGTAAAAAAGCGAAATCAACCTGCCTGTAATCGCCGATCAATTTCATGTCGTACGTCAATGCAGTATCGCCTGCGAAATAGAAATTTTCTTCATCCGTCTCAATGATAAATCCCATCGGTGATCCACCATTCGTTCCGTCGGGCATGGTGCTGGAATGAACTGCTACCACACATTTCACTTTCCCGAATTCAAAGATCCATTTTCCGCCAATATTCATCGGGTGGGTTTTTTCCACGCCTTGTTTGGCAAGCCATTCCGTTACTTCAAAAGCGCCGATGACAACAGCGCCGGTTCGTTTTGCAATGGCCACTGTATCAGCAATATGATCGTTATGGCCGTGCGATTGCAGGATATAATCAGCCGGAATTGTATTGATATCAATATGAGCCGCGAGCGGGTTTCCTGAAATAAAAGGGTCAAACAACAGGTGCTTGCCTTTGATTTCCACGCCAAAACAGGAATGCCCGAACCAGGTAATTTTCATATTCTTTTGATCATTTTACCGTCAATGCCTTAGGGTTGAACAACTTGTCCTTCCGGTAAAATCCGTTACTTAGCAGCCGAAATGCGCCGCATGGAATTTCGTCCGAAGGTAACGATTTGGAGACCGTAAGCAGGGCACTGAAATGGGGAAATTTTGAACAAAAAGCGTTTAATTCATTTGAACATATGATCACAGTTATTTCCGGAACCAACCGAAAATTCAGCAAAACACTCATTGTCGCAAAAGCTTACCAGGAGATTTTAACCGGGCTCGGAGTGGAGTCGGAAATCTTTTCAATGGAGCAATTGCCGGCCACTATTTCCCAAACCTATTTATCTGATCCTAAGGACGCTGAATTTGATCAGTTAATTGAGAAATATATCCGTTCGACCGATAAAATCATCGTGCTTATCCCGGAATACCAGGCTACTTTCCCTGGGATTTTCAAGCTTTTCCTGGATGGAATTCCGCCAAAAGATGTGGCGGGAAAGAAAATTGCGCTTGTTGGAATTTCTTCCGGCCGTGGAGGAAATCTGCGCGGACTGGATCATTTGACCAGCGCGTTGCATTATCTCGACATGCATGTTTACCCGAATAAGCTGCCGGTTTCAAAGGTGCAGGAATTGATTAATTCGGAGTATAAATTGTCGGATGAAGGAACGCTGGAAGCGCTGAAAAGGCAGGCGGAAGGATTTATAAAATATTGAACGATGGGCCACTGGAACTTACCTGCTTTAATTCTTGCATTAGTAACCGCTCTTGCAGCGGGATTCCTTATTATCACTTTTTTGCAATCAGCCTTAGATAAAATTTTCAATTACAAAGGGAATCTTGATTGGATGAAGGAGCAATTCAGCAAAACATTTTTTAAAAATGCGATCGGATTGTTTTTGCCTGTCATTTTAATAGCTGAGCTTGTTTCAGGTCTGCTTTTTATTTTTGGTATTATCCAACTATTTCGCGGTGAAGGAAGGGAAATGCTGATGTATGGGTTTTTCCTCTCAGGAGTTACGTTGCTGATGTTATTATTCGGGCAACGCGTTTCTAAGCAATATTCCGGTGCTGTTTCTCTGACAGGATATTTTATTATCACGCTCATCGGATTGATGGTGCTTGCCTTTTTTCCGTTGTAGAAGGCTCGCAGATTTCAAATGATTTCGCAGATAGTGCGCAGATTTTTTACTGTGCCTCTGTGCCTCTGTGGCAAAAAAAATCACGCAGAGCTCACAGAGTTCGCGGAAGAGGCGCGGATTTTGGCGATTCTATTTTTCAAGAATATTCATCGCAGCAAAATACCCGGTAGAAAAACAACCCTGCAATAAAAATCCACCTGTAGGCGCGTCCCAATCCAGCATTTCTCCTGCAACGGAAATCTTCGGAAACTTTTTCAGCGTGAGATCATCGGCAACTTCATCGAGAGCAATTCCTCCGATGGTAGAAATAGCTTCTTCTATTTTTCGCAAACCATTCACAGGAACAGCAAGCGATTTGATTTTCTGAACGAACATATCCGGCTCAAGAAATTCCTCTTTCGTAGTAAATGTTTTCAGCAGGATCAAACGCGCTTTATCGAGATTGAAAGCTTCCTTGTAAGCATTCGTACCATGCGATTTATAAGTCAGCTTTTCGAAATCTTTGATCTTTTGCGTTAATTGCTCAGGCGAATTATCAGGCTTTAAATCAAAATGAATTTCAGCTTTGCCGGTTTCCGCAAATGATTTTCTTATCTCCGGAATAGCAGGATAAATCGCATTTCCTTCCAGTCCGTATTCTGTGATCAGCGCTTCACCTTTTATTTCAAAATCATTTACACGCAACGCAATATTTTTCAGCGGCATGCCCTGCAATTTTTCTTTGAACTCAGCAGGCCAGTCTGCGTTTACGCCGCAGTTGGAAGATTGAAAAGGTAAAACAGTAATTCCGATTGCTTCAAACGCATCGACCCAATTTCCGGTAGAACCTGTAACCGGCCACGAAGCACCGCCTAAAGCAAAAAGATAATGATCCGCTTCAACCGTTATTTTTTCTTCCTTGTGAATAAATACCGGTTGCTGATTTTCATTGAACGAAACAAATTCATGATTAAAATGAAACTGCACTTGTTTCCCGGTCAGCTTATCGCGGATCTTTTGCAGCACAGTTATTGGCTTGATATTTTTTTCAGGAAATATTCTTCCGCTGGTACCTTCGTAAGTGGGAATGCCGAGATCATGCAACCAGGTGCCGGTATCGACAGAATCAAATTCGTCTAAAATCGGTTTGAAGAAAGAAGAAGGTGTGAATTTATTAAGCAACGCATCACCGGTGAGACTATTCGTAAGATTAAATCCGCCTTTACCTGCAACGAGAAATTTTCTTGCAGGTGCTTCACCTTTTTCAAAAATGTGAACCTCGCACGATTCACCGAGTACATCAGCTGCTATTAATGCAGAAGGTCCGGAACCAATAATTGCTATTTTTTTACGCGACACTATTATAAATCGGTTGAGTGAATGTTTTAATATCGATGCGGGATGCTGTTTTTATTTTTTTTCCAGTCGGCTGATAGCAAGCGCAGCAATTTCATACGTTGGATCAACGGTCAATGCCATTTTATAATCTGCAATTGCATTGTTCACATCGCCTTTTTTCTCGAAGCAATAGCCTCTGCCATAATATCCGCGCGGATCTTTCGGATCATCTTCAATGGCAAGGTTAAAATTCTTAAGTCCTTCATCCACCACATCCAGCTTTATCGTGTGGATCATTCCAAGATTAAAATGCGCATCGAAATGATGTGGATTGGCTTTTAATAATGTCGTGTATGTTTCAATTGCGGCGTTGTAATTATTTGTCTCCTGGTAAAACACGCCAAGATTATACATTGCTTCCTCGCTGGCGGGATTTATTTTAATTGCGTTGAGGTAATAGCTTTCTGCCAATGGATTTTTCTTTGCAGCATTAAGCAATCCGAGCTGGATGTATGCATTGTAATGATCAGGATCCTGCTCAACGGCAGTTTGCATGCTCGAGATTGCTTTTATTGTATCGCCTTTTTCTTTGAATAACATTCCTTTCATGAAATAAGCCTGCGCATTATGCACATCTATTTGTAATGCTTTATCAAGCAATGCAATTTCTTCATCGTAATTGGTAAGGTAATGATGCAGCTGTGCTAAACGGAGAAGACAATCTATATTTTCTGGATTTACTTCTACTGCGCGTTCAAGCAATTGTTTGGTGCGCGATACTTTTCCTGTGAAAAAATAAATATCGGCTGCTGCAATAAGATATTCTGCTTTATTGCTGTCAATAGCAAGAATACGATTTACATCCATCATCGATGCGCCGTAATCTTTTTTCTGCATGTAAATTTTTGATCGTCTCAGGTAGAGATCAAGATTGCCGGGATCTTTCCGGATGAGATTATTTATAAATACAAGAGAATCTTTCCCGGCGAGGGAATCTGAATTCGGTTTTGTTTCATTGCCGCCGCAGGAAGTGAGTGCTACAAGAGCGCAGGAGCAGAGCAGGAGAAAAAAGTTTCGGAGTTTCATAAGCTTTCAAAAAAAATCCCATCTCCTCCCTGATCGGGATTGGATGGGGATGTGCTCAAATATAGGGAAGAGTTGGGAGTTAGGAGTCAGGAGTTCGGAGAAAAAGTGAATTGTTTGTGAAGTGGTGGAAAATGGGACATAGGTGGTTAAGTCCGGCAATTAATTTTCACTTACAATATTGCATTATCGCAATATCTGCATCCGGTTCGCCGTATTTTTTTGCGTTGTGAAAGTTTTTACAAAAATCAGGCTTGCCGATTCGCTGTTCTGCCTGTGCTAAAACGAGGTAACCGTAACCGTATTTCGGATCAATAGTAATCGCTTTCTCTGCGTCTTGTGCTGCTTTTACGTATTGATCCAATTCTAAATACAGGAATGCGCGATAAGCGAGGGCCCGATGAAAATCAGGTTTAATCTCAAGCGATTTATTAAAATCAGCCTCCGCTTCCGTGTATCTTTTCAATTTCCGGTAACAGAGTCCGCGATCGATATACGGAACAGGATTCTGCGGATTTAATTCAATTCGTTTTGTCGAATATTCAATCGATTGTAAAAACAGATCCTGGTCGAAATACAACAAGCTTAAATTATCATAGAGCAGATCTGTTGCCGGATTGGGAAGCGTTAATGCAAACAGGTAATCTTTTTCTGCGTTCGCATAATCTTTCAATTGATAATATGCGTAACCACGATTCAGAAAATAATCTGATCTGTATATTTTCTTATCGATCAGCCCGGAGTAGGCGACAATACTTTGTTTGTATTTCAGGCTGCTGATTAAAACCTCGGCGGCGAATTCAAGCTTTTTTGCTTCTGATCCATTGCAAATTGAATCAGGAATGAAAAAAACATTCCGGTAACGTAAGGCAGTTGCACTTTTCATATCTGCGCAGGCAGAATCGATATTCATCATGCAGACATATGCTTTTTCTCTTGTGACATATGCCGGCGCATAATTTTTGTTTAGTGTTAATGCTTTTGTTGCAAGCGCTACAGCTTCCGGATATTTTTCCTGGTCTGAAAATAAAATGCCAAGATTCGTATACAGCTCAGCGCTTTCGAAATTCATTGCGATCGCATTGCGATAATCACTTTCAGCATTGATATTGTTTTTTAATTGCTGGTGAATGATTCCTCTCCAGTAATAATATTTACCGGCAGGTGCAATCGATATCGCTTTGTCGAATGCGTTTTTAGCTGTGTCAATAACGCCCATTTTATTGTAGAGCATTCCTTTTTCAAAATAGCATTCTGCGTTAGCCGGCCCGAGCTTTACCGCTTTATTAATTCCATTTACGGCATCCTGGTAACGAAAACAAGTATAAGATGCTTGTGAAAAGCGAATCCAGTAGCCGGGATCAGCAGTATCTTTTTTGTGATTGGCTTTCAGGTTTGACAATGCAGTTAACGCATCAGGCATGGAGCTTTTACTGATCAGCGGATCTATGTCTGTGTAATTGACATTTGTTTGAGCGGATAAGCTGAAAGCAAAAAGTGTAAGTGAAAAAGCGAGGAGAAATAGTTTAATTGTAGTCATATAGCTTAAAGCTTTTCAGCCATTTCAAGCAATGTGTTTACTGTTTTCCAGTTTCTTGTTGTTGCTGTTACTTTCAGCTTCTTTTCAAAAAAGCTATTCGACAATTTTGTTACACCATAACCTTCCGGTGTGAGGAGGTAAACTTCTTTTCCGTTGATCACAAATTCATCCGAAGGCAATGAAAACTTTTTAATTTCATCTGTCAATGATTTTTCAGGAACGGCAGATAAAAATGTAACATGCAACTTAGCGAGGTCAATATTTTTATTTTTCAAAAACGGATTGGCTGCGATCACCTTTTTTAATTCTGTTGCATTCCTTACAAGAACAGGAACATCGAACTTGAAATGTTTCAGAATTGCTTTTTCAATTTTCGCAGCGAATTCTTCATTAGATAATTTTTCATCGCTTTTAAAAACGACATTTCCTGATTGAATGTAAGTGGTCACATCCTGCAGCTTTAGTTTGTTCAGCACGACTTTCAAATCAGCCATCAGCACTTTTTTCTGTGCGCCGACATTTATTCCGCGTAAAATAGCAATGTACGTTTGCATCTTAATTTTCTTCTGCGATCTTTTTTATCTGTTCGAGGATGGGATTCCAGCCTTCACCGTTATTATCTGCTTCAAGATATCTTTTTTCGCCGTCAGCAACAGTATTGTAATCGCCTTGTGTGACGGTCAATAAAGTTTCTGCATTAGAATGTTCAAGCTCATAAATTACATGCAGGTAATTTTCCGGCACGTTCTCTATCTTCGGATTATGCGGATCAAATACGGTGTAGTCAAGATGTTTTCCTTCTTCAATTGCAACAACATTTCCTTTTACCGCAACGAAAGGTTTTCCTTCATGGATCATTTGCCATACGAGCGTTGAACCCGGCTTCCAATCTGAAATTGTTTCACAGCCGAACATGTATTTTTTGGTGTGTTCGGGATTTACCAAAACATCCCAGACCTTTTCCGTTGATGCTTTGATTGCAATTTTGCTGATGACGAGTTTCTTTTCCATTATACTTTTTTACCTGCAGGCGGTTTCATTTCCTAATCTGAATTATTGCTCTATAAAGCTTGACTTGAGTTCAAGCATCCTTATCGCTATTTCAATGCGTGTTGGGAGCTCTTCTTTTGTTAATTCATAAGACACTTTCTTTGCGAACCGGACATCTTCATTAAAAACGGTCAAGCTATCTTTTGCAAAAGTATCTTCCGGACAGTAATATATTTTTTCTGCTTTAAGTGATCCCTTCTTTCTGTCTGATTCCGATAATAAATAGTAACTGCGGTATTCACAATATCTTAAATCATTATTTTGAAAGAACGATTCAGTTTCCGTTCTGCCGAATTCTCCGGTTTCATTGGAATAGATGTATGCAATTGTTTTATCAGGATTATAATATGCAACCATTTCCGGTAGGCCGGTTTTTTTAGAGAATTCACCAGTTCTGATCTTTTCACGAATGGAAAGTACCAGCTCATCAATGCGTTGAAATGTGTCTTTTTTTATTACAGTTGTGGTCAGCGTATCAGCATTGACTAACGAATCATCAACAGGCGTCTTATCATCTGAACCATTGCATGCAACAATAAATAGAACCAGGAGCACAATAAAATATCTCATTAATTTAAATTTATTTAATCGATTGGTATTTTTCATAAGTCATCTCCCACAAATTCACTTCCTGCTCAAAGTTAATCGCCCCCGGAATACAAGTGTATTTTTTTACAAAAGTAAATCCGGCTTTCTGAAGCGTTTTATTCGGCGCAGGATTTAACGCATATGGTTCACAGTATAATTTTTTAAGCTTACAATTTTCGTAGAAGTAAGGGAGGGTTAGTCTGACAAAAGCAGTTCCATTTCCTTTTTTCCTGGATGCATTATTCCAAAGATGCAAATGCATATACGCTTCTTCTCCGAAAATTATTTTATTGATATTGCAATGACCAACTGCAATATCATTTTCAAGCCAAATGATGCAATAGGATTTTTTATTTTTTATCGGAGTTTGCAGCTGTTCGTTTAACATCATACTCCATTCTTCGGGCCGGGGCATTTTCTTAAAATCAGCACCCATCCCGGTGAGAAATTCCGGTGTTGCTGTCAACCAATATTGAGTCAATTGCTCAATATCCTTTTGCTGAAGCTCACGAACGGATAATTGCATTGGAAAATCGTTAAAAATTCTTCCCGCAATTTAGCGCTAATTTTTAAGATCAACGGAAAGCTATCACGTAGTGCTGTTTTACCTTGTCGCGCAAAAAAACGAATAATCAAAACCTGCCTTTTGAAAAAAAATGCGCCACAGGATCTTATTGATCGTGTAGCGCATCGTTTAAATTTCCATTGCTGATTATGTATCAGCCGTTTATTTAAAAGTTATTCCGCATTGTCATAATGATAAACTGCATGAAGGTCTTTCGGGCAGGTAAAATTGACATCCAGGTCATTTATTATTCCATCAGTGATATCATACACCCAGCCATGAATATGCAAAGGTTGGTTTCTTCCCCATGCATTCTGAACGATAGAAGTTTTTCCCAGGTCATGCACCTGTTCTATTACGTTCACCTCAACAAATCTTCTGATGCGCGCTTCTTCATCAACAATAGCATCAAGCTCAACATGGTGAAAGCGGTAAACATCTTTTATGTGACGCAACCAGTTATCAATTAATCCATACTGTTTGTTGCCCATTGCCGCTGCAATTCCGCCACAACCATAATGCCCGCAAACGATAATATGTTTTACTTTCAACACATCAACTGCATAAGATAATACACTTAATAAATTCATATCGCTATGCACAACCATGTTGGCAATATTGCGATGAACAAAAAATTCTCCGGGCTTTGTTCCGGTAATTTGTTCGGCAGGCACCCTGCTGTCTGAACAACCGATCCATAAATATTCCGGTTGCTGACCTTTAGCTAATTCTGAAAAAAATTCAGGAGCATTCTTTTTCTGAAGCGTCGCCCATGCTAAGTTTTTTTCAAGCAATTTTTTATATGACTTTTCCATTGTGTTTTAGATTTTTAAATTAATGACCTGCCATTCCTGTAAATTCAGGAATACCCATAAGTCCGACTTTAATATTCTTTTTTGCTTCAGCAGTTTCTTTGAAATTGTGAATAATTTCAAGCACATCCGGATCAATTGTGTGTGCTTTGCTGCCATCGATAATTACAGTTGAATCTTCAGGCAGGTCGTCAAGGGTAAATGCAATACTTCCTTTATTGAGAAACGAAACATCTTCATCCAGCTCAATGGTGATCGGCTCGCCGGGAGCGTAATCGCGTTTTTTATAATAGTATTCTGTTTTATAATTGTTCCGAAGCAATTGCGCAAGAGCTGAACCCATGGATTGTTTATTTTCCGGGTTATGCTTTTTCTCATATTGCAAGCGCAGGTAAATATTTCTCAGGATAAAGAAAATTGCTACAATCATTCCCAGCGCAATACCTTTCAGCAAATCAGAAAACTGGATAGCCACCACGGTAACAATAAAAGGCAGGAACTGTGGCATACCTTGCTTAAACATGCCAGTGAAAAGCGAAACTTTAGCCAGCTTATAACCAACAACTAAAAGCAGCGCTGCTAAACATGCAAGTGGAATTTTATTGAGAACACTTGCAAGCCCGATAACGCTTATCAATAAAAGCAGGCCATGAATAATGGATGACAATTTTGTTTTAGCACCTGAATTAATATTGGCAGAGCTTCTTACAATTACCGCTGTCAATGGCAATCCACCGATTAATCCTGATACCATATTACCCAATCCCTGTGCTTTTAATTCGCGGTTTGTTGGCGTATTACGTTTGTATGGATCAAGCTTATCTGCGGCTTCCACGCTTAACAATGATTCTAAGCTCGCGATGATTGCAATTGTAACTGCTACAACATAGACACGGTAATTGCTGAACGCAGAAAAATCAGGTAACGTAAACTGGTTGACAAAATCTTTTGCCGAATCAGCTACCGGCAGCTGAACTAATTCTTCGCCTGAAAGAAACAAGGATGCATCAGCTGTTTTGAAATAACCATTCAGAAGTATTCCGATGATAACCACAAGCAATGCGCCCGGAACGATTTTGAAGAAAGTGTATTTTTTCAAAAAAGGCCTTTCCCACATGATGAGGATAAAAAGGGAAATTGCTGAAATGATAACTGCACCGGGATGAAGATGACCGAGCATTGCGTACAGTTCTGAAAATGTATTTTCTCCGTCAGCCTGGTTAAAATCCAAATCAGAGATGTTATCCTTATCGTAACCAAGCGCATGCGGAATTTGTTTGAGGATGAGAATAATTCCGATCGCGGCGAGCATTCCTTTGATAACGCTCGACGGAAAATAATACCCGATAACACCGGCTTTTAAAAATCCGAGGATGACTTGTAAAGCTCCAGCCAAAACCACTGCCAGCAAAAACGCTTCGTAAGTTCCGAGCTGTGCAATTGCATTAAGAACTATAACTGTTAAGCCCGCTGCAGGTCCGCTGACACTTAGTGCAGAACCACTTGCCAAAGCAACGACTGTTCCGCCAATGATTCCGGCAATAATTCCGGAAAATAGCGGGGCGCCTGATGCGAGCGCAATTCCCAAACAAAGAGGTACAGCAACAAGAAAAACGACAAGCCCTGAAGGCAGGTCATTCTTAAGATATTTAAAAGTCAAACCTTTAACATTCTTCATTGAATCCATAAAAAGCAGGTTTATCAAAGGTTAATCCACACGGATCTACCATTGAAAATTTGATATTAAAAAAAAGTTTACAATTGGAAATTACACAGGCTGGAAGCCTTTTGAAGTGAATTGCTGCTTAAAGCATTTCGGGTGGAAAAAAGACCTCTTCACTATAATCTGAAGAAGCAAAAATGTTTTCCAGGTTCGGGTTGAGACTATTCACATTTGTAAAAGCAGAAAGCAGCTTGTTATTTAGAAAAAGATCATCAGAACAGTCGAGCGCTTTTGTTTTTTTTGCGGATTCTTCAGCGGATTCTTCACCTTTTTCTTCTGAAGAAAGATTATTTACCCAGGAATAGGAAGAATTACCCAGTGATTTGAATATAAACGCCATGGTCTCATTGCAGGTGGCAAATGAAATGAGAAATATAAAACAAGACGTGACTAATTTTTTCAAGAACCTATGGTTTTTTCGAACTGCAAAAATACGCATAAATTATTTTTAACCTACTAAAAACATATACACAACTTATTTCTTCTCAGTAGCTTAACATTTATAAGGAATTTATTTTATGGGGCTTTTTTTAAACAGCTTTCGTATTGACACAAGGTGAGAAAGCAATACGATCGGGACGATGCAGCAGGGGAGCCAGATAAATGGAAAATGTAAGATTGCAATGTTGGGCTGATCAAACGCAAAACGCTGGAAAGGAAAAGGCGCTGAAAGGACGGCATTTACAACAATGTTTACCAGTAAGCCAAGACAAATAAAATTCCACAGCAGGATAATTTTGTGGTTTAATTTTGGTTTGACAAATCCGAAATAATAAATAAACGGGGCAGTAATACCGGACAAAATATCAAAGTTCCTTCCTTCGAATGTCATGAGTTCCGGTACCGTTTTGTGAACAAGGAGCCAGAATAAAACAAGCTCAACGGGGATTCGTACAATGTGAAGAAGGGTAAGCATTTTTATATCGAGCCCGTCTAAAAACAATCTCCCTTTTTTTGTTGCGAAGAGCAGAATAATAAAAAGCGCAGGTGGCAAAACTAATAATACAAATCCGGGAGGAGTAGAATCGATCACTGTATAAAAACCGGAAATGCCAATGAACGCCTGGATGATCAGCCAGCAAATTAAAATGAGCGCAACAGCTTTGGAATTGTTTGCAGCTTTGTAAAAAAAGAAAACCGTTAAGAGTGTGGTGAGGATAAATGTAATGCTGATGTAAATAGGCAGATGATTCATAAGATTGCTTTTGTGTTATTGGTCACATTTTATTACTGTTTGTAATTATAAATTTCTCCCTGCCAATCTTTCTTTTGCTGGTCAAAAAAATATCCGCGCTCTATCTGCGTACTCTGCGGTAACCTGCGAGAAATTTTCACGCAGATTCACGATCGCACCGTCAATTAAATAAAAATTGCAGCGCCCGGAAGCGAGGGGTCGCGCCTTATTTTTTTCTTTTGATTAATCTCTCCCTGCAAATCTTTCCTTTCCTGATAAATGTTTCAACACTTTTTCAATATTGCGTTTTACAGATTCTGCTGTTTTTAAAGAGCTGATATAGCGTGAAATTTCTTTTTGACGATAAGGCGGAAGCTTTTCAAATGCAGCTTTTGCTTTTTTATTTTCTGCAAACGCTTCAGCAAGCTTTGCATGTAACGGAACTTCTCGTGATGACGGATCAAAATCAACTTTAACGAGTGCGATATCTCCCACATCAATTCCTGCTGCTTCACGCATCGGGGTATTCAGGTAAAGTCGCCATTTGCCGCTGAATTTTACAAGTGTTTGTGTGTATTTCTTGCCGTTCAATGTTCCTTTTATCGGAATTGGTCCTTTGTCCTTCCCTGATTTTTCAAAGAGATAATTTAAAACACGGTCGGGAAGAAGCACATATGGATTAATGCCGATCTTCAGAATTTTCGCGGAGAAGGATTTCATTTGAAGAAGTATTGAAATTATTTTCCGCTTTATAAAACAGCAAATCGATAGTAATTTTAAACCACACAAAAATGCACGGCACAGCTTTCAAAACATAAGATTTAATATAATCCGCCTGGAATTGTTTTGGATAAATGTCTGTCGGCGATAAAATAGTAAACGCAAAAACCAGGATCACAAGAACCACGTTTTCGATTTTCATTTTTTGATTAAAGAACCAAATTGCTACTCCGCAAACTGCTATGATAAAGGTCGGCGATTCTGCTTTGTGATTGAATAATACAATCCACAAAAGCGAGGATGCAAGGAAAAACAGCCTGAATTTTAATTCGTTGAAATACCTGTATTTTATCAATGGCAACAACAATAGGATTCCACCGAAGATCACAACCCACTCTTTTGCTTCAATTCCGAACCAGGTATATAGCCATCCTGCAACGGATAATCCGATCGACATGCTATGATCATCCTGCAGAAGATTTAACCAGCTTTGATAAAGAAAGCTTAATTGGTTAAATGAAATGAAAAGTAATGGAAGTGCTGCAAGCAAAATGGTCCAGCCTGCAGTGTAGATAGCTGCCCTGAATTTGTTCGGGTAAAAAATAAATAAAGCCAGCGCAACGATGCCGAATAGTTTAATGAAAACGGTAAATACAATGAATAGTGAAGCCAGCGCGATTTGTTTTTTTTCCAGGAGCAGAAAAGCGAATAAGATCAATCCTGCAATCAACGCATTACTTTGCGCATTGTGGACGGAAGAAAATAATTCGATCAAAATAAATCCTATTGCAACTAATTTTGCCTTATGTGACTTGAAAGGAAATTTCCATAACGCAAAAAATAAAATCAGCACGTTTAAAAGATTCCAGCCAAACAATCCGATTGCATCGGGAAGTAATGCCAATGGTGCTATCAAAACGGAAAACGTCGGTGTGTACTTGTAATAATCCCAATGTTCGGCTGGATAATCCCTGTACAGATCCTTGTTTTCTACCAGGTGAAAAAAGGATTGCTTGAAAATTATATAATTATTGTAATGCGTGTAAGGTTCTCCGCCGGGATAAAAAGTTTTTGACGGAAGCATCAGCTGTTGCGCTGTAACAATAAGGACAAGCAGGATTAAAATTCCTGCAAAAAATAACGGGGTGGTTAATAATTTGCTTTTACTGAACGTCATTTTATTTATTTAACTGATGTTACCCCGCATCTTTTCCGCATAACTTTTAAGTGCATTGTTTGCCTGTTTTTGAATCTTCGCTTTCAAAAATGATGTTCCACCGAATAGAAATCCTTTCCAGCCAAGCGCTTGTCTTGACCACTTCCACAAACTAAAATGATCGGCATGTTTTATGATCTTCCCGTTATGAAATTTAAATGCTGCTGAAATTTCATTGATCACTTTTCTCCCGGTCTGCGTAAATGTATATTCCGCCAACCAGCTTGCAGAACCTGATCGTTCATCCGCTTTTACATTATCAAAAGTGATTTTAATATCATCCCTGCTTCTTTGTACAAGCATCCGCCACATGTTTTTCGCATCCTCGCCTTTTAATTCTCCGAAAGCAGGATCGGTGAATACAATGGCAGGATCATAACAGCTGATCATTTCTTCTGCATTGCCTTGCGCGAATGAAGAATAAAAATGCCTGATGACCGCTGCGTTATCCATGATTATTTTTTATCCGATCTGAAATCAAACGCACCTTTTCTTAAATTAATTCCATATTCCAAATACGCTTTTAAGCAGGCAAGAAAGTTGGCCCATCCTTCTGTATTTCCCTGCAGCCAGCGCATGCCTGCTTCATCGTCATCCATTCCTTTTTCAGTGATCTTTACCACGGTGGAATTATCCATTTCAGTAAGCGTGATTTCAACCAACAAATCTTTTTCGCCCTCGCCATCCCAGTGATAAGAGATGAATTTATCCTTCTCGATTTTTCCTACGCGCACCGGAACATCAACAGTAAATTCAGGAAAATGCCACATCAGCGTTTTTCCTTCTTCCATTCGTCCTGTGCTGTCGGAAATAAAATAATTCGACATTTTTTCCGGATCAACAATCGCTTCAAATACTTCGTGAGCTGACTTTTGAATTTGGAGCGCGGCTTTGATTTCGAGTGGCTTCATTGTTTTAATTTTAGCTTACAATTATTCTATTTCAAAACTAAGTTTTCCTGTTTTAAAATCATAATTGACTACCAGGTTTTCCCGGTTAAACATAAAAGTGCAAGCATGTTTTGCTGTCATGTTTAACGAGTTATATGCCAGAAGGAAGTTTTTTCTTCTTCATAAATTTTATGATTTCAATAGTAGTTGCGAGCAATAGTGCGAAAATACCAATGTATTGAGCAGTGATATGATAGTCTGTTCCCCTGTCCGTTAAGATGCTTACGAAAAGACCAAGGGATGTGCCTGCCCAAAAAACATTTCCAATTCTATTCAACTTAATTATACGTGCTGATTTTAGCCAGTTTGAATATCTTTCATTGTCAGGAAAGTTTTTAAGCAGTTTTTCAAAATCATTACTTGCCAATTTATATTGTTTTAGATAATAAAATGTTACTCCGCGATGCCAAAGCAATACTTCATATAAAGGAATTTGGAATGGATTGATATTTTTTTCTTTTCCACTATTTTCAACCAGCGGAATTGCTTTGTTAAAATAAGTAAGTGATTTACTTAAATTTCCAATACCGCTGAGTGCAATTGCATAATCGCTTGTGAGTTGAATAATTAGTTCTTTATTCTGCGAAAGCAAATCGGGGTTCGCATTTTCAATTACAAGAACATTTCTTTCAAATAATGTAACAAATGTCCGCTGATTCCGCACATCAGGATCGCTATAAATACTATTATAAACTTCTTGTAATTCGGCCATACTTTCTGCCTGCAAACGCAAGACATAATAAATGTACCAAACCTTCCTATAATTATCAGCGTTTTTCCTGCTCCCACAATATTCCCCAAATTCCCCCGTTAAAACCCTGATCAATTCCTTATCTTTAAGCCACCAATGACAAGAACTGCGAAACTCCTCTCATTTATAGGCCTTTTTTCCATTGTTTCCCTGAACGCACAAATCGGTGGAAGCGCTGTTTTTCCTTCACTCGATCTTCCGCTCTCCGCACGTGCAGCCGCTCTCGGTGGAAATTGCATGGCCGTAAATGATAACGATCTCAATCTCGCTACCTGGAATCCTTCCATGCTCAATCCGAAAATGCATACGCAGCTTGCATTCAGCTTCGCAGATTATTTTGCGGATGTGAAATATGGTTATGCAGGTTTCGCTTATCACGTGGATAAAGTCGGGACATTTGCTTTGGTGGCAACGCGGGTGGATTACGGAACGTTTCGCGAAACAGATAATTCAGGAGCAACCATCGGGGAATTTACTGCAGGTGAATACGGGATCAATGTTGGTTACAGCAGGATGCTCGACAGCAATTTTTCGGTTGGCGCTACGGGGAAATTTCTTCAGTCTAATTTATACCGGTGGAATGCAAGCGGGCTCGGACTTGATTTAGGCGCGCGTTACAAGATCCCGAAAAAGGATTTTACAGTTTCTCTTTTGCTTCGTAACATGGGTTTTATGCTTAACTCGTATACAGATGGAGTGAAAGAAAAATTGCCATTTGAAGTAGAAGCCGGCATGTCGTTCAAGCCAAAGCACATGCCTTTCCGCTTTTCATTCGCATTTACCAATCTGCAGAAATGGGATCTTACTTATATCGATCCGAATAATCCACCTGATTTGGTTGATCCGCTTACAGGTGATTCAATTCGTGTCAGCAAATTCAAAACCTTCGGCGATAAATTCGGACGGCATTTGGTAGTAGGGGGAGAGTTGCTTATCGGGAAAGCGGTTTCTGTTCGCTTCGGTTATAATTACATGCGCAGGAAAGAATTGCAGATTGATGCTAAACGCGGCGGAACAGGGTTCACATTCGGACTTGGAATTCACATTTACAAATTCAACTTCAGCTACGCACACGCTTCTTATCACTTAGCCGGAGCTACAAATACATTTACACTCACTACTTCGATTTCGGATTTCTATTCTAAGAAGTAGTATTGAGTATTTAGTATTGGGTATTGAGTAGTAGACGATTTTTATTCCATTACATCTGTCACTCGTCACCTGTCACTCGTCACCTGTCACTCTTCACTCTTCACTCTTCACTCTTCACCTGCCACCTGTCACCTGCCACCTTTTTTTACTCAAGATTTCCCATTGCAACGAGGATTCTTTCCAGTCGTTTTTTCATCTCTGTGGCGCTGCAAGAATAATTATTTGCGAGAACCGAAAAGCATAAGAGCTTTCCTGATTTTGTTTTTACATAACCGGCGTAACCCCGTGCACGGTTGATGTAACCGGTTTTCGCCTGCAAATTATTTTCCGCCAATGTTCCTTTACATAAACTACTCATCGATCCGCTTCTGCCGGCGACGGGAAGTGATTTAATAAAATACGGATACCATTTTTGAAGTGAAGCTTTTTGTAAGATCTGTGTTTGGATCAATGTGGTAATTCCATTCGAGCGCGAAAGTCCCGAACCGTCAGTCATGTAAAGCCCGTTAATATTTATTCCAAGCGATTTCCAGTAATTCCTCACCACTTCAATTCCTTCTTCTGTTGTTCCGCCATTTCCCTTACGTAAACCAAGCGTGCGCAATAATTGTTCGGCGTATAAATTATCACTGTGCAGGTTTGTTTCTTCTACGATGCGATAAAGTGGCGGCGAATAAATTACAGAAAGAGTTTTTCGTTTGGCAATTACTTTTTCATCCGACAGCTGCATCATGCGAACAGTAGTTGGCTTTCCTGTAACTGTGATCGTTGCTTTTAATCCTTCGTAAAAATCTTTCGCGCATTGATAAGCAGGATCTGGATGCGATGCTTTTACTTCGAAGTTTTTTCTTCCTGGTGGAATGCTTCCATGCACGTAATACATCGTTCCGAATGGCGCGCCGTACACCAATGCTTCATCTTTTTTTCCGTCAGCAGTTACATCGGAACGGTAAATTACATTTTCAAGAACAGGGGCTGTGCTTGTCAATGTACATGAATCGCCGTGTGAGGAATCAAAAAACAGCTTCACTGAATTATCGCTGTAGGTAAGTCCGCAAGTTCCTGCACCGTAATATTGCCCCAGGTCACTCCACGTCCAGCCATCAGGAACAGGATTATCAGAAAAGCAGGAAGCATCACCGATAATATTTCCTTCTATCTTTTTTATTCCTTTTGCAGTTAAGCGGAATGGTAAACTTTCACCAATAGTAATTGTATCTCCTTTATTAAACCGCGCAGAATTAAAAGTCGGATCACCGGAGCCGCGGATGTAAACATTGCCTTTAATTATTCCGTTAATGCTGTCATATATTCCATCGTACTCGATCTTCGTTTGGTATTTGAAATCGGGACCGAGCAAAGCCAATGCGGCTGCGGTAGTTAATGTTTTTAAAGTGCTTGCAGGAATTAAGCTCTGCTGCATATTATGTGACGCGATCAGTTTACCGCTGTCTGCAGTCATCACACAAAATCCCCAATCGCCGTGTGCGAGCACTGTATCGGCATTCAGCTTGTCTATTTCTTTTTGAATTCCTGCGGGAGAAATTCCGGACAAACAAAATACAGCAAGCAGAAAAAAGAAGAAAAGCTTAACGGGAATATTTCTCATAAATTTCTTCGATCGATTTAGCCAGCATACGGTCTTTATCGGTCACAATATTTCCTGCATCGTGTGTGCTTAGCGTGATCTCCACTTTGTTCCAGACATTGGTCCATTCCGGATGGTGGTTCATTTTTTCACAGACAAACGCAACGCGTGTCATAAAAGCAAATGCTTCGGTAAAATCTTTAAAAGTAAAAATGCAATTCAGGTTATCAGGTGATTCGTTCCACATTTAGTCTGTAGTTTAATTTAATGACTAATTTAGTGATCATTCTTCACAATGAACAAAACCTCCCTATTCTTTCTATTTATTGCGATCTCCGTTGTGGTTTTTTGCTGCAAAAAGTATGATGAGCAATACTTTTTTACCCCGGAAGAAATAAAGTGGATGGCATACGACACGGTTCTTCATCCTGCACAGTTTATTGATCAGAACGGTCAGCAGCATCAAGCCACTCTTTTGCAAAGAAGATTTTTTCATGCACAGCTTTCAACCGGGAAGAACGCTTCTTACAGTGCAGATGCAATTGCTGAAATTTTAATTGACACAATTCATGCTTCAATTAAAATGAACAAACAGAAACGCAGCCGTCAGGGAGAGCTTTTTACCTGTGATTTTATTGCTGCCGATCTTACAAGAAGCTATTACGACTATTACCCTGATACCCTGGCGGAAGACTCGGTGCTGGTTGGTTCAACCTGGCATAAAAGCGTTTATACTTATACAGCGGATACGACAGACGTAACTGTCAATTCACAATGCTGGCGCTTTCGGTACAATAAGGAAAAAGGATTTATCGAGCTGAATTTCCGCGGTGGCAGGTATTACAGGATACAGTAAGCTGTTTTTATTTCACCAGCTTTCCCGTACTCCACTTTTCTGTCTTCACCACTTTACCATTCTTATCGTAATACGTCCAGTCGCCGGTTTTTCTTGCCATGTAAGCGGGGTTGCCTGCAGGTAATTCCTGGAACTGTCCTTTTAAAGATATTTGCCCGTTTTCATGGTATTCGATAAATGAACCGGTGTAACCGTAAACGTACCAGCTGTATTCTGCTTTTACTTTTCCGCTGCAGTAATATTTCTTTACGGCAACAGGAGTAGAAGAAGTCGGGTTGTATTGCATGATCAATTGACCGTTATCGCAATATTGTGCTTCTGAACATAACAAACCGCCACGTGTCCATTTGCGAACGCGGAAAATAGTCCCCTTTTCAAAATAGCTGGTTTCTTTCAACGAATCATTTTCTGTAAAACGTTGCAGCTTTACTTTTCCTCCGGGATAATACATTGAACCGATAGGGAAAGCGCTGAACCATGAAGTTGAATAATCGAAATCGGATTTTGTTTTTCCGTTTTCATACCATTCAATCCAATGACCGGTTTTATTTCCGCTTTTATCATAATGATATTCCGCCATCTTTTTTGTCAAAGCGAAATCATAGAACAATTCCCAATCACCTTTTCGGAATTGTTCGCGGACCGTATAGCTGGTATCGACGCGTGAATAATTAAGATCAACGATAGAAGTGTCTTTATAACACACCTGGTTTTTTTCTGCAGTAGAATCTTTTTGTCCCTGCGCGTTCAGTGTGAAAAAGCTGAACAGGGAAAAAATCAGGAGAAGAGGAGTTTTCATAAATAGAAGCTTTAAGTAGAGATATGCTAATCTCATGCCAGACGTTTGATCATTGCATTGCGGATAGCCGAAAAATCTTCGGTATTAAGAGAAGCGCCACCGATCAATCCGCCATCAACATCCTCGCAGGCAAACAATTCCGCGGCATTGGAAGGATTGCAACTTCCTCCGTAAAGGATCGAAGTAGCGTCAGCAAGCTTTGTGTTAAATTTTGTTGCAATGGCATTGCGGATAAACTTGTGCATTTCCTGCGCTTGTGCTGCGGTTGCATTTACGCCTGTCCCGATTGCCCAAACCGGTTCGTATGCAATGATGACTTCGAGAAAATGAAATTCATTCAGCTTAAAAATAGTTTCTTCCAGCTGCTCTTTGATCGTATCAAAATGTTTTCCTGAGTTTCTTTGTTCGGATGTTTCGCCAATGCAAAAGATCGGTTTTAAGCCGTGGCTGATTGCAGCATTTAATTTTTTGAAAAGCACATCGCTTGTTTCATTAAAATAATTCCTGCGTTCAGAATGCCCGATGATAACAAATCGTCCACCCGTAGAAATGATCATCGGCACCGAAACTTCACCTGTAAAAGCGCCTGTTTCTTCGTAGTGGCAATTTTGAGCAGCTACTGCAATTCCATCTGTTCCTTCAATAGAACGCGCCACAGCAGAAATAAAAGGGAAAGGCGGAGCAAGAATGGTAAGCAAACGCTGATGATGTGCTTTCCCTGCATCGTAAGCAACTTCGGTAGCAAGCATTAAAGCTTCTCCGTAGGTCTTATTCATTTTCCAGTTGCCGGCTATTATTTTTAAACGCATATCTCATTAGTAGTTAAAGTTGGTGGTTGGTGGTCGATAAAGGTTGGTGGTCTTTTGTTGATTTACCACCAACAAAACCGACTACCTACTACCAACCTTTATTGCAGCCGCACTCTCGGATCCAACACAGCGTACACAATATCAACTATAATATTGATCGCTACGAAGCACGTCGAGAAGATCAGGGTGCTTCCCATTACTACGGGAAGATCGTAATTCAAAAGCGCTTCCACAACTGCATTGCCGATTCCTTTCCAGTCAAATACAGCTTCTACGAACGCCGCTCCTGCCATTAATCCTGCAAACCAGCCTGAAATAGCGGTAATAACAGGATTCAACGCATTTTTTAACGCATGCTTTACGATCACTTTAAAATTACTTAATCCTTTTGCACGCGCTGTGCGGATGTAATCCATCGACATTACTTCCAGCATAGAGCTTCGTGTGAGCTGGATGATCAATGCAAGCGGACGTATTCCTAATGTGAATGCAGGGAGAATCAAATTCCGCAGGTTCAAATCATCTTCGCCCGTATAAATATTCGGTGTGTAAAGGCTTCCTAAATTTTTCAATCCTGTCCAGTCGTGCCAGACGTAACCGAACAGCCACGAAATAATTAAAGCGAAGAAGAAGGAAGGTCCTGCCATCCCCAATGTAGAAATGACGGAAACCAATCTATCCCAGAATGAATTCTTTTTCAGTGCGCTCATGATCCCGAACATGATCCCGAAAAAAGAGGCGAAGAGAATGGCAGTTAAAGCAAGCACAACAGTTGCAGGAAAAGCGCGTTTGATAATATCCCAAACAGGGCGTTGTGTTATATAAGAACGTCTGAGATAAGGTGCTTTTACGAATAATGCTTTCTTTTCTCCACCAACAATTTTGGTCGGATGACCATATTTCGTTGTGTCGAGATAAAAATTATTTGTGCTGTCCTGGGTATTGTGAATGGAAAAAAAGGAAATGTCGTTGAGGAACATTACATATTGCCGGTGAAGCGGAAGATTTAAATTCAAATCTTTCCGGATAATTTCCAGCGATTTTTCATCGGTATGCTGACCTAAGCGCATACGTGCAGGATCGCCGGGAAGCACATTGAAAAGCAGGAATACAGTAGTGAGTACCCCGAACAATACGAGGACGCCATACAATAAACGCTTAATAATAAACTTAATCACTCAGGGCTATTCTTCTACTATTTGTATTTCTTGATGACGTCCTCATACACGGGAAAATCATTGGCGTGCCACATAGCAGTGACAACACCATCCTTCAACATCACCAATCCGGGGTTTGAACGAATGATCGTTTTTAAAGCTGTCTGATCGACAGAAAGCATTGGGTATTTTGCGCCGGTTTCTGTCCGGAAAGCAGCAGACTGCTCATACGATGCGCTTGTTAATGCATTGAATGGCGTTCCGTTTTTCTCACAGGCCGCAAAGAATTTATTTACTTCAGGCATTACATCACGTTCTGCTTTATCAATATCAAACATGATCAGCATGAATTGAATGCCGGGTGTGTTTCGCAGCAGGGAATCATTCATTGCACCGCCTGATTCCGGATCTGAGATATTAAAATCCGCAATGGTAGCGGCGCAATTTCCTATTCGCAGCTTATTATCATAACGGCAATATAAAGTCCATGTGCTGTCCGGATAATTATCTACTGTGAATTTTTTGTACGGTCCCATGCTGTCGGTTCCATGGAACATATAAAATTCAAAAATGGTTGAATCGCTTACGCATGTTTTCGGATCTTTTCGCTGTGTTGCATCCCAGAGATTTGTTCCGATTGCATACGGACGGAAATCAATGATCGGCAAATGTCTCCAGGTATACACAGGGAATGCAAACGATGCGAATAAACCAATCGCAGCAAGACCGTTCAGCAGAATTCTATTTCTGAAAAGTGGTTTAACATTTTGTTCACCAACGAAAACAATGGATATGAGAATGAGCAATATCAGATCTTTCCAGAATGATTCCCATGGTGTCAGCTTTATCGCATCACCGAAACATCCGCAGCTTGTTACTTTGTTGCAGCATGCGGAATAGAAGGTGAGGAAAGCGAAAAAGACGATCATGGATAAAAGCAGCAACAAGACCGTGCGCACTTGTATTCCTAACAAAAGGAAAACGCCGAGCAGCATTTCAAATCCGCAAATGAGAATTGCAAGCAGAAGTGAATGCTCTGCGAAAAAATCATACATCGGCTTAAGCGAACTTTCCGTTGTATTTTTTGAAGCAACCTGCGTTTCTTTTGCACATGGAATATTTGCATCCGACTTGCCTTCAACTTTCATATCGCAGCTGAAACCTTGTCCGAATACTTCAAAATATTCCTCCAGCTTAATGCTGAAACCTACAGGATCATTTGCTTTGATAAATCCGGAAAAAATAAAAAGTCCGCCTACAAGCAAACGCGAAATATGCGTAAGCCATCTGAAGCGCGCAAAAAAGGTATTGAAGTTGATAATTACCAGCAGCAATGCCAGTACGATTCCCAGGTAAGTTTTGTTGAAGCAGGGCGGACAGAGGAAAAAGAATAATGCGGCCAGCCCGAGGGAGGCGATGATGCGGAACAGACGACTTTTAAGAAAACCCATAGTTTTTTATTTGCCTTCAGAGAGACGGATCAGAGCAAAGATAGCGTAATTGATTATGTCGAAGTAGTTGGCGTCGATCCCTTCAGAGATGACTGTGGTGCCTTCATTATCTTCGATTTGTTTGATTCTTAGTAATTTGACAAGCACAAGATCGGTAAGGCTGCTTACGCGCATATCTCTCCAGGCCTCGCCGTAATCATGGTTTTTGTCTTCCATCAAAGACTTTGCCGCAGATGCATATTTATCATAAAGCTTTTGCGTTTCTTCAACAGGAAGCTCCACCCGCTTATCATTTTTCAATTCCATCTGTATCAAAGCGATGATCGAATAGTTGACCATACCAATGTATTCGCCTTTGATATCGTCAGCTACTTTTTGAGTGCCGTGCTCTTCGATGGTACGCACACGCTGGGCTTTGATAAAAACCTGGTCGGTGATGGAAGAAATGCGGAACATACGCCATGAAGTGCCATAATCACGGAGTTTTTTAGCGAAAATATCCCTGCAGATGGCTATACTTGCGTCGTACTGTTTCGACGTATTTGTCATACAAAATAAATGAAGGCCCAAGATACACAATTACACCTGTTTTGCGGAAACCTGTTGCTGGATCTTTCCGGCCCGGTGATTATGGGAATTTTAAACCTGACTCCAGATTCATTTTACGATGGCGGAAAGTTTAATTCTACTGAAAATGCGCTGCTTCATGCTGAAAAATTAGTGGCGGAAGGAGCAAAAATTATTGACATCGGTGCAGTTTCTACACGACCGGGTGCACAACAAATTTCGGCAGATGAGGAATGGGAGCGGATGAAGGCAGTTATTCCGTTGATGAAAAATAGTTTTCCCGGAACCGTACTTTCTGTTGATACATACAGGAGCGAAATTGCAGCAAAAGCAATCGCTGCCGGTGCGCACATCATCAACGACATTTCGGGCGGCACGATGGATGATAAAATGTTTGAGACGATTGCGGAATTAAATGTTCCGTATGTGCTGATGCATATTAAAGGCACGCCGGAAACGATGCAGAAAAATCCGGAATATGAAAATGTAGTGGAGGCGGTGAAGCAGTTTTTTGAAGAACGTATTGCCAAATTGAATGCATTGGGTGTTAAACAAATCATTCTTGATCCGGGATTCGGCTTTGGAAAAACGCTGGAGCACAATTATCAGCTGCTGAATTCGCTGGAAATTTTTACGTCAATGGGTTTTCCGGTATTGGCCGGATTGTCGCGTAAGTCGATGATTACAAAATTATACGGTGGAGAAAAGCAGGAGGCGCTTGCAGGAACGATTGCGGTGAATAAAATTGCTTTGGAAAAAGGGGCTAAAATTTTACGCGTGCACGATGTGAAAGAAGCGATGGACTTAATTCAGGGTTCGAAAATTTGATTATTCGAAAATTCGAAATCCGGAAATTTGAACTACAAATGATCGGCTTACTCAGAGGCGCTCCGCAAAGCAATCCTTCTGAGGTTTAATAAATTCATTACTACTGTTGCAAAATCTTCGAGCAGCTGAGTTTGTTCTGTGGAGAAAAATCGTTGTTTCGTATCTACAATGCATACCGTTCCGATAGAATATCCATCAGTTGTTTTTAATGGTGCTCCGGCATAAAAGCGTAATCCAAATTTACCCTGAACCAATGGATTTGCAATTAAACAAGGCTCCTGGAGTGCGTCTTCAAATACAGTTACTTTTTCATCCAGTACAGCAAGCGAACAAAGACTTACACCCCGATCTACATGTGTATGATTAGGATAGCCGTAATTGGCTTTAAAAAAAACTTCCTCGCGTGATACAAATGAAATTAATGCAATCGGCACATTAAAAACGCGCGCAATCATGTGAGTAATATGATTGAATGATTCTTCAGGGGACGTATTCAGAATATTAAATCGCTCTAACGCCAGCAATCGCTCCTCATCATTGTCGGGAACGATATTCTTTCCAAACGTATTTTTCATGAACTTGATATTATCGTAACGGTAGCTGATATTCCTATAATAATGTTTGCCTTGTACAAAGATAACTATAGGAAATCGGTTAATCCTTACATAATTATCTATAGCGCTATAGATTTTAGGAAGGCATTACAAAGACGATTTCGAAGATTCTTCGTACCCAACTAAAAACTTACCTTTGCAGCCGTGATGAATAATTTCATTGTGCTGTTTTTCTTAAGCTTTCACTGGGAAGATATGGTCGACATATTCCTGGTGTCGGTGCTTATTTACCAGCTCTACAAATTAGTTCGGGGCACAGCGGCAATGAATATTTTCGTTGGCGTTGCTGTTTTTTATCTTTTCTATCGCACTGTCCGCCTTTTTAATCTCGAATTATTCTCCAGCATTCTCGGAAAATTCATCGACGTTGGCGTGATTGCGCTGCTCATCGTTTTCCAGCAGGAATTACGTCGCTTTTTTCTTTTTATCGGAACGTATAATCTTGCGGGAAATCAACGGATCCGTAAAGCAATTTTCAACTGGGGCGACGAAGGAAAAGATGCTGCGCTCGATATTAATGCTGTAATTAAATCCTGCCGCAATATGTCGGAAGGAAAAACCGGCGCGCTCATCATCGTAACCCGTGGAAATGATTTGAAATTTTACACGAACACAGGCGACCCGGTAGAAGCGCAGGTTTCTGTGCGAATGATTGAAAGTATTTTTTTCAAGAACAGTCCGCTTCACGATGGCGCAGTAATTATTTCCAACAATACCATCCGCGCCGCAAGATGTGTGCTTCCCGTTACCGAGAACAATAGTTTTCCCGCACATTTAGGAATGCGTCACCGCGCAGCCGTCGGAATTACGGAGAATACAGATGCTATAGCAATCGTAGTCTCCGAACAAACGGGCGAAATCGCCTTCGCAAGAGACGGAGAAATGGAAAATAACGTAAGCCCCGAAAAGCTGAAAGAACTGCTGGAGAAATATCTTACCAATTAGAGATCGCCATCTATTGATTTAGTAATCTGGTAATCTGGTAACTGGGAAATTAGCGCACTGACTCACGCACCTATCCCTGTCTTTTAAAATTATCAAATTACGAGATTACCAGATCCTTTATTTTCCGCCTTTTTTGATGATGTCGTCGATCATGACTTCGTCGGGTACTCCGATGTAGGTGATCAGGATTTTTGATTGAGAGGCGTAAGAGTGATCGGGATAATTATCGATGATGAATTGGTAAAGCTGTTTTGCGCGATCACCTCCGTGATTTACTTCTTCGAGGTTATTATCATAATTGAGCGCGGCAACCCAGCAGGCATCCACATATTTCGGATAATCTTTGTGGTTGGCAAGAATATTTTCAAAATAATTTGCTGCTTGTGTGTATTGTTTCGCGCCCATAGAAAGATCTGCTGCAAGAAAAAGATATTCGGCTGTAAGCGAATCTTTCGGATATTTTTGAACGAAATCGTTATAGGCTTTTAACGTGCCCATCGCGTGTTGCATATTGTAATTTTTATCCTTGCTCATCAGGTTTTCTGCCGAATCAATAGCCATTTTGTCTTTGAGATATAGCTTCACTGCTGCGAGACTGTCCTGCTTTGCTTTTTCAGCCGCTTTTTCTTCGGGCGATTGACAGGAAGAGACAAATAAAAATACCAATGAGAAACCGGCAAGAAGAATTTTTTTCATAATTGAAATTATATTTAGTTACCGGGGATGTTGCTGAAAATTAGTGGTTAGTTCGGAGTTTTTAGTTCGGAGAGTTTGCAGAGATGTTTTCTCCGAACTAAAAACTCCGAACTAATAAACTATAATTTAGGGAAACGCATTTTATAATCCACATCCACTTTTCCTTTTGTAATATCATTGAGCTTTCCGTTCAATAATCTTCTTCGGATGGGGTTGATGCGATCGGTGAATAATTTTCCTTCGATGTGATCGTATTCGTGCTGGATGATGCGCGCTGCAATTCCTTCGTACGTTTCTTTGTGCGATTTGAAATTTTCATCCATGTAAGCGATCGTGATCTTTGGCTTACGTGAAATATCTTCCCTGATCTTCGGAATGCTCAGGCAACCTTCATTGAATTTCCACTCTTCACCTTCTTCTTTCGTGATTTGCGGATTGATAAATATTTTTTTGAAATCTGCCAATGCTGCTTCTTCTTCTGTTTCCGGATCTTCCGCGAATGGAGAAGCATCAACGATAAAAAGGCGGATCGATTTGCCCACTTGCGGCGCAGCAAGTCCGACACCTTTTGCATTATACATCGTTTCAAACATATCCGCAATCAGCTTTTCAAGATTGGGATGATCTGTGTCTATTTCCTTCCCGACTTTCTTAAGCACCGGATCACCGAAGGCTACTATTGGTAGAATCATGCTGCAAATATACGTGACAAGTGGCAGGTGACAAGTGGCAGGTGAAAAAAGTAAGTATGTAAGCAAACCAGGGTTTAAAACAATTACCTCTCCTCACGCGTCCCTTGCCACCCGTCACCTGTCACCCGTCACCTGTCACCCGTCACCTGTTTGCATGTAGCTCTGCAATATAATGGTCGCGCTGATCTCATCTACCAATTCTTTATTCTGGCGTGCTTTCTTTTTCAAGCCGGAATCGATCATGGTTTGAAAGGCCATTTTAGAAGTAAACCGTTCGTCAATACGCTCGATCTTCATGGCAGGAAATTTTTCTTTCAGCTTTTTTATGAATGCATTTACATAAGGCGTTGCATCAGTTGCTTCGCCGTTCATCCGTTTGGGCTCACCGATTACAATAACTTCTACTGCTTCTTTTTGAAAATAGGTTTCCAGGAAGGTGAGCAGGTCTTTGCTGTGAACTGTCGTCAATCCTTGCGCGATTATTTGCATTGGATCGCTTACTGCAATTCCGCAGCGTTTGGTTCCGTAATCGATGGCGAGAAGTCGAGGCATTGCTCCAAAGATAAGCCGCAGTCTGCCACGGCGGAACGCAGATTACACAGATTGTTGATTTTAGTCAATTCCCTTGTTATCCGTGTTCTATTCGTAAATTCGCCTAGATTATGGAAAACCTACAACCTCTCATTGAAGCAGCCTGGGAAAACAGGAATTTGCTCAGCGAAAAAACTACAATTGATGCAATCAACGCAGTAATTGAATTACTCGACAAAGGAAAACTTCGTACCGCTGAACCGGATGGTGAAAACTGGAAAGTAAATGACTGGGTGAAAAAAGCTGTCATTCTTTATTTCCCGACGCGTAAAATGGAAACATTTGAAGTTGGTCCGATGGAATTCCATGATAAAATGGCACTCAAACGCAATTATGCAGAGCTGGGCGTGCGTGTTGTTCCACATGCAGTTGCACGTTATGGCGCGTACCTCGCGAAAGGTGTGATCATGATGCCGAGCTATGTGAATATCGGCGCGTTTGTGGATAGCGGAACAATGGTTGACACATGGGCAACTGTTGGTTCATGCGCGCAGATCGGGAAAGATGTGCATTTGAGCGGAGGTGTAGGAATCGGCGGTGTGCTCGAACCTGTGCAGGCGGCTCCTGTAATTATTGAAGACGGCTGTTTCATCGGTTCGCGTTGTATTGTGGTAGAAGGAGTGCGCGTCGGAAAAGAAGCAGTGCTCGGAGCAAATGTTGTATTGACAGCTTCAACCAAAATCATTGACGTTACAGGAGAAAAGCCTGTTGAATATAAAAGTTTCGTTCCATCACGCTCGGTAGTTATTCCCGGAAGCTACGTGAAAAAATTTGCAGCCGGCGAATACAATGTTCCCTGCGCGTTGATCATCGGTCAAAGAAAAGCAAGCACAGATTTAAAAACATCTTTGAATAATGCTTTAAGAGAATATGATGTTGCTGTATAATTCAATATTCAAGATTGAAAATTATTCTTGCTCCGAAATGATAGTTTTCAAATGATGAATCTTGAATCTTGAATCTTGAATTTTTGAATCTTGAATCTTGAATTATTGAATTGAAAAAAATCCTTCTCATACAAACTGCCTTCACCGGCGATGTAGTTCTTGCGACACCCGTCCTTGAGAAGCTTCATCGTGTGTTTCCGAAAGCAGAGATTGATTTTTTGGTTCGGAAAGGAAATGAAGGACTTTTAAAAGATCATCCGTTTATCAGGGAGGTACTGATCTTTGATAAGAAAAATGATAAGCTGAAAAATATCTGGAAGCTGGTGTGGAAGATCCGTTCGAAGCGATATGATATGGTGGTGAATATGCACCGGTTTGCTTCTTCGGGAATTTTTACCGCATTTTCAGGAGCAAAAGAAAGAATAGGTTTTGATAAAAATCCGATGGCGTCTTTCTTCACCCGAAAAATTCTGCATGAGATCGGAACGGGGAAACATGAAGTAAGAAGAAATCTTGACCTTGTTGAACATTATGCGGATGCTGGTTCATCGCGACCTAAACTTTATCCGTCAGATGCTGATCACAAGCTGATCTCTTATTTTAAAAATGTCGGCGAGTATGTTTGTATCGCGCCGACTTCCATTTGGTTTACGAAACAATGGCCGGAAGAAAAATGGGTTGAGCTGATCAGGATCATTCCACTGCGCTACCGGGTTTATCTTTTAGGGGCGCCATCCGATTCTAAAACCTGTGAAGAGATTGTAAAACGTTCGGGAAGGGAAAATGTGGCAAATCTTGCAGGACAATTAACTTTTTTGCAATCAGCTGCATTGATGGAAAGTGCGAAAATGAATTATGTAAATGACTCCGCACCAATGCATTTTGCTTCTGCAATGAATGCTCCTGTCACGGCGATTTATTGTTCCACCGTTCCCGCTTTCGGCTTCGGACCTCTATCCGATAATTCGCGCATCGTTGAAACAGAAATTCCGTTGACTTGTAAGCCTTGCGGACTTCACGGGCACAGGGAATGTCCCGAGGTTCATTTCAAATGCGCTTTGACGATTGAAGCGAAAAAAGTGATGGGAGACCTTAAATAAAGAATTTCGTTTTCTATAATAAGAAAACGTTAAATTTGCCGCATGTTTTCAAAAACCTTCTTCCTGTTTCTTTTTTGTGTCGTACTTGTAGCTTTTTCCTGCAAGCCGGAAACAAAAAAAGTTGCGATACAAACTCCCGGTGTTTATCATATCCGTTTTGAAACCGGTAATTATTGGGCCGGCCGCGAAAATGAAATTTATTTTGATTACGATTCGTCACAAGCAAAACAGCTGCTCCATCATTTCAGATACGACGACCAGGATTCTATCATCTACAACAAATCTTACGAGGTAGAAAAAGCAATGATGGATTCTGTTTTTATTTATGCTGTAAGTGCATTGCGCAACGATCGTTTATTCAACGTCGATAAATACGAAGCGAAAGATGTAACTACAATGCGTCTTGAGATAATCGCGAACGAACGTATGCTCGGCTGCAGCTATAATAATGTGCTCAAGCCAAGTCTTGTTTCTCCTGAATTCGGCAAGCTCGTGAAGATGATCAATAAATGTGTTGGCGACTCAACGTTTATTAAATAATCACTTTACATAGCAGGCATTACGGCATCTTCGGATAATTTCCATAATTTAATCTGCGTAATTTGCTGCCGGTAAAATGAAAGAGCACCTCAATCATCATTCGTTTAAAATCATCGCTGAAGAAGCTTCACGGCTTGGGATCGATGCGTATGTCATTGGTGGTTTTGTGCGTGATGCGCTGCTCGGAAGAGATTCAAAAGATATTGATGTTGTTGCAATCGGCAAAGGAATTGGCGAAAAGACGGTTGGGATTTCCCTTGCAGAAGCAGTTGCGAAACGCCTGCGTGTAAATGTGCATGTGTTTAAAAATTTCGGAACAGCGCAAGTTAAGCTCGAGGATCTTGATATTGAGTTTGTCGGTGCGCGCAAAGAATCTTACAATCGCGATTCACGCAAACCAATTGTTGAAGATGGTTCGTTGAAGGATGACCAGGACCGCCGCGATTTTACAATTAATGCGCTTGCAATAAGTCTGAATGCAGCAGACTACGGAACGCTGCTCGATCCATTCGGAGGCATTTCCGATATGGAAAATAAGATCATCCGCACGCCGCTTGATCCTGATATTACGTATTCGGATGATCCGTTGCGTATGATGCGCGCTATTCGTTTTGCCACGCAATTAAATTATACGATCGAGAAAAATTCGTTCGATTCGATTTCGAAAAATAAAGCACGCATCAAAATTGTTTCGAAAGAAAGGATCATTGATGAGCTGAATAAAATTATTGCAGCAAAAGTTCCGTCTATCGGTTTCAAATTATTGTTTGATTCCGGTTTGCTTCATTTGATTTTTCCGGAAATGGTGGCCTTGCATGGCGTCGATGTAATAAAAGGTCATGCGCACAAGGATAATTTTTATCACACACTTCAAGTGCTCGATAACGTTTGCACACGTTCCGAAAATCTCTGGCTGCGCTGGGCTGCGATCCTGCATGATATTGCGAAGCCTGCAACGAAACGTTATGAAGAAGGTCACGGGTGGACATTTCACGGGCATGAAGACCGCGGTGCGCGAATGGTTCCGAAAATTTTCGCGCATCTGAAATTGCCGCTTGATGCAAAAATGAAATACGTTCAGAAATTAGTGCAGCTTCATTTGCGCCCGATCGTTCTTGCAAAAGCGGAGGTGACAGATTCTGCAATTCGTCGTTTGTTATTTGACGCAGGCGATGATATTGATGATTTGATGAAGCTCTGCGAAAGTGATATTACTTCGAAGCAGGAAGAACGTGTAAAAAAATACTTGAAAAATTTTGAGCTCGTTCGCACAAAGCTGAAAGAGATCGAGGAAAAAGATAATATCCGGAATTGGCAGCCACCGGTTACAGGTGAAGACATTATGAAAGCATTTAATATTCGCCCCAACATCCAGGTTGGAAATATTAAAACTGTGATCCGCGAAGCAATTCTTGACGGAGAAATTCCGAATGAAAGAAAAGCAGCGTGGCAAATAATGATCAAAGCAGGCGCAAAAGAGGGATTGACAATTGAAAAAGGATTTGAAACGCCTAATCCGATAGAATTACCTGTTAAGGAAGATTCGAAGATTTGACGATTTGAAATTCGAATATTAAAAGCTATAAACGAAATAAAGAATCTTCGAATTTTCAAATTTCGAATTTTCGAATAAATAAAATGAGAATTCCATCTAATAAGATTTCCGATATCACGCAGTATTTTCGCAATGAGCTTTCGACCCTTTATGAAAAAGAGGAGATTGAAAAATTCATTCAGTATTGCTTCGAAGATTTTGTTGGCTTTACAAAAATGGATCTGATGATCAAGCACGATCGAACTGTGAGCGAATCTGATCTGTTGAAATTTCATTTTGCAGTTAAAGATCTGAAACGCGGCCGGCCCATCCAGTATATTTTAGGAAAGGCCTCGTTCTATGGAATGGAGTTTATTGTCAACAGCAATGTGCTCATCCCGCGACCTGAAACGGAAGAGCTGGTAAAGCTTATTTTGGACGATGCAAAATCACATGCAGAAAGCTTTTCTATTCTTGATATCGGAACGGGCAGTGGCTGCATTGCAATTGCATTGAAAAAAAATCTTCCGCGTTGTCATGTATATGCTTTGGATATTTCCGAAGAAGCAATTAAAGTCGCGAAGGAAAATGCATTGCGTAATGAATGTGAAATACATTTTATCCACGGCGATATTTGCGATCCTGCAGTGATTTCGAAATTACATCCTTGCACAGTTATTGTTTCTAATCCGCCTTATATAAAAAGTTCCGAGCGTTCTTCCATGCATGAGAATGTGGTGGAGCATGAGCCGCATCTCGCATTATTCGTTCCGGATGACGATGCGCTTTTGTTTTATAAAGTGATTGCCGAAACAGGAAAAGTGAAATTGAAGCCCGGCGGCGCAGTTTATGTCGAGATCAATGAAGCGCTGGGAATTGATACGGCTATACTTTTTCAGAAGGCAGGTTATAACGATGTTCAGCTGCTGCAGGATATGCAGGGGAAAGATCGTATGATAAAAGCGGAGTTGAGAAAGTAGAAATTGAGAAAATAGAAATTGAGAAATTCCTCCTAATTTAACAACGTGAAAATCTCCGTCATCACCGCTTCCTTTAATAATGCCGATACAATTGCTGATACGATTCGTTCAGTTATTGCGCAGGATTATGCGGAGGTTGAATACATTATTATTGATGGCGGATCTGTTGATGATACATTAAAAATTGCAGATCAATTCAAATCAACTATTTCAACGCTCATTTCTGAAAAGGACGGTGGGATTTATTTTGCGCTGAATAAAGGAATTGAATTAGCAACAGGTGATGTAATTGCATTTCTTCATGCCGATGATATTTTCGCTGATGCAAAAGTGATTTCGAAAGTGATGCAGCAATTCAAAGACAAGAATGTAGAAAGTGTTTACGGCGATTTGCATTACGTCGATCGCGTTGATACCAAAAAGATAATCCGTAACTGGCGATCAGGAGAATATAAGCACGGGCTTTTTCTCAAAGGCTGGATGCCACCACATCCTTCTTTTTTTCTGAAGAAAGATATTTATAAAAAGTTCGGAGCATTTAACACCAGCTTTCGTTCAGCAGCAGATTATGAATTGATGTTGCGCATGCTTCACAAGAATAAAATCTCTACAGCTTATTTGCCGGAAGTAATTGTGAAAATGAGAGTAGGGGGAGTGAGCAATTCCTCCATGAAAAACCGCGTAAAAGCAAATCGCGAAGACAAACGCGCGTGGGAAGTGAACGGATTGAAACCGGGAGTGTTGACCTTCATACGAAAACCGCTTTCTAAGATTAAGCAGTTTTTCCGTTAGGCATGTACGATTTACGATGTACGAATTACGATTTAAAAAAAATGAGGTAATTACTCTCTCATAAATCGTACATCGTAATTCGTACATTTTTTCTTCCTACCAATGCAAACGAACCTTACGCACTTTTCCAAACGGACCACGACGAGAATGCCCCGGACCTTTATATTTATCCGGATGGTTTTGGCGGTGACCAACCCAAGGATGTTGTGCTTTATCAAATGCGCTTCTTCCTTTGAATGCATAGCTCATATCGATGCTGGTAGAAACATAAGAGTCATTGTGCTTTGAATCGCCGCGTTTGTTTCCGGGTGTGAAATTCTCTCCGAAGGCAGGTGTAACCTCAAGCTCATCTGTACGGTTTGCCAGCTCAATAGCAAGCGAAGACGGCAATTGTGAATCATCTACATACATCGTGCTTACATCATCCAGGTAATCGGAGAAGGTAGTGCGCCAGGTGATGTTCCATCCGATGTGATAATTTTTATTGATCACAAAATAAAATCCGGCAGAGGCAGGAATGACTGCAGTGATCATCGTGTATTTTTTTCCTTCGGTTGTAAGCGGACGCAACGCTACCATTTCTCCATTGTAATTTGTTTTCGGGTTGTGATAGACAGCGCCTGCACCTAAACCTACATAAGCACGAAAAGCATCTTTATGGCGATAAGTATGGCCAAGGTCATTTACTTCATAAAAGAAGAATTGTCCCTGCACTGTAGCTTCTATAATATCATTCCTGAAATTCAGATTACGTGTATTACGTGCGGGATTTGCAGAAAGTTTATCATCGCCTGCAATACGCAGCCATGCTATATTCGCCTGCGCTGAAAGTTTACGGTTCACTTTATAGCGGACAAATCCACCCACGTTTACATTCGATTTCTCCATTTTCATATCCGCAACAAAATCACGTCGTGTCAATTCATTACCACCGATATCACCGAGGTAATTGGATGCGCCGAGATTTATCCCGGTTTCCCAGAAATACTGTGCGTTAAGAAAAAAAGGAGTTGATAAAAGAGCAGCAGCAACTAAGATGCCTTTGAGAGCAGGGGTAGTTTTTGTCATGGTTGTCGTTTGGGTTAAGAATTACAACACCCTATTTTACGACAATTTTTTCAGAAAGTTGCTGGCTGTTAATAAGTTGAAAGGGGGAACGAAATACGAATCAAACGAATTTACGAAGGCGGGGAACGAAATAAGAATGAAAACGAATGTACGAATCTGAGTGTACGGCTATCGGAATACAAATCCAATCGTCTTTTTTTCATTCGCATATTTTTTTTCATCCGTAATTCGTTCCCCAGGTAATCGTTCCCGTCATTAAATGAAAAAAGCCGATCATAATGACCGGCTTTCCATTCGTATATTCGTTTTGATTTTCCCGATAGCTATCGAGATCGTTCCCGTTGTTAAAATTTAGCACGCACTTTACGGTGTTTGCCTTTTTTGCCTTTGAAAAGTCCGCCGTAGTGTGAACGGTATAAAGACGATTTTCCGCGGATCACATATGAGAATTCAACATTTGAAGTGATGAATGAATCGTTGTGTGTCGGATCGCCGCGTTTGTTGAATTTTACGTTTCCATCAGCATCGGTGTAGGTATGATAGCCGAAGTTATTTCCGAATCCAGGACTTCCTGATGCAGCGCCATAAGCATCAGCAGCTGCATGGTCGGTGCGATCGTAAAGCTGAACCGCAAGGGAACCATCAAAGTCTGCAGGATTAACGTAAACAGTGCTCACATCATCCAGGTAATCTGACATTGTTGTTCTCCAGCACAGATTCCATCCGATGCGGTAATGCTTATTGATGGTGAAATAAAATCCGATCTCAGCAGGAATAGTCATGGTAACTTTAGTGTACGCATGATTTTCTGTCTTCAACGGACGTAACGCAACCCATTCATCATTATAAAATGTTTTTGGATTATGTAACAACGCTCCGAGGCCAAGACCAACATAAGCACGGAAATTATCTTTGTAGCGGTAAGTATGGCCAAGGTCATTTACTTCATAGAAATAAAACTGGCAGGTTGCTGCAGCTTCCCAGGTATGATTACGGAAGCTCAGGTTGCGCCAGTAACGGCCGGGATTTGAGGAAAGGTAATCGGCGCCTCGGAGACACTGGTAACTGATACCTGCTTTAACGGAAAACATCTGTGCGATTTTATATCGTGCAAATCCGTTTACAGCCTGGCGTGTTTGCTGAAATTTAAGATCGGCAACAAAATCGCGGCGGGTAAGCTCGTTTCCGCCCATGTCACCAAGAATGTTTGCTGCACCAACTCCACCACCAAAATCCCAATAATACTGGGCCTTTGCGAGGACCGGTGTAAGCACTACCAGAGTAAAAAGTAACAACTTCCTCATAGACTAATTTTTTCGGTTTATACCTTGTTACGAAATAACGGAAAATCGGGGAGAAAAGCAAGCTGAAAATTAGGAAATGGGAAATAAGGAAATGGGTAATTAGGTAATTGTGGTAATTGGTGGAACTCGGAACTGAGGGAATTAAGTTAATTAAATACCTTAAGCCTCTTAATTACCAAATTACCTGATTTCCTTAATTACCCTAATTTCCTTTCCTTACTTTTGCACTCTTCATAAATGAGGCTATGGCCAATAAAGTAACAACTCTCTTTAACATTACGCACCCCATTATCCAGGCCGGTATGATCTGGTGCAGCGGGTGGGAACTGGCGGCGGCGGTGAGCAACGCGGGCGGACTCGGACTGATCGGTGCGGGATCGATGTACCCGGATGTGTTGCGGGAGCATATTCAGAAATGCAAAGCGGCTACGGATAAACCTTTCGGCGTAAACGTGCCTTTGCTTTATCCTGATCTTGAAAAACACATGCAGGTGATAATGGAGGAAGGTGTGAAAGTTGTATTTACTTCTGCCGGCAATCCGAAAACCTGGACGGGGATCTTGAAAGAGAAAGGAATTACTGTCGTGCATGTGGTTTCGAATGTGAAGTTTGCGTTGAAGAGTGAAGAGGCCGGCGTGGATGCGATTGTTGCGGAAGGATTTGAAGCGGGCGGACATAACGGAAGGGAAGAAACTACAACGATGGTGCTGATACCGATGATTCGTAAAGCAGTGAAAATTCCGGTGATTGCTGCCGGTGGAATTGCTTCGGGCAGACAAATGCTTGCGGCGATGGCTTTGGGCGCGGATGGTGTGCAGATCGGGTCGCGGTTTGTGGCTTCGAATGAATCGTCGGCGCATGAACATTTTAAGCAAGCGGTGATCACGACGAATGAGGGTGATACGTTGCTTACTATGAAGCAGCTTGTGCCGGTGCGATTGATCAAAAATAAATTTTTCAAACAAATAGAAACGGCAGAAAATAATTGCGCATCGCCCGAAGAGCTGAAACAAATCCTTGGTAGAGCAAGAGCGAAGAAAGGAATGTTTGAAGGTGATATGGAGGAAGGCGAATTAGAAATAGGCCAGGCCAGCGCGATGATAAGAGAAATAAAACCTGCTGCTGAAATTGTGAAGGAGATTTTGGAGGAATATGATTCTGTGAGAAGGGAAATTTGTCTTGGAAGTTGATTACTGATTACGGGATTACCGATGCAATAGAAGAATTTGTCTTGGGAGTTGATTACTGATTACGGGATTACCGATCACCGATGCAAAAGAAGAATTTGTCTTGGGAGTTGATTACTGATTACGGGATTACCGATTACCGATGCAAAAGAAGAATTTGTGTTGGGACTTGATTACTGATTACCAATTACTGATGAAAAAAAGAGAAGATAATTTTTGTTGTGATAATATGGAACATCATAAAGTAAATTCTTGCGTGAGGGATTGCAGCAAGCTACCCTGCCTGCAGCCGCGCGTGCTGTGCTTTTGGCAGGCAGGCATGTAGCGCGTAAAGCCCGGCCTGACGCAGGAAGGACACGCCCTTAAAAAAATATTGCCATACTTCGGCAGGCTCAGTACAGGCTCCGACACAAAGGCAGAGTAAAAAAACAAAAAAAACAAAAAATGTTTCGCTACTAAGACACAAAGGCACGAAGAAAAAATAAAAGACAAAAAAGTTTTGCCACAAAGGCACAGTAAAAAATAAAAAGAAACGAAAATGTTTTGCCACAAAGGCACAGTAAAAAAATAAAAAAAAACAAAAAATGTTTCGCCACTAAGACACAAAGGCACGAAGAAAAAAGTATTACCACAGGGCATCATAATTACCAGTTACTAAATTTCTTTGTTCAATCAGCCACTCACTAAATCACCCAGTCACCAAATCCTTTTTTTAAATTACCCAGTTACCAGATTACTAAATTCCTGCTACTACGATGATACAATATGATAGGTTTACGCTCTCGAACGGATTGAAAGTGATCGTTCACCGCGATGAGGCTACTCCGCTGGCTTGTGTAAATATTCTTTACGATGTGGGCGCGCGTGATGAGGATGAAAGCAAAACGGGATTTGCGCATTTGTTTGAGCATTTGATGTTCGGCGGATCGATAAATATTCCGAGCTACGATGAGCCGTTGCAGCGTGTGGGTGGTGAAAATAATGCGTTCACTACAAATGATATTACGAATTATTATTTGACACTTCCGGCTGAAAATTTAGAAACGGCAATGTGGCTGGAATCTGATCGTATGCTGAGCCTTGCGTTTTCGGATAAGAGTTTGGAAGTGCAGCGTAATGTGGTGATTGAAGAATTTAAGCAGCGTTATTTGAATCAGCCTTATGGCGATGTGTGGTTGCTGCTTCGTCCGCTTGCTTACAAAACGCATCCTTACAAATGGTCGACGATAGGGAAAGAGATCAAACATATTGAAGATGCGGTGATGGATGATGTGAAAGCATTTTTCAAAAAGCATTATTGTCCGAAAAGCGCTGTGATGGTTGTTGCCGGAAATGTAACAACTGAGCAGGTAAAAGAGTTGGGAGAAAAATGGTTCGGACCAATTCCGGGTGGTGAAATGCCGGTTCGTAATTTACCCGAAGAGCCGCGCCAGGAAGAATATCGCCGCATGGATGTGGAGCGTGATGTTCCGTTTGATTCGCTTACGATGGCGTTTCATATGTGCGACAGAAGAGATAAAGATTATCATGTGTTGGATTTAATGTCGGATATTTTATCGCGTGGAAATTCTTCACGTTTATATAATCGCCTTGTGAAAGAAGAGCGTTTGTTCAGCGAAATTTCGGCTTTTGTGATGGGTGATATGGACAAAGGATTATTTGTGGTATCGGGAAAAGTTTCTCCGGGTGTTTCTTCGCAAAAAGCGGAGGATGCTGTTTTCATAGAATTGGAAAAGCTTGGTGCCGGATTAATTTCTGAGCGTGAATTAAGCAAAGTGAAAAACAAAGTTGAATCATCATTGATGTTTGCAGAGATGAGCATTCTTGATAAATCGATGAACCTTGCTTATTTTGAATTGCTGGGTGATGCGGAAATGATCAATAACGAAGTGGACCGATATTTAGCTGTAACGCCGGAAGATCTTCAACGTGTTTCGAAAGAAGTGTTGCGGAAAACAAATTGTTCGTCGTTGCATTATTTATCTAATCGTAAGAAGGAGTAGTATTGAGTATTGGGTATTTGGTATTGAGACTGTGCGGGAATAATTTATCTGCCGGTATGATTACAGATTACGGGATTACCAATTACCAATTACACAAACACCAGTTTTTTAATCATTAGGTAGGTTTGCGAAACCTATCTAATGATTAAAAAAGAAATCACCAAATACTAAATCAATCACGCAGTCACCAAATCACTAAGTCATTAAATTTTTTCATCATGAGCGATTACGGAGCAATGATAATTCTGACGAAAAAAGATGATCCGTCTTTTCTTGATGCGGAGAAAAAATTACTGGAAAGTGAAATTGAAAAAATAAAAAGTGAAAATGAATTTGCTGATGCGCTGGGAGATAGTTTTCAGTGCATCGTTTCTGAAGGTGTAGGGAAGGATTTTAAATACCTGGTTGTGATTCTCAGTCAGTACTGGAATGGCGAAGGTGAGGGTGATGAGAATTTTGAAATGGCAAAAGAAAATGATTTGAGTGAAGCTGAAAAGATTGCTGAAAAGCTGAAGCCGTCTTTCGGTGAGCAATTTAAAATTGAGCCGGTGTTTGAAAACTGGTAGAAAAAAGATTAACACGAATAAAAGAAAATACAATGACGACAATAAACAGAATAGCAGCACCTGCATTTCACGGCGTTGAAAAAATAAATCTTGTTGAAGCAGTGAAAGTGGAATTGTCGAATGGCATTCCCGTTTATCTGCTCGACGCAGGTACGCAGGAAGTGACGCGCATTGAATTTATTTTCCGTGCCGGCATTCGTCACCAGTCAAACGCGCTCGTTTCTTCGGGTGTGAATGATATGCTGGATGAAGGCACACACACACGCAATGCTGAAGTGATTGCCGAAGAGCTGGATTTTTATGGCGCATTTATTGAAACAGAAACACAGCATGATGTTGCGTCGTTCACTTTATTCTCATTGAATAAACATTTGCGTTCGACTTTGCCGGTTGTTCAGGATATCATCCGCAATGCTTCTTTCCCGGATCATGAATTCAAAATTTATCTCACGAATAAACGCCAGAAGTTTTTAGTCGACAACGATAAAGTTTCTGTGCTTGCACGAAGAAAATTTAATGAATTGCTTTTCGGCACATCACATCCATACGGAGCCGCAAGCAAACTTCCTGATTTTGATCTGCTCACACGTGATGCGCTGGTTGATTTTCACAAGAACAACTACACATCCGAGCGCTGCACAATTGTTGTTTCAGGAAAATTACCGGAAAATATAAAAGAGCTGCTGGAAACATTTTTCGGTGATACAAACTGGAAAGGAACAACAGCGAACGCAGATGAAAAATTACCTGCGGCGGTTACAGATTCTCAACGCATTCATACCATTGAAAAAGAAGGCGCTGTTCAGTCTGCCATTCGCATGGGCCGCGTGCTTTTCAATAAAACGCATCCTGATTATTTGGGCATGCAGGTTTTGAATACAGTGCTTGGCGGTTATTTCGGCTCGCGTTTGATGGCGAATATCCGCGAAGACAAAGGTTATACCTATGGAATCGGTTCGGGATTAGTTTCCATGTTCGATGGCGGATATTTTGTGATCTCGACCGAAGTAGGAGTGGACGTTACGAATGCTGCGCTGAAAGAAGTGTATTATGAAATAGACAAGCTGCAGACAGAATTGGTGGAGGAAGATGAATTGGAATTGGTGAGAAATTATCTCATCGGTGTTTTCCTTCGCAGCACAGATGGTCCGTTTGCAATCGGTGATCGTTTGAAAGGGATTCTCGGTTACGGATTGGGTTACGAATATTACGAGCGTTACGTAAAAACGATTCGAACGATTACGCCTGAGCAATTAAGAGATCTTGCGAATAAATATTTGAAGAAAGAAGATCTGATTGAATTGGTTGTGGGGGGAAGGAAATAAAAAATTCAAGATTCTCCCGATAGCTATCGGGATCAAGATTCAATATTGAAATTCAAAATCGGGGGACAATTATGGCTTCTTAACTGTGGTCATTTTTAGCATTTCCTTACGTCCACATTTCCCTTTTATGTCGAGGTAACAAAATACATTCTTACCATTTTTATAGAAGGATAAAGCATAATCGTGATCATAATTACGATTGAAGTTCCATGTACCTCCATTACAATAGAGGCTATCGTTATAAGAGATGAACCATCTGTTTGGTCCGTATGCTTCAGGGATTTTGGTTTCAAATCCTTTATCGTACACTAAAATATCGCCACCTCCTTTACCTTCCGTTTGTACAAGTATGGACAACTTTTCTTTGTCTATAATATTGTTATCTATTATTTGCAATGAATTAAAGTTTCCCAGGTGATCCAAACCGGGGATGGTTATCAAATATAATCCTAAGCATCCAAGACCAAACAGGGCAAAAATTATTGCAAGCTTTGGGCGCTTTTTCATTTGTATTTACCCAATTAATAAATTTATCCGCCTCCCAAGTCCAAATTCAAAAATGCGATATAATGTGGAAATTTGAATATCACATTTTCCATTTTCAAGTCTTGAAATATAGCTTTTCTTAGTACCAAGCTTATCGGCCAATTCCTCTTGGGTCATATTGGCTTCTTTGCGCGCTTCTTTCAGCATGGTACTAATCACAAAATATTGCGCTTTTTCTTCAAACTTATCCCGTTTATCTGTACCGATAGTGCCGTACTTGACATCCAGAAGTTCATCAAATGATTTTACTTCTTTTAAATTTTTCTTTTTCATGACGATTATTTTTTTATGCTGAAATATTCTTTTTTCAAACGAATAGCCAACTCAATTTCCTGCTTTGATGTTTTTTGAGATTTTTTTTGAAAGCCATTAAACAAGACGACAAGATTTCCTTTGTCAAAGCAGCAAAAAATCCTATAAATATTACTGCTGTATTCTATCCTTATTTCATACAACCCATCTGTTCCTTCCATGTGATCCAAAAATTTTCTCGGAACTCTTTCCACCGTGCGGAGCAACGTGAAAACGTAGTCGATTTTTTCCTGAACCGCTTTTGTTTGGGAAGTATAGAACTCGATAAAATGATGTTTATGAAAAACGATTTGTCTTTGTGATTTCACAATTCAAAGTTAACTATAAAGTGAACATGCTTGCCATAGTTTTTGAAATTATTGTTAATGAAAAGCGAAAATTGACGCAAAACAGGAACGAAACAAGGAAATGATACCATTTATTTTTTTTGGAGATGAAAGAATTTTATAAAGTAGTTTCTGCGCTGCACAATAAATAAATTCTAATAGCTGATAGGCAACAACTCGTTTTCACTTCGGATTTTCAATTGAGTTGTATTTTATTTTCTTCCCTGTTATTCTTTCTGAAGGAGTAAGAAATCACAGGTTTCAACTTCGCATGCTGGATATGCACGTCTACTTTTGGTTCATACAAATTTAAAATCTGAACCTATGAGAACCTTTTCAAAAGCAGTGTTGCTGACTTCAATTGTTGCAGCCATCACATTTGCCGGTTGTAAAAAAGAAACGCCGGAACCCACGCCAACTCCAACACCGACTCCAACTCCAACTCCATCTATTGCTTCGTTGAATGCATTCTTTGCTAGTGAAGGCGTACAAAGCCAATTCTTCACCATCAATAATAATACGACACAGACGGTTACCGGAACAAACGGAACGTATGTTGGATTCAATGCAAATACTTTTGTTACGATGTCGGGTGGACCGGTAACAGGAACTATTACGATTGAGATGAAAGAAATTTATACAAAGAAAAGCATGCTGTTGTCTAATATGCCAACCAACGCAGCGTATTATCCCGGCGGACCAAAAGAGCCGTTGATTTCTGCCGGAGAATTTTACATTCATGCTAAACAAGGAACAGCAGATTTAAAATTAGCTCCCGGACAAACCTATAATGTGTTTTTGCCAAGCACGACAACACCCGATCCGATGATGAGCTTATTTGACGGCGAGTTCGCTGGAGATACGGTGCAATGGATTCCGAATTTAGATTCAGCAGTTAATATTACTGTGGCTGTTTCTCCGGCGCCACAAGGTTATTTTGCGACTTGTGATAGTTTGGATTGGGGTAATGCGGATCGCTTTTTAAATAATCCAAATTACACGACGATCACAATGAATATTGCAGGAACATTCGATGCGACACAGGTGAGCGCATTTGTTTGGTATGACAATGTAAATACAGTCTGGTCTTGCTGGGATAGTTTTAATTCAACAGCAAACACATTTACTGATAGTCATACCGCAGCAGGTTTACCGGCGCACTTAATTGTGATAAGCGTAAAGGATGGTGTATTATATACCGGAATTATTGCAGCAACAATTACCCCAAATGGTGTGTACACGATCACGCTTACTGCTTCGGATGAAACTGCTTTTGGAAATGCGCTTTCAACTTTGCCATAGCTTTAGAATAAAATGTAAAAGGTCCGCAACAGTAAAATTGCGGACCTTTATTTGCCTTTTTTAAATTACCCGGCTATTCTATTTTATTCAACCGGATGATTTTAATTTCTCCACCGATTTTTACTTCCAGAATATAAGCTCCATTCTCGTATCCCGAAAGATCAAGCTGTGAAGTAAGCGTTCCGGAAACGTCACCATAATTTACACTTGATAGTTGCCTTCCTGTAACATCATAAATTGTTGCTGTTACTTCTTCTCCTTCGACGTTGGATACAGAAAGATTAAATATTCCATCGGCAGGATTCGGGAATAGATTCACAGCAGCATTGGAGATAATTTCATTAGTTGAGGAAATATTTCCAACCTGAATCCCATCGAGCGCCATATCACTTGTAAGCGCAGAACCGGTTATTCCCCTGAATCGGAAAATTACAATTTGCCCCGTGTATGCGGTCAGTGAAATGTTTGATGTGAGCCATACATTACCATGATTTCCTGTAGTTGTGAAGATGTCATTCGTCCAAAGATTGTTTGCATAAATATCAACGTGTAATTCGCCCATTGACGCGCCGTACATGTGATAAGCAAACGTTAAAGCCGGATTACTGAATGTTGTCAGGTCAATACATGGACTCAGCATTGTTGCTGTTTTGCCGAAGCAGGAGGAAGCTTCCAGGTAAATGTAATTTCCGGTGGTCGATCCCGGCGCATAATCTAAATCCGGACCTGTTGAAGTAGATGCTGTTGAACCCTGGGAAACTCTCCAGTCAATATCATCACTTTGTCCGTTGGTCAGATTTTTAAATCCGTTAATGAGCAAACAATTCACAGCCTCACAATCGTTAGCCGTGCTGCAAAGTGTGAACGATTCAAAATTTTCTGTCAGCGGTGGCGCAACCGGGATTGTAACATCGAATTCAATTGAAAGCAATGTTGTGTCATTCGTTCCGTCAATATCATTCGGATAAGATGCCCATGCTTCAATTGTATTGGTGCCGGGCGTTCCAATTGTTGCTGGTGTATTGAAAGTATGTGAAGCAATTCCTGAAGGTGGTAATGGTCCCGGAAAAATTTCATTTACCGGCGGACCACCATTGATTGAATACGAAACAGGAATGGAAGCAAGTGTTGTTAATCCCGGATTCGTCAATTCAATTGTTACAGGCAATGCAGATGTATTCATGCAGGAAACGTAAAAATCTTCCGGTGAAGTAAGTGTTACGATTGCTGCATCAAACGCGCCAGGACAATACACACCCGGATTTTTTTCAATCGCAATTGCACGGCGACCTTTTGCCTGTTGTGCTCCTCTTGCGCGAACGCTGAACCAATAGGTATTTGTGGTGTTGCTCAAATTACGGATTACGCAGCTTGTCGAAGTGGAATTGCTGATTGAATCCATATACATATTGCCAAGCATAAACACATCGTAATCGCTTGCACCTGCAACTGCATTCCATGAAAGCTGAAGTGAATCGGGGCAAGCCCAGTCAACAACAAGATTTGCAGGAACAGGAATAATTGAGAATGCTGCATCACTTGTATCTGTTGCCGCACCGCGGGTGATACGAACCAAACATTCTCCGCTCACTGCAGCCGGAACGTTCCAGTTATAATAACGAACTGTTGCAGCAACCGCGTTATTGATTGCAGACCATGTTGCGCCACTGTCAGTGCTGTATTCAATATTGAATGTTCCGGTATTATCTGCTGCATCCCAACGTAATGTTTCGGTTTCAAACGGAGCAAATCCTTCGCCGCCATTCGGATAAGTCAATACAAGCTCATCAGCAGGTTCAAAATACCAAACCAAATAATATTCCTGCGGTCCCATCGGAATGTTCGTGCCTGTAATGGAGATGCTATAATTTCCTGCAAGCGGATTATCGATCGTAACCTGCTCGTGGTTATTCCGAATATCTGTTCCGCGCAGTGCAACTGCATTCAGGTTGCTGACATTCGGAGTGAAATCCAATACCCACGGATTATAAATTGCAGAAGCAGGATCTGTAACCTGCATGTCGATATTATTTACCAAAGCAACAGAAGCATTAACCGCAGCTGGATAATCATGCCAGTAGACCAACACTTTTAATTTACCTGTGCCAGCAGGAACATTGATTGTATGAATATTGCTTGAAGTGTTTACAACCGCATCAATAACAAACATCGTTTGCTCAATAGGAACGATCGCTTTACGTCCGTTGATGCGACCATAACCATAAATAAAATCAGGACCTGCATTGCCAAGATCATCTGCAGTGTTCATCAGGATCGCTTTCATTAATCCTGAAGGCGGATTAACATTTCCATTCAGTGTTTTATACGCATGATACATTTCGCCGAACGTTCCTGAAACAGCAGGACAAGACATGGAAGTTCCTGTTTTAAAGTTGTAAGTATTTGCATCGCCTGTTGAATATACATTCGTTCCAACTGCACAAACTTCCGGTTTCATACGGCCATCATGCACAGGCCCGCGGCTGGAAGAATTTGCAATTGCATCCATGTAATCCAGGTTACCTACTGCGATGCTGTTTTTAGAATGTTTATGTCCGCCTGTCACATTTCCCCAATTTGCACCGGCACCATAACTGCAATCAGCAGTGCCATTATTACCTGCAGAAAATACGTGAATAAGATTCGGCATATCATAGATCTGCTGATCGAGCGTTTGCGCTAAGGTGGTATAACCTGCATTACATCCATCGCTGTAGCTGGTAGAAGTGATCACAATTCCATTGCTGACATAATGATTGTAAATGCTGTCAAATCCCTGGTAAGGATTAGCTGCGCGGTAAACAAATAAATTCGCGCCCCAGCCCATTCCGCGTGTGAGCGGATCTTTATTTCCACCGCCAATTATAGTTCCTGCACAATGGTCACCATGATCACCAATGTCGTAGTTAATATATTGCTGGATCAAACGCCCTGTGAAATCAATATGCGGCCCGATCGTTCCGTCATCCTGCAACATAATATTAACTCCTGCGCCATTATACATTCTGCCGCCGGCGAAATCCTGCGCCATCCAATTATCACGGTGATTTGTGCGGCCTACATTGTTATCATGAACAGGAGCATCATCCACCAATTCCGCAGCACAAACAAAAGATTTTCCTACAAACGATTCAATTTCATTTTGCGGCATCCATACAGTTACACGATGACTGTTTGCAAAATTATAAGTGATTTCATAAGCAGCAAGCTGATCAATGACAAGCTGGTGTGGAATATCGTTGAAGTAGGTAAATGTAATCCCGGTTTTTGCATTGGAGTTAATAGTGTAAGCAGGGAATTCATTTTTTGCCAATGCATAGCTCAGCTCAAGATGCATTTTTTCTTTCGCGGAAATTTTGAAAACGCCTTCAATTCCGAAAGATGGATTGGACAGCGTTGTTGCACCCGCTATCGAAGCAAGATACGTTTGTGATGAAACGTAATAAAGCAGTTTAATTCCTGCTGTTTCCAACGCAGCACGTGTTTGAGGACCGGGGAAAGTTGAAAAACGGATATGACGATAATAACGACCGTTAATTGCTTCTGCTGAATCAGGCCACAATCCTTGGAATGAATTTTCTGGTATGGAATGTGTTACAGTTCCTGATGAAAGATACAGGTCGAATTTCTTTTCGGATTGTGAAAATGCGGAAAGAGATAAAACAAGCAGGCACGAGAAGAGGAAAGATTTTTTCATGGTCGGTTTATAGAGTAACAAGATATTCATTTTTGAGCAAATGACAGAGGTAAGACGATTGACAATTTCTTTTAATTTTAATTAGTGAAAAAGACCCTTTTTGCAATTATTTCTTTATTAGTTCTCAATTCCTGCAGCGAAGAAAATAAAACCCGCACCAATTCTTATGCGCTGAAAATTATTCCCGCAAACGGGTATGTTGTTCCCATTGATAGTATTTCAATTCCATTAACACTTCCTGCAGGTATTCCTGAAAGCGTTACTACGGGTGAGCCGTTTTTGATTGCTGCGAATACAAATGTGTTTTTAGCGGGTGAACCTACCGTGGTTGTTGCAGGCACTCCGATAAAATATATTCCTGGCCAGGATTCGTATGCTCTTCCTGAAATTGTTATTTCTAAAGACACTGCTTTTGTAGCCGGCATTCCTGAAACGGTAATTGCAAAAGATGCTTTTACCAAAGATCAGAATTCACAAAACTTCAGCTCGTTTAAAAAATTGCAGGGATTAAAACATGGAAGCATTTTGTGTTTGCTCGAAGATAAAAGCGGCAATTTGTGGATGGGCACAAATGGTTCAGGCGTTAGTAAATATGATGGGAAATCATTTACACATTTTACTACCAATGAAGGTCTGTCGGATAACGATGTGCGTTCCATGCTCGAAGACAGCAAAGGAAATATCTGGTTCGGAACAAATGGTGGTGGCGTAAATAAATATGATGGAAAAACATTTACGCATTATGCTGAAGATGAAGGATTGCTTACGAGTGCTGTTTTCAGCATGCTTGAAGATAAAAAAGGAAATATCTGGTTTGGTGTAATTGGTGGTGTTAGCAAATATGATCCGTCAACAAATTCATTTGCAAGTTATACCTCGGAGCAGGGATTTTCAAGCAGCACTGTTTTTGATATGGAAGAAGATCGGAATGGCGCAATCTGGTTTGCTACGTTTGGTGAAGGAGTGTGTAAGTATGATGGAAAATCGTTTTACCATTATTCCGACAAGCAGGGATTATCAGCGAACACTGTAAAATGTATTCTTGAAGATAAAAAAGGTCAGCTGTGGTTTGGTACGCAGAGTAACGGCGTTAATAAATTTGATGGAAATACTTTTTCACAGTATAAAGCCGAACAAGGACTTTCCAATAATGATATCCGCAGCATGCTCGAAGACCGCGACGGAACTATTTGGTTTACTACAAACGGAGCAGGCGTGTGCAAATATGCAGAAGGCGTAAATGGAAAAACCTTTACGCATTATTCAGAGAAGGAAGGTTTGCCGAATCCCGATGTGCGCTGTGTGCTCGAAGACCGAAGCGGAAATATCTGGTTCGGATCAAATGGTGATGGTGTGAGTAAATACGGGGGAAAAACATTTACACATTTTACAACTAATGAAGGTTTAAGCAACAACGTGGTTTTAAATATTCTTGAGGATAAAAACGGGAATTTTTGGTTGGGAACATTAGGTGGCGGAATAAATAAATATGATGGAAAGTCTTTTTCGCATTATACAACAGGAAATGGGAATTTGAATGTGCTTAGCAGCCTGCAGGACAAGAATGGAAATCTCTGGTTCGGAATGCTTAATGGCGATGTGGACAGGTATGATCCTTCCGCAAGAACAGTTACACAATTCACAAAAAAAGAAGGACTGCCGGGCAAGACGATATTTTGTATGCTCGAAGATCAAAGTGAAAATATTTGGTTCGGCACTTCCGGTGGTGGCGCATGTAAATATGATCCTGCAGAAAATTCGTTTACAACGTTTACAACTAAAGAAGGTCTTTCCGGGAATGAAGTGCGTAGTATCGGTGAGGATAAGAATGGCAATTTATGGTTCGGCACTTCTGGTCATGGTGTGACAAAATATAATCCGAATGAAAAAAACGGAAAAGCATTTACACATTTCGGAGAAGAGGAAGGTTTATCCAACAGCGATGTGAGATGTATGCTGGAGGATAAAAACGGGATGATGTGGTTTGGAACGTATGGTGGTGGAATTAATAAATACGATCCAAATGAAAAAACGTTTACTCATTTTACAACGAAGGATGGATTGCCCGACAATACTATTTTTTCATTGCTTGAAGACCGTCATGGAAACGTGTGGATAGGAACACGTTTTGGTTTGAGCATGATGAAAGCGAAAAACCTTGAATTAAAAAAGAGCAATCCTGATCTGCCGCTGTTTATTAATTACAATTATGAAGATGGTTTTCTCGGCATTGGCTGCAATACGAATGCAATTTACGAAGCGAAAGACGGCACGATCTGGATTGGTGCAAACGACAGGCTGACATTATTTCATCCATCCAATTCTTTGTCTGCATCTCTTGCGCCGAAAATTGAATTGACAGGTGTCGATTTATTCAATGAAAAAATTCCGTGGTCAATGCTTGTCGGGAAAACGGATAGCATCCTTGTGCTTGGGAACGGCGTAAAAGTAAGCGAGCAAAAGTTGACTGCCGTTTCAAAATGGTACAGCTTGCCCGAAGATTTGAGTCTTGCGTACAATAATAATTTTATCACATTCAATTTTATCGGCATTACGCAACAACAAAGCAAAAAAGTAAAATACCAGTACAAGCTCGTTGGCATTGATAATAACTGGAGCGCATTAAGCACCCGCAGTGAAGCACCTTATGGAAATTTGCCTCACGGAAATTATACATTCAAAGTGAAAGCAATGAATGCAGAAGGCGTATGGAGCAAAGAGTTTTCCTATCAATTTGTAATTCGTCCGCCGTGGTGGAAAACCTGGTGGGCACGTGCAGGATTGGTGATTTTTATTGCAGTCAGCGCATTTGGTACTTATCGCTGGCGAACTGCCTCATTGCGCAAACGTCAGAAACAATTAGAGCAAACTGTTGAAGAAAGAACAGCGGAAGTAATAGAAGAAAAAAGAATTGTAACGGAGCAAAAATATTTAATAGAAGAGAAGCACAAAGAAATTACCGACAGCATTAATTACGCAGAACGTATTCAACGTGCATTGCTTGCAAGTAAAAATTTGCTCGATGAAAACCTGGATGATTATTTCATTCTTTTTAAACCGAAAGATGTTGTCAGCGGCGATTTTTACTGGGCGACTACGTTAAGCAACGGCAATTTTGTTTTTGTCACTGCCGACAGCACCGGCCATGGCGTACCAGGTGCGATCATGAGCATTTTGAATATTGCATGTCTTGATAAAGCCGTTACAAAAGGAATTACAAGTCCTGATTTAATCCTGAATGAAACGCGCGACCTGGTTGTGAATCATTTGAAGAATGATGGAAGTGAAGAAGGCGGACAAGACGGAATGGATGGATGTTTGCTGAGTTTTAATTTTAAAACGCATGAATTAAAATGTGCTGCAGCCAACAACCCGGTTTACATTGTGCGCAGCAATGATCTGATTGAAATAAAAGCAGACCGCCTGCCAATCGGGAAACATGAAAAGGGACAACTACCTTTTACTTTGCACACATTCCAATTGCAGAAAGGTGATGTCATCTACACATTTACCGATGGATTTGCAGATCAGTTTGGCGGGAAGAATGGAAAAAAATTCAAGCACAAACAGCTGACGGATTTGCTGCTGATCATTTCGGGCGAATCCATGGAGATGCAACGCCGCATGCTGAGCGATACGTTTGAGAAATGGAGAGGTGATTTGGAGCAGATTGATGATGTTTGTTTGATTGGTGTGAGAGTGTAGAGAGAAATTTCCTTAGCAGTTGGAAAACCACAATAGACACATGAGGACACAAGAGAAAGAAAAACTATTGTGTGCTATTATAACTATTGTGGTTCAAAAAAAAAGTCAAGAGAATTTCTACCGCAACAGCTGTTCAAGAAATCCACCGATCTCTTTTTCACGGTCTGCGAAATGAATTTTCGAAATACATTCTCTTTCGCTTTCGATCCCGCGTTTTGTTATTGTTTAAGACCGGTAATGCCGTCGCCGGGATATAAAATCTCCGGTGGCAATCCGTGAATCCACCAGTAATTTCCATTGCCATCTGTCTGCATGGAAACAGTATCATCTGCGGGAATAGTGCTCACACCAATTTCAATGTTTGTGTCAAAAATTGTGTTGCCATTTGCATCTTTTACTTCTCCTCTGACATGGTAATAAGATCCTTCCATATAATTTCCTGATCTCCATGGCCTGGAAGAAAATTGTACACCATCAATTGTCTGACCACTTGTGATAGGTTCAAGCCAGCCATAATCGAGGTGTCTTGTTTTTCCAAGATCATAGATTGTGATCCAAATACGATGATTTGTGGAATTGAATGTGGAGACTGTTTGCATGACGATGTTTCGGGAGATTAAGATGTAGTGAATTTAAAAGCTGATTTAAGCGAATGTAATTCAAATTAATAAGAAATAGATTTCAGCCGGTTTAACGGATTATTTTCACCGCAACAGCTGCTCAAAAAATCCGCCAATTTCTTTCTCTTTATCAACGAAATGAATTTCCAGGATCCATTCCCTTTTCTCGCCGTTCTTTCCGGGCAGAAACATGTCCATTTTATTTTTAGGGTGAATGTAATTGACAAAGCTTCCCGGTGGTAATTTTTCGTGCGGGAACTTGCCGATTAAATGTCCCGCGATCTTTCCGCCAAATTCCCACCCGTATTTTTTAGCAAGCTCAGCTACAAAATGAAAGAGCTCCGCGCCGGTCAATGAGTTATGCTGCGAATACCATTCCTGCGTTTCATGCCAGGCCGTTTCTATATCTGCGCATAACTTATGCTTCAGCGGATCATTCCCGATGGCATATGTTTTACCGATATCCGCTTCCCACTCATCGAAGAGCGGACCGAAATCGAAAAACAGGATTTCATCATTGCGCAAAATTAAATCGGGTGGATTTTCATTGTACGGAGAAAGCGTATTTTTTCCTGCGCGCACAATTCGCTTATGCCAGAATTTTTTTATTCTGAAAAGCTCTTTAGCAAGCTTATAAATTTCAGAATTAAGCGACTTCTCCGATTTTCCGGGCTGAATTAATTCGCGCTCTTCAATGGCTTTGAATAATTGCCATGCTTTTTCTTCTGCTTCTATGAGGTTTTGTCTTGTGGTTGTCATATTGAATGGGTACGAAAAACGAAAGGGTACGAAAAGGTACGAAATACGAAAAGGGGGGAACGAATTACGAATGGTACGAATTTACGAAATATGAAGGGGGAGCGAAATACGAAAGGGGTACGAAAAACGAAATAGGGGCGAAAAGTGCGAAAAACGAAATAGGGGCGAAAAGTGCGAAAAAGGAAATCAGGGCGAAAAGTGCGAAAAGGTAAAGGATGCTCGGAGAGGGTGCGGTGGATGGGAGAGGATGGGAATTCTTTGGTGGAGGAAAGGGGCTGATGTTTATGAAGGAAAACCGGCTTTTAGGCGGCTTTTAGGCGGCTCACCCCCGACTCATCTGCGGCTTATGGGCGGCTTTGTTGCGGTTTTAACATTTTGTTAAGCAGCTTCCGGCCTGTTTTTGCGTTTTATTAGTAAGGGTGTTCCTGGTGCGGGACCGGCTTCCTGTACGGACATTCTCCTTAAAACATACCGATGATGAGCAAACAAACGGGGTTCCTTCGCATGAAGGGCAAACTAGGCGGCTTAAGCTTTTATAAAAGCGGCACGATGGATATTGTGCGCGTAGCGAATGGGCCAAGCAAGGAACGTATAGCGAGCGAGCCGAACTTTGCACGCACGCGCGAGAATAATGCGGAATTCGGCGGGTGCTCTACCGTGGTGAAAGCGCTTCGCCAGGCCATCGGCGCGCGGCAACCGAAAGGAAGCGCAGTGAGCGTGATCCAGCGGCTTATGCCAGTCATAAAACGCATCAATTTAAATGGCGCCGGGCCGCGGGGGCAACGGAGCATTGACCTGCTTTCGAACGGCGCGCTGCTGGAGGGCTTCGAGCTGCACGAGACGGCTGGTTTTGCTTCTGCTTTTTGTGCGCCTTTTACTATCGCTGCTGCAGCGGGGCGGAATGCAGCCACAATCACGGTTCCTGCTTTTTTACCTGCTGCATTTGTTTCAGCGCCGGCGGGGGCTACGCATTTTGAAGTGTTCAGCCTCCTCTGCACGCTGAGTGATCACCGGTATGATCCTGCTGCGGGGCGCTATGTTCCTTCGGACGCTGCGCTTCACCTGCTCCGCGCGGAAGACATGAGTCCGGTCACGAGCTTATCGGCTGCGGGCGCGGTTGCATTTACGCTCAACCCTGTGCTTGCGGGTGCGCCGGTGATGACGGGGAGCGTTGCGGCGGTGCTGCTGATGGGGGTGGTGTTTTACCAGCGGGTGGGAGCGGTGGATTGCCTGCTTTCGCAGGGGAGCGGGTTGCGGGTGGTTGAGGTGTTTTGAGCCCGCCCTGAACATTGTCCCGTTAGTAATTCGTGTACAGGAAAGGGAGCATCGCTTTTTATCGGTGTATCTTGCCGGGGTATGAATGGAAAAGCGGGTGCATGGCTTTTTGGAAAGCGCCAACCTGTTTTTCGCTATTTTTGAATTGCTATGAATATCCAGCTCACTAAAACACAGAAGATATTAGTCGAATCGTCGGACGACCTTGCGCGCATTATGCGGCAGATCTTAATGCGCGAAAACAAGCTCAGCCGGCAGCGGGAACATTTGTGGACGATAGGGCTGGATGAGGAATTTAAATTGCTCTTCGTGGAGCTGATTGCTTTTGGCATACCGGTAAAAGACCAGGTGCAGCCGACTGAAATTTATAAGCTGCCGTTGCAGAAGGATGCGAAATACCTGTACCTCTGCCACAACAGCAAGACAGATGATATGAGCGCGAAGGAGGATGATAAGGCGTTAACGGACCGGATGATACAGGTGGGGCGGATTATCGGGATTGAGGTGTTTGATCATATTGTTATTAATGCGAAGGCGGAGGATCATTTGAGCTATCATGCGGTGGGGTTGATGGAGGAGTTGCGGAAGAGTTTGCTTTGGGTGCCGGCTTATGAGCAGGTGGAGCGGATTAAGAAGATGGCGGAGGAGGTGGCTACGAGAAAAGAAAAGATCGCAACGGCGAAAAGGATGAAAGAAGAAAATATTGATGCGGCTACTATTGCAAGAATTACGGGGTTGAGTTTGGAGGAGATTGCGTTGTTGTGATAGGGGATTGGGAAAGTGGAAACTTAGTTCAGGACGAATTTGTAATTTAGGCGAAAGGTTTGTATCAGGCACACGTAATCAATGACAGGGCAAGAAGTAATAGAGTTAATTGGCTTAGATAGAGCCAAAACCGTAAATTCTAAGGGTAAAAACCTCTTAGAAAGCGAGTCTATCGTGTTTGAGCAAGTGCTTGAATTTGGGGTTGATTCAATTTATTTCAATACAGATGAAAACGGGAATAGTTTTCCTGCCGTGTTTTTGAAAAAGATAAAAACGTTTGATACAGAAACATTACAAGCAATTGCCGATACTCACAGGAAAATATGGAATTTCAAAAAAGTATTGTTCCTATATGTTTATTCTGATACTGAAATTCGTATTTACAATTGTTCTGAAAAACCCCTAATTAAAACACAGGAGAATTTTGATTACCAAAAAGAACTTCAAAGTGTTGAAATAGAAAAATATACTTTTTCAGATAAAAAACGATTAGAAGAACTCAATAAGCTATTTTCAAGAATTGCAATTGATTCGGGAATTGTTTGGACGTTGGAGGAAGCCCAATTTATCAGAGATAAAATAAACCTACAACGAAGAGTTGATAAATATTTGGTAGAAAGTTTAGTAAATACTGCCCATCAATTAGAGCAACAAGGACTTGAAATTAATTTTATTCATAAAATCATACTTCGTTCTTTATTCCTATTGTATCTTGAAGACAGAGGAGCCACTGACGAAAAATTATACTCTCAAATAAAAAAAGGCACAAAATCGTATTTTGATATTTTAAATGACCCAAAAGCTACTTACCAATTATATGAACGATTGGAAGAAGATTTTAATGGAAATGTTTTTACATTAGAGAAAGGCGAAAAAATATCTGCCGACCAACTTCAACTTATAAAAAAATGTTTCATAAGTGGTAATGACAGTACACCGCAAGCAAACTTGTTTGAAGATTGGAGATTGTTTGATTTCAGTATTATTCAAATTGAATTACTTAGTGAGATTTACGAAAATTTCTTATTCAAAACAGACCCTGATTTAAAGAAAAAAACAGGCACATATTATACTCCACCAGCATTAGTGGAGTTTATTCTGAATGAAAAACTACCAATAAGCAAAACAGAAAAAAACTACAATATAAAAGTTTTAGACCCGAGTTGTGGTTCAGGTATTTTTTTAGTAGAAAGCTTTAAGCGATTAGTAAAACGTTACGAGAATCAGCATAAGGAGAAAATTAAAGATTTTGCCAAACTGAAAAAACTCTTAACTGACAATATTTTTGGTATTGAACTACATCCGCAAGCCATTAAAGTAGCAGCATTTAGTTTGTATTTAGCTTTGATTGATAATTTAGAACCGAATAAAACTTTGTGGCAAAAAGAGAAGTTTCAGTTGCCAAATCTTATCAATAACCCTAATGATAAATCATTAAAAGAACAAGGTAAAAATCTATTTTGCAGAGATACTATACTGCAAAATGTAGAAATTGAAAATATTGAGTTCAACTTGGTAGTCGGCAATCCTCCATTCGGAACAACTGATTTACTGGAATCTGTCCGCAGCTATTGCGACAAATATGGTTTTGCCAAAGAAATGGTTTTACCTTTTCTGCATAAAGCAACAAAATTTGCTCCTAATGGCGAAATAGCTTTGATATTTAACACCAAAGTTTTAACCAACACAGGCGGAACTTATCAGAGTTTCAGAAAATGGTTGTTCAATGATTGTTATGTAGAAAAGGTTTTCAATTTTTCTATTCTTCGGAATGCAAAAAAGAATTTTGGAGGACAATTATTTGGTGATGCAACTGGTCCAATAAGTATTGTGTTTTATCAGAAAGAACAACCTAAAAAGTCCTCTGATAAAATTGCATATTATGCACCAAAAACATTTATCAAATCCAATGTAATTGATGGGTTGAGTATTGACTTTACAGATTTAAAATTTCTGCCAAGAGTAGAATGTCAAAAGCCCGACACCAAAATTTGGAAGATTGCAATGTGGGGCGGAATGAATGATTGGGAGTTAATCAAGGCATTAAGTAAACAGCACAGTAGCTTTAAAAAATACTTGAAGAGTAACAATATTGAATACGGTTCGGGCTTGCACCCGAAAGAGAATGAAAGCAATAAGATGGTTATTAACGGTAGACATACCGATACAGACAAGATAGAAAGATATTACACTCCCGTAAATAATACCGAACAAATTAAAAAGGAGGTTAGGAATAATAATTTAGAACTGTTTAAGCAACCAATAGCTATACTCAAAGAAGGTATTACAAACAAAAACACCCTTTCAAGTTATTTTGACTATGATGTTTACTACAACAAAGCTGTATATGGGTTTTCAACTAATGAAGCTGAAAAATTAAAATCTATTGTAATTACATTCAATTCTAATTTGATAACTTATTTTTTCTTTTTAACATCTTCTTCTTGGGGTATAGAAAGAGACAGAATAGTTTTAACTGAGTATCTAAGTTTTCCTTACGCAGAATTAGATCTGGATGCTATAAAAAAAATACAGTTTTCTGAAATTAGTTTTGATACAAAAAATTCATTATTAAATCAAAGGAAGAGTCATTTTGACTTTCAATATTGGGAATCAAAAATAAATAAACTCTATAATCTTTCTGCAAATGATATAATTCGTATTACAGACATAATATCTTTATCTGTCGACTTATTTCACAAGCAAGAAAAATCAGTAGCATTATATCCATTACGAGCAGAGCAAACATCTGAATATGGAAATATAATCAGTACAGAACTCAACGACTTTCTTGAAGGTCAGGATTTGTTTGCAAATGCCACAATCTATAATATCAGTAGGTTTACACCTCTGATGATGATTAAACTTTCTTTTTCTAAAAAGCAAAAAGAAGTGGTAACGTCTAAAGAGTTTGTTGATGATGAACTAAAAAAAATAGACCAGCATTTATGGGAAGAAAAAGCGAGCAATATTTATTTTAGAAAAAAACTGAATTACAAAACAGGAGACGACATTTATATTATCCGTCCGAACCAACGCAGATTTTGGTCGCAGTCAATGGCATTAGAAGATGCTTCAGAGTTAATTCTTGAAATCTTAAACGGGAATTAATGATGGCATTGAACACGATTGTTTACCAAAAATTCAGAAATGCTTTTGAAGAAAGATGTTGTCGATTAATCATTGAAGCATATCAAACTTCATTGTCGGAACAAGTGATACAATTAGACTGGAACGAAAACGACATTTCTTCCGAATTACACAGACATATAAAAGAAAACCCGTTAAGACTAAAGTGGAAAGTTTCAACCAATGTTGAAGCTGATATTCCAATTGACATTCCAAAGGTTAAAGGTTTTTCAGACACTTTTCCAAGAATAGATTTTAGGTTGACTTCATTTTTATCAACTTATGAATATGAGTACTTCTTTGAAGCTAAAAATATTAAACAAAACGATTCGGCATTAAAACGCAGATACATTGAGACTGGAATAGACAACTTCGTTTCCAAAAAGTATGAAAATGGTAGTTTGATTGGTTATCTACTTGAAGGCAAAACAAACGAAACAATAAAAGGTGTCAATTCTTTATTAGAAAAAGACAAAAGAAATACAGAAACTTTAATATTCAAATCGAACAAATTAATAAAAAACTATTATGAATCTAACCATTCAGACATAGGAACATTAAAGCATTTAATATTTGAATTTACGAACATCACAAACTGAAGGGCCAACCCTTCGCAGTTATACACCATTTGCAAGCCACACAAGTCGACGCACAGAGCAAAACTTGCCCAAAGAGTATGCCTGCCCGACCGCACAGGGATAGTGCAAACTCGTCATGACAGACGATTGACGGAAAGAAGGGTAGCCACTAAACATCTGTGTGGCAAAAGAGGCAGTTCAGTACTCCGCAGACACATTTGTGATATCAAACATTGGTTTCGTATCAACATTTGTCGTGAAAATCGTCACCTTGGTCAAGCTGCAAACCGTTAAGGCATATTTTATGAAAAGTAAGAAAGTAGAAATAAGCGTCATTGATTTCTTGCTTGGAAATTTACGAAAGCGGCCAGGAATGTATTTAGGCAAAAATCATATTAGTTTGCTTTCAACCTTCATGACTGGTTATATGATCAGTCTTCAGGAAAATGGATACGACATTTCAACCGATCCATTTTTTGGTGATAATGAATCTGGCTTTTTTGTCTGGTTTAAAAAGAAGAGAGGTTACTCTTTATCCTCAAACTGGTATTTTACAATCCTGGAAGAGTGTAATGGATCAGAAGAAAATGCACTCGAACTATTTTTCACCCTGCTTGAAGAATACAATACCGGGATTTAAACAAACACGCTATAATAGCGCCATTCGGCACTGCTCAGAACTATTCCGCTGCCACTGAATCAGTTTTACTCTTCTGACAAAAATCACCCCTCTCCCTGACCGCCATCAGTTCCAGGTTTTCAAATGCGTCCCATTTTTGAAAAAAAACAAACATGGAATCTACCTACGAAATCACCCGCCAGGACACACACAGAAGATAAACCGGCTCGAAGGCCAGATCAGCAAAAAAGCGCTTGTTGCTTTCATTTCCGGTGCGGGGATCGTGTTCTCTGTTGCCATTTATTATTGTGTGACCACTAACTATGCTGTAGTGGGAGGGGTACTGGCCGGGGCTTTTGGCCTGATCGGCATTTTTGCACTGTCGGTGTATAAGAGCTTTAAATAAAAGGACCGGAACTGCATCTTTTGGGTTACGAGAATTTTAGTTCGTGCGTTTTCCCATTTTATCCACAGCGAAAAGCTCTTTTGCAACCTTATATATTTCTGCGTTAAGCGACTTTTCTGTTTTGCCGGGCTGAATTAATTTTCGCACTTCAATGGCTTTGAATAATTGCCAGGCTTTTTCTTCTGCTTCTGTTAATTGTTCGCGCGTTGTAGCGATTGTAAATAAAATTTATTCCCAGGTCCAGTCTTTCTCCTCACCGGCGTGATTTAATTCTTCTGCTGGTTTTTCTTTGGGTGCAAAATGACTTTCATCGTATTGTTTGCGGATGAATTTTTTTGTCCATGGATTAAAGAAGAGGAATAAGCCTGTGAGCGTGAGTATGGTTCCATTAATAATAAAAACATATTTAATGCCAAGCGATTCGAACAAGCGACCGAATCCGCCTATTTCAGAAAGTATCTTGAAAAATAAAAGTTTGTGAAATGTTAAAATGGTAATGATAAAGACAAGAATAAATACCACTAAAGAGTTCAGCCAAAAAATCTTGTTTCTTATGCTTATGAAAAGTGAAATGAGAAAAGAAACCAGTATTGTAATTAAGCCCGCATAAGCTATGCCACGAAAAAATAAATAAAACCTTTGACCATTGGTAATATCATCTAACGGTTTTTTTAAATGGTTCCAAATATCATCAGGAGGGTACAAATAAATCGCTTCAATTAAATCAACATCTGAAAGTACTGCCAACTTTCTTGCACCAAGAATAAGAAACAGTGTTGCCGGCAAGTGAATCAGAATTAACCGCCAGTTGAATTTTGAAATAAATTTTCCAGTTGCCATTATAGAAACAAAGCTAAGGAAATGGATGGGGGATGAACAAGCTTGCAGCAAGGAGATTATTGTTGCGAATATTTCTTGAAAAAACATCTTTATCCTTTTTCTTTGCGTGAAGGATTGCAGCTAGCTACCGTGTAGCGCGAAAAGCCTGACCGGGAAGTGAGCTTGTCTCTAATTCACGGGCACGCCCAACACACGAAAAATCTCACGCAGAGTTCGCCGAGTCCGCTGAAAGGGCGCAGATAAAATTGAAAGCCGAAACGCAGAACCCGAAACCCGGAACTTTTTCCCAACTCCCGAACTCCCAACTCCCAACTAAAAACTATCTTTGCGCCCATGCACGAAACCATCCTGATCCTTGATTTCGGATCCCAATACACACAGCTGATTGCACGCCGTGTACGTGAGCTGAATGTTTACTGCGAAATTCATCCTTTTAATAAAATTCCGGCCATTACTTCATTGGTAAAAGGCGTTATTCTCAGCGGAAGTCCCTGCTCGGTAAACGATAGTGATGCGCCGAACCCTGACCTTTCTATGTTTCGTAAAAAATTTCCTGTCCTGGGAGTTTGTTACGGTGCGCAGCTGTTGGCGAATCAGAATGGCGGTGAAGTAAAAGCTTCGAAACACCGCGAATACGGAAGAGCGAACCTTGCGCATGTGGATGATGTGGATCGTTTGTTCCGTGGCGTTTCGCATAATTCGCAAGTGTGGATGTCGCACGCTGATACAATTACAAAAGTTCCTTCCGGATTTAAAACCATTGCAAGCACCACTGATGTAGAGTTCGCAGGTTATAATATTGAAGGCGAAGAAACATGGGGCATCCAGTTTCATCCCGAAGTTTATCATTCGACTGAAGGTGCTGCTTTGCTGAAGAATTTTATTGTCGGAATTTGCGGCTGTAAGCAGGACTGGACTCCGGGCTCATTCATCAACGATACGGTGGCTGCGCTGAAAGAAAAAGTTGGCACGGATAAAGTAGTGATGGGACTTTCCGGTGGTGTTGATTCATCTGTTGCTGCATTGCTTTTACATAAAGCGATCGGGAAAAATCTCTATTGCATTTTTGTGGATAACGGATTGTTGCGCAAAGATGAATACAGCTCGGTGCTCGATTCGTACAAGCATATGGGGCTGAATGTAAAAGGTGTGGATGCAAGCAAACGTTTTTATGCGGAGCTGAAAGGTGTGTCTGATCCGGAAACAAAACGCAAGATCATCGGCCGCATTTTTATTGAAACGTTCGACCAGGAAGCCAAAGAAATTTCGGATGTAAAATGGCTCGGACAAGGAACAATTTATCCGGACGTGATCGAATCCATTTCACAGGGCGGTCCGTCGCAAACCATTAAATCGCATCATAATGTTGGCGGACTTCCGGCGACGATGAAGATGCAGGTGGTGGAACCTTTAAGATTATTATTCAAAGATGAAGTTCGCCGCGTTGGCGATGCTTTGGGCTTGGAACACAATATATTGCATCGTCATCCTTTCCCTGGTCCGGGACTTGGAATTCGTATACTTGGTGATGTGACCGAAGAAAAGGTACGCATATTGCAAGAGGCAGATAGTATCTTCATCGAAGGTTTGAAAAAACATGATCTATATAACACCGTTTGGCAGGCAGGAGTAATTCTTCTACCGGTTCAGAGCGTGGGTGTAATGGGCGATGAACGTACGTACGAAAATGCAGTGGCGCTGCGCGCAGTTTCTTCTACAGATGGAATGACCGCAGACTGGTGCCATTTACCTTACGAGTTTTTAGGAAAAATGTCGAACGAGATCATCAATAAAGTAAAAGGAATAAATCGCGTGGTTTACGATATCAGCTCAAAACCACCGGCTACTATTGAATGGGAATAAAAACCCAAGGCTTCAGCCTTGAGGTAAAGAGGCAGTTGTCAGTAGCCAGTAGCCAGTAGTCAGTAGTCAGTAGTCAGTCGTCAGTTGTCAGTAGCCAGAAGTCAGTCGTCAGTAAAAAATAAATCACCCAATCACCAATCACCACCAACCAATGCATATCTTCCCCAACAGCACCATAATTAAACTAATCACTATGGTGGTGGTGATGCTTTTTGCTGTTCCTGTTTTCGGACAGAAAGGTGAGGTGAAAAAATCGACGAAGACGGAGACGATTGAAGGAAAGAAATATTATTTGCACACGGTTGAAAAAGGGCAGACGCTTTACGCAATTGCAAAGGCGTACGATTTGACGGTGAATGATATTATGGTTGAAAATCCGGATGCGCTGAATGGCATTAAGCCGGGTTTGGTATTGCGGATTCCTACGCAGAAACCCGTTGTCATTCTTAAGCCTGTTCCGGTTGATACCAATTATTTTATTCATGTCGTGCAGGCAGGACAAACCTTATACAGCCTCGAAAAAATGTATAATGTTTCGCATGATGCGATTGTAAAATTAAATCCGACTGTTGCCGCTGGATTAAAAATAGGGCAGGAGCTGAAAATTCCGGGAAAGAATCCGAACGCGCCCGGTATATTACAAACTACAAATGGCCCCGACACGCTTTTTGTTTTGAATAAAAAAGCAACGTACACCATTGCATTGATGTTGCCACTTCAGCTTTACAACGTGGATAATATCGATACAAAAGAGCCTGAAAATTTTCCTGCAAAACCCAAAGCAGCAGTTGAATTTTACGAAGGTGTTTTGCTTGCTGTCGATTCCATGCGTAAGACCGGAATGAAAGTGAATCTGTATGTCTACGATGTGGACGATGCTGATTCGGTGAAAGTATTGGAGATCTTAAAGAAGCCCGAATTTCAATTCATGGATTTAATTCTCGGGCCATTAAGTCCGGGAACATTTTATGCAGTTTCCAGCTGGGCAAATGAACATCATGTGGCTGTGGTTTCTCCGGTTTCTCCTGCGAATCGTGTATTGTTCAAACGACAGGATGCTTCAAAAGCATTGCCTGCGTTGTCTACACAAATGGAACAGCTCGCAGTTTTTATTGGCGAAAATCACAAAACAGATAATGTGGTAATGGTCACCAGCGGAAATGTAAAAGAGCAGGCAGCTGCAAATACATTCCGTGTAAATGTGAGCAAGCTTCTTTTTCCGGCTACCACCGACACCATTAAAATGACAAGAGGAATGTCGGGACTCGAAGCATTATTGAAAAAAGATAAAAACAATATTCTCGTTATTCCATCCAACAGCCAGGCGTATGTAAGCGATCTGTTGCGTTCGCTGAATACTTTGTCGGATAAATATGTGATCACCGTTTATGGACTTTCTTCCTGGATGGGTTACGATAATCTTGATCTCGAATATTTGCAAAAGCTGCAGTTTCATTTTGTAGCGCCGTATTTTATTGATTACGATTCGAGCGCAACCACAAAACGTTTTCTTACAAAATATAATTACACTTTTCATGGCGATGCAGGCATGTATGCGTTTGCCGGTTACGATGTAGGATTATATTTTTTGCAGGCGCTCAATACGTACGGAACAAATTTTTACCAGAAGCTTGCCGAAATAAAAGGTAAAGGTGTGCAGCAGGATTTTGATTTTTACCGCAGCGATGCAGAAAGTGGATATGAAAATCGTGCAGTTCGAATTGTACAAGTGGTAGAGTATAAATTACAACGAATAAAATAATCAGGGCGCGCAGTGAAGCAGAGGCAAGCTCACTTCACGGCCGGGCTATCCGTTGCAAGTCCTCTCTCGTCAAAATAATTTAAGTAATAGCATTGGAAATAGTGCTTTGACGAGATCCGGGCTTTCCACTACTATCCCTCACGCAAAAAAATAATAATAAAAATTGCCACAAAGGCACAAAGGCACGGTAAAAAAATAAAATCGCAATGTCTCTTACCAAAGAATTTATCTCCGAACAATTAATTGTGCTCCAGGGAAAAATCTGTGCTGCGCTTGAGGCGGAAGATGGCAAAGGAAAATTCAGTGTCGAAAAATGGGAACGTGAAGGTGGAGGCGGCGGAATTACACGCGTTTTTCAGCATGGAAATGTAATAGAAAAAGGCGGTGTAAATTTTTCAGCGGTGCATGGAAAGTTGCCGGATAATATTGTTGCCGCATTAAACGTTTCCGATAATGAATTTTACGCAACAGGCGTTTCCATCGTCATTCATCCGCAAAGTCCGATGGTTCCGATTATCCATATGAACATTCGTTATTTTGAATTAGCGAATGGTGAATTCTGGTTCGGCGGAGGAATTGATCTTACGCCACATTATGTAGTGAAAGAGGATGCGAAATGGTTTCATCAGCAATTAAAAAATACCTGCGATCGTTTTGATGAAACGTATTATCCGAAATTCAAAACCTGGGCCGACGATTATTTTTTCATCAAACACCGCAATGAAACACGTGGAGTAGGAGGAATATTTTTCGACCGATTGAACAACGGCCATAAAAAAGAAAAGCTGTTTGAATTTTTGCTTGCTGTAGGAGAAACATTTATTCCTGTATATACACATTTCATGAATGTTAATCGAACCTTAGCGTATAGTGATGTTGAAAAGAAATGGCAATTTCTCCGTCGCGGTCGTTACGTAGAATTTAACCTGGTGTATGATAAAGGCACAAAATTCGGTCTGGATACCGATGGCCGAATTGAATCCATCCTCATGAGCTTGCCCGAGCAGGCAGGCTGGTATTATAATCACATTCCTTCTCCCGGAAGTGCTGAGGCTGAAACCCTTACCCTGCTTAAAAAGGGGATCGTCTGGATCTAGGTTTTCCTTGCATTTTTTTCACTTTTTTGATTTTGTCAATAACTAATACTTGACTTGTATTGGTTTGTTGGTCTATCTTTCGATCGTTACAGGCAAACGTAACAAACACCGGATAACCCATTGCGCATTTTTGTCGTATAAAACTCACAGATTGTTTGACAACCTCAATCAATAGTAGTTTTTATTTTTTGATATACACGCGTACTTACTCATAATAAGTAAAGGAAACCTCATGAAAAAACTTTACAAACTATCAATTACTATTTTGCTTTTGCTCGTTTCGGGACTCGTTTCTCAGGCGTATGCACACTCTGTACAAATTGCTTATTGCGTTAGCTGTAATGGTGATTTGAGGATTTTTGTTGAACATTGGCATGGAGTGGAAAGTCTCAGCTCTACGACCATGACAATTTCCCTTACCGTCAATAACGTCACGACTACACAAACAGCAGCACCGCAAAGTGGAGTTTATCAAACACCGCTTGCTAACCTTCCCGGTTGCAGTACGCCAATCATAGTCGCAGCCGCATGTGCCGGACAAGCAAATACTTATAATGACTGGGTAATTTTTGATTATACCGGTATTCCTTGCGGAGTGCCTGCGTCATTTACCATCATCAGTGGAAATACCGTATTTACACAGGACGGATGCGGCATGTACCCGCTTACTGTAAATTTCACTGTGCCCTGCGGATCAAGCACGCTCACCGATCTTTATGTTTGCGACGGCGTTCCTACCAGCCCGATCATTGTGCCGATCGGTACTACCTGGACAAACAGCAATCCTGCTATCGGACTTCCGGCTTCTGGTGTTGGTGATATTCCTTCTTTTATTCCTGTCGGTCCGGTTGCAAGCGCTACGATCAGCTACGTTTCTTCCTGCGTTACCAGTAACTTTAATATTTATGTAACACCTGCGCCGACACTTGCATTTACAGCAACAACGGTGTGTGCGGGAACGGCCACGACATTTAATAACACTTCTACTGCAGGAGCCAGTCCCACGTGGAGTTGGGACTTTGGAGATAATACAACCAGCAATTCACAAAATCCACCACCACATACCTATTCCGGGCCGGGTGTCTATAATGTTGTATTAACCGTGACAGATTCCGGAGGTTGTACGGCAACACTCACTGTTCCGGTAACTGTGGATGATATGCCTGTGCCTTCTTTTACTGCAACGAATGTTTGTAATGGAGTGCCAACGCAATTTACCAACACCACGGTTGGCGGAAATACATATTCATGGGATTTCGGAACGGGAACTTCTACACTGCAGGATCCAACATTTACTTTTCCGGGAACAGGAACATATGCTGTAATGCTGATTGGTACAAGTGTGGGTGGTTGTATAGATACAATTATTCAGAATGTTACAATTGAACCACCGCCAACTGCTTCATTTCTTTACAACCAGGTTTGTGGTTTCCTCGATGCAAATTTTACAAGCACCTCCGTTGCGCCGAATCCTGCAACCATCGCAAATTCTGCCTGGGATTTTGGTGATCCGGCTTCAGGACCGAATAATACATCCAACATTCTGAATCCTTCTCATACATTCAGTGCAATCGGAACATACATCGTAACGCTTATTTCAACAAGCAGCGGCGGGTGTTTAGATACAACTTCACAAACGATTACTGTTTCGCCACAAGCTACAGCTGCATTTACAGCAATCGATGTGTGTCCGTTTTCACCAATGCAGTTTACGAATCAGTCAACAAATGCATTAAGCTATTTTTGGAATTTCGGTAATACTGCCTCTACCAGCGATACCAGCAATCTTCAGAACCCAACGTATAGCTATCCGGCCTCCGGAACTTTTTCTGCTATGCTGATCGCAAATCCGGGTCAGTGCGCAGATACAATTATTGTACCTGTGAATGTTTATCCCGGACCACAAATTGGTTTTACCGCTCCACCGGTTTGTGTCGGAAGTTCATCTGTGTTTACTGATCTAACCACGATCAGCACCGGTAGCATTGCAGAATGGGCATGGATATTCGGAGACGGCAGCACACTGAACGATACTTCAAGCATACAAAATCCATCCTACATTTATCCTGCTTCCGGAACGTATAATGTGATCTTGCTTTGCACTTCTTCCAATGGTTGCGCCTATGCGGATACGCTGCCGGTTACTGTTAATCCATTACCTGTTGCGAATTTCAACTCAACGGTAGCGTGCCAGGGCGCAGCAACAAACCTTAATGATCTTTCTCTGACAGCAAGCGGAACAATAACAAACTGGCAATGGGATTTCGGCGACGGATCACCACTTTCCAATACCCAGAATCCATCACACATTTATCCGAACGATTCAACTTATAATACGACGCTCATTGCAACAAACAGCTTTGGTTGTGTGGATACATTTAACTTACCTGTTGTGATCAGCTCGCTGCCTGTTGTTGTTTTCACCGGCGATACACTCGCAGGTTGTCCGCAGCATTGTGTAGATTTCAGCGATCTCACAACCATCGCTTCCGGAACATTAGCAACATGGACATGGGATTTTGGTGATAGCTCAGCTATTTCCAACCAGCAAAATCCTTCGCATTGTTATGATATCACAGGAGTTTATTCGGTCACACTGACTGTAACATCGAATGCCGGATGTACAACCACGCTGGCGATCCCGAATATGATCACAGTTCATCCTGAGCCTGAGGCAAGCTTCTCTGCATTGCCAATGGTTACTTCCATTTTGTATCCGAACATCGTGTTTACAGATCTGTCACAGGGAAGTCCTGTTTCATGGCAATGGAATTTTGGTGATCCTTCAACCATTTCAGATACTTCCGCACTACAACATCCGGAGTATGAGTATTCATCGGAGTATGGTGCAGCTTACGATGTGATTCTAACCGTAACAAATCAATTCGGTTGCCAGGACGACACTACGATCCGCGTTACTGTTGAGCCTGATTTCGCTTTCTTTATTCCGAATGCATTTACACCGGATGGTAATGGAACAAATGATGGATTTTACGGAACCGGCTATGGTATCACGAAGTACGAGATATGGATTTTTGATCGTTGGGGAAACCTGATTTTTACAACCAACGATATTAACCATGCATGGGATGGATCTGTACAGGGAAAAGGCGGGGACATGGCACAGATTGATGTATACGTTTGGAAGGTCGCTATCGTGGATGTTTTCTCTAAACACCATAAGTACATCGGCCACGTGTCATTGGTTAAATAAGCAGCTGAATCGGAAGTAAAAGCGGTTTTTTTCATAGACGACGGGACTTTTTCTGTCGATAAATGAAGGGTATTGGTCGTTATTTTTGCTTGACATTTGTTTTCCAATGGTGTACCTTTCGTTTTTGTTTCAGGGTTAGGCAAAACGACCCAACATAATGAAAGGATTTTATAACTGCTTTCGTACGCTTATTTGTTATGCAGTTTTAGGACTCGGATTGATCGTTCCCGGTAAAGTAGCTGCACAGGTAACTTCCCAACAATTTGTTTATGATTCTGTATTCGGCGACTCGCTCGACGGATTTAATACTGCAGCTATCATGGAGCTGGCGGAAGCGAAAGGGTTGCATGATCACGAAGCGCAAAAATTTCTTGCGAACTATCAACGAAGATTTATTAACAGCCGCTACAACATGCCTGTAGTGCAAAAGAACACAGATCTCGCTGCGTTCCGTATACCGTCAACCACTGCAATGACTCCGTGCACCAATATGGATTTTGAAACCGGCGATTTTACGGGCTGGTCAGGTTTTATTGGTGATAATACATTGAATTCAAACGGACCATTGCAAAATATCAGCCCAGGATTTTTCACAACCGGGATGGATGCATCGGTGAATGATCAGAATGCGCGTCATACTATTGTTTCTGCTGCTTCGGGAAATGATCCGTGCGGTGGATTTCCTTGTGTTGCCCCGGGTGGAAATTATTCTGTGCGGTTAGGAAATACATGGGCGAATTACCAGGGCGAAGCAATTGAACAAACATTTACTGTCGGACCAACAAATACTTCTTTCACGTATCAGTATGCGGTTGTATTAAATGACGGCGGGCATTCAGCCGGTGAGCAGCCTTATTTCCGTATTGAAATGTTTGATCAATCGGGAAATCTTATTCCCTGTGCGCAATATTTTGTGGAAGCTAGCGGAACGATCCCCGGATTTATTCCCTGCGGAGTTGGAAATTTTTACAAACCCTGGACAACAGTAAATGCTGATTTGACCGCTTACCTGGCATCTACAGTTACCATTCGTTTTACTGCAGGAGGTTGTATTTTTGCAGGGCATTATGCTTATGCCTATATCGATGCTTCGTGTCTTGCGTATACGATCAGCCAAAGTGATTCCCTTTGCATTGGAAGCTCCATTACTTTATCTGCGCCTGTTGGTGCTGCGAGTTATTTATGGGCACCAGGCGGACAAACCACGGATAGTATAATCGTTACGACTGCAGGTTCTTATACGGTGACAATGACTTCTGTTACCGGATGCCAGACCCAATTAGAAGTAAATGTATCTGCCTATCCTGATCCGGTGGCTGCATTTACTCCGCAGTATCCGCCATGTTCGATGACGTATACGTTCAGTAATAATAGTACGATCGCCAGCGGAACCATGGCTTATCAATGGGATTTTGGAGATCCCGCTGTAACAAACGATACTTCCAATGCCACGAGTCCGACGTATACGTACACGACCGCTGGTACCTATACAGTCACGCTTATTGTCACGAGCGCTTCGGGCTGTGTGGATACGTCCACGATGGTTGTATACCCGGGCAACGCAGGTTTTGCGAATTTCGCGAATACCACAGTTTGTTTTGGTTCACCAACTTCATTTACCGATCAGTCTACTAATCCGCCTGACTGGCATTGGAATTTTGGTGATCCTGCTTCAGGTCCTGCGGATTCATCTTCGCTTCAAAATCCAACGCATGTTTACAGCGCGCCGGGAACATACAGTGCTGTACTTTTAATTAATACACTACCGTGTCCTTCTCTTATCCAGCACACCATTACTGTTTATCCGCAACCTGTTCCTTCGATGGTGTATAACCAGGCTTGTGGTGCTGCGCTTGTAAATTTCTCAAGCACTTCAACAGTTACTACACCTTCTGCTATTACCGGCTATAGCTGGAATTTTGGCGATCCTGCATCAGGAAATAATACTTCTGCGTTGCTGAATCCATCGCATACATTCTCTGCTTCGGGAACTTATACTGTTATGCTTACTGTAACCACCGGGAATGGCTGTTCGCAATCCACCACACAAATTATTTATGTTGGATTACCACCAACTTCTGCTTTTGCAACCAACCCGGTTTGTATTAATTCACCAATGAATTTTACAAATCAATCGGTCAATACTTCAACGTACCAATGGAATTTCGGTGTGCTTACGACTCTTACAGATACCAGCACGCTCGCAAATCCAAGCTATACCTATCCATCACCCGGTACGTATACCGTCACACTCATCGCAACTCCCGGACCTTGTGCAGATACTTCAACTCAAATTGTTACAGTTAATCCTGCACCTGTAACTCAATTTATCGCACCACCGGTTTGTTATGGTTTACCAAGTGCGTTTACAGATCAAACTGCAATTTCTTCCGGGGTAATTTCTAATTGGTCCTGGGATTTTGGTGTGAATGCAATTACCAGCGATACTTCAATCCTGCAGCATCCGAATTATGTTTATCCATCGGCAGGAACATATACGGTAACCTTAACTACAACATCGAATAATGGTTGCGTGACCACAACAACTTCACCTGTAATTGTTCATGCTGTTCCGCAGGCCAATTTTACTGCGAATTCAGTTTGCCAGGGCATTGCTACAAACTTCAATGACCTTTCGGTTCCTGTTAATGGAACTATTACAAACTGGAACTGGAATTTTGGTGACGGCAGTCCTTCATCAGCTGCACAAAATCCTTCGCACACGTATGCAACGGATTCTACTTTTAATACCACACTTATTGTTACCAATACAAATGGTTGCATTGATACAATTACTTTCCCTGTAGTGGTAGTTGCATTGCCGGTTGTTGTGTTCTCTGCGGATACACTTGCGGGTTGTCCAATACTTTGTGTGAACTTCTCCGATCAAACTACCACAGCTACCGGTTCGATTGTACAATGGATATGGGATTTTGGCGACAGCACCGTAACTTCCGGTCAGCAAAATCCGTTGCATTGTTTTACAACTACCGGAACGTATACGATCACACTCACCACGATGAGCAGTTCAGGTTGTATCAATACACTTGTTGTTCCTGATATGATCACTGTATATCCTGTGCCGCATGCAAGCTTCACTGCAACTCCGATGGTGACAACTGTTTTAAATCCGGATATCAATTTCACTGATTTATCAACGGGAAATCCTGTTGTGTGGAGCTGGAATTTCGGAGATCCGAGCACGACAATTGATTCGGCAAGCATTCCTAATCCGATGTATACCTATTCAAATGAATATGGTTCCATGTACCCGGTTTACCTTGCTGTAACCAATCAATACGGATGTGTGGATGATACAACCATCACCATCGTCGTTGATCCTGATTTTACTTTCTTTATCCCGAATGCATTTACGCCAAATGGGGATGGTGTTAATGATGGATTCTACGGACAAGGCCATGGTATCACGAAATATGAAATCTGGATCTTTGACCGCTGGGGTAATTTGATATTTAATACTACGGATATCAACCAGGCGTGGGATGGATCGGTGCAGGGCAAAGGCGGTGATATTGCGCAGATCGATGTATATGTGTGGAAAGTTGCGGTGACCGATGTGTTTAATAAGAAGCACAAGTTTATCGGTCATGTTTCCCTGATCAGGTAAAATCCCTTTTCAATCTTCCCGGAGAAATTTCTCCATTTAATAGGAGATGGCTTTCGATTTAAATTCGGCGCGTGAATTTTTCATGTCAATTGCCAGGGTAATGAATGCAGAATTGGTAAAGGCTCGCAGTCGAAAATTATTATTCCTAACATTTTATTGGGAAATGACCTGGATGAATGCAAGAGCACTTAAAACTAAGTAATGCTTTCCCGGAGCATAAAGAGGGAAAGCTCAGAATAATTTCAGAATAACAGACCTGGAATATTTACACTGCAAAAGTGATTCTTGAAGATGTTACTTATTATATATATGAAAGTGATTTTAAAGATGTATTAACAAAAAGCATAAAGACATCGTAGCGTTATAACCGGCAGGTGAGAGAGAATACCGTGATATTGAACGTCTTCATATAGACTAAATGAGTGCCTTGCCTGGAATTAGGTTCGATTTTTTCATCTTTATTCATATTGGTTTCGACGTGCTTATTCATTAGTTCGTCGTAAGCTTGGGTATTTTTTTTCCCGTCAATAGTTTTATCAATCCGGGGAAATTGCAAAAGCTTCCCCACGTGTGAAAAAAAAATCACACTTAATTTCTCACCTCATAATCGTAGTGGGGAATTATGTAAACGATCAAAATATTTTTTTTGTTTTTTTTTGAAACAAAAGGATGTTGAGTTACGTCGCTGCTATCCCTGTGAAATCAGGTATTTAGAGTGACAGCATCAACAAACAATTACACGTCATGTTTTTTTAATGGTGAGGATTATGCAATCTGATTTTTGAAAAAAAATCTAGTGGCACAATTCTTACTTACTATAAAACAACAAAACAGGATTTGGAGTGTGATTGAGATTGGTGGAGCCGGATGTGAAGAAGATAAGGTGAAGCCAAAAAGAATCAAACTGTAAACCCCCTAAGGACTAACTAAAAACCATTGACTATGAAACATCTTTTCTTTATTACCCTACTGCTCCTCTTATGTGTGAAAGGTTTTTCACAAAACGAAAATTCCAGCCTGTATTTTATTCATTTCAACAACTACACTGTTGAGATGGATAAGGTTGTGAAAGAAGCTCTCAAAGGAGAGAAAGTTACTTACACATGTATCCCATCCGGAATTGTTGCGATTGAGGTTTCCTCAACCGATCCTGGTGGCAAAGAACGTATTGCAAATCTTCTCAGCAAAAAAATCCCTAATCCATCATTTGAATTTGTCTCCATCACACAAGAGGCAGCGGAAAGTTCATGTGCTACATTACGTGTTCCCCATTAATTATTGGAAACGGCAACACACACACACACAATACACACATTAGAGATAATCAAATAACACTACCATGAAGACAAAACTAACCCGGCTACTTACTATGTTGGCTGCGACGCTGATGCTGGGGATTTACTCACATGCTCAGCTTACAGTAAATACCTCGCAAACACCTGCTCAGCTCGCCCAACTTTTATCTGGTACTGGAGTACAAATTTTGAATCCGCAAGTTCATGGCGGAACAAATTCGTATGGAAAGTACAATGCTACAAACAGCAACGCTAATATTACCGAAGGTGTTATACTTACCACGGGGCTCGCAACCAGCGCAATAGGTCCGAACAACACGGGTAGTATGACAACCTATTTCGGTAGTCCGACTGTTCCGAGCACGTATCCATTGCTAACAAACTACACAGGACGTACTATATATGAGTACTGCGAATTTGAATTTGATATTATCCCGCAAGGTGATACCATCAGCTTTCCTTTCGTATTCGGCTCAGAAGAATATGAGGAATGGGTTTGTTCACAGTTCAATGATGTATTTGGATTTTTCATCAGCGGACCGGGAATTATTCCTGATCCGGGTGCAGGAAACTATAAAAACATTGCGCTGATTCCGAACACCAACACAGCAGTTACTATTAATAGTGTCAACCAACTTTTTAATACCGGTTATTATCAGAATAATAATAACGGAACTTCAATTCAGTACGATGGTTTTACCAACGGACTTAAAGCTGTTTCTGCAGTTATTCCGTGCCAGGTATATCATTTAAAACTTATAGTAGCCGATGCTTCTGATAAGCTTTGGGATTCAGGTGTTTTTATTGAAAAAATTTCTGCTAATACTGTTGCGGTTACAAGCGCTACTGTTGGCGGAACTCCTTTTATGATTGAAGGATGCAACCCGGGAACAGTAACTTTTACACGCCCAACTGTTACCAACCTTCCTTTAGTAGTTACTTATTGGATCGGTGGAACTGCAACGAACGGAACTGATTATCCATTGATCGGAACTTCGCCGCTTGCAACAGCACCAAAAACTATTATCATTCCAGCAAATCAAGCCTCAGCATCAATCAACATTACGCCGGGCGCTGATAACATTGCAGATAATAATGAATATTTAACCGTCTATCTCAGCAATCCACTCTGTCCCGCCGTCCTGGACAGTTTACGTTTTTATATACACGACTATCTCGCTGCAGCAGTCACGCCAACCACGGCAACTGTTTGTACGGGATCTCAAACGCAACTAACGGCAACGGGAGACGCCTCGTCGTTTACGTGGACGCCTTCAGCCGGATTAAATAATCCGAATATTCCTAACCCTATTGCCACTCCATCCGTTACCACAACTTATTATGTTAGTTCAAATGTTGGCTCTTGCCAGAGCAATCTTCCTGTTACAATTACAGTAAGCAACATATCTCTTTCATTCACCCATACTAATATCAACTGTTCGAATGCCGCCACAGGGTCAGCAAGTGTAACTGCTACCGGCGGATTTCCTCCTTATACGTATGCATGGACGGGGCCAAATGGTTACACCGCATCCACTGCATCAATTTCAAATCTTGCTGCCGGAACTTATACAGTTGTCGTAAGCGGACAGCAGAATTGTACAGCAACAGGAACAGTTACTATTTCATCTACACCGGCATTAACAGTAAGCGCAAGCGGAAATATTTTCCTGTGCGGATATAATGTTACTTGCTTCGGAGGTAATAATGGTAATGCAACAGCAACAGTAACAGGCGGAACAGCTCCTTATACATATAGCTGGAGCGTTACCAATCCTACTCAAACAACAGCAACAGCAACAAATTTAGCTGCAGGAACATATACGGTTACAGTAACTGATGCAAATGGTTGCACAGGAAGCGCGATCGTATTTATGACTCAGCCGCCGCTTCTGACCGCAACAATCACTTCACAAACAAATGTGATTTGCTTTGGAGGATCGACAGGATCAGCAACAGTAGTCGGTGGAGGAGGAGTACCGCCTTACACGTATTCGTGGAGCACAACTCCGATACAAACTACAGCAACAGCAACAAATTTAGCTGCAGGAACTTATACAGTAATCGTAAGGGATGCTAACTGGTGCATGCGCACAGCAACTGTTACGATTACACAACCGGCATCTATGATTGCAACCATCAGCGCGCAGTCAAACATTACCTGTTTCGGAAATACAAATGGTTCAGCGACCGTATCAGTTACAGGCGGAACAGGTCCATTTACTTATTCCTGGAACACATCACCGGCACAAACATCAGCTACTGCAACCAATCTCGGTGCAGGATCTTATGTTGTAACGGTAACGTCTGCGAATGGTTGTACAACAACAGCAACAGCAACAATCACAGGACCATCAGCAGCATTAACAGCAACAATCAGCTCGCAAACAAATGCGACATGCACCTCCTCTACAGGTAGTGCAACGATTGCTGTAACGGGTGGTACTGCTCCATATACTTATTTATGGAATACATCACCAGCGCAGACAACAGCAACAGCAACTAATTTACCTCCGGGAAACTATGTTGTAATTATTACTGATGCAAATGGTTGCCAGGCCGCAGTTGCAGTTTGTATTACAGGCGCAACTTCTACATTAAGCGCAACGATCAGCGCACAGACTAATGTTAGCTGCTTTGGTGGAAACAACGGTTCAGCAACTGTAACAGTGACAGGCGGAACAGCTCCATACACTTACTCATGGAATACAACACCGGTACAAACAACTGCAACAGCGACTAATCTTACAGCTGGAACACGTACAGTTACTATTACAGATGCAAATGGTTGTACAGTTACAAGAACAGTTACCATTACACAACCGGCAACGGCTTTAAGTGCCACAATCAGCGCACAGACTAACGTTAGCTGCTTTGGTGGAAATAACGGTTCAGCAACTGTAACAGCAACCGGCGGAACAGCTCCATATACCTATTCATGGAATACAACACCGGTACAATCAACTGCAACTGCAACAAATCTATCAGCAGGAACACGCACAGTTACAATTACAGATGCAAATGGTTGCACCACTACAAGAACAGTTACAATCACTCAGCCGGCTTCAGCGCTCAGCGCAACAATCAGCGCACAGACTAACGTTAGCTGCTTAGGTGGAAATAACGGTTCTGCAACTGTAACAGCAACCGGCGGAACAGCTCCATATTCTTATTCATGGAATACTACACCGGTGCAGACAACTGCAACTGCAACAAATCTATCAGCAGGAACACGCACAGTTACAATTACAGATGCAAATGGTTGTACGATCACAAGAACAGTTACAATTACACAGCCGGCAAACGCACTCAGCGCAACAATCAGCGCTCAGACAAACGTTAGCTGCTTTGGAAATACAAATGGTTCAGCAACAGTAACAGCAACAGGAGGAACAGCTCCATATTCTTATTCATGGAACAACACACCAACACAGACATCAGCTACAGCAACTAATCTTGCGGCTGGTTCTTATGTTGTAACAATTACGGATGCAAATGGTTGCACAGTTACAAGAACAGTAACTATTACTCAGCCGGCTTCAACCCTCAGCGCAACAATTACCGCTCAGACAAACGTTAGCTGCTTTGGAAATACAAATGGTTCAGCAACAATTTCTGTAACTGGTGGCACAGGACCATACACCTATTCATGGAACACAACGCCAACACAGACAACAGCAACTGCTTCAAATCTGGCAGCAGGAACTTATACTGTAACTGCAACAGATGCGAATGGTTGTTCAATTACAAGAACAGTAACTATTACTCAACCGGCTTCAACGCTTAGCGCAACAATCAGCGCGCAGACAAACGTTAGCTGCTTTGGTGGTAATAATGGTTCAGCAACAGTTACAGTAACCGGCGGAACAGCTCCATACACCTATTCATGGAATACAACACCGGTGCAGACAACTGCAACTGCAACAAATCTATCAGCAGGAACACGCACAGTTACAATTACAGATGCAAATGGTTGTACGATCACAAGAACAGTTACAATTACACAGCCTGCAACAGCACTCAACGCAACAATCAGCGCTCAGACAAATGTTAGCTGCTTTGGTAATACAAACGGTTCAGCTACAATTTCTGTAACAGGCGGAACAGGTCCATACACATATTCATGGAACACAACACCTGCTCAGACAACAGCTACTGCTTCGAATCTTGCAGCAGGATCTTACGTTGTAACAGCAACAGATGCAAATGGCTGCACAATTTCCAGAACAGTTACTATTACACAGCCATCTGCTACAATGAGCGCAACAATCAGCGCTCAGACCAATGTGACTTGCTTTGGAGGAAATAATGGCAGCGCAACAGTAACAATAACAGGCGGAACTGCTCCATATACTTATTCATGGAATACAACTCCAGCACAAAATTCTGCTACAGCAACTAATCTTTCAGCAGGATCTTATGTTGTAACAGTTACAGATGCCAACGGTTGTTCAGTTACAAGAACAGTAACGATTACACAGCCTGCATCTGCAATCACTGCAACAATCAGCGCGCATACAAATGTCAGCTGCTTCGGAAATTCAAATGGTTCAGCAACAGTTTCGGTAAGCGGCGGAACAGGACCTTATACTTATTCCTGGAACACCACACCAGTACAGACTACTGCAACAATCAATAATCTTACTGCAGGTTCCTATGTTGTAACTATAACAGATGCGAACGGTTGCACTGGAACAGCGACAGCAACTATCACTGCACCTTCTGCAGCTTTGACCGCAGTAGTCAGCTCACAGACAAACGTTTCCTGCTTTGGTGGAAATAATGGTTCAGCAACGATTTCAGTAACAGGCGGAACGGGACCTTACACTTACTTGTGGAATACAACGCCGGCACAGACAACAGCAACAGCAACAAATCTTCCTGCAGGAAATTATGCAGTGATCATTACTGATGCTAATGGTTGCCAGGCGGTAGTAGCAGTTTGCATCCACGAACCAATGACCGGTTTGACTGTTAGCATTACATCACAAACAAACGTTAGCTGTTTCGGAAATACAAATGGTTCAGCAACAGTTGCGGCAACAGGCGGAACTGGTCCATACACTTACTCATGGAATACTACACCAACACAAACCGGTGCAACAGCATCTAACCTTGCAGCAGGAACCTATACTGTAACAGCTACAGACGCAAGTGGCTGCACAGGTACTGCTATTGTTACCATCACACAGCCTGCTTCATCAATGAGCACAACAATCACAGCTCAGACAAATGTGAACTGCTTCGGTGGTAATACAGGTTCAGTTACAATTGCAGTGACAGGCGGAACAGCTCCATATACCTATTCATGGAACACAACTCCGGTTCAAACTACAGCAACTGCTTCAAATCTTGCAGCAGGTTCTTATGTTGTAACAGTAACAGATGCGAACGGTTGTTCAGTAACACGCACAATTACAATTACACAACCTGCTTCTGCAATCAGCACTACGATCAGCGCGCAAACCAATGTTAACTGCTTCGGTGGTAACACAGGAAGCGCGACGATCACTGCTACAGGCGGAACATCTCCTTATACTTATTCATGGAATACAACACCAACACAGACATCAGCTACAGCTACAAATCTTGCAGCTGGTTCTTATGTTGTAACAGTTACAGATGCTAACGGTTGTTCAGCAACACGTACAATCACCATTACACAACCAGCTGCAGCGATCAGCACAACGATCAGCGCGCAAACCAATGTTAACTGCTTCGGTGGTAACACAGGAAGCGCTACGATCACTGCAACCGGCGGAACAGCTCCATACACTTATTCATGGAACACAACTCCGGCACAATCATCTGCAACAGCTTCTAATCTTACAGCAGGATCATATGTTGTAACAGTTACAGATGCTAACGGTTGTTCAGCAACAAGGACTGTAATAATCACACAGCCTGCTTCAGCGGTCAGCGCAGTAATCAGCTCATCGACAAATGCAAGCTGTTTCGGTAATTCAAACGGTTCTGCTACTGTTACAGCAACAGGCGGAACAGCACCATACACTTACTCATGGAGCACATTACCAACACAGACAACCGCAACAGCTAACAATCTTGCAGCAGGTACATACGTGGTAACAGTTACTGATGCTAATGGTTGCACTGCAACAACATCAGTTATTATCACACAGCCACTGGCAGCAATGGTTGCTACTGTTACAAACCAAACAAATGTTAGCTGTTTCGGAAATACAAACGGATCTGCTACAATTTCTGTAGTAGGTGGAACTGCTCCATATACATTCTCATGGAACACAACACCGGCGCAAACTTCAGCAACTGCAAACAACCTGGCAGCAGGAACTTATGTAGTAACTGTAACAGATGCTAACAATTGTTCAGTAACTGTAAACGTTACAATTACACAACCTGCTTCTGCGATGGTAGCAACAATTATCGCGCAGACAAATGTTAGCTGCTTCGGTAATACGAATGGCAGCGCAACAGTTAGTGTAACAGGCGGAACAGCACCATACACTTACTCATGGAACACCACACCTGTACAGGTTGCACCGGTTGCTGTAAATCTTGCAGCAGGTACTTATGTTGTAACAGTAACAGATGTAAATGGTTGTTCAACAACAGCAAGTGTAACTATCACCGGACCATCAGCTCCATTGACAGCAGTGATCAGCGCACAGACAAACGTTTCCTGCTTCGGTGGCAATAACGGAAGTGCTACAATCACTGTAACAGGAGGAACTGCTCCTTACACTTACCTGTGGAATACTGTTCCGGTTCAAACTACAGCAACAGCTAACAATCTTATTGCAGGAAATTATACTGTTATAATTACAGATGCTAATGGTTGCCAGGCTTTAGTTGCAATTTGTATCACTGAACCAACAACAGGATTGACAGTATTGGTAACATCACAAACCAATGTTAGCTGTTTCGGAAATACAAATGGTTCAGCTACAGTTACAGCAACAGGTGGAACAGCTCCTTATACTTATTCATGGAATACAACACCAACTCAAACAACAGCAACTGCTTCGAATCTTGCAGCAGGAACATACGTTGTAACAGTTACAGATGCTAATGGTTGCACAGGAACAGCAAGTGTAATTATCACACAACCGGCATCATCAATGAGCGCAACAATTATTGCTCAGACAAATGCAAGCTGCTTCGGTAATTCAAATGGTACAGCAACAGTTTTAGCAACAGGTGGTACAGCTCCGTATACTTACTCATGGAACACCACACCAGCTCAAACTTTACCTGTAGCAACTAACCTTGCAGCAGGAACATATGTTGTAACAGTTACAGATGCAAATGGTTGCACAGCAACAGCAACAGTAACTATCACACAGCCTGCAGCAGGACTTATCGCAACAATCAGCGCGCAGACCAATGTGAATTGCTTCGGTAATTCAACAGGTTCAGCTACTGTGTCAGTAACAGGCGGAACAGCACCATACGTTTATACATGGGGCTCATTGCCGATCCAGACAACAGCAACAGCAAACAACCTGTCAGCAGGAACATATGTTGTAACTGTAACAGATGCTAACGGTTGTTCAGTAACGACTTCAGTTACGATCACACAGCCTGCAGCAGCATTGGTTGCTACAACAAGCTCACAAACCAATGTTAAC
>JANOCU010000013.1:0-237671 GCA_031412295.1 Bacteroidota bacterium
TTGGCCAGAAAAAACTGGAAATGTTCACTGGCTGACCTGGAAAATATCTTACCCCTACTGTTTTATGAAACCAGAAAACGAATGCCAATTACTAAACTGAAAATATTAACTTAACGCCAATGCGATAGCTATCGGGAGAATCTTGAATCTTGAACTTCTCAATCTCCCGGTCACCAGATCTCCCAGTCACTAAATCCATGCACGATAATCTGATCCTTTATTTAATTCTCCCTGCTTTGAAAAAATACTTCGAATAATACGCTTCATCGAGCGAATTGATCATAACACCTTTGTGCGTGGAAGCGTGAACGAATCTTCTGTTTTTGAGATAAACCCCAACATGTGAAATTTTATCTGAGTTGATTTTGAAGAAAACCAAATCGCCTTCCTGCAGATTCTTTTCGGAAATAACATTGCAGGATTGGAAGATAGCAGTTGAAGGACCGCTGACGGTTTTTTGAAATACTTGTGCGCAAAGAATAGAAACGAAGCCGGAACAATCGACACCGGCTTTGGACTTACCTGCAGATTTGTAAGGAGCGCCGTACCAATTATCGATAAACTTATAAAGGGCGATATTGGTGATTTCGTTTTCCTTCACACCCATCATACCCGCGTACTTTTTTTTGATGGCCATTTCCTGCGGATCGGTGGAGGAAGTAGCCGGCTTGGTGCTTTTGCATGAAACGATTGTTACAAGCAAAAACACAATGCAGAAAGCGCAAAAAGAAGCGGAAACTCTCATGAAATCAAATTTAAATGCTGGCAGCGCTCATTTCCAGCACACAAAACGGAGTTATCCTTTATAAGTTGTTCATAACCAAAGTAGCTTGCTGAATGTGGCGGAATTACTAACTTTGGGCACATAGCCTCTTCGTCCCCGGGATGTTCCGAAAAAGAATTGGCCTGACCTTTGCCATACGTAGGCCATGAAACGCCTTTTGATCTGCCTCAGCATGTTTGTTCTTCCTGCGGTGTTCGGCTTCCAGGCCACACCCACAGGGGATACGAATGCGCGGCTCAAATCGGTTTTCATTTACAACTTCACCCGCTATATTGACTGGCCTGCCGACTATAAAGCCGGTGAGTTTGTGATAAACATGTACGGCACAAATGCGGCGATGCTTACCGAGCTAAATAAGATGGCCACCACAAAAACTGTTGGCGCCCAGAAGATTGTTATCAAAAATACCACTACTTTAGATGGAATAGGGAAGTGTCATATTCTCTATGTTTGCAACGATGTCAACACCCCCATCACCGATATCATTACACGATTAAAAGGTAAAGCAACGTTATTAGTAACGGAACAGCCCGGTCTTGCCAAAAAAGGCGCGGCAATAAATTTCGTTGTAGTTGATAACCGCCAGAAATTTGAATTGAACCAAACTAACGCTGAAAAAAATAATCTAAAAGTAAGTTCATCGCTTCTTGCACTTGCAATACCGGTAGAATAATTAAGCTGACGATAATGAAAAAGTTAACACGCGTATATACAATGATCCTGCTGGCGGCAATGCTGCTTACCGGCATGGGAACATTGCGTGCGCAAACTTTATATCATTACAATGCAGCATTACTTTTTGTACAAGGTGGTGAGCTCGACAGCGCGAAGAAAGAAGTAGACCTGCACATGAAAGAGCCGGGCGCTGAGAAATCGGCCGACAGCTGGTGGTTGCAGGGTGTGATCTACAAAGAGATGTACAAAAAGTATGAGAACACTAATTTAGCTTCTCCATACCGCAAAAAATCGTTCGAAGCTTTCAAACAATCGCTTATTCTTGATACTGTTCCGGAACATCAGCGGATGGTGCGTGATAATATCCGTTACATCGCGCTTCGTTTTTATAATGATGCGGTAGCAACACTTGATACAGTTGGGTATGCAACTTCGGTTACGTGTTACGAGAATTACCGTGAAGCTGTGCTGCTTGCTGATCCTGCAATCAACATCAGGGAAAAAGATGAAGGATTTTATGTGGCGCTTGCATCCACGTATTACGCTATTTATAATATTGATAAAAAAGCGAATGCAAAGTTCTTCGATCTCACCCGCGAAACATATATGAAAGTGTTGGGATGGAATCCGAATAATTACACTGCGAATTATAATCTCGGTTTATTGTTCTGGAATAAAGGTGTGGATCTGATGTATGAAATTGATTACGATATTAACCTTGACAGCGCGATGGATGTGCAGGATCACTCTGTTGAGCTTTTCAAAGAATCATTACCATTTGCAGAAAAAGCCTACGAGATTGCACCGAAGCGCGAAGAAACGCTTGTTGTACTTTCCGGAATTTATTACAGCTTAAATGAATTTCAGAAATCAAAAGCATACCAGCAAATGCTTGAAGATCTGCGTAAATAAAGAAAACCAAAACCAACTCCGCGACCCGTATTTATGAGTTTTCGCTTTACGATTGGCCGTAAGATCTTACTTGGTTTCGTTGCACTCATTTTCCTGGTGTTGCTTGCTTTCTCGTTGACACTCCTCACCATTAGCCGCGGTCGTGAGATCAATGATAAGATTGCAAACCTCTATACACCTTCCGTCGACAAGCTGCAGGACATGCGTCTTATCATCACGCGTTCAAAAATGTTGCTCACCAATTGGGTGAATATTCAGACAGAATCGCAGGATAAAATAAAGCTCAAAAATCTTATTGACGCTGAATATCCCACAATAAAAAAGGAGATTCAAACCCTTTCCACGGGTTGGGAACAAAAAGATAAAGAGCTGATCAATTACATTTTCACCAGCTGCGATTCACTCTGGATCATGCACCACCAGGTAATGAATGACCTGAATACATTTGAAGCATATGATGATCCCACAATTGTTTTTCTTGCAAAGCCACGCGTGCTGGATGAAGACGGAGATGTAACAATACAAACAAGAAATATCAGCGATCTGCTCGATAATCTTATTCAGCGCCAGTACGCAGCTGCAACTGCAAAACGGGAAGAAATGCTTGAGTCATTCAAGACACTTTCTTTTGTGGTAGTGTTGCTGCTCATCGTGCTTCCTGTGGGTGGAATTTTCATCGCTTTCCTTACTGCAAGATCAATTACAAAACCGGTTCATTCGCTGAAAGATATTCTTCTTTCTATGGCAAGAGGAATTCTGCCTGCAAAACACATTCAAAACCGCAATGATGAAATTGGTGAAATGTCGGTGGCATTGAACAGTCTCGTCGATTCCATGAAGCTCACAACAGAATTTGCGCGAGAAGTGGGTGGAGGAAATTTTGATTCGTATTACAAACCACTTTCAACACAGGATTCGCTTGGGCATGCGCTCATAAAAATGAGAGAAGACCTGCGCGAAAATGAACGTGTGCTCGAAGCGAAAGTAATCGAACGTACGGAAGAGGTTGTGCGTCAAAAAGAAGAAATTGAAATTCAGAATCGTAAGCTGGAAATCGTTTACAAACACATCACTGATAGTATCCGTTACGCGAAACGTTTGCAGGATGCAATTCTTCCACCGGCTGCTTTTGTGAATAAGCTTTTGCCTGATTCATTTATTCTTTTCAAGCCGAAAGATATTGTCAGCGGTGATTTTTACTGGATGTACGAAAAAGATAACCGCGTTTATGTTGCGGCTGTTGATTGTACAGGTCATGGTGTTCCCGGTGCATTCATGAGCATTGTCGGGAATAACATGCTGAACCAGATTGTAAAAGAACGTCCTGGTTTGAATGCGGGACAAATGCTGGATGAGTTAAATAATCTCGCCGGAAAAACGATCAATCAGCATTCAGAAGAAGGTGCAGTGCGCGATGGAATGGACATGACGCTTTGTATTCTCGACAAAAATACCGGTGCAATGGATATGGCAGGCGCAAACAATTCGCTTTACCTTTTCCGTGAAGGCGAATTGAAAGAATACAAAGCAGATAAAATTCCGATCGGATACGCAGAAGGAAGTACAAAGAGCTTTACCAATCACCGCATCGAATTGCAAAAAGGCGATACCGTTTATTTGTTCTCCGACGGGTATGCCGATCAGTTCGGCGGACCGAAAGGCAAAAAATTCATGGTCGGACAATTCCGCACCTTCCTCAATCACATTCATAAATTGCCGCTTGCCGAACAGCATCACACGCTGGATGCAACGATCGAGCAGTGGAGAGGAAACCTTGAACAGGTGGATGATATTCTTGTCATCGGCTTCCGCTCACACTAAACTTAGGAATTTAGTGTAATTGTCTTAACCTGTCTTTCAGTTTTACCGCATTCATGTGAAATTGTTAGCAATTCATACCTCTTTTTTGATTATTCGTAGTGTCAATTCTGTTGGCTTGTATTGGCATTTTTTGTAATTTGCCGTGGTACCGGGCCCAACCCATACCAACACCAATCCCAGAAAATGCAGTTACCCTTACGCAAACTATTCCTGGTTGCAATTCTCTCCTGGTTTTCAGGTGATTTATTTGCATTAAATCCGCCTCCGGCAAATGACTCTGCATGGGGTGCAACATCTATCGGTGTGCTTCCTGTTCCTCCTGCTTGCCCGCTTGGTGGTTATGGAAACACGGTGATAGTAAACGGCTCAACACTATGGGCAAGCTACAATACATTCGACTTTTCTCCTGCACATTGTTTTGCTTCAGGAAGTCCGGACGTATGGTACAAATTCGTTTCAACTTCAACTTCCATAAATATCGATGCGCTCGGCTTCAATGGCCTGGATACATTTTTTGTCAAATTGTTCCTTAGCCAGGGTTCCTGCTTTTCGCTTGTTCCGCTTTCATGTGAAACAAGCATCAACGGATTTATCTCCATGAATTTTCTCACACCAAACATCGGTGAAGAATATTATATCCAGATCGGCGGAAATGATTATTACAAAGCAGGTGATTTTACACTGACAATCAACACACAGAATATTTGCAATGAATGTGTAAATGAATCTTCTGTAGTGCTTGATCCGGCACCGTGGTTTGGTCGTTACGGAACAAGTCAAACCGTAAACATGTGCTACACCGTTGATCGCTGGGATTATATCGGTGGCGCTGATTTGCACGGAATTGTTCCGCGTTTCGGATTGGATTGGGACATTTCGTCGCTTGTGCCGATTTCTTCTCCGCAATCGTATAGCGCAACTAATGCATGGCATTGGTTCACCAATATTTCCACACCTGACGGACCGGCGGATGGTTATTTCTTCGATCCGGATAACGATGGGGATCCTTCCAATAATGAAGGTGACTCTGCAGGTATTCTCGATTCATGGGAAGCTTGCTGGAAAATTAACACTTTGCCCTATTGCAATACCTATGATCTAAGCGTAAATGTGAATACGTATTGCGATGTGCAAACAGGAACCGGCGCTCCCGCATTCTCTTGTGATCCTTCTCCGCCCCTGCATATGGGAATTGCAGGTTGGTGTTGCCCGCAACCTGGCATGAATACTTTTTACCCGATGTCGTGCGCGTCGCAGGGAACCACAACAATCACTGGAGTTGGTAATACGGGTGATTTGTTCAATATTACCGTTTATGATACCGGCTATACAGTCATGGGCAGCATGCAAAATACCTATTCCTTTTCGATCACACTTCCGGCAGGTGATTACAATGTTGAAGTATTTAATGTGACAACCAGTTGTATTGCATATACCACATTAACAATGCTTCCTTACCTGACTGCTGAAGTTTATCAAACACAAATTGGCTGCGGTTCAGGAACAGCTGAAGTGTTTATAAAACCAAGCGGTGGTACACAACCTTACACGTACAATTTCACCAATCACCCTTTGTCATTACAAACAGATTCCATAGCCACCCAGGTTCCTGATGGCTGGATTTATTTTACAGTAACTGATTCGCTCGGTTGCACTTACTCCGATTCAATGTGGGTGATTTCTACTCCTCAGCCACTTCCGTATTTTGATTATCCGAACCAGGTTTTTTGTACCAGCGAGGATTCCATTCCCGTACAAACTGCCCCACTATCTCCGGGAGGAGTATTTGTTTTAGTAAGTCCGCTTACTGCCGGTATAACTGTTGATCCGAATCGAGGAACTATCTTTTTAAATAACACCAGCTTTCCTCCTCCGTTTTGGTTGTATGTAAAATATAGCATCACCGGAAATTGCCCTGCCGCCTATATCGACTCTGTGCAGATTTATGCAGTGCCTCCCGCCCCTGTTGCATTATCCCCGCAAACGGTAAATTATTGCATTGGCGCAATTCCTCCTGTACTCATAGTTTCGGTTCCTTCAAGCATGTATAATATTTGGTACGATGTGCAAACAACCGGTTCATTAATGGCAAATTCGTATCCTGTTCCATTAAGCAACAGTACGCAACCCGGGCTATATTATTATGCCGCCACTACATTTTTTACCTTTTCCGGAGGTTGTACCAGTGCACAAACACTATTTATTGTAAATGCAATTGCTCCGCCTGCGATTATTGTCTCAGATGACACAACCATATGTCCTGGCGATACCGCAAAATTGAATGTAAATGGTTGTCCTTCCTGCACGTTTGTCTGGTCGCCGCAGCCTACGATCAGCTCGCAAGTTCTTTCAACCATTCAAACTTCTCCGGCTGCTTCGACAGCTTATTCTGTGGTCGCAACAGATCCAAGCTCAGGTTGTATTTCAGTATATGGTTCAATGGTTAATATTGACGCATCAGCAGATTGTAATTCCAAAGTAATAATGTATACAGGAATTACTCCGAATAGTGATGGTCATAATGATTCGTGGATAATTGATGGAATTGATTCACTTGCAAATGTGCGTGTCGCTATTTTTAACAGGTGGGGAAAGGAAGTTTGGACTGCAATAAAATATGATAATAATAACGTTGTTTGGAGAGGTACAGACGCAAATGGCAATGCACTTCCTGATGGAACCTATTATTACATTTTAGTTTATGGCGACATTCAGAAAACGGGCTGGATCGAACTATCACATTAAAAAAAACAACTCTTTTAAATGAAAAATACATTACTTGTTCTTGTTGTAACGATCGCAGCTACTTTATTTTCTTCTGCGAAATTATTTTCACAGGCTCCCCCACAAGGAATAAATTACCAGGCTGTAGCACGCGATGCTTCCGGCGCTGAATTGCAAAACACGCCTCTCACTGTACGAATCGGAATTTATTCAGATCCTTCTGCAACCGTTCTTGCATATGAAGAAACGCATGCTGTAACGACTAATGCATTCGGTTTATTCACCGCAGTGATCGGGCAGGGAACACAAACTTCCCCTTCCGCATTCAATACCATTCTCTGGGCCAATTCCGCGCATTACCTGAAAGTGGAAATCAACGGCGGAAGCGGATTTACTGATATGGGAACGACACAATTGATGTCAGTTCCATATGCGCTTTATGCAGGCTCCTCCGCAGGCGGACCAACCGGACCACAAGGTGCAACCGGTGCGCAGGGACCAATCGGACCAACAGGCGCACAGGGAATAGCAGGGGCAACAGGCGCGCAGGGAAATGCGGGTTTACAAGGCGCAACCGGTGCTAACGGAATAAACGGTTCAACAGGAGCAACCGGCGCGACCGGATCAGGCATTCACTGCTGGGATTTGAACGGAGATAACATCAATGATCTTTCAGAAGATGTAAATAGTGATGGTTCGTGGAATTCACTTGATTGCATTGGTGCAACAGGTGCAGTCGGAGCAACAGGTTCAGCAGGAACAAATGGAGCAACAGGGGCAACAGGAACAAATGGAACAAACGGCATCGACGGACTTGAATGCTGGGATACAAACGGTAATAATGTCAATGATCCTTCAGAAGATATAAACCTGGATGGCTTTTGGAATTCGCTTGATTGCCAGGGAGCAACCGGAGCAACCGGAATTGCGGGAAACATTGGCGCCACTGGTCCTGCGGGTCCTTCAGGTGTAAACGGAACAAACGGAACAAATGGTGCAACCGGGGCAACCGGCCCTTCGGGAGCGAATGGTGCGGTTGGAGCAACCGGGGTAACTGGTCCTTCCGGAGCAAATGGCGCTGTCGGAGTAACCGGTGTTGCTGGTGCAACAGGAGCAAACGGAATAAATGGCGCAACCGGTCCAACAGGAGCAATCGGTGCAGCTGGTCCTTCAGGCATTAATGGAACAAATGGTGCAACCGGGGCAACGGGTCCTACAGGTGCAATCGGTGCCGCTGGACCTTCCGGATCAAATGGAACCAATGGTGCAACAGGTCCAACAGGAGCAATCGGTGCAGCAGGTCCGTCCGGATCAAATGGAACCAATGGTGCCACAGGTCCAACAGGTCCTTCAGGAGCAATCGGTGCAGCAGGTCCGTCCGGAACAAACGGATCCAATGGTGCGGCAGGTCCAACAGGTCCTTCAGGTGCGAATGGTGCAGCAGGTCCAACAGGTCCTTCAGGCGCAAACGGGGCGACCGGAGCAACCGGCCCTCTTATAGCCGGAACCGCCGGCCAGACGCTTTATCATGACGGGGCAAACTGGGTTGCAACCAGCAATCTTTATAATAACGGAACAAATGTGGGAGTGAGTATTGTTCCTTCGCTTGCAAAATTTGAAGTTGGCGCAGCGATAAATAATACTGTTGGGATGTTCGGCACAAACGCAAGAGGGATAGCATTGATGCAGCAGGATGCGCGACTGGGCTTTAACATGTATGAAGGTGCTGCAGGAAATTTACTCTCAATGGGCGCAGGGCGTACGGGACTCATTTCTCTGAACAGTACAGCTGATGCAATGATCTTCTCTATGAGCAATGGCATAACAGGTTCGCCTTCAACTATTGTTACAATGACTGAGCGTATGCGGATTGTTGCTGCTAACGGTTATGTTGGCATCGGCACAAATAATCCAACACGAAAGCTGCACATTTTAGAAACCGTTTCAGCCAACCAGCCAATGACGCAATTTGAATTTACAACCAGTTCCGCAGTAAGCACGTTGCCGAATGCTGCTATTTACGGTGAAGTGATCGGTAGTGGAGCAGGAAATGTGCAAGGTGGTTATTTCTTTAGCAGGACAACTAATGCTTCCGCAACAACTGTGGGTGTATTTGGCCAGGCAAGAAGTAGCAGCGTTCGTAATAGCGGTGTTTACGGACATGTTCCTACCACGGGCGGAGTAGGTGTTTCAGTCGGGGTTGAAGGTTTGGCAGAATCTACCAATGGCAGCTTCAATTACGGCCTCTATGGAAGCGGGGTTGCTGCAACATCAGGAAGTTCCTCTGCTTATGGCGTATTCGGCATGGCAGGAAATGGGATCAACACAAACGCAACATCCTACGGAGTTTATGGTAGTGCTCCGGGATCATTCGGCACACGCTGGTCGGGATGGTTTGAAGAAGGAAACTTTTATGTGAAAAATCCTTCCGGTTTTGGAACAAGCATCCTTCCGGGGGCAACACAAATTGCAATTCACACCGGCGGGACCGGCAATTATCATTTACGTTTAACTACTACAATTACCGGAGTTACTGCGGGAGATGGTTTTGTGATGGGGCAGGCAAGTGGCGGAGGTGAAATGCTGTTTAATCAATATGAAACAAGCAATGTTTATTTCCAATACCAGAGCAGTAATATCTTCCAGTACAATGGAGTGGGTGTAGGTATCAAAACCACCACTTCGCCTGTGGAAGCGCTTGAAGTAAACGGAAACGTAGAACTTCAAACAGCTATCAACGAATACAAGTATGGAACCGCACGCACACGTTATATCAATTTACACGGCAGTGCATTCGAAGCATACACCGCCTCAGCCACAACAGCAAGTACACAGGCATTCACCAGTGGAAGCAGTCGCTCTGTTACAGGCGGAACACTCGGAACCGATTATATGCTCATTGCGCCGGTTGTATTGCCGCACGGTGCAGTGATAACCGGTTTTGAATTATACGCATGGGACAATTCAAACGTCTATGAGATGACCGGTGAACTTTGCCGTGAAACGATAGGCGCTACGGCTGTAACGGTAATCGCCTCGACAGCCACAGGTACTGCCGCAGTAAATGCTTCAATGACACTTTATTCCGGAGTAGGAACTCACACAGTGGATAATACCACCTTCGTGTACCTGGTACGTGTGAAGATGGAAGAAGGACTGGGAAGTCCTACAGATCTCCGCCTTGGTTACGTTCGTGTAATTTATACAGTCACAAAAGCTGAATAGCATTTATATAATTCTGAACCCTACTTTTGCGCTTCAATAATTAATAAACCAGTAATGAAAAAATTTCTATTCCTGCTTTCAATGTTTACGTCTGCGTTTATATTCGCGCAGGCTCCCCCACAAGGAATAAACTACCAGGCTGTAGCACGCGATGCTTCCGGTGCTGAATTACAAAATACACCTCTCACTGTACGAATCGGAATTTATACTGATGCTGCTGCAACCGTTATGGCGTATGAAGAAACACATGCTGTTACAACAAACGCATTCGGTTTATTCAACGCAGTGATCGGGCAGGGAACACAAACTTCCGCTTCCGCATTCAATGCCATTCTCTGGGCCAATTCCGCGCATTACCTGAAAGTGGAAATCAACGGCGGAAGCGGATTTACTGATATGGGAACTACACAATTGATGTCTGTTCCGTATGCGCTTTATGCAGGCTCTTCCGCAGGCGGACCAACCGGGCCACAAGGTGCAACCGGTGCGCAGGGACCAATCGGCCCAACAGGCGCACAGGGAATAGCAGGCGCAACAGGCGCGCAGGGAAATGCGGGTTTACAGGGTGCAACCGGTGCTAATGGAATAAATGGTTCAACAGGAGCAACCGGCGCAACCGGATCAGGCATTCACTGCTGGGATTTGAACGGAGATAATAACAACGATCTTTCTGAAGATGTGAATGGTGATGGTTCGTGGAATTCACTTGATTGCATTGGAGCAACAGGTGCGCAGGGAATTGCAGGAGCTAATGGAGTTACAGGCGCAACCGGAACGAACGGCATCGACGGAATAAATTGCTGGGATACAAACGGAAATAATATCACTGATCCTTCAGAAGATATTAACCTCGATGGTTTTTGGAATTCACTCGATTGCCAGGGACCCACAGGAGCAACCGGAGCTGCCGGAAACGTTGGCGCCACTGGTCCTGCAGGTCCTTCGGGAACAAACGGAACAAATGGTACAAATGGTACAACTGGACCGACCGGTCCTTCAGGAGCAATTGGTTCTGCCGGACCAACGGGCCCTTCAGGAATAAACGGTACCAATGGTGTAACAGGTCCCTCCGGTCCTTCCGGTGCAATTGGTACTGCGGGGCCAACAGGTCCAAATGGTGCAGCTGGTGCAACCGGTGCTAATGGAACAAATGGTGCTACAGGAGCTACAGGTGCAACGGGTCCGACATGGACAATTACCACCAGCACATTTAACTCAACAGGAACGCTTTCATTGACAACTACAATACCGTCAACTGTCACTTCTACAAACGGAGCTTGGTTAACGACCGGAAATGGTGGCATGTCTGCTACAACGAATTATATCGGTACATCCGATTTAAATCCGCTTGTTTTCAGAACCGGTGGTATTGAACGCATGCGCATTGACGGATCAAATGGGAATCTCGGAATTGGTGTAACACCCGGCATTTACAAATTAGATGTAAACGGCACAGGAAGATTCACAAATCCATTAACGATCGGAGCATACACACTTCCGAATACAGATGGTGCTGCTAATGGTTATGTGCTTAAGACAAATGCAGCAGGAACAGTTACCTGGCAGCCGGATAATAATTCCGGCGGAACAATAACAGGTGGCGGTACGACAAACTTTCTTACAAAATGGACCAGCGCAACAGCGCTTGGAAATTCATTACTGCAGGAAAATGGAACTGAAATGAGCATGAATGGAACTCCTGTTTCCGGAATTTCAATGCTGGTTTATAATACCGCTATCGGTGGAACTGCATTGTACGGACAAAACAACAGCAGCACAGGCACAGCAGTCAGGGGAACAAATCTTACCAATGGAACAGGTGTTTTTGCCTCGGCAAACGGAACAGGTAACGCGCTTTGGGCAGAACAGCAATCTACGGGAACAGCAGCATTTATAAATCATACCGGTGTGAGCGGTACAGGATTAAAAGTTACAACGGCCGGCGCAACAGCTGCAACTTTCACGGGAGGAAACGTTTCTGTTGGTCCTGCCGGTCCTGCGGTAATTCCGGGCGCCACACGATACTTGTCTGTTTCATCAACAAATGCTTACACAACCGATATGGCTGCATTTGAGCTTGTAGGTAGTGGCGCATCAGCAACAGATGTAATTGGCCGCATTGATTTTATTAAGTCGCTTAACGGACCAAGTTATACTACATTACAACGTATCGGTGGCACAAGCGGAGGAGATCTTTTGTTTTCTACCTATGGAACTTCATTGGTTGAGCGGATGCGTATCACCAGCAATGGAAATGTGGGTGTCGGAACAGTGAACCCTCAATCTATTTTTGAAGTAGCAACAGATGGATCACTAATCAATGGAATGCGCGTTTCAAATTCAAACTCATTACAATATGGTCCAACAATTTATTTTGATGCGCAGAATAACGATTGGACAATGTCGGCAACTAATGCTGCTGCAAGTGTCGGAGCCAATAAGCTCACATTCAGAAATTACTCCGGCGCGCTCGATGTGATGACGCTTGAGCCGAATGGTGAAGTTGGTATCGGAACAGGTTCTCCTGCAACAACACTGGATATTTACGCTGCTGAAAATAGTGGTATTGATATTACAAGTCCTGCAAATGCAAAAATGCGTTCCTCCGTAAACAGTGTAAGCGGCGGACAATTTGGTATGGTAACAAATCATGATTTGCATTTCTTTACAAACAATACCAATCGGTTTGCAATCAGCGGAGCAGGAAGCATTGGAATAGGTGGTACCTATAATGCTTCTTATCGTACAATTATTTATGGTGCAAATGAAGCATTGGCAACAGATAATAGTGGAATTATAATCGGTGATATAATGGGGAATTCTTTCGGACAGTATTTTTCCATTCCATTTGAAAACAATTCCAACTTCCTTATGATGGGAGGAAATCTTGGGATCGGGTTGACTCCTACACAACGACTTGAAGTAAGTGGTAATGTGCAAATTCCTGCTGCTAATAATTACCAATACGCAGCAGCAAAAACACTATACTACAGTGTACCTTCTGCAGCTTTTCGCCTTGAAAACACTTCCGTCTGCGATTTAGCAATGATCAGCGGAAATGTATATACAACTGGTGGTAACCCGGTAACAGTAGCATATCTTAATGCTCCTGTTAATCTTCCACAAGGTGCTACAGTAACTTCTGTTGTATTTTATGTGGTGGATAATGACGGGACTTATAATCTGCAGGCCGGGCAGCTCTTTCGTAATGATGCAAGCACGTCAACAAGCTATGGTAATATAGTTACAATGGCATCAACACCACTTCCTGCTTCAACCAACAGTACGCTGATCCAGGCCACAACAACCAATACAATATCAAGCCCGGTAATCGATAATCAAAACTATACCTATTATTTGCGCTGGGGAACTCAACAGGCAAATGCCAATATGCGTCTTGTAAAAGTTTTAATCACCTACACCGTGACAAAAGCAGATTAACTCTTTGCTTCAACCGCTTGATAAAATTGAAGTTTTTGCAATGAAAAGAATAAATAAAATGAAAAAAATGCTCTTGCTCTCTGCCGCTGTATTGCTCGCGTCGGGACTTGCTGCGCAGGTTACGGTCGGATCGATCACTCCTGTGCTTATCGGATCGACAGGTAATTATTCCAGCAATGGTGGTTATACGCTTTCCAGCTCTACAGGTGAGCCGGCGGTGACGACCAATGCGAATGGAAACTATATTATCACGCAGGGATTCCAGCAGCCTTCACCTAACAGCGCGTTGTCTTTAAACGCAAACCTCGTATTTGCAAATTCTTCCTGCCTTGGTGCTGCTGATGCTTTTGCGAATGTTACGCCTGTTGGAGGATCCGGTCCATACACCTACGTTTGGTCGAGCGGTGATTCACTTGCAAATGCAGATAGCCTTACGCCGGGAACTTATTCAGTAACTGTTACAGACGCCGGTGGGCTAAGTGTCACACAAACTTTTTCTGTTGCTGACGGAAGCGGAATTTGCGGCATTCAGCCTTACAGCGGTTTAACTTCCAATGGCGATGGACACAACGATTTATGGATCATCGATTATATTGATTTGCATCTGCCGAATACGGTGATGATCTATAATCGCTGGGGAATGATGGTTTGGAAAGGTGACAACTATGATAATACTACTGTAGTGTGGAATGGTACTGCACAGGATGGTTCTGTTCTTCCCGACGGAACTTATTTTTACGTCATCGAAGTGGAAGGCGGACATATGGAAAGTTGGGTAGAGCTCTCACATTGATCTTTAATATCAAAATCAAATGAAAAAATATTTATTCCTTTTTATTCTTGCACTATCCTCGCTTAATGTGAGTGAACTTTTTGCGCAGCAGGATCCGCAATTCAGCCAGTACATGTTCAACCCGCTTTATATTAATCCCGCCTATGCAGGAAGCCGCGGAACAATGAACGGTGCGATTGAATTCCGTAAACAATGGGTAGGCTTTGAAGGCGCGCCGACTACAATGGTGCTCGCAATAAATACACCAACCAAAAAAGGAAAAGTCGGACTGGGAATTGAAGTGATCAATGACCAGATCGGACCGCGCAATACAACAGGAGCATATCTTGATTACGCATACCGTTTGCCTGTTGGAAAAGGAAAGCTGGCGTTCGGACTTGGAGCAGGTATCATGTCGTACAAAGTAGATTTTAGTAAAGTAACTTACCGTGATGCGGCAGATAATTATGCGCAGCTCGGCACAGTAGGAATTACAAAACCTGATTTTAAATTCGGTATCTATTTCAATAACAAGAAATTTTATGCCGGACTTTCATTTACGCATCTTAACCAGGAAACGTATACGGTGAATGCCGACACGATGTCTTTTTCACAGAAGATGGTGCCACATGGTTTCTTTACCATCGGTCGCGCTTTCCAGCTTTCGGAGAATGTAGTTTTCAGCCCTTCGATCATGATGAGAGGTGTGAGCAGCGCCGCTACAACAAATGTGGATATCAATCTTAATTTCCGTTTCCGTGAAGCGTTATGGATCGGTGTTTCCCTTCGTTCAGAAAAAAGTGTTGTCGCAATGATTCAATACAATATTACAGACAAGCTCAAATTGGGTTATTCCTATGATATGAGCACGAACCGTTTAAAATCATATCAGTCAGGAACACATGAATTTGTTCTTGGATTCGATTTAAATCTATTTCAGTCACAAGTTCTTTCTCCCCGTTTTTTCTGAGCAGATCGCGTATAAGTTATGAGACAAATTAAAAAGTATTCATTCCTGTTTTTAGTCCTGGTGATCACATTACCGCTTGCGGCACAGGTCAGGAGAGGCGACAAATATTTCCATGCAGGTGAATTTTCGAAAGCAATTCCAGCCTATGAACGCGGATTAAAATCGAAGAATGATCCGCAGGCGATGGAAAATCTTGCGAATGCATATCGCATCACAAAAAATTATGTGAAGGCGGAAGAATGGTATGCAAAAACCATCGCGGCAAATCCGAATTGCAACACAGTGGTTTATTATTACTACGGAATTGTCTTGCGTAATAATGGAAAATCGGCTGAGGCAAAAACGCAATTTCAAAAGTTCGTTTCTAATAATCCGAATGACAAAAAAGCAATCGCACAGGTAGAGGCGCTCAATAATATGGAAGTGTGGCTCACTCAAACTGAAAATTATGCGGTCAATAATGTGAGCACTGTGAATACCGAAGAATCAGATCTTGCGCCGGTTTATTTTAACAATGGTATTCTGTTTATTTCCGATCGTGGCGAAAAAGATTTGCTTAACGGTGAGAATTCTTCTGTATCCGGTCGTGCCTATTATAGCATCTATTACACCAAAAAAACATACGAGAAAGAAGATTCAATCATTTTCGGAAAAGCTACCAAGATCAGTCCAACCATCAACAAAGAATATCACAGCGGACCTGTATCTGTTACAGAAGACGGGAAAAAGATGGCGTTCAATCGCGTCGATCACCTTCTCCTGTCCAAGAAAAAGAATTTTATTAATCGCCCTAAAATTTATTTCAGTGAGCTCAAAGGACTTCACTGGTCGAAGCCAACCAAATTCGTTTATAACAGCGATGATTATTCCTGCGCGCATCCTGCATTTTCGGCAGACGGACAACTGCTTTATTTCTCTTCCGATATGCCCGGCGGTTCAGGCGGAAAAGATATTTGGGTTTGTAAGCGTGAAGGAGAAGGCTGGAGCAAACCTGAAAATCTTGGAAGCGAAGTGAACTCTGCAGGCGATGAAGTTTTTCCTTTTATCCGCAAAGATGGTACGCTGTTTTTCTCTTCAGACGGACAAGCAGGAATTGGCGGACTTGATATTTTTTCAGCAATAAAAGAAAATGGGAAGTGGACAAACATTGCGAACCAGGGTGCGCCATTAAACAGCGCTACGGATGATTTCGGAATTACTTTTAATGCAGAAGGCAGTCGCGGATTTTTTACTTCCGATCGTATTGGTGGAAAAGGTGATGATGATGTTTACAGCTTTAAAGTGACCAGCAAATTTATCCGCATCACCGGAAAGCTGCTTGCAAGCCAGGCTCCGGGAGATATTCTTCCGAATACAAAAGTGGAGCTGCTTACCAAAGATGGAAAAACGGTAAAGACTACAACAACAGATGCAAACGGAAATTTCAAATTTGAAAATCTGTCTGCAGACAACGCATACATCGTGCGACTTGATGAAAAAGATCCCGGTATCGCGGGAAAGCCGAAATATTACATGGCGGATGAGAAAAACAATCTCGTACGTGTAACATTGATTGATGAAGTAGGAGGAAAATTCACTTTCAAAAATCTTCCGCTTGATCCGTCACAGCCTCCGCAATTATTGGCTGATGATGAATACCTGACAATTTCCGGAAATCTTATTTCAGATGGAACACCTCCGCAGCCATTTGCAAATACACAAGTTGTGCTAAAAGACGAAACAGGAAATGTGGTGCAGAGTGCGAAGACCAACGAATTCGGTGCGTTCACTTTTTCACATATTCCTCCTGATAAAACCTATCTCGTTTCATTAGGTGAAGGTGTTGATCCGAAGATTGATTTTTCTTCACGCATTGTCATCACCAACAAAAGCGGGAAAGAAGTAATGACAACAAAGCCCGATGCGAATGGCAAATTTGAATTCCGCATTCTGAAAACAGACAAAGCAACGATCACTGCGATGACTGTAACTGATACAGATCTTCGTCTCGATATGCGCGGAACACTTGTTGGTGCTGATACATCACGCACACCGTTAGTAAACGCAACGATCAGCATTATGAACGAACGTGGTGAAGTTGTGCAGACAGCAAAAACAGATGCACGCGGTCATTTTGATTTTACGAATCTTCCGGCCGACCAGGCATTCATCGTAAGTGTAAATGACATTACAGATCCGGGCCTTGTGCGTTTCGGAAAGCTTTACATCAAAGATGAAACCGGTAAAGTGATCAAAGTGCTGCGATTAACTGCAGGCGGAAAATTTGAATTCCGTATTCTTCCGTTGGATCGTGTTGCGTTGGGAACTGTTTATGTGGATGATCCATGGTTGCAGGTTTTACAGATGAAAGCGAAAGCAGTAAAAGATACGCTCACCATCATCGAGAATATTTATTACGATTACGCTGATTTCCGCATTCTTCCAAGCGCTGAGAATACGCTGGAGAAAGTGGTGAAAGTAATGCAGCTTGATCCGAATATCACGATTGAAATTTCAGCACATACGGATTCACGTGGAAGCGCATCAGAAAATCAAAAACTTTCGCTGAAGCGTGCGCAATCTGCAGTAGATTATATGGTGAAACGCGGAATTGATAAAAAGCGTCTTACTTCTGTCGGTTACGGTGAAACGCGTTTGCTGAATAAATGCAAAGACGGTGCAGAATGCAGCGAAGATGAACATTCAAAAAATCGCCGGACGGAATTCAAGATCAATAAAAAGTAATGATGCGATTTTTTAGAAAGGGAATTCTCTGCGGAGTTGTGCTGGTGAGTTTTTTGTTTGTGAATTCGTGTGCAAAAAAAGTGGTTGGGCCGGAACTGTTGGTCATTAAGCTTTCCATGCTTCCTTCATCACCGGGAGATGGAACCCAAATGCATTTTACCGATGTGCATCATGGCCTTATGCGCGGTTATTCCAATATTTATAAAACGAATGATGGTGGTCTTTCATGGCATGCTGTGACGATGCCTGCCATAACGGGAACTATTGTTGATATTGATTTTCCGAATAGAGACACTGCTTATTTTATCTGCCAGGCATATAATAGTCCGAATTATCGCACAGTTTATCGCAGCATTGATGGTGGCGAAACCTGGACCTCGCAATTCGCTATGGGACGAAATTTCGTTGCTGATTTTTATACAGGGAGATTTGGTTATGGTTTTGGTGAGCAGCCTCCGTCATCGGTTTATAATTTCTTTTTATCGAACAATGCTGCTACCACCTGGTTCGTAGCAGCTGGTGCAATTCCTGCTGCGCATCCTGAGAACATTCAATTTATTAATTCTTCCATTGGTATTGCGCAGGGTGATTACAACTTTTATAATACTTTCAATGGAGGTGCTACCTGGAATTTCACCGGCGATGTTCAGCCTGGTTATTATTCTGAAATTTTTGAAGGCGGAATAATTTTTCGTGTTAACACCGCCAGGGATATACTGAAATCAACGGATTACGGAACAACATGGCATACTGTTTTTGAAAATACCCAAAACGTTTACATTACAGATATTGATTTTTTGCCTGGTGGATTTTGCTGCGCAATTTATTATGACAAATTACTTGTGTCAAGAGATGGCGGTGAAACATGGAAAGCCACTTTTATCGACAGTAATTCAGGAGATAGTGTCCTGGAAAATTTTGAGATCGGGAACCTGCACATCATTGATGAACATACTGTGATCTGTACCGGACGCAATTCGAATTATGGTGTAATGGTGAAGATTGAAATCGAATAATGAAAAATAAACTCTTCCTGCTTGTTTTCCTTTTTCCGTTTTTTCTCCCGGCTCAGCTCATTGTAGAACCGGGAATTGGATTTATGTTTCTGCAACAACGCGGATTTGTTTTAAGAGAACAAGATCCTTTATCACCATATCCTACAAAAATAGATGTCGGCCGCGCGCTCGCCCCGTTTGGAGGAACCTTCGCCGTTTTTATTCCATTCAAGCCGGCGACGACTTACACAAAACGTTATAAATTCGGAACACAAACAGGTCTCGGATTTTATTCTACAAATAAAAAGAAGTCAATGGATTTGAATTATATACCTGCTGTCGACGCCGGATTTTTTGGTCGAACCTTCGGCATACTTCATATCCCGGTGATGGTTGCGTTGCGTACAGGCTCCGCGTTGTATCCCGAAAAAGAAAAATTAGGATTTGCGGTTGCAGCGGGCTTTGATGCACTTTATTTAAATATTCCCGATGAAAAAGGTTTTGCATTGATACCGACTTCCAACTTCACTTTTATGAAAGGAAAAAATGGTGTTCGCGCAGGATTTTACCATTTGAAATTCAAGAGCGTTTTCAAATCAAATGCGGGTGAGCTACTGCGACTCAAAACTTCATTTTTTCAGCTCGAAGTATTTCATTCGTTTTAGTTTTCATTTGCTTGTTATAGTTCACGATGAAAAAGCGAATCTTATTTCTCTTCCTGGTTTTATTTCCATCGATCACTTTCGCACAGGAAACTCAAAAGCGAATTCTATTCCAAAGCGATTCTACCTGGTATGCAGCCGAAAATCAAATCCTGTTTTCTTCCGCTAACAAAGGAACAAGCTGGGATACCATTTTCTCGAAGAATTCCCGGGACACTGTTTTCATCAACGGCGATTTGGATACAGCAACAAACGTTTTTATTTCAGATCAGCGAACACTATTTGTTTTTGGATGGGATGGAACAATGCATCGTAAAACAATTCTTTTTTGTTCATCTGATTGCGGTAAATCGTGGAATAAATCGATGGTGTATGCTTACCGGGGTGTGATCGGTGTGAAATACATGCACAAAGTTTCCGCCACAATTTTTATTTTAGATCGCAGGAGTGGATTTTATTCCTACACAGAAGATGCGGGCAAAACATGGAAAAGTAAAAGTATCATGTCAGATAAATTCAGCTGCCCCGATGAACGGCTTACTTTTCATCCAAATGGAGATATCACATTCAGCTACTCCCGCGGACAAAAATGCAAATGCAAAAAAATGATGCTTTCCACGGACTATGGAAAAACCTGGAAACAAACAGACGGCAGACTTTACGACCATTAGCACATTAACACATTAGCACATTAACACATTAACCCATTAGCAGATTAGCACATTTTCACATTAGCACATTGATTTTTCCCCGTAACTTAGATTTTTAATCTGCGTAATCCCTGCCTGCCGCCGCGCCTGCACGTGCTTCCGCAGGCAGGTGTGGCAAAACTTTTATTATGAAGCTGAGAACTCTTTTTTCCATCACTATTATTTTCCTTGTTGTAACTTCTTTCCGTTACACCAACACTGCTTACAGCTGCCAGATCGCTGTGTTGAAATACAACGGCGGCGGCGATTGGTATGCCAACCTTGAAACATCTGTTCCTAACCTCATCAAATTCTGCAACGATAATATTCACACCAGCATCAATCCCGAACAATCGGTTGTAGAAGCGGGGAGTGCCGATATTTACAATTATCCTTTTGTCCACATGACAGGGCACGGGAATGTGGTCTTTACAGCACAGGAAGCTGAAAATCTCCGCAACTACATGATCAGCGGCGGATTTCTTCACATCTCCGATAACTATGGACTAGATAAATTTATTCGTCCGCAGATGAAAAAGGTTTTTCCTGAAATAGATTTTGTGGAAATACCTTTTTCACACGCGATCTATCACCAGGCGTTTGATTTTCCGAACGGACTTCCCAAAGTGCACGAACACGATGGAAAAGCGCCGCAGGGATTTGGTTTGTTATGGGAAGGAAAGCTTGTTTGTTTTTATGATTTCGAATGCGATCTGGGCGATGGCTGGGATAGTCCGGAAGTGCACCACGATTCGCAGGAAGCAAGATTAAAAGCCCTGAAGATGGGAGCGAACCTGGTGAACTACGCCTTGATGGGCGGGGAATCAAAACATGTCGACGCAGTGAAATAAACTTCTGCCTGGTAAAAAACGATCAAAGTATAAAAGCATTTCAAAAAAAAATCTCTCAGGTCGAGAGATTTTTTTTGCTGTAAACTTTTATCGTTTGCTGTGCTATTCTTCCTACGCAGAACTATTTGCTTAATCATTTTCAGGGCACAGGTACACGTAATCTTTCGCAGGATCAAAACCGGGTGCGTGCTCGAGCAATGCTTCAGCCAGCTGACGTAAAGCATAATTTCTTACCGGGCGACCTTCATTCAATTCTTCCAAACGGATAATGTATTGAAAAGGAATACCTGTCCAAACCTGTGCAAGTGGTTCAGAAATATCTGTGAATTTAAACTGAACCCACTTATCGAATTCCGCATTTGGAAAGCCGTGACTGCCATTGTGCATGCGATCAGCATTCACAGGGATGATCCGGAATCCGGTAGTCATTTCCAATATATTAGACATCATATGCAGAAGAGATTTTTTTCGTTGCGATCAAAAATAGAATTCAGTCGCATCACGTATTGAAGTGGCATTCGAAGTTTTCTACATTGACCTGTTAGCGGACTTTTCGAAAACGACCCTTCTGCTGTTGATAAGTGACCTTTTATAAATTTAAAATGCCCTGCAAGCCTTGCTGCTTATGGTTTCCACACTTTGGGAAAAGAGGTTTACTTTTTGTTAATATCGCCCCTGATAATAACTCAAAAATGATTTTAGTTTTCAACAAAAAAAATCGCGCACGGAAAAAGTAGTCATCCGCCGCGGCGGAGTCAGTAGGAAGTAGTCAGTAGACAGTAGACAGTAGTCAGGAAAAAACTCGAAGCGCTAATTTTCGAACAAAAAAAAATCTCCCGGTTAGGGGAGATTTTAATTTTATATCAGAGAGATAACTATTTAGGATCTGTAGCCTTTGTTTCTGCAGCTTTTTTATCTGCGCAACATCCGCCTTTTTTCTCAGCGTCTTTAGCGCAACATCCGTCTTTAGCTGCTTTCTTTTCTTTTTTAGATTTTTTCTTTTTGTCATCATCATTCTTTACAGAAACGATAACAGATGCACCGGTCAATGAATTGATTGTGGTAGCAGAAACGCTTCCAACCATTCCAGCCAAAGCAAGGATCAGAACTAATTTTTTCATGTGGTAGTATGTTTTTAGATTAATGAATTTCGTAAGTCAAATATAGGGAAAAAGTGATTGGTTAAAGGTGATTGGTGATTGGGTTGTTGTTAAAAGGTTGTTAAATATCCACATTTTCACCTGTCACTCGTCACCTGTCACTTTTTATTCTTTAAAAGTCGCAATAGCTGTTTCACCACCTCTTACAACGGTATTCAGTGGAACATTTACTTTCGTGCCGATTGGCAAATACACATCTACCCGTGAGCCGAATTTGATGAAACCCATTTCACCACCCTGAACTGCTGTATCGCCGACTTTCGAATAATGGACAATACGTTTAGCAAGCGCGCCTGCCACCTGGCGGAATAATACTTCGCGACCTTTTTCATCTTTAACAACTACTGTGGTGCGCTCATTATCTGTAGAAGATTTCGGATGCCACGCAACAAGATAAAGTCCGGCGTGATATTTCACATACGTTACAATTCCACCAATCGGGTAACGATTCACATGCACATTCAGCGGCGACATAAAAATGGAAACCTGTAAACGTTTGCCATGAAAATATTCCGGCTCTTCTACTTCTTCCACAACAACAACTTTTCCATCAGCAGGAGCAATGATGTGTTCACCATTCAAGGTTGTGTTCCGTGGCGGATTTCTGAAAAATTGCAGGATGATGTAAAGCAAAAAAACAGAAAGCGCAACGATAAATCCACTCCAGATGCTGAAGGCCGGAAAGATGAGGTACATGCCAATATTCATTACTGCAACGAGAATAAATGTCATTGCAATTGTTTGTCGGCCTTCGCGGTGAAATTTCATTTGTATTGGGAAGTTTTAGGGTGCAAAGATAAAAGAAAAAGGGGGACTGGTGACAAGGTGGCAAGTGACAGGTGACAGGTGACAGGTGACAAGTGACAGGGGAGGAGTATGGAGTGACAAGGGATTTGTGAAAGATTGTGGCATTAATCGGTGTTTTTTTTTCACCTGTCACCCGCCACCTGTCACCCGTCACATTTCCTTCAAAGACAATCCACAATCACCTTACAAGCTTCCTCCAAAACCTTCAGATCAATATTAAGCGGCGGAGCAATTCGCAACGCGTGATCGCAAAAGACAAACCAATCTGTAATTACACCTTTTTCAATGCATCGCTGAATTACTTCTTGTACTTTTTGCGCATCCTCCAAAACGACTGCATACAACAAACCTTTTCCGCGAAGCTCTTTTATTGAAGGATGTTTTAAGGTCTCAAGAATAATTTTTTCACGCGATTCAATTCCGTCGATTAAATTTTCTTCGATAATCGTTTGAATAGTTGCAAGCGCGGCGGCACAACAAACGGCATTTCCTCCGAATGTAGTGATATGGCCAAGCACTGGGTTTTCCGAAAGCAGCTGCATATTTTCCCTTGAAGAAACAAATGCACCGATCGGAAGTCCGCCACCCAAACCTTTTGCAAAAACAACAATATCCGGAATTGCATTGCTGTGCTGGAAGCCGAACATTTTCCCTGTCCTTCCGAAACCGGTTTGAATCTCATCAAAAATTAAAAGCGTTCCTGTTTCATCACAACGTTTGCGGATCGCTTCTAAAAAATCTTGCGAAGGAACAATTGCGCCTGCTTCTCCCTGTACAGGTTCAACAACCACGCAGGCAACCCCGGAAGTGATTTTTTTCAGGTCTTCAAAATGATTGTAACGCAGCAATGAAGTTCCGGGAAGCAGCGGACGAAAAGCTGTTTTGAAATATTCACTTCCCATAATGCTGAGCGCGCCGTGTGTGCTTCCGTGGTACGCATTTTCAAACGAGATCATTTCACCACGACCGGTAATTCGTTTTGCAAGCTTCAACGCACCTTCAATTGCTTCAGCCCCTGAATTTGTGAAGTAAGTTGAATTCAACGTTGGTGGAAGCAGCTGCGCAATTTTCTCTGCCAGCTTTACCTGCGGCGCCTGGATGAATTCGCCATACACCATCACGTGCATGTATTTCTCCAGCTGATCGTGAATCGCTTTAATAACTTTCGGGTGGCGGTGTCCAAGATTGCTGACCGAAATTCCTGAAATTAAATCGACGTATTTTTTTCCGTCAACATCAAAAAGAAAATCGCCTTCAGCAAGCACAATTTCTAAGGCAAGTGGTGCCGGACTGGTTGGTGCAAGGTGATCCAGGAAAAGCTGCCGGTGGGAGATCATGCTGTAAAAGTAAGTAGAACATTACCTTTTACGGACTTGCAGCGTTTTGTTTACGTGTTAAAATTTTACCCTTGTGATTTAATTCTGTTTTGCCCTGAATTTTCGTATCTTTCTCATATTAAAGTGCTCAGATTCAGCAGGCAATGAAATTCGGCAGATTTTTCTTACTCTTTATTTCTTTTTTATTTATTTCTGTTTTGCTCCCCTCGCAGAACAAAGGCATTGCTATTCCCAAAGTCGAATTGCCGGTTTTGAAATTTGAGGAGAACAAAAATCAATTTGATTCCAGGGTTCTTTATCAATCCGATCTTTCACGCGGAGGCAGATTATACCTTGAGAAAAATTGCTTCACGTATTTATTCTGGAACCCCGAACAAGTTGCCGATCTTCATCATCCGCACGATGCAGCTACGGCGGCTGCAATAAAAAGAGATGGTGCAACAATAAATTACCATTGTTTCAAAGCGCAGTTTTTAGGAGCGAATCCTGATCCGTATGTTTTTGCGCAACATCCAACGGCGTATTACAGGAATTATTTTTTAGGAAAAGATCCTGCTAAATGGGCAAGTGATGTGAAATTATACAGCGAAGTAAATTATGCCGAGCTGTATCCTTCCATTGACCTTCGTGTTTACAATAACAATTCGAATATTGAGTATGATTATATTGTAAATGATGGTGGTGATGTAAATTCAATTCGTGTTCAATATTCAGGAGCAGATAAAATTTATCTTGATAATGGAAATCTTGTCATCGTAACCTCCCTCGGAACGATCACAGAACAAAAACCACAAGCATATCAATTGATCGATGGAAGAGAAGTTGTGGTACGTTGCGCATTTCAGCTGAATGGAAATATTGTCAGCTTTATTTTCCCTGGCGGTTACGATCATTCTGTTCCGCTGATCATTGATCCGACTTTGATCGTTTCCACATTTTCCGGTTCAACAGGCGACAATTGGGGATACACTGCTACCTATGATAATGCAGGAAATATTTATGCCGGCGGTGTAAATCTCAGCACCGGTTATCCTGTAACAGCAGGCGCATTTCAAACCACTTTTGCCGGCGGTGGAAATGGAGGAAATCCTTTTCCATTCGATATTTCATTGACAAAATATGATCCGACGGGTTCATCACTTTTATATTCTACCTATCTCGGCGGAACGGATAATGAGCAGCCGAATAGTATTGTGGTTGATGTAAATAATAATTTGTGTGTTGTAGGAAGAACTTATTCGTTTGATTTTCCTGTAACTGCCGGTGCGTATGATGTAAGCTGGAATGGCGGCGCAGATATTTTTGTGACGAAATTTAATCCTGCAGGAACTGCATTAACCGGTTCAACTTTCATTGGTGGAATAGGAGATGATGGTGTAAATATTAATGCTGATCTTTTTACATGCACGTCATTGAAATTTAATTATGGTGATGATGGAAGAAGTGATATCAATGCGGACAACAGCGGGAATTGTTACATCGCTTCCAACACGCAGTCGTTTAATTTTCCAACTACTGCAGGTGCGTATCAAACAACTTTCGGCAACGGTTTGCAAGATGGTTGTGTTTTTAAAATGAATAATACATTGACATCGCTTGTGTTCAGCACTTTTTTAGGTGGAAACGGAGACGATGCTGTTTATTCCATCGGACTTACTGCTGCCAATGAAGTATATGTTTCCGGTGGAACAAACAGTTCGAATTTTCCGACTACCGGCAGCGCATTAAACACCAATTATATGGGAGGAATTGCAGACGGTTTCGCAGCACATTTTGATGCAACCGGTTCTGCTTTGCTTCAATCCACTTTTATCGGAACAAATGCATATGACCAGGCTTATTTTATTCAGCTCGATGCATCGAATAATGTTTATCTCTATGGTCAGACTTCCGGCATTTACCCGATAACTCCGGGTGTATACAATGTTCCGAACAGCGGACAATTCATTCACAAACTAAATCCTGTTCTCAGCGCAACTATTTATTCTACGGTCTTCGGATCAGGAGTTCCTGCTCCGAATATTTCACCCTCTGCATTTCTTGTCGACACGTGTGAGAATGTTTACACTTCCGGCTGGGGCGGACAATGTATCGGAATCGGAAACCAGGGAACAACTCAAGGATTACCATTTACAGGAAATGCATTTCAAACCACAACTGATGGCTGCGATTTTTATTTTTTCGTGCTGAAAAAAAATGCGATTACACTTTGGTACGCTTCTTTTTTCGGAGGCAGTGGTGGATCAGAAGAACACGTGGATGGCGGAACAAGCCGTTTTGACAAACGTGGAATAATTTATCAATCGGTATGCGCCGGTTGTGCGGGTGGTGCTTTTCCAACAACAGCAGGAGGATGGTCGCCAAGTAATCCCGGCCCTAATTGTAATAATGCAGTTATCAAATTAGATTTTCAATTGGTAAACCTGAGTGCAATTGCAGTAGCTGCTCCTTCTGATACATTGTGCATTGGTTCAACAATGAACTTTATCAATAATTCAATTGGTGCGGTGAATTATATCTGGGATTTCGGCGATGGAAGTCCGCTGGATACAAATGCAGCGCCATCACATACGTACAACGCGCTCGGTTCATTCGTGGTCACGTTGATCGCAATGGATTCTGCAAGCTGCATTCCTTCTGATACAACGCAGATTACAATTGTTGTTATCGGTCCGCCTGTTGTAAATCTCGGTAACGATACAGCAGTGTGCGGCGTAATTAATTTGCAGCTTGACGCAGGAAATCCGGGTTCAACGTATGTTTGGTCGACCAATGCAACTTCACAAACTATTAATGCAACCTCACAGGGAAATTATTGGGTGATCGTTGATAATGGTTATTGCACAGATGTGGATTCAATTGATATTATTTCTTTTTCTGCGCCTGACCTCGGAAGTGATACAACCTTATGCGAAGGTTTTCCGGTCACACTCGACGCAGGAAATCCGGGTTCTGATTTTTTATGGAATACAGGCGATACAACACAAACAATTGTCGTGTCAACCTCCGGCGTTTACAGTGTGATTTCAAGTTCAGGGCCTTGTTCGCAGACGGATAGTATTACTGTGAATTATCTTCCTGCTCCGGTTGTTGATCTCGGAAATGATACTGTGATTTGTCCCGACGAATCATTTACGCTTGATGCAGGAAATCCGGGTTGCACATACAATTGGAATACCGGCGAACAAACACAAACTGTTATTGCATCCGGAACTTTTACTTATTCAGTAATTGTAACCAACGCAGGATGCTCCGATGCAGATTCCATTTATGTGCGAACATTAGCGGATGTAAATCTTGGTCCCGATAAAAACCTCTGCGACTTTTTATCCATACAAATTGCCGCTGTTGATCTTGACGGTGCGAGCTATTTATGGTCAACCGGTGATACAACTTATTCGATCGATGTTTCTGAACCCGGAACTTATATTGTGAATGTTGCTTTCGGACAATGTTTGTTGCAGGATACGGTTGTAGTTGAAGGCGGTTTTGGTTCACCTGCATTGTATGTTCCGAATTCGTTTACACCGAATAAAGATGCGTTGAATGATATTTTTTATGCAGAAGGATTAGACATCACTACTTTCAGAATGCGCATTTTCGATCGCTGGGGCGAATTGCTTTTTGAAAGCGCAAGCCTGGGCGATGGCTGGGATGGATATTATAAAGGCAAAATAGTTCCGAACGATGTGTACGTTGTTGTAACAGATTATACTACTACATGCACAGGTGACGCCATCGTTCATCGCATTACGCACGTAACTGTTGCACGATAAATTGTAGTGTAATCCGCATAATTTCGGTGTTGTGTATTTTATGTTTATTAATTAATCTTTGTTATGAGAGTTGGGATTATCATGATATGTTATGATTGTTTTATAATGCGACCTACAACCGCCAGATTGTAGCGGATTAAGTCAACACTTTAAAAATAAAAGGCGATACGTCTAACCCCTTAAACGCATTCGCCTTTATGAAATACTACGCCAGGCGGCATAGTAGATAACTAAAGAAATAAAATTGGTAAATAAAACCCCGCGTTTGGCGAGGTTTAGATTTCTTAATTTACCATTCTTTTACTATTCAACAACGCAAAACTTTAGCGGTACTATCTCGCCACTTGGCCGTTTAAGTTGGATAAAATACATTCCATTGCTTAATGAACTAACCATAAAATCGTCCTGGTAATCATCGGCGCTATAGATCATCTTGCCGTGCATGTCGTAGATCGCAAGGTTTGAATTGGGCTCAAGACCTATAATCTGCAATTCTCCGGTAATCTGAACAGGTGATACGACATGAATGCGTATGCCGGTAATGCAAGTTGGATCAACAGTGATCCTAACTTCAGAACTGGAAATAACATCATGCTGCGTTTGCGTAAGCGTGTACGTTGTAGACACTGTCGGTGTTGCATTAGGATTGGGAGCATTCGCATCGCTCAAGCCGATCGTTGGTGACCATGAGTAGGATACTCCGATCATACGAGACGTACCAAGCGCTGCACTTCCTTGCACACAAATGGTTGTATCATTACCGGAAATGCAATCAGCAATCTCATACACTGAAACATCGTCGATATAATAATATGCGAACTTCGCATAATTGTTCGGTCGCGGACGGATCGTAGAGTCGATTGCAAGCATTGAATCGGGCGCGAACGTTCCGATAACAATATATTGTTCGCCACCTTGCGCCACGAATGATCCTGTGATCAACGTCCAGCCCACCGTGTTCGATAATGGTGTTTCCAAAGGAGAACTGACTTGCGGAATAACATTCAGATTTTCCATTGTGCTTTGATCGTTATACAACGACGTTGTAAAATAAGCACCGATAGGAGAAATCGCATCCAAGCAGGAATCTGCAAGCGACACATAGAATGAGACGCAATAGCTCTTTCCCTGCAAGAGCGGACTGAGAAGCGGAGCTTCGATATATTCACGGCCATTGCCGCCATAATAAGATACGAAACCCGCATAGGCATCACCTGTACGTGCATACTCTGTACCGAACCAATTTTGCGGCACGTCCATATACGAACTTGTGCACGCGTTGTAGTAGTCTGGCGTGTTTGCTGTGGGATTTAGCCACGGAGCGGCATAAGAGAGTTGGTCCTGTGCATTCGGACAGCTCGTTGTCGTCTCAAAACTTGGATTGGGAACGAGATTTTGCGCGTCGATTTCTATTGCGGAAACAGCGAACGCAAAGGCGAAAAGAATCGTTTTACAGGAACGTATTTCCATGGCTATATGTTTTTATCGATGTACGAAAGGGCATTTGCCTTCCTATAACCGATAGTAACATAGGTAATGATCTGTATACAAACCCGAAACGGCTGATAAGCAGTATTCATTGCTCTAAGTTAAATTAAATGATCAAGCAACAATGTTAAAATATTCATTTATAATTTATATTATTCCTTGATGATTATTAGCCGTTCGCTCATTTTGGCATAAGTATCTATGCGAAGTATGTAGAAATACAACCCCGCTGGCACTTCTTTCGTGTCAAATTGGTGGATGGGGTTATGGGGCGCTAATATATAACTCTTTATCATACGGCCGGAAACGTCATACAGCTCTAATGTGCCCGTTTGGCCTTCTTCTAAAGCCCATTCCACCATAAAAATCCCCGATGTTGGATTCGGATAGGCGGCTGCACGTTTCTGTGGTTCCTCAATCGGCAGAATAGGCGCAAGACGAAGTGCGCTGCTGTCGTGCACCTCGAGAAAGAGCATTGCTCGCGCATCGAATACTGCCGTACCGCCTGATACCGGAGCCTGATTGGCAATGGCAGTAAGAGTGACAATCTGCAGACTATCGAGATTCATGCTGTCGTTGGCCCATGAATCAAGGTATACGCTAATGACAGCGATTCGGTTGCCTTCCGGCGTGCCACTCGGCGTGAGCGATGCAAGGAGGTCAGATACTCCAGCGATCTGCTTTGCCTTGATACTGTCTTCAACTGCAGCAAGGATGCCGACATTAGTCGAAGCGACTGCGCTCTTCCATGCGGAGTAATAACTGTCGTCGGGATGGCCGAGGAACGTCCAGGATGGATTTTCAAGCAGCATCCGATAGGCAAATACTGAATCGATATAACGATATTGAGTGTGCAAGGTATCATACGTGCGCGGCCTCTTACAAATTTCGCCGAGCAGCGCATCTCGCATGTTGTCCGCTGAAATAGGGCTTATCTGAGCAAGAAGCACTGAACATTTATCTGGAGTTGTGGAAGATAATGTAATCGCGCTATTCCCAATACCTGTCAGGCTACCGAAAGCCATCCCTGATGTACCAGGCACATTAGTCGCATGACACCACCAATTTCTTACAGGCGAAATTTTCCCTTTCATATCACTTCCACCGGTTACTGGCGTCCATGTATTTCCAGTCGGCGTCTGTGTTCCAGTCACCGGATTGCCCCATCGCAGCTGATCGGAAATATTGACGGAAGTCGTCACGGCATTAGAATAGCCGAAATTGATACCGTAATAATTCCTTACGAGAGTATTGCAGGCGATCAGGGACGGATTGTTTGATCCTTTCATAAATATGCCGCTGCCGCATTTTGTAATCGTGTTTTTGGTTACCGTGTCGTTGATGCAGTTGGTGATGCTGATGCCAAGCATTCGGTCATATAACGTCGAAGTGGGATTGCCGTTGATCGTGTTGGAAATAGTATTGTTATGCACTCTAGAGCTGTGCGCCGCTTCCATCTTGATGCCGATGGCGGGCGATTGCACCGACACGATCTGGTTCGGATAAAAGCTGATGTTGTTATCGCGCACTTTCGCTCCGGTGACATTCAAGACCCATACGCCGTTCCTGATCCGTTTGATCGTATTGGTATGGATGGTGAGCATTGTCGGCGAGAAATTGAGCGCGTTGGCCACATAGATGCCGGTGTAACCGAAATTACTTGGACTGCTGCTCTGCGTTTCGTTGAGCTGATTGTTCGTGATGGTGACGGTTGCATTCTTGACGTTCGTGCAATTGATCGCAGTGCCGGTAAATTCCGTAATGGAATCCCTGTTGATCAGGATGGTTTTTCCCGCCTGGTTGTTGAGCGCGTAGACGCCGATGAGCTTAATCGAATCAATACGGTTGTATTCGCAATTGAGATTCATATAGCTCTCGGCCATGACGCCGTAGCTGCATTTCTGGATGAGATTATGCGCTTTGTAATTGCCGACGCGGCCGACGGTCAATGTGCGATTCAACGTGCTTGCTCCTTTGGCATATACGGCCACGCCTTCGCTTGGCGAATTTCTGTTCTGTGTCGGATTGTATTGGTAATACTTGAAGGTATTGTTCCACACTTTCACATTCGAGTTCTTTGAATAAATGCCATACTTCTGCCGTTCCATCAGATTGCGATACGAGTTCTGCGCGCTGTCTCCGATAGTAATGTCAGAGCAGCTATCAATATAAATCGCTGCATACGCCGTACCGCTGATCGGTGAACGGCAATCTGTTCCAGCATAGGTAAAAGTGTTTCCACCTGGTTGTGTCGGAGAGTCGCACGAAATAATCGCTTTCTTGATTGTGCCGATATGCGTGCCCTGATACGGCTTTACCCAAATCCCGATATTGTTTTTATTCAGCTTGACCGTTCCTCCTGTACCATCGATTGTAAATTTGCCATTGCGCGTTGAAACGATTGCGTTTTTTGCATCTTGGATTGAGGAGGAGTTATTGACTATGATTTCTGATAATCCATTTGTTCCATCGACATAGATGCCATCCCACATGCTAGAACAGGCATACAGATCGCTTGTGGTAATGATCAGCTTATATCCCGGATCAATGATGATCTTGGCATTCGGTCCGAACTTTACCGTGCTCGTGATGATCTTCGTATTTGCGTTGACATGGAAATCTCCGTTGATATTAAAGGTGCGTCCGGTCGCAGTATAGTAGCCACTCGAGAGAACGAAAATCGTTGGGTTTGCCGTGGTATATGAATTCACCAGGACTTCTTCTGCGCCAGTCGTGCAACAGGAAGGAGCAGTCACACTGCCATATCCTATGCAGCCATTGGCAGAGGTTACGGTCACACTGACCGTTCCGATAGTATTTGAACTCCAGAGCGCCAACAGCGTGTCATTCGTTGCCCCGTTAGATGAGGCTGCATTAGTTGACCAGGAATACGTCGAATACGTTCCGGCAGTCGTGAATGGAATGAAATTCGGATCACATGTGGCCATCCCTGTCGGGGATACAATCTGCACGGCAGTCGGAGTTCCGATCACGCGCACCGTATCCCGGTCTTTGCACGCAGTTGGAGAACTGGAATAGGCAGAGATAAAAATATAATCACCGGATGGCGGTGCAATGATTGTCGTCGACACGCAATTCGTACAGAGCACCATATTGGCTAACGTCGTCCACGTTCCGTAATTACCATACGGAGATCCCAGGCTTCCCGTAAGCGTCACAGAACTACCTAAACACGTGCTCACATCGGCTCCTGCACTGCAATTAGTCGGGCCGGGATTCCAATGTATGGTTGCTGTATCGTTGATCGTGCAGCCGCCATAATTAGCCAGATGAATAACGCTTTTATATAAAACGGTGTCTGTTGGAATGGCATATACCGTGTCATTATTGTTGTCTAAGAATCCCGCACCTGCGCTCGGATTTCCAAGCCATGTCCAGTAATAGGGATTGGTGACATTGGTTTGTCCGATAAGGGTGATGGTATCGCCGTTACAAATAGTCGAGGGCGTTACGGTGACACTGATCGAATCGGGATATGGAACGAGCTGCACATCATCTATGTAATAATATGCACCCTGATTGACCGATGGATTTGTGGCTGATGGCGTGTGCACTGTCGGCGTTGCATTGACGTCAGTGGTCATCTGCCCGATGCTCAGATAATTCATATTACCGCTTGCAGTGAAAACAGCACTGATCGTCGTCCATCCGCTATCGTTGGTAATGACGGACGCAGAATATGCGTGCATGCTTGTTGGTGCAAGATTGAAACTCGTATTATTTGATTGAGTAGGTACTCCATTCGTCAGATAAGCACCGATATTCTTGACGGCATAGCCGGACATATCAGCAAGGCTTACTTTAAATGAGACGATGTATTGCTGTCCGTTGATTAGCGTATAGTTCAATGGAACGACTGCGTATTCCCGCAAATTAGTTCCGGCGGTGTGGAAGCAGTTTATTCCAATATATCCTGACCTCCCATTGACCGGAGCTGTTGCCGAGGCTTGCATGCCGAAGAAATTGCTCGGAACCGAATAGGTGGAGCTTGAGTTATACGAATTGAAGAGATCGGTAGTGGGTGTGGTGGTATTCGGTGATATAGTCGGCATCTCCCACGGACATGCCCGCTGTATCTGCCCATGTATTGCAAGCGGGAAAGTTGTTGCATTATTATACAAATCGAATCCTCCATTGCATACTGCTTGGCACGTATTAGTGGAATCGGTTGGAAACAAAGTGGTGCAATTACATGGTGCAGGCGGTGGTGGCGAAGTATTTTTGATGCTGATCGTAAATGCGCCTGGCCCGCCATGATTCGGGTTGCCTCGCCGCAACTTGACGTAATATGTGGCATATTGATTTAAACCCGTCAGCATAAGTACTGTGCTATCGAGTGCTGTCGATTCGTACACGCTGTCAGATACAGGAAACAGAAATGAGCACACCCCGGCCATTCCTTGCATACTTGAGATATATCCTTGCGTCTTATTGAGATTCCTAACAACAATCCTCACGTCGGCTTTTTGCGCTGTGAATGAGAACCATTTCTCTTGATTAAGCTGCAGGCTATCGGTATGGATCGTCGTATCCGGTATCATGGTGATCGCCGCTGCGCAGATTGTCCCGCTTTGGGCGTTGACCGAATGCGGCAAAAGCAATGCCATCGAGCAAGCAAACAATACGATTAAGCGTCGAGCCTTAATACTAGGTGAAAAAGATCGTTCCATATTCAATTATTTTTAGGGGTTACTGTTTATTGTGTACGGTTTTACGGCACTGCCGCTGTTCATTTCAATACTTTGTTTATTGTTCCTCATTTATTTCTCTGACACCTGAGCGCCGAGAGCATATTACCGCGGGCTTGCGCCTCGCGTATGTGTGCCGCGAACTGTTCGCGGCTCAGATCATGCCTGGGGGAACCGAGCATTGATCGTGTATGTATTATTCTCTATTGATATATTCTTTATTAACGAAAACTTGATGATTATTTTAATTAAAGACGAAAGATATTATATTTAGTTGCTTATATCCAAATAATTATTTTCCTTTTTTTAGCATGTCCAATGAAGCCGCTAAACTGGTGTATTAAGGACATGAAGTCAATTTAATTTTCTGAAACCCATCATTTTCTTTCCGTATGCCTGTTATTTGTATAGGAAGCAGCCAAAGCGCCGTTTAGGGAGCACACGAAAGATATGCTGCGCCATATGCTCTAGTCGGTAGCAAGCGTTTGTTGTCGGCTACGTGCCTTACTTTTCTTTTTGAGACGGTTGCATTATTGCAAGTTGCCCCGCTGTAGATCTTTTCATAAGATTCATTGGCAAAAATCACCACAATCCTTTTCTTTACTCTTATTAAGCAATTTCTCAACGCCATTCGCCCTGTTTAGATTTGTCAGCAACAAATCAATATTATTATGCTTTACGGAATCCTTAAGCTTCTTTTTCGCATCACATTCAAAGTGTTTTTTCGCAATGCATACAAGCACAGGCCTGAATTAATTCCTGCTGATGGTCCGCTTATTATTTGCGCAAATCATCCCGGTGCTTTTTTAGATCCTGTTGTAATTGCAACCATTGTAAAACGAAAAGTTTTTTTCCTTGCAAAAGGATCTGTCTTTAAAGGCGCGTTTGCAAAATGGTTCTTACCGAAGCTGAATATTGTTCCTGTATATCGTGCGCAGGATGATCCGACACAAATGCATAAGAATGAAGAAACATTCATTCGCTGTTATGAGCATCTTGCAAAAGGCGGTGTTCTTTTAATTTTCCCTGAAGGCATAAGCATCACTGAAAGAAAATTGCGCCCGGTAAAAACAGGTGCTGCGCGAATTGCATTAGGTGCGGAAGCGAAGTATGGAAATAAATTAGGTGTAAAAATTTCCTGCATCGGTTTGAATTACGAAGATCCGCATACATTTCGGCGCGATGTTTATATCAGCTACAGTGAAGCGATAAATGTTTTGGATTATACACAATTATATAAAACGGAAGGATTTACAGCAGCAGAAGCATTGACCGAAGAGATCCGCAAGCGTTTGGAAGAACAAATGATCCATACTGCAGATGAAGAAACAGATCGTTTGGTTGGTGATATTGAGCGATTGTATAAAAATGATTTGTTGAATAAGCAGGGCATAGGGCAGGATGATAAAGAAGGCGCATTTGCATTATCAAAAAGGATTGTGCTTACTGTAAATTTTTTCCGTGAGCGCGAACCGCAACGAGTAGAAAAGATCGCGCAGGAGATCCGTGCTTATTTTCTGAAGATCGATGAATTGGGTTTGAGTGATAAGCTGATCAAAGGTGATGTGAAAAGTTCTCGCTGGATGAAAAATTTAAAGGAGTTTTTATTTATCGTCGTTGGATTCCCGTTTTTTATTTATGGTTTGCTTCATAATTACCTCTGCTTTTTTCTGGCCAATTTACTTTCTACGAAGCTGGTTAAAGCAAAAGAATACAAAGGAGCAATCGGTGCTGCAGCGGGAATGTTTTTATACCTGGCCTGGTATATCGTGCTTGGAATTCTTTCCTGGAAATTTATGCATCAGCATAGCGGTTTCAATCGCCCCGGTTGGGAATGGCTGCTTTATTTTATTTCATGGCCATTGACCGGTTTATTCGCGTGGTATTACTACTGCAACCTGCGTTACATAAATAAGCGTTGGGTGATGATGTCGTTATTTTACCGCGAAGCAAACCTTGTTGCTGAATTAATTGTTGTGCGCAATAAGCTGATCAAAGAATTAGAACAGGCAATCATTGATCGTGATAAGCATGGGATTGAACCGTGGATGTATGGAGGGAAGGGAATTAATTAGCTAAACTTAACGGAACAGGCTAACCCTTCAAAAAAGATTCTTCCTTCTTGATTTCTTCTGCCTCTTTCTGGAGGAGGGTTTTTCTTTCTTCGCGCGCGCCTTCTATTCCGGCATCTAATTCAAATCCTATTACTAGCATCATCGAATTGTAATAGATCCACACAAGCACAACGATGATAGAACCGATTGAACCATAAAGCGCATTGTAACGCCCGAAATTATTTACATACCACGCGAATAAAAGTGAGGTGAGAAGCGTGAGGATCGTAGCGAGAATTACACCGGGACTGAAAAAGTTTTTATGCATTTGTTGTGATGGACCGAAACGATAAAACACTCCGATAATGAACATAAATAATCCGGCCACAACAGTCCATTGTAAAACATTCAGCCAGATCTTGTGCGCTAATTCATTCTGGAAGACAAGATCAATGATAACTTGTGTTCCGATAATAATTCCAACTCCTAAAAGCACTGTGACCGTAAGCGTCATAACCAGGGCAACTGCAACGAGCTGATGTTTCCACGGACGACGTCTTTCCCTTACGTGAATGCTTTTATTGAATGCCTCCATCATGGCATCTACTCCTGCGGTAGAGAAATACAAAGCCGCAAGGAATCCGAATGAAAGTAATTTTGAGTTTTCCTGCAAAATGATTTCCCCGATCGTGCCCTGGATCGTAGCAAATGCATTGCCCGGCATTATACTTTTAATCGCAAGGAATAATGTTGCCTGGAAATGCTCAATAGGAATAAATGGAATAAGTGTAAAAAGAAAAATGATGGAAGGAAACAGTGCGATAAAAAAATTGTAAGCCATTGAAGCCGCACGGTGTCGTAGTCCTACACGATTTACTCCGCGCCCGAAAAAGATCGCTACTTCATATAATGTCAATCCTTCAAATCCCCACGGTTGCACTCTTTTCGCCCACCTGCTGGTGCCCCTTGCAAGTGTTGATGAACGTAAAAGTCTGAATAATCGCTTGAACATTTTTTCCGCTTAAATAGTTTACGAAGCTACGAAAACGAATACAAAATCAAGACTTCTGCCTGATTGCTTTAAGGCTGAGATCCAAGCTGCGGATGCTGTGTGTAAGCGCTCCGACAGAAATAAAATCGACGCCGGTTTCAGCGTATTTTCGAATGCTGTTTGCTGTTATTCCACCCGAAGCTTCTGTTTCAAAGCGTTTATCTATGATTGAAATCGCTTTACGAAGATCTTCAGTTGTAAAATTATCCAGCATGATACGTTTGATATTGCCGGTTGCAAGCACTTCTTCCAGCTCAACAAAATTCCGTACTTCAATTTCTATATCCAGCTTCAGCTCTTTTTCTTCAAGATATTTATTCGCCGCAGCAATTGCATTCGAAATTCCACCAGCATAATCCACATGATTATCCTTGATCAAAATCATATCATACAAACCGAAACGATGATTTGCGCCACCACCGATGCGCACCGCCCACTTTTCAAAATAGCGAAAGCCCGGTGTTGTTTTGCGTGTGTCAATCACTTTTGTATTTAATCCTTCAAGCAATTTCACAAGCTGTGCCGTGGTAGTTGCAATGCCACTCATTCGCTGCATGCAATTCAATACTAAACGTTCAGCAGTAAGAATAGATCGAGCAGGACCTTGCACTTCAAAAGCGATATCGCCTTTTTCAACAAACCATCCGTCTGAAATAAAAACATTCATTTTTATTTTCGGATCGAGCTGCTGAAAAATAATTCGTGCAAGCGCAACACCGGCAAGCACACCTTTATCTTTTACGATAAGATGTGCTTTGTCGATTGCATCTTCAGGAATAGTAGAAAGGCTGGTATGATCACCTTCGCGCACATCTTCTGCAAGCGTAGCGGAAATGAAGGAATTGATCAGTTGTAAATCAGGAGCAGTTGGCCGGTAGCCGGTGTCTTTATTCATCGGAGGTCTCAATACTAAATTGAGTCACCATTGAAGATTTTAAAAGGTAATGGACACGGTAATTACCAATTGTTGTTTGTAAGCTTCCGATAGTGAATTGAGAATCATTTTTCGGCTGACTTTTATGAACAATAGTGAATGCCTGCACCGGGTGCTTCGCGAAAAAATCTTTCAGGATTAATTCGGCTTGCGCTTTGCTGTAAATGTTTTCTTGCTCGAGCACTTTCAGATCGACATTGTCGGAGAAAAATTTCGAGATCTCTTTCGCATTTCCTGTGCGGATCGCGTTTGCAACATCATCCGGAATATCGGCAGAAGCAACAAAGGGACTAAGAAACAATAAGAGTGCAAACAGGGTTTTCATGGTAATTAGGACATTTCCTTGTAAAACTGCAACTATCGAGCCAAAATATCGGGTATTTTCGCCTGACGGTGACTGAGACAAATTTAACATTTTCCATCAGCATCTAAGAAAATAACGAAATGAAAATAACCCTGCTGCTTACAGGAAAAACAGAGGATGGCTGGATAAGGTCAGGTTTCGATCAATACCTGAAACGCCTCGAACATTATTGCACACTCGAAGTAATTGAAATTCCTGCGCTCAAACAAGCAGGAAAGATTTCTGCTGCAGAACAGAATAAAGCAGAAGGTGAATTGCAGCTAGCCAAACTTTCTCCTTCCGACAGGTTGATACTGATGGATGAAAAAGGAAAAGAGTTTTCTTCAACAGGCATGGCCGCATGGATTGAAAAACAACAATCGGCAGGACATAAAAGAATGGTATTTTTGATCGGCGGGCCATTTGGATTCTCCGAGAAAGTGTATCAACGCGCAAACGAACGTATCTCACTTTCTCAAATGACTTTTTCGCACCAGATGGTGAGGGTTATTCTTGCCGAACAATTATACAGGGCGTATAGCATTACCAGGGGCGAAAAATACCATCACAGCTAAAGCATGTTTGAGTTAGAAAATTATTCCTGGATCACTACAATTTATCCATTCGAATGGGTGATGCTGGGAATCTACATGCTATTGATCATCGTCGTTTCCTTTTACGTTCAGGCCACGCACATCAGGAAAGAAAAGATCTACCGTTATTATTCCTGGGCTGTGCTTGCAAAAGTTTTTTCTGCCGTCGCGTTCTGTTTAATTTACATCTATTATTATGAAGGTGGTGATACCGTTTCTTATTATGAAACTTCACGCGCGCTTGTAAACATGGGAATGAAAAATCCTTCCAATTTTATGATTGAGATTTTCCAGGCACCATCCATGAAAAATTTATTGTTGTTCGATCAGCAAACAGGTTATCCATGGGGATATATGTATTTCGATTCAGGTTCGTGGTTTGTTGCAAAGCTGCTGAGCCCGTTTTTATTTCTTGCTTTTAAAAGTTACCTCGTTTCTACTGTGATCCTTTCCTGGTTTTCTTTTATCGGGACGTGGAAACTTTTCAAAATGCTTGTCCGCTATTATCCAAAGCTGGAAGGAAGAATGGCGTTCAGCATTTTATTTGTGCCTTCCGTTTTATTCTGGGGGTCAGGAATTTCCAAAGACACGTTTACTTTCGCAGCTGTGTGTTGGTTTATTGTCGGATTAGACGGTGTATTTATTTCTAAAATTCACCGCACGCGAAATGTGATCATCTTATTGATATCTGCTTATGTTTTACTTTCTATCAAACCATACATTCTCATTTGTCTTTTACCCGGGGCTTTTGTGTGGATACTTTATACTCGGATTTCAAAAATGCAATCGAAGTTTTTAAAGGTTGCTGCTATTCCTTTGATCTACGTTTTTTCTTTTACGATCGGTTATGGAATTCTTTCATTGTTAGGAAACAGTCTTGGTAAATTTTCAATCGAAAAAATGCTTGTTACTGCTTCTATCACACAAAAAGATTTGAAGCAGAGCTACTATCATGGAAGCTCATTTGATATCGGAGATTTTGAACCTACAATTTCCGGGATGATGAGTAAAGCGCCTGCAGCAATGACCGTGGGATTATTCCGTCCGTTCGTATGGGAAGCACGGAACCCGGTTATGCTGGCTTCGGGTTTAGAAAACTTTACATTTTTACTGATGGCAATCGGTGTAGTTGCAGGATTATTTTTGAACTTCAAGAAGTTTTTCAGGATACTTATGGATAATCCTTTCCTGATATTTCTTTTGTCCTACAGCATTTTATTTTCACTGCTGGTCGGATTGTCCACTTCCAATTTTGGTGCGCTTGTCAGGTTTAAAATTCCTTTTTTACCTTTTTTCGTTTGCGCACTTTTATTGATGAACTATTTCTTATGGTTTAAAAAGGGCACTGAAGTATCAGCGCTTGATAAAAAATCCCTTAAGCGTGTCGCCTGACCGGAAAAGATTCAGTGTGCCATTCACCATGTTTTTTGCTAAACGGAGATAGCTCTTTTCTTCAATTGCATTTCGCAGAGACTCATCCGAATTCCCAACACGTGTAGCAGTTCCGACAGATAATTTAAATCGTTGCGGACTAAACCCGGTTGTGCGCATTGACTTTTTCTCAAACGCTGCATCTTCGAGCAATTTTGTAATTGTTGAAACGGTGTAATAAGTAAGGTGTTCAGGATATTCAATTACATTCCATTTTCCACCGAGCCATTTCCTGCTGAAAGAATTAAAATTGGGCGTAGTGAAATAAAATAATCCGCCATTACGAAGCAACGAATGAATTTTCCGAACATGCTCGCGACCATCATTAATATGTTCAAGCACTTCGAATGACGTGATCACATCAAATTGATCTGCTGAATAATCCTGGATGGATCCCTGGTGAATTTCAATTCCTTTCGCACGGGAAACGCTTACGGCTTCATCTGTATATTCTGTTCCGAAAACCTGCCAGCCTTTTTTTTGAGCAACGGCAAGAAAATGTCCGTCGCCGCAGCCCACATCAAGAATACGATTCAGCTTTCGATACGGTTCAAATTGTTCAAGCAACTCTTCGTACCGTGTAACAGTGATGGGCGAGATGGAATTATCTCTTACGTATTGTGCATAGTGCGCTTGTAATTCACCAGGTGTTGGAATTCTTTTTCCGAACACCAGTCCACAATCAGCACATTGAACAAGATAAGCATGCTCGTAATTCTTTCCTTTGGATGAAAGGCGCGTTGAATTACAAAGCAGGCAATGAGTATGAAATAGCGACATCTTCGTAAATAAGGTCATAAAATCCGTAGCTGAGAAGGACATGCGTGCGATAATGAATTTTACGCTTTACACCCTCCAGCAAATTTGTGATGCGCATCAATGTTTTCCACCAGGTTTCATTTGGCAATTCAATACGCGGAACTTCAAAAATAGTATCGCGTGTTGGATCATAAATATCTTGTTTTGTAGCAAGTCCAATTTCGTAACCGGTTGCTTTGCAGAGCTCAATGACTTTCGGATTATAGCTTCCGATCGGGTAGGCAATGCTGATTGGAAAATGACCGATATTTTTTTTGATTGTGTTTCCTGAATTTAAAAGTTCAGCTTTCAAATCATTTTCGTCACTGATCTTTTCAAGCATTGGATGTGTAACCGAATGTGATCCGATATAATGACCTTGCACACTCAGCTCTTTCAGATCATTCCAGCTCATCATAAATTCTGGTAGCTGCACATCATTGAGTTGATTAATAATTTCACATACAACAAGCTTTCGCTGTTCATTTGGCAATCTTTTAATATATGGAATAAGCTTGCGGGCAAATTCCACACGCTCCTGTTTTGAATTTATTCCCTTACCAATAAATGCATCGGAAAGAAAATCAAAATCAAGGCTGAAGCTTTTAATCTGCGTATGCTGAAATAAATATTCAACAATATGCGTCCACGTAGGAATGTTTTTGTCAATGCAATCTGTTGCTACATAAAATGAAGCTTTCAGTCCGTGCTTATCAAGAACCGGCAATGCATATTTTATATTATCCTTATAGCCATCGTCAAAGCTGAGTGTTGCATAGTTATGCTTATCAGCTTCACCAATCAGTTGCGGAAGCTGTTCCATGCCAACCACTTCATAATGGCTTGAAATGTATTTAATGCTTTTCTCAAAATGTTTCACATCCAATGGATCCCACAATCCGTCACGTTCAGGGCTCACACGATGAAAGAGAAAGTTTCTGATCGATGATTTACGATTCATGATTTATTTTTTGCGAGATTGAGTTCCCATTGCCAGGCGGAAGACATCATTTCAGAAAGTGATCGATTTGCTTTCCAGCCCAATACTTTTGCAGCTTTGGTACAATCAGAATAAATAGCTTCTACATCGCCTGCACGGCGATCGGTCAATAAGTAATTCAGCTTTTTTTCGCTGATCTTTTCAAATGCATTGATCGCTTCCAGCACAGTAACTCCTTCACCGCTTCCGAGATTTATAATATCGAATTTCTCCTGCGCTGAATTTTCAATCAGTAAATGCAAGGCTTTAACGTGCGCTTCCGCAATATCACATACATGAATGTAATCGCGGATACAAGTGCCATCGCGCGTTGGATAATCACTGCCGAAAACCTGCATCTGCGAAATTTTACCGATTGCAGTTTGTGTGATCACCGGAACAAGATTATTCGGACGCTGATTCGGAAGCTCGCCCAGCTTTCCTGTTGCATGTGCTCCAACAGGATTGAAATAACGCAGCGCAATTCCTTTCATTCCCGTTAAAGCATTCAGCGCATCTTCAAGAATTTTTTCGCCGACCACTTTCGTATATGCATAAGGAGATTCCACTTTTCCTACCGGCGTACTTTCATTTACTGGTAAGTTGGAAATATTTCCATAAACGGAGCAGGACGATGAAAAAATGAATTGTTTCACACCATTTTCTTTTCCAAGTGCAAGTAAATTCAGGAGCGAATTAATATTGTTGTGATAATAATCCAGCGGTTTGGAAACCGATTCCGGCACAGATTTAAAAGCGGCAAAATGTATGATGCCGGTAATTCCGGGAAATTTTTCGAAAACTTTTTTAGCCTGGTTTTTATCTGCAAGATCTACCTCGATATGCTCGATATCTTTGCCTGTAATTGCTTTTATCCGTGCATACGTTTCAGCAGAAGAGTTCGAATAATTGTCTGCTGAAATAATTTTATGCGAAGTCATTTCACTCAGCGCTACAATGGTATGTGAACCAATATAACCTGCGCCGCCTGTAACTAAGATTGTTTGCTCACTCATTGACCGTATATTTTTTTATAAACTTCTTCTGCAATTTTATAATTTCTGTGCTTCACCGCAAGTTCGTGAATCTTTCGCGACAACGATCCGTCTTCATTGGTTTTTAGAAGCTTTTCCATATCAGAAAGTGTCCGCTCAATTTCCGCTGCTGACAGATCATTCCTAATCACCCCTGTTCCTGATGCTGCGATAATAGCACTGTCTTCCGATATTCCATTGGCAATCACTGTAGGTAATCCGAGGGCCCAGTATTCGCCATTTTTTATAGGTGTGCAGCAGCGCCTGCTTGGTGTTGCTTTGACTGCAGAAATAGCGAAGTCACCAAGTCCAAGATAATCAGGAACCTCGCCGGGAGAAAGAAATTTTGAAATAACGTTGACCGGATCTATCCCTGCTTGTTTACAAAGCATTTCTATTTCTTCTCTTTTAGTCGAGCTAATAAGCAGCACCCTGAATTTATCTCCCCAGCGATCAAACCCTTTTTTGAAAAACTCAAACGCTTGTTCGCGAAGATAAAGTCCACCGAATTTTCCCAGATAAACACAAGTGATTTTATCTTTTAATCCATGCGATTCTACCAATGCGGGATTTTTTCTTTTCGACAAGTTGAATTTATTCAGATCAACACATGCAGGTTTGAAAAGAAAGTTGGTTCCGTTGTATTTATATTTTTCTGCCGCATAATCCTGCATCGCACGAACAACACCGATCAGCCATTGTGCATGAAAGGTTTGTTTTTTCTCGAGATAAAAAAGTGTACGGTGTGCAATGCCGCCGCGTTTCCACGTCCCGGTTTCCACCATGGCTTCGGCATGCGGCTCATAGCTGTCAAGGACCAAAGGAACGCCGGTACGTTTTGAAAGGAGCCAGCCAATGCTTCCTGCTGATGTGCACCAGGTATGAATTGTTGTGATCTTTTTTGTTCGGATGATTTTTTTCAGCTTACCCAAATTTGAAAGCCAGGAGAAAGCTGCTTTAAAACCAAAAGGATAAAGCGGAAATGAAAAATGGTAAATTCCTTTTTCCAGCAATCTTTCTTCAATGGTAGTTCCATCTCGTTCTAAAGTCAGGAAACGGATCGTACTTCCTTCCGGTAAAATCTCCCGGATGATCCGAAGATAGGGAAGGGTGTAGGTCTGAATAAGCGCATCGCCCATTCCCCAATAAGTTAGTACAAGAATGTGCTTCGGTGCTGCCACTTATAAAATGCGTTTCAGAATTGCGTAAAACCTGCGCTTAAAGATAATAGCCGGGGAATAACAAATGCCACGAAGAAGATGTTTAAATGCAATTCCGCGGTTTTTTTTTGTTAAAGCCAGGTGCAATGCAATATACGTTTCACAACCCGCTTTTAATACATGCAAGCTGTTTTTATAGAACATTTTGATGTCAGGGTTGCTCAGTACATGATGATAAAACGATTCAAAACGCTGCTCGATATTTTCCCTGCTCGTTTGCAAAACACTTCGGTCCGCATGATTATTCATCTGCGTAGTGATTTCATTATTGCCGATCATTTTTTTTAACGAAGCAATACGCAGCCAGAGTTCCCAGTCTTCCAGTCCCGCCATACTGCGATCTTCAATAAATGGAAATTGGCGCGCAGCTTCTGCAGATAGAAAAACACCATTGCAGCTAAGAAAATTTTCGCCGATCAAATTGCCGCGGATATCAGATGGAAGGTGATTGATAATTGTTTTTCTATCCGATACGAGTTTGAATGAAGTGCAGAAAACTTCATAGGAAGGATTGTCGGAAATGAATTTATTTACCGTCTGCAAATGAGCAGGCAAAAACTCATCATCTGAATCAAGAAAAGTAATAAAATCACCGGTTGCATTTCTGACGCCTGTATTTCTTGCAGCAGCACGTTCGCGATTCTCCTGGAAGAAATACTTTACGCGTGGATCTGTAAATGATTTTACAACTTCAGCTGTTTTGTCTGTGCTTCCGTCATCGACAATTATGACTTCGAAATTTTCATATTTCTGCGCCAGGACAGAATTGATTGCATTCGCGATATGAGCTTCACGATTGTATGCCGGGATGACAACAGAAAATTTCAGCTCAGGCGTCATAACAGCGTTCCAGCTCAGTGATCATTCGTTCAATAGAGAATTCAGTTGCAATTGCTTTTTTTGCGTTGATAACAAGCTGCTCTTTTAATTTTTCATCTTGTAATAACAAGTTGATTTTCTCTGCAAGTACTTCAACATTTTTGAAAGGAACAACAAGCGCATGCACATGATCCACAATAAAATCAGGCGCAATACCTGAAAGTGTAACTACAGAAGGAATTCCCGCAGCCATCGCTTCAATATAAACCTGGCCGAATGCTTCTGCCTGTGCATCAACAGGCACATGAACAAAAACATCAAAGAGATGATAAAGCGCAATCACATCTTTCTCGAAAAATATTTTTGTAAAAGAACCTTGCGGTAATTTTTCAAGCAGCTTTTCAATCTCATCATCGTACGGCCCTTGCGCATTAGCAAGAACAAGATGTGCGCCCGGATTCTTTTTCAATACTTCGCTGAATGCTGGAATCAGATACTGCAATCCTTTCCATTCGATAAAACGAGAAACCGCGCCGATTACAAATGTTGGTTTTTGTCCTTGAAAATATTTTTGGAGCAATTCCGCTTTTCGCTCTTCAGAAACATCTTGAAATTGATTGAGCCTGAAGCCATGATGAATGATCGTAATTTTATTCTCAGGCACATTCTCCATCCCGACAAGGATCTGTTTTACATTTTTTGTAATAGCAATGAGCTGCGTAGATAAACCATTGATCACTTTATCATACTTTACTGCATTCGGATGAAAGTCGTGGTGAATGGTTGCGTCGTGGCGTGTGTGAATGCGTTTTGAAATTCCTGCAAGTTTTGCTGCAGCCATTCCCGCAAGTCCGCCTTCAAAAAGATGCGTGTGCACGATTTGAATCTTTTCTTTTTTCAGAATATTGCGAATGTGAATTGTGCAGGCAGCAACATCGAATTTGTTCTTATAATGAATCCGGTAAACATTAAATTTCTCTTTGCGCAGGAATAATTCAAACGGCGTTTCATTTTCGTGCATCAGGATAAACGTCAGCTTGTATTTTTCCCTGCTCAGCATAGATGCTGTCCACTCAAATAGATTTGAATGAGAAACCTGCGAAATTATGTAGGCGAGATTGATCATAATGGGATTGCGATAATATCAAAGTGAGTATCCGCAAAATTGGTTTCCGTTGAAACTACGCTGCCATCATTCGCATTGCTGATCGAATATTTTTTCAGATGAAGGAATTCAATAAGCATGCTGGATGATGCACCTTGATCCTTAAGAAAATCATCTACCAGCTCAATGAAAAATGCTGGACGATGTTTATCAATTGTTTCTTCCGCACCGAGCAATACATGGTATTCGTAGCCTTCCACATCAATTTTAATAAAATCGATTTTGGAAATGGAATTCGCTTTTGCAAATTTATCCATCGTTGTAATGACAATCTTTTTTCCCTGCTTCGCTTGCTGACCGGGAGAGATCCTGTTGCCGCCGGAATTATTTTCACCTTCCTCCAGGAATAATTCACCTTCTTCTTTTCCTAATCCTTTATTGACGGGAATAACATTCGAACAACCATTTAACTCAAGATGCTTTTTCAATCGTTCAAATGTTTGCGGATCGGGCTCGAAGGAATAAACGCTTCCGTTTACACCTGTCAATTTAGAAAATGCCATGCTCGTCTCACCGATATTCGCACCGATATCAAGAATATGCATTGCGGGTTTTATCAATCCGTAAAGCTTTTCACGCGGCTCTGCTTTGATCCCGAAATAGATCAGCCATTGCATATAATCGCTGATGTCGAGATGATAATGTAATCCATCTCGCTCTACATTACGCCAGGAGCCTTTCGGGTATTGATAATAATTTGCAGGCACGCGTGCGATGAGCTCATTCCAGCTTTTTCCATTGGTAAATGAAAATAAAACAGCTTCCATCAACCGGTTTCTAAAAACCAAACGCGGCAAATTCAACAGGCTCGTTTTTATGGAAAGATGCTTCATTGCTTAAGCGTTAATGCGGCAATGGTGCTGCCATAAATACGATACCGGATTGGTTTTGGAAAAACTGTAGCAAACGTTTTCGATTCAAAAAAATCTACTGCAAGCTTCAGCTTTAATAAGCTATAGAAAAATGATTTGTAGAGCGGCACTTGCGGATCAAAATCGGTATTGATCTTTTTACGCAATTCAGGATAGCTGGAAAAAATGATGCGTTTGGAATCCATATACGCTTTCTGCCGTTTTGCATAATAGCGCAGACTGATCTGATCGTTGTGAATGGATTTCACGGTTCCGTCAAAATACAGGGGCACATTTGCAAGCAACGCACGAAAGCCGAAATCAACATCATAACCATCACGCAAACCAATATTAAATCCTGAAAGCTTTTGAAAAACCACTTTGGGAAATGACATGTTTGCCGTGGTGATAATAAAATTATTAAAGTCGATGCTGATCAGCTTGTTCGCATCCGGACGGATTTTTTTCCATTCCATTTCCATGAACAACTTATAACGCTGCACATCTGTAACGGTTCGCTGCGCATCTGTATCTGCGCTCCCCGAAAGAATGCTGCCGGAATGTTCACGATGAAATTGAATGTGCCTTGAAATTGTATTACGCGCAGGAAGAATATCATCGTCGAGCAGGATGATCAAACCATCTTTAGCACGTTCAACTGCAAGGTTTGTCGATGCTGATGCGCCACCATTCGGATGAAAAAAATAATCAACCGTAAACGGAAGAGTCCCTTTTTTTTCTTCGACTCTTTTTTTTGTGTCGTCTGTCGAACCATCATCAGAAATCACCACATGAAAATGCAATACATCCTGCAAAGCAAGCGCATCAAGTGTTTCCAGGAGCTTTCCTGAACGGTTATAAGTAGGAATGACGATGGTTACCGGGTCCAAACAGGAGTAATTTCTCCTCTAAAATAGCCAGAATTACTGAGCGCGGATAATATAATTCTCATTCGAACTTATTTACCTTTTAATTTACCTGAAATAAAATCGATGTATTTCCTGTTCGGGTAAGAAAATCCATGATAGATCTTTCTTTTCAGGTATTGCATTTTAGTTTCAAGCGGACGATGCGAAAGATCAAGTGCAACATTTTCTCGTTTGCAAAGCGATACCACTTCACGCATCCAGGTTCCTTTTGTAATTGCCGTGCAGAGATAAGGAATCGGTCCCACAAGAATATCTTTTTTGGAGCTTTCTGTAATTCCTAAAAATGGTTTATTCATTGTACGGCTGCGAACGGAACCCTCCGTTTCAAATTGCCATGGCGATTCACCATCTTTTATCAGGGCAATAAAATCTTTACTGTTCCAGATTCCCGCTTGTAAATTCACACGGAAAGAAGCATCAAGCCGTGTGATTCCGAATTGCGGATTAAAAGTGGAAAGATCAAATGCATACATAGGGGTATGATCTTTGCGAAAAGAAGCAATGCGCATAAAAGCAGCATTATTTTGTATGGTAAAATCAAGGCAGCTTTCCAGCCATTTAAGATCGACAGGACACTGCAGGAAATAATCTTCGAGCAGAATGATTACGTATGATTCCGGAATTTGCTCAAGAATTTTTCTCGTATCGGTCGACCAGTCAGCAGGTTTTCCTGAATGAATAACTTTTACATTTTCCGCTTCGAATGACGCTTGATTTGTTCCGAGGTAAACAGGGAAATCACACGACGGCCAGAATTTCCGGAACAATGCAAAGAAAGGTTCCCAGGCATCTTTGTATTTGTCGCAGGATAAGATTAAAACGGCAGTGTCGCTGTTCATTTTAATTTCCTTTTAATAATCGTGCAAAAATATCTCCGCCAAGCAGCTTCCCCGATTTTTCAAGCTCACGTATTTCCTGTTCAATTTCATTGGAAGAAATCCATTTTTCTTTTCCGCTTTCTTCTTTGATCGACAGAAATTCATACGCAGCAATTTTAGTCAGCAAGCTAACACATTCAACTGCATCATTCGCAAGTTCCGGAATGGTGAATTCGAATGAAACGTTTTCTACAGGCTGATGTAATCCGCGCAGCACTTCCTTTTCGTATCCTTCCACATCAATTTTCAGGTAGGAGGGAAGTCCGAATTTGCTGATCAAACCATCAAGCGTTTTCATCGGAATTTTTTCTTTCTTTTCCCAAACCGCATTGCTCGGTTTGAATCGCTCTGTTTTATTTACACCTTCCACCCACTCTTTATTGAATGAAGAAAGTGTATGCGCTGAAGATACCAGCAGTACTTTTTCTTCTTCCTTCGCACCAAGTCCGCAATGCAGAATTTTTATTGCAGCATTATTTGCAAAACGCAATTTCAAAAAATCAACACAATACGACTGCGGCTCAACAGCAATAACCTTTGCTTTTTTCTCAATGAAAACTGCGCTGTAATTTCCAAGATTCGCGCCCACATCAAACACAAGCGCGCCCGGCTGAATAAAGTCAAATGGTTTCGCATCGGGTTTTGGAAGACCACGAACACGAAACTTGAAATAATCCCAAAGCGCCTGTAGCTGCATCTTATTTATTTCTTACCGGGTTTTAAAATTGCTTTCACACGAAGCTTCGCAACTGCTGAAGCTGTAGGCATATATTCAGCTGACAAAGCCGAAATTTTAAAATGTGAATAGCTGCCGATTCCTGCAGGCGCTAATTCACGGTTGAGACGAAACCACCATTCGCCGGTTATATTCCGGAATGATTGGTTATTGAAAAATTTCACTCTTTCATTTGCGGCAACCAGCTTCAGCAGCCATTTCTCAACAGCGTCGTAATACGCTTTTGTCTTTTGATAATCTTCGAGGAACAAAGAAAAATGAATTTCTCTTTCTTCTTCGTTCGTTTTTATTCCGAGATAATCAAAAATACTTTCCTGTGCTTTTTTAACGGAATCGCGCTGCGTCGAATTAAACAAACGACTTACCTGGTCGGCATGCGCGCGGTATTCGATCAACGGTTCATCCAGCACAGCAAAATCAGTTTTTCCCAATAGCGAGATCCATAAAGCATAATCTTCGCCGTGTAAAAAAGCCGGATCATATGCTTCCGTGTTATTGAATAAATCTTTGCGCATCATTACCGACGGATGAACGATCGGGTTATTAAAAACGAGCGCAGATTTAATACTATCAGAAGTAAGATAACGGTGCTTGTACACTTTTTTATTATGGATCATGTACATCCACGTGCCGCAAACACCAACGTTTAAATTTTTTTCCAGGAAAGAAATTTGTTTTTCAAAACGCTCTGAACGTGAAACATCATCCGCATCCATCCGCGCAATGTATTTTCCTTTTGCTGCTGCAATACCTGCGTTAAGCGTTTTGATCAAGCCAAGATTTTTTTCGTTTCGGATAACTTTTATCCGTGGATCAATTTGTATCGAAATAATTTCTAAAGATCCATCGATGGAACCATCATCAATAATAAGCAGTTCGAAATCGGTAAACGTTTGATTCAGTACACTCGTAATGGACTCCTGCAGGAATTCAGCAGCGTTGTAGCAGGGAAGAACGACAGAAAGAACAGGAGTCTTCATCGCTCAGGAAATTTTAGTTGCAACAACATGAATTCCCAATGCCATTAATTCTGTTGTTGCATTCCCCTTAGAGGAAAAACGCGCCGTCATCTTTTTGACAATTTTCAACGCGCGGTATTCAATCCATGAAGGTTTATCTTGTGAATAGTTGATAGCCACATGATCCATTCGTTGCAATTCCTGGGCGATGACATCAAAATAATTTCCATTAAAGTCAATCGTATCAATTTTCAACCCGGCTTTCGGTAAATGATGCTCGTAAAAAAAACGATTGAAGCCTGTAGAAAAATGATAAGGAGCAAAATGCGTCATGCTTGTAAATGGCGCAGTAAGAATTAAAGTTCCGCCTTTACGAAGCAATCTTGAAAACTCTTTTATCGCCGCAATCGGATCAGGAATGTGCTCAAAAACTTCTGTGCAGAGAATGGCATCAAAGCTTCCATCCGGTTCAGGAATCGCTGTGATGTCTGAAATAATATCCAGCTTTCCATAATCCCACGAAGCCATTTGCAATCCGCTGTTGAGTGTCTCCGGATTATATTCTGCAAAATCCTGCGACACATATTTTAAATGCGAACAAAAAGATTTGTATTGCTGCTCACCCGCACCTGCATCCAATAAACGCGCATCCGCAGGAAGCTTTTCCAACTGCTGCTTTACCCAGCTTTTCCTGTTTTCTTCGTTGCTCATTTTTTAGATCGATCCTATAACTTATTTCCTGTTCGCAGGCTTATTCCAATCTGAAAAATCCATTCCTGTAAGTTCGCTCAATTTATCATTATGCGGCAAATAATATTCCCTGAGCAGCTTCGACATATTTTCCGAAATGTTTCCGTAAAGTTTTGTCGTCTTATTAATATTCCTTAGCATTTCACCCACCTTATAATCCATCTTTCCCGGCATTAATTTCCGGAATATTTTTTTGATCGGATTTTGATTCCGTAAAAGCTGCACGACTAATCTTCCGTAAGAGGGCGAACGATTAATATGTGTCACATTATATTTAATATTCGTATCCGGATTAAATTCCGCATCCACATTTATCCATTGAAAAAGCTCCTTACAAATTTCTGCTGAACGCGTTTTAAAATCTTCATAACGAATAATCTTAACCTGCTCTTTCGGAAAATGAGCATAGATCATCGCAAGATGTTTTTGATACAAGCTCATACCAATGAAAAATTCAAAACGCCAATCAGTAGTATCACCTTTACGCAACACAGGCTCAATAGATTCAAAAGTTCCATTGATCGCACCGTAATTTTTTTCCATCAGGTAAGACGAATAAGTGCGTTCCACCGGGTTACGTAAAATCAGCACCAGCTTGCACGCAGGATTATGCGCTTTCAATCGTAAAATCCCATCTTCACTTACATACAAACCTGCATTTTTAGCAATGAGCTGCGTCGATTCGTCAGGGTTGCTGTAATATTTTCGAAGCGCATTATCAAAACCTTTGCTGTGTTCTGCAGGATCGAAAAAATAGCTTAATTCCTTGTGCGGATGAACCTGTAAAGATGGATGTTGGCCAAGATAATTTTTCAAAGATGTAGTACCGGCCTTTTGAGCGCCGATGATCATCAATGAAATTTTCTTTTGCTGGCCTGGGGTGGGGATCTGCTCCATCATATTTTCAACGGCCCGAAGATAAGGTTTTTAAGGGTTTTGTAAGGGGAATTATTTTCATTTTCATAAGCATCTCAACCTGCTTTCCGCTGCAAGGCTCCCGTCGTGTTGAAAATCCAAAAAAGCATTTTACCACGGGAGGCTTTCCGCTGCAATCAGGCTTAGTTAGAACCATTTTCTTTTCTATTGGCATAATTAAGAACACGGATAACACGGATAACACGGATTTAACAGATAAAAACGGATAAGACATCTGTGGAGATCCGTCTGATCCGTGTTCTAATTCTTACTTTCGTCAAATGGAAATCATCTTCGCATCACAAAATCAAAACAAGATCAGGGAAATAAGCGCGCTGGTGCCGGAACATATTCAGCTCACGGGACTCGATGTAGAAAAATATCCCGTTTTCAAAGATGAATTGCCCGAAACAGGCGACACACTCGAAGCAAATGCCTTGCAAAAAGCACGCTTCGTATTTCAACATTCCGGAAAAGCGTGTTTTGCAGATGATACAGGGCTCGAAATTTATTGCCTCGATGGTCGACCCGGCGTGTATTCCGCGCGTTATGCAAGTGAAGCAAAAAATGCAAATGAGAATATTGCAAAAATCCTTTCCGAAATGAAAGAATGCAAAGATCGCTCAGCACGTTTTCGCACTGTCATTGCATATGTCGACGGAAAGAACGAGCAGCTCTTCGAAGGAATTGTAGAAGGAAAAATTATCGAAGAGAAACAAGGAGAAAAAGGTTTCGGCTACGATCCCGTTTTTGTTCCCGATGGATTTTCAAAAACATTCGCACAAATGGATTTGGAAGAAAAAAATTCGGTAAGTCACCGTGCGCGTGCGTTGAAGAAATTCGCCGGCTTCCTTCAGTCGCAATCTTAACGCTTATACATTCTTTCCGAACACTTATTCGATTTGTAGAATTGCTGTAAATGGCAGAATTACTTTTATGTCCGATGAAATGGTTTATAAAAGTGATTTGTCCGTTTCTAAGTGAACAATCACTTCCTCAGCCTGAATTGCGCACAGATTTTCTCCTGCAGAATCAAACCCTCAAAGGCCAGAGCCGCACTTTCCCACGGATACCTCTTTGAGGGTTATCATTTTTTAATCAGCAAGACTATTAACCAATAACCTACAACCTACAACCTACAACCAATCACTTACCACCCATAGTTTTCAACAATTCCATAGGGAAACTCACTGTCGCAAGCACAATTTCGCCTGTTTGAATTAGTTATCTTTGTACCGCCCTATGAAAATACGTGTTGGCATCTTTTTTGGCGGCGTTTCCAAAGAACGCGAAATCTCCTTCGCAGGAGGCAGAACAGTCTACGATAATCTCGATAAAGCACTGTTCGAACCTGTTCCCATATTCGTGGACAGCTTCGGTAAATTTATTCTCCTCAGCTGGGAATATATTTACAAAGGCAGCATCCGCGATTTTTATCCGCCACTCGAAATGGTTCCTGATTCACAGGGAGAATTTCAAGTGTACGCCGAAAGTTTAAATCCGGATACAAATCAGCAGGAAGCAATGGCGGCAAAACTCGGAAAACGTTTAGCTGCTGATGATTTAAAAAGCCTTATCGATTTTGCTTTTTTGTGTCTGCATGGACCATTCGGTGAAGATGGAAGAATACAGGGAATGTTCGAATACCTCGGAATTCCATATTCAGGAAGCGGTGTTTTACCTTCAGCAATCGGGATTGACAAAGCCATCCAGAAACGATTGATGGTGAATGCCGGATTTGCTTCTCCGAAATTTTTCGCGGTGAAAAGGAATGAATGGTTTAGCGGCGATAAAGAATCGGTTTTTGAAAAAGCAAAAAAAGAAATTGGTTTTCCACTGGTGATGAAATCTGCAACGCAAGGTTCATCTATCGGGATCACCATTTTGCATAAGGATAATTTCACTGATTTTATTTCAGCAGCAAATAAAAGTTTTTTCACCCGTGAAATTTCTTCGCCCGAATGGAAAAACCTCGATGAAGAAGGCAAGAACGAATACATCCGCTCGCTCACAGATATTCGTGAAGGAATCGGGATGCCGTTGCTACTTCATGTAGATGGACTGCCTGGCGAAACTTCAGTGCAGCCAGGAAAAACTGAAATAAGCTTTCATCCGGATGTTTTATTGGAATCGGTTGAAACTTATTTTGCACAAAACGATTCCCCGTTATTCCTCGAATCGCTCGATGCAGAAAGTGAAATTCTCATTGAAGGATTTATCGAAGGAAAAGAATTCTCCTGCATTGTTGTAGAAGATGAAAACGACCTTCCTGACTACACTAAAGTTTCGTCAGGCAAGCCCGTTGCGCTTCCTCCAACGGAAATCCGGAAAGGAAAAGAATTATTTGATTACCGCTCAAAATATTTACCCGGTCTATCGCGCAAGATCACTCCGATCGAATTGCCGGAAGAGCAAATTGAAAAGATCCGCAAAGAATGCGAACGTCTTTTTTCTGCGCTCAACTTCGATGTGTATGCGCGTATCGATGGATTCATTACCAAAGAAGGAACGATTTTTCTCAATGATCCGAATACAACTTCGGGCATGATGCCTTCCTCATTCTTTTTCCACCAGGCAGCAGAGATCGGTTTGAATCCTTCGCAGTTTTTGACGTTTATCCTTCGCACTTCTTTACGTTCAAGAATTCGCAGCGATAAAAATGCGCATCGTTTTGATCATCTGTTGCAGCGTTTGGATGAAGCAATGCATCACTCACGTGCAAAAGGCGAAAAGAAAATTCGTGTTGCTGTTGTCTTAGGCGGATATTCTTCCGAACGTCATATCTCTGTTGAAAGCGGAAGGAATATTTATGAGAAGCTTTCTTCCTCAACAAAATATGCACCGTTTCCTGTTTTTCTCACAGGCAGCAATGAAGAGCACAAACTTTACGTTATCCCTGTAAATATTTTGCTCAAGGATAACGCAGACGATATCAAAGACAAAATTGATAACTGGAAAGTTCATCCTGTTGTTCAGCGCATCATCGATACGTGTCATTCCATCACACACACGTATTCCACACCCGACGCGCTCGCTGCTCCGCGAAAAATTTCTTACGATGAGCTCGCACAACTAAGCGATGCAGTTTTTATCGGCTTGCATGGTCGACCAGGTGAGGATGGAGCGATCCAGGAAAAATTGGATGCGCTTGGACTTCCTTACAACGGTTCCGGAAAAGCAAGCTCTGAAATTACCATTGATAAATACCGCACGAATGAAATTCTCATGCAGAATGGATTTTTAGCAGCTGCACATATGCTTGTCACCGAAGACGAATGGAAATCCAATCGTGAAGAAGTGCTGAATAAAATTGACGCAAACATTAAATGGCCTTTCATCGCCAAACCGGTTGATGATGGTTGCAGCTCTGCGGTTCGCCGTGTAAAAACAAAACAGGAATTAGAAGCATTCGCCGATCTTATCTTCCGCAAAACAGAGGAGCTTGATCTAACGAAAGCAGAAATTTTAAAGATCAAAGCGAAAGAAGAATTTCCACGCAAGAAAGTTTTTCTTGTTGAAGAATTGATCAGCAAAAAAGACGCGAAACATTTCCTCGAGATCACCGGCGGAATGCTCACACGCTTCAACAACAAAGGTGAAATTGAATATGAAGTGTTTGAAGCGTCGGAAGCTTTATCTGAAGGTGAAGTGCTTTCGCTCGAAGAAAAATTTCTTGCCGGACAAGGACAGAATATCACGCCTGCCCGTTACGCAATGCCCCCTGCCGATCGCCAGCAAATTTCTGACCAGGTGAAGGCAACCCTTGGCGGTGCAGCACGTCTGTTAAATATCCAGGGTTACACCCGGATAGATGCTTTCGTGCGCGTTTATGAACCCGGTAAAATTGAAACAGTTTTTGTGGAAGTAAATTCACTGCCCGGAATGACACCGGCAACCTGCATTTTCCACCAGGCTGCGATCAACCACTACAAACCCTACGAATTCATTGACCGCATCCTTGACTTTGCATTCGCACGCAAGCGCAAACAGGTGCAGCAACCTGCATGAACTAATGATTAAAAATATTGTAGCATTTCTTAAAAGTCGCCAGTTCCTTATCAATTTCGGAATTGCAATCATTGCGTTGCCCATAGTTTTCTGGATCATTTTCGCCTGGATGAGCTCGTACACACATCACAATGATGAAGCATTGTTGGTTCCTGATTTCAAAGATTTAAAGATCAGCACGCTTGACAATTTCGTTTCGGATAAAAAAATTTCCTACGAGATTATCGATTCGATCTGGGATCCGAAACTTCAAAAAGGTGTTGTTGTCAAGCAGGATCCTGAGCCGGGTGCAAAAGTGAAAGAAGGAAGAAAAATTTACCTCTACGTTACTTCTGTTCTGCCTCCGATGATCAACATGCCGAAGCTGGAAGATCTTTCTCTTCGACAGGCAATGGCTGTTTGCCAGAGCTACGGACTTAACGGAAATCCGAAAGCAATTGAAAATCCATGTGATGGCTGTATTGTGAAGCAGGAATACAACGGAAAAAGAATTGAACCAGGTACAGCGATTAAAAAAGGTTCAAGCATCACGTTGTATTATGGAAAAGGTGAAAAGGGAGGCGCAAAAGAATTTCCTGTTCCGAACCTGGTGGGATTGACATTTCGCCAGGCCCGTGGTAAGATGACGGATCTCGGTTTGGAATGGATCGTTGTTGCAGATGCCGGTGTGAAAGACACGTTAAATGCAACCGTTTACAGCCAGGATCCGAAGCCGGGCCGCGACCGCACATTGATACAGGGAGCAACGCTTGATCTGCGCGTTTCGAATGATAAAAATAAGGCAGGAAGTGAAGATGATGGTGATGATAAAGACCCTGAATAATTCGTAAATTAGCAGTAGCATGAGGAAGACCCAATTTTTAGTTTTGATTTTCAGCGTTACATTTTTGTTTGCCGGAAAAATTTTCGCGCAGGAGCATTTGGTGCCGTTGAGTGTTAATCCATCACAGGCAGAAGAAGCTGCACGTTTTGCAAATCAGCGCGCAGCCGCAGTATTTCCTACGGATACCATTGTAATGAAGTCAGCAGGCTTCCGCGATAAATTTGATTACGAATCGCATCGTCCCGATTCTTCATTGTGGCAATTGGACATTATATATTACCACCCTAATTTCAATCCACCAGGAGTTTACATCAACCGCACCTGGGCAATGTCGCCGATCAATTTAGGCGTTTGTACGTTTGACGGATTAAAATGGAATGGTCAGCCGTATGATACACTGGCTTCGCAAAACAGCAGCGGCAGAGCGGATGAATTAATGTCGCGCCACATTGATCTGAGCCGGAGAAAAATAACAGATACCACATTCACCGCAATGTCAGTCGGTGATTCTGTTTACCTGAGCTTTTGGTACCAGTCCGGCGGAAGAGGATACATGCCGAACAACGCAGATTCTTTGCTGCTCGATTTTAATATTCCTGTATGGAATACCGGTGCTTATGATGGATTTAATTCCAACTGGAAAAATGTTTGGAATTCTGAAGGATACAATTCAGGAGGCGATACCAGCTTTCATATTGTGCTCATCAAGCTCGACAGCGCATCTTATTTTACTCCGGGATTTCGTTTTCGTTTCCGCAGCAATGCATCACGCGGCGGTAGCAATGATCACTGGCATATTGATGATGTTTTTCTGAGACCGGGTGGATCGATCAACGATTCTATTGTGAAAGAAGCATCGTTCGTTTATCAAATGCCTTCTTTCATTAAAGATTTCCAGGCAATGCCAGCTGATCATTACAAACCTGCTACGAACATGATCGACCAGGTTGGAATATCGATTCGCAATAACGACACACTCAGCACAGGAAGAAACGTAACCTATAAATATGATGTGCTGAATTCGGCAGGCGCTCCTATTTACAGCTATTCAGGAGGCAGCGCAACATTGTTACCGTTCGATCAGATCGGCTATAGTAATGTGGCACCGCATGCAACACCGATGATCTATCCGGCGAATTTTGTTAACGGCTTTCCGAGTTTTGCAGCCGGCGACACAGGTTTTTATGTGATCCGCCACAAGTTGATCGATGGAGCGCGCGTTGATTCTGCAGATTTCCGACAGTCATTTTATAATTATTATGCGTACGATGATGGTACCGCTGAAGTCGGTTATGGTTTGTACGGACAATATTCACAGCTCGCGTATAAATTCACCATGCCGCCGGTTGCAGTCGATAGCGATACGCTGACAGCAATTCAAATGTATTTTTTACCTGTTTTGGATCTTCCGAATATTCGTCAGCGGGAATTTACTTTAAAGGTTTGGGGTGATGGCGGAAATCAGCCGGGAACATTAATTTATTCAAAGCTGCACCAGAATCCCGGTTATAATTTTGAAACGCCGAATCGTTTTCTCAGCTATGATATTGATAGTGCTGTTATTCAATTATCACCTGGTCAAACGTATTACATCGGTTGGGAGCAACAATCAATTGACCGTTTGTATATCGGCTTTGATTACAACACAGATCATTCGGATAAAATATATTACAACACAACAGGAAACTGGTCGCCCTCTGTTTTTGATGGTTCATTAATGATGCGTCCTGTTTTCGGAAAACGTTATCCTGCAGGCGGAGACATGTCAGGTGTTAATGAGCAGAACGCTACAAACGCATTTTCAATTTATCCGAATCCGGCCAATGATTTTGTTACAATCGCAGGTTTGAAAAATGGAGTTGATAATGTGCTTGTGAGCATGTTTGATATCAGTGGCCGCGAAGTAATTGCAGCACAAAAAATAAATGAAAACGGAACGCTGGAAATTTCATCTTTGAGTCCGGGAGTTTATTTTGTTCAGCTGAAAAAGAATAACGGAGAAACAATCGGAACGCAGCGTTTGGTTATTTCGAGATAAAACAAAAAAGTGATTTTCGAAGAGAGCTGTTCTTAAATGAGCAGCTCTTTTTTTTGCCACAGTCCGCCGCGACGGAACGCAGATTACACAGATAATTGATTATAAAAAATCAGACACAGCTGAATTTATACTTGACGACCGAAAGAATCACTGCGGAAAATAAAATAATCGAAGAGGAATAATACGCCTGCTAAATATCCCAAACTTGCTGCGCGATCAGGCACGATGTCGGAAAGCAGGTAGCAGGGAATAAAAAAAGAAATCGCAATAAACAGGAGCATGGTAAATGATTTTATGGCGAAATGCTTCAGGATAAAACGTATCGGAAAATGAATATTGGCGTAAAGGAATAAACAAATTGTGATTCCGATAGAAATCCAGAGATAATTGTAGCGTAATATGGGAAACGCAAGCGAATGCAATGTGTTTTTTATCGCGTAAAGAAATCTGAAATCACCCAGCAATTCTAATCGACCTTGCGCGCCGCCGGAAAATATATTTATAAGTAGCGCGCCAATAATTGCAATCAGCGAGAATACTAATGTCCATCTTCTTCTGAGAAAGAAAGGATGTTTTTTTGTGATGTTGTAACCAAAGTAAAGCAGCATCAGCACATACATAACGGCAAATGATTCCGAAAATCCGCCTGCAAGAAAAAATGCAACTGTTGCAAGAAAAATTTTGCCCGTTGATTGTTTCTCAGAAAGCAATAAAGCAAAACCGTTCATCGCGAGAATAAGACTGATCAAATAAACGCCCGTTGAAGAAACCCAAAACCAAACTTCAAAATTTCCATAGTAAAAGAAAAAGAAAAGAAATGCCGTGATAAATGTTGCGAAGAAAAGTGATTTTGATAAAGAAATAGTTTTCTGCCGGAACGCGCTTAAATAATTTCGGAGTAAATGTCCCAATGAAATTATAAAAACAAAAAGCATAATGAAGCGATACAGGAAAAGCAACGGTTCGATTCCCATGAGCATTTTTATTATTGAACACAGGAAAAGATGTGAAGCAAGACGGCCATTTGCCGTTTCATAGAAATATAAGCCGGTGTCAATAATCCCCGCATTCTCCAGGTGATCCCGGAACGTCCAGTCATCCAATCGCCAATAAGCCGACACAGAATAATAGCCGAAGATGACCAGTATTATTCCGATAAGCACAACAGGAAATAACAAAAGCGAAAAAGCCGTCCTGCGAAATGCGTTATTCATACAGCAGAAAGATAAGCGAAAACATCAGTCAATACCGATTTCCATTTTGATATCCGCACGCGCCCACGGAGCATCTCCCAATGGAATTTCTTTGAAGCCGAGCTTATGATATAAATTAATCGCCGCAGCAGAACCTTTTCTATTCGAATGAAGCAGCACCTTTTTTGCACCAAGCACTTTCGCTTTTTCAAGCGTCGCGACACCTAAATGATAACCGATCTTTAATCCACGCAATTGCTTATCGACCGCCATTTTTGTCAGTTCATATTCACCATGACCTTCATTGATCAACGCACAAGTTCCCACAAACTTATCTTTATACTTCGCGATAAGTATTGCGCCTCCGCCTTTCAAAATATGTTCATACGGATCATTCAAAACCACATGATCAGATTCTTCCATCACAAACGATTGAGTGATCCAGGCAGTATTTAGTTCACGAAATGCATCCGCATGCAAAGGTTCGAACTCTACAATAGAAAGATCAGGTGAAATGATCTTATGAAATTTTTGCGCCTCGGACATAAGATAAAATTAGGAAGATTAACTAAATTCAGTTTGTTCGAACAAACCAGTAGCAAACAGAAAAAACAAAAGCTGATTCCCGATATAGAGAATCAGCTTTCCAAAAATAATCTGCGTAAATCCCTGCCTGCAGGTGCGCGTGCTTGTGCTGCGGCAGGCAGGTGCGTAATCAGCGGCTTAGAAACGCTCTGTACCCGCGAAAAAGAAATTCCCTTCAATAGCAGCATTTTCATCGCTGTCTGAACCGTGAACTGCATTGGCTGCAATTGACTTTGCATACAGCTGGCGGATGGTGCCCGGTTCTGCTTTTGTCGGGTCTGTTGCGCCGATAAGTGTGCGGAAAGATGCAACTGCGTCGTCTTTTTCAAGAATAGCAGCTACGATCGGGCCTGAAGACATATAGGAAACAAGCTCACCGTAGAACGGACGCTCTTTATGAACTTCGTAAAATTTTCCGGCCATCTCGGTCGAAAGTTTTGTGTATTTCATTGCCACGATACGGAATCCGGACTCAGTAATTTTGTTGAGGATTGCACCGATGTAATTATTGCCTACAGCATCGGGCTTAAGCATTGTAAATGTTCTGTTGGTTGCCATGATTGTTTTTTATGAGTTGCCCAATGAAGGGCCGATTAAATTGCGTGCAAAAGTAAGGGTTTATCTTAACTTTGTTGGTGGTTAGTGGTAAAAAGGTTGGTAGTCGTTAAAATACAGGCGACACAACCAATACTTTTATACCAAATCGACCACCAACTTTTTCACTACCACCAACCACCAACTTTTCCCTCGTGACCAAAGGAATTTCCAAACTCAAAAAACTGCTTTCCCAACCAAAGAAGATCGCAATCGTTACCCATTGGTCGCCCGACGGTGATGCAATCGGTTCTTCACTCGGACTTTGGAACTTCCTGAAGAAAAAAGGTCATAACCCAACAGTTATTGTGCCGAATGAATATCCTGAATTTCTCAACTGGATGTACGGACAAAAACAAGTTGTGGACGCAACCAAAAACAAGAAAAAAGCGGAACTGACATTGAAAAATGCAGAGCTGATCTTTTGTCTCGATTTCAACGATCTGAAACGCATTAATGTGCTCGGTGAAATAATCGAAAAGCTTGACACACCAAAAGTGCTTATCGACCATCATCCCAATCCATCGGATTTCGCAGATTATGTTTTGCATAAAGTAGAATCGAGCTCAACAGCGGAATTGATCTACGATTTTATTGTGGAGATGAAAGGTGAAAAGCTCGTTGATAAACATATTGCTAATTGCCTTTACACCGGCATCATGACCGACACAGGCTCATTTCGTTTTCCATCGACTTCTGTGAATACGCATCTTGTGCTTGCAAAGCTGATGAAAGCAGGAGCGGAAAATTCATTGAATCATAACCGCATTTACGATGATAATACCGAAAGTCGTTTACGTTTGCTTGGTTATGCATTAAGCGAAAAGCTGGAAGTGCTTCCTGAATTTAATACCGCTTTTTTTACGCTCACTGAACCCGATCTCAAACGTTTCAATTATAAAAAAGGCGATACAGAAGGTTTGGTAAATTATGCATTGACCATTCGCGGAATTGTATTCGCAGCTTTTTTTGCTGAGAGTGACGGAAAAGTAAAATGTTCTTTCCGTTCAAAAGGAAATTTTGATGTCAACCAGTTTGCGCGTGCAGGCTTTAATGGCGGAGGACATAAAAATGCGGCTGGCGGAATGCTGGAAACTTCACTTGAAGAAGTTGTTAAAAAATTCAAATCCATGCTTCCGGAAAATCTTTCGCAACTTAAAAAAGCCTGAACTTCGTTGTATAAAGAGAAGCGCGAACCATGAGAACTTATTTCTTCCTTTTACTGTCGGCATTTCTCTTTTCATGCGGAGAAGAAGAAAAACCGAAAAAACGTCAATACACACCGCAACAGGTGAAAGATCTTTCTGTGCAGATGAATGCGTGGGATGAAAAGCGGCAGAATGATGAGATCAATCAATACATCAAAGCGCACGGCTGGGAAATGGAAATGACGCAAACCGGTTTACGTTATATGATGGTGAGTCCCGGAAAAGGTCCGCTTGCACAAACCGGACAAACCGCAAAAGTCGTTTACAAAATTTCCCTGCTCGACGGAACTGTTGCTTATTCATCAGAGAAAGATGGTCCGAAAGAATTTCTCATTGGCAAAGATTACGTTGAATCAGGTTTGCACGAAGGACTCCGCCTGATGCATGTTGGCGATAAAATGCGATTCATTCTTCCGTCTCACCTCGCGCACGGACTCACCGGCGATCAAAGCAAAATTCCACCTTTGTCAAGCGTCGTTTATGAAATCGAATTGCTTGAACTGACCGATCCAAAATAAAATGATCCTTTTGCACGCTCCCGAAAACGTTATTCGAAAAATAATAAGTGCACTTTTTGCATTGGTAATTCTTCTTGCCGGCTGCAAAGATTCTTCCAAACACCCTGGTTATACAGAATCTGGTCCTGCCATTTATTACAAGCTTCACATTCCCGGTGAATCAGGTAAAAAAGCGAAGGAAGAAGATTTTTACGAAGTGCGCATGCAGAATAAATTCGGCGGAAAAGCATTCTTTGATTCCGAATTTGAAAATGCACGAGGCACGATGTTTATGCAATCTTCTGCCAGCCGTTATTTCAGTGTGCTTGCAGAAGGCGACAGCGCAACATTTTTACTTCCCGCAGGCGATCTTTCCTTACCCGGAATGCCTGACACAGCAATGATCGAAATGAATGTGAAGATCATTCGGATTCTTTCTGCCGATGAAGTTCAGGAAATTGAAAGCAAAACCGATCACGATTTGAATGAGCAGCTTTTGATCGGCCGCTATATGGCAAAAAACAAGCTCAAGATTGTTCCTGATTCTACCGGGCTTTATTATTTACCACTAAAATTAGGAACAGGTGCTGCACCTGCGTACGGCAAAACAGTCAGCGTGAATTATTCGGGATCATTGCCAAATGGGAAGGTGGTGGATGGAAATGCAGAAACAGGCGTTCCGTTTTCATTTATATATGGAACAGAAGGGCAGATGATACCCGGCATAATGAAGGCCCTTTCGCATATGAAAGCGGGTGGGAAAGCGAAAATAATCCTACCTTCGCCGCTGGCTTTTGGGGAAAATGGTTCCTCCACAGGAATTGTACCACCCCACACGCCGATAATTTACGAGCTTGAACTCGTTTCAGTAGAATAAAACCAAATTAAACAGATGAAAAATTTTCTGATCACTATTGCCGGCCTGTCTGCAGTTTTTCTTGCATCATGTGGCGGACCAAGTCCATTTCCTGAATATGAAGAAGCAGAGAACGGAACTTATTTTCTTCTTCATACAAAAGGAACAGGAACAGAAACCGTTGATACCGGTGGTGCTGTTTTTGTGAAGATCAAATTCAAAACAGATAAAGATTCTGTATTCCTCGACATCAACAAAGAAACACGTGCTGCATCTTACCCGATGCGTGTTGATAAATCTGAATTCAAAGGAGATTTCCTTGATATGTTCATGCGTTTACATGAAGGAGACAGCGCATCATTCTTCATTCGCCTTGATTCTTTGAAAGCACATTATGCAGAAGAATTTAAATTCGAGCCGAAGTATGACACAATGAAATATCTTGGATTCTCTGTAAAAGTGGATAGCATTTACGATCGTAAAAGAGTCCAGGAATTACGCAAAGAAGCTGAAGCAGCTCAGAAAAAACAGCAGGAAATGGTAATGGCCATGCAAGCTGAAGAGCCAGTGGCAATCGAAAAATATATTGCTGAGAAAAAGATCACACAGAAGCCATCCGCAACAGGTGTTTATTACATCGAAACTGCAAAAGGAAAAGGTGAGAATATTAAAGACGGACAAACTGTTTCTATTAAATACACCGGTAAATTCCTTGACGGACAAATTTTCGATTCATCTGAGAATTCCGGTCAGCCTTTGACATTTGTTGTGGGTCAGCACCAGGTAATTCCGGGAATGGAAGAAGGATTATTGCTAATGAAAAATGGCGGAAAAGGAACATTGATCATTCCATCTGCACAAGCTTACCGTGATGGTGGCGGACGCATGAAACCTTTCGCAACACTTGTATTTGACATTGAAGTTGTGGAAGTAAAAACCACGATGGCTCCCCCGATGCCGGGACGATAGTCAGAAAATAAATCAATAAAAACGCAATCGCCATAACAGTAATAAGTATGGCGATTGCGTTTTTTCATCATTTAGGAATACTTCTAAAAGCTGTTTTTCGAATTGTAATTGTAAAATCAGGCAAATGCAACTCTTGTTTCGTAGCTAACATTTAAATATTATTTTAGTTAAATGAAATTCAACCGCACGTTCCTCTTCTTTGCATTCCTGCTTATTTCAGCACTTGCATTTTCTTCGTTCACCAAAGGCAAAAAAAAGAAGCCGAGATTTCCCGGCTACACACCAATAGAAAACGGTTCTTATTTCCTGCTGCATAAAAAAGGTGCAGGATTAATGGTTGCAGATTCAGGCAGCTTTATTTTCGGAAAAATCAAATTCAAAACAGATCACGATACTGTTTTCCTTGATGTAAATGTTGCAAGCCGCAGACCTTCCTACCCGATGCCTATTGCAAAGCCAAAATTCAAAGGCGACTTTTTAGATATCATGTCACGTTTGCACCAGGGCGACAGCGCATCATTTTTCGTCAGCCTCGATTCATTGAAAAAATATTACCCGAAAGATTTCACCTTCGAGCCGAAATACGATACAATTAAATATCTCGGATTCGCTGTTGAAATTGACAGTGTTATTTCACGTGCTCAAGTGGAAGAATACCGCGCAAAAGCAAATGCAGAACAAGCGGCGCAACAAATGAAAATGCAGAAAGCCCAGGCGCTGATGCAACCAATCCAGGATAGCGCACGCGTGAAAGAACCATTTCTCCGTGAAAATGATTTTGCTTTATTATCCGAATACATTAAAACAAAATGGAAAGGCCCGAAGAACCCGGATGTGGACGGAATTTTCTACCAGGAATTAGTTGCAGGAAAAGGACAACCCGTTGTACCCGGAATGTATGTCAGCGTAAAATACACCGGGATGTTTCTCGACGGAACTATTTTTGATTCCAATGTAATTTTCGCCGGGCAGGATTTGCTCACATTCCGTTTCGGCGTTGATCAGATGATCGAAGGGTTTTCTATCTGCGTTGGAAAGATGCGCGTTGGATCAAAATCGGTTTTTATTTTACCGCAGCGTGTGGGTTATAAAGATGGCTTAACCCGCATTTTTGAAGTTGAAATTGTAAGTGTTAAACAATAAAAAATAAATTAATGAAACGTATTATCCTGCTTCTCGTTGCGCTCGCGCTTGTTATTGTTCCTGCTTGTTTTTTAAAGAAAGACAAACCTACAGCCGCTGCTGATGGTTATACAAGAAAATATAATACTAAAGTGGTCAAGAAGCCTGTAACGGTAACGCTTGCCAAAGGATTGGAATACACGATCATTTCCAAAGGCGATGGTCCTGCAGTGCAGAAAGGTGATCGCGTTTCAATGTTCTATACCGGCAAACTTTCCAACGATACAATCTTCGATGCAACATCGTGCCGTAACAACACACCATTTGCATTTAAAGTCGGAAGCCGCCAGGTAATTGCTGGTTGGGATTCCGTTGTTTCCAAATTACATGGTGGCGATAAAGCGATCATGCGTCTTTCGCCCGAGTATGGATATGGGGCACGTGCAAACGGAAAAATTCCGGCGAACAGCACATTGGTTTTCGAAGTAGAAGTGCTTGACATTACTCCGCCACCAACACCGTGGGATGCAAAAGGAAAAGATACAATTACAACTCCAAGCGGTTTGAAAATTGTCATGTTTACATCTTATCCTGACAAACCAAAACCATCAACAGGAAAAACAGTTGCCGTACATTACAGCGGATACAATACAGATGGTTCCATGTTCGACTCTTCAGTAGAGCGTGGACAACCATACAGCTTTCCACTCGGCCGCGGACAAGTGATCAAAGGCTGGGATGAAGGAATTGCAATGCTGCACGAAGGCGAAAAAGCAAAGCTGATCATTCCTTACCAACTTGCTTACGGTGAATCCGGTCGTCCGCCACAGATTCCGGCTAAAGCAACATTGATTTTCGACGTTGAGCTTGTTAGTATTAAATAGTATTGAGTATTTAGTATTGGGTATTGAGTAACCTGATGTAGAATTTATTCTGACCGTTGTCCAATACTCAATACTCAATACTCAATACTCAATACTAAATACCCAATACTCAATACTCCCTTCCAATGAAAAGCAAAATCAGGATCATGAGGCTAATGCTGATTTTCAGCACGCTGCTTCTTATCCTGAAATTTTCTGCGTGGTACCTCACGCGCTCCAATGCAATTCTTACAGATGCACTCGAAAGTATTGTAAATGTTGTTGCAGGAGCATTTGCGCTTTTCAGCATGGTTTACGCTTCACGTCCGCGCGATGAAGATCATCCGTATGGTCATGGCAAAATTGAATTCATCTCTGCCGGATTTGAAGGCGCTTTGATTTTTCTTGCGGGCGGATTTATTATCTACAGATCGGTAACGGGATTTTTAGGTCAGCATGAAATTCCGAAAGCAGATCTTGGTGCATACCTCACCGCATTTTCCGGGTTGTGCAATTTCCTGATGGGTTATTTCCTTGTCACAAGAGGAAAGAAAGAAAATTCTGCATTGATGATTGCGAATGGCCGGCATCTTTTAGCTGATATGGTAACGAGCAGCGGAATTGTTGTTGGGCTTATCATCATTCATTTTACCGGGTTAACGTGGATTGATAATATGCTTGCGATCATTCTCGGATTGTATATTATCTACACCGGTTTTGAATTGGTCCGCGAATCATTCGGAAATCTTCTCGACGAGCAGGACCAGGAAAAAATCGCAGAGCTGATCAACATCCTGAATAAAAATCGCCGTGAGAACTGGATCGATATGCACAACTTGCGCATTCTGAAATACGGTTCCGGTTTGCATGTGGATGCGCATATCACTTTGCCCTGGTATCTTTCATTAGAGCAAGCGCATGATGAGGTGGAAGCGGTAGAAAAATTAGTGACGAAAGATGTAGGTGCTGAAATGGAATTTTTCATTCACGCTGATCCATGTCTGCCGAAATGTTGCCCGATTTGTTCCGTACAAAATTGTAAAGTAAGAAGAGCCGACCAGGTGAAAAAGCTGGCGTGGACAAAAGAAAATATGTTGCCTGATGCGAAGCATACGGTTGAGAATAAATAAATAATTTTTCATCATAAAAACCCTATGGTAAATTTTGAGATTGTAAGAGAAGAAGAAGTCGATGATCAGAATATATTATTCTGTGATAATGACCGGCGCGCAAATCGTATGTGGGGAAAATTAAGCTTCAGCTGGGATTATTTTTTTATAGGTTGGAGAAGCAACAATGTAATGCCTGAAATAAAGCAAGTTGGAACCAGCACAACAGTAATTGGCGTCGATGAAAATTATGCCATATTTTCAAAGTCAAATCTGACAACTATTCAAGGTGTATCAGCTACTCCATTATTAACAATTAAAGTAGTTGATAGTGTAGTTGCGCTGATTTTTGAAATGGAAGTGCATATCTATAAAGTGGGAATGTCAGCAATTCTCTCCGTTTTTAATTTGCCGGATATTGCTGAAGAAACAGAGTTAAATGGCACTTCAATTAAAGTAAGGTGCATGGATGGAAAAAGCTACGATTTTGATTTTCCTGTTTTGGAAAAGAATGGTTAAACCTTTTGGTATGAAAAAAATCTCTCTCGTCAGTTTCCTATTTTCTCTATTTCTATTTTCCAATTTCCTAACCGCAAATCCATTTATCCATCGCGACGGAAAATTATTGCGCGATGCAAATAACGCGTCGGTAAAATTAAAAGGAGTAAATCTGGGTGGTTGGTTATTATGGGAAGGATGGATCTGGGGCGGAAAATTAAAATCACAATCCGTAATGCATTCCGGGATTGAAAGCACTGTAGGAAAAAAAGAAGCGGATGAATTTCGGAATTATGTGTATCGCAATTTTATCAATGAAGGTGATATTCAAAAAATTTCGCAGCTCGGATTTAATGTTGTGCGTGTTCCATTCAATCACCGCATTTTTGACACAGCAGCATGTGGCGCGATCGGGTGGGAGGTGATGGATTCGCTTTTGAAATGGTGTGCGAAATATAAAGTGTATGCTGTGCTGGATATGCACGGAGCGTACGGCGGACAAAATCCGTATTTCATTTCTGATCCTGATAAAACAATTTTGTGGAAATCAGAAGAAGCGAAAAGGAAAACGGTTTTACTCTGGAAGAAAATTGCTGAGCGTTATAAAAATAATCCCATCGTCGCCGGTTATGATTTATTGAATGAACCTATCGCAAAGCCTGCAGAGCTGCTTGCTTTATACACGAGGATTATTGCTGCAATCCGTGAAGTGGATAAGGAACATTTGCTTGTAATCGAAGGAAGTAATTTTGCGAAGCGATTTGATTTTTTCAAAACGCTGCCGGATCAAAATATGTGCTTCAGCTTTCATCTTTACACCTGGCTCGGCGGAAAACCATCCACCAAAATTGAGCCTTACACACTTATCGCAAATCAATTGAACGTTCCGATGTGGTGCGGCGAGTGGGGAGAAAACACCTACGAAGTAATTTCACAAACGCTAACCACTTTCTCTCAACCCAACAGCAACGTAGCAGGCTGGTGCTTCTGGACATGGAAAAAAGTTCCGAATGGTTATACATCGCTTCAAGCAATGAATGCAAGCCCCGAATGGAAATCCTACATCACCTGGTGTTGCAAACCCGATCCGAAAACAAAACCAACACAGGAAGCAGCAAGAAAAGCCCTCGATGGTTTTAAACTCGCGTTCCTGTCAAAGAATATTGTAGTTGATGAAAAGTTAGCCGGGATTTTGTCTGCTGATGTGAAGAAGTGATTTTTTATCATTTTTATCATCAGGTGCTATCATCAGGCGCGTTTAAGAAACGCGCCTAATGATAAAAAAATCTATTTCAAATCTCGAATTTTCAATTACCCAGTTACCAGATTACCAGATCCCCCTGCAAGCAATTTCCATTTTTACCGAGATGTGATCAGGCAAATATATTCGAGATTTTTTTCATCACTTCGTCCGTCATCATCGGCAGCACGTCCATCGCTTTCAGGTTTTCTTCCAGCTGTTCTACTTTTGAAGCACCTAAGATCGCTGTGCTTACGTTCGGATTTTTGATCACCCATGCAATTGCAAGACATGCGCCTGTTGTTCCCATTTCAGCTGCGAGCTCGGTGAATTTTTTTGCTTTTTCTAAATTGCTTTTTGCATCAGCACCAACAATTTTTTCTTTCAGCCATTCCATTCCCGGGCGTGAAATGCGTGTGTCATCCGGCGTTGCATCGTTATATTTTCCTGTCAGTAATCCCGAAGCAGTAGGCGACCAGATCGTTGTTCCCATTCCGCGATCACGGTAAAGATCTGCGTATTCAACTTCAAAACGGTCACGGTAAAAAAGATTGTATTGCGGCTGCTCCATCGTCGGTGCATGCAAATTATAATCGCTTGCGAATAAATAGGCTTCTTCAATTTGTTTTGCGCTCCATTCCGAAGTGCCCCAGTACAACACTTTTCCCTGTGTGATCAGATCATGCATTGCACGAACTGTTTCACCAATGGAAGTATTCGGATCAGGACGATGGCAGAAATAGAGATCGAGATAATCCACTTGTAAACGTTTTAATCCGTTATGACAAGCATCTACGATATGTTTGCGTGAAAGTCCGAGCTGCGTCGGTTTTTTTCCGCCCCAGAAAACTTTGGTAGAAACGATATAGCTCGAGCGATCCCAGTTCATTTTCTTGAGAATGTTTCCCATCACCACTTCTGATTTTCCGCTTGCATAAGCTTCTGCATTATCAAAAAAGTTAACTCCATTTTCATAAGCCAGCTGCATGCATTTTTCCGCGGTATCATCTCCCACCTGCGCGCCGAATGTCACCCACGACCCGAATGAAAGTACGCTCACCTGTAAACCACTTTTCCCTAAACGACGATATTGCATTTCCATAAATAAAAGTTTTTAATTAGAAGATAAAGTTACTTAAATCAGACGTGAGATATTAGACTTGAGACGTGAGAAAATTATTTTCAGCGCCTTTCCGCGAGCTCCGCGCCCTCTGCGTGAAATGAGGAAAAGATTATCTTTAGGGATATGCGACTGAAATACATCCTCTCCCTGCTTTTTATTTCTTCAACGAATTTTCTCTTCTCCCAAAATCTTTCCCAACTCGCAGATTCGGTTAGTTCCGGTTTTCGTGGATTAGCTGTCGTAAGCGAAAAAGTAGTGTGGATGAGTGGAAGAAAGGGTCTTGTGGGCAATTCATACAATGGAGGGAAAAGCTGGAAATGGAACCAGGTAAAAGGATTCGAAAAATCAGATTTCAGAAGCATTTATGCATTCGATAAGAAAAATGCTGTGATCGCGAATGCTGGATTTCCCGCAACAATTTTATTTACAACTGATGCCGGGAAAACATGGACAACAACTTTCTCAAGTAAAGACAGTGCAATGTTTTTTGACGGAATGGATTTCTGGGACAATAAGCATGGACTGATTTTCGGTGATCCGGTGAATGGCAGAATGTATCTATCCGAAACCTTCGACGCAGGAAAAACATGGAAAGAAATTCCCTTTGAAGATCGTCCGCAATTGCAAAACGGAGAAGCATCATTCGCCGCAAGCGGAACAACGATCAGAACACTTCCGAACGGACACGTTTATATTGCAACCGGAGGAAGCGTTTCAAGATTGTGGCATTCGAGAGATTACGGACATCACTGGGAAGTTTTTAATACGCCGATATTGCAGGGAAAACCGTCCCAGGGAATTTTTTCGCTTGCGTTTTTAGATACGTTGAACGGAATTATTGTTGGTGGCGATTATTTGAACGATACATTAACGGGAAACAATATATTTTGTACTTCCGATGGCGGTAAAACATGGAACCCGCCCGGTAATAAGGTGCAGGGTTATTTTTCATGTGTGGAATATATCTACCGTGGTAAAATGCAAACTTCAATTAAAGCTACCGGAAGTTCGAGAACAATTATTTCTTATGATAGCGGCAGGAGTTGGTCGCAATCAACACAATGTTATGGTTCTAATACGATGCGAAAAATCACCACTACAAGTGGAATTACTTTTTTCTTTTGCGGTGCTAAAGACGGATTTTATTCAGATTACATTGAGTTCATCAAAAAAAAGTAACTGCAATTTTAAAATTTGAAATTTGCACATTTGAAATTTCACACCCACATTAGCAAATTAACCCATTAGCATATTAGCACATTCCTTCACATCCCATAATCTCTCTCCACCTTAGCAATCCTAACCTTATACGCAGCATAAAATTCCTCCCGACCTTTTTTCTGTGCAAATAAATGTTCGGTATTCATTTTCCAGCTTCTTATCGCATCCAGATCTTTCCAGTAAGAAACCGTAATCCCGATTTCCTCACGCGCGCTTTCATGTCCGAGATAACCGGGCTGCTGTTTTGCCAGCGCTGCCATACGCTCACCAATTTCCGCATAACCATTTTCCCCTTCTGTTCGGATGGAGGTGAAAATCACCGCATAATAGGGTGGAGGAGGAGTTTCAGAAATTGCCATATGCGAAATTAGAAATTCCGTCCCTCATTTTCCTGCGATTTTGTTAGCTTTGCACGGAATTTGATTTACGGGTTTTAAAGTATCCCCGTTTGTCATTTACGCACCTGTAGCTCAACTGGATAGAGCATCGGTTTTCTAAACCGACGGTTTCGTGTTCGAGTCACGACAGGTGTACTTTTACTGACAAACTACGATGGCGAATTCAAAATCGTAGTTTGTTTTATTCTTCTTAAACCCCAATCAACAAATTAATCTTCCCAATGAAAAAAAATTACCTGAAAACAAAATTCGTGTGCGCGTTCATCGCGTTTTTCTTTACTGCAACATTTTCATTCGCACAAACCGATGTATTAGTATGCGGCGCACAACCTACACAATCATGGATCGATGATGTGCAAAATAAATTAATTGCAACAGGAAGCTTCACATCTGTTTCCACCTTCAATTTATATACCGGCACACCGACACTTGCCTACCTGCAGGGATTCGATGCTGTACTTATTTTCACCGATTATTCTTGCCAGAACGGCGTTATGTTCGGAGACAGTCTTGCTGCCTATATTGATGGCGGCGGAGGAGTTGTAAATTGTGTTTTTTCAACAGCCAGCGTTCCGATCGGCGGAGCTTTTGATTCTACCATGTACCAGGTTGTAATTTCAACTGACCAGACGGATGGTGACACACTTACACTAGGTACAATTCTCGATGTTTGTCACCCGATCATGACAGGCATTACCAACATTAATGGCGGACCAGCTTCTTATCGCTCTGATACAAATGTTGTTCTTACTCCCGGTTCAGCTTATGTTGCAAACTGGAGCAATGGTCAATGGCTTGTTGCAGAAAAATTAAATGTTGGTCCTGCGAATGCGCGTCGTGCTGATTTGAATTTCTTTCCACCTTCCATGAGTGTGCGTTCTGATTTATGGGATACCACTTCACAGGGCGGACAATTTATGGCGAACGCATTGCTGTGGGTTGCCGGTCTTATTAATCCGCCTGTGGCAACTGTTTCTTCTACTTCTACATTGCTGTGCGTGGATGATGCAGATGCAATTCTCGCAGGAACACCTGCAGGTGGCACTTGGTCAGGAGCCGGGGTAACCGGAATAACTTTTGATCCGTCAGCTCCGGGAACTGGGACATTTTATCCGCTGTATGTTTTTACCAATGCGAATGGTTGCACAGTTTCGGATTCAGTCGCAATTACAGTTGATGTTTGTACTGCTGTTGCCGAAGCTTTGTCAGTAAACAGCATGTCTGTTTATCCGAATCCGAACAATGGAGAATTTGTTATTTCCATCAATGCTAACCTTGGCGATGTGAAAATCGAAGTGCTAGATATGCAGGGACGTGTTGTTTATCTTTCACAAGAGAACAACGTCGCAGCAGGCTTTACAAGCGCAGTATCTTTGGACGAAATGGCGAATGGAATGTATCTTGTTCGTTTAACAACTGCGGATGAACAGCAAATGATAAAAGTTTCAGTTCAGAAGTAAATAATATAACTCAGCTTAAAAGGTGTTCATTTTTAATGGACACCTTTTAATTTTAGAAGCCGGTACACCCTTTACATTGTCATTTCTCAACTAATGATGGTTGATAAGCCCCAAAAATGTTGGAAAATTACAAGCCGGAATTTTCAAATTTGGCTATCTTAGCAATTCTAAATCCAAACAAATGAAACTACGAAAGATTAAACTCACCTGCCTGTTGTCGCTATTGGTGATGGGAATGTCAACAGCAATGCCTGCTGCAGCAAATTATTCAGTTGCAACAACACAAAAAGTTGAAAACGAATGGACATTGCTCGAGACGAAGAATGGCGTGAGCTGCTATTACAAAATTGATCAGATGGGAAGCGGTAACGGCGTTTACCTGCGTTTTGTAAATAATACAGGTTCAGATGCAACTATTGGTTGGAATGTCAGCGATGCAGGAAATGGTGTGGGTGGAAATTTCTTTTTAAAAGCAGGCGGTACAGTAAATTCATTTACAGATCCTACGCTTGCTTTTCGTATTACTTCTGGTGAGCCGGTAATCACATTCACAGTTTCAAAATAATCAGACACATGAAAAAAATCTACTCTTTTCTTAAAATGAAAATTGTTGTAGCTGTCGCTTTGTTTTCATTAACGACTAGTGCAGCATTTGCTCAAACAGACGTGCTCGTATGCGGCGCTGCATCACCACAAACATGGCTGGATGATGTGCAGAACAAATTGATTGCTACAGGAAGCTTTAATACTGTAACCACTTACAATCTTTACCTGACAGGTACTCCGACCCTCGCTTATTTGCAGGGATTCGACGCTGTGCTTGTTTACACAGATTATGGTTGCGCGGATCCTACAACATTCGGAAATAATCTTGCGCAGTATATTGACGGTGGCGGAGGAGTTGTGAATTGTGTTTTCGCAAATGCAAGCGTACTTGTAGGCGGTAACTTTAATACAACAACTTACCAGGTAATTGTTCCTGCTAACGGCCAGTTAAGCAGTCCTACACTTACATATGGAACAGTCCTTGAGCCGTGTCACCCGATCATCCAGGGAGTTTCAACCTTTAATGGTGGTTCCAGCTCTTATCGTTCCAACTCAAACACGCTTGCTCCGGGTGCTACATTTGTTGCAAACTGGAGTAACGGAGATTGGCTCGTTGCGCAAAAGCAAAATGTTGGTCCACTGAATGTTCGTCGTGCTGACTTGAATTTCTACCCTCCTTCCAGCGATGTTCGCAGTGATTTCTGGCTTTCATCAACACAAGGAGCATTACTTATGGCAAACGCTTTGCTTTGGGTTGCAGGTGTTACAAACCCGATTGGATTACCTCCTGCGCCGGCAGCAATAACCGGAACAGGCACAATTTGCGAAGGAAGCACAACAAGCTATTCCATTGCAGCGGTTCCGGGAGCAACTTCATATACATGGGCTGTTCCTTCCGGCACAATCATTCAAAGCGGCCAGGGAACAACAAGCATTACTGTTCTTACCGGCAACACTTCAGGAAACATTACTGTAACTGCAGACAATTCATGCGGATCAAGTGCTCCTTCTACATTCACGCTTTCAATTCTTCCGGCTCCTCCGGTGAGTTCGACTTCTTCACCCGCATCAACTGTATGTTCGGGTGATAGCGTAATACTCAGCGGAACAGGCGCGATAAGCTATACCTGGTCCGGTGGAATCCAGGATGCAGTTGCTTTTGTACCACCGTCAACAACTACATACACAGTAACAGGAACAGATGGAAATGGTTGTACTAATACTTCAACACAGCTCATTACTGTAAATCCGTTACCTGCCGTTGTTGCTAATTCAACATCTATGGCAATCTGTACAGGTTCTCCTGTAACATTGAGTGGAAGCGGCGCAACATCCTACATCTGGACAGGATCAGTTACCGATAACGTTGCTTTCACTCCAACAGTAACGGATACCTATACGGTTACAGGAATAGATGGAAACAGTTGTGTGAATACAGATACAATAACTGTAACCTTATATGTACTTCCAACAGTTGTTGCAAATACAACAGCTCCGGCAGTATGTCCGAATGCTTCTGTAACATTGAGTGGCAGTGGCGCATCTACTTACACATGGACAGGATCAGTAACTGATAGCGTAGCTTTCAATGCGTTAGTTACCAATACATACACGGTTACAGGAACAGATGGAAATGGTTGTCAGGATACTGATGTAATTACTATAACTGTATATGCACTTCCAACGGTTGTAGCTAATTCAACAGCAGCTTCGGTATGTCCGGGTTCTCCTGTAACATTAAGCGGCAGCGGCGCATCAACTTACACTTGGACAGGATCAGTAACCGATAACGTTGCATTCAATCCTCCTGTAACTGATACATACACTGTAACAGGAACCGACGTAAATGGTTGCGTAAATACTGACGCGATCACCGTGAATGTATTTCCGTTGCCAAACATTATCGCCTATACACAAACTACAACCTTTTGTGCCGGCACATCAGTAACATTGACCGGCTACGGCGCAACTTCTTACACATGGACAGGTGGTGTGATCGATGGCGTTCCTTTTACACCGACATCTACATCTACATACACCGTTACAGGAACAGATGCAAACGGCTGCACAAACACAGATGACATTACGCTCACTGTAATTCCTTTCCCTGCTGTTTCAGGATCAGCTGCTTCAACCGTAATGTGCATTGATGATGCAAATACTGTACTTACAGGAAGTCCGGCGGGCGGAATGTGGTTTGGTACCGGTGCACAGGCATCTACTTTTAACCCGGCCGTTGCAGGCCTCGGGCAGGCAGTTGTTACGTATTATTATACAGACGCAACCGGTTGCGAAGGTTCAGCTTCAGTTAACATCACTGTAAATGCATGTGTCGGTGTTGAAGAAAATACATTGGAGAACAGCGTAAGTGTTTACCCGAATCCGAACAACGGAGATTTCACAATTGCTATCAATGCAAACATTGGTGATGTGAAAATAGAAGTGCTCGATTTGCAGGGACGCGTTGTTTATGCTTCACAGGAGAACAACGTTACCGCAGGATTTACAAGCGCAGTTTCATTGGATGAAATGGCAAATGGAATTTATATGGTTCGTTTGACTTCAGTAAATGCGCAGCGAATGATTAAAGTTTCGGTGCAGAAGTAGAAATTGGAAATTAGAGATAAGAAAAAAGGTGTTCATCGTAAGATGGACACCTTTTTTTTGGATTATTTGTTTTTTAATTCTCTATATCTATTGGGAAATTAATTTCTTCGTAATTGGAAATCTCGAGTCCCAGCGAATCCAATTCCTTATAAGCCGCTGTTCCTTTTTTTTGGTTTTTTGCAATGAGATTTTCAATGAGTTTAAGGGCATTGTTATAATCTTCCGGTGTTATAATCATTGCTGTTTTTTGGCATGCAATTTAGTGATATTATAACACAACCAGAATTTTGCTTAGTCTCCTTAGGAGATCGGTGTGGCAAAGTCGAAAATTGAGGTTTTTCACCAGGCACCTAATGTATTAATTGTGTTTAACCTTTTTAGTCCTGTAGGGACGATATTTTACTCCACGCGCTACTCATAAAACTCAAATAAATACTTGTCATCAAAAGCAACCCCATATTTCTCCAGCATTGCCAGGTACTCTTTTTTAAAACTTTGTCCTTTATGATGCTCTTCCTGGTTCATGATATATTTTATCACTCTGTCAATCTCAGATTTTGAATTAGAGAAAGCGCCGAAACCTTCCTGCCATTGAAATTTACCTTTTACAAACTTTTGCTCATTGATCCATTTTGAGCTATTTGCTTTTGCAATCCGGACAACATCCGAAACAGATCTTGAAGGTGGAAGCGAAAAGAAAACATGAACATGATCAATCCATCCGCCTACTGCGAGAGGAAATGCTCCCTCTTGTTTTAGTACTCCACTGAGATAGCTGTGGAGGTTATCCCGCCAGTCTTTAGTTATTATGTTTTGGCGAAATTTTACTGCAAAGACAGTGTGGATGTAAATTTGGGAGTAGGTGTTTGCCATAAAAGAGAGAGTGTTAGTAGGTTGGTGTTACGCGTGGAGTAAAATGTCGCCCCTACAGGGCTTAATAAAAAGGTTGGTTGTTTCTTTACAAAAATGTCGCCCCTACAGGGCTTAAAGTTATGCTAGGTTTGTTTTTTACAAACACGTCGTCCCAATAGACTTATAGTTGGTGTTACGCGTGGAGTAAAATGTTGCCCCTACAGGGCTTAATAAAAAAGGGTGATTTGTTTTTTCAAAAATGTCGCCCCTACAGGGCTTTTAATTGGTATTAGATTGTGTTTTTACAAAATATAGTCACCCCATAGACTGTGGTTGGTGTTATGCGTAGTGTAAAATGTTGTCTCTACAAGACTGAATAAAAGAGATTGGTTCGTTTCCTTTCAAAAATATTATCCCTACAGGGCTTTAAGTTTTTATTGTATGTTTTTTTTACAAAAATGTCATCTCTATAGGACTTAATTGTTGACGAACTAATTGGCAAAAACATATTTCAAAAAAAATTGCCGCTCCTGTTTTCACAAAAGCGGCAATTAGTAAAATTTAAACTCTATTCTATTTCATTTGCACATTTACAAATTTGGAATTCGCTCATTAATCATCAGCAAATTACCGCATCAGCACATTAGCAAATTCATCCACCGAAAATATTTCAGTGCAGGTGGATTACTTTTTCTCTTCTTCCTTTACCTCTTCAAAATCAACATCCGTCACTTCCGAATCTTTTGCGTTCTCTGCATTTGGATTCGCTGTTCCGTCTGTTGGGTTTGCTCCTTCAGCACCTTTCATCGCTTCGTACATGCCCTGAACTACATTTTGCAATTTTGCAAGACCTGCATCAATTGCCGGGATGTTTTTGTCGGCGTGTGCTGTTTTTAATTCAGCAAGCGCTTCTTCGATCGGAGCTTTTTTATCAGCAGGAAGTTTATCGCCGTATTCTTTCAATTGCTTCTCGGTCTGGAAAATAAGTCCGTCAGCCTGGTTGATTTTTTCGGCTTCTTCTTTTACTTTTTTATCCGCTTCAGCATTGATTTCTGCTTCACGCTTCATCTTTTCGATTTCTTCTTTCGAAAGTCCGCTGCTTGCTTCGATACGGATATTCTGCGATTTGCCGGTGTTCTTGTCTTTCGCGCTAACGTTAAGAATACCATTTGCATCCACATCAAATGTTACTTCGATCTGCGGTGTTCCGCGTGGCGCTGATGGAATTCCGTCGAGTACGAATCTTCCGAGTGTACGGTTATCTTTCGCCATCGGACGCTCACCCTGCAGGATGTGAATCTCTACAGAAGGCTGATTATCTGAAGCGGTTGAAAATGTTTCTGATTTTTTTGTCGGGATCGTTGTATTCGCTTCGATGAGCTTTGTGCAAACGCCACCGAATGTTTCGATACCAAGTGAAAGTGGTGATACATCAAGAAGCAATACATCTTTCACCTCTCCTGTCAATACACCGCCCTGGATCGCTGCGCCGATTGCAACCACTTCATCCGGGTTCACACCTTTTGACGGCGCTTTACCGAAGAATTTTTGCACCGCATCAACAATTGCAGGAATACGTGTTGATCCACCAACAAGAATGATTTCATCGATATCACTCACGCTGTATCCTGAATTCGCAAGTGCTGTTTTGCAAGGGTCGATAGTGCGACGAATCAAATCATCAACCAGCTGCTCGAATTTTGCACGGGTAAGCGTGCGCACAAGATGTTTAGGAATGCCATCAACCGGCATGATGTATGGAAGGTTGATCTCAGTAGAAGCTGCGCTTGATAATTCAATCTTTGCTTTTTCAGCACCTTCTTTCAAACGCTGCAAAGCCATCGGATCTTTAGAAAGATCTAAACCATTCTCAGATTTGAATTCTGAAACCAGCCAGTCAATAATTTTTTGATCGAAATCATCTCCACCAAGGTGAGTATCTCCGTCAGTAGATTTTACTTCGAATACACCATCACCCAATTCAAGAACTGAAACGTCATGTGTACCACCACCGCAGTCAAACACAACGATCTTCATTTCTTTACCTCTTTTATCCAAACCATATGCAAGAGCAGCAGCAGTTGGCTCGTTGATGATACGGCGGACTTTTAATCCCGCAATTTCACCTGCTTCTTTTGTTGCCTGGCGCTGCGCATCGTTGAAATAAGCAGGAACTGTGATGACAGCTTCAGTTACTTCTGTTCCAAGATAATCTTCAGCAGTTTTCTTCATTTTCTGAAGCACCATTGCTGAAATTTCCTGCGCGGTATATTTACGGTCATCGATAAGCACACGTGGTGTGTTGTTATCGCCTTTTACTACTTTATAGGGAACACGTTTTGTTTCTTCTGCCACTTCATCATAGAGATGACCAACAAATCGTTTGATAGAATAAATTGTTTTTGTCGGATTTGTGATGGCCTGGCGTTTAGCAGGCTCGCCCACTTTACGTTCGCCGTTATCCACAAATGCCACGATTGATGGTGTTGTTCTGTGTCCCTCGCTGTTAGGAATAACAACAGGTTCGTTACCTTCCATCACCGCAACGCAGGAGTTTGTTGTTCCTAAATCGATTCCTATGATTTTGCCCATTTTTCTTAGTGTTTTTATTAATATTCTTCCTCCAATAGTCAATAGTTATGCCACCTGCTGATTCGGGCATTATTGACAGGAATAGCAGTAAAATCAGGGTTTATGTCATGACAAAACGGCACTCCTTTATGGGGAATGCCGTTCATCAAATGATTGGAATTTTCTATTGACAACCGGGTGGCAGATCGAGCGGATTATCGATGTCCTGGTTGCGATCGAGGAATTGCAGGTTGCAGGAATATTGTCCTCTTGCAAGCGTATCTTTTGTCGCATTTGTCAGGATAAAACGATTCGAATAACGCTGGAAACGTGAAGAAAATAATCCGATTCCATTCGTAATGTTGGTGTAAAGCGGTTTGTCCTGTACCAGTGAAGTAGAAGGTGCATTTACTTCCATGTAAGTATTCAATTCTTCTCCTCCGGCATAAACGATGAATTCAAAAGAAGTTGAATCTGATTCGCGAGCAAGCACATTCGGATCATTCCCCATTACAGTTCTCAGGTACCTGTAAAAGTCGTTCGGATCAAATTCGACACGCTGCACATCATTAGCAGTTGCATCTGTAGTTTTTACTGTTCTGATCTGCCAGTCCGGTGTTACTTTATCCGTGATCACGCCGTTAATATCTCTTTCACGATAATGAAAACGTGCGGCAACCTGGTAGATTCTTGCTTTCGGTGTGCCATTCCACTCGAGTGTTACCACAGTGCTTGGTCCGAGCTTCCTGATGTCAATATTAGCACCGGAAGGACGTGTAATTGCAAAAGTAGATACAAGTGAGGTAGTAGCGCTCACCATTAAACCTGAAGTAAGGTTGGTTACTTCAATACGGTACGTGTGAGAAGCAAGAAAAGGAAGTGTTCCTGCAGTTGGCATTGAATAAACAACCATCGCAGGGAATGCAAAAATGCCGGCATCTTTTGTCAGCGATGAATCGGGCTGCAATTGATAAGCCATTACAAGATTTCCATTATTATCGATTTCCTTCAACCATACATCCAGGTTGTTCATGTAATTGATGGAATCGTAATTCTGCGCCATAGAAAGCGCATTGTTTGGTCCTAAGAAAGCTTTCTCAATGCGCACATATTGCATGCTGTCGGCAGTGTTGAGCAAACCATAAACTACCATGGTTTCTTTCCAGTCATCAAGAATATCAAGCTCGGTGCTGCAGGTCGAAAAAAGAAATGCGGCCGAACATAAAAGAAGCAGTTTTTTCATTGTATTGCTGTTGAGCAAAGGATGTTAAAAAATGATGGGCGAAGATACATAGTTTTTTTCGTGGCTGGTATTCACTATGTTTGAATTGGCGTCCCCGCCCTTATGAACGGTCGAAATGAATGGATTTCTGGTTATTTGCCTTTGTCTTTTAACAAAAATCTTTGCGTTTTCCGGGCAGCCGGCACCTTCTTTCAACCAGTGTTGTTTCGGCTAACACAATAAAATAAATCAGGTGAATGCATTTCACTTTTTAAAAAACAGTAATAGTAAAATCGAAGAGATAGTTTTTAATTCCGGTTAATCACTCAGTGGAATTAAGGCTGGGTTGAACCCATTTGCCCGGCCACGTAAACAGGTCCCGCAGGAGCGGAAACATCACCTGATTTCTCAAGTGAGATGGCATAACCTTCAGCTTCCGGACTCACTTTCATCATCATCAATCCTGAATCCGCTTCTAAATCAAAATCACCGACATTCACCGGTTTGCCTTTTACCATCGCCCACAAAACGTATTTCTGATCTGCAGAAGTAGCTGGTAAAGTCATCGGATCAACCGCAAGCTGCATCGTAGACATATCAACGTAAACAACCGCACGCATCGTTTGGTCAGTCATTTTGCTGTCCAGGGCAATTGTTTTTGTCATCGGGTTGCGCAGGAAACTCAGGTCGTTGTTTAAACGCAAAAGTTTTGCTTCCGCCTCAATGCTGCGCTGAACAAAAAGCTGTCGCTGTGCCTGCTCAACCTGGATGGCTGAATCAGATTTCTGTTTTTCAGCTGTAAGTGATTTTGTTGTTTTCCATTGAAAAAGATTCATCGCAATGCTGATGACAAGAATTAACGATGCAGCAATTGCAAACGAACGTAAACGCGATGGTGAAGCCGGCGCATTCAGTGGAATCACTTTTAGACTTTCGAACGTGCTGTTTGTTTGTTTAGCCGATGAAATGCTTTCAAGTATTTTATCCCGGAGCTTTTCATCCGGCTCGAGCGCATGCAGGGTTGCATAAGCCTCAATTTCCTCCTGGATCAGCTCCAGTGCAGCACGAACTTCCGCCGATTTTTGGAGCATATTCTCCACGTCCTGCTTTTCAGCGGGTGTAGCAGCTCCGAGCGCGTAGGTCTCGAGAATGCCTGAGGATATGTATTCGGCCGGGTTCATTTTAATATTTCGCGCAGACGGTTTAACGCTGCTTTTACTCTTGTTTTAACTGTTCCCAGGGGAAGATTCAATTCTTCCGCGGCTTCAGATTGTGTGTATCCACCAAAATAAAGCAGGTCAATAAGCTGGCGCTGGTCGGGTTTCAATTCCTCCACAAATTTCCGCAGACCAATATGATCTATGGAAGTTGTGTTATTGTGCTGCTTGTCTACTGAATATACGAAGTCCTCAATACTCTGGACTTGTGCTCCTTTGCGGAAGTTCTTGGAACGGGTCTTGTCGATGGCAGTATTACGCGCCACATTGAGCAGCCATGTATATAAACGACCTTTAGAAGCATCGTAAGAAGCAGAATTATTCCAGATTTTGATAAATGATTCCTGGAGCACATCTTCAGCCGTTTCCCTGTCAATAACAATACGGAGAATTACCCCGTAAAGCGCAGCAGAGTAATGATCATAAAGCGCACGTAATCCCTGTTCATCACGTGCTTTCAGCATCGCGATCAGTTCTGGTTCAGGTGGAAGTGTAACTTTCGTGCGCAATCAGGAATGAATTAAGTCTTGCGAAGATAATGAATGTGCTGTGATATGGAATGATCAATGCTATTGATAAAATTTATAGCCACTGTGCTACTTCTCAATCCTTGTTTTGGTTAAGCCTTTTAAGATTGACCATTTTTGGTGGTGTGATAATAATGGGAACCTTTTCCACTGTAACTGTGCTGGTGTCTAATCCGAATGCGCTTTCTTCAGAAAGAGTGAGCGGCTTCATCAGGTAATAAATATCAAGTATGACTTTTTGATATGCAGGAAGTTCATTATCGTTTGAAAGATATTTCTCCAGTACAACGAAACGGAAATCACCGATGACATTTTTTTCTTTTAACGATTCGTATCGGCTTGTAATATCCACTTCATGGTTAATCACCATTTCCTGCACAACCTTCCTGAACATGAGGTTGATCCTTGTAGGCACCCTGAAGCCGAGATAAAAATCGATTCGATACACTTCTTCTTTCATCAGTGTCGAAACTTTGTATTCCGTAGTGTAAGGTTGATCCGTACTATGCACATGAACAAACCAATATACATCGGCTCTTTTCGGATTTTTTTGCAATACGGAATAAATAATCTTTGATTCTATTTCATCTTTATTATCAGCGCTTGTCAGGTAAACGAGGTGTGTGGCAAATTTAGGAATAGAAATATCCTGGCTGAGTTCGCCGAACAATGGAAGGTAGGGCTCCAGGTGTTCAAACTCAACATATTGATTACGGATTTTTCTTGCATCATACCAGATCCACATAACCGTGGTAAGGACGGTAGCAATCATAACAGTGATGTATCCGCCATGATGGAATTTTCCAAGATTCGCAATAAGGAAAAGTGATTCTATAAAGAGATACACAACCAAAAGCAGGATAACTGCCCATTTTGGTGTCCGTTTTAATAATAAATAATAGCTAAGCAGTAATGTCGTCGAAAGCATGGTTATTACGATAGCCAGCCCATACGCGGCCTCCATGTTGCTCGACTCTTTAAAGTATAGCGTTACACCAATACATCCGATAAGTAAAAACCAATTGACGGATGGAATGTATAATTGACCTTTAAGGTTGGACGGATATTTAATCCGCACTTTTGGCCAGAGATTTAAACGAATTGCTTCATTGATAAGGGTAAATGAGCCGCTGATTAAAGCCTGGCTGGCGATAATTGCTGCTGCTGTTGCAATAACGATACCTGTTCCATAAAACCATTCCGGCATCATCGAGAAAAACGGGTTTCCACCTTTAAAGGACGACATCAGTTTTCCTTCATGCTCCAGCAGCCACGCTCCCTGTCCGAAATAATTCAGAACGAGAGAAGTTTTTACCAATATCCAGGTTACCCTTACATTCTTTCTGCCACAATGCCCAAGGTCGGAGTATAATGCTTCAGCTCCCGTGGTACAAAGAAAGACTGCTCCTAATAATACAAGTGAGCCGGGGTGATTTATAAGGAGGCTGACTCCATAATGCGGACTTAAAGCTGAAAGGATTCCGGGGTTTGAGCTGATCATCCATGTTCCCAGTACTGCAAGCATCCCGAACCACACAAGCATAACCGGTCCAAAGAAGCGGCCTACAAACCTGGTTCCGAATTGCTGTATAAGAAATAAGCCCGCAAGAATTCCAATTACGATCGGTACGGTATTAATTCCGGGGGTGAATACACGTAAACCTTCAATGGCAGAGGAAACAGAAATTGGTGGAGTAATAATACCATCAGCAAGAAGCATTGAACCACCTAAAATGGCAGGAATAAGCAGCCATTTTCTTTTGGTCCGGCGAACAAGCGCGTAAAGTGCAAAAATTCCACCTTCACCGTTATTATCCGCACGCAGTGTAATGATCACATATTTGATTGTGGTCTGTAAAGTGAGGGTCCAGAAAATGAGTGATAATCCCCCAAGAACAATTTCACTGCTGATCGGGGCGCTACCTACGATCGACTTAAGTACATAGAGTGGAGAGGTGCCGATATCGCCATAAATGATTCCTAATGTAACAAGCAGACCGGCGAAAGTCACCTTGCTATGCACGTTACTGTGATCGTCTTTAGGCATCAAAATATAAATAGAAGGACAAATGTATAAGTTTCTTATTGTCGTTATCCACCCTGCCAAAAATAAACATCACGGAACTTGGAGGATCTGGTAATCTGGTAATCTGGTAACTTGGAAATTGAGAAATTAAGAAAGTGCGAATTGGAGGGAAGGAAATCTGGGAAAGTTACTTTTTTACCATTTTGAAGACTTTTGGACTGCCTTTCAAGTTTCGACCGTGGAAGAGGATAGTGTCGGCTGAATAAGAATGTGATTTGTTCCACTCTATTGACTTTTCACCGATGTATTCGTTGAGCCGGATCCAGATCATTGTGGGTTTGACGAGGGCTTTTGTTTCAGATGTTTTTATGATATAGGTTTTTGTATTATAAGTAATTCTAATTGTGCGAAATGTGCTGTCGGCAGTTATTACCTTTTGCTCAATAAGAACGGCGTATGAAAGTTTTAAATGACCTCTGAAATCGGTTTTAAAACCTTGTGGGTTATCATTTATTGTAAAAAGAACACAACTTCCACTGTCATGCAGGTTTGTGAAGAAGAATTCAAGAGTGTCCGGGGCATGCTTGGCAAAACCGCAACTGAAACTAAGTATGCTATCCGTTGGCGCAGCTGTAATATGCTTTAGCCAAAGAGAACCATTTTCAATTTGATACGTTCCCTTTTCAACATGTCTCCTTATGAAAGTTGGATACTTCAATTTATAAGAAGCATCCTTTTTCAATATCAACTTATAGTGCACCTCTTTATTTTCAAAAACCTGCCTCCCCGCACAACCCGATAAAATTACAACGATGAACAAGGGGAGAAAAATTTTCATAATAAACTGCTGCCGGAACAGATTGTAGTTTTTATAATTACCAGTGATAAACTTTCCCAGTTACCAGATTACCAGATTACCAGATTACCAGATCACGTGCATGGAAATCTCTACAGCATGCGTGTTCTCTTCATGAGATACGGTAACAACACTTGTTTAAAACCTTCGTTGATATCCGCTTCTACGAAATCGATCCGGTATTGACCGCAACGTAATTTTAATTCGTGCTTGAATTCGTTGATCGAGTGGAGGTAGGTTGCTTTTATTTCGTTGGGCTGCACTTTCACTTCTTCACCCGATTCCATATCCACGAACGTGTAAGGGCGGTTGTCGAAATCAAATTCCATTTCATGACGGCGATCGGTTACGTGGAAAAGAATTACTTCGTGACGGTTGTGACGTAAATGCTGGAGCGCAGAAAAAAGTTCATCTGAGCCTGTGCGTGAATCGAACATATCACTGAAGATGATCACAAGCGAACGTTTATGAATGCTTTCTGCAATCTGGTGCAATGCTTCTACCGCGAAAGTTTTTTTCTTTACGTCCGCTTTCAGGGGTTCCAGCAATTTCTCCATTTCATTAAAGAGCAATTTATGGTGAACATTGCTGCTTCTCGCCGGCGTATGCACTTCGACTTCTTCTGCAAACACACTTAAGCCGACAGCATCACGCTGCATTTTCAAAAGCTCTGCAATAGCCGCGGCACACTGCACAGAAAAAGTGATCTTGTTCAGCACATCCTTTTTGCCTTTTTCCGGCATTGGAAAATACATCGAAGAAGAATGATCGATCACCAAATGACAACGAAGATTGGTTTCTTCTTCGTACCGTTTGATGAACATTTTATCTGTGCGGCCGTAAAGCTTCCAGTCGATATGTTTTGTAGGCTCACCGCTGTTATACAAACGATGCTCTGCGAACTCCACAGAAAAACCATGGAACGGACTTTTATGCAACCCGGTAATAAAACCTTCCACCACCTGCCTCGCGAGAAGCTCAAGGTGTGTAAATTGCTGCAGTTCCTGGTGATTAAGTGCCATGAAGGTAAATTTACGAATTACGAATTACCGATTACGGTTTATTTGACATTTGTGATTTTTTAATAATGGAACAGGCAACCTATCAGTAGTCAGTAGTCGATAATCGCGAATCCGTAATCTGTAATCTGTAATCCCGTAATCAGTAATCCGTACGACCGATATGTAATAAAAAAAGGCAGACCGTCTCCAATCTGCCTTTCGTTATAATATAAGACAAAACCTACATCTGTGCATCAAGCTTTCCTGTCAATACACTTTTAGCTGCAGCACCGACTTGTTTGTCAACGATCTGTCCGCCTTTGAAGAAAAGAATGGTAGGAATATTACGAATGCCGAATTGCATAGAGATATTCGGATTGCTGTCCACATCTACTTTACCGACAATTGCTTTGCCTTCATAGTCTTTAGAAATTTCTTCAACGATTGGTCCAACCATTCTGCATGGTCCGCACCATTCTGCCCAAAAGTCTACAAGTACAGGTTTATCTGATTTCATTACCAGCTCTTCGAAGTTGGCATCAGTGATTTCAATTGCCATAAGGTTAAATTTTTATTTATTTTGATTCTGTGAATTTCGTGTATCAAAAGTACTCAGAATTTATGGACGCTGAAATAGGTATTTTCAATGTAGCTATAGAGATATACGAAATTGATATCGCTACAGAGGCACAGGGGCACAGTTAAAAAAATCTTCATTGACATATCTTTTTTACCGTGCCTCCGTGACAAAACGAGCCTGCCAAAGAAATACCTCCATCCAAAACTTCGTGTCTCCCGTTATCTCTAAAAGGAAACTGTGATGGCCGTGGTAAAAAAGTAATTATCATTTACCGCCTGGTTGTCGCGCATGAAAATTTTATCCTGGCTGTTTAATCCCCGTGCTTCTAAACGCCATAAAATATTCGTGTTAACTGCGTAGTCGAAATTGGCTGAATATCCGAATGTCTGAAATCCATTTGTTGTGGCAGTTGCATTGATCACTCCATTCGGATCAGAATAAAATTCTCCCCTGAACGAAAGTGAAGCCTTGTCGGTAAGTCCAAATTTTGTGATAAGCGTTGGGTTTGCCCAATAATTATATTCCGTGCTGCTTTTTGATTTCTGTTCCATACCAGCGTCAAAGCCTACGATAATACCAAACCGCTTAGTAGCTTGAATGATGGTATAAAAATTATGGAAATAACGCATTTGACGCACAGTATCCGGTTTATCCGTACCTGCAAACGTGCTGCTGTTAAAAGTCAAATTATCACTAGGCTTATAAAGCACTTGTGTGCCGAAGGAAGGCAGTGAATTTCCCGGAACACGCTGCATGCGCTGCCAGCCATTTAAGACAAGCGCTGCAAGGTTCCATTTTTGGTTGGGCGAAGTGTAACTGATTTTTGCGCCACTCTCATAGTATGGAGTGTTGTCGGCTGTCATACTCCGTGTGAGATTCCAGCAATCTTTTCCAATCGCGCTTTCAAAACCGATGTGGGAGGAAAAGATTCCCATATCCAGCCAAAGTGCATGCTTTCGTGACAGCCGGATACCCGCATTTGCTTCGAAAATATTTTTAAGTACGCCGGGTTCCGAAGCGAGATTTGCATTTGAATACGTTCCCGCCATTAAAGCGAAGTTCGCCCGGTAATTACTGTCTGCGATTGCGATGCGCACCAATCCGATATTGAGATTGAATTCATTGTGCCTGTTATGCGAATAAATAAATCCGGGCCGGTTATTGTTTGCCGGTTTATTAACGTCATAACCATAATAGGTTTCAATATATCCATTGATACCAACCGTCGGATTAAAATTATGATTCTGCGCAGCAAGCGAACCACCAAGGAGTATTGCTGCTATTGAAATTTTTGTTTTCACCCTGTAAACAAATTCAATACTATTATTACAAACCGTATTTATCAATCAAATAAATCATTGCAGCCATCGATGCAGCGCCGGCCTGTAATTCTCTTCGATTTACATTATCGAATGTATCATCTTCGGTATGATGAAAATCGAAATAGCGGGAGCAGTCCGGTTCTAATCCTAACAACGGAGTTCCACTTTCTTTCAACGGACCGATATCTGCTCCACCGCCACCACGCGTGAAATCATACACGCCATACGGATAGAAAAGTGATGTCCAGCTTTGCACTTTTTTCTTTTGGTCCGGCGACATATCCAAACCAAATCCTCTTGGTGTAAATCCACCTGCATCTGATTCAATCGCTGCAATATGTTTTTCTTTTTTTAATGCTGCTGAATCTGCATAAGCTTTTCCGCCGCGACCGCCATTTTCTTCATTCATAAAGCTCACACAACGGATCGTATGTTTCGGACGAATGCCAAGCACTTTAAAAAGACGCACCGCTTCGAAAGAACCTGTCACGCCGGCACCATCATCATGCGCACCTTCGCTCAGGTCCCACGCATCAAGATGTCCGCCAACTACGATCACTTGTTCAGGATGTTCGCTGCCGGTAATTTCACCAATGACATTATACGATTTTACATCAGCAAACCATTTACAGCTCATCTTTAAAGTGAATAGAATTGTTCCTTCACCTTTCGAAATTTGCTTATGAAGAAATTCAGCATCCACCGTTGAAATAGCTGCTGCCGGAATTTTTGCACGCAGCGAATCGTTCCGCATAGTTCCTGTATGTGGAAATGTATCAAGTGAGCTTGTGCAGGAACGAACAAGGCAACCAACAGCACCATATTTTTCGGCAGAAGGTGGACCCTGCCAGCGGTATTGAACTGCTTCGCCGTAGGCATGGAAGGTGGAAGTTTTTCTGTCGTCGAACGGGTGATTGTAAAAAACAATTTTTCCCTCAATGTTTTTTCTTCCAAGCTTTTCCAGCTCATCAAATGAGGTGACTTCAATTACTTCTGCAGTCAATCCATTCCCGGGTGTCGCTTCTGATCCGCCTAACGCACATACATTAACGCGATGACGTATTTTAAAATCAGGAATTGTTGCAGATTTTCCTTTAACTGTTACACTAATTTCACCTGTCTCCGGCGCGCCACGTTCCCAATGCGGAACCATACAAGGCTGCAACCAAACGCGGTCAAAATTATTATCACGCATCAGCTGCTCCATATATTCCACCGCCACCTGCGCACCCGCTGATCCGGATAAACGTTTCGGCGCTTTTTCGCATAATCCTCTCAACGCATCATACGCGCCCGAGCCGGCATAGGCCTGCTGGAAAATTTTTGAAATTACTACAGAGTCATTATCAGAAGATTTTACTTTTGGAATATCAGTGTCTTCTGTAAATGAATAAAAAGCAAAAGCTAACGCGCAAGCAATTATAAGAAAGGGAAAAAGTTTTTTCATGGAAAGAGATTTTTCCAAAGATAGGGGAGTTAGTATTTAGTTTGGAGTGGTTAGTTCGGAGATTTTAGTTTGGAGAGGTTAGTTTGGAGAGGTTAGTTCGGAGAGGTTAGTTCGGAGTGATTGGTTCGGAGTGATTAATTCCGAACTCGAAACTAAAAACTCCTTTTTCCTTTCTCCGAACTAATCCCGATAATTATCGGGACCGAACTAAAAACTATTTTACCTTCCTGAGAAATCGTACCAGTCGCGTTTTCTTGTCATGCGCAGATCCTGGAGGACGGCGGATTTTACGTTGATCGTAATATTATAGCTCTGTCGAATGCCGAAAGGAATCCATTGAAATTGCATTTCCCAGCAATGCAGATCGCGATACGCATTGAGTGAAGCATACGCAAATTGTCCCTGTTGCAAATCGTAATTGGAATCAAAACCAATTTTCCATTTTGGTGTAACGTTCACATCGCCTGCAATACGAATGGTTTGTGTGAAGGTTTCTAATGCAAGCGGCTTCGAATAATTCAACGTGAAGCTGATGTTCAATGACCATGGAATATTAAAATCAACATAACCATTCGGATTTGAATTGATCATGCTCATTTCTGCTTCTGATCCTCTTGAAGATGTGCGTTCGGTAGAAGCAGTAAGTCCGCCTTTACGCAAGTTTGTTCCGACTGTAATATTTGCACCTGTCAATCGCGCTATACGTTTTCTGTCGCGCCACTCAAAACGTTCGTACCGCAATCCCTCCGCAGTAAGCTGGTACGGATCACCAATTACAGAACCATTCACATCGATCTTTTTAAAGAGACGCATTCGTAAACCCGCAGTCAGATTTGACCAGTTGAAATATTCGGCCATCAGATTATAAGAAACACCGAAATTCAACGCATCAATCAATGAAACACGTTCTTCAACACCGGTAGAATCAGTAGGATCAAGCCTGCGTTTTCCTTCGAATGTATTGAGCACGTTAAAACCAATAGCACCTTGTCTTCCCAATGCAGAAGAGCCATAAACACCACCTTCAAAAATGGAATATTTCCCTGTTGCACCTGTCGTATCAATCTGAACAGTTTTGTAAAACCCATATTTTTCATTGGTGAAATCAGGCATGTACGTAAACGAAACGTTGGGTGTGATAACATGTCGGATAACTGAAAATCTTCCGCCGTTCATTGTATACATTCCATACAATTTGGTAGTCAGCGCAACACTTGCACTCCAGTCGAAATTGATTCGTGTGCCGTTAACTGTATCAATATCAATTTCACTTCCGGTCCATGATTTTGTAATGGTTCTGAATTGTGTAACCGAATTAAAATTAAGCGCCGGTGTAAGCGTAAAATATTTCAACACATTAAATGAAGTAGCAATTGGCAAGCTTTGGCGAATACCGTTACGGAAATAATCTTTGATGTAAGGACGATTTTCTTTCCTGAACATGGTATCACCAATATTCAGGTTGTTTTGAAATTCCGAGTTGTAAGAAACTCCGATTTTATCATACCATTTAGCGGTAACACGGTCCGGATTTTTGAACGGATAAAAACGATTTACAGAAAAAGCAAGTTGCGGAATAGTCAGATCCACATTACGTGTTTGTGTATTTTGAGAGTGGCGCAAATTCGCAGAAAGCACACCGAACTTCCACGATTTCGAAGCAGAAACGTTGGAAGAAAAAATATTGGAGAGGTAATCATTTGCACGATCAGCGTTAATGGCATTGTAAGTGCTTGATCCTGCATTTACGTTCGCAGAGAACCGAATCGAAGGATTGAATTTCGGATCTTGTGTATGATACCAATTGATGAAAAAATCATTCCTGATAATACGTGTTGTCGGAAGCTCGCGATCGCCTGTGAGAATACGCGCATATTTCAAATTGATATTGCCGCTGTATTTATAACGCACCTTATAGTTGGTATACAATTTCGCGCCCCAGCTTCCTTTCGAATAAATATCGCCGCGCAATGCCATATCCATTTTATCGCTGATGCCCCAATAATATCCGCCATCTTTCAGGAAAAATCCAAGTGAAGGCGATTCACCATACGTTGGAATAAGAATGCCTGATTTTCTTCCTTTTTTATTCGGGAAAAAGCCAAACGGAACTGCAAGTGGTGTCGGAACATCTGAAATTTCCAGGTAAGCGGGACCGGTTACGATCTTGTCATTCTGGATGATCTTCATTTTTTTGGCGCGGATGGCATAATGCGGATGACTCGGGCGATCGCAGGTCGTGAATTGTCCGCGGAAACCATAAATTACGCCACCGGTATCTTTCTTAACCGCTTCCGCAATTAAAAATCCACCGCCTTCTTCCGTATTTACTTCTGTCACTTTGCCCTTTCCGCTGAGAAAATTGAAGCTGAGCTTTTCACCATAAAAAGTCTGATCCGCCTGCCTGATCATCGCCTTGTTAAGATATTTGCCTGTGCTGTCTTTTTTTCCTTCCGCCGAAACAACGCTGTTTTTAAAATCAATCACGATATAATCTGCACGCAGGCTTACATCATCATAATCCACCGCAGCACTATCGTAGAGATAAACTTTTTGTCCCACCAGGTCAAAAAACATGGAATCCTGCGCGCTGTAGATAACAAGGCTCTTTAAAGTGTTTCCCAGGCGAACCGTATTGCCGTTTTTTATTGGCGGAATTGTGTCAGGAATTGAATCGGGTTGTGCATCCAAACCACCATAAAAGCCCATAAATAAGACGCTTATTAACAAGTAGCGTCTGAAAAATAGGACCGGGGCAAGAAAGTGAAACAAGGTTTGGCGGTATTTTTGCTTTACACGTTCAAATGAATGCTCCATAAGAGCCATTCGGACCAAAACTAAATAAAAAGAGGCTTTCCGCGTTATGTTCATAGTGCGAAGAATTGCTAAAAATCCCTTTATTATCCTTTTGGTAACGGCAAGCGTGCTGTTGCTGTCGGCGTCATTTGCAATTATCAGACCAGAAAGCAAGAAGATAAAAGTGGTTTGCATTGATCCCGGCCACGGCGGAAAAGACCCCGGTTGTCATGGCGATCTTGTGAAAGAGAAGGATGTTGCGCTTTCAATTGCGCTGAAGCTTGGGAATTATATTGAAACAAATTTCCCTGAGATCAAAGTTGTTTACACGCGCAAGACGGACATTTTCGTTGAACTGAATGAGCGCGCAGCAATCGCAAACCGGAACAAAGCGGACATTTTTATTTGCATTCATTGTAATTCCGCCTGTGTAAGAAAAAAAGGGAAAGACGGAAAGATGCGTGATGTCTGCAATGAAACTGCACATGGTTCTGCCACCTATGTAATGGGACTTCACGTTGCAGATGGTAATCTCGATGTTGCGAAAAGAGAAAATGATGCGGTATTGTTGGAGGATAATTATGAGAAGAATTATAATCTCGCGATCAATTCGGATGAAGCAGCAATTATTTTCGCTACTTATCAAAATGAGTACCTGAAAGAAAGTATGCGTTTTGCAGAATTCTGCCAGGATGAATTTTCAGAAAAGGCCGGTCGCGATGATGATGGTGTAAAACAAGCAGGATTTCTTGTGCTCTGGAAAACAAGCATGCCATCGGTGCTGATCGAAACAGGTTTTCTTACTAATCCGCAGGAAGAAAAATTTTTAAGTCTTGAAAAAGGACAAAAGCATATGGCCGCAAGCATCTTCCGCGCATTCAGAAAATGGAAAGATGAATTGGAGGGAACTACGAAAGTTTATGCGGATGAAATTGAAAAAATGAAACCGTATAAACCTGAAGTCTCCGATACAGCAGGATTACGTAAACCGGTAAATTATGCAAATCCGAAAGCAGCACTTGTAAAGCCAAAGCCTGTTGATACAGTCGCAAAAAAAGATTCTGCACCGAAGGTCGATACTTCCAAAGTGGTAGTGATGGTGGCGCCTAAGCCTGTTACGATTTCCTATCGCGTGCAATTTATTTCTTCTGATAAACCTTTAAAGGAAAATGCAACTCAATTTAAAGGCGTGACAGATACGTGGCATTACGAAGCAAAAGGCGTTCATAAATACACGGCAGGAAATTATAAAACGCAGGCCGAAGCAGTAACCCGGCAAAATGAGCTGCGTAAAAATGGTTTCCCTGATGCCTTTGTTGTGGTGTTTGATTCGAACGGAAAACGATTGACGTTGGAAGAGGCGAGGAAGTTTAATGAAGTGAAGTAATTAGCATTCCTTGCTTTATAAGAAAGGAAAGCCACGATTTTAAAAGTTGGTCTCAATAAATAGTTACAGATGAAAGGTGTTTATTACGTTACAGATAATAAGAAACGCATTAAGGCAGTTCAAATTGATATTAAGACAATACTGAACTACCGTGAAGAATTAGAAGATCTTTTAGAGGGAATTATTGCCTTTTCCAGGAAAGGTGAGTCTTCATCGACAATAGAAGAAGTGAAAAAGCGATTAAAGAAAAAGGGTAAATTGTAGGATGTATCACGTTATAATCTGCATTCTGCTGAAAAATACGGGTTTTAACTTCATAAATAAATCATACCCTGTTCATCGTCTCATGGTGATCACAATGTGATAATTCGTAAATTCGCCCCTGTGAAATTGACCAAAGAAATTAAGACCGGAATAGTTGTTGTCGTGGCCGTTGCCATCACTGTTTACGGATTCAACTTCCTGAAAGGGCGCGATATTTTTTCTACCAATACAGATCTGTACGCGGTTTACGATGATGTAAACGGACTGACTTCGAACAATACCGTTATGATCAACGGTTATAAAGTCGGAACGGTGCGTGACGTGATAATGGATCCGAAAACCAATAAGCTGATCGTTCATTTTATCATTACGGAAGAAAATGCGATCATCACCGACAGCTCGTATTGCGAAATTTTCAGCGACGGACTTTTAGGTTACAAAGCCATTCGTATTACTACGCGCCCGGGTGGAAAGCCGGTGGAAGATAAAGACACGCTCATTGGTTCGAATGAACAGGGGATCAAAGACCAGGTGAGCGCAATGGTTTTGCCGTTGAAAAAGAAAATCGAAAGTTTGGTTTCTTCTGTCGATTCTGTTGTGCAGATTTTTGAAGTTGTGCTGAATGAAAATGCACGTGAAGATCTTGTTCACAGCTTTTCAAGCATCCGGAATTCGCTTGCAACACTTGAAAAAACTTCCTTCCGTTTAGATACAATGGTCGCATCAGAATCTGCAAGGTTCTCTGATATTCTCGTGAAGATTCAATCGATCTCAACCAATCTTGCCAATAACAACGAACCACTTTCAAGAGCGATAAATAATTTCGCAAACATTTCAGATAGCCTTGCGAAATCAAGATTAAAAACGGTGATCGACAGTGCAAGCGCGGTAATGGCAAAAACTTCTGCGATCCTTGAAAAGATCAATAATGGAACAGGTACAATGGGCTTGTTGCTGAACGATAAAAAGCTGTACGAAGGAATTACTAAGTCAAATGCAGATCTTGATGCGCTTATCATTGATCTGAAAGAGCATCCGAAACGTTACTTCTCAGTTTTCGGCCGCGAGAAAAAACAAAAGAAAACTCCGGCGCCAAAGCCAACGCCTTAGTAATCGAAATTCCAACCCGCTAAATGGAATACATTACCAATATTATTTTCATCCTTCTTCTCATCGGAGGAACTGTGTTGTTCACGATCAACGTGCGCAAGATCCGCCGTAATATTTTTCTCGGCCGTCCTGAGGATCGCAGCGATAATAAACCGTTGCGCTGGAAAACAATGTTCCGTGTTGCATTAGGTCAATCGAAAATGGTAACACGTCCGTTGCCTGCGATCATGCATCTTTTTGTTTACGTTGGATTTATCATCATCAACATAGAAGTGCTTGAAATTCTCATCGACGGAATTTTCGGAACGCATCGTGTGCTTTCTTTTCTCGGACCGCTTTACACATTTTTGATTGCAACATTTGAAGTGCTTGCAGTGCTCGTTTTCCTTGGCTGTCTCGTGTTTTTCCTTCGCAGGAATGTAGCGAATGTAAAACGTTTGGTGATGAAAGAATTAAACGGCTGGCCAAAATCAGACGCGAATTATATCCTGATCACAGAGATGCTGCTCATGAGCGCTTTCATTTTTATGAATGCAGCAGATTTTCAATTGCAGCAATTGCACTACGGTCATTACGACGCCGGACTTTCCACTTCAGCCTTCCCGATCAGCGGAGCACTGGCAGGTTTGTTTGATTCTACTTCGCCGGAAACATTGGTGATGATAGAACGTTTTACCTGGTGGTTTCACATTGTCGGCATTATGTTCTTCCTTAATTATCTTCCGTATTCAAAACACCTCCACATCATTCTTGCATTCCCGAATACCTATTATTCGAATCTCGAACCGAAAGGAGAATTCACAAATCTTGAATCGGTAACGACAGAAGTAAAAGCGATGCTCGATCCTTCTTTTGTTCCGCCACCGCCTCCTGAAACACCGCAGCGTTTTGGTGCGAAGGATGTACAGGATCTTTCGTGGAAACAATTAATGGATTCGTATTCGTGCACGGAATGTGGTCGTTGCACTTCTGCTTGTCCGGCGAATATCACAGGCAAAAAACTTTCGCCACGCAAGATCATGATGGATACGCGTGATCGTTTGGAAGAAGTAGGGAAAAATATTGACAAGAATAAAGGAACATTTGTTGAAGACGGAAAATCATTGTTCGGCGATTACATTACCGGCGAAGAGATATGGGCGTGCACATCGTGTAATGCGTGTGTGCAGGAATGTCCTGTGAATATTGATCCGCTTTCGATCATTATGGATCTGCGTCGTTTTCAAGTCATGGAGCAATCAGCAGCGCCGAATGAATTGAACATGATGATGACGAATATTGAGAACAATGCGGCGCCGTGGCAGTTTTCACAGATGGATAGATTGAATTGGGCAAATGAAGAATAAGAAATGAAAAAAGTTTTTTTTGTAATCACTTCCTTATTGTTTTTATCTTCTGCGTATGTTGAAGATGCGCCAGTCTATAGTTTCAAGATAACGCCATTGCAGGATACGTTAGTAGTTGATTATGACAATACATTACAAATACTAAAAAACGGTTTGCCTTTCAGAGATTATCCTTTTGATTTTAAAATGACAAATGTAATAGGACAACAGTCTACAGGCGTTCGCGGAGTATGGGTTATGCATCCGAATGTAAGTGATACGTCAGGCTTTGCAACCATGGAAGTGACAAAAGATGAGAAAGTAATTTTGAAGAAAGACATTCCCATTATTTCATTAACAGGCGATCTGAAAAAACGAATTCGTTCTATAGAAAAAGCCAACAAGAAAAACTAATTGTGACCAGTAAAAATTTCAAGTTTTTGAGAAGTAAAAATTAATCTGTGTAATCCGCGAAATCTGTGGCAGAACCAATTCACGTACCGACAATGGCTGAGATGATGGCCAAAGGTGAAACACCTGAGATCCTTTTTTTTGTTGGATGTGCGGGCAGCTTTGATGATCGTGCGAAAAAAATTACGAAAGCGATCGTGCGTATTCTCAATCACGTCGGAATAAAATTCGCGGTGCTTGGAACGGAAGAAGGTTGTACGGGCGATCCTGCGAAACGTGCGGGAAATGAATTTCTTTTCCAGATGCAGGCGATGAATAATATTACTGTGCTCAATGGTTACAATGTAAAGAAAATTGTAACCGGTTGTCCGCATTGCTTCAATACAATCAAGAATGAATATCCCGGACTTGGCGGCACGTATGAAGTGATTCATCACACGCAGCTGATGCAGGAATTACTTGATTCCGGAAAAGTAAAAGTGCAGGGCGGTGAATTCAAGGGTAAAAGAATCACCTTTCACGATCCATGTTATTTAGGTCGCGGAAATAATATTTACGAAGCGCCACGTTCGGTAATTGAAAAGCTCGATGTAGAATTAGCCGAAATGAAACGCAGCCGTCAATTCGGATTATGCTGCGGCGCAGGCGGTGCACAAATGTTTAAAGAAGCAGAAAAAGGCGATAAAGAAATAAATGTTGAACGCACAGGTGAGGCAATTGAATTAAATCCGGATGTAATTGCAACGGGATGTCCGTTCTGCATGACGATGATGACGGATGGTGTGAAGCATTTTAATAAGGAAGATAAAACGAAGGTGTTGGATGTTGCGGAATTGATTGCTGGCGCAATGGATTTGTAGTACCCAAACCTGAAGGTTTGGGTTAATGCGTGAGGGATAGCAGTGAAAAGCCCGGAACATGAAGGAACATCCTTCATGTTTCCTTCATGGGAGGACTTGTAACGAATAGCCCGGCCCGATCCGCCGCGGCGGAGAGGGACACGCCCATATAATCTTCATATTATCGAGTAATCCTGAATTTTGAATATTGATCCCGATAGCTATCGGGAGAATTCGAATGATTACCTTTGCACCATGTTAACTTTCAATGAAATGCCGAACCGTTCCAAAGTCTGGATTTACCAGTCGGACAGGAACCTTACTGACCTTGAGATTTCGGAAATTAAAAAGAAATCTGCGATGTTTTTGCTTGATTGGTCTTCGCATGGCAATATGATGCTTGCGACGATTGATGTGCTTTATAATCGATTTATTGTGGTGCTGGTGGATGAAGATGCAGCAAGCGCGAGTGGATGCGGGATTGATAAATCAGTTCGTTTTATTCAGCAGCTTGAAAAAGATTATCTCATCAATTTATTCGACCGACTGCTCGTGACATTCCGTGATGATCAGAATATTATCCGCGGAACAAAACTCCAGGAATTTGAACAGCTCGTAGAAAAAGGCGCGCTGAACGGAGATACAATTGTTTTCAATAATCTCATTGGAACAAAAGAAGAGATGGCAACGAAGTGGGAAGTGCCGATGAAGAGATCGTGGCATGCTCGCATGTTGGTGGGATGAGAAATTCCTTTGAAGGGGATTACTGATTACGAAATTACCAATTACCAATTACCAATTACCAATTGGGACGTTTAGGTATAAGTGTGATTGAATTTCAGATGAAGGACCGAAAATAATTGTACATCTTAATCCACACATCATCATCATCGGTAATCTGTAATTTGTAATCTGTAATTCATCCACCATGGTGATGTCCCTTGCCAAAAAAAGAGTTCTTCTTCTGATAACCTTCCTCTGGGCAATTGGTTTCCTGTTTATTCCTATTCGCATTGATCGTGTGACGGGTTATTACAACGGCGATACTCCCGATACGCAAACGTTTACGCCGGTGAATGAAGTGCATGAAACTTCGCTTGCGATAAACTTTAATGGAAATCCAGGTGGAATTCCGGGACTTTTCTTTTTTGCGCTGATGCCGTTTTTTGTGGTGTGGGAATCGTTCAGCTTTAAACGTCCGTTTTCATTGCCGGGAAAAGCATTTTTGCAATTACAGGCTTTGCTGATTTTTCTTGGTGCGCCTTATTGTTATTACATGATCACGTACCAGCAGGGAAATTTTTACGATACAGTTCACCAGACAGAAATGAGTATTGCAGGATATATTTTGGTGGTTCAGAATATTTTGGTGGCGGCGTTTTTGTTTTCGGTGGTGGCGAATCAGGAAGGGAGAACTGCGGCATTTTTCGGGAAGAGATGATTCCCGGGAACGAATTACCTGCCTGCAGAAGCACAGCCCGCGCAGCGGCAGGCAGGCAAATCAAATATAGGAATACGAAGCCCGCAATTACGATCAGCTTCTTTCATTTAATATAATAAGCGAAGTGATCATTTATCACACGCTGTGCCTGAAGATGGCTGGCAGTACTGCGATCATTTATACTTCATTTCATTTAACGTGTGAATGATGTAACAAATGCACAAAATAATGTAATACAAATTAACAATATAAGTTGAACTTTGTAACTGATAAGAGGCACTCATCTAAAAAATATTTTATGGCGATCAAGAATTCCAAAAAAGGCACTGGCAAAAAAGTGAATAAAGCAATTTCTAAAAAGAAGGTTGCGGCTAAAAAGTCAGCTCCGAAGAAAAAGGTTGTAGCAAAGAAAAAGTCTGCTGCTAAGAAATCAGCACCTAAGAAAAAAGTAGTTGCTAAGAAAAAGGTTGTTGCTAAGAAATCAGCACCTAAGAAAAAAGCAGTTGCTAAGAAAAAGGTTGCTGCTAAAAAACCAGCTCCGAAGAAAAAGGTTGTTACTAAGAAAAAGGCTGTTGCTAAAAAATCTGCTCCGAAGAAAAAGGTTGTAGCCAAGAAAAATGTTGTTGCTACAAAAGCAGCACCTAAGAAAAAGGTTGAAGCAACTAAAAAAGTTGCAGCTAAAACAACTGCGCCTGTTACGGAAACACAGCTTATCCAGGAAATACCTGCAGGTGAAAATATGCACTTCATTCCTGAACAAGGAGAAGAAACAGCACCATTGACACCTGAACAAGCTCACCAGTCTGAAAACACGTTTCAGCGCAAGGAGGAAGTTTCAATTCACCAGGAAAATCAAAAAACGAAAGATGCTTTTATGAAGCGTAATGCTAAAAAGCTTTATCGCAGAAGATAGAAGATTTGATATTTGTAAAAATGTCCCGGAGTTTTTACCCGGGACATTTTTTTTGTGCAATAATTTAGAATGCATTTTATACACTAAATCATTTGTAATCTTTACTTAGCATTTTCATCCACTTCAAAAATTCCGAATGTATTATTATCCGCATCCATAAAATAGCCTTGCCAGCATCTTCCCGGAATTGCAAATTTTGGTAATGCAGCCTGTCCGCCGTTTGCAAGTATCAGCTCACTGGTCTTATCGAAATTTTCAACCTGCACAGAACAGACATATGCATTGGTGCCGAATCCTTCCGTTGGCATTTTTGCTGGTCGCATCAAAAGTCCACCATGGATGCCGTTTGTTTCTATCCTGTAATATTCGATCGGAACATTATTTTCTCTAATAAATTTCCAGCCGAAAATAAGTTCATAGAATTTTTTCTCCCGTGCCGGATCGGAGGATTGAATTTCGAAGTAGCCTATTGTATTCATATTGTTTTTTAATCAGAATCGATACATCAATCCCAACGCAATACTATTCGAATTAAATCCGACGCTAAGATTTGAAACATCTACACCTCGTGACCTGAAGCGAATATCAGTTGAAAGGCCGGGAATAGTTTCAATATTAACGGCGAATTTTTTACTGACGTCGTATTGAAATCCTAAAACCAATCCAATTCCCGGTGTAACTATCAGGCTCGAATTATTATTAATTGTTGCATTGACTTTTCCACTCACTTCCCATCCGCGGATAAAGCTGAAATTATTATTCAGTGGTATTCGTTTTTCTCTTCCATAAGCCATGCCCATAGTAATGACGCTGCGAAAATTTTCGAAGTCCGAAACGGAAAAATTTGCTGATACCAATCTTATCCTTGAATATTTAAATCCAGCCTTTTGCTTTTTATAGATAAAATCAAAATCAGAAAACCCCGTCATCCTGATCCCGATTTCCCTTTTAAAGGTCGTATCTGCTGTCTGTGCATTCAGCGTGGACAAAAAGAAAGCAGAGAATTACCAGCTGGCAAATAATAATTCTTTTCATGAGTTTGGACCTGGTTTAATTTATCCGGTTAATTGGCAAAAAGGATAACGCTTTAAAGAATCAAGTTATTGCTTTTGGTTAAATGTTATCTCATTTTTGTGAAAAATTAAACATCCAGTTGATGTTAAAGATCCGGTTGTTCATGCATCAGCCTTTATTGCTCAGCCACATCCACCTGGTTAACCGGAATTAAATTCACATCATATTTTTTCACGATCAAATTCATCAGCGGATCATTATGGATTTTTGCCATGATGCGATCGGTTTGTTGTGAATCATAACCCATTACCATTTGATCTTTAAGCTTGAGGTAATGTACAGCGTAATAAAATCCTGCAATCACATACGGACCGAAAGGTGTAAGCGGAATATCAAAATTGCTTCCTGAAATATTAAAAAGTGTATTCGGCATATAATCGCTGCTGACAGGAACGTTTTTTAAAGCCTGGTAATATTGTGCAGCGTCTAAGCGTGAGGACATGCGCGGATCAGACATGCACAACAAACCTGCGAATGGTTTTTGCTTTTCTGCCTGCGCAAATAAAATGTCCCTCATGATACGCTTATTGGTATTGTTCCGGCGAATGTATTGCTGCACTTCATCCCACCACGGCGCAGCAGGATCACCATCGTCAACACGAATCAGTGCATGGATTGAATAATCCTGGATGCCTGCAGTTACTTTTATATTCAGCGTTTTTAATTCCGAATCGCTTTTTATCGCATTCTCTAATTGTGTACGCTGATTGCGCGGATGTGTGCGAAGCAGATCAATGCTTTTTATCCAATCACCTGCGAGATAACCATCGTGATTATAGACAAAACGCAGAAGTGTGCGAATATCCAGCGAGTTTTCAACTTTATACGTTTGTCCGTGAAACTCAATTTCAGGTTTTTCTTCAAGCAATAAATGTTCGAGCTCGATGCCAAGCGAAGAAGCATGCAGCATACCACAATTCAACGGAGAGTCCTCCACGATATGCAGATCATGCACATGAGAAATATATTCTTTGCTCGAATCTTCAGTAAGATGGCCGTGACTTTGAATATGAACGAAAAAACGAACCGGGCGTTTTACATCGAGGCTCGATCGGAGTTCCTGCTCAACTGTTCGTTTGATATCCATTACAACATCAGGAGTCACAAAAGAGCCTGCTGAACGAATAGTGTGAAAGTCTACATCAATTCCACGCTCGCGCCATTGCGCTGAAACGGTACGAATGGCATCTACTTGTAATTGTGAAAGGTCCCGTGCATCTGCGCATCCGAGAAGAATATGGATTTCGTGCTCTGAAGTTTGTGGCATAGTCATTTTACAAGTCTTGCGATTTACTATAAAGTTAAACCAGGCACGACGATTTAAAGGTGAATATTGAAAATAAACAGGAATGAAAAATTACTTCAGAAATAAATCCTGCACCGAAAGCGGCTGTTCCAATGCACGCCATTTAAAATCTTTCAGCAAGGCTTCCTTCGGAGGAAGATCGAGTGGGGGATAGAGTGTTGCTTCGGGATGATTGTAAAATGTGATCGATTGCACATCCTGCTCTGCGATGCGAATTAAAAGACTGCTGCAATCCGCGCGATTCACACCCATGATCACACCTTCATCTTTTGCATAATATAAAGTCTGGCCATTTCCTTCAACGAATATTTTGTTCAATTCATTCTTCACAAAATAACCGGTCATCTTTTTCCCTTTGATCTGGTTAAAGCGCGAGGTGTCTTCTTCTGAAACGATGAATGCATTATTGTCCATATTCAGCTGCAGGATTTCTCCGTGATGTGTGATGATGGAAACTTTTTCAGCTGTCAATTGATTTCCGCCCGACCATAAAACCGGGTCGTTGAATAATCGCATAGTTGAATCAGTAGACGTCCATGAAAGGGAATCACATTTTCCCTGTAAATCTGTTTTGAAAAAACGCACATTGTGATAACCCAGAATAATTTTCTGCGGTTCTTTTACAAGTGAATCGGCAGGATCTTTAATTTTTGTATCGTAAGCCGTGCTGTCGTAAATGGTAATTGACTTTAATGTATCGGCATGCAGGAAAAGCGAATCTTTAGTAAACTGTTGAATGAATAAAGCATGCCCCGTGATGAGGGAAATATTCGTTACTTCATTGTGAATAGCAAGATCACCTTTGATTGTAATTTTTTGTGCAGTGTCAATGATCTCCACATTTTTCATCGCTTTACCCAAACCGAGCTTTCGGTTGTACCAGATGCTGTCGCCTTTCAGCGTTTGATCTTTGGTAACGATGTATGCGTTTTTCTGAAACTGCGCAACATCATTCTGGCTGTCATAAAAACCATTCTCACAATAAATAAAATTAGAATTGTTCGTTGCTTTGATCGTCGTTGGTCCGAGGAAATAAGATGTTTTTGTCAGCGGATGATAACGTAACGTATCACACTTCATCACATATTGGGGGTTAACCAGCAGCACATTTTTTTTGAATGTCAATACTTTCGCTTCGGTAGAATACGCACCGATCTGGCTCGTCAGCACATTTTCTTTATTGACAATTTTTCCGCCGGATGAATAGCTTGCCACTTTTTCATTCAGATCATAAACGATCGCTTCAGTAGTCAGGGTCATGTCACGATCAATCATCCGCACATTTTTCTGCAGCTCAGCTCTTCGCGCATTGCCATCGTACTTCAGAATGTCGCCGAAAATATTTAATGAATCGCCCTGTCGAATGTGAACGTGCCCGTAAGCATCAAGCGAATTTGCTTCCTGGAAAAAATGTGCGCTGTCGCACGTCATGATCATTCCCTGCTGCTCAAATTCTACCGCACCAATCAAACGCTGAAAACCGCGCGGACTGCTTTTTAAAGAATTCGCATGCTTAAGGTTGATCTGTTTTCCTTTTTCAGCTTTGATAGTAGATTGCGCCACCAATTCCTGCGAGAGGAAGAGGAGGAAAAAAATAAAAAATGAATTTTTCAGCAGGCGCATTTCACTGTCGGGTCAATTATCATGCCCACACTTCGTTTCTTAACAAAGTTTGTTTTCTGTCGGGACCAACTGAAACGATGCTTACCGGAACGCCTGTTTCTCTTTCGATGAATGCGATATAATCATTCAGCTCAAGCGGCATATCAGCAGCAGAAGTTGTTGCAGTGAGATCTGTTTTCCATCCTTTGAGATCAAGGTAAACAGGCTCGATAACTTTGTTCACGATGTCGTAAGGAAGTTTGTCCGTTACTTTTCCATCAATTTTATAAGCAGTACAAACACGGATCGTTTCAAAAATGCTGAGCACATCTGCTTTCATCATGATCAGCTCTGTAACCCCATTGATCATGATCGCATAACGCAATGCAGGAAGATCCAACCAGCCACAACGACGCGGACGACCAGTTGTTGAACCGAATTCATTTCCTTCTTTACGCATCACCGCGCCCGGACCATTTTCTTCAATTGTATCAATAAGCTCAGTAGGAAAAGGACCACTTCCAACGCGCGTGCAATACGCTTTGAAAATTCCGATCACACCACCGATTCTGCCGGGAGCAATTCCTAACCCGGTGCATGCACCCGCGCACATTGTATTCGAAGAAGTAACGAAAGGATACGTTCCGAAATCAATATCAAGCAATGATCCCTGCGCACCTTCGGCAAGTACACGTTTTCCATTAACAAGCGCTTCATTAATATAATGTTCGCTGTCGATGCGTGTAAGCTCGCGCAATGTTTCAATTCCTTCGAACCACGCTTTTTCCAATGGAGAAGGATCTTCATCGGAATTATAAAATTTCAAAAGCTCACGGTGCTTTGCAACAAGCGAATTATATTTTTCTTTGAAATCTGCAGCATCGATATCACCCACACGCAAACCGTTACGACCGGTTTTATCCATGTAAGTCGGCCCGATTCCTTTGAGTGTTGAACCGATCTTTTCTTTTCCTTTCGATGCTTCAGATGCTTTATCCAGAAGGCTGTGTGTAGGAAGAATAAGATGTGCGCGACGGGAAACAAGCAGGCGTTTTTTTACATCAACGCCCATTTCTTTGAGCTTGTCAATCTCTCTTTTCAGGATAACAGGATCAATGACGACACCGTTACCGATCACGTTCATTGTTGTTTCATGAAAAATTCCGGAAGGAATTGTGTGCAGCACATGTTTTATGCCGTTGAATTCTAAAGTGTGTCCCGCATTAGGTCCGCCCTGGAAGCGCGCTATGATATCGTACTTGGGAGTGAGCACGTCAACGATTTTACCTTTTCCTTCATCGCCCCATTGGAGGCCCAGGAGAACTTCTGCCTTCATACTTTTATTTTGGTTCATTAAATTTTTCGATCGCTTCTTCCGTGTTTTCTGTAACAGCGAAAACGGAATTCAGTTTTGTTACAAGCAAGAGCTCCTGCACTTTTTTTGAAACGCCGGTGATCACAAGATCGCCGCCGTTTTTTCTTGCTTTGGTCAGCACATTGATCAGCACATTCAGCCCGGTGCTGTTCACATATTTTAATTCAGAAAGTTCGAGTATGAATTTATTCTGCCCGTCTTCAGCAAGCAGGTTTACTTCGTCCATGATACGTTGTCCTTCATTGCGATCGATCAGTTCACCATAGAGTGAAAAAATTGCGATCGGCTTTTTCTGGATGATGTTGTAAGTAAAGCTCATGACAGACGTTTTGGTATAGTTTTTAGATGCTCGCAACCTCCGTTCATTGAAAGTTTTTTGCAACGCCCGAAAAAATTAAGCGAATGCGTGGAAATTTCAAATGCGAGGAATTCCTCTGTGGTCTTTTGAATCTGCTGAATACGCGGATCACAGAATTCAAAAACTTTATTACAATCCTGGCAAATCAGGTGATCATGCTGCTTGTATGCATAAGCTCTTTCAAACTGTGCCTGGTTACGGCCGAACTGATGACGTGTAACCAATCCACATTCAAGAAGCAATTCTATTGTATTGTATAATGTTGCACGACTCACACGGTATTTTTTATTTTTCATAAAAACATACAGCGATTCAATGTCAAAGTGACCGCCCTGCGAATAGATCTCATCAAGAATTGCAAAGCGTTCCGGTGTTTTCCGGTGGCCTTGTTTTCCAAGATGTTCTGCAAAGATATTTTTGACGGTTTCCCGAATGTTGGTATCGGACATTGGAGATTTTAATGAACAGGTAAAAGTACAGAAAAAGAGGAAACGAAGGAAGGAATTTGCTAATGTGCTAATGTGGCAATTTGCTAATGGTTTGCTTTTGGTTTAATGCCTTTCTTGCTCTTTTTAGTCACCTTTTTTATTAGCAAATTAACCCATTAGCAAATTAGCACATTCTAATTCGGATTAATTCTCGAAACCGAAAGCACACCATTTACCTTCTTCAGCTTTTTCATCAATTCGGTAAGGTGTTGTGCATCGTGAACGAAAAGCATGATCATTCCTTCGAAAATGCCGTCGTGCGTATCGAAATTAAGTGACCGCATATTTACACTGAGCTCGTTGGAAATAATTTTTGTGACATTATTTACAAGACCGACTTCATCAATGCCGGAAACTTTAATTCCCGCAAGGAAAGAAATTTGTTCCTGGCCGGTCCAGCGTGCTTTTACAATACGATACGCGTAATTCGACATCATCGATAACGCATTCGGACAGTTAACGCGGTGGATTTTTATTCCTTCACCGATCGTAATAAATCCGAATACATCATCACCGGGAATCGGGTTGCAGCACGGCGATAATTTGTATTCGATCTTCGTGAGATTGTCGCCGATAACAAGCGCATCGTCACCGGCTTTTTTGCCTCGTGTTTCTCTAATGACTTGTTCTAAAGTAGGCTCATTTTTTTGTGGCTTGGCAGGCTTATCTTTTTCTTTTACCCACGCTTTAATATGCTTGAGCACAATAATGCCCATTGCAACGCGATAAAATAATTCCTGCGGACTTGGCAAACGTAAAAACGTATGAAGGTCATTGATGTTTTTTACTGTAAAATCAATTTTCTGGTGATTGAATTTACGTTCAAGAATTTCACGTCCTTCCTCTGCAACTTTTCTTTTCTCTTCTTTAAGCGCATTCTTGATCTTTGATTTGGCACGTGCAGTAATTACATAACCAAGCCAATCTTCCTTCGGTGTTTGTTTAACTGAAGTAAGAATTTCAACCTGGTCACCGCTTTTTACCTGGTGGCTGAGCGGCACAAGCTTATGATTCACTTTAGCGCCGATACATTTTTCGCCGACTTTCGTATGAATATCAAAAGCGAAATCCAATGCAGTTGCACCGAAAGGCAATGTGCGCATTTCTCCCTGCGGAGTGAATACGAAAATTTCTTCTGCAAAAAGATTCAGCTTAAAATCGTCAATGAAATCCAGCGCATTGTCTTCCGGATTTTCAAGCATCTCGCGGATCTTGCGCAGCCATTCTTCCAGCTGATCACCTTTGCTTTCTGATCCTGCAACGGTGTCTTTATATTTCCAGTGAGCCGCATAGCCTTTCTCTGCCAGCTCATCCATTCGCTCTGTACGAATCTGCACTTCCACCCATTTTCCATCCGGACCCATTACCGTGGTATGCAAAGATTCATACCCATTTGCTTTCGGGGTAGAGATCCAATCGCGTAAACGATCAGGACTTGGATGATAAAAATCGGTGACGATGGAATATATTCTCCAGCAATCCGCTTTTTCACTTTCAATATTTGTATCAAGAATAATCCTGATCGCAAAAATGTCGAATATTTCTTCGAATGGAACGCCTTTAAATTTGATCTTATTGTAAATGGAAAAAATGCTTTTCGGCCGGCCAATCACACGAACAGAAAATCCCTGCTCATTCAAAATTTCATTGATCGGTTGAATAAATTTTTGAATGAATTTTTTTCTTTCCGGCTCGGTTGCTTTGAGCTTTTCTGAAATTTCATCATAGATTTCTGTCTCGGTATATTTTAGTCCGAGATCTTCCAGCTCTGTTTTTATTGCATTAAGTCCGAGACGGTGGGCCAGCGGACCATAGAGATAAAGTGTTTCAGAAGCGATCTTCAGCTGCTTATCACGCTTCATCGATTCGAGCGTGCGCATATTATGCAAACGATCTGCAAGCTTGATAAGAATTACACGAATATCATCCGAAAGCGTAAGCAACATTTTACGGAAATTTTCCGCCTGCAAAGAATTTGTCTGCTGGTCAAATACACCGGAAATTTTTGTGAGCCCGTCAATGATCTTCGACACTTTTTCACCGAACATGCCGGTAATATCCTCAAGAGAAATTTCTGTATCCTCTACAGTATCGTGCAGCAAAGCACAAACTACCGAGGTTGTCCCAAGCCCGATTTCTTCTGCACAGATCTGCGCAACGGCAATAGGATGATAAATGTATGGTTCACCCGATTTGCGGCGCATGTCCTTATGCGCTTCAAGGGCAACGTTAAAAGCTTTGCGGATAATTTCTTTATCGCCTTTTTCAAGCTTTCGTTTGCAGGCCTTTAGCAGGTCGCGGTAACGTTTCAGGATTTCTTTACGTTCCAGCTCAAGGTCTATAACAGGAGCAACTTCTTTTTCAGCCATATATCTTCCCCTTTTTACGGAGGTAATCAGCTATGAAGTTACGCAAAAAAGCGCAAGGGAAGTGAAGTGTTGGAAATCAGTATTTTCTGCTGCACATTTTTAAATCCTCTCCCGCACCTTCAACGCATCTCCATCTGCTTGCTGGTAGTTTTTTACCCGGTAAAAATGCCAGCCGATACTTCCCTGTAATTCATATTTATTTCCTGAGAACGGACTATTCAGGTTCGGATCTTGCATAAACGGATAATAAAACGGGATAACCGCACGAACATCAACGTAAAGCTGCTCCATGAAAAATGCGAATTGCCATCCGAAATGAGTTCCTGCACCGGCCGCAGTAAACTTATTCACGCCTGAAAATTCAAACCTCGTAATTTCATAATCCGATTTGTAAACTACGGTTTGTGTTTCAATAATTTTGGAGAACATCGCTTCAACGCCGAAGTGCGGACCGGTACAGGCAATGCGCCCGTTTACATCATTTTTACGAATGAAAACTGAAAATCCTAAACGCAGCTGTTGAATTTTATAATCGGAAATACAACTTTCAAGAAAGCTGTTTAATGGAACTTTCGCGGGAAAAATTGTTTGACTGTCGCGAACCCGCATCTTTTCGTTAGGATTATTTGTTTGATTTGCGTCAAGGATCTGCTTGTCAATTCCCCTTCCTGATCCTGCGCTTATGCTGAAACACATTCTTCGTATGCCCACATCATAACCAAGCATGTAAATTTCTTTCCCGGTAAATTTTACATAATGTGCTTTAGCTATGTGGGTAAATTTCTGCGCGGAAGCCGGGATAACCAATGAAAATAAAAAAACAAAAATGGAATAACGATAAAACATAAATCAGGTTTAAGAAGCTGTATACTTTATTGTCCAAAAGTACAGCACCAGTGTGAACCGGAATTTATGTAATGATTACTATAACTTTTTTAAATCTTCTCTCTTACTTTTTCTCCCTCACCATCAAACTCAGGATCTTTTTTCGTGCGGTAAAAATGCCATCCGACGCTTACTTGTATTTCATATTTATTTCCGGCAAACGGACTATTAAGATTAGGGTCTTTAACAAACGGATAATAAAACGGAATTACCGCGCGCAGATCGATATAAAGATGCTCTTTGAAAAATGCGAATTGCCAACCCACATGCGAACCCGCTCCGAATGCATTCAGTTTATTAATGCCGGAATATGAATAACGCGTTTCATCAAAATCAGATTTGTAAACGACAGTTTGTGATTCGATGATCTTTGAAAACATTGCTTCAACACCAAAATGTAAACCTGTTAACGGATGCCGGCCCAACGTATCGTTTCTCCGCACAAAAACAGTAAAGCCCACACGCAGCTGCTGAAGCTTGTAATCCGACATGCTGCTTTCCAGATACGTATTTGATGGAATCCTTGCAGGAAAAATGGTCTGGCTGCCTCTTACTTTCTGCACCTCGCGACCGTTATCTATCTCGCTCGCATCAAGAAACTGGTTGTCGGTTCCTTTTCCGAATCCGCCGCTGACACTAAAACACATTTTGCGAAAACCCACATCATATCCCAGCATGTAAATTTCCTTATCCGTAAATCGTGCATAATGCGCCTTTGCAAGATGTGTGAATTGCTGCGCAGAAACAGTCCCGGAAATCAGGATGATCAGCGCGAAAAGAAAGCTGCGAAAAAACATAGGATTGGGGTTAAGAATAAAGGTAGTTCAAAAAAACATTTCCGATTTATGATCAACGGAAATATTGATTTTCCGATACGTTTTATTTAACACGCTTAAAGCTCTCGAGAATTTCCTGGAAAACACCCTGGTATTTTAAAAAATCACCCGGCTTATTATTAGAAGCTTCACAGCTGAAAAACCAAACATCATCACCTGAAATAATGATAGCGCTTAGAAATCCTACAGTTCCTGTTTCTTCAGAAAACATCCCGTAACGTCGTGTAGCCTGGCAACCATCAAGGATAAAATCACTTTGCTCAACAAGATCAACACGACCTACATTTTCGTGCAGAATTTCAAGCTGCATATTTGCAAGTCCTGTGAGACTATCTCCCGCGCGCAATTTTTCGTGGCGAAAATTAAAATTCGGATGAAGCGTTCCTTCCTGCTCAGGGATGTTTTTTGAAAACGCAATAAGATGCGATGGATCAGGAGAGTTTGTTTCAGGCCAGCTTTTCGGAACAGAAAAAGTAGCGCCGAAACCGGTTTTTGCGCAGGTGACAAAATTAAAATCATCCGCATCAAGCTTGTGAATTGCCTTTCCGTTTGAATAATGATAAGCGCTGATTGCTTTTCCTCCCTGGTCGTATTTCACCCATGCACCAGCTGCTTTATCATCCAGGAATTTTCCCTGCTGAATAATTTTTCCGTCGGAAGAATATAATGTTGCATCACTTTCTTTCAGACCGGTAAAAGATTTGATCTCTAATTTTCCGCTGTCAGTTGTAAGGGTTTTAATTGCAATTGCAGTTTCATTTTTAGCGGAATCAGCATTTGTTTTTTCGCTTTCTTCGGAAGAGCAGGAGGAAAGGAATAGTAAAACGCACAAGCTGAAAACAGGGAGAAATTTTTTCATGAATTAATTTTTTGCCGGTAAAACAGTTGAAGCGCATTCACCAAAACCAATTCGCACACCATCTTTCTCCGACCATCCGCGAATGGTAACCGTATCACCATCATTGATAAATTTTCTTTCACTTCCGTCTTCGAGCTTCAACGGTTTTGTGCCGCGCCAGGTAATTTCCATCATCGATCCGAAGGAACCTTCTTCAGGTCCGCTGATCGTTCCTGATGCCATCATATCGCCGACATTAACATTACAACCATTGACAGTATGATGCGTCAATTGTTGTTCCATCGTCCAATACATATATTTGTAATCGGAACGTGAAATAACAGTTTTGCCAATGGAAACTTCCAGATTTATCGCAAGATTTTTATCACCCGAATATTTCAAATACGGCAGCACTTCCGGTTCTTGTTTGTAACCTGCAACACGAAACGGCTCAAGCGCATCAAGCGTAACAATCCACGGCGACATCACGGAACAAAAATTCTTCGCAAGGAAAGGCCCGAGCGGAACATATTCCCACGCCTGGATATCACGCGCGCTCCAGTCATTAAATAAAACCATTCCGAAAATATGATCATCCGCTTGTTCGGTTGAAACAGCATCACCCATTTCCGTCGATTTACCAATGATAAATGCGGTTTCTAATTCGAAGTCAAGCGATTTTGTCGGACCGAACGACGGCACAGTTGCATCAGGCGCTTTCGTTTGTCCTTTCGGGCGATAAAAGCTGCCGCCGGAAACAATGATCGAAGAAGAACGTCCGTGGTAGCCAACAGGAATATGTTTCCAGTTTGGCAACAACGCATTTTCCGGATCGCGAAACATCTTGCCCATGTTCGTTGCGTGATCGATGCTCGAATAAAAATCAGTGTAATCACCAATACGAACCGGCATTAACAATTCAGCATCTTTCATCGGCACTAAACATTTCTCGCGCGCACCTGCCTGTGATTGCAAAGCTTTATTTTTTTCATCCAGCAGCTCGGAGATTCGTTCGCGAACGCTGCGTGTAATTGTTTTTCCCAATGCGATAAAAGCATTCAGCGTTGGTTGAGTAAATACTTTTTTATCAAAACGTATGGCATCAAAATAGCCGAATTCAGCTACTGCGTTAAGATCGAGAATATGTTCGCCGATGGCCACACCTGCACGCGGACTTCTTTGCGCGTTGGTGAAAATTCCGAATGGAAGATTCTGAATTGGAAAATCGCTGTTTGCAGGAACATTTACCCACGAACGTAATTTCGGATCATTTGCTTTGCTCATAATATAAAATTGGAGTCCAAAGGTAGTTTTTTAGTTTTTAGTTCGTAGTTTTTAGTTCGGAGATAGGTGCTTAGTTCGGAGTTGAGAGTGGTTAGCTCGGAGTTTTTCGTGCGGAGTTCGAAAACTAAACACTCCAACCAAATCTCCGAACTAACCACTCCGAACTAACCACTTTTTCACAAGGAAACGCTTTGTAATTCCGGCGTCAAATGGCTATCTTTGAAAACTTTAGGCAAAATAAAGACTCATGAAAAAATTTACTATTATTTGCGCGGCCCTTTTGGCCTCTTTTTCTCTTTTTTCACAGGTTACAATCGTCTATCACGAGAATTTCGAAATAGCTGATTCTGTGGTTTCAAGCGGGAATCCAACCTGGGTTCCGGAAGTAACTTACCAGGCACAGGGACTTTTAAGCCATAAAAATCAAGTGGCTGCGAATGATACTTCGTGGCTCACAACAATCGCTTTTTCAACGGTTGGAAATACCAATATCATATTTGAATTCGACCAGGTCTGCAAAATAGAATACAATGATTTTGCGCGACTGGAAGTTTCAAATGATAATGGGGTAACATGGATTCCGCTTACCGCTGCTTCTTATTTAGGCAGCGCACCTTTCCTGGCATTGGGAAATCGTTTTGCTTCTTCCGCTTACGCAACATGGCAGCCGGGAAACAATGGTGCAACTCCGAACAATACCTGGTGGAAGCACGAGACATTTGATATTTCAACATTAGCAGCAAACGCAGCACAGGTAAAGATCCGTTTTAAGCTGTATGACGGAAACGGAAACGGAAATCTTACCAATTACGGTTGGTTGCTCGATGCATTAAAAGTTACTGCTTCTCCTTCTGAATTAACACCGCCCGTTATTACACAGCTTCCTGCCATCTATAGCGGAAACGTATATAACCTCGGACCATTCACGATTAACGACAGCATTACGGATGCAAGCGGAATTGCGTCGGCAACATTATTTTACACACTGAATAATGGTCCGACACAAACAGTTCCGATGACAAACGTTTCAGGAAATCATTGGCAGGGAATTATTCCGGCAGCTTCTGATTCTGATACGATCTGCTATTCTGTGCAGGCAGTTGATGCATCACCTGCAGCTAATTCTGCGCAATTGCCTTTAAGCGGATGTACACAATTTGTCGTACATGCAGGAATTGTTTTTCCATTCTTCGATGATTTTGACGGATCAACTTTGTTTACCGCAATCAACCTTTCTACACCACTTACAGAATGGCAATTAGGAACTCCAGCTTATGCTGCGACAAACACCGCTCATTCAACACCGAACTCCTGGGATATAAATCTTACTACGCCTTATGATAATTATGCGAATTGTAAGCTCATTTCACCTGTGTTCGATTTTACTTCAGCGGTCAATGCAAAGCTGAGCTTCTGGCACAATTTTAATACTGAGCCTTATTGGGATGGTGTGCGCGTTGAATACACTACTGACGGACTTGTCTGGAATGTGCTCGGAAATATGAATGATCCGCGTGGTACAAATTGGTATAATACCGCTTTTCTTAATTCGAGCAATCTCCCGGGCTGGGCGAACAACAGCAATGGCTGGATTAAATCAACTTATCGTCTTGATACATTGAATAATGCAGTCGGCCCGATTCAATTCCGCTTTGTATTTACTTCGGATGGCTCTGGAATTGTCGATGGTTATTCAATCGATGATTTTATGATCACGCTTCCTTCGCCGCAGGATGCAGAAATGAATTTAGTTGTTGCGCCTGATATGTCATCATGCCTGCCACAGGGAAATGTTCCGCTCACGGTTCAATTCACCAACGTCGGTCAGAACAATATTGTCGGTCCAATGAACATCGGCTATATTCTTGATAACGGAACGCCGGTCATTGAGCAATTTAACGGAACAGTTACACCGCTTCAATCTGCGACGTATACATTTACTACACCTCTCAATAATACGCCCGGCGCTCATACATTAACTTTTTTCACTGCGCTTGCAGGTGATGGATTTATGCCGGATGATTCGGTGACTGTTACCTATAGCACTGCAGGTGGTGTAAATGTTCCTTATGTAAATGACTTTGAAAGCGGTCCTGCCAGTCTTACAGATTTCTGTTTGACAAATACATCACAAGGCCAGGTGTTACTTTCCGCTTCGGCAGGAAATAACAGTCCAAACGGACTTGCATTCGATGCAATAAGTTCGCTGGATTTTGATTTTGGTTCAGATACACTCCTAGCTTCACCTTTTTACATTTGGGATCCAGCGCATTCAGATCAGCAGCGCGCACAGGCGAGGTTGATCGTTAATACAACCGGTCATAATTCGCTTGTTCTTGAATTTGACGCTAAGCTCATGTACATGTGGGCGAATGAGTACACGAACTTCCGCGTAAAAGTGAACGGAACAATGATCACTCCTCATTTGCAGCCGAACAACGTTTCAACAGCATACGATACCTATCGTTACATGCTCACTTCATTCTTACCTTCTCCTTACCTCATCATTGATTTTGAATCGAAGGTTGCGTATGATCTTGCAGGAACAGGAACAGGAATTTTCCTCGACAATATTTTTATTTATCGCCCTGACAGCATTGATGCCGGCGTTACAGTAATTGCTCAACCGCAAGCGCAGTCAATGGCGAATACTACTACAACAGTTGCAGTAGCTATACGCAACTATGGTACCGATACGCTTTCTTCGATTCCTGTTGCTTACCAGGTTGGCGTAAGTCCTCCTGTTGTTGAAACATGGACAGGAACACTTCTTCCAAATGCATCAACATCATATACATTTACTGCTACATTCACCTCACCAACCGGTGCTTACAATATCTGCTCATGGACACAGCTTTCAGCGGATACAAATACATTCAACGATTCAGTTTGTAAAACAGGTTTCGGAATGCCGGTTGTTACCGTTCCATGGTCAGATAATTTTGATGGCCCGCAGAACTTTGCTGCAGTAGGTACAACAACACCAACATGGGAACTTGGAAATCCACAAGCTCCTTTAATTACAGGAACACACAGCGGCGCGAACGCATGGGAAATCGGTCTCAATGGTCCGTATGCAAATGGTGCGAATGAATTTTTGTATTCACCCTTCTTCGACTTCTCAAATATTTCAAACGTTGAGCTGCGTTTCTGGCAGTGGTACAGCACCGATAATTGGGATGATGGCGGACGAGTAGAATACAGCACTGACGGAGGAATTAACTGGATTGTTCTCGGTGTTCAGTTCGATCCGCTCGGAACAAGCTGGTACAATCAATCGTGGTTATCATCATCCAATCTTCCCGGCTGGAGTGGAAATGGTGGCGGATATTTCCAATCGAAATATAATCTTGCCATGTTCAATAATTTCCCGACACCTGTTCAGTTCCGTTTTGTATTTACATCCAATAGCTGGGTCTTCAATGCAGTTGACGGATGGGCGATTGATGATTTCGAATTATATGTTCCGATCGATGCGTCAACAAAAAACATCACATTCGGAAATACATCACCGCTTCCGATGCCGGGATCAAACAACGTTAAGATCGTAATTAAAAATTCCGGTACTGTTCCTTTGACAGCAGTAGATCTGACATTGAAAATTGATAATACTGTTGTCGTAACAGATCCGCTTACATTCAGTCCTGCTCTTGCTCCGGGTGCTTCTCAGAATCACACGTTCTCATTGCCATGGACAAATGCTACACCGGGATTACACACTGTAAAAGTCTGGTCAGGCGTTCCGAACGGATTGAATGATACCAATAATCCGAATGACACAACGACATGGGTAGTTTCGGTGATGGATACATTCGCAACATATCCGTACTGCAATAATTTTGAAACAGGAAATGGAATTCCTCCGTTGACAACGATGAATGCATTACGTTTCACAAATTCGAATTCTGATTTTATGCAGGGAGATCCCGGTAAGAACATCATCACTTCTGCACACGGCGGAACAGGTTGCTGGATGACAGGACTCGTACAGAATTATATCAGGAATGACAGCGCTGCAATTTTCCTTCCTGTATTTACTGTTGATACTGTAAGTTGTTATCACCTAGAGTTTTGGAATAACTACATGACCGAAGTAAATAAAGACGGTGGAGTAGTGGAATACTCCTTCGATATGGGGTACACATGGGTTCAGCTTGGTCTTCCGCTTGAACCGAATTGGTACACTGGTGCAACAGCAACAGGATTAGGTGCAGGATGGCAGCCGAACTTCGGAGGAACATCAAATGGTTGGGTATTGCAGCAACATGATATTCGTTTCTCGCAAGCCGGCCAGGTAATTTTCCGTTTCCGTTTCGGTGCTGACAGTGGAATCGAATCAGAAGGCTGGGCGATTGATGATGTATGCTTCAACCAACTGCCACCGTGTATTCTGAGCATTCCTGAAGTTGCATCAGCAGATGGATTGAACATGGTAGTTTATCCGAATCCTGCGGGAACATCTTCTATGCTGCAATACAATCTTCCTGAAAACGGACGAGTAACAATTGCATTGCGCGATATGCTTGGAAGAGAAATCCAAACGTTCCAAGGCGAACAATCAACGGGCTTCAATTCATGGACCGTTGACGTAAGCGCATTACCGGACGGCGTTTATTTCTACCAGCTTACTTTTGGCGATCGTACGATTGTAGAAAAAGTGGTGGTGAGTCACTAGAAAAAATCAAGGATAATGGAAGAGGCTGTCTCGCAAGGGCAGCCTCTTTTTTTTACAGATTTTCACTTTGTGAGATGTATGAGGCATTTCGGCTGAAAAGAAACAACAGAATTGCGGCTTACGGATTCACCTTCACACCCGCAGACACCGGGCCACGCAGTTGGCAGCCGTTCGCAGTGATGGGTGATTGATTGTCGTTGTTATTCAACGACCAGTCATGTCCGCCAACAAGTACGTTATTCAAAACGGCTGTAGCCTGACCATTCGTCATTAAGCCCATGCTGTCGCTGCTGTTGCCGGACATCCCGCCCCCTGAAACCTGGTAATTGAAATTGAGTCCTGTGCCCTGCATGGCGATCGTGGTGGAGCCGTACTTCTCTGTCTGCGCCGTCACGGTACAATTTATAAGCACCACAGTTCCGCTTCCCCCGTAAACAGGATCATTCCCAACCGTAATGACAATTGAACCGGCAATACCGTTGTCGGTGGCATGGCAGAAAACCGCGTTGGCAAGAAAAATGTCCGGTGAGCTGCTGACGATATAAATGGCGCAGGCGTTTTTCACCGTAGTAGTTGTGCCACCTACGATGGCCATTTGGCCAATTCCCCCTGTGCCCGCAGTCTGAACCACGCCGGTGTTGGCTGCATTTTCCGGCAGCACTATCGAAGTTGCCTGGTAGCCGGGCCCGCCTACAAAGATGAACGGTTTAAGAATCACCTGCTCACAATAAGTTCCCGGTCCTACTGATACCTGGTACAGGCAACCAGGCGAAGCATCCTGAATGCTGTTGATAGCAATCTGAATGGAAGTGAAAATCGCGCCTCCCGGCTCCACCTGAACCGTATTCGCAGGTAGCATTGTTGCGCGCTCAGAAGCTTCACGGACCATTTCAAAGCAAATTTCCGGAGTAACTGAGACATCATTTGAAGGAGAAGTAATCATCGTGCAGGGGAGATTAGTTTGGCCTTAAAACTAACTATTTCTCGCTATGATCCGCTGCCTGTGCCCGGGCAGGAGCACGCAAAAGAGCCAGAGGCTACATCCTGCACATCTATTGATTACCCTTCAACCGTTTAATTTCCTCCTCCAGCTCCCTGATCTTTAATCTTCGTTGCCGCAAGATCATCGTCATCATCGGAAACACGATCATCATTCCCAAAATCAATATCGCAACCATCAATATCAACGTGCCGATGCTCGAAATGCTTGTATCATCCTGCACCATCTTCAGCTTCGCCCCGAAAAACAGGATCAGTATTGCCGCAAGTCCGCCCGCAATCGCGCTCAGGAAAAGAATGAAATAAGAGAAATACTTCCTGAAAAGCACTTTCCCCGTTATCATGATCACTAAAGCCGCCAAAGCCGCCAAACCTAAGAAGAGAACAATTGCTAGAATGTTTAGAGTTTGCGTACCGGTTTCCATGGTGCTAAGGTAGGGGATTGGGGTAATTAGGGTAATTGGGGGATGGTGTTTGGATATTAAGGGTTGATGGTGAACGATTTGGTTATCAACCTTCGACTCTTGCCTGACTCCCTTAATTACCCCAATTACCCCATTACCCCAATTACCCTATTTTCTAAAGGCAATGTATCTTTTATGCACATATCGGTTATACCAGTAAATTAAGTAAGTTGCGATGCGGTCAGTAACACTTAAACCCCCGGCTATGGAGGGTATTTCGAAATATCATGCCACCAATGAGGACATGCTCAATGAGCAGGTTTTGGTGGAAAGTGCCAGGAAGGATCCTGAGCAGTTTAAAGGTCTGTATAACAAATATTACGAACGGATTTACCTGTTTGTGTGGCAGCGCGTTGATGATAAAGAATTGGCGCACGATGTAACTTCGCAGGTTTTTTTGAAAGCAATGATGAACCTGCACAAATATGAATTCAAAGGTGTTCCGTTCGCTTCCTGGTTGTACCGGATTGCGAAAAGTGAAGTGTACACCGCTTTCAGAAAAGAGCAGGCGAAACGTACGGTGAATATGGACACTGCCGGTTTGGGAGAGATGGTGGAAGATATGGAAGAGGATAAGTATGGTCCGTACATCGAAGTGTTGAAAGAATCGGTTACTGAATTGGAAGAAGATGATATGCAGTTTGTGGAGATGCGCTTTTTTGAGAAACGTGCTTTCAAAGAAATTGCTGACATCTTCGGCATCACAGAAAATAATGCGAAAGTGAAAACCTATCGCATACTTGAAAAGCTTAAAAAGATCATTGTGGAAAAGGCCCGGCAAAAAAAACAAGAAGCTGTAACGAAAAGAAACAATGACTAAACCTCTATTTGCATAACATCGTCATGAAAAAATATAAAGTAAATATCGATCGTCAGAAACCTTCTTCGGAAGAGATCTTATCGCGTCGGGATTTCGACGGTTTGATGAAGCAGTATAAAGCTTCACCGGAACAGGTGGTCAAAAAACCGTTCTGGAAATCGGGCTGGTTCGTTGGAACAATGGTTACTGCTATCGTCATTGTAAGCGGAATTCTCATTTATGAAAACCGAACTGATGGCGGCGAAAAATTAAAACCGGTTGATTTGATCGTACAAGCACAAAGCGATATTCAAAATGATTCGGCAGCAAATCCAACAACTCAAACAACAATTCCGAATGCATTCACACCGACAAAAAGAAAGATCGCTCCACCAATTCCGGGATTAACAGTTCGCAGTTTCGCTTACAAATTCAAAACAGCTTTAGGCGGAACATTCACGCATACCAGCGGAACAAAAGTTACTTTCCCTGCAAATGCATTTGTTGATGCCGATGGAAATCCTGTTACAGGAAATGTAGAAATCCAATACCGTGAATTCCGTGATCAAGTTGATTTTTTCATCTCGGGAATTCCGATGCAATATGATTCTGCACAGCATACGTATCAATTCGTATCTGCAGGCATGATGGAAATTTCAGGATTTATCAATGGCAAACCTGTGTTTCTTGCAAAAGGTAAAAAAGTTGATGTTGAATTTGCTACTAAGAATCAAGGCACACAATTCAATCTTTATCGATTTGATACGCTTGCCGGCAACTGGAATTATCTCGGGAAAGATCGCGTTGTCTTAACTCCTGAGCAGAAAATGGATTCTGTTTCATTGGTGCAGGCTGCATTAAAACAACCGGGAAAAATGTGCTCGTTTATCCCTGAAATGCAAAAACCTGTCGAGCCTGTTAAACCTTTGAAAGCAGACAAGCGAAAAAATCGTTTCACCATTGCAATCAATCCGCAGGAATTTCCTGAGATGAAAGCTTACAAGGACATGATCTTTGAAGTGGACGAATCGAATCAAAGATTTAATCGCGATTGGTATAAAGTGACCTGGGAATCGATCAAGCTTTCTAAAACAGATCGTGAGAATAAATACAAGATCACATTGGTGAAAGCAGATGAAATAATTGTGCTGGATGTGTATCCGGTTTTCGATGACAAGAGCTTTGAAAATGAAATGGCGAATTACAAAGTGAAATTAGTTGCCTACGAAAAGGATTTGGATCAATTCAATCAATTGCAGGAGCAGCGTAAAGCGCAGGCAAACGGAATTTTTGATAATGGAAACGGAACGATTGTAAAAGCAGTAGATGGTGGATTTATGTATTACACCAAACCAAAGCCGGAAGATCAGAAGCAAGCGGAAGAAGTGATGCGTTGTTTTACCATTTCAGGATTCGGAGTTTATAATATGGATGCAGTTGCTGAGCTTCCGACAGGTGGAATCATCTCACTTACAATGAATGATGGTGACGGAAAAATGTTTACTGATTTTGCAGCGCTTTATCATGTGGACAGAAACAAGAATTCATTGTACACTTATCACAATCTTAACCCGATGGCAGAGTTTCATTTTAATCCTAAATCGTCTAATCTCATTTGGGCGGTAAAAGATGGAAAACTGTTCTACGCAGATAATGATCAGTTTGTAAATCAGCCAAAGTCCGGTAAGAGTTCGGTCGTGCTTAAAGCGGTTGGCAAAGAATTTAAAACTGCGGATGAAATGAAACGGTTCTTTAAAATAACTCCGGGCGTTTAAAATCTTTTGCTGCGATGAAAACGTTGAGCTTATTTTTCGGCCTTTGGTTAATTGTGTCGCATGTTTCTGCGCAACAGTTTGCTGATACTACACCTGCTGCAGGAATTGTTTCATCACAAAATGACACATCAGAAATTCCACAGGGAGTAATTTATGTGCGTAAGCCAACAATTATTCCGTACGTGAAAGTGGAATACAATTATTACCTCTCCCGTGTGAGCATGGTGAAGGTGAATATTCCTGTTAATAATGGGATCGAGGGAGCTGTAGAAACAGATAATGTTCCCGTGTTTGATTCATTCGCCTATTCGCCAAAAATAAAACGTGTTTATCCGAAACAAAAAGAGCTGCTGCTTTCAAAAATGTTTGTCGAGAACATGACGTATCTCTACAATGCAAACGACACACCACGCGTTGACACAATGGTGATCGGTTTGTGGATTGATCGCTCAGGGAAAATAAAGCGTGTGATGGATGATCCGGAATACACGTTAAAAATGCCTGATCAAATGGTGAAAGAGCTGACCCGCGCAAGTCAAAAGCTTTCGGGAGAAACTTGGGGCGACAAAGGCGGTTATTACGAAAAGAAAAAAAGATTCAGACCGCAAGCTTTGGTCATTGAACATTATTACTGCGAAGTTTTCGTGATCGTTTCTTCCTATCCATTAACCGAAGAACAAAAGATCACAAGATATTCCGCCTGGGATTACCCATTAAATTCTCCCCCGCTCGACGAACAGCAACGCGCCTCAAAAGAAAAAAATCAATCAGTTATAAAACGGGAAAAATAGAAACGCATTTTTCCCTGGCAACTGACACTGACAACTGATCCTGACAACTGGCAACTGAAAACTGAGTACTTTCGGAAATGCGATCCTACTGCGGCATAATTTTTTCCTTTTTATTTTTTTTCGCTTTCTCTTCCGCGTTATCCGCGCAGGTAATTCCTGATTCCATTCCCGTTGGTGTGATCAATGTGCAGCGTCCTGCCATCAAACCAGCTTATCATGTTGAAGTCAGCGTGATGTATGAAACGACAAAAAAAGACCGTAGAAGTGATCCGGAGGTGCCCAACAAATTTGTTTTTTCCGATTCAACATCCAATTTTTTCCTGCCACAGCCTTCGCTGGAATACATGTTCAGAACATCACGACCAACTGATTCACTCTTTTCGCTTCCACCTGAACCATCTGTAGTGGAAAAAAAGTTTGACTGGCCGTATTACCTCGAACGAATCCCACATCAATACGCATGGAGCGATTCAACACGATCAGACAGCGCGCGTTTTATTTACAGCGTGGATAAAAGAGGAAAAGCAACCTGCAAGCCGATTCCATGGAGAAATGCGGATAGCGCAACCGTTGCATTCGAGAAAAAAACATTTTTGTACATGGCACATCTATCGCAATGGTCGCCTGCAAGGAAAGCAAAAAGAGCAACGCGTGATCTTCAATCGCTAAAAACGAAAACCGCAGCCTGCACAGTTATTGTTACGGTTTACGCGTATGATCCGAATGCAGGAAGATTATTGCCGCTTGAACTGGAAGGGGAGTAGCAGGGAAAAAGCATAAAAAAAACTCCTGAATTTTTGTACAGGAGTTTTTTTATTGTTGACAGAAATATTTCTAATAAGCAAACAGCTTAAACGCCTTCATCATCTTATTCACTTCTTTCTTCACCGCAAGAATTTTCTTCTCGTCTTCGTGATTCATCACCACCGCATCAATCAGCTCAACGATCTGCGCCATGTGTTTTTCTTTGAAGCCACGTGTTGTAATCGCTGGTGTACCGATACGAATTCCTGAAGTTACAAACGGAGATTTATCATCAAACGGAACCATGTTTTTGTTCACCGTGATATCCGCTTTTACCAATGCGTTTTCTGCTTGTTTGCCGGTAATATTTTTTGTGCGAAGATCAATCAGCATGCAATGATTTTCTGTTCCGCCGGAAATAACATTGTATCCGCGGTCCATAAATGCATCTGACATCACGCTTGCATTTTTCACCACTTGAACAGCATATTTCAAAAATCCATCTGACAATGCTTCTTCAAACGCAACCGCTTTCGCCGCGATTACGTGCTCGAGTGGTCCGCCTTGTGTGCCCGGGAAAACCGCAGCATCCAATAACGCCGACATCATTTTAATTTCGCCCTTCGGAGTTTTAAGTCCCCACGGATTTTCGAAATCTTTCCCGATCATGATCATTCCGCCACGTGGTCCGCGTAATGTTTTGTGCGTTGTAGTTGTAACAATATGACAATGCGGCATCGGATCGTTCATAATGCCACGCGCGATCAAGCCCGCAGGATGAGAAATATCAGCAAGCAATAATGCGCCAACGCCATCCGCAATTTTACGCAGGCGTTCATAATCCCAATCGCGTGAATAAGCAGAAGCTCCGCAAATGATCAGCTTTGGTTTTTCTTTCTTCGCTGCTTTCTCCACATTGTTATAATCAATGCGGCCTGTTTCTTTTTCTACACCGTAAAATGATGGCGTATATAATTTGCCGGAAAAATTCACCGGTGAACCGTGCGTTAAATGTCCGCCATGCGAAAGATCAAACCCGAGAATTTTATCTCCCGGTTTCAACACCGCAAGCATTACAGCCGCGTTAGCCTGCGCGCCGGAGTGTGGCTGCACATTCACCCATTCCGCATTGAACAACGATTTCGCGCGATCAATAGCCAACTGTTCGGTTTGATCAACGATTTCGCAGCCACCATAATATCTTTTGCCGGGAAGTCCTTCCGCATATTTATTGGTAAGCACTGAACCCATAGCCAGCATAACTTGCGCGCTCACGAAATTCTCGGAAGCAATCAATTCAATTCCGCTGGTCTGGCGATGAAGCTCTTTTTTGATCAGGTCAAAAATGACGGTGTCTTTTTTCATAAGCGTTGGAGATGTAATCAGGCAAAAGTAAGGAAATCTTTGATGAGAGAATTGTTCTATGAATAAGGGAGATTTTCTGCAATGAGAACAGGTCGCACCTACGGCGCTATAATGGTTTTTTTAGCGTTGAGTTATAGACAGGTCGCACCTACGGCGCTGAAAAAAGGCGAAAAACAAATCGATGGTGTAGTGGTAAGATTGGTGGTTATGTCCAAGTGCGATAGCGCCGTAGGTGCGACCTGTCTATAATAAAATCAATCCTCGAATATAAAAGCGCCGTAGGTGCGACCTGTTCTCTCTACACACTACAATGGTGATCGAGGCAGTTGCGGTAGATTAATGAGGTGCTCATCCTCAATTATTCTCCCTGCGTAACGCCAAAAAAGAAGCAAGCAACATAACCAACAACGCCGGCGTTTCAGTAAGCCCCGCAAGGAAGCGTGCAATTCCGTAAGTGCTTTCCCGCGCACCGGTTAATGATCCCGCAAGATAAAAAAGCAAACCTGCTGCAAACGTTATCGCATAAGCAAGCCAGGTAATTTTCACATAATTTTTATTCGCAAACCATAAGTTGATGATCGCTGCTGCTATGAATGCGAAATAAGCGGTGAATAAAAGTGTCAATGGCCATTTTGCATAATACAAAGTAGAATAGCTTAGTCCTGAAAGCCATTGCATTGATGCTGCCACATGCGAATCTGTCAGCTTGTAAAATGTAACGCGGCTTTGCTCATTTATATTCAGGAAAATAAACTCGCGGAAAAAACCGGTCGCGATGTATAAAGCGATCAGCAGGACGATAAAGATCTTCGTGCGGGTTGCTTTTTTCATTGCGGGGAAATGGTTTTCGCTTTGGAGAATTTCTTTATCCAGATAAACCAAAGCAGAAATACAAATCCATACATCAGCACTTGCCAGAGATAGGTATGATTGAATTCCAGCCAGCCCGGTTTTTTGTACAGAATAATGCAAAGGCTGGTGATGCGAATCACATTCATCGTATGAATGACAACGATGCCTGCGGGAATGAACCAAAGCTTATGTTTCCAGCTTCCCGGGTAGGCGATGATGAAGCTGATAAATAAGGCGAATAAAGTAAGCCCGTTGCACGGATCACCGATCCACAGTCCATGCGTTCCGTCAATGCCAATGGTTCTGATAGTTGCGTGATTGCCAACGAAAGTTTCAAAGCCCATTGTCTCAAGAACAAAAACCGCCCATTGAGAAGTGTCGTTGATTACAAGCGTATCAAGCCAGCCCCATGGATGAATCAGCCATTCATAGAGCATCATCCAGGATAAATAAATTCCCAGGAAAACGATGATAAATTTAAAAATGCGGCGTTCTGATGAGGAAAGCTTCATCAGGCAATTATTCTGCAGTACGCGTGCGCAATGATTTGATTAATGCGTACGCTCCGAATAATATTGCAGCTCCGACAGCGTAGAGCATTCCACCGTTAACCGGGATACACGGAGGTGGCCAGCATGGAGGACCGTCTGCCGGTGGTGGCGGAGGTGGTTGTGCATGACCGGTTTGAATGCCGATCAGGATAAGCAATACTGTTGCTGTAAGGAGAAGATATTTATTCAGTCTCATCTTAGGGTTCAATTTCAGTAATAAATTTTCTTTGTGACAATTTCATCGCCTTTAGCAATGCGAACCATGTAGATTCCATGTGCGCCGGGGCTATCAAGTGCGATTGTTTCGTTGATTACAGTCATGTTTTTCGGAGCCAAAACTTCTTGTCCGGCAACGTTATACACTGTGATCACAACATCTGATAATTCTTCAAATCCGAATTTCACAAGGATGTTTCCGTTGTTGACGAAAACTTGTGAAGATGCATCCAATGAAGGTGTAAGCATTTGTTCATTCAACGGACAATTTCCGTCGCGTTCGAAATGCAAATTGAATCCATGTGTTTCACCTGCTTCTTCTGCCTGGTAAGAATACGTATCGTGGTCTTTCAAATTGATCTTTTCGCCTGTTGCAAGATCTTCAAGCCATGCGCAGGAATATGCAGAGAAACCATTCAGACCTTTGAAAGCCAGCAATTGTTGACCCGGTGTTCCTGATTTTACATTTAATGGAATATCAAGCTTATCCTGGTTTCCATCCAATGCATTCAGAAGAAGATCCTGGCCATCTTTATCTGTCGACCAGATGTTTGTTGCATCTTCATACGGACTTGGAAGGAAAGGCATATCGAATTGAATATCGCTGCCGTTATGCGCATCTGTGTTGATTTGAACAACAGCTTCTCCGCCTAATCCGTTGATGCCATTGCTTGATGTGATGCGCAGGTAATTTTCAGGATTTGCAGTGCGAAGAATATCCGGGTTCGCAGCAGTATTTTTTACAATCTCATCGAATTTAATATTTCCGGTTGCTGTTGCAATGACCATGAATCCCTGGTTCGGAGCAATGTTTCCCCCATTCGGGTTGGTAACGTAAGAACCATTCTCAATCAGGATCAGGAAATTATTCTGAATCGTTCCTGAGTTTGTTACAACAGCAGGGAAGTTGATCGGGCATGCATAAGGATTACTTACAAGGTTATATCCAGCTCCTGCTCCGCCTGCTGTGATACTGCGAAGAACAGTTCCGAAATTAGGAATACCTCTTGTGTCATAAGGAAGTGGTGCGACAAGTTGGGACATGTTATCCGACATCCATACCATATAGCCTCTACCGGGGCTCATTGTGTGATTCACACTGGTAATATTTGTGTATGTATTGGCTACAGTATTATAAGTACGAACAGAGAAGAAAGTAGGGCAACAGGCGTTCCCGTCATTTCCACCCACGCCACTCATATAAAAACGTGCATCATTATCCCAGTCAGCAAGTGTTGCGCCATTAACCGGACTTCCTAAATATTGCCAGTAAGCAGTTGCAGGACCATTGATAAATGCACCGATCGACCAGTTTGTTCCTGCCAGTGAAGCGCCTGGTCCAAGCGGTCCGATCTTAGCGTATGTAGTTGCTCCTGTTGCAGTAAGAATAATGCTTCCAAAACCACTGGTTCCGAAGCTGCGACTGTTTACCTGGAGAATTTCGTTAATGATGATAATTCCTGTTACAGAAACACCGCCTAAAGAATTATTGGAAGTAATGTTGTTAAAGGTTGTTGTTGTAGATCCGCTGACTACCTGTGCAACGCTACCTTGAAAAACTACTGTACCTGTTTGTGCAGTGAATGTTCCGCCGTTGTGGATGAAATTTCTTGAAAGATTAACAGCAAACGAGCTTGCAGAAACATCAAACGTTCCGCCAAGTAGGCTGAAATTTCCAACTGCTGTGAGGTCTCGGGCAAGTGTAACTGTTGAGCTGCTGTTTATTTCGATATTGCCGAATGTTGCGCCGACTGTACCACCTATTGTTTGCGGAACTGAGCCATCAAATGCGATTGCACCTGTTGCAGCTGTTGTAATTGATCCGCCATTTGCAAGCCATGAAGCACCGCGATGGTGATAAGTAACAGTGCCGGGGCTTAATGATCCCGAAGTAAGCGTTGTAGTACCCATTACAATTTGGTCGGTGGTACACGTTACTGTAAATGGGGTACTATTAATTTCGACATCTCCGAAAGTTGTTCCAGTAGAACCACCTAAGGTTTTATTGACAGTGCCGATAAAACTAACTCTTCCTGCTGCAGCAACATTGACAAGTCCGCCATCACCAAGCCATAATGCGCCACGCTGAAAATAAATAAATGCGTCCGGATCGAGGGTACCACTTGATAGCGTTGTTGTTCCAATAACTCTTAAATTAGTTTGGAGTTGTACTGTTCCGCTTCCTGCTATAGTGACGTTATTAAACTCTTCTGTCGGACCCGTTGTACGCTGAATTGTTTGTGTGCCGGCACCATTAAAGGTTATTGTCCCCATGTTTAGAGAAGTGAGATTTCCAAAATTTCTCCAGCTTCCACCTATAGCAATATTATTATTGGCCCAATCCAATGTAACACCAGAGTTTGTGGTTATATTATTCAATACAATAAGATCGCCGACGAGCACTTTTGTTCCTGTAGTCGCAGTATTTAGCGCTAGATTGTAATACGTTGCATTAGTTGTCATTATCGTATTGTAGCCATTGGTCTGGTACCTGAAAATGTTCGGAACTGCAGAAGCGTCAATTATACCGTTATTAATTACATTTGCTGATACACCAAGTGTAGAGTTAGCAGCATTAATCCATTTTCCACCAGGGTAAATATTTAGTACCCCATTCGCAATAAGATTAACATTTCCATGGTTTGTTACTTCGCAATTGTATGAAACGATAAGTTGACCAGTTTTTGTAATGGAAACACCAGGAGCAATTACGTAGTTCGCATAGAAATAAATATGGCCGTTGTTATTGAGATTATTCCCTGAAAATGTCCCTACAGCTCTGAATTGCCAGGCCCCGAATCCCGTTGTGCTTCCATTATTGGTGAAATCACCCCACACAAGCATTGTCAAACTGTTTAGGTTTAGTATGCCACCAACATCGATTATCAATGTTCTCGCATTGCTGCTGGATGTAAGTGTGATCGTATGCGCCCCTGCAACAGTTACATCATCATCATTATCGGGAATGCCATTGCTGTCTGAACCAGTGAATGTCCAGGTAGAGGCTGCATTATAATTACCTGAAGCCACGGATGTAAAAACTGCTGACTTTGATGTCAAAACGAAAGAAGTACAAAGTACTAGCAGAGATAGAAATTTTTTCATTTGGATCGAATTAAGGCAATTACCAAAGTTAATTAATTAAATTGAAAAGCGGTCTCTTTTATTGATAATTTAGCCGTCAGAAATGAAGAACAATATCGCACCAAAGGGAGGTTTTTCCCTGAATGATATCAAGAAGATTCTTCCAATGATCCGCAAGAACTGGTGGATCGTGGTACTTTTTGGAGCAATATCTTATGTCATTGGTAGTTTCTACGTGTATAAGCTTGATAAAGTTTATGCCTCATCCAGTTCATTGTTATTGAAATCCAACGATGATTATAATCCCGGGAGTGTGGTTTCAGAAAACAGCAGATTCTATGGAAATGCCTCTAAAACTTTTGTAGATAATTCGAATGAAATCCGCATTCTTCAGTCGCACGATTTGATTGAAAAAGCGCTCATGCGTCTCGATTTTGATGTTTCTTATTACCTCGTTGGGCGTGTGCGAACCACCGAAGTATATGCAGGAGTTCCTTTTTCCATTAAGCCGTATGTGCTCAACAACGGGCTTTATGAGCAAAAGCTCCAGTTCAAAATTGTTTCAAAAGATACATTTGAAATTAATTATCTCCTTGACGACAAAAAGCTGAACGTACGTGGTAAATTCAACGAGGAGCTGCAGCATCCCCATATGCGGATTTTCGTAGCGAGCAAAAAGAGCGGACCCGGTATGGCTATCATGGCTAAAAACCAGGCGAATTATATTGTTCAACCACACCGGATCTCTGATATTACAAAAACATTCCTTTCGAATCTGACCGTTGAAAACCCTGATTATACAAATGTTTTAAAGCTCACTTCACGTGATGTTTTGCCGGAAAGAAGCAAAAAGTTTCTTGACACTCTTGCCGCAGTTTACATTGAAAACTCGCTCATCTCAAGGCTTGAGCTGAATCAAAGCACACTTTATTTTATCGATCGCCAGCTTGATGAAGTGAGCGATATTCTTGATCATATTGAAGATACTCTACAAGATTACCGTGAGAAAAATTCAGTCATCGATTTGGATCGCCAGTCAGACCAGTATTTTGATAAATACAGCACATACGAAGGCAAAGAAAAAACGTTGGATCTTCAGCTCCGTTCGCTCGACGATCTTGAAAATTATATCATCGAAGATAAAGATCCAACGTTTTTGCCACCTTCTGCTTATATCCTGGAAGGCGACCAATTCCAGGTAGCAACACTTGAAGATCTGTATCAGAAACGGCAGCGACTTTCTGCTGAATTGCTTATCGGAACTTCTGCAAACTATGGTGTGAAAAATCTCCGGGACCAGATTGATTCTACGAAGCGCGACATTTTAATTTACATTAAAAACTCCCGCCAGGCGATTAAAGAAAAGATCACAGGAATCAAAACGGAAATTGATTTTTACAATAACCAGCTGCAATTAGTTCCATTGAAGCAAAGAGGATTGCTGAACATCATGCGCAGGCAGAAAGCGTTCCAGGAGATGTATGTTTTTCTTCTCCAGAAAAGGGCAAATACGATCATTTCAAAAGGCGGAATTGTGCCTGAAACAAAGATCATCGAACGCCCGAGGAATATTGGAGTGATCAGCCCCGATGATGAAAAAATAAAGCTCACTTTCCTTGGGGTCGGATTGCTGCTTGCCTTCGGATTAGTGTTTGCGCGTATTGCATTTTTCCACCGTATTGAAACCTACGATGAGCTTAAAGGTGCAACGCAGCTTCCGATTCTCGGAGATATTGCTTATGATTTAATGCTGAAGGAGCTTACCATTGCAGTAGAGCATGATCCGAAGTCTCCGATGGCAGAATCATTCCGTACAATCCGTACGAATTTGCAATATATGGCCACTGCTCCCGGCGTACAAGTCATTTTGCTTACTTCAAACAATCCGGGTGAAGGAAAAACATTTTGCTCGCTGAATTTGTCGGCGGCCATTGCAAAAACCGGTAAACGCGTTATCCTGTTAGAGCTTGATTTGCACAAACCACGTGTACAAAAAGGGTTTAATCTTCCTGCAGAAAAAGGAATTTCAACTGTTGCCATCGGAAAAGATAAGATTGAGGATGTGATCATTCAAACCCAAATTGAAAACCTCCATACCATCCTTTCCGGTCCGCTTCCGCCGAATCCATCAGAATTGGTTACATCAAAAGCAATGAACGATATTCTCGATTATTGCAAGCAGAATTACGATTACGTCATCATTGATACACCACCAATCGGGTTGATCTCGGATGCTTTTGTGCTCATGCGCCAGGCTTCGATATTGATCTTTGTATTGAATATTCGATTTGCATTCCGCGGTGCACTTGAAAGTGCGCATGAAGTTGCAGCAATGAACCCCGATGTACATTTCGGATTTATCCTGAACGGCGTAAAACGCAAAAAATCGAAATACTATTACAACCGTTATGCATACGGCTATAAAGGTTATGGCGGCGGATACGGAGGTTATGGTAAAGGATATGGTGGAAGTTATGGAGGAAGTTATGGCGGCTATTCAGACAAGCCACCAACGCCGCCGAAAGCCAAGAAAAATCCTAAGTAATCCTCTTTGAAATTTACTGAAACGCAGATCTGATCTTTATGAGCAGGAAAAAAATTGTGATCATCGGGGGCGGACTTTCGGGCACGCTTGTCGCGCTGAATCTTGCAAGGTCAAATAAGGATGTCGAATTTGTTTTAGTAGAAAAAAATCCGGGAATGCTCGGACGAGGCGTTGCTTATCACCACGATTTCACACACCAGCCTTTAAATGTTGTGGCAGCAGGAATGAGCTTGTTTCCTGATGATCCAACGCATTTTCTCAATTGGCTCCAGGTAAATCATTTTCGGTACAAGCATCTTTTACCGGAAGTATTCCCGAAAGTATTTGTCCCGCGAAAGATATTCGGAGATTATATTGTTGAACACCTCGAACAAGCGCATCATCTTGCACCCGGACGATTCCAGATTCGTATTGATGATGCAATTTCATTGCGTGAGATTGGGAAAGAATATGAGATCAGTTTAGAATCAGGCGCATTGCTCAGTGCTGATCATGTAGTTCTTGCGCTCGGGAATTTTCCTCCTGCAGATTTGTTTGATGCAGCTGATCCGCAGAATAAAGACCCGCGCTATTTTTCAAATCCATGGTCAGACAGAATTTACAGCAATATTATCGGCAATGAAAATATCATGCTTGTCGGAACAGGTCTGACTGCCATCGATGTTATTCTTGGTTTGAAAGTGCGTGGCTTTAACGGAAAAATTACCATGATCTCTCGTCGTGGAAAATTACCGCTTGCGCATGATCTGACTGCCGACCCGGTAAAGCTCGAATACCCGGGACATCTTCATCCGCGTGATGCTTATTTCTGGCTCAAAGGAAAGATCTCAAGCAATAAGCACATTCCATGGACAGCTGTGATCGATGGTTTGCGACCAATGACACAAAAGTTCTGGCGGGAATGGTCGCTCGATGAAAAAAAATATTTTCTAAAACGTTTGCGTCCATTCTGGGAAATAGCGCGGCATCGTATTCCCGGTGCATCTGCTGTGATTTTGGATCAGTTGGTTGAATCAGGTCAGCTGCATATCGGAAAAGGCCAGATCAATAAAGCGAGCTCGCTTGCTGAGGGAATCCGGGTAGATTACAATTTTGATAAAAATAAAGAGGAAATACTTTTTCAAAAGCTGATCAATTGTACCGGTCCGGAATCGAATTACAGGAAAGTACGATTTCCGATCATTCGTAATTTGATGGAGCAAGGGAAAGTAGTTTCCGATGAATTAGGATTGGGAATCAGCTGTTCAGTTGAAGGTGCAATTCTCGGTGAAGATGGGAAAGAAGTGAAAGGACTTTGGTGTGTCGGACCAATGAGAAAAGCGGTGCTTTGGGAAACTACTGCGATACGTGAATTGCGGGAGCAGGCAGTAGAACTCGCGTTGCTTCTGAAATGATGCGGAGAAGAATGCGTTTAGTTCATGTACTTCCGACAATTAATTGAGAAAATAAATTTGCAAGATATTCTCTTATTTTAATAATGGTTTTAAATCTTTTAAAAGCTTCGTGTTAAACTTTATGGCACCTGTTTTATTCAAATGCTGTGAATTAAAAAAGTTCATCGTATCCAGGCACAAGCTATCATTCGAATAATCGAGGAAAGGAATTGAGAAGGCATCGGCTTTATCTTTAAATATCTTCATTACCTCATCTTTATTGATTATTAGCTTTTGACCTTCGTAATATTCAGGTGTATAAATAAATATAAGCCTGATCTGCTTTGAAAGGCAATAATCCACAAACGAATTGAACAAGCTTAACGTTTCGTCATCTACATTTATTTTATATCCATTCGGCCTCGATTTTTTAAGATTGGCAAATGCAGAATCCCAGGAGACATCTCTCATCAAAAACCCTTTATACATTTTTGGTTTGCTTGTATCAGCAAACAGACTTTGCCAGATAAATTTTCTTGTATCGTCGGAGTGATTGTATCTGAAAAAGGGGAGATAATAATCACGTTCCTTAAAAACATCATACATCTCCACACCCTTCCTGATGTTTTCATCTTTGTTGAGATATGGAATAAATTGTTCTGGCATAAAAAGATCTTTTCCTTTTTGAAGCGTAATAGGATCTACATTCAGGATAATATATTTTGGAATTTTATTATAACCAAGGTAGCATTGAAATTTATAATATTCCATCCTGAACGGGTATCCTACAATTCCGAGATTATATGAGTTTACACCAAAAGCAGAATCGATCATGTAAGGAGAAATGTGCCTTACTGCTCTCGAATTTCCCATGATCAACACATCCGCATTTATTTCTGAATTAAAAATCGCGTTCCATTCATTATAGCTTGAAAGATTGGAGGCCATTAGCTTTTTGTCGATATAATATTGCAAGGCATATCCCGCTATCCCGAATGGCAGCAAAAGTAAAAGCAAAATCTTAAGCAGGATTTTTTTCATTGTCAGAACTGGAAATAAATAAACTGCTGATTTTTGTAAACGCCGAGTAAAATGATGGCAAGTATAACACCGTAATAAGCGCTCCATCTCAGGTATGCCGGTTGTTTCATAAATAATTCCGATATGTTATTCCTGCGTTGTATGAAATGAATGAGCTCCATGAAAATAATAAGGCCCACAGAAAGCAGCAACTCGCCGGTAGTGATCTTAATGGCTGACAACACAGATTCGCCGTGTAGCATCTTCTTAAATGATTCCGTGAAGTCTGTGAAAATATGACGGATGATATAAAATGCCTGATCGACAGTTTTAGCCCTGAAAAATATCCATGCGAAAGCAACGAGAATAAAAGTTGTTACAACCTGGATGACCGGAAATTTATTGAGACCGGTGTTCGCTGAAATTGTTTTACGTGTATTCTCCGTAATGATTGCAAAGACGAGATAAAATCCATGTAACGCTCCCCAAATTACAAAAGTCCAGTTTGCGCCATGCCATAACCCGCTGATAAGAAAAACAATGAAGAGGTTAAAGTACCAGCGCGGTACGGAGACTCTATTGCCGCCCAATGAAATGTAGAGGTAATCTTTAAACCATGTGGAAAGTGAAATGTGCCATCTTTTCCAGAATTCATTTATTGTTTTGGATTGATAGGGCCTGTTAAAGTTTTTCATAAGCTTGAATCCCATCACTCTTGCTGTACCAATTGCGATATCAGAGTAACCTGAGAAGTCGCAGAAGATCTGAAAGGAAAAAAAGATGGTCGCAAGGATCAATCCAAAACTGGTATTTCCCTGCGGATGATCATAAACAGCATCAACAACCAATGATAAACGATCTGCGATCACCACTTTTTTAAACAAGCCCCATGCGATCAAACGAAGTCCGCTTGTTACACGTGTATAATCAAAATCAAACTTTTCCCTGAACTGGTGCAAAAGATTCTGCGGCCTTTCAATTGGTCCGGCCACCAGCTGCGGATAAAACATGACGTACAAGGAATAAATCCCGAAATGCTTTTCCGCTTTTTGATGGCCACTATATACTTCTATTGTATAGCTCATGGCCTGGAAGGTGTGGAACGACAATCCAATCGGCAATAGAATGTTCAGGTATGGAATTGGATTAGTCCAGCCCGCTTCATGCGTAATAGCTGTAATATTATCATTCAGGAAATTATAATATTTAAAAACCGCCAGCACGCCGACATTTGCGATGATAGAAGTAACTAAAAATAATTTCCTGCGTTTCCCTTCCGCGTTTTCTATCCAGATACCGGCAAAATAATCGATTACAATTGTAAAGGCGAGGATGAGAATATACACGGGTACAAATGCCATATAAAAATAGCAGCTGGCCCCCAGCAACAAAACCCATCTCCACTTGTAAGGGAAGGAGAAATAGGCGGTCGTTACAAGAATAAAAAAAACAAGAAATTCGAATGAATTAAAAAGCATGATGGAATTAATTCTTCACAGATTTATACTGGAGGAAGTTTCGAATTTACTTAAAATTCACGTAGTTCATTACTTGCACCATTATCTTGTGCATCCTTACAATGTTATTAATTTAAGGGGAAATTCCGGCGGCAAGGCGTTAACTGTATGTTTGACTAAAGCCAGTTACGTTGCGGTTTTATACCGAGCCATAAATAGTACTCCTTTCTACCATCATTGTATTACCTTTGTCAACAATTTTAATCGTACGGCAGCCAGTCTTTGGATTAGATGAAAAAAACGCAGGATCATTCTGAACTTCCATCACAACTCGAGGTTCGTGTATATTCTTCAGATACAAATCAATTCGGTTTTTTTGCCACGCTGAGAAATATTATCAGGGAATTTCCACTTGCACATGCACTCGGACTTCGTTTTGCCAAAAGAAGCATCAGCACAAAATACCGCCAGAGCTTTTTAGGAATTATTTGGGCGTTTCTTCCGCCATTGGTTACTGCCGGCATCTGGACCTTTTTGAATGCTACGAAAGTGGTAAAGCTGGATGATGTAGGCGCACCTTATCCAGTGTTCGTTATTACCGGCATTATGCTTTGGACCGTTTTTGCAAATGCGATTAATATTCCGCTCCAGGTGATGCAGACGAACAGGAATATCCTGGTAAAAATTAATTTTCCAAGGGAATCATTGATTGTCAATGCGTTTTATGAAGTCCTTTTCAGCACTGCGGTCACCTTCATCATTATCATAGTTGCAATGATCGCGTTTAAAGTTCCTGTTGGTGTTGATTCCTTATTGTTTTTTCCAGGTGTTTTTTTATTAATGCTGTTAGGACTTTCCATCGGATTAGTATTGTTGCCTTTTTCACTGCTGTTTAAAGATCTCCAGATGTTAGTGCCATTGGTGCTGCAGTTGGCGATGTTTTTATCACCGGTTTTTTATGCAACACAGCCAACTTCACTTAAAGGAATGGCGGCAATTCTTAAGCTGAATCCTGTAAGTCCGATTCTTTCACAAACACGAGGATTCCTTCTTCATATTCCTACTGATGTATCGTTAATGCAAATAGGTTCCGTTGCTGGAACTTCCGTTGTTCTCCTCGTAATCGGAATTTACTTTCAACGCATTACTATGCAAACTTTGATCGAACGCATGGGAACCTGATATGGAAAAAGACAATAACATATTAGTTGAAGTCACCGCTGTGTCCAAAAAATTCAGCACTAGCCTGAAGCGAAGCTTGTGGTATGGATTTATGGAAGTGGCGAATTCCATGTTCGGTATCAAAGGGAAAAAAACAGTTTTACGTAAGAATGAATTCTGGGCTGTAAAAGATATCAGCTTTGAAGTGCGCAGGGGCGAATGTATCGGGCTGATTGGCCACAACGGTGCGGGAAAAAGTACATTGCTGAAAATGCTTAATGGTTTGATTCGTCCTGATGAAGGCAAGATTACCATGCATGGAAAGATCGGTGCGCTGATTGAATTGGGTGCCGGTTTTAATCCTATTCTCACGGGCAGAGAAAATGTTTATATCAATGGCCAGTTGCTTGGATTTACAAAACAGCAGGTAGATCAAAAGCTGAATGCCATTCTTGAATTTGCCGAGATCGGAGATTTTATTGATTCAACCGTGCAGAATTACAGCTCAGGAATGAAGGTTCGTTTGGGTTTTGCTATCGCAGCTCAGATGGAACCGGATGTGCTGATCATTGATGAAGTACTTGCAGTAGGCGATTTAGGATTTGTGTTGAAGTGTTTTAATTCGCTGGACAATATTATGCCGAACACAGCTGTGATATTTGTTTCGCATAATATGCAACAGGTATCACGCATCTGTTCCGGCATTTTGTGCATGGATAAAGGCAAATCTATCTTCCAGGGAAATGATGTTGCGAAAGGAATTGATATTTATTATTCAGAATTCGGGAAGATCAAGAATAAAAATAAAAATATTCAATTCAACAGGAACGATGAAGCTGAATTGATAGGGATGAAAGCGGGCGGTAATAATCCGGAGAATGAAGCAATACCAGCGCTGAATTACCTCGAGGATTTGAAATTAAATATCAGGGTTAAAGTAAAATCGGAATTTACCGCACCGGTTTTAACCATTACTATTTTCGATAAAGCGCAACGACCCGTGGGTATTTGCATAAATGAAAAAGGATTGAGCGAAAAAAATAGTTACCTGCAGGAAAATGGGTATGAATTTTATGAAGTAAATGTTGTTATCCCAAGAATAAACCTTTCTAAAGGATTATATTCTGTTTCTATCATGGTAGCGGAAGGGTTCAGGAAGAAGCCTATGTTACGCGTGCAATCGGCTTGTGAATTCCAGGTTTTCTCAAAACACGAAGTAGAGCCCCCAATTGAATTCGAAAGCACTTGGTCTTGATTTAAAAACTGTTTTTAAGTCAAAAAATAAAAACCAAGCAAAGTTCTGGAAGAAGCTTTATGTGAAGAAGTCGGAATAGTGCTTTTGTTTTAGTAAGTTAAAAGCCAGATAAAGTACTTTTGTGTATGTTCAAAAAATGGAGAAAATCGCCTTTTGAAAAAGAAAAGGTGTTTTGTATCGGACTGAATAAAACGGGCACAACTTCGCTGGAGGAAACCTTCAAGTCACTTGGCTATACAGTAGGCGACCAGGTGAAAGGCGAATTGCTTTTGAAAGAGTATGCAGTAAGAAATTTTAATTCGGTCATTGGTCTTTGTCACACCGCTGATGCTTTCCAGGATGCCCCATTCAGCTTTCCGTACACGTTTGTTTTGCTCGATCATTATTTTCCGAATGCAAAATTTATTTTAACGGTTCGTGATACTCCTGATCAATGGTATAGTTCCATGGTGAAATTTCACAGTAATCTTTGGGGTAACGGAAAAGTGCCGACAAAAGAAGTGCTGATGAATACGGTTTATCATTACAAAGGAAGACCGTGGGAAAGCAGCCGGATTTTATTTAACACACCGGAAGATGATGTTTATAACAAGGAGAAATTTCTTCATTATTATAATACGCACAATGATATTGTAAGAGAATATTTCCGGATGAAAACAAATCTTTTCGAGATGAATATTTCAGAGCCGGGCACCTATTTAAAAATGTGCAAATTTCTTGGCAAAGAACCTGTGGGCACCGACTTTCCGTGGCTCAATAAATCATGAGTATTTTATTTACCTTGTATTGCGTATGATTCCTGTAACAAAACCGTTTTTACCTCCGATTGCTGAATATCAGAAATATCTGCAGGGTGTTTGGGATAGAAACTGGCTTACGAATAATGGTCCGCTGGTTGTGGAGCTGGAGCAAAAGCTGAAACACTATCTCAATATTGAGAACCTTCTGTTTCTGAACAATGGAACAATTGCATTGCAAATCGCGATCAGGGCGCTTAAGCTGAAAGGGAAAATTATTACAACACCATTTAGCTTTGTCGCCACAACCAGCACAATTGTCTGGGAAAACTGCACACCTGTTTTTGCTGATATTGATGCACGCACTTGTAATATTGATGCTACAAAGATCGAAGCATTGATCGATAAAGATGTTACGGGAATTCTCGCCACACATTGTTTCGGAAATGCCTGTGATATAGATGCGATTGAAGCGATTGCAAAAAAGCATAACCTCAAAGTGATCTACGATGCGGCACATTGCTTCGGAACGTTATATCACGGAAAAAGCATTTTTGGTTTCGGTGATGTGAGCACGACGAGTTTTCATGCAACCAAATTATTTCATACGATAGAAGGCGGCGCTGTTTTCACTCCGCATACCGATGTGCATAAGACACTTTCGTATATGAGAAGCTTCGGCTACAATGGTCCGGTTGATATTGAATGTGTGGGAATCAACGGAAAAAATTCGGAGTTCCATGCAGCAATGGGATTATGTAATCTTGCTTACACGGAGGAGCTGCTCAGCAAACGCAAGGATCAATTTCTCTTTTATGATACTATGTTTTCCGGTTTAGATCGAGAGCCGTTGCAAATTGAAAAGCACTGCGATTACAACTATGCGTATTATCCATTTATTTTTCCTTCCGAAGCTGCTGTTTTAAAAACAAAAGAGAAGCTTGAAGCGCAGGGAATATTTACACGGAGATATTTCTCTCCTTCACTTTCGTCTTTAAATTATGTAAAGCACAATGCAACGCCTGTAAGCGACGATATTTCTACGCGAATACTTTGCCTGCCGGTTTATCATACATTGCTTCCTGCAGAACAAGAATTGATTTCCTCCATCATTATAAAAGAGCTCTCGGCGAATGGAAAATAAAAAAAAGGTAGCAGTGATGCAGCCGTATTTTTTTCCGTATCTCGGATATTTTCAATTGATCAATGCGGTTGATACGTTCGTGATCTATGATGATGTGAATTTCATTATGCGCGGGTGGATCAACCGGAATAATATTCTTGTGAATGGGCAGGCGCATTTGATCAGCATTCCTTTGGTGAAAGCGAGTCAAAACAGGATAATTTCAGATACATCGCTTGATCCGGATCCGAAATGGAAAGCACGTTTGCTGAAAACAGTTGAAGCTGCGTATCGAAAAGCTCCGCAGTTTGAAAAAGTATTCCCGCTTTTCGTCGATTTGCTGAACGATTCTTACGCGAGTGTTTCTGAATTAAATTACAAGGCGATCAAATCGGTTTGTGAGTACCTTGAAATCAAAACAAACATCGTTCAATCTTCATCAGTTTATCAGAATGCAGAATTGAAAGGTCAGCATCGTGTGCTGGATATTTGTTTGCAGAATAACACGCAGGTTTATATCAATCCGATCGGTGGAAAAGAAATTTACGATCGTCCAGTTTTTACGGAGAAGCAAATTGAAATTTATTTTTTGAAAACGCAATTTTCGCCGTATTCCCAGTTTAATTTTGAATTTGTTCCCGGCCTTTCTATATTGGATTACCTGCTGTTTTTATCGCCGGAAGAGATCCATAAAAAGCTGGAAGAATATTCGCTCGAGACAAATTAATGTGCGCAATCACACAACGAGATTAATTGAAAAAATAAAATGTCGAAAAGTAAGCAAGTAGTAATTTTCGGAATAATGGATACCGCTGAGCTGGCGCATTTTTATCTGCAGCACGATTCTGATTATGAAGTTGTGGGCTTTACTGTTCATAAGCAATACATCAAAGAGCCTTATTTTAAAGGATTGCCTGTTGTTCCGTTCGAAGAGCTGGAATCCTTTTTCAATCCTGCAGAATATTCATTCTTTGCGCCGATGACAGGAAAAAAAATGAATACGCTGCGTGAAAGCATTTTCAATGAAGCTAAAGCGCGCGGTTATTCATTCATCTCTTATATTTCTTCCAAAGCCACGCTTTTCGGAAATGCTATAGGAGAAAATTGTTTTATACTGGAAGATAACACCATTCAGCCCTTCACAACGATCGGGAATAACGTGGTGTTGTGGAGCGGAAATCATATTGGTCATCACGGACGAATTGATGATCATGTATTTTTTACTTCGCATGTTGTGTTGTCCGGTCATTGCCATGTTGAATCTAATTGTTTTTTCGGTGTCAATGCAACGATCCGCGATTTTACGCATTTGGCTAAAGGAACATTGGTTGGCATGAGCGCAAGCATCACAAGAGAAACGGAAGAGTGGGGCGTGTACACAGGAAATCCCGCAAAGAAAAAAGAAGGATTAAAAAGTATTGATGCTTATTAAGTATGAAAATCAGCTTTAGAAAGATCGCGCATGTTTACAAACCTACAGGAGAATTTCCCTGGAGCAGATCGCATGCGCAGGTTCCGTTTCCATTGCGGTTAGATGACGGCAACATCCGGATATTTTTTGCCACACGTGATGAACAAAGCAGGTCAAGCGTTGGTTTTGTTGATGTAGACGGAAACGATCCTTCGAAAGTTATTTACGTTAGCTCAGCTGCTTCCTACGCACACGGAACACCGGGGACCTTCGACGATTCAGGTACAATGCCATCCTGGTTTACGCGAGAAGATGATAAGCTGGTATTATATTACACGGGTTGGAATAAAAGTGATTCCGCTTCTTATCGTCTTTCAATTGGTAAAGCTGAAAGTTCGGATGATGGAAAAACATTCACGCGTTGTTTTGAAGGACCTGTTTTAGATCGTGGTCCATATGATCCGATTTGGGTCGGACAACCTTGTGTTTTAAAAGAGGATGGTACTTTTAAGATGTGGTATTTATCCTGCGAAAAAATTGTTCCGATCAATAATCACCCGGAGCCTTGTTACAATGTGAAATATGCGACTTCAAAAGACGGAATAAATTGGATACGTGAAAATAAAATTTGCATTCCGTTTGATTCAAACACAGATGCAATAGGACGACCGTTTGTCTGGAAGCATAAAGGTTTATACTACATGCTTCATTCAAACAGGAAAGCAGATGGCTACCGGACTGTCAAAGAAGCAGGATACCGAATTGAAGCTTCTGTTTCGGAAGACGGTGTAAATTGGAAGCTGGCCGGTGAAAATTTATTCGTGAAAAGTGATTCGGGCTGGGATGATGTTATGAATGAATACGCATCTGTATTACCAACTGCTGACGAAAATAAATTTTGGGTGTTTTATAATGGAAATGGTTTTGGTCAGACCGGATTTGGCCTGGCAGAGTTAACAATTGAAAATTAATTTCCGTGAAAAAATTTATTCATATTGGTTTCCCGAAAAACTTTTCCACCTCGCTGCAGCGTGATTTTTTTGCCGTGCATAAGGAGATTTTCCATTTGGGAATCGGGCCAGGGATTGATTATGCTGATCCTGTTATTGATGCTGCTTTTGAAGTGTATTTAAAAACTGCAAAAAAATTCAAGTACCAGGAAAATGAGCAACGCCTTGAAGCTCATTTTACAAGCGCGTTTCAAAAGGCAGAACAAAGTGGTAAAAAAGTACTGACTGCTTCAAGCGAACATTTGTCTTTTTCATTTGCAAATGATTCAATTGATTTTGAAGAAAAAATGCAACGTGTCGCAAAGTTATTTGGTGGCGACACAAATATTATTCTGATCATTCGTAACCAGGCAGATCTTATTAAATCACTTTACCGCGAATCAGTGCGAGTTGGTTTTCCGGGAGCGTACCAGGAATACATTTACCTGCTTTACAAATACCAGGATCGTAATTTTTATTATGATTTCAGGTATGATTTGGTGCTTGAAGTTTTGAAAAAATATTTTAGAGCAGAAAATATTAACCTCTTGCTTTTTGAAGATTTTAAACAAGCAGGCGCCGCATTAACTGAAGAAGACGGAAAGATAAAGCTGATCACCTCTCTTTGTGAATTGCTCGGAATAAATTATCCTGAAGCACCTTTAAGCCATTCCAATGAAGCATTAACAGATGGCGTTGTTACCGTAAAATCGGAGTTGAATAAAACCACAAGGCATGATCTTGGAAATATTCTTTACGATACTGCGGAGAAGCACAGGATGAAACATTATTTGCAAAACGATCTGAATTTGTTTGAAGAGAACGATACGCTTTACGGAGATGTTATCTCGAAAAGAAAATTGATCCTTGAAGCAGAAACAAACAATACATTTCCTGGTGACTATAAAATAGATTATAACTTACCAGCATCACTTTCAGAGCCGGTAAAAAGATTTTATGAAGAAGGAAATAAGAAGTTGAGCGAATCGTTTCAGCTTCCCGTCAACTATTTGAATCTTAATTTTTAATAGCAGCGTCAAAACAATGGAATACAACGGCGAAAATAAACCTGTGAATCAGCTTACGCCGTTGATATCTGTTTGTATCATGACATACCAGCATGCGAAATATATTCGTGAATGTCTTGAAGGTGCGTTATTGCAAAAAACAAATTTCCCGGTTGAAATAATTGTTGGTGAAGATGGTTCGAATGACGGCACACGTGAAATTTGCATTGAATACGCAGAGAAATACCCGGACAGAATTCGTTTGTTTCCCCGATCAAGGAAGGATGTTATTACCATTAACGGAAAAAAAACAGGCCGCTTTAATTTCATGCAAACATTTAAAGCTGCGCGTGGAAAATATATAGCATTATGCGAAGGTGACGATCATTGGTCTGATCCGCAGAAATTACAGAAACAGGTAGATTTTCTCGAAGCGAATTCTGATTTTGCTGTATGTTTTCATGCTGCTTATGAAGTGCACGAAGGAATGGAAAACCGCATTTCAAATCCTGACCTTGTAAATGATGTTTTTACCATAGAAGATCTTGCAAAGGGAAATTTCCTGCATACGCCAACAGTTGTTTACAGGAATATATTAAAAGGTCAGCTTCCTTCCTGGTACGATCGCATCCCTGTTGGCGATTATCCATTGCACATGTTGCATTCCTCAAAAGGGAAAATTAAATTCATCCGTGAGCCGTTTGCCTATTATCGTGTGCATGGCGGTGGCGCGTGGAGTGGATTAAATCCGCGCGATTCCGAAATGAAATGGATAAATGTGCTGGATATTTTAATTGAAGCCGGTTTCAGCAATGATGTTAAAGTCCTGTTGATTGCGCAGCGGCGAAAAAATATTAATAAGCTATTGGAAATCGATCTGCTTACAGATTGGAATATGTTACTCGCCGATCTGAAAAGTTTTGCTGTAAACGATGACGAGCTTTATAAAACCTGGCTTAAGAGTTCAGTCCGGGAAAAAAAATCTGCATCACAATCCAAATGGGAAGCAAGAATAAATCGTTTACGGAATATTTTCAAACGATAAGATGAAAGAGCTTGTAATCATACTGATCATTGCCCATAAAGCAGAATTGTCGGAGTTTGAAAAAGCTTCACTTGCCCAGTGTTATAAAATATTGAGGAAATATAAAATCAAGCTGGTTTGTCCGGAAGGATTGGACGTTTCCGATTACAAAGAGGTAAATCCACAAGCTGAATTTGAATTTATTGATCCGAAATGGCAGGCAACTTATGCCATGTTCAACAGGTTAAAGATCGAACCATTTCTATACCGTAAATTCAGAAAGTATAAATTCATTCTTTTCTATGAACTGGATGCCTGGGTATTTCGTGATGAGTTGGAGGAATGGTGCAAAAAAGAATATGATTATATCGGCGCACCCTGGTTCAAAGGATTTCATCGCGCCGGGCCTGACTCAGAATTTGTTGGTATCGGAAACGGCGGATTCTCACTACGAAGAATAAAAACGTATTTGAGATCTTCTTATCGTTTCAGCTACATTTTAAAGCCAGCATTTCTTTTCAGAGAATATAAAAAGGCACCTTCGGTTGATAAATTTTTCAAGTTGCTCGCTGACCTGACTTTCAGAAACAATACCTTTTTCCTGTTTAATGATTTCAAAGGCAACGAAGATTTTTTTTGGATGCGTATTGTTGCCCGCGATTTTCCCGGCTTTAGGATTCCGTCGGTGGAGGAAGCTTTGAGATTCGCTATTGAAACAAATCCATCAACATTTATCAAAAGCGATAAGGATTTGCCTTTTGGCTGTCATGCCTTTCTAAAATACGAACCTTCATTTTGGGAAAAATATATTCCGGCATTAAAAAAGAATTCCTAAAAGGCTTAAAGTATGAATGAACAGAAGTAAATTGTAGCCGATTAGTTTTCATCCCGATTTAATAAATTTTTATTTTAATTCCTTGAGAAAATTCATTAAAGCATTTTTTCGTCTTTTTGGTTTAGAAGTCCGCAAAGCCGGTGCTATTCTTCCTGTTCAACAGACTGTGATAAAAAGGAATGAAGATTCCATGGAAACCGGCATGTTGCGAGCAAAAAACAAATCAGGAATAAGCCCGGCTGCAATCATCGATCTCGGGGCGGCAGAAGGAACGTGGACGATCAAAGCGGAAAAAATATGGCCTGATGCGAACTTTATTCTTTTTGAACCATTGGAAGAGCGCCAGGGAAATTTAAATGCCCTTTCAGAACGAAATCCGAAGATTAAACCGGTTTTTGCTGCCGCAGGAAGTAAAAAAGGAACAGTAAAATTTGTTGTCAGCGATGATCTTGATGGTAGCGGCATTTATGATGCAGAAAAGGACGGCGGAAACCGTGAAGTGAATTTGACAACGATAGATGACGAGATGATAGATATGGGTATAAACGGTCCGTTTATTATAAAATTCGATACACACGGTTTCGAAGTTCCGATACTCGAAGGCGCAATGGAAACGCTGAAAAAGACTGAGCTGGTTATTATGGAATGCTATGGCTTTCGTATCTCAGAAAATTGCCTGCTCTTTCCTGAAATGTGCCAGCATATGGAAAGGTTAGGATTCCGTTTAGCAGATGTTATAAATGTAGTGCGCAGGCCCGGCGATGAATTATTCTGGCAATGCGATGCTTTTTTTATGCCTGTTACCAATACTGCTTTCAGCAACAACAGGTACGCATGAAGTTTTATCTTTACTTACCATTTAATAATCATTGAAGCGGTGAAAAATTTTTCTTCCAGGGTAATAAATAAAATAAGGAGAGAATGGAAAAGCCTTAAAAACAAGGTCTATAAAATGCTGTCCGAAAAACAGATTTTTCTTGTGTATTCAATGGGCAAAGTAGGTACTACTTCTGTTTACTCTTTCATCAAAAGAAATCACCCTGACACTCCGCTGCATCATGTGCATTTTCTCTCGGATAACTGGGTGAAGAAAAAACTTCCATCGCTTAATCCGGAGTTTCATGGCAATATTGCTGTGGCGGAAGAAGTATATTCATCCCTGGAGAAGCATAAAAACCGGCGGGTAAAGATTATTACAATGGTACGCGAACCGCTGGTACGGGAAATTTCAGATATTTTTCAGAACTGGAAAGGCTTACTTAACGTGAACGCTATTGGTGATACGTCTGCAAAAGAGCTCTCTGTTTACCTCGATAACCACGAACATGAATATGTGCTGAACTGGTTCGATACAGAATTTAAAGAATATCTTGGTTTTGATATTTATGCTCATCCTTTCGATAAACAAAAAGGCTATTCTATCTATAAAACCAAGAACGCAGATATTCTTTGTGTGTCGACTGAAAAGCTAAGCAGTTGTATTGAAACAGCGATGAAAGAATTTGCGGGAATGGATATTAAAGCGTCAAAAGCATCAAATACTTCTGAAAATAAAGAAGGGAAAGAGCTATACAATGAATTAATAAAAAATTATAAAGCGCCTAAAGAGAAGCTCGATTTATTATACAATTCGAAATATGTACGGCATTTTTATGATGAAAAAGAAATCAAAGGCTTTATAGAAAAATGGTCGCAATAAGTTGTGGTAAAAAATGAGCAATAGAAATTTATAAGATGATCTTTCCAAAGATATCTGTCGTAACGCCTTCTTTTAACCAGGGTAATTACCTGGAAGCTACGATCCAATCTGTGCTCGGACAACATTACCCGAACCTGGAATATATTCTCATAGACGGAGGAAGCACAGATAATTCAGTTGAGATAATTCGTAAATACGAATCGAAGCTTGCTTTCTGGTGCAGTGAAAAGGATAGTGGCCTTTATGATGGAGTTCAAAAAGGATTTCAAAAAGCGACCGGCGAGATCATGTGCTGGATAAATTCAGATGATATGCTTCATGCGAAATCTCTTTTTGCTGTGGCCGAAATTTTTTCGAATATAAAAGAAGTAGAGTGGTTGCAGGGAATGCCGACTGTGATTGATGAAGACGGAAGAATTGTTTACGTCAAAAATTTCAGGCAGTGGTCGAAGTACAATTATTTTCTTGCAGATAAAGAGCATATCCAGCAGGAATCAACTTTCTGGCGTAAAAGTCTTTGGGATAAAGCAGGTTCAAGCGTTGATACTTCGTTAAAGCTTGCTGGTGATTATGAATTGTGGATGCGTTTTTTCGATCACGCAAAATTATATTGCGCACGAACGGTTCTTGGGGCATTTCGTGTGCGCAGCAAAAATCAGCTTAGCCTCGAGCGTATGGGAGAATATAATTCCGAAGTGGCAAAAGTGCTTTCCGAAAGAATGAAAAAGCTTTCAGCAGAAGAACAGAAAACGCTTGCATTGATTCACGCATATCGTAAACCTTCATCAAACCCATTTGCGCGAAAAATAAAACATGCTGAATACACAGCAGCATTCGATTACGCATCACCGATTACTTTCGACAGGAATATTCCTTCTTTTGTCCTTGAAAAATAAGCACTAACAAAGAATGAATAACAGCAGCTTAATTTCGATTGTAATTCCAACCTATAATTCGGGGAAGACAATAGAAGCGTGCCTGGAAAGTATCCGCGCACAAAGCTTTCGTGATTTTGAAGTGTTGATACTTGATGCTGTTTCTACCGATGATACGCTGACAATCGTAAATAAATTTAAAGACAGCATTCCGCTTCGGATCATTTCGGAAAAGGATAAAGGAATTTATGATGCGATGAATAAAGGAATTGCTCTTTCGAATGGAAAATGGCTTTATTTCCTTGGCAGCGACGATGCTTTTTTTGCAAACGATACACTTCAGCAAGTTTCAGAAGTAATGAAATCGACTGATGCGGATGTTATTTATGGCAATGTGATGAGCGATCGTTTTAATGGCATTTATGCGGGTGAATTTAATAAGACAAAAATTTTCAATCAGAATATTTGTCACCAATCCATTTTTTTCAGGAAGGAAATTTTCCAGATAACCGGTGAATTCGATTTGCAATACAAAGCGCATGCGGATTACGATCATAACTTTAAATGGTTTTTATCCGGAAAGATCCGTCACAGCTTTATGGATATCATCGTTGCGAATTATGCAGATGGTGGTTTCAGCTCAGTAACGGGCGATGCGAAATTTGCTGCTATGAAAAGATGGAAATACAGCGTTCTTACGAGTGAAGCCATTAACAAGATGACCAAGCTTAAAATACTTCGGGATGAGCTTCGGCGCGCATTAAAGCAAAAACGTACTGCCGATTTTTTTACCATCTTTTTCCAGTCGCCGAAATTTTTATTAAATCTATAATCACTTTTTATTTTGCCAGAAGTTTCCGTCATCGTTCCTAATTACAATCATGCGAAATTCCTTTCGTTGCGGATGAATAGTATCTTGTCTCAAACGTTCCGGGATTTTGAAATAATTATTCTTGACGACCGTTCCACAGACAACAGCCGTGAAATAATTGAACAATACAGGAATCATCCGCAGGTTTCCTCCATTGTATTAAATGATGTGAATAGCGGAAATGCATTTAAACAATGGCGAAAAGGAATTGCGCTTGCCAAAGGTGAATTTGTCTGGCTGGCCGAATCAGATGATTTTTCTGATCCGCGATTCCTGGAAACAATGATGAAAATCATTCACAGTGATAAAAAAATAAAAGTCGCTTTCTGCAGATCGCAAATTGCCGATGCGCACGGAAAAACTTCGCGGACCAACGATTTTGAATTTGAACACGGAATCGTTTCGCATAAAGACTGGACAATGGAAGGTGCGGAGTTTTGCGGAAAGATATTCTGCAAGCATAATATCCTTCTGAATGCAAGCTCGGTGATTTTTGAAAAAAAATTATACGATGAAGTAGGAGGAGTAACTACCGAACATCGCATCTGCAGCGACTGGCTGCTTTGGTGGCAGATGATAAGTAAATGTAAAGTTGCCTTTACGGCAGCCCCTCTGAATTATTACCGGATTCATACCACAAATACAAGCAAGAACTGGATCAATGAGCTGGCCATTTCTTACCGGTATTTTATCACGCATTGGCCGGAAAAAGTGGATAAGAATGAATTTGTGAAATTTATAACTGCGTATGCTGTAGATTTTCATAAGAAGAAAATGCATAAGCAAGCTTTTACAATCACCTTTGGCCTTGGGTTTTTTACTGCTATGAAAATCTACCTCAGCCAACTTTTCCGATAGAGGAAAAAATCAATTCATGTCAGATAAGTTAATACACTGCTTATATTTGAAGGAGAAATAATTCCCAATTAAATGGTCAACAATAAATTGATTTTTGATATCGGCTTTCACAAGGGTGAAGACCTCCAATATTTTCTTCACCTTGGCTACAACGTGATCGGTATGGATGCTGATCCGCGTTTGGTGGAGCTGGCGAAAGAAACCTTTGCTTCACACTATAAATCAGGTCAGCTGAGGGTTTTTAATTACGCTATTTCCGGTGAAAATGATGTTACCGTAGAATTTAATGTAAGCGAATGGACGCTTTGGAATTCGCTTCGCAAAGAAATTGCAGGTCGCGATAACAAAACAATGGAAACGATCGCAGTAAAAACACGCCGGCTTGATACGCTCATGAAAGAGCATGGCGTTCCGTATTACTGCAAGATAGATATTGAGGGTTATGATTCTATTGCTGTCGATACGCTGAAGGAAAGTGAGTACCGTCCTGTTTTTATGTCTGTAGAAACAGAATGCATTGGTGATAGTGAAATCATAGATGATGCAAAAGCGTTAGAAACATTGGTAAGCCTTCACAATTTAGGTTACAATAAATTTAAGCTTGTTGATCAGAAAACACTGGAAGTGCTTTCGATGGAACCTTTTTATGGTGTAAAAAAAACACCACCTCCGTTCGAACGCAGCCTTGCAGATAAAGTGTTGGGAAGAAATAAAGTTCCTCCGCGCATCATTACTTATTTTGAGCAGATGAGAACGAAGCACAACTTCAATTTTCCTCTTTCAACAACAGGGCCATTCGGCGATCAGCTCGAAGGAAACTGGGTGGATTTTGAAACCGGAAAAGAAATGTTGCTGTTCCATCGCAAAGCATTTTTTGAGCTAAAAGGCGTTTCAAATTATTCCTTTTGGTGCGACTGGCATGCCACAAGGAAATAAGTTGCTATGAGCATTCCACCTCTTGTTTCCGTTTTAATGCCCGTGTATAACGGGGAAAAATTTCTTCGGCCTGCCATTGAAAGCATTCTTTCTCAAAGCTTCACGGACTATGAATTTATCATCATTAACGATGGTTCTTCGGATACAAGCGAGCAAATAATTCTTTCCTACACTGACGCACGAATAAAATATGTCAGGAATGAGAAGAATTTAAAATTGATCGCAACACTCAACAAAGGAATTGATCTCTGCAAAGGAAAATATATTGCAAGAATGGACGCTGATGATGTTGCTTACCCGGAAAGGTTTGCAAAACAAGTCAGCTTTATGGAATCCAATCCGGAATATGGACTTTGCGGAACCGATATTGAGATTGATGGCGCAATGAATAGCTGGGTGCAAATGGGTGATATGAATTACCTGCGATTCTGCTTTTTATTTCACAATCCTTTTTGTCATCCAACAACATTTATCCGCAATTCAATCGTCAAGGAACACAAGCTGTATTATCCTGCTGAATATATTCATGCGGAAGAATATGTTTTCTGGCTTCGAATAATTGAACATTCGAAGTGCATCAACCTGGATGAAAAATTATTGAATTACCGTTTGCACCAGGGACAAGTGACCACAGTTTTTAAACCGGAGCAGCGTAGAATAGGGGAGCTGATTCGACTTGAAATATTCAGCGAGATCGTTTTGTTTACCACTGCGGGAATGCGAAAAACACATTTGGTCATTGCTGAAATGGTGACACAGGCATTGATGAAAGAATCATTTGAAAAGTTTATCTTCAATTTCGGTGGATGGGTAACTATTTTTCAGCTGCAGCAATGGTTGTTTATGGTTCGCATTTCTTTGCCGTTTAAGAAGAAATGGGACAGCATTTACCTGCGAAAATTAGTTGCAATGGTAAGTGAAGGTTTAGAAGTAAAAAAGCAGCAGGAAGGTGCATTTATAACAAGAATGCTCAATCGTGTAAAAAGAAAAACGAATTCACTTTCGAATAAATAATTTAAGGCTATGTTGAAACCGGAGTGGCTCGCGTTTTTAAAACAAACATCCTTTCTCGTAACCGGGGGAGCGGGCTTCATCGGCTCAAACATTGTTCACCTGTTAGCTGAAAATGGCGCGAAAGAAATTCGTGTGCTTGATAATTTGTCGAATGGGAATAGTACAAATATCGAAAGCCTCGTAAAAGAAAATAAAATCACGTTCATAAATGGCGACATCCGCGATGCTGAAACATGCATGAAGGCTTGCGCGGGAATTGATGTCGTGCTTCACCAGGCTGCTTTAGGTTCTGTGCAAAGAAGCATTCTCGATCCGGCCACAACAAATGCTGTGAATGTCGGCGGATTTTTGAATATGCTTTTTGCTGCGAAAGAAAATAAAGTGAAGAAATTCATTTACGCTTCTTCTTCATCTGTCTATGGTGATGATCAAAACATGCCGAAAGTGGAATCGAAAACAGGCCGTCTTTTATCGCCTTATGCGGTGACGAAAAGAACAAATGAAGAATACGCGAAAGTGTTTAAGGAATTGTACGGACTCGATACAATTGGTTTACGCTACTTCAATGTTTTCGGTCCATTCCAGGATGTTAATGGTCCATATGCTGCTGTAATTCCGCTTTTCATTGAAGCAATGATCTCCGGAGTCAGCACAACAATTTATGGTGATGGAGAAAATACCCGCGATTTTACATTCGTGGAAAATGTGGTGATCGCTAATTTGCTTGCTGCAATGTCCGAATCACAAGAGAAAGAATCTTTGATACTGAATATTGCTTACGGCGGAACTACTTCGCTTAATACATTGCATAAGTTGCTTTCCGGTTTAACGGGAAATCAGCTGAGTCCTTCTTATCTTCCGGTACGAAAAGGTGATATCAGGGATAGTTTCGCTGATATTTCACTAGCAACAGGAAAATTAAATTACGCTCCTGTGGTCGGATTGGAAGAAGGATTGGAAAAAACAGTAAAGTGGTTCATGGGAAAAGCCCGGAAATAATACAATTGTTTTAATCAAAACTGAAGATGAAACTTTTGATTTTTTCTCTCGATTCTTATTCTGTTTTTCATACGGATACGAAATTTATTTTCGGTGGCGCAGAAATTGAAACCGGCTATCATGCAAAAGGATTAGCTGCTTTAGGAATTGATGTTTCTGTCATTACCCGCGACCAGGCCATTCCCGCACACAGGTTTGAAAAAGTGAATTTGTGTCCGCATCCTTCTCTTAAAGGTCCCGGTTATTGGACAAAAAGAAAAAGTTTAGCAGGCAGAATTTCGTATCGCATTTTTGGTGACAGGAATCCGCATAAAAATATCGAAGCTTTATTAAATAAAATAAATCCCGATGTTGTTTACATCATGGGTATGTCGCCGGAAGCGTATGAGCTGGCGGATTATTGTAAAAAAGAAAGTAAGCTGTTTGTTTTTCGCGTGGCGCATGATATGGATTTGGTGGGTGAAGAATTAAATGAAGAAAAGATAAAAGCCTGGGCCGGAATTCCATTTACAAAAGTGAAAGAGATCATTGATGCCGCGACTGTTGTTTTAACTCAGACGCAAGTGCAGGATGAATTGCTTAAAAAATGGTTCCATCGCGAAGGAATTTTGATGTTTCCACCGATTGATACAAAAGTGGAATCAGGTGCTGACAAAAATAAATATGATGTTTTCTGGATTGGTAAAAACAATGTGTTTAAACGTCCTGAAAAAATAATTGAGCTTGCTAAACGACTGCCGCAAAGAAAGTTTTGCATGGTATTTAATAAGCTCGAGGAAACATCATGGAAAAAAATTGTCGCAACAATTCCTTCGAACGTCGAGCTGATTGAATCCATTCCTGCAGACCGGATTGAAACGCTTTTCCGACAATCGAAATTATTTGTAAGCACATCACTTCATGAAGGGTTTGCGAATACATTTTTGCAGGCTGGAAAAAATGCTGTTCCCGTAATTTCCATGGGACCTGATCCGAATACCATGCTTTCTGTTCATAGAGCAGGAATTCTTGTTGGTGATAATTTGGATAAGCTGGAACAAGCAGTTGAAGAATTGCTTACCGATGAAGTGAAGTATAAGCAGCTTTGTGAGCAATCGCGGAATTATGTTACAGAATTCCATTCACGTGATAAGATCAGTGCGCAGTTCTATTCTCTTTTGAAGCAATTGGACAACTCGACGAACAAAAATATTTCAGCCTGATCTTTGCATGCAGATGAAAACATCGCCGGAAATTTTATTCGTTTTCACCAAACATTTCCCTTACGGTAAAGCGGAGCAATACCTGGTTGACGAGCTGCCTTTTCTCTCAGATAAGTTTGCTAAAGTTGTTTTTGTTCCTGCTGAGAATTTCAATTCGGAACATACGGAGCAACGTGAATTACCTGCTAATTGTGAAGTTTTACATCTCAACCAGGAAGCAGAAAAAAAACGCACTTCAAAAAAATGGTTTGAATTTTTCACTGTTTTTTTTACCGAATGGCTACGTTGCCGCAATAAAGCCTGGTTCTGGAAAGAAAGAAGCCGTTACAAAAGTGTGCTGCTTCACCAGGCGCATCTTGCTTCTGTGATGGAGGAAATAATTACAGATCGTTATAACGGGAAAACTGTTTTTTATACTTACTGGATTCATAATTCCGCTATCATGCTCGGACTGATGAAAAAGCGTGGAGCAATAAAAGGCTTTATCAGTCGCGGCCATTCCATCGACTTGTACGAATGGGATTGGGTGCTTACCCGTTACATAAAAATTCTTCCATTTTATCATTTCATCATTCAGCAGGCAACGCATATTGCATCTATTTCTCAGCACGGAACAGCTTATCTGCAAAAAAGATTTCCGCAATTCTCAGGTAAGTTTTTTTGCAGCAGACTTGGAGTAAAAGAATTCGGAATAAATCCATTTCACCCTGAAGAAAAGTTCACAATCGTTTCCTGCTCTAATTTCAGCGATAATAAACGCATCAGTGAAATTGCTTCGGTCATTTCAAAAATTGAGAAAATACAGGTGCGCTGGATTCACTTCGGCGATGGCCCCGGGAAGGAAAAAATTGAAAAAGCAATCCAAAATTTTCCGCCACATATTTCAGCTGAGCTTCGGGGATTTACACCGAATGAAGAGATAAAATCATTCTACGCCTCCGAAACCGTCAACCTTGTCATCAACATGAGCGAGGCGGAAGGCATTCCTGTTTCATTGATGGAAGCAATCAGTTTTGGCATTCCCGTGCTTGCAACGGATGTCTATGGGAATCCCGAAGTTGCGAATAAGGAAACGGGTTTTTGTGTACCTTTTCATTCTGCCACGGAGGAAGTCGCAGCAATGGTCACAGCTTTTGCTTCGGATAACAATCAGCAATTAAAAACCAGGGAATCTGCGCGTAATTTTTACTTCAAAAAGTTCAATGCAAATGCCAATTATGAGGAATTTGTAAGCAGATTACATAATGCTCTATAGCGTATATTTGTAACCACCTTTTATGCTCGTTTCTGTAATAATTACCGCTCACAATTATGCCCGCTATCTTGAACGGGCTATTCGTAGTGTGCTTAGTCAGTCGCTTCACCAGGATAATTATGAAATCATCGTGATTGATGATGCCAGCACCGACGAAACTCCCCATATCCTTGAAAATTATAAAGACCAGTGCAAGGTCTTCAGGATGGAAAAGAATGTTGGATTGGCTGAAGCGCGAAACTTCGGTATCCGTAAAGCATTAGGCATGTACGTGGTTTTCCTCGATGCTGATGATTACATTCAGTATGATATGCTGAAAGTGCAGTCTGTTTTTCTGAATGAGAATAATCGCCTCGATGCTGTTTCTGTTGATTATTATTTCGTCAATGATTTCGGCGATCATATTGAACGTGTTTCAGCGCAGGAAAAACCTATTGCGTGTGGAATCATGTTTCGCAAGGATAAATTGTTTGATGTTGGACTTTACGATGTGACTTTCCGTGCGCGTGAAGATGAAGATATGCGAATTCGTTTTCTCAAGAAATTCAACATTTACAATATCATTCTTCCGCTTTACCGTTATCGTCGTCACAATAATAACCTCACGAATAACACAGAGGAAATGGATAAGTATAAATTAAAGCTCGACGAAAAGCACAACGAATAAATGATACTTAAAGGCGATAGAATTGAATTAAGAAGGATCAGCATAGAAGATGCTGATGCAACTTATTTGTCATGGCTGAATGACGATGAGGTAACTCGCGGGCTTGAAACTATTGTAAAGCCTTACAGTTTGGAAATGTTGCATCGTTACGTTACTGAAATTATCGCCAATGAAAACAGCTATATGTTTATGGTTGTGGATGTGGAAAGCGGGAAGAAGATCGGAACTACGAAAATTCATAACGTCAGCAAAAAAAACGGCACGTGTAATATTGGCCTGATGATCGGCGATAAAAATTTCTGGGCGAAAGGATACGGCGGAGATATTTACAGAACTGCAGTAGATTTTGCTTTTACACAGCTTGGAATTCGCAAAATATGGGAGATGGTTCATTCTGATAATACCGCATCACTTGCGATGTTCCGAAAAATAGGTTTCGAAGAAGAAGGCCGTTTGAAGGAGCAGGTTTTATCAGGAGGGAAATTTGTCGACAATGTTTTGCTAGGAATGTTTGCTAAAAACTGGAAAAAGTAATGCTTATTCTATTGCAGGCGCGTATGGGTTCAACACGGCTTCCGGGCAAGGTGCTGAAACCGCTTGCGGGAAAAAAGCAGCTACAGCATATTATTGACAGGTTGGGAATATTTGCGGTCAATATTATTGTAGCTACTTCCGATCTTCCCGGTGATGATGCAATCCAAGCATTTTGCATTGATAATAACCTGAAGTTTTTTCGTGGAAGTGAAAGTGATGTGCTCGATCGTTTTTACCAGGCTGCAATAAAGTTTAATGCAAAAGACAATGATGTTCTTGTCCGTATTACCGCAGATTGTCCTTTGCATCACGCGGAAGTTGTACAGTTTGCATTGAATGAATTCGAGCAGCATTCGCTTGATTATTTTTCCAATTCATTTGCGCCGCATTTCGAAGATGGTTGTGATACAGAAATATTTCGTTTTTCTACTTTAAAGAAAGCGCATGAAGCAGCAAAGCTTCTGTCTCAACGCGAGCATGTAACGCCTTATATAAAAGATTCAGGTTTTTTTCTTTGCGGTTATAAAAAGTATAATTGTGACTATCGTTTCAAATTATCCGTTGATACCCCGGAAGATCATGCAACCGTGGAAGAAATCTTCAAAACGTTTTCACCACGAACAGATTTTTTAATCCATGAAGTCGTAAAGCTGGTAAGTGAAAAGCCGGAATTGCTTGCGTTGAATAAAGAAAGCATCATCAACGCCGGTTATAAAAAATCATTAGAGAACGATAAAGAAGTCAATTAATGGAACGTAAATACATCACCAATTTTTCAAAGTCGGATAACTATCGTGCGCAAATGCATGATCTTATTCCCGGTGGCGCACATACTTATTCGAAAGGCGATGACCAGTTTCCACAAAATTCTCCTGCAGCCATTGTACGCGGAAAAGGTGCGCACGTTTGGGATGTTGACGGAAATGAATTTGTAGAATGTTTATTAGGTCTTGCATCTGTCAGTCTCGGTCATGCGTATGAACCTGTGATCGCACGCGTGACAGAAGAATTGCAAAAAGGAAATAATTTTTCCCGCCCTTCTGTGATCGAACGTGAAATGGCGGAGAAATTTCTTTCGCTTGTTCCCGGTCACGACATGATCAAGTATGCGAAAAATGGTTCTGTTGTTACAACTGCTGCGGTAAAGCTCGCACGCGCTGCAACCGGCCGCACGCTGATTGCGCGTCCTGCAGAACATCCTTTTTATTCTTACGACGATTGGTTCATCGGTTCAACGGACGCCAATTATGGTATTCCCGAAGCGATCAGCAATCTTACCGTGATGTACAAAGCGGATAATCTTGAATCGCTGAAAGAATTATTTGAAAAATATCCCGGGCAAATTGCCTGCGTAATTTCTGAACCGGAGAAAATGAATGTGCTTGCTCCTGATTATTTGAAAAATGCAATCGAGCTCACACACAAATACGGTGCATTATACATCGTTGATGAAATGATCACCGGTTTCAAAACAGCTTTTCCGGGTTCGATTACAAAATATGGAGTTGTTCCTGATATGACCACATGGGGAAAAGGCATTGCAAATGGATTTTCTTTCTGCGCACTGACAGGAAAAAAAGAAGTGATGGAGCTTGGCGGCATTCGCAATAAAGGCGCGAAGAAATTATTTCTCATCTCTACCACACATGGCGGTGAAACTTCTGCTATTGCTGCCGGACTCGCAACGATTGCAGAATTTGAAAAGCATGATGTTGTTGGTCATAACCAGCGCATCGGTGATCTTTTTATTTCCGGCACAAAAATAGTATTACAAAAACACGGACTCACAGAATACATTGATCAGCTGCAATTCAACTGGCATCCGAGCATGGGTTTCCGCAATGCAAAAAAGGAACCTGATTTCGGAATGCGCACGTTGTTTAACCAGGAAGTGATTAAGCGTGGCGCATTATTCCAGGGCGTATTTTGTCCTTGCTTTAGTCATACCGAAGAAGATGTCAATCATGTGTTGTGGGCGTTCGATGAAGCCATGGTCGTTTATAAAAAAGGCCTTGAAGATGGCTACGAAAAACATTTGACAGGTGATGTGATCAAACCTGTTTTCAGAAAAATAATTTAAATGGAACAACTCAGAACAACCGATCCGACTGCGATCGATTTTAAAAAGAAATTTGATCTCACAGGAAAAGTGATCATCATCACCGGCGGATGTGGGTTGATCGGCCGTGCGTTTGCCGAAGCGTGTGCGCAATTCGGAGCAAATGTGGTGCTCGCTGATATTGCCGCTGCTAATCCTGAAGAAAAAGCGCAGGAGCTTGAAGCACGTCACGGCAAACCAATGTTGGGAATTGCAGTTGACGTTGCAAACAAAGCTTCCGTAATTGCATTGAAAGAAAAGACAATTGAAAAGTTCGGTTCTATTCACGGATTGATCAATGGTCACCAGAATAAAACGAAAAGCTTTTTCCAGAAGTTTGAAGAATATGATGAAGAAAACTGGGACGCAGTTGTAGAAACAAATTTGAAAGGAACATTTCTTACCTGCCAGGTGATCGGTTCTTATCTTGCTGAAAAAGGCGATGGTTCGATAATTAATATTCCATCGACATACAGTGTTGTTGCACCGAACCAGAATTTATATAAAGGCACGAATCTCGGTTGTCCTGCTGCCTATTCTGCATCTAAAGGTGGAGTAGAAGCGTTGTCACAATATTTATCTACATATTGGGCAGCAAAAGGTGTTCGTGTGAATCAAATTACGCCGCATGGTGTTTGGAATAATCACGAAGCGAAATTCGAAGAGAACTTTGCCAACTTTAGTCCGCTGCAACGCATGAGCTATAATCATGAAGTGGCAAGCTCCGCTGTATTTTTATTAAGCGATGCAGCAAGTTATGTCACCGGCCACAATATGCTTGTTGAAGGTGGCTGGACAGCATGGTAGAAATTTTTAAGTGAACGCATTTTTAAAAATCCAATTCATTTTTCATGAGCAAGATTCTCCGATTTATTGAAAATTATAATCCGCAAATCATTACGCGGCCTTATGTCATTGCAGAAGCAGGTGTTAATCACGAAGGTTCAATGGAACTTGCGAAACGATTAATTGATGAAGCTGCAGAAGGTGGCGCGGATGCAATTAAATTTCAGACGTACAAAGCGGATACGATTGCAAGCAAAGACAGTCCGTATTATTGGGATATTACGAAAGAGCCGACACGCAGTCAGCACGAGCTGTTTAAGAAATACGATAAGTTCTGGAAGAAAGAATATGAAGCGTTGAAGCTGCATTGCGACAAAGCAGGAATTGAATTTATGAGCACGCCTTTCGATGTGGAAGCAGCCGATTTTTTAAATGAGCTGATGCCTGTATTTAAAATTTCTTCTTCAGACATTACAAATCTTCCTTTCATTGAGCACCAATGTAAATTCGGGAAGCCGATTATTCTTTCAACCGGTTCGTCTTTCATTTGGGAAGTAGAACAAGCACTCGAAACAATTGCGAAGTATGGGAATAAAGTCGTGCTGATGCATTGCATTCTGAATTATCCGACAATGGATGAAAATGCGCATTTAGGAATGATACTCGATCAGAAAGCGCGCTGGACAAATACAATTCCCGGTTATTCGGATCATACCTTGCCGGGGAAAATGGAAGTGCTGAAAATCGCAACGTTACTTGGTGCTGCTGTACTGGAAAAACATTTTACACACGATAAAACATTGCCGGGTAATGATCATTATCATGCAATGGATAAGGAAGATTTGAAACATTTTAACACTGAAATGGATTTTACATTTAAAGTGTTGGGTGATTTTAATAAACACCCGCTTGCGTCAGAAGAAAAATCACGCGCGAATGCTCGACGCAGTCTTGTTGCATTGAAAGATATCAAATCAGGTGAAACGGTTTCACGTGAGCATCTTACCTGGAAACGACCGGCAAGTGGTATCAGTCCGAAAGATATTGATCAGCTCATTGGCAAAAAAGCTTCCCGTGATATTGGTGAAGATGAAGTTTTGAAATGGAACATGTTTAGCTAAGTCGAATACAATCCGGGCAATGAAAAAATTTCTTTTTATTACGCACATCACTCCTGTTGCAAAGCGATCTGTTTTGCGACAAGCTTTAATCGATGCGTATTACAAAGGATTAAACGCTCAGACTTACAGCGAATGGAAAGTTATCGTGATGGGCGAAGAAGAGCGGAGCGAAGGGAAATTCAATTATTTCCATTTGCAGGGTGAATCGCGCGAAGAAAAGTTTAATGCGATAAAAAAGATACTTGCGAGCGAACGTTTTCTTTCATTAGCGAATGATGCGGATTACATCGTTAAGCTGGATGATGATGATATTATTTCTCCGCATGTGCTTGAAAAAGTTTCAACGCTTGATGTAGATGTTTATTTTGATCAGCATCATACGTTTTATGATATTTCAAGCGGAAGCATCACACAGCAAAAACGAAATTGGTTTGCAAGTACATGCATTCATAAAAAGGAGCACGTGCTTTCTGCGTGGAATGGTCCCGGCGCCTCGCTTGTAGGAAATTTACTTTACAGCGAACATCATGCTTCATGGCATGTGTTTTACCAGGATAAAAAAATGCTTGCTGCCGATCCGAATGAGCCGGTGTACATGCGCGTCTTGTCGCCAACATCCATCACTTCGGGTGCGCTTGCCGGTCCGCCGAAATCTATTGCAGAAATTTCCATGGAGAAATATTACAATTACCTGAAAAGTTTTGGTAATTGGAAGGCTGCTTCGATAAAAAGCTTTAATGCTGTGCTTCCTGATTTAGCAGCGGCGTGGCTCCAATTTTCGGGAAAGCCGCAACAGAAACTTCCTGTTGAGCTGACAACAAATACAGAAAATAAAATCCTTCGCAAGATCAAGAGCATTTTTCCCGGAAAAAGAAATAGCTAACCGCCATGAGCAGACAACTTTCTTACATGCCGAAGATGGATGCGTTGCGAGCGATTGCGGCATTGATGGTTTTGTTTGCGCATTATTTCGTTGATCTTAATGGGCCTGATTTCAGCTTCGGAGGAAATGGTGTGCAGATATTTTTTGTCATTTCCGGTTTCCTGATCACAAGCATTTTGCTTTCACAGAAGAATCATGTTGCGCAACCGAAAAGCAGGATGATCAGGAATTTTATTGTGAAAAGAGCGCTCCGGCTTTTTCCTGTTTATTATATTTTGCTGGCTGTCCTTGTCGTGATGAGTATTGTCGGTGGTTTGTGGATCTGTGATAAGGAAGATCTCTGGCATTATTTTACTTACACACAGAATTTCCTGTTCTTCAAAGAAGGTTTTCAAAGTCCATTATTCAATCATACCTGGTCGCTTGCAGTAGAAGAGCAATTCTATTTGTTCTGGCCGTTCCTGATTTTATTAATTCCACGCAAAGCGGAATTGGCGGTGCTGATCGGAGTTTTGCTTACAGGAATTATCACCAAAATTTATTTCGTCGATTTTTATTCAGGTCCGGGCACAGTGAAAGGTCTTACGTTTTTACACTTCGATACACTAGGCGCCGGTGCTTTACTTGCTTACATGAATTGTTATAAAAAAGAATCCATTTTAAAAGCGCTGGAAAAAATTGCGGATCTTTTATTCTTTACCACGCTTGCCGGTGCTTTGATTTTAAATTACAATAAAATCGGCGGCTCATTTTTTCTCCCGATGCTGCTGATGCTGATGTCATTTGCGCTCGTATTTATTTGCAGCCGTGATTTCAAATCGGTTTTAAATCCTTTGCTAAAGCTGGATGTCTTAAAAAAAATAGGAAAGATCAGCTACGGCGTTTACCTCTATCATAAGCTGGTACCTTTCTTTTTTAATTTTGCTTATGAAAAAGCTGGATTAACACCGATAAAAAGTAGTGTAGTGCTGTTTATCATCTATTTTACCATTACCATGATTGTTGCCACTTTATCCTGGAAATTTATTGAATCACCAATTCTAAGAGTCAAGGAAAAATTCGATCTCTGAAAAATCAGCTCTACTCAACGCATATTTAGTAATTTAACAGCAGCATGGCTCCAGCAATTTCTTCAATGGAAAACTATTTCGACCGACTCTGGCCGATATGCAGGAGTATTACAGGAAACGGACTCCGTGAATCGTTAAAAATCCTTTCCGAAATAATTCCGCTTGAGCTGCATGAAGTTCCCACAGGCACAAAAGTTTTCGATTGGGAAGTGCCTAAGGAATGGAATATCTCCGATGCTTACATTATCACGCCTGGCGGAAAAAAGATTTGTGATTTTAAGCAGAACAATCTTCATCTCGTTAATTACAGCATTCCCATCGAAGGCGAATTTACATTTGGGGAATTGGACAAGCATTTATTTTCTATTCCTGAAATGCCGGAAGCAATTCCATACCTGACGACATACTACAAGGAAACCTGGGGATTTTGCCTTACGCATAAAGAGCGTGAACAGCTTCCGAAAACAGGAAAATACAAAGTGATGATCGACAGCACACTTGCCGAAGGTTCATTGACATACGGCGAAAGTGTTTTGAAGGGCGAAATGGAAGAAGAAATTTTGTTTTCGACATATGTCTGCCATCCTTCAATGGCGAATAATGAATTGTCAGGGCCGTTGGTTGCCGCATTTTTATATCAAAAGCTGGCAGCACTTCCTTCGCGTCGTTTCACTTATCGATTTGTTTTTGCTCCTGAAACGATTGGCGTAATTGCTTTTCTCAGTAAGAGAGGAATGCAGTTGAAAAAGAATTTGCATGCCGGCTATGTGCTTACCTGCGTTGGTGATGCCGGAGATTTCACTTACAAAAGATCAAAGAATAACGAGCACGCCGTAAATAAAGTTGCGGAACATTATTTAAAAGCGACAGGAAAACCGTTTACAACATTGGATTTCGCAATAGGTGGAAGCGATGAACGGCAATATTGTTCGCCCGGATTTAATCTTCCTGTGGGTTCACTCATGCGGACGATGTATCAGCGATTTAAGGAGTATCATACATCGCTCGATAATAAATCATTCATTTCTTTTGCAGCGATGGAGGAAACGGTGAACGCGTATTTCGATATCGCTCGATTACATGAGCTGAATAAAAAATATGTGAATGCAGTTCCCTATTGTGAACCGCAGCTCGGCAAACGTGGATTATACCCGGCAGTCGGCGGACAAAAGAGCAGGACCGAAGAATTGTCAATGCGACTTCACCTTCTTTCATGGGCTGATGGTGAACATGATCTGATTTCTATTGCTGAACGTTTCGGAAAGCCGGCGCTCAATTTTGAAGAAACAATTCGTGTGCTGGTAGAAAATAAATTACTGAGCTGATCGTAATGGATAAAACCTTTGCCGAATTTAAGCAAGACTTCTACAGCAGGGTAAAAGATTTTTCACTGTTTGACGCAGGAGAATTTAACCTGCTGAAGGTGGTGCTCGATGGTTTAAAAGTGGATTATGCTTCCAAAGGAAAGATCAGGCTCTTTGTTTTTTCTTCTCCGTTAATGATCAATTTTTATTTTTTCGTGAACCGGTTACGTGGCAAATCTCCTTTGAGAAAAGATTGGAAGGAAACGCTTAAGAAAGTTTCCAAACGTAAATATATTACCATCGATCCCGGTGGTCGGGTGGTAAAAACAGGAGAAGGAAACACCTCTTTTTATTTCGGAAACATTTTAAAAGCGCTTGGAAAAGAAAATGTGGTTTCCATCGTTGAAGGAAGAAAACCAAATCTTCCTGCGAATGAGCTGCATATTGCTGAATACAATGCCTTGCTTGCTTCTGCTTGTGGGAATTTGAAAAAGGAAGACAAAAACCAGCTTCGTATTCTTCATAAAACCTACCAGCGAATAGAAGCTTCCGGCATTTTTTCCGAATCTGAAAAAGTAAACATTCGCATCGCGATCCAGCAGTTTTTTATTCAGAATCTTTTTTGGAGAAATGCGCTGCGCTACATTAATCCTGAACGCATATTGTTATGGCCGCATTATCATCGTGAAGGTTGTATTGCAGCATTTCGTGAAAAAAATATTCCTGTTACAGAATTGCAGCATGGATTAATTGCAGCAGAAGATATTTTTTATGTGTTGCCCGAACAAGTCCGAAGTGTTGAACGAAAAGCGCTTTTTGCAGATGAAATCGGCGTATACGGACAATTCTGGAAGGATCAGCTGTTGAAAGGTGCAGGATATGATGAGAAACAAATTAAGATCGTCGGTTATTATCCTGTTTCTATTGTGCCCACGGAGAAAACAGTTTCAGATTACAAAGCGACTTTTCCGGGTAAGAAAAATATCCTTGTCACGACACAAACATTCATGCATGAATATTTTTGCGAGTATATTCTTTTTCTTTCTGCAGATCTTTTAGCGAAACAATTGCCTTATGGTATTCTTGTCAAATTGCATCCTGCCGAATCAGTTGAGAAATATGCAGCAATAAATGGTTTGCAAAATGTAAAAATTGTCAATGAAAATCTTGATGTGCTGTTCAGAGCAGTTGACTTGCACATTAGCTCCTATTCCACAACTCTTTTTGATGCGTTGCGATATAATGTTCCTAACTTTTCAATTTGGGTGGAACTTTACAGCGATTATATAGCCTTGTTTCGCAACGAAGGGATTTCACATATTATTAAACAAGGTGAAAATCCACTTGACATTGCACCTGGTGCTAAACAGCATAAAGAAGGCAATTATTATTATGAGAAATTTGATTCAGGTTCATTAAATAAACTTTTGAATTGATGCATATCTCTGTAATCATACCGTTATACAATGCAGGACGCTTCATCGCTTCCTGTTTGGATTCGTTATTGATACAGGAACCGTTGCCATTGGAAATTATCTGTGTAGATGATGCATCTTCAGATAATGGCGCATCAATCGTTGAAACGTACGAAAAAAAATATCCTTCGCTCATTAAATTAATCCGGCTTGTGAAAAATGCAGGCGCTCCTTTCGCACGTAATACAGGATTGAAAATTGCAAAAGGAGATTACATACAATTTCTTGATGCAGATGATTTTTTATTGCCCGGAAAGTTTTCGCACCAGCTTAACATTATTAAAACATCTGGAAAAACTCCGGGATTCATTGCTGCTGCGTACACACGTATTTCCATTTCAGATGTGAAAAGAGATGTGAAAGTAACAGAAGGAAATCCATGGCTTGCGTTGTTGAATGGTCGCTTGGGCTGCACGTGTTCGAATCTTTGGGAACGAAACGCTGTGCTTCGAATAAATGGATTTAATGAAAATCTGAAAAGCAGCCAGGAATACGGATTGATGTTTGACCTGCTTAAGAATAATGAAGAAGTTATTTTTGATACGACTTCGTTTACAACGGTAAGAGATCAACCACCCGGACAATCCATTTCTAGAAAAGATCCGCCGAAAAACTGGGAACAGTATATCCGTCTCAGGGGAGAAACCATTCAGCACCTGGAAGCGAAAGGACTGATAAATTCAGGCGAGAAAAATCTATTTTACCAGCCCGTCTTTGAAGCGATCCGCATACTTTATAATTTTGCGCCTTCCAAATCGCTTGAATTGTATCGCAAATACATTCCGTCTTCTTTTGTTCCTGTAATTTCACCTGCAATCACAGCAGGATATTGCAGGATATACAGGATTGCAGGATTTTCATTTTCGGAAAAGATCAGGTCGGCATTCCGTTTTTTTAAAGGAAGAATAAAAGAATGACAAACAGAAACGTGAACATGCACGCAAAAGCAAAAAAAATATTGGTTGTCATTGGTACACGACCGAATTTTATAAAAGTGACACGCTTCAGAAATGTTGCTGCAAATTTCCCGGGCATTGATCTTAAAATCGTTCATACCGGTCAGCATTACGATGGAAAAATGGCGGATGTTTTTTTCGAGCAGTTCGGACTTGTGCCTGATTTTTTTCTCAATGTAACACCGGGAAGTCCGAATGCGCAAATGGCGGAAATTATGGTGAAGCTCGAAAAAACAATTACCGATTTTCAGCCTGATCTCGTTGCGGTTGTCGGCGATGTCAATTCCACACTTGCTGCTGCGCTTACGGCAAATAAAATGAATGTTCGCATTGCGCATATCGAGAGCGGTTTACGCAGCTTCGACCGTACTATGCCGGAAGAGCACAATCGTATATTGACAGATGAAATTGCAGATTTTCATTTCGTAACTGAGCCTGCCGGTCTCGAAAATCTCGCAATAGAAAAGAAACCTGCTGAAGGAATCTTTTTTGTAGGAAACACCATGATCGACACCATGGTTGCTTTTTCTGAAAAGATTGCGCAATCTAAAATCCTTGATGAGCTTAAGATCACAGAGAAAAAATTTATTCTCATGACCATGCATCGTCCGGGGAATGTGGATACGAAGGAAGGTTTGCTGAAATTGCTTGAGCTGATAAAAGAAATTTCAGTAAAGTATGCTGTTGTTTTTCCGATTCATCCGAGAACAGTAAAGAATATGCAAACGCTCGGTATTGAAGAGGCGTTTCGTTCCAACAAAAATTTATTGCTCATTGATCCGCTCGATTATTTTTCTTTTCAAAAGCTGGTGCGCGACGCAGCATTTATCATTACCGATAGCGGCGGCATACAAGAGGAATCTACTTTTTTGCAAGTGCCTTGCCTGACACTGCGCCCGAATACAGAACGACCTGTTACGATCACTACCGGGACAAATGAATTGGTTCCGTTTGAAATTAATGCCATCAAAGAACGAATTTCGGAGATTGAAAAAGGCGAATATAAAAAAGGCGCAATCCCTGAAAAATGGGATGGTCATGCGACTGAGCGAATTTTTGAAATACTAAACCGCGTCCTTTGAAGAAAGTGCTTTATCTCACCTACAATGATTATCCATCCGGAATTTATTCAGGGCAGGTGATCGATGTATGCCGGTTCTGGAAGGAAGAGTTAAATGCAGATGTTTCACTTGTTGCATTTATTTCCATTCGCGGATTTAAAACAAACAAACAAAAGATCGTTCAGCAATTTCCGAATGCGTTTGTATTGCCGATGTTTCCCAAAGCAGCAAACTGGAAGCTGAATCGTTTTCTTCTTCGACGTTATATTAATAAAATAGATCCGCAAGTAATTGTTGCACGCGGACCATTCGCAACATTGCTCGCTTTAAATTTCCGCAAAGGGAAAAAAGTTTGTTTTGATGCGCGCGGAGCTTATACCGCTGAAATTAGAGAATACAATGTGATTCCCGATGAGAAAATTAAAGCGGAAATTGAAGAACTCGAAAAGCAAGCAGTTTTAAATTCAGATTTTCGCATTGCTGTTTCTGAACAGCTGGTTGAATACTGGAAAAGGACGTTTAGTTATGCGTCAAAAGATCATGTTGTAATTCCGTGTACGCTGAATGCAAAAGCGTTTTCGGTAAGCAATGAACCGCGGAATGAAATAACGGATGCTGTCACACTTGTTTATTCCGGCGGTGCTGCGGATTGGCAATCTTTTGCTGCATTGGATATTGCCATGCACAAATTGCTTGAAGCGCAGAAAAATCTGAATGTTATTTTACTCGCAAAAGATTTACCTGCTAAAATGCTAATTCTGAGAGACTTCAGCGATCGCGTGAAAAACTTTTGGTTGAAGCCTGGTGAAGTAAAAAACATTTTGGAATTCTGCGATTATGGCTGGCTCGTGCGCGAAAAAAGTGTGACCAATTCGGTTGCTTCACCGGTAAAGTTTGCCGAATATCTTGCTTCCGGACTCAAAGTCATCATCTCGGAAGAGCTCGGCGATTATTCGGAATTTGTAAAACAAAACACCGCCGGAATTATTTATAGCACGACTGATGACCGGCCTTTAGAAAAAGTATCGCAGCACGAGAAAGAACGAATGAAGTTGCTGGCAAAAAAACAATTTATGAAGCAAAATTATATTTCACAGTACAAAAAATTACTGCAATGACGATCGCACTTTTAACCGACGGAATTTACCCGTATGTAATTGGTGGGATGCAACGCCATTCATTCTATCTCGCAAAATATCTTGCCGCTTCCGGTGTGCGCGTCGATCTTTATCATACTAATCAAAGCACAAAAAATAGTTCTGAGCTCGAAGGATTTACTGCGGAAGAAAAGGCTAATATCCGTTCGTTCGTTATTCCTTTCCCGAAATTCGAAGCATCGCCGGGCCATTACATTCGCGAATCGTATGCGTATTCGATAAGCATCTGGAAAATTTTTAAGCAACAGCATAAGGTAGATTTTATTATTTCAAAAGGTTTTTCCGGTTGGGAATTGCTTAACCAGAAAAGCAAAGGAGAAGATTTGCCACCTGTTGCAGTTAATTTTCACGGCTACGAAATGTTTCAGCCGCAACCCGGATTTATGTCCTGGCTCAAAAGCAGGTTTCTTCTTAAATCGCCTGTACTGTTTAATATGAAAAATGCTGATTATCTTTTTTCATATGGCGGAAAGATCACACAGCTGCTTAATGGACTTGGATTTCCTGCCAACAAAATCCTTGAAATTCCAACAGGTATTTCACCCGAATGGCTGAATGAAAAACCTAAAGCAACAGAGAAAAAAAGGAAGCTGATTTTTTCCGGTCGGTATGAAAGAAGAAAAGGCGTGGAAGAATTAGGAAAAATTTTGCAGAAATTAATTCGAACTGACAATGACTTCGAATTTCATTTTATCGGACCAATTCCGAATAACAAGAAAATTTCATCTGACAGAATATTTTATCATGGTTTGATCACTGATAATGACCAGATGAAAAAAATGCTTCGGGAGATGGATGTGCTCGTTTGTCCGAGTCACTCTGAAGGCATGCCGAATGTGGTGATGGAAGGTTTAGCAAGTGGACTCACAGTCATTGCAACAGATACCGGCGCGACTTCTGTGATGGTGAATGATAAAAACGGCTGGCTCATTGCTCCCGGAAATGTAGCGCAATTGGAAAAAACGTTGATAGAAGCAATTAATGTTCCTTCACAAACACTCGATCTTAAAAAACGCGCTGCAGTAAATCATGTCACTGAAAATTTCCTTTGGGAAAAGATCGCTGCCCGCACTGTTTTTCTTATTGAACAGAAAATAAACTAAATCGATTTCGTACTTTTCCAGTCACATTTCCCCCTATAATGGCCGCATCAAATGAATTTATTCCATTCAACAAACCTTTCATCATCGGGAAGGAGATGGAATATATTGCGCGCGCTGTTGAGCTTGGCCAGCTTTCTGCCAATGGTTCATTTACTAAACACTGTCAGGACTTTTTCAACGAACGGTATAAAATCAAAAATCTCCTTACAACTTCGTGCACAGATGCGCTCGAGCTTGCAGCATTGCTTTTAAATATTCAGCCATCGGATGAAGTGATCTCGCCTTCATTTTCGTATGTGTCTACGGTAAATCCATTTGTGCTTCGTGGTGCTAATATCATTTTTGCAGATTCTTCAGCGCAACATCCGAATATCGATGCAGATCAAATTGAAAGCTTAATTACTTCGCGCACCAAAGCAATTGTTTGTGTGCATTACGCTGGTATGGCCTGTGATATGGAAAAGCTGCTTGCTGTTTCTGAGAAATATGGAATTCCCATAATTGAAGATGCTGCACATGCGATCGAATCAAAATGGAAGGGCGAAAAACAATTGGGCACAATCGGTAAGCTTGGCGCTTTTTCTTTTCATGAAACAAAAAATATCATCGCAGGTGAAGGCGGACTTCTATGCATTAACGACGAGTCGTTTTTTAAGCGTGCAGAAATCATTATTGAAAAAGGAACTTCACGCCGATCATTTTTTCGTGGCGAAGTAAATAAATATGAGTGGATGGATGTCGGCTCTTCTTATTTGCCATCCGAACTTACTGCCGCGTATTTATTTGCGCAGCTCGAACAGACGGATAAAATTCAGCAAAACCGGATTGCTTCCTGGAATTTATATCACAGCAAGTTGGTATCGATGGAGAAACGCGGATCTATTTCAAGACCTTCCATTCCGGGCTATGCAATGAATAATGGGCATATTTATTACGTGGTTTGCAGTTCTGCTGATGAACGTTCCCGCTTAATGAAGTCGCTCGCCGACCAGGGAATCCTTGCAGTTTTTCATTATCAGTCGTTGCACAAAAGTCCCTATTACGCTTCTCATTATAAAGGTGCCGAACTTCCGAATGCCGACCGCTATAGCACGTGCTTATTGCGTTTGCCGCTGTTTTATGGAATCACAGAAGATCAGGTAAGCCGCGTTTGTGCTGCAATTGAAAAGCATTTCAGCAGGTAAGATATTCGGATTATTTATGCTTTCTATTCGTAAATTTGGCATTCAGCGATATTTGTTTGTTTAGCAACAACCGGGTTGCTGGCGGTGAACTATGAAAGAAACCAAAACGATAAATGTCCTGATCTACCTGTCGATCTTCGTCAGCTCGATCACGTTTTTCAAAGAACCTTTCGAAGGATATTTTCACTACCTCATTTTTTTAATTCTTCTCCCGCGTTTCATCAGCTCGTACACATTCCCAAAACAGCTTCTTGCAATCCTGGTAGTGCCACTTTTTGTCGGCATCCTGCATGTATTGATGGGAAATAATACCTGGGCACTTTTCCTGAAAATTTTTCTCGGTGTAGTTTTATCAGCAAGCTTCTATTATTACGTTTTGCAATACTACGAGTTCGATACAAAAAAAATGTTCGGACTTTATTTGAAAGGTGCGGTGATCGTTTCTTACATCGGAATTTTTCAGCTGATTTCTTACAGGCTTCATTTCAGACCGGGTTACGATTATCACTGGATATTTAATAAATGGGGAATTGTAAACGGTGGATTCGGAATGCGCGTGAATTCCATTTTTTCTGAAGCAGCACAGTTTGCCATTGTGCTTTCGCCCGCCTGTTTTGTCGCCATACATAATCTTATTCCCGGAACAACTTCTTACGGACTATCACGATTTCAGTCGATCGCAATTATTATTGCGTTGCTTTTATCAAGCTCTTCCACCGGTTACGTGGGCTTGTTTATTATTCTCATTCTTTTTGTTATCAACTACGGACAGGTGCTTTATTTTGTTTTAGGTGTAGTTGTGGTGATCGTTGGTGCCCAGGTGCTTTATAATAATGTAGATGAATTTAAAAGCAGGGTCGATAGCTCGGTCGGACTTTGGGTGTCAGAAGAAATGACAATCGAAAATATTAATTCATCTAGCTTCGTATTGTTTAATAATTACCATATTGCCTCAGAGAATTTTAAATCCAATTTTCTTACCGGCACAGGACTTGGTTCCCATCTTATTGCTTACGATAAATATTCATTGACCAATGCACCGGGCTTTCTTGATTTCAGCTTTAATAAAGCCGATGCGAATTCTATGTTCCTGCGTTTGCTTTCCGAAACAGGATTGATCGGTGTAATATTTATTATCGTTTTTATCCGCCGCAATTTTGTGAAGCGAGATCCATACGACGATGAAAATCCGAACTGGATCATTTCGAATGCAATCCTTGTTTTAATATTGCTGTATATGCTGCGCCAGGGAAATTATTTCCTTAATGGTTTTCCATTTTTCATGTGGCTGTATTATACGGTAAGAAAACAAAAAGAAGAAGCATTGTTAAATCCTCCGGCAGAAGAAGATGAAGAAGAAGGAAATGAAGAAGAAGAGATAGAGGAAGAAGAAGTCGAAGTAAGACCAGGAAGACAATTTCTCAGGTAATTTTTTAGAATCAGGAACCCTCAAAGGGTTTCAAACCCTTTGAGGGTTCCTGATTCTAAATTTGCTCTGCAATTTTATTAAAATCATCAATTCTACCGGCCCATCTTTTCCTGTCCCAATTTCCGATCGCGCGGATAAATGCACCTTCCATCCAATGTGCTTCTACATTCGAACGTTTAATGAAAAACGGATTTTTGTTTTCTGAATTAGATCCCGGAAACGTAGAAAGGAAATAACGATATTCTTTTTTTATCAATTCCATTTCCATCTTTCCACAGCTTAACAAACTATTGTTTGGAGCACAAAACGAATCTATAGTTGTGGGAAATAGTTCCAATAAGCGTTTTTTACTTGCACTGATTTCTTTCTCGGATTCCTCACGTGAAAATTTACCTGCAACAAGCGTATGCGTGTAGCTGTGTGAACCAATGCTGTGCCCCATTTCAAGCACTTTCAAAAGCTCTTCGCGCGATAAAGCAGTTGTATCTTCCGGCAAGCTGTCGATGGCTGTATTTATTACCGGGCGAATATTTTTGACGAAATAATCATGCTGTTCATTTTCACGGCAATCAAGAAATCCGGGAACGATGAGGAAAAGCGCTTTGATTCCGCGTGCTGCAAGTAATTCTGCGGCGTGCAGATTATTTTTAATTCCATCGTCAAACGTAATAAGCACTTTTGGCTTTAGCTGTTTTACATTTCCTGAATAAAATTCATCCAGGAAAGCCGGCGATGCAAAATCAAAATGTTTTGACAATAAATTGATCTGCTTTTCGAATGAAGAGAGATGTTTTTTCTGTGTTCCGTGGTAATTTAGCACCAGCAATTCATTCGCCGGCATTTTTAATCCGCTTAAAATATATTCCGTTCTGCCGAGAACAGCTTTAACCAGGTGCTTAACATCATGAATAGAAGAAGTGTAATTCATTTACCAGGTGTCGATATCGGAACGGAATAAAATCCAGTTAGCAGCATCTTCTGCCGGATGATTCTCTGAAAAAAGCTTCACAGCAAAAAATATTTTCTTGTCAATTTTCCTGAATGAAACAGCCGAAAGCAATTCGTCAGAAATATATTTTGCTTTCGGATTACATGCAAAAGAAAGAAAAGCAGCAGCTCCCGATTTTTTTACTGATTTTTTCAAATCGCGGAATGCGTTCTTCATAAAAGCAGCATCACTATTTTCTGTCCGCACATTCCCGATGATCAGCTCGCGAATGTATTTCTTTCTTCTCGAAGGCTTGAGCGTAAATTCAGCAAACTTTCCATTTTCAGAATAGACATGATAGAAATACTCCTGGCTGGCAGAATAACATTTCCGCCATTCAAGAAATTCCTTGTCATCAGAAAGTCTGAACCATTCATTTGCATTTTCGCGAATAGAAAGCGTCGCTTCTTTGCTGAAATGGCGCGAAAGCTTTTTCTTCTCATGACCCAAAAAAGAAAATAGGGGAGACGAAGTGGTAATGAACCATTCAAGATCAAGAATGTTTTTCCAGCCATTCCGAAGAAGGCTGTTGCGCGAAGCAAGAATCGGAAAACCAATAAGAAAATCAATCCCGAATTGTTCGCGGTGTTCTCCAAGATAATTCAACAGTTGCTGAAAAATTCCTTTTCCACGGTAAGATGGATTGACCAGTGAATTTCCTGATTGAAAAGAGTGATTTATTTTTCCCTTGTAAAAGTAAGGCCAGTAAAAAAACGATTGAAAACCGATTACTTTTCCACTTTCAACCGCAACAATACGAATGCATTTTTTTTCCTGGTACGGATGATCATAGAAGTTATCCATCAGTGCAGAAAACTCATTTACCGGAACATTATATTGCAGGCTGAACATCTCCGCAACCTGCGGTTTCATCCAGTCTTCATAAGCGGTAATTCGGATTTCCATGGAGTAGTGGGGTAAAAGTACGAATCATAGGGGAATGTGGATTGATTGCTGTATAGAAACTAATTCTTCTAAGAAAACAATATCTTGCAGAAGATTTAAAAACGCATTAAGCGCATTATGAAATTACTTGTGCTGTACGAGGAGCTTGCCGGTTATTTTATGGCTTGCATCTCTGAATTTGCTGAACAAAATAACTGCGATGTGCTTATTCTCCGAAAGGAAGTAAATGCTGTCGCGCCTTTCCAGTTTAAAGATTCTGATCGCGTCAAAATGATTGACAGAAGCACGCTGGATGAAAAAGGAATGCTTAAAACAGCAGCCGGATTTTCTCCTGATGTGGTTTTCTGCGCCGGCTGGGGAAACAAAACGTATCTCAAAATTTGCAGGCGCTTTCATAAAAAAGTTCCTGTTGTGCTCGGATTTGATAACTGGTGGAATGGATCATTTCGTCAGCGCATGTCAGCATTAATCGCGAAAGCTTATTTCTCCAATCATTTCGATCGGTGTTTTGTTCCCGGTTCGCATCAGAAAGAATTTGCGCTTCGGCTTGGCTTTCCGGAATCGCGGATTGCTACAGGTGCTTATTCCTGCGACTTCAATCATTTCAATGCATTTTATAAAAAGCACGCGGAAGAAAAGAAAGCTCATTTTCCAAAACGTTTTATTTATGCAGGACGTTATTCTTCTGAAAAAGGAATTGAGCTGCTTTGGAAAGCGTTTATAAGCATGCAGGAAGAATCGCCGAACGACTGGGAACTCTGGTGCCTCGGCAAAGGTGATATTGCACCTGTCGAGCACCCGAAGATTCGTCATTTCGGTTTTGTGCAACCGGAAGAAATGGAAAGTTTTATAAAACAAAGCGGCGTTTTTATTCTGCCCAGTCTTTTTGAACCATGGGGTGTTGTTGTGCATGAATTCGCAGCAGCAGGATTTCCACTTTTGCTGAGTGAAAATGTGGGCGCGTCAGCAGCATTTCTTAAAGACGGGCAAAATGGTTTTTCTTTCCGTTCGGGTGATGCAGAAGCGATTGCAGCTGCTTTGAAATCGATCGTGGAATTGAAAGATGAAAAGCTTTTGCAAATGGGAAATTCCAGTGCTAAGATTGCGGCTACAGTTACGCCGCAAAAATGGGCGGAAACACTTTTTCAGCTGATCCATTCACGTTGATTACCTTTAAGCCAAATTTAAAAACAGGTGTGCGGAATTAACGGTGTAATTTATCTTAAGTCAAAATCCGATTTCGATCAGCAGGTTCGGAAGATGAATGACGCGCTTGCACATCGTGGTCCGAATGATGAAGGTGTTTTTTCTGAATCCGGAATTTCATTGGGCCATCGCCGGCTTTCCATTATCGATCTTTCTTCCGCAGGCCATCAGCCCATGAGCTTTTTGAATGAACGTTACATGATCGTTTATAATGGCGAGCTGTATAACTTCAAAGAGATTCGTAATGAATTAACCGATGTTTCTTTTCATACGAATTCTGATACGGAAGTAATTCTCGCTGCCTATGCGAAATGGGGCGAAGCATGTCTCGATCATTTTAACGGCATGTTTGCTTTTGCTATTTATGATAAACAAACACATGAGCTTTTTATTGCGCGCGACCGTCTCGGAATAAAACCGGTTTATTATTCGCAGACAGAAAACCATGTTGCATTCTCTTCGGAGCTGCGCGCACTTTTTGCTTCCGGTTTAGTGAAGAAAAAATTAGATGAAAAGTCACTGCAGGATTACCTGCGTTACCAAACCGTACATGCTCCTGCAACGATAATTGAAAATGTGAAAATGCTTTTGCCCGGGCATTTTATGAAGATAAAAGAAGGGAAAGTAGAAATAAAATGCTGGTGGAAGCTGCAGGTAAAACCAACCAACAGCGTTCCGGATGTGAAGGAAGTTCAGAAGAATGTGCGAAAGCTTTTGCGTGATGCAGTTGAACGCCGACTGATTGCTGATGTTCCTTTTGGTGCATTTCTATCCGGTGGAATTGATTCAAGCATTGTTGTTGGACTAATGAGCGAAGTAGCAGCTTCACCGGTGAATACGTTTTCAATCACGTTCGATGATTCTGAATTCAGTGAAGCGGTTTATGCAAAACAGATTGCGGAAAAATTCAAAACCATTCACCACGAAATAAAGCTGAAGCCGGAAGATTTTCTTCGTGATCTTCCTGAAGCGCTCGATGCAATGGATCACCCGAGCGGCGATGGTCCGAATACGTACGTTGTTTCCAAAGCGACAAAAAAGGCCGGCGTTACAATGGCGCTTTCCGGTTTAGGTGGTGATGAATTATTTTGCGGCTATGACATTTTTAAACGCGCTGTTGAGCTTGAAAATAAAAAATGGCTGAATGCTATTCCACGTGGAATCCGTGCGCTTGTCGGGAACAGGATGAAGAAAAATTCAGGTGTTGCAGGCGAAAAGAAAGCTGCAATTCTTGGGTTGAAAAAAATAAATTTTGCTTCTTTTTATCCGGTGTCAAGACAAGTTTTGCTGGAAGAGCAAGTGAGAAAAATTTCTGCGCTCAAAGGTTCTGATGCGAATGCTGTTTTTGCAATTACCTCCGGCATCACAAAAAATTATCCCTTCAAGGATCATTTGCTCAGCCGTGTTTCTCTTTCGGAGATGAGCACGTATATGCAAAATGTGCTGCTGCGTGATACTGATCAGATGAGCATGGCGCATGCGCTGGAAGTGCGTGTTCCGTTCCTGGATTATACGCTGGTTGAATATGTGATGAATCTTCCCGACAGCATTAAGTTTCCGCATACACCCAAAAAACTGCTCGTTGATGCATGTAAAGATCTTCTCCCGGATGAAATTGTAAATCGGCCGAAAATGGGGTTTACATTTCCATGGAAAAGCTGGATGAAGCACGAGCTGAAATCATTTTGTGAAACACGCCTGGAAAATTTAGGCAGACGCGATCAGTTTAATGCTGATGGATTAAATTCGCTTTGGAAAAGTTTCCTCGCCGATGATCCGAAAGTAACCTGGTCGCGGATATGGCCGCTTGTTGTTTTGTCCCACTGGCTTGAAAAAAATGGCATTGAATCCTGACAAGAAAAAAGTATTGGTATTTATCGACTGGTTTCTCCCCGGCGATAAAGCGGGTGGACCAATTCGTTCCTGCGCCAACCTGCTGGATCATTTGGGAAGTGATTTTGATTTTTCTGTTGTAACGCGTGATACGGATTACACAGAAACTAAACCCTACGATTCTATCAGTAGTGATGCATGGAATATCCACGATGGAAAACGTGTGTATTATATTTCCGCAAAAGAGCTGAGCAAAGAAACCATCAAGCGCATTCTCGCGCAAGAAAAGCCGTATGCTGTTTACCTGAATGGAATCTGGTCGCAGCCATTTACTGCGTGGCCGTTGAAAGAAGCAAAAAAATCGAAAGGCAAAATCAAAGTAATTGTTGCTGCAAGAGGAATGTTAGCACCATCTGCGCTGGCAATTAAAGCAACCAAGAAAAAAATATTCCTGCGACTTGCGAAATGGAGAAGTGATTTTTCCGATGTTATTTTTCATGCAACGAATGAAAAAGAAGCCACTGAGATTCGTAAATCAATTGGTGATAAAACAAAGATCATTGTTGCGGGAAATCTTCCGCGAAAAGCCGGTAATGTTCCTGTGCATTCGTTGAAAGAAAAAGGCAAGCTGCGCATCATCAGTGTAGCGCGTATTGCTCCTGAAAAGAACACGTTATTCGCTTTAGAGACACTTTCGAAAGTTGGAGTAGAAGTAGCCGCTGATTTTTTCGGTGCTGTCTACGATGAAAATTATTGGCAGCAATGCAAATCTGTAATTGATAAATTGCCTGCAAATATCCAGGTAAAATTTCCCGGGTCAATAGCAACGGATGAGATTTCAAAAACGCTCGTCAGCTACGACTTGCTTTTTATGCCAACGCGGGGAGAAAATTTCGGCCACATCATTTTAGAATCCATGCAAGCCGGAACGCCCGTTTTAATTTCCGATCAAACCCCCTGGAAAAATCTCGCGCATGAAAACGCAGGTTGGGATTTGCCTTTAAAATCTGTGGATGGATTTGTGCAGACAATTGAACGCATTGCCGCAATGAATGAAGCTGATTTCAAAATACATTCCGAAGCAGCCTTAGCATTATCATCACGATATGCATCTGACGAAAAACTATTAGAAGACAATAGGAAACTTTTTCTGTAATCATCGGATCAAATCGTAATCCGTAATCCGTATTCTGTAATCCGTAATCCGTAATCTGTAATCTGTAATCCCTGCCTGCCAACGCGCGTGCATGAGCAGCAGCAGGCAGGTGTAATCTTTTCCCTTCCTAACCTTCTTCTTCAATACTAAACTGTCCTTCATCCAGCACCGACATTTTCACCGTTTCAACACTGTGTTTAAAACGTTTCAGGATTAAAAATTCATAACCTCCGAAGTGCTTTTTCTCATTCACCGCGGGAATGCGGCCGAATAAATAATTCATTAAGCCTGACAATGTTTCGTAATGCGGGCTTTCAGGCAATGCAATGGGCAACACATCATTGATATCTGAAATATGTGCAATTGCGCTGACGATAAATTCGGTGTCTGATTTTTTCTCTACAGTTGGCTTCTCTTCATCGTATTCATCCTGGATCTCGCCAACCAGCTCTTCAATTACATCTTCCATCGTTACAAGTCCGGCAATTCCACCGTGCTCATTGGTAACAATCGCCATCTGGATATGCAGCGTTTGAAATTCGCGCAGCAGATCATTCACGCGTTTGCTTTGCGGAATAAAATGTGCGGGGCGAATCATACTTTCAATTTCAGTATGCGTCATCTTTCCGATCTTCAACAGCTTCAACAGATCTTTCGCATAAATAATTCCTGTTACATTATCGAGCGAATCTTTGTAAACAGGCATGCGAGAATAACCTTCTTCGATCATCTTATCGAGAATTTCATCGGTGCCCATATCAATATCGATGGCAGAAATTTTATTTCGCGGAACGTAAATGCTTTTTACTGCACGGTCATCGAATTCAAAAACATTCTGAATTAATTCGTGCTCCGATTGTTTGATCGCGCCGCCTTCTTCACTTTCTGTCAATAACAAACGCAATTCTTCTTCACTGTGAATATCTTCATGATCCGCCGAAATTTTAATTCCGAAGATGCGAAGTGTAAAGCGTGTAAGAATGTTGATGATCCATATAAAAGGAGCAAAGAGATAATAGAACGCACGTAATGGTAATGCTACAATCAAAGATGTTTCAAGCGAATAACGGATTGATAATGTTTTCGGAACCTGTTCGCCTAAAACCATATGAAGAACAGTGATGAATGCAATACCCGTAGCGAATGAAACATTGTGCAGCACATGCGGACTAAGCACAATGTCCATTCTCACAAGAAGCTTTTCAAGAACAATCGCAATGTACGGTTCACCGATTCGACCAAGGATAAGACTCGCGATGGTAATTCCAAGCTGGGTCGCCGACAAATAGCGATCCATGTGGTTGACAATGTGCTGTGCAACTTTCGCGCGACTGCTTCCCTGGTTGACTTTTAAATCAATTTGCGAGGAACGTACTTTCACCATCGCGAATTCGGCCGCGACGAAAAAAGCATTGAGAAGTATCAGGAGAATAATTAATATCAGATCTGGGCCCATAGGCAAGAGGAACTCTCTAGAGAGCAAATATACCACAAAAAGGAGGGATGATGCAACTCTGCAATACGGAAGCCGAATAAAGCGTATAATAACTGGTGATAGTAAGGTAATTACAAGAAAAAAAAGAGCAGAAATAAAAGAGCGCCCCTGTTATTAGCAAGGGCGCTTAAAAAAGTATTCGAAAATCAATTATTACTCTATTACGAGCTGCAAGGTTTGAATTTCATTGTTTGTCATGACTTTAATAAGGTAAATACCAGCTGGTAAGGTGCTGAGATCTACTTCGGTTAATGTTGACACAGGCTTAACACTGTAGCATTCACGTCCGAGCGCATCCATAATGCTGATGTTATCGGCCAGAACATTGCCGGTGTTTATCGTGACAAGCTGTGTAGCAGGGTTTGGATAAATGCTGAGCGTATTATCCGTCATTGTTTGTTCTGAACCGGCCATGCGACAAGCAACCGGGGTAATAGTCACCTGGTCTGTCGCTGTGCATCCGTTAGGGTCTGTTACGGTAACGCTATACGTTGTGGTTTCACAAGCGCTAACTATAGGATTCGGACAGTTTGCCGGTGGGTGAGCGCCGGAGTGGGAGCAGATGAAATTAGTTGAAGGCGACCAGACATAGCTTATAGGGTTGCCGGTTACAACCAGGGGAATAGTATCCTTAGTCCAGCAGCAAACAGTATGATCCGGTCCGGCATTGGCGCTGATGGTGCTGACGTTCACGATAACAGGGACGCTCTCGCTGGGGCAATGCGGGTTGGTACCTGTAACTGTATATATCTGGCTGGACGTTGGTGAAGCTTGTGTAACTGCACAAGTAGGGCAGCTTAACCCGGTGGAAGGGCTCCATGCATAAGTTGTTGCGCCGCTGGCGGTAAGCGTAGATGAACCTCCCTGGCAAATTAAAGTCGGACTCGATACTGCGCTCATATCCGGCGGACAAACAATTTCAATGATCTTGAAAACCGGAGCAGAAGGATGGCACATACCATTATAAGTTCTCAATTGAACTTTATAATAACGATGGCAGTTTAACAAGCTTGGCGATACGACCGTGGCGAGATTAAATAATCCTGCACTTCCAGTAAGAGTTGGACCATAGTTCCAGGTTCCGGTAGGAGTCCCACTTATATCGCACTGCACAGCTGACCATTGATAAGATGTTTCATTCAAAGAAGATGAGCCGTTGAGAATGATCTGTTCGCCTTCGCAATAGGGGCTGGTAGTATTGGCAATAGCTGCGGTTGGCGGTGGGGAAACATCTATAAGCAGTGGGTATACAACTGTAGTACAGGGATAATTGACCGTGCAATTCACATAGCCATCGCTGCCCACATCTATGACGCATTCATTGCCATGACCGCTTGGGAGGTTGAAACACTGGCCCCATGAGCCAGGACTCATTGTTGATCCGGAGGGAGCACTCCATGTATAACTTAAAGCTCCCGGAAATCCACATTGGTCGAATGTCCCATTATTACCGTTGCTAAGGGAATAGGTGGTACCGACAGACGTAGTACAAACCGTTTGATCACCGGTAAGGGTTGGATTAAGGTCGCAAATTCTGACATTGTCGACAGATCCCCAAAAAGTCCGAACCGTTGCTCCTGAGCAAATGTTCCCGGATTGCATCATGTTGAGGTTATTGATAGAAATATGAATTGGGAAAGTTGCGCAACCCATCTCCGTGCCGGGAGTACGAGCCGGACCTGGATAGATGGTGATCATTCCAAGTGTAGGGGAAAGTCGTTGCAGGCGACCGTAATACGTAGTATTAAGCGCGCTGGTACTAAGCAGAATGGGAGCAGAGTTTTGCCAGGGCTGTGCAGAAGCATTATATCCAAAAGTACCAACTCTTCTTTTTGATGCACCGATGATTTCCCATGTTTGCGGATTTGTGCTGGTGGTCGAAAGAGTATTTATGCGTACCTCGATAGCGTTCATATTGCTATAAGTAACAGGTCCGGCAATTGTGTCGCGTTTACAGTGGGTGCTAATTACAGACGATCCCGATTCTGTAAAGGCTAACAGGGAATGATATGGACCACTGCCGCCTGTCATTCTGAATTCAAAATCACAGCTCCATGCTGTATTGCTTAAAGTGGCCGGAAGCGTTCTGTAAGTGTAACGCGGCAGGGAACCTTCAGCAGCACCGGTAAAGTCAATTCGCCCGTTGTTGATAGTTACACCTGAGCTGACATTTGTCCAGCCTGTGTTGCTTGTAAAATCGTAGTTGTTGCAAGTTTGTGCCTTTACTATTCCCGGTTGCAGGAAACAAGTTGCGGCAATAATGGCTGCAGCAATTTTTAGTCTTTTTGTTTTCATAAATATGGTTTTTTAAATTAATATCCGGGATGCGATGATGAAGGTAATTGCAGGAAACCGCCGCTGCGTGGCAGATTGATAAGCGCGCCGTCCGGGTTTATATCCGCAGGCGCAAAATTTTTATTTGCGGGAAGGACAACAGCAATCAGGCACAGAATTACTGTTTGCTGTATAGATTTAAATTAAAATCCAGGTGATTTTTTCAGTTGCCTTTTAGCATACCAAGTACGTATTCTTTTTTTCTTGAGGAAACAGGAACGATCGAATCATCTTTCATTACAATATGATTTTCCTGTTTTTCGAAGCAGAATAAAAATTCCATATTCACGAGATGCGATTGATGCACGCGTTTAAAACCTTCATCACATAAAAGCTCATCAAATTCTTTAAGCAAACGTGATACCATGATCTTTTTGCCATCAGCAAGATACACATGCGTATAGCTTCCGTCTGCTTCCATACGCACGATTTCACCTGTAAGCACTGTGTAAATCCGATCCAGTGTTTTTAATACGATCTTCTTTTTAGGTAGAGGATTGCTGATATTACTCAGCAAAGTTTTCAGCTGCTGATGCTGTTCATTTTTATCGATAGCTGTTTTTGCTTTCCCGATTGCGGCGATAAAATGATTCGGTGAAAGAGGTTTTAATAAATAATCAAGCGCACAAAACCGGAATGCATCAATGGCATATTTCTCATGAACAGTAACGAAGATGACTTTAAAATCAATAGTCCCTAAACGCTTCAGCAGATCGAATCCTGTACCATCCTGCATTTCTATATCGAGAAAAACAATGTCGGGTTTATGCTCAAGGATTTTTTGACAACCCGATTCAACAGAATCAGCAACTGCTGCCAGCTGTACTTCTCCACCGTACAGCCGTATAAGATTCGAAATTAATTCAAGGTTATTTATTTCGTCATCAATAGCAATACATCTAAGCATACGCTGATTTATTTTGGGATGGAATTTCAAAACGTACTTTCACTCCGTGGTTTGGCGAAAGTTTATCTGTGATTCCTATATGGTTGATGTGGTTTTTTGATTTTGAAAAATGGGTGTACAAACGTTCTTCAGTAATTAACGTTGCCAGCGACTCATAAGAATGTCCGCTGCTTTTCTTTTGCAGTTCTGCTGCCATTATTCCCACACCATCGTCTTCAATCTCATAAAATAAATGTCCATCTTCTTCAGTTATTCGCAGCTCAATAATTCCCTTTTCTTTTTTATAAAAAATACCGTGCTCAATTGCATTTTCTATAAAAGGTTGAGCCAGCATCGGTGGAATTGAAATGTTTTCCCTGTCAATGTGCTCGTCAATAACAATGCGATATTCAAATTTGTTATTAAAACGCAGCTGCTGCAATTCAAAATAATTTATGAGAAAGGCGCATTCTTCTTCTATCGTAACATAATTCTTGCGTGAAAAATCCAGTATCTGGCGCATCAGCACTGCCAGCTGCGCGAGAAAATTTCCTGCCTCCAACGTATCCTGCTTCATTACAAAATTCTGAACCGCATTCAGCGAATTAAAAATAAAATGCGGGTTGAGCTGAGAAACCAGCAGCTTTTGTTTGAGCAGGTTTTCTTTCTGCACAGCAATGATATTTTTTTGTTTGAAAGAATAAACCAGGAAGAATCCGCCCGAAATCAGCAATACAGAAATGCCGATTGAAATAATAAGCCACGTATTCTTACGCATATTATTGCGTTCAGCCACGAGCTGCAAACTGTTCAGCTTCGCATCATTTTCTGCTTTTGAGATCAGTTCTTTTTTCTCGTAATCATATTTCAATTGCTCTTTGTAAGTAGCTTTTTTCATATCATCATTGTGCATGCTGTCACGGGCTGCAATATAAAACTTATGCATAGCCAACGCTTTTTTATAGTCTCCTTGCTGCTCATAAAGCCTGAATAATAATTCTCCGATATTCCTGTTCACCCTCGGGTTATTTTGTTTGTATGCTATCGCAAGCGCTCTTTCACCATACGAAATCGCCTGAACAGGTTGGTGCATATCATCATACAATATTCCTATACCATACAGGCTCTTCATCATACCTATGCTATCGCCAATTTCAGTTCTCAGCTCAAGACTCATTTGCTGGTACCGGATTCCTTCTTCATATTTTTGTTCAGCTTCAAGTAAAGAAGACATACTATAATAAGTACGCGCAAGATTATCTTTATCGCCCAAAGGTTTTAATACCGCAATAGCTTGCCGGTAATAATCAGCGGCCTGCATGGTGTCTCCTTTTTCTTTATAAACTATACCAATGCTTGTCAGCGTAACACCCACCATGCGCTGATTATTTATTTCTTTCGCAATGACAAGACTGCGATTATAATATTCCAGCGCTTTAGGAAAATCATGCTCTCTCATATATAATTCACCGATGTTTATAAGTGATCCAGCCTGCCCTTTTTTGTCTTTCGTGCGTTCTCTTAACTTCAGACAACGGAAAAAAATATCGGTTGCTTTTATCACATTTCCCTGGTCGATATAAAGGAATCCCATATTATTCAGGCAGGAGGTTATTCCAACTGTATCGCTGATCGCTTCGAATATTTTCAGGCTTGTATTATAATAGTTCAGCGCCTGGGTGTAATCACCTTTTATTGAGCGCACCCGTGCTTGTGTGTGTAATGCCTGCGCGCTATACTTTTCCAGATTTTTTTTCATCGCAAAGTCATATAACCATTGCGAAAGGATGAAAGCGCTGTCGGGAGAAGAATGGAGATAATTGTTTTTAATAATAGCGCTTAATGCTTGCAGCCGAAGCGTATCTGCTGCTGCCGGATTCTTCCATACACGCCACAATGAATCAGTTTTGGTCTGCGAATGACATGGAATTATAATAGCAACACAAAGCAGCATTAGCAGAATTCTCATTCAGCGGCGTATTTAGGGTAAATGTAAAAAGACGGGATGCCATAAAAATAACAGAAAATTAAATGCTCGATGATTAAATAATACCAGTGATGTTACTTTTTTATTGTGTCATGATAAAAAAAAATGATAGTGCATAAACTTCTTAAACTGTTATATGTGAAATTACACGCTGTAAACGAATAAACTTTTAGCAGTTGAATGGTTAACCTGCTTATTGAAGCCCGTTTTCTTAACTTTGGGCCATGTCTGAAGGGAAAACCCGGCTTGCTTCGTTTAATAATTCGTGGTACAATCCCGACGCTTCCTTTTTGAAACGCGGATTCTGGTTTTGCTTCAACAACGTTTTTTTCTGCTCAAGACTTCCGTTCAGCGGTTTTAAAGTGATGCTGCTTCGTTTATTCGGCGCGCGCGTTGGGAAGAATGTCATCATCCGCCCGGGCGTAAATATCAAATCGCCGTGGTTTTTAACGATCGGGAATGATGTGTGGATCGGCGAAAATGTGTGGATCGATAACCTGATCAGTGTTTCTATCGCTTCAAATTGCTGTCTTTCGCAAGGTGCAATGTTGCTGACAGGAAATCACGATTACAGGAAATCGACATTTGATTTAATTACAAAGCCGATCGTGCTCGAAGAAGGTGTGTGGATAGGAGCGAAGGCTGTTGTGTGTCCGGGTGTGATTTGTCGCTCGCATGCATTGCTTACCGTTTCTTCTGTGGCGACTGCACATTTGGATGCGTATGGAATTTACCAGGGGAATCCTGCGAGGAAAGTTAGGGAGAGGAATATTGTTTAAAGCTTGAAGAGAATTTTTTCAGTGAGAGTTTTTGAACGCGGAGTCGCTGGGGCGCGGGGGACGCGGAAAAATATATTAAAAAACTCAGTAAAGTATTAACCGCTTATGAATAGAATTTTAGCATTTGTCGGAGTTTCTCTTGAAATACTATTTACCGCAATTGCTGCAATTATTGCAATCGTGATAATCATTTTAGCATTATCAAAGAGAATGAAGAAAAAATAGTTAGATTTTTGGTTAAGGAATTTTAACGCAAAGGCGCGGAGACGCGGAGAAAAATGCGAATCTTATTTACGGCCTAAATTTATCATTCGGTCCGCATCTGAAATGAATCGTAAATGAAGCTTGTTGTCCTTCGCGGATGGTCACATATCCCATGGGTTCAGTCAAACAATTTTCACATGTTTCCGGACTCGCATTGTAAATTGCTTTATTCGTTTTTTCCGTCAGGTAAACATCGTATTGTCCTGCCGGAATTCCTGATCTGAAAATTCCTTTGTCGTTCGTAGTAACAACGTATTCAACACCTGCTTTGTTTTTCATTTTCAAAGTAGTGTTCGTGAGCAGGACAGATTTCTTTTTTTCTGCAATAATTTCTTCCGTTGGTCTTGCGCCTCCACAATAGGGACGTGAGCAATAAACAATTCCTTCGTTCACAATTACTTCTTTGCTTGTTCCTTCGTTCTTGGAAGGAACAGGTGCTACATTTACATTAACAGTATCAATTGTAAGCTTGGGAACAACCGTGTCAGCAGGAATTGTCACTGAAAGTTCAGAATCTGCTGATGGTTTTGTTCCTTCTGTTGATTGTCCGCATGCAGCGAAGAATAAAAGGGCGGAAATACCAATGAATGTCGAAAAAGAAGCGCGCATAGTTTCGATATAAAATGAAAATAAAAGATGGAAATGATTAACCGAAGATAACCAATCTACTTTGGTTTTGTCGCAGTTGTCGTCGCCGGCTTTGGTTTCGGTTTTGGCTTTGGTTTGTATTTCGGATCGCAATACACGACAAGATATTTTCCTGTGTGAATTAAATTCGATTGCATGTGATTCCATTTACGTAATTGATTCACCGAAACATGGTATTTGCTTGCGATCACGGAAAGACTTTCTCCTCTTTTGATCTTGTGCATCACTTTCACCGTTGTGCCAACCACAACAGAATCAGAAGCAGAATCCTGGCGCAGCTTGAAGGCATGTTGCTGCACTTTTATCGAATCAAGCGGAACGATCAGCGAATCCATCTTCGGATTTTTTTTCATGAAGTCGATTGTGCCAACCATCGCTTCACTCATTAAGCTTCCTTTCATCCGGTAACCACGCGGCGACATGTGAACTCCATCCGGGTTACAAAGCTGATCTTCTTTGAACTTCGGCAATACATCCCAGCCACCGGCAACCCAATACCAATCGAAAAATCCGCAATTCTCTGCCTTTGCAACTTTGCGGATAATGTCGGAGAAGGCTTCACCACTTTGCACATGATCGCCTTTGTAATACATGTCCATTGTGCTTGTGAGAATAATGCTCGCATTCGGAGCAGCTGCTCTTACTTTCCGAATCACTTTTACGATTTTCTCTTCTTCATTCGACTTGATGCTGTCGTCGTATAAATAATCGTTGGTGCCGAAATCGATGATGACCACATTCGGATTTAAAGCAGTCATCTGTTCGCTGAATAATGTTTGAATAAGAATGGATTCATACATCGCGCCGCCGATTCCGCAGTTGTGATAAAGTGCGCCTTTGTCTTCCGGCGTTTCAAGACTCATCCCGTAAAAAGTAAAAGATGTTTCTTTTTTGCTGTTGCGTTTGAAGCGGATGATAATTTCATTTTTAAATGGCGGAAGATCGACAACGTAATACGGAAGCGAATCGGTAGCAGAAGAATCAACAACAACCGGGATTAATTTTCCTCCGCAATCGACGATAAGATCAAAGCTGGCAGAATCTTTTTTGCAGAATATTTTCAGCTTTGAATAATTCGCGGGCACATCATTGACGAATGTAAATGTTAAGCTGGAATTGCTGTCGAGTGTTTTGCTGGTCATCCCCGAAACGCCTAATGGAATTTTCGGATACAAGGAAATGCTTCTTGCCGTAAGCCATTCGCCGGTGAATGTTGTTCTTAATTCCGTAGAGCCGTAAGTTTTCGCAGTAGAAAAAGCGACCATGATTCCTCTTCCACCATCACCGTGAATTGTGTGCAGACTTTTGCGTAATCTTCCGGGAAAAATATCAGATTGCAAATGTGAATCGCCGAGATGGATCATGGAGATTTTTTTCTCGCCGCTTGCATTCCAGCGGGTATAAAAAGTATCCAGCGCACTGCGACTATAAAATTGAACAAGATTAAATTCGGGATGCAAATACGGATATTTAGCCGCATAAGCATAGGTGGAATCCTGCGAAAATAAACGGAATGTTATAATGGAAAACAGGCAAACCAGTGCCGTGATCTTATGTTTTTTCGGAATTAAAAGCATCTTTAAATTATTCTCCTTCGTCTTTGTTTTATTACGCTTCAAGATACTGATTATTCAATTTTAGTAGATCGGTATTAGCGGTGTGTTTTCAACTTCGGATTGTTACTTCTGTGAAAACGTTGGTTGTAGGTGGTAAAAGGTATGTGTTAAATTTTCCTTTTTTTATCCTTGAACATTGTGCATTGTTAGTTTGGCATTGTGCGTTCCGGTTTAGGGAAACTCTCATGGTAAGGAAATGTTTCCGTCGCGGCGGACCAAACTAATCCGCCGCGGCGGATACAATTAACAAGGAATGAATTAACCGACCACCTACCACCAACTTTTATTACTTCTTCTCTTTATCCCGCAAACTATCACCAATACTATTCCGCAATGAATCCGCATTCTTCGGTGTGCTATCCTGCTTTGGTTTTGGATTTTTTGTCCCTGTGCCTTTCATGATCTTTCCCATCATTTTAATGTGCCAGGAAGTATTCGCAGAAAAAACGCCATTGACAAAAATTACATCATTGATCTTATTATCCTTGATCAAATCCAGCAGGCTTCCGGTGTAATAACGGTAATCGACAACAAAAACAGTTTCGTAATTCGCGGTGAAATAGGTTGCGAATGGATTACCATACGAATTTTTAATGATCACACATTTGCGCCCGTTCTTATTGTAATCATTGTCAATACGCATCAACGGATTATCGCCACCAAGAAAAACACCATAAGCATTTCCGCCGCTTGCACCTTCTGCGTATAATGATCCCGCCATTCCTTTGCCCAACGAAGTTCCGTAACGCAGCGTGGTATGTTTTCCCGGAACCATCCAGTATTCAACAGAATCAGGATTTTCTCTCAGGCGCTCATCTTTTGTAAGGAAATAAAGTGAGCCGTAATATTTCTTTTTCACTTTATGCGTCATTGCATCGAGCGCGATCGGTGTAATTCCTGCCGACTTGCAAAAACCAACATACGCCCAATAAGCGCCGAGGCCGGTCCAGTGGTGATCTGTTCCGAAATAAATATATTGATTGCGATGTGCTGCAATTTCATCGTACGCATTCACAGCTTTTATTCCGGGACTCAGATTGCTATAAATCTGGTCGATATTGGTTTTTTCGGAAGTCGCCATTTTGCGGTATTCACTTGGCGGATAAAAAGCGATGGAGGAGGGAACAGCAGCAACATAAATGTTTGCAATTCCATTCAGCTCTTCCTGGTATTTATTAATGCAGGCTGCAAATTGTTTCGCCATGCTACTGTTGCCACCGAATAATTCCATCGCGCGGCCATCGTAAATAACAACACCGCCTGTTGTTTCGGAAGGACCGTGGTCTACTGTGTCAAATGGAATAACATCTTGTTTTCCTAATGCGGTATCAACATCAACAGGAACTTGTTGCTCCACACCCTGTGTTTTATAAAATCCGATTTGCGGTGGATGATAACCACGATGTGCTTTCATGAAATTCGCTCCTGTCACGAGCTGATCACGGTAAGGGAAATTATCGGCGTAAACGGAATCAATTGCGTGGAGATAAAATCCGGAGAAAAAAGAATGGGTTGAGAATGGAGGATTATAAGCAAGGTCCCGATTATCGACGGCGGAATATTTTTGTTTGCTTCCAACTAAAGAAAAAATGCCAAAAACACCAAGCACAATCGTGAAGACGATGAGCATGAGATAAGCATTGATTTTTCTTGATTTTCGTGAGCTCATGATTTAAAATCTGTAATAAATAAATGGATTATAGCTCGTTCCTACAAGCATCATCGTTGCCAATACCAGCAATACACCATTCACCACGTAATTCTGAATCCACCAGATTGTGCCATTGCCCAAAACCATCCTGCGTTTTACATAACGATGCATGTAAAGATAAACCGGCATGCAGAAAATCAGCGCGAAAGCAAGCCAGTAAATATTTGCAAGGAAGATCAGCCTGAATTCTAATGAGATCAATGCATTTCCATTTGCACCGAAGATCACCTGCATGAATTTCCATAAGCGATTCATATCGGTGAAATAAAACAAGGCCCAGCTCATTACCATTGCAAACAGTAAATAAAGGTGACCGAAAACACCGGGGATTTTCCTGAGAATATTTCCAAGCCATAATCTTTCCATCAGGATTAAAAATCCCCAGAATAAGCCCCACAAAATATAATTCCAGCAAGCGCCGTTAGCTCCGCCATGCCATACGCCGGTTAAAAACCAGACAATAAAAAGATTGCGATAGCCTTTCGATTTATTTCCGCCTAATGGAATGTAAATGTAATCGCGGAACCATGTTGACAATGAAATGTGCCAGCGCCGCCAGAAATCTGTTGCCGATTTTGCGATGTACGGATAATTAAAATTTTCATAATAATGAAAGCCGAACATTCTTCCCAAACCAATTGCCATATCGGAATAGCCCGAGAAATCGAAATAGATCTGGATGCAGAACATGATGAGCCCGAACCAGCATTCTGCAACTGTCAGTGTATCGAGATTTCCTTCGGCGAGATATTGTTTGACAAAAATTGCAGCAACGTTTGCAATGCACACTTTTTTGAAAAGCCCGACGAGAAAACGTGTTACGCCTGCTGAAATATCCCCGATATTAAAACGACGTTTGTCAATTTCATTGGCAATATGAACGTAACGAACGATCGGTCCGGCAACCAATTGATGATAGAGGCTGACGAACATTAAAAATTTCAAAAGATTTTTCTGCCCGGTAACTTTTCCCGTATACACATCAATTACATACGAGATAGATTGAAATGTATAAAAGGAAATACCGATCGGAAGCGCAAACCCGGGCACGGTGAAATCTGTTCCGAGCAAATCATTGACATTTGAAACAATAAAAGCGCTGTATTTAAAAGTAAGGAGCGTACCGATATTAAATATCAGCGAACAGATGACTCCTATCTTGGCAATATGTTTACCGCGGTTGGCCTCAATGAATCTTCCGTTTGCGTAATCGATGAATGCAGTAAGCAGGAGCAGTGCAATCCAGATCGGCTCACCCCATGCATAGAAGACAAATGAAAAAATGGTAAGAATTAAATTGCGCCAGGTTGCATTTTTCGAACTGTAATACAAGATTAAGTTCAGCGGCAGGAAAATATAAAGGAAGGTCAGGCTGGCAAAAACCATAGGGGGGACTTTACGCTTCGGGGTGATTATTGAATGATTTTCACTTCTGAACTGGCGGCAAAAATAACATAATTCCGTTTCTCTGAATGTTGCATGTAAGAATAGAAAGCAGTATGTTATTTGTGTATTGTGAAATCAAATGTAAAGTGGTGGCGCAAACGGTAGTAGTAAAATGTTGAAATGTTAAATCGGTTGAATAAGTGTGGGTTGGGGGAGGATTTGTGAAAGTTGAGCATGTTTATTTCTTTGCCGCATGAAAGCGCATAGATTAGTGGTAGAATACACAGATGAATTTCCTGCGTACTTTCGTGTAATCATCTTTTATCATTCAACTAAATGCTTCAGCCGCTAACTATTCGCACCGTCGACGTAACACGTTACATTGCCCCGTTGCGCGAAGGCGGTTCCTTGCCCGCGATTGCAGAGGCCAGTGATGCATTTAAGTATGTTTTGAAATTTAAAGGAGCGGGACATGGTGCGAAAGCATTGATCGCTGAATTTATTGGCGGTGAAATTGCACGTACGCTTGGACTCAGAGTTCCTGAACTTGTATTTGCAAACCTGGATGAAGCATTCGGAAGAACAGAAGGTGATGAAGAAATCCAGGAATTGTTACGCAAGAGTCACGGAATAAATCTCGGCCTGCATTTTCTTTCTGGTGCTGTTACATTTGATCCCGTTCGGACAAAAGTTGAAGCGCTTGAAGCATCAAAAATTGTGTGGCTCGATGCATTTCTTACGAATATCGACCGCACATTTCGCAATACGAATATGCTGATGTGGAATAAAGAATTGTGGCTGATTGATCATGGTGCCGCGCTTTATTTTCATCACAGCTGGAACAATTGGGAGCAACATGCAAAAAGCCCGTTTGAGCTTATTAAAGATCATGTTCTTTTATCCCAAGCCACGCAATTGGATGAAGCAAATGAAGCTTGCAGTAAAATGCTTTCACCGGAATTTTTCATTCATTTAACGCAGCTTTTGCCGGAAGAATGGCTGAGCTGGGAAGGCAGCGATCTTTCATCGGAACACATCAGGAAAAGGTATAGCGATTTTCTTTCGATACGACTTTCACATTCATCCATCTTCACTAAAGCCGCAAACGATGCACGCACAGCAGCTCTATGAATATGCGGTGATCCGCTTCGTGCCGCATGTGGAACGTGAAGAGTTCCTTAATGTTGGTGTGATTGTATTTTGCAAAGCGCTTAAGCAAGTGGAAGTGCGTTATTATATTAACGAGAAAAAAATAACTGCACTTGCGCCCGGTGCGGATGTAAAAGAGCTGGAAGAATATCTCGAAGCTTTTTCAGCAACTGCTTCAGGAGAAAAAAAGGGCGGACCGATTGCACTGGAAGACGCAGCCTCCCGTTTTCGCTGGCTGACTGCAGTGCGCAGTTCCTCCATTCAAACTTCGCGTCCGCACCCGGGATTCTGCAATGATATTTCTAAGACGGCTGATCGGTTATTGGAGGAATTGGTGAAATAAGCCGCTCCTGCCTGCCGAAGCACAAGCACGCGCGTCCGCAGGCTGGGATTACGCTGATTTACGCTGATTACTTAACTTTAGGAGAAAATTTAACGGATTAAAAATCAATCAATTCCAGTAAAATCAGCCAAAATCGTACATCGTACCTCGTAAATCGTACATCTTTTCCCCTTCTTTTTGCAGATTACATAAAAAACTATACATTTGCACTCCAATTTTTAACACCGAAAGTCATGTCTAAAGTCTGCCAAATCACAGGAAAACGCACAATCGTTGGTAACCGTGTATCTCACTCTAACCACAAAACGAAGCGTACGTTCATGCCTAACTTACATACAAAGAAGTTTTTCATTGCTGAAGAAGACAAATGGATCACTTTGAAAGTATCTACATCTGCACTTCGCACGATCAACAAAATCGGAATCCAGGCAGCTTTGAAAAAAGCACGCGCTAAAGGATTCATGAAATAGTCCGTCAGGTTTAATCACCTTTCGTACGCATAAATCACTTTTGAAAACGTTGTCTGTTCACTCAGGCAGCGTTTTCGTATTTTTGGTAAAATCCTCTTCCCACATGCTACGCGCGATTCAAAATTCAAGATTCAAGATTGAAAATTCCAAAGTTGTATGGATGCTTGTGGCTGGAGTTTTTATCATCATCACTTCATTCATTCCTGACGATCATTACGATTATGATAAGGATCTTTTGCCGGCGGATTTTCATAAAGAACGTCGGGAAGCATTGAGAAAACTTTTGCCGGATAGCAGCGTGGCGATCTTTTTTTCCAATCCGGTTTGTACACGTTCCAATGATGTTGTTTTTGATTTTCACCAGGATGTGAATCTTTATTATCTCACAGGATTGCGCGAACCGAATTCGATGCTGGTGCTTTTTAAAGAGAAGCAACAAGTTGATACCATGTTTACCAATGAATTGCTTGTCGTGCAGGATCGTGATCCACGCGCGGAAGTATGGACGGGAAGGCGACTTGGTGTGGATGGTGCAAAAGAAAAGCTGGAAGTAGATAAAGTAGTTATCGGTCGAACTTTTCGTTCTATTCAAATTAACTGGAAGAAATATAAACGCGTTTTTTTCTTTCCTGAGAATGATGGGATTTCCAACGACCCGGAAGATCCGAATGAGCTGGCAGATCTTGTTAGAAAGTTCAGGAATGGTGTAAGAAATAATTCAAACAACGATACCATTCATCTCGGACAATACATGGCGATGATGCGTGAGATTAAACTTCCGCAGGAAATGATTTTATTAAGAAAAGCAATTACCATTTCCGGCGAAGCGCATATTGAAATGATGAGAGCAATGGTACCCGATATGACGGAATACCAGGTGCAGGCTACGCTTGAATATGAATTCCGTAAGCGTGGAGCAGAAGCAGTTGGGTACCCGAGCATTTGCGGAGCGGGAGAAAATTCCTGTATTCTTCATTATGTATCGAACAGGAAACCAATGGAAAAAAATAACCTGATCGTCATTGATGCGGGTGCAGAATATCATGGTTATACGGCAGACATTACCCGAACATTACCTGCAAGCGGAATATTTTCCAAAGAGCAAAAAGCAATCTATGATATTGTGCTCGAAGCGCAGGAAGCAGGAATAAAAGAATGTATTCCGGGGAAGGAATTTCGTGCGCCTCATAAAGCTGCAGTGCGTGTAATAAAAAAGCGTTTGAAAGAATTGGGAATCATTACAAAGGATGAAGATTACCAGCTTTATTTTTTTCACGGCACATCACATTATCTTGGATTAGATGTGCACGACGCAGGACTTTACGGACAGCTTGAGGCAGGAAATCTCATTACAGTTGAACCCGGCATTTATATTCCCGAAGGTTCGCCCTGTGATCCGAAATGGTGGAATATCGGTGTGCGTATTGAAGACGATATTTTAATTACAACCGGTCAGCCGGAAAATCTTTCAGGATTTATTCCGAAAACAACAGCTGATATTGAAAAGATGATGCTCGAGCCAAGCTATTTGAATAAAAAGTGATACGGTGTTGTGGATGAATTTTTTGTGAAATGCATGGTAATTTATTTTTCTGTAAGGATTAAAAATTATTTTTGCACCTCATTAAAATCTTCCCATGAGAAAAAATTACTTCCTTTTATTATCCGTCGCATTTTTATTCCTGGTGAATGCCGGAATCGCGCAATGCGGATTATCAATCAGCAGCTCGGCCTCAACTGTTTGTTCCGGTGATAATGTTACGCTGGTTGCAAATGCTACTCCGCCGGTAAATACACTTGCATTGACATCAACACTCGCCGGTGGAAATAATCATCGTGGAAACATGTTTGATATTTTCGCAACGAATGCTGTTACGATTACTTCCTTCGATGCGCATCCAATGGGAAATACAACCATCGAAATTTATTACAGAACCACTCCTTATGCAGGTTTTGAAACCAGTTCGTCAGGCTGGATATTTATTGGTTCAGCTCCTGTAACGGCAAACCCATTCGGAACTCCGACACCGGTACCTGTTGCAGTGAACGTTACGATTCCGGCAGGACAGACCTATTCCTTTTATGTAACATCCACTAACACTGGTGTCAGCCTGAATTACACTGACGGGACAACTGAAGGTGCAACATTTGTAAACGATGCAAATATTACTTTCCGCCAGGGTGTTGGAATGGAATACCCGTTTTCAAATGGTGGAGGTGTTTTCCGTCCACGAGTTTGGAATGGTGTTATTCATTATACCGTTCCGGTAGCTGCTACTTATTCTTATTTATGGAGCACTTCTGCAACAACATCAAGCATTAATCCAACTGTTGCAGCAACAACTCAATATTCCGTTACAGCAACTGTTACCGGCTGTCCGACAATGACAAGTACGGTTACCGTTACAGTTTCAACACCGCCAGTAAATGCCGGAGTTGATTTCGCAATTTGCAACGGTTCAACAGCAACACTTACAGGAAGTGGCGCAGCTTCATATGCGTGGGATAATAGTGTAAACGATGGCGTTCCATTTACACCGGCTTCAACATTGAATTATATCGTGACCGGTACAGATTCCATTGGTTGTACGCGTAATGATACGGTTACAGTAACTGTAAATCCGCTGCCGAATGTAAATGCAGGAATGGATCAAACAGTTTGTATAGGCGCTTCAGTTACGCTTGCAGGAAGTGGTGCTGTAGCTTATTCCTGGGATAATAGTGTAACAGATAATGTTGCATTTACTCCTGCCACAACTACAACGTACATGGTTACAGGAACAGATGCAAATGGCTGCCAGAACATGGACATGGTGGATGTTATCGTAAATCCACTACCGACAGTTTCTGCAGGAAATGATCAAACTGTTTGTGCAGGTTCAGGCGTTACATTATCAGGAAGCGGAGCTGTTTCTTATTCATGGAATAACAACGTTGCTGATGGCGTACCTTTTACACCAGCAGTTACCAATACATACAACGTTACCGGTACTGATGCCAACGGTTGTTCGAATACAGATGATGTGGTAGTTACTGTTAATCTTTTACCAATTGTTTTTGCCGGATCTGACCAAACAGTGTGTGACGGCTCAAACGTTACTTTAACTGGTGGTGGCGCGGCTTCTTATAGCTGGGATAATTCAGTTACCGATGGCGTTTCATTTGTTCCTGCTTCCACGATGACGTATAATGTAACAGGAACAGATGCAAATGGTTGCCAGAATACAGATGCTGTTATCGTTACAGTCAATACCGTAAATATTTCCACTGCGGTTCTGAATGAAACCATTACATCGGCTGCATCCGGAGCGTCTTATCAGTGGATCAATTGCTCAAACAACAGTCCGGTTTCCGGCGCAACTGCTCAAAGCTTTACCGCAACAGCAAACGGTAGCTATGCAGTTGTTGTTACCGAAAACGGTTGTTCCGATACATCTGCCTGCCAAACCATTTCATCGGTAGGAATTGAAGAAGCATCAAACACAGCTTTCTCTGTTTTCCCGAATCCAACGAACGGATCATTCACACTGGCTACCGGTAATATGGAAGTTGAGGAAGTATGTATTCTGGACGTATTCGGTAAAACAGTTTCAGCGCTGAAACCAACAGGAAATATTGTCGCTTTAAGCCTCGAAGGGTATGCAAATGGCATTTATTTCGTCCGCATTACTTCAGAAGGCAGCGTAAACATGGTCAGGATCATAAAACAATAATACAGGTTGAGGCACGTAAAAGGTTGATTATTCAGCCTTTTACATGCCTTTCATCACATTCAAATGCATTTAGATGCCTGTTTTATGGTTTTAAATTAATTTTAAGACGGGTTTTGATTATGCTGAGGAAAATATTCTATCTTTGCACCCTTAAAGTTTTAAACAATGGCTAAGAAAGGCAATCGCATCCAGGTGATCCTGGAGTGCACAGAACACAAAGATTCAGGAAAAGCTGGAACTTCTCGTTATATCACAACGAAGAACAAAAAGAATTCCCCTGATCGTATTGAATTGAAAAAATACAATTCAGTATTGAGAAAAATGACCGTTCATAAAGAAATTAAATAACGCTTAACGTCTACAGACCATGGCTAAGAAGGTAGTTGCTACGCTCAAATCAGGTGAAGGAAAACAGTTCACCCGCGTGATCAAATTGGTTAAATCGGCTAAAACCGGCGCATTCTCTTTCGATGAGGCTGTTGTTCACAACGACCACATCAAGGATTTCTTCGCTGATAAAAAATAATTGACGGGACTTACCTGTAAATGAAGCTTCTTTCCCGTGAAAGGAGCTTTCATTGTTTACGGGAAATTCCAAATGGAAATTTCAAAAAGGAAATCCCAAATCCCAAAGAGTATTTGATGTTTTGGAATTTGGAATTTTTCATTTGAAATTTCTGTTGGGATTTGGAATTTATTTTTTTTGAAATTTAAATTATGGGTTTTTTCGGCTTATTCAACAAAGAGAAAAAAGAAAGCCTCGACCAGGGGCTTTCCAAAACGAAGGATAATTTCTTCACACGTATTGCACGTGCTGTTGCGGGTAAATCCACCGTTGATGCTGAAGTGCTGGATAACCTCGAGGAAATTCTGGTTACTTCCGATGTTGGGGTTGAAACCACTTTAAAGATCATCAAGCGGATTGAAAACCGTGTTGCAAAAGATAAATACGTAAGCACCGACGAGCTGAATAAGATCCTGCGCGATGAAATTGCCGGACTGCTTGCAGAAAACAATACTTCCGATCTTCTTGAATTTACCGTACCCGAAGGCATCAAGCCCTATGTAATTATGGTTGTTGGTGTAAATGGTGTTGGTAAAACAACAACCATCGGGAAGCTGGCAAATGCATTTAAGAAAGCCGGCAAAAATGTAATGCTCGGTGCGGCAGATACATTTCGTGCGGCTGCAGTTGATCAGCTTACGATTTGGTCTGAGCGCGTGGGTGTGCCGATCGTGCAGCAGGGCATGGGCGCTGATCCGGCTTCCGTGGCTTTTGATACATTGAATTCTGCAGTGACAAAAGATATTGATGTTGTAATTATCGACACTGCAGGCCGACTTCACAACAAAGTGAATTTGATGAATGAGCTCACCAAGATCAAAACGGTGATGAAAAAAGTGGTGAAAGATGCGCCGCATGAAGTATTGCTTGTGCTCGACGGATCAACCGGTCAGAATGCAATTGAGCAATGCAAACAATTTACTGCTGCAACAGATGTGACGGCGCTTGCTGTTACAAAGCTTGACGGAACAGCAAAAGGCGGAGTAGTAATCGGCATCTCGGATCAATTTAAAATTCCGGTGAAATATATCGGGGTAGGAGAGAAGATGGATGATCTGCAGGTTTTTAATAAAGCGGAATTTGTTGATTCTCTTTTTAAGCAGAATTGATCTTTCCTTTTTGTCATGGTCTTTTTTAGCGAATTTATGCCACCTTCCTGGCTATGGTATTCTCAATCTACAGCGTGGCTACAGTGGGGTTATTGTGGAATGAAAGTTGTAAAAAGGTTGTATATTTGTATTAAGTAATAGCGAAGTAGATAAAATGGCTCTTCAGACAACATATAAAATAACAATCAAAAATCCTGAGGTTCAGGCGGTTATTCGCAAAGCCTTAAAGGATAAGGAAGAGTTATTTTCTTATGACAAGGCATCTTTGGAAGAATTAAAGAAAAGGATTTCTAAGAAACGTTAGTTATCGAGCCCTACGAGTATCAATACGATTCGATTGAGAACTCGTATTTCTTTACCACAGAAAATAATACAATTTATAAAGTCTCTATCCAGCAGACTTCCGAATATTTTGGGAAATTCAATGCAATTGCTGATGATTTTTATTCTTTTGCATTCAATTCTATTGAAGGCACTCCGTTCGGAATCGATCATCGCATAAGCTGCACAATATTCTATATCCTTGAATCCTGGTTTGAAGGAAATAATCAAATTGTTTATTTCATTTGTAGCAATAGGGATGGTAGAGCAGAACAGAGGATAAAGCTTTTTAATAAGTGGATAAACAATAACAACCCTTTGATTGATGGAAGATCAAAATATCTTAGTTCAATTCAAGAAATGCAAGTGGGAAATGAACTGATTTTTGCCGGAATATTATTTCGCTCAAGCTATCCGCAAAAGAATGAACTAGAAAATAACTTATCCGCGGTTATTAAGCATATACAAGAAAAATAATTATCCGCTTCACTTTTCTATTAACCCTTTTCTTCTATTATCTTGTAGTCCCCATCGCTATTAACAGCGAATCCCCGGATGAAGAAATTTCTTTTTCACTTTTTTCTCCTTACACTTTTTGCATCTGCGAATGCGCAGCCTGTTATTCACATTCAGCTTCCGCAAAAAGGTTGTACATCAACGCACCAAATTGGTCAGTATGTAACTTATTTTTTGGACAGCACGGCTAAGCTTACAATTGAAGAAGTTTCCTCTGCTGAGGTATTGAAATTTTTTAAAGCGGCAAAAGGAGAGCACTCCACCTTCGGAATTACTCCTTCAATCATGTGGCAGCACCTGGTTTTAGTAGCGCCACCACAAGATGGTCCCTGGTATTTGCAAGCAGAGCCTCCCATGGTGGACAATATTCGTTTGTATAAAAAGACAAAAACGGGCTGGAAAATTTCGCAGAACGGTTCGCATTATGATCCTGAAGTAAGGGAAGTCAAATCAAATACGATCGTATTTCCACTCGACATTGCTCCCGGTGATACAGCAGAATATTTTATCCGCACGGAATCATCTTTCCCGCTTTTTGTGTTTTTAAAAACCGGCACGGCACATGATTTTTGGATGTTCCAATTTGGTAATAGCTTGTATTACGGAATTTTCATCGGCATCATGCTGCTGATGATGTTGTATAATTTATTTCTATTTCTTACCAATCGCGACCGCGTTTATATTTATTATGTTGTCTACGTTTTCTTTTGTGTTGTATTTATTTCGTTTGCTAATGGTTACGCTGTATTCTTCCCGGACTTTTTCCGCTGGCTGCATAAGTTCAACCACCTTGTAATTCCCGCGATCTTCGGCACTTTCGGATTATTATTCACCATTCGTTTCCTGCACACCAAAAAATATGCTCCACGCCTGCATAAGTGGATCTATGTTTTAATGGTAGTTGTGTTTGTTGCCATCTTCGTCGATTTTTATTCGAAGCATCTTGGAACAGTGATCATTCAAACCATTGGTGGACTGTTTGCAGTTCTTTCCATCATCCTAGGCATAACAGTTCTTCGTGCAGGATTTGCTCCGGCCAGGTATTATTTATTCGGCTTCGGAATATATATGGTGGGACTTTGCACGTATATAATCCTGGCTGTTGCGCGTATTGAAACCGGGGAATTCTTATCCTATTACATCCTGATGGCAAGCTCAGCAATTGAAACGATCATTCTTTCTTTCGCCATCGGAAACAAGCTGAATATGGCGGTGCTGGATAAGCAGGAAGCGCAGGAAGAAAGATTAAAAGCAATCAGCCTGAATGAACAATTGGTGCGTGAGCAAAATGTTGTGCTTGAAAGAAAAGTAGAGGAACGCACACACGAGATCACTTTGCAGAAAGATATCATCGAAGAAAAAAATAAAGATATTCTCAGCAGCATTCATTACGCTAAAAGAATTCAGCGCGCGCTCCTGGCTTCAGAAAGTTTGCTCACAAATAATCTTCCTGAATATTTTATTTTTTACAAGCCGAAAGATATTGTCAGCGGCGATTTTTACTGGGCAGATATTGCTCCTGATGGAAAATTTTTATTGCTTACCGGCGATTGCACGGGTCATGGTGTACCCGGTGCGTTTATGTCGTTGCTGAATATTTCCATTATGCACGAGCTCACTTTCGGGCACCATCTTTCGCGCCCGGATTTGTTGCTCAACACACAACGCGATGCAATTATCATGTCGCTCAATCCTGAAGGAACAGATGAAGCTTCAAAAGACGGAATGGATTGTGTTTTGTGCAGCTACGATTTTAAAAATAAAAAAGTGGAGTTCGCCTGCGCTAATAATCCGTTGTGGATCATTCGTAATAATCAGCTAATCGAATACAAAGCGGATAAACAACCGATCGGTTTGCATGAAGGTCCGAAGATGAATTATACACTTCATGATGTGCAGCTGCAGTCCGGTGATATTATTTACACGTTTACCGATGGTTATGCCGATCAGTTTGGCGGACCGAAAGGAAAGAAATTTAAATTAAGTCATCTCAAGGAATTGTTGCTTGCTATCAATGATAAATCACTGAAGGAGCAGAAAGAAATTCTTGAGAAAATTTTTGATGATTGGAAAGGTGAATTGGAGCAAGTGGATGATGTATTAATTGTTGGAGTGAAAATAAAGTAAGACCGTTTAACCTTGAGCATTGCTCATTGTTAGTTTGGCATTGAACATTTTTTTCTTCGAATGAGAATTTCTCATCATCACGGAACGCATCCGCCGCGGCGGATCAAAAAAAGAATGAGCAATTAACAAGTAAAAAATTAAGGAGTGAAGTTTAGATCATTTAACCTTGAGCATTGCTCATTGTTAGTTTGGCATTGAACATTTTTCCTTCGCATGGGAATTTCTCTCTAACCAGCCCCGATTGCAGTGGAAAGCCCGCATCTCGTCAAAAAGTGAATATGATTTTCCAGGATAAAATTTTTATTGACGAGAGAGGACTTGCAGCGTAAAGCGGGAACAATGCTTATAGAAAAAGAAAATTTCTCCGCTCCCCAAAAATAAGTTTTCCTATTTAGCTACACGATAAAAAGTCATGTCTTCTCCCAGCCAGGTAAACATCCAATAACCCGTAACAGTCAACGTCGAAGTCGTATGCATATTTACTTCCGAATCGTACGTCTTACCTGAATTGGAATCATAAATTCTTCCGTCTTGCCAGTTATTATCTTTCACATTATATTTTAATCCTGTTACTACTTCCAATCCAAGCACTTTCCTGTCGCGCAATTTCGGATCCGGATTCATTTCATCGCGGCACTCTTCCATTTTTGCTTTGTAATGTGCGTCTTCAAACCAAATAATTTTACCGCGGTATTCATTGCCGGCTTTATACACCTGCACCTTGAGCATGTTTTCGGTGGTCATCCAAAAGCCAACAATATCATCCGGCTTAAACGTAACTTTTGTCGTGGATGGGATTAACGCGGGCAGGAAAAGAAGAAGAAAAAGTGTAACGCTTTTCATTTGTTTCTGGGTTATAAAATTACAAAATGAAACTCAAATTGCAGCGAAAAAAAAGGTTTGATAAAATGAAAATTATAACAGGCTGAAAAAATAAAAATGAAATTCAGCTTCATTCTGCTGATCGTGAAATCTTTACTTGGCAGGCAAGCTGCAAATTGGTAGTTTTATAAAATGGACGAACAGGAGCCGAAAAAACCCCGGCGTGTGCGCTATAAAGGCACACATCCCAAAGCATTTAAAGAAAAATACAAAGAGCTGCAGCCCGATCAGTATTCGCAGGATGTGGAAAAAGTTTTGCAACAAGGACGAACGCCTGCAGGAATGCATCGCTCTATTTGTGTGAATGAAATTTTGGAATTTTTGAAAATTGTTCCCGGGCAAATTGGTTTGGATGCAACGCTTGGTTACGGCGGACACAGTTTGGAAATGCTGAAATGTTTGCAATCAAATGGACATTTGTACGCAGTTGATGTTGATCCGTTTGAATTGCCACGAACACGCGACCGGTTAGCTGCTTTAGGTTATGGTCCGGAAATTCTGACGATTAAGAAAATGAATTTCTCAGGTATCGATCAAATCACTGCAGAGGCCGGACCTTTAAATTTTGTGCTTGCAGATCTTGGTGTTTCTTCGATGCAGATTGATAATCCCGAAAGAGGATTTTCATTTAAGGTGGAAGGTCCGTTGGATTTACGCTTGAACCCGAAAAGCGGAAAATCTGCTGCGATGCTTTTGAAAGCGATTTCGCAACCTGATTTGGAAGATCTGCTGACAGAAAATGCGGATGAGCTTTATGCAGATGCTATTGCTGAATCGATCGTAACCGCGATTAGGAAAAAAAAGCCGGTAGAGACAACCACACAGCTGCAGGAAATAATCAAAGAAACGCTGGCAACACTTCCGTCGCTTGAACGGAATGAAGCAATAAAAAAATCATGTCAGCGCTGTTTCCAGGCCTTGCGTATTGCAGTGAACGATGAATTCGGCGTGCTGGATAAATTCCTTGAAAAGTTGCCGTCTGCGCTTGCGCCGGGTGGACGTGTTGCAATACTTTCGTTCCATTCCGGAGAAGATCGCAGGGTGAAAAAATCATTTCAGCGCTTTTTTCGTGAAGGAATTTACAGCGAAGTTGCTCCTGATCCCATTCGTCCGGGTGCGGAGGAATGCAATGCAAATCCACGTGCGCGATCGGCTAAGCTGCGCTGGGCGATAAAAGCATAATTTGTGAGTAGGAAAAGCCTGATTTTCGTACCTTTGCGGACTAATTCTCCCAATGCAATCTACTGAGCTGTGCTGCTGAAAGTTTGAACTTTGAAATAATTCAAACTCATACCGGTCGTTATCGGGAAAATCCAAAATTGATTAAATGAAAACCAAAACGCTCCGCAAGAATAAAGTCAACGTCGTTACCCTCGGCTGCTCGAAGAATATTTTCGATTCCGAAGTTTTGATGGGACAATTAAAAGCGAATAATTACGAAGTCGAGCACGAAAGCAAAAGCGATGATTCGGCAATTGTAATTATCAATACCTGCGGATTTATCGATAATGCAAAACAGGAAAGCATTGATACTATTTTACAATTCGTAGATGCGAAAGCAAGCGGAATGGTTGACAAAGTGTATGTGACAGGTTGTTTGAGCGAACGTTATCGTCCGGAATTAGAAAGAGATATTCCTGAAGTAGATGCATGGTTCGGAACACGTGAGCTTCCACGTTTGCTGAAAGCGTTAAAAGCAGATTACAAACATGAATTGGTTGGCGAACGTGTGCTTACTACGCCACAACATTTTGCTTACCTGAAAATTTCTGAAGGTTGTGATCGCCCTTGTTCTTTCTGTGCGATTCCGTTGATGCGTGGCAAACATATTTCCACACCGATCGAAGAGCTTGTGGCGCAGGCAAAACAGCTTGCGAGCAAGGGTACGAAAGAATTAATTCTCATCGCGCAGGATTCTACTTATTACGGCCTCGACATTTATGGCAAAAGAAGCCTGGATGAATTAATGAAAAAACTTTCCGCGGTTGAAGGAATTGAATGGATCCGTTTGCATTATGCTTTTCCTGGTGGATTCCCGATGGAAGTGCTGGATGTAATTCGTGAGTCGCCGACTATTTGCAATTACCTCGACATGCCGTTGCAGCACATTACGGATAACATGCTGAAGAGTATGAAGCGCGGAAATACAAAACAGAAAACGATTGATCTCGTCAACCAGATTCGCGAAAAAGTTCCGGGAATTACATTGCGTACTACATTGATCGCAGGTTACCCGGGAGAGACCGAGCAGGATCACCAGGAAATGTTGAAGTGGGTGGAAGAAACACGTTTTGACCGTCTTGGTATTTTCACTTATTCGCATGAAGAAAATACTTCTGCGCACGATCTGATTGATGATGTTCCTGCAGAAGTAAAGCAGCAGCGTGCCGAAGCAGTAATGGAGCTGCAGCAGGGAATCTCTTTTGAGATCAACCAGGCGAAAGTCGGAAATGTGTATAAAGTTTTATTTGATCGCAAGGAAGGTGACTATTTTATCGGAAGAACCGAAGCTGATTCGCCGGAAGTAGATAATGAAGTGTTGGTATTGGCAAAAGATGTTTACGTGCGTATTGGTGACTTTGCAAATGTGAAGATCAATAAAGCAGAGGAGTTTGATTTGTACGGCGAAATTGTTGGCCTGGACTGGAAGCAGGAATAATTTTTTCCTTCGCATACTTTACCAGCTATTCTGCGTTTATAGTAATGATGTCCAATTGAAATTGTTAAACAGTTTTAACTTTTCATAGCGGAATTTTATCTTTTCTTTCTTTAATTATTTTGCAAATTTGATGTGCAATCATCAATAGGATTTTTAGTGAAGTTGTTTTTTGTAAACTGATTTTAATGAAAAAGCTACCTGTAATTGCCGGAATTATTTTCATGAGCGGAATGATTGCATGTTCCACCAAACCAATTCCTGTTCCTTCTAAACCAACAGCAACAGCGAAACCCGATTCAATTCCAACTGTTGCTGCATCATCGAAAATAAATTCTGTCGAAGTGCTGTTAACCGAATTGCCTTTAATGCGTTTTCCGTTGAACATTGCTGTTGACAGTTTCAGGAACAAAAAAACAATTCCACTTTCTCTCAACGAAAATTCTCCCTGGTTTTCAAAATCGATGCAGTTCCGCGAAGGCACTAAAGTAGAAGCGATCGGGAAATTTTATAGTGATATGAAAAATCTCGGTGTTTTGTTTTTTGTTACTGCACCCGGTGAATTTGAAGATGAAGCGGGTAAAGAAGAAATAATCATGAGCCTCTTTAACACAGAAACCGGAACAGTAGAATCCCGTTCACTCGCGCTTAAAGGTGATGGAATGCTCGGAAGCTCCGTCATGAAAAATAACGAAGAAGGAAAGAAGTTCGTGCGGCTTGAAATGACCGAAATCAAAGTCACCTTGCAAAGCTTCAGCATTGAAAAAGGTAAATTTGCATTAAAGAAATCAAGCGATAAAAAATTCCCTTCCAATGAAAATGGACTTAAGGAATCCAATCTTCTTACTAAAAGCTGGTTAAAATAAAACAGCCGCAATGAAATTCTTCCCCTCCCTGGTTTTATTTTTCACTTTTTTGTTCGCAGGAAATTTACTTTCTGCGCAAGCAGATTCATCGCAGCAAAAATACATTACGATCCATTTTCTTTATGGCTCCAAACCGGCTCGTGGTTATAAATCAACCGAACAAAAACTTTTCGGTGGCATTCATGGCGGACATGTTTCTATGCAGGTTGATTCTTCGATTTTCAGCTTTGTTCCAAAATACGGCTGGCATATTGTTGCACGTCACCATAAAATTGAAGGCGGATATTTAGAAGAAAATGCAACTACCTGGGCAAAAGATACGGCAGGTAAAAAGTATACTTCCATTCGCATCCCGGTTTCCGATTCGCAATACAAAGCGCTGACAACAATTGAGAAATGTTATCTCGATACAAGTCCGTACGATTACGCTTTTTTCGGAATGCGTTGTGCCTCGGCGTGTGCGGATGTGCTTTCGCAATTAGGGATTGTAAAGCACCGTTCACATTTCGGGTTGATCAGGAAGAATTTTTATCCAAAGCGGTTGCGGAGAAAGTTAGTGCGTTATGCGGAGAAGAATAAGCTTGAAGTGATTCGTACAGAAGGAAAATCGTCCCGGAAATGGGAAAGAGATTAATTCCCCTCAAATGAAAAAACTACTCAAAGTAGCAGCAAGTATTTTTTTCATTGCCTTCTTTTTTTACATCGTGTACCTGAATGGCCGTTTGTATTATGAGCCGCAGTTTGAAAAGATTGGTAATAAAGAAATAAATCGCGATGTTTTAAATCAATTAAACTTTCTCAAGAGCGAAATTCATTCCGGTGCAGCAGATCGGATGCAGGGAATTTATCCCGAAGGTTATCTGTTCCTGAATGCGCTTTATGGATTAAGCTGGTGCGAAGTTGCGGGTGTTGCAGACAAACAATCTGAACTTTATAAAGAAGCGCATAAAGAAATTCAATTTGCATTTGCAGAAATAAATTCAGAAAAAGGAAAACGCATTTTTAATCCTGGTCTTCCGATTCCTTATGGCGTGTTTTATGTCGGCTGGAATAATTACCTGCTTGGCAAAAAACTTTCCATCGAAGAACCGCAACAACGAGACAGCGCTGAAATTGCATTATATCTTCAGCAATGTAATTTGATTGTTGAAACGCTTCGTTCTGCGAAATCGCCGTATCCCGAATCGTATGTGAATGCTTGCTGGCCATCGGATGCGACGGTTGCTGTTGCTTCTTTAAGCTTCGAGCGTAAAATCAGAACGCCTGTATTTGACGATGCAATGAAACAATGGGTTGCAGAAGTTAAAATACATTTGGATGAGAATGGATTTATTCCTCATTCAACTGAAACTGCAACAGGTGATGTGATCAAGTCAGCACGCGGCAATTCACAGGCTTTGATCCTGAATTTTCTTTGTGATATTGATTCAGCTTATGCGCGACAGCAATTCAACAACTATAAAGCGGCATTTCTGACCACACGTTTTGGTTTGCCCGGTTTAAGAGAATATGCAGATGAAGAATGGTCGGAAGGAGATGTGGATTCTGGCCCGGTAATTTTCGGAATCGGTGGCGCTGCTTCTATCGTTGGATTGCGCACGATGATTGTTTTCGGCGAACAAAAAACTGCAATAGGTTTACGCAACAGCATTGAAGCTTTCGGAATGGCGAGGACAAGCAAGAATGAAAAAAGCTATTTATTCGCACAGATTCCAATGGCTGATGCATTTTTTGTTTGGGGGAATTCAAAAGAGATTACGAAAGATAGAATGCTGCATACGAATGAAAGCTGGAGAGGGAGATTTCAGCTGTATAGTTTGTTGACGTGTGCGCTTTTGATTTTTTTGCTGCTATGGATGTGGAAGGTGAAATTATCGGGTATAAATTCTAAACAGGGAAAATCAAAATGAAGTATTTAAATTTTATTCCCGCCTTAATTATTTATGGTCTGTTCTGGCTGGCAGGATATCATTTTATGGTTAAGGATGATGAACTGGGAATTGGTAAAGTATTTTTTGTGATTTTACATATAGCGCTTCAATCAATCTCTGTAGTTGTTTCTCTTAGTTTGATTTTAGGATTTAAGAAAGGATACTTTTCAATATTTTCCTTTCTTAACCTTTTCAGTAATTCAACAGCGTTGTATTTTTTATTGGTTTCTCCTGACGTTGGCGATCAATCCAGGTTAGCATTTAGCGTTATTATGTCTGGAATGATCGTGTTTCAGCTGTATGTTATGATTAGGCAGATCAGCAAGGAAATTTTCCTGGATTAATTATTTCAAACCGATTTTGTGGGTATTATCCCAACACTCCCACAACCCAAAATCCCTCTTTTCCGCTCATCATATTTCTTCTCAGCCGCCTTTATTTTCTTCTTAAATTTACGCTTCTCAAAACCTACTTATGAAGCGCAAATTTTTCCTCCCTTTATTCCTTATTTTCTTTTCTCCACTTGCTAAACTTCGCGCCGATGAAGGAATGTGGCTGCCGATTCTTTTGGATCAGCTGAACATTGCCAATATGCAGGCAACCGGATTTAAGCTCACTGCTGAAGATATTTTCAGCGTGAATAAATCAAGCATGAAAGATGCCGTGGTTTTATTTGGCGGTGGATGTACTGCTGAATTAATTTCCGGGAAGGGTTTGCTGCTTACCAATCACCATTGCGGTTATGGACAAATTCAATATCACAGCAGCGTGGAGCATAATTACCTCGACAAAGGTTTTTGGGCCATGAACCAAAATGAAGAGCTACCGTGTCCTGGTCTGACAGTTACATTTATCGTGAGCATGGAAGATGTCACTGCGAAAATTCTTGGCGGTGTTGCGGATGGATTGAATGAAAAAGATCGCGCGAAGGCAATTGATGTAAATTTAAAAGCGCTTGAAAAAGCAAATACTACCAATGCACTTGATGCATCTGTCCGCCCGTTTTATTATGGAAACGTGTATTACATGTTCATGACACAAACGTTCAAAGATGTACGTATGGTTGGTGCACCTCCGCAACAAATCGGAAATTTTGGTGGTGATTCAGATAATTGGATCTGGCCACGTCAGACAGGGGATTTTTCTTTGTTCCGAATTTATGCTGACAAGAATAATAATCCTGCAGATTTTTCATTGGACAATGTTCCGTATACACCAAAACATTTTTTCAAGATCAATGCGAATGGAGTAGGGGAAAATGATTTTACAATGGTGTATGGTTTTCCCGGAAGAACAACTGAATATCTCAGCTCATGGGGTGTTAGTTTGATTGCGAATGTTTCTGATCCGTTGAAAGTTGAACTGCGCACGCAGCGACTTGAAATCATGGAAGAAGAAATGCATAAATCGGAAAAAGTAAAAATTCAGTATGCTGCCAAGCGAAACGGAACCGCGAATGCATGGAAAAAATGGCAGGGTGAAGCAAAAGGTTTGAAGGATAATAATGTGGTTGCAAAAAAACAGTCGCGTGAAGCTGAATTTCAAACACGCGTAGATGCTGATCCGGCTAAAAAAGAAAAATACGGAACCTTGCTTCCACAAATGGAAACTGCCTATAAAAATGTGGAACCATGGCAGCGCTCTGTTGATTTGATGAGCGAAGGATGTTTCTCCGTAGAGATCGTTGCATTCGCAAGAACATTTCAACGACTTGCAGATTTAAGTCGTGCAGAGAAGCCGGATATGGTGGAAATAGCAAAACAGGTTTCGAGCTTAAAAGTTGCTGTTCCTGCGTATTTTAAAAATTACAATGTTGTAGTTGATAAAAAAACGGCCATTGCTTTATTTACAACGGTGGATCAGAAAATGGATCAGCCAATTTATTCTGCTGAAGCATTTGATAAAAATCATAATGCATTCAGAATAAATTATTCTAATAAGCCTCCTGTTTTTGATGTGGTAAAAACAAAATACAAAGGAGATTTCGGTAAATATTTTGACAATCTATTTGCAAAAACAATGTTCACAGATTCTGTGAAGCTGATGGCATTTCTTTCCAACTATGCGTCGACAGATTATAAAAAGCTGATGAAAGATCCTGCGTTTGACCTGGCGTTTGGTTTAACGAATTATTATTATTCCTCTACATTTCCGCAATATGGAAAATTGAATGATGAGATAAATCGTCTCAATCGTTTGTACATGGCAGCACAAATGGAAGTTTTTAAAGAGCAGAAATTTTACCCGGATGCAAATTCTACCTTGCGTGTTGCTTATGGAAAGATCGATGATTATTCGCCACGTGATGGAATACAATATACCTGGTTCTGCACGCTGGATGGTGTGATGGAAAAAGAAGATCCGAATACATTTGATTATGTTGTTCCGGCTAAGCTTCATCAACTTTGGGAGTCGAAAGATTACGGCACATACGCTGATAAAAAAGACGGAAAGATTCATACAACTTTCATTGCTTCAAATCACACAACGGGTGGAAATTCAGGAAGTCCTGTTCTTGATGCAAACGGAAATCTTATCGGAACAAATTTTGATCGTGTGTGGGAAGGAACGATGAGCGATGTGAATTACGATCCTTCCATCTGCCGTAATATTGCGCTCGATGTTCGTTACACACTTTTCATCATCGACAAATTCGCAGGCGCAGGATACCTGTTGAAGGAAATGGAATTTGCTAAATAGGAGTAGTCAGTTGTCTGTTGTCAGTTGTCTGTTGTCAGTAGTCAGTAGTCGGTAGTGTTTCAGTTTACTGAAATTATGTTCCATAGTATTACATTTGCTGATAACTGACTACTGACAACTGACTACTTAAATGTCCTTCCTTACGAAACCTTACCCGGCTGATAAAAGCATTAAACGATTGCTTGTATCAGCCGTTTCTATTGGTTTATTTATCGGAGTTTTCCTTATCGCTTTTCAGCCGTTCGGTGCGAATGAAATTCCGGATAAAACATTTCGCATTGCTTTTTTAGGTGGTTATGGTTTTGTAACAATTGTTGCAACTATTGTTTACGGAATTTTATTGCGCCTGGTTTTTCCGAAATGGATAGAAGAAAAAACATGGACAACCGGCAAAGAAATTTTCGGAACACTTTCCATCATCTTCCTCGTTTCCATCCTGAATTTGGTTTATACGAATTTGGTTTTCCATCGCACATTCGATCCGATACAAATTCCGTATTGGGCAGGTGTGACGATGTTGGTTTCAATTATTCCTGTTGCCTTCAGCGTTGTGTTGCGGCAGGGAAAGATGAGCAGGGAAAGTGAAGGGATGGCGAAGGAGATGAACGTGGAGATTGAGCATCGCAAAGAAGAGCTCATTCCTGCAGCCGCTCCCGGAATCGCAACATGGATTTTCACTTCAGAAAATGAAAAGGAAAAAATCGAAACAGATGAGCATCGGTTACTTTTTATTGAATCTGCCGATAATTATTCGACTTTTTATGTTTTGGAAAATAAGGAAGTGAAAAAGCAAATGCTTCGCGGGAGCTTGAAAAAGATGGGCGAACAAGTATCGCATCCTTCGCTTTACCGTTGTCACCGGACTTATATTGTCAATTTGTCGAAAGTGATTTCGGTTTCAGGGAATGCGCAGGGTTATCGGTTGCATTTTGATGGAACGGATTTGACTGTGCCTGTTTCGCGGAATCTTGGGAAGGAATTAAAGCATAAACTTGGATAGAACACGGATCATCCGCGCGGGCCAAGCGCGGCGGCAGGCAGGCGTGTTCCATTCCTCCCCGGAACCATGCATTTCGGCCCTTTTGTTTGACACACATCCCTTTTAATTGACAAGAGAAATTCGCCCCGGTAGATTTGCCGCTGAATTTAAAACGCAAATCTCATGGCAGCTTACCATCTCTATTTCCTCATCGTTCACATCACCGCCGGCACACTTTCGCTTGTCGTTGCGCCGATCGCATTCCTCACATTAAAAGGCGGACGCGCACACAGGCTTTGGGGCAAAATTTATTTTTATTGCATGGCCGTAGTCGCAGTCACCGCGATCACGATGTCACTTTACCATCAAATTCCTTTTTTGCTGATGATCGCTATTTTCAGCTTTTCAGCAGCGGCCCGAGGCTACCGGACTATTTTCAGGAAAAAAACCGGCCAGGCAAAACCGGTTGATTATTTAATTGACGGATTGAACGCACTGTTCTGCGCCGGACTATGTTTTTACAGCTTCACGTTATTCTGTGCAGGCAATAATTCTTTCGCGATCATTTCCGGTGTCTTCGGAATTTTCGGATTGTTAAGTTCGCTGAAACAATTGCGACAGTTAGGAAATCCCGTGCAGGATAAAAAAGCGTGGCTCTATGAACACATCGGAAACATGTCGGGCTCTTACATTGCGAGCGTTACTGCATTTCTTGTAACAGCAGTAAGATTTCTTCCGCCGATTGTAACGTGGCTCGGACCAACGATCATCGGAGTGCCATTGATTTTAATGACGATCAATAAATACAAAAAAGGGAAAGTCATTAAACCGATTACAAATGACTGAATTACCAATTACCAATTGTCCATCTTTTAATTGGTAATTGGTAATCCCGTAATCTGTAATCATTTCCCAAGCAGCATCAATTTCACTTTCAGCACTGCAGTCACCGTGAGGCTATCCGTAATCTTTCCATCAAGCACCAATTGATAAACTTCATCAAAAGGAATTTTCACCTGTTGCAAATCTTCATCTGCTTCCGGTTCTGCTTTACCGAAGGAAAGATCCTGCGCGAGATAAAGAATACAAAATTCATCACTGGCTGAATTGCTCAAATGCATTTCCTGGATCTTCGTCCACTTTTTTGCGGTGATGCCGGTCTCTTCATGCAATTCTCTTTTCGCAGAATCGAGCGGATCAATATTCGGATCGCCGCCGCCTTCAGGAATTTCCCAGGTGTATTGATTGATCGGGTAACGATATTGTCCGACAAGCCACGTATTCTTTTCTTCGTCCAGAACAATTACACCGATGGCAAGATTTTTAAAATGCACAACAGAATACGTGCCCGGAAGTCCGCCAGGATTTGTTACATCATGTTTCGTAACGCTGATCCACGGCGATTCATACACCATTTCGGATGCATGGGTTGTCCATGGATTTTCTTTGAGATCGGGTGGTAATTTTGGCATATGCAAATATACAAATCATCATTCGCCGTGTCATCATGCTTTGTACCTTTGTCCCGTGACTAACTTTTCTACCCGTACAATTCCGTTTGCCGATACGAAACAATTTTCAAAGCTGTTTCTCGATTACATTTCCGGCAATGCAGCGCTTAGCGATTTTTATGAAAACAAACCGGATGATGCCGGATATAAAGCTGCGACAGAAAATTTAAAATACGACGAAGCAATTCGCAAAGAGTTGGTTCTTGCCATTCGTGCGCAATACAAGAACAACGATATTGAAATAAACGAATCACTCATCAGCAAATTAGAGCAAGCAGGAGCGATGACAGTTTGTACCGGCCACCAGCTTTGTCTTTTCACGGGACCGCTTTATTTTATTTACAAGATCATTTCTACAATTAAAGTTGCGGAAGAGCAATCTGAGAAAACAGGTAAAATAATTGTTCCTGTTTATTGGATGGCTTCTGAAGATCATGATTTTGAAGAAATAAGTTCGGTGAATGTATATGGCAAAACAATTGCGTGGAAGAATGAAACGGGTGGGGCAGTGGGAAGATTAAAAACAGATTCGCTTGAACCTGTATTGGCTGAATTGAAAAATGTGATGGGCGAAAATGAAGCGGCGAATAAATTGTTTTCGCTTATTTCAAAAGCTTATTGTCATGGCAGAACATTAGCCAATGCAACACGTGAATTGGTGCATGAATTATTTGCGGGAAAAGTGTTGATCCTTGATCCCGATGATGCGGGCTTGAAGAAATATTTTGTTCAGCAGTTTTTGAAGGATATTATTTCAAATGATTCGGAACCTTTGGTGCATGAATCTTCCGAAAAATTAAAAGTGCTCGGTTATGAAGTTCAGGTGAAGCCGCGAAAGATCAATGCTTTTTTTCTGAAAGGAAATGTAAGAGAACGTATTGAAGAGAAAGATGCGAAATTTTATGTTTTGAATTCCGCTATTTCATTTTCAAAGGAAGAATTGGAATATGAAATAAAAAATTACCCGAAGAACTTTTCCCCGAATGTAGTTTTGCGCCCGTTGTACCAACAAACTATTTTACCGAATATCGCTTACATCGGCGGACCGGGGGAAATTGCTTATTGGCTGGAATACAAAAACATGTTTGAGCAATTCAATACGCCGTTTCCGATTCTTCAGCCGCGCGATTTTATTTTGATCGCTGAGAAAAATACAGAAGAGAAAATAAATAAGCTCGGACTTACAGTCGAAGATTTTTTTGAAGATGTGGAAGAATTGATAAAAAACTACGTTCGAAAAGTTTCGGGTGATGCAATTTCAATGGAGAAAGAAAAAGAAACGATCCGGACTGTTTTTGAAAATCTCCGCGATAAAGTAGCTGCGATTGACGTTACATTAAAAGGTGCAGCCGATGCGGAATTACAAAAGCAGATCAATGGCATTGAAAATCTCGAAGCCAAATTATTAAAAGCATCCAAACAAAAGCAGGAAACTTCCATCGCACAGATCAGGAAGCTGAGAGAGAAAATTTTGCCCGGCGGAATTTTGCAGGAACGGTATGAAAATTTTATTCCATTCTATTTGAAATTCGGCGAAGGTTTTATTGCTGAAATTCAGAATTCTCCTTCAACAGAAACCGGCTTAACCGTTCTCTCCGAAAAATAAATCAACCGCGGCTTCCTGTTGAATAATACGCTTTGCGTGAATTACGTGAATGCCCGATGGAATGATGATCTTCTACCGTTGACATAAATATAGAATCAGGCGATGTGCCTACAAGGTGTGTTGACTTGATCTTAGTTCTTACAAATGTTTTGGAGAACTTGTCGTTTTTAATTTTGACTTCCATGATTGATTAATTAATTATTTTTTTGGTTTGCTGAATCGCACCGCATGTGATCCGCAATAAATACATCGAATGTGAATTACTGTTTAAAGGAATAATTCCCTTGTCATTTCCAAAAGTCTGTTCAGAAAATACCAGATTTCCATTTACATCAAACATATCGATCATCACAGTACCATTCCATCCATTCAGTGTGTAACCTATTCCTGCTTCACAATTCCAGGTAGTACACACAGGTGCTGCTTCTTTGGAATAATTGATTACGATTGTATTGCTGAATTCATATTGTCCGTTAAAATCAACCTGCTTTAAACGATAATAATTATTTCCGTTAGCTGGATTTTGATCAATGAACAAGTAAGCATTCAGCTGCGAAGAATTTCCATTTCCTGTTACTCTTCCGATTTCAGTAAATGTATTTTCATCAGTAGCGCGTTCCACGATAAAATAATCATTGTTTAATTCAGAAGCAGTTTCCCAATTCAGTAAAACTTCTTCCTCTTCACGCTGACCGAAAAAAGAAATCAGCTCGACAGGTAATGGATTTGTTTGTTGTATTTCGACAAACGTGCTGGTGTAAGCGCGACCTCTTGCACGGTGAAATGAATTGCCGTTTGTATTATCCGTTGTATATCGAAAAGCATAAACGCGATAATAATATGCATTACCATTCATTACCGTATTATCGGTGTACGTTGTTGTAGACGAAGAATTGATGTGTGCGATAACAGTTGCTGTTCCGATTGTCGAACCTGTAGTGTAAGTTGTTCCGTCGTCAGGTGCTGTAAATGTGTTTGAAGTGTTGCGTAAAATAAAATAGCCGGTTGTTCCGTCTGCAGGATTTGGATCTGTTGCACCTGTCCATGAAAAAGAAATGCTTCCCGGATTTCCTGCAACGACAGAAGAAGGCGCAACAACCTGGTTTGCAAATACCGGTTCACGTAATGTATCCCAGTACGCCGTATTTGTAGTTGGATTTCCTCCGCTGATATTCGGCAAGCCAAAAGTAATCGTGGAATTATTTTTTGAAGTCCATGTTGTGCCGGCTTGCGGTGCGTTGGCGCCGTAGTCTGCAATTACATAACCGGGGCAAATATAAATTGCATCGCCGCTGCTTGCTGTATTATTATGATTCAGCTTTGGAGATGGCAATGCAGTCCAATCTGAACCCGGCGAAGAGTTGTGCCCCAACGCATGGATGTGCGTGCCCGAGGAATTACGGAGTTGAATTACATCTGCGCCACCTGCTACATTCAGTGAAGCGCCTCCCCAGCTCGGAGCAGAACCGAATGCGCCTCCGGAGAAATAAGTAGTGTTTGTTGCATCTAATTCAATATAACCATCTGCTTTATTTATCTCCGTTGGATGCGCAACACTGGAAGACGTTACAGGGCGGTTCCAGATCATAATGATTGTGCCGGCGCGCATGTTATTCCAAAATGAAATGTTGCTGAATGTGGTTGCGGTTTGCCATGCGGTTTGTGAGCTGTTATTATCACGAAGCGTCCAATTCCGCATATCCGTATTATCAGCAATAACAATCAATTCAATCCATTCATCGCGCGGATCTGCAGCATTGAAATAGCTGCTTACTGCAACACTCTGGGACAAAATGTTTGTAGAAAGAAATATAAAAATGAGAAGCAAAAAACTATTCCGGAAGATTCTCATATTTGCATTTGAGAGAACCAGGGCAAATGGTTTCAGCTAATTCCGGGAAAGGAATGCATCAAGGATATCAATTGCTCTTACACAACAAATTTATCTTCCACTTGTGATAAGGAGATTTTGCAAGTATGATATTAAGGTAAATTATAAGGGAACGAATTTTCCTTTTTTGTAAAGTGAATATCCTTCTTTAAGCAAAGCAGCGATCTTTTTCTTTACGTGTGGTGTCAATTCCTTAACATGAAAACAAGAACACGTTTTCTATTATCATGGTGGACAATTTTTTTTGTCACGGTGAGCGCACTTTTTTTGTCATGGCGAGCGCACTTTTTTTTTGTCACGGCGAGCGCACTTTTTCTTTTGTCACGGTGAGCGATCCTGAGCCTGTCGAAGGGCGAACCGGGACAAAAGAAAAAGCCCGATTGAACTGAATCAACCGGGCTTTGCGCGTGTATGGTAAAAACTACCCTGCTGTTACAGGAGCTGTTTCTGCTACTTGAATTTTCTCTTGAATACGTGCTTTCTTTCCGGTCAATTCGCGGAGATAGAAAATACGTGCACGACGTACAACACCTTTTTTCTTGATCTCGATTTTCTCGATGTAAGGCGAGTTAACCGGGAAAATACGCTCAACGCCAACACCGTTAGACATTTTACGTACTGTGAAAGACTCAACCGGTCCGTGGCCACGACGCTGTAAAACAACACCTGTGAACATCTGAACGCGTTCTTTTTCGCCTTCTTTAATTTTATAGTGAACTGTTACAGTGTCTCCACCTTTAAATTCAGGGTGAACTGACTTAGTAATTAGTTGCGACTCAACGTATTGTAAGAGATTCATGACTTGTTTTCGTTTAAATTGTTCTGAAAAGGGATGCAAATATAGGGTTTTTGGGGAAATCAAAGAGAAATATCTTAAAATGGTGATTTAATAATCTGGTAATCTGGTAATCTGATAATTCCGCACGGAAAGCCATGCAACTTATTATCAATTTTTAATTACCCGGTTACCAGATTACCAGATTACCAGATTATTAAATCCCTGCCATGAGGATATTTCATTTCAGCAGATACGGCCTTCTTTCCATCGTCCTTTCCACCGATTTATCATGCCTCCATTGGCGGATCTTTTCTTCGTGACCGGAGAGTAAAATTTCGGGCACTTTCCATCCGCGGAATTCGGCGGGACGGGTGTAAACGGGTGGCGCAATTAAATTATCCTGGAAAGAATCGCTCAAGGCTGAAGTTTCATCATTCAAAACGCCGGGAAGCAAACGGAGAATTGCATCGGCGACAACTGCAGCTGCAAGCTCTCCGCCGGACAAAACAAAATTGCCTACTGAAATTTCCCGCGTAATAAAATGTTCACGCACGCGCTCGTCGATGCCCTTGTAATGTCCGCAAAGAATAAGCAGGTTTTTGAACGACGACATTCTATTCGCCATCGGCTGATCAAAAAGTTCTCCGTCGGGCGACATATAAAGTATTTCGTCGTAATCGCGTTTGCTTTTCAGCTCTTCAATGCAAGCGACGATCGGTTCAATTTTCAAAACCATTCCTGCGCCACCGCCAAACGCATAATCATCTACAGTTTTATGTTTGTCGGTAGAATAATCGCGCAGGTTGATAAGGTTTACTTCTGCAAGCCCTTTCGTCTTCGCACGTTTCATGATGGAATGATCGAAAGGGCTAATAAGCAAATCGGGGACGACGGAAATGATGTCAATGCGCATGGTGTAAAAGTAGTGGTTAGTTCGGAGTTTTTAGTTCGGAGATAAGGGGAATAGTTTTTAGTTAGGAGTTTTTAGTTCGGAGAAAAAAGGTTTCGAGTTCCGGGTTTCGAGTTCGTGTTTGATATAAGTGCTATTCGAACCTCGGAATCGCAAACTTACTTTTAACCCGAAACTCGAAACTTTTTTAACCCGAAACTTTTTTCTCCGAACTAAAAACTAAAAACTCCCAACTAAATACAGCATATGAGTTAGAAACATAATTTATAATGTAACGTTTGATCAGTAACAGACTTATACATTCAAACCTGCGATTATGAAATTTCTTCCCGTCTTTTTGCTTTTCTTTTTCAGTCTTACTGCGAATGCGCAGCAGGATAGGTTTCTTGAGCTTCCGAAAGAAGGAATTGAGTCGAAACTTTTTTCTTCCACGTTCGCGGAGATTTTTATTGATCCCGGTCATTGGACATCGTTGACTATAGATGCTGAAGAATTAGTGAATGCCCCGAACTTTGACTTTTCAACGCTTACGAATGTGGAAACCATCGAGATAAAGTTTACGATTAGCCCAACAAGTTCAGAAGCGGTAAAACAAGAGTTCAGGGATTCGATTAATGTGCTGATGAAGAATGTAAGCGCATTTTCGAAATGTCCGAAGCTGGATAAAATTTTATTTTGCATCGGCGAACAAATTTATTTTGACAACGGCCCGAAGGTAAAAGATGGTTACAGTGGACTATTCGGATTCAGGGCGAATGAGAACATCATAGGCGCGTGGCGCACCTTCGGAAAAAATATAAGCGTGGAGCTTCCGAATGTTAAGCTGTATGCTTACAACTGGGGCTGGTAGTTCAATTTGAATTAATTCACTTTTAAAATCTTGGTATGAAATTTCTAATTGCAAGTTTTCTTTTCTGCTGCAGCCTTTCGATCCATGCGCAACAAAAAGAATTTTTACCGGTCAAGTCGAACAGTAAACTTGAAGCGCCTGTTTTCAGTTCGACGCTGGCGGAAATATTTGATGTTCCATCAATTACAAAATCTATAACAATAGACGTGGCGGAATTAAAAAACGTTGGATTATATGATTTTACCCAGCTGGAATCGCTCGAACTTGTACAAGTAAAATTTACGCTGGCTCCCGACAGTTCGGATGCGTCAAGAAAAGTTTTTATTGATTCGGTAAATGTGCTGCTGAAAAATATGAATGCTTTTGCTAAATGTCCGAAGCTTAAAAAAGTAGTTTTTTGTATCGGCGAACAGATTTATCTCAAGCATGCAGAAACGGATGCGGATGATGCATATAAAAATTCGCAAAGGAAAAAGTTGTTTGAAGCTAATGTAAATGGTGCGTGGAATGCGTTTGGGAATGATGTTGCGAAGTTGTTGCCGGGAGTGAAGTTGTATGCGTTTACTTGGGGATGGTAGGGGGGGAGTCAGTTGTCAGTAGTCAGTAGTCAGTTGTCAGGGTTTAATATTAAATTATCCCTTCTTATTTTGATCCAAATAGTTTGGCAAAAAATCCTTTTTTAGGTAATTTTTCTATCGCCCAAATTAAATCTGTTTCGTGCCTCATAGATTTATCATTCCATCCAAACTTAGCCCATGCAAATCCACTTCGTATGGGCTTGTTTCTCAAATCAGCTATTAAATAATCGTTTGGAAGGCTTACTGCAAAGTTTTTTAACGTAGTATCAGTTGAATTCCTTGCGCTTTCAAGCTCGATCAGGCCATGGTTGTTAAACCAAATGTCGAAAACGATTTTTTCATGAATGATATCAAGGTTTGATTCACCTTCCATTTTTCCGAACTCATCCACGTGTTTAATAAATTGGGATAAATTTTCAGAATGTTTGACTAATACTGCCGGATCGTGGCAAACATAAAAAACACTTCCCCAAGCTCCGGTTTTGTCAATATCCAGAATCCAGAAATTTCCCAAACCGTCACCGGCAAGCTGAACCGAATTGGGAAATATGCTTTCAAAACCGAATTGTCCAATTCCGTCGAAAGTTATTTCTTCGAGACCAGAAAATTCAAAACCGCTGGAAAATTTTAAAAGCTCCAGAATATCATCCGGAAGTTTTCCTGTCGGAAGTTGTTTGGTTAATTGGTCTATTTGTTCTTCGGTTAAACCCGGCTTTAATTCCACATTGTATTCATCTCCATCTTCTGAAATATAATTTTCGGAAAGGATGGATTTTAATTGTTCAATTGGTGTCATCTTTTATTTTTCAATGTATTATTTCTCCGCCGGATAAAACGACTTTGTTACCTCAATTTTCCCAACAATATTTGAATTGAAATCATCAAGCTCCTCTGCCGGAACCCAAAGTTCATTATGAATTTGCCCCCCAACATTTTGCATTTCAAATTTGTTTAGGTAATCGGCTTTAACCTCAAATTTTGTCACGAAACCCGAACCCGAAGCTGCTACATTCCAGTCACGCGCAATTTGAATAGCGTATTCTTCATTCATTACCGGGTAAAATATGGGTTGCTGTGCAAGACGTGGTGGAAATTTTGTCCAGCCCGATTCCTCGATTAAAGCCAGCTCTTTCGGTCCGACTGGTCTGTATAGGGTTGTTGTCATTCTTTTAGATGTGATTGCGCAAAGATGCAGCAATTAGTTTATTAACATGTTTAACAGCTTTTTCAAATCTTTCGTCCCAGTTTCCATTTACTTCTATGATTTCAACATTGTGATCCTTTAAAACTTGTCGGTGAGATAGGTCTAATAAATTTCTGTCTTCTAAACTTAATCTTGTTCCGTCCTGCAAATATTCAACATCATTATTAAGATAAATATGAAGATTTGCTTTATTAGAATTGTAAATGTCGTTACTCACCTCCAGTTCTTTGTTAAAGATAAATCTTGAATAGGATTTTGTTATGTGAATGTCGGTGTCAATTATGATAAGTGGGCTTACGTCCAAAATAGTGTGATCAATCCTTTTCGAATGTTCGATTGCTACAAGATGCAAATCGTCAAAGCTGAAAGAGTTTGAGTTGGGGATAATATCCCTTCCAGTCTCCAGGACTTGGCTGCACATGAAGCACTCTGAAAGTTTCTCTGTTAAGGTTGTTTTACCTGTAGATTCAGTTCCAAGTATCACAACTTTTATTGCATAATAAGGTTTTACATTGTCGGGCAAGGATTTCCAATTGAGAAATATATCATTACGAATAGCAGTAGACGATACAGGCAAGTTTTTTCTTGGGATGTCAAAAACTATGTGTTGAATATTCATAAATGAAGCAACATAGTTTCCATATTCTTCTGACGTAACCAAGAGCGAATAATCAGGGAATTGCTTTTTGAAAATGCTTGCCCAAATTTCCGAGACTTCTTTGGATGATTCGGATGTATTTGGTAGTTCACTTTCTAAATAGTTGAATATTCTTACTTCAACTTTGTTTTCATTTTCAAACGTTTTCTCAATCCATGTTTTTCTAATACTACCCGGAATACTTTCCTTGTTACTACAACAAACCAATACTGTGAGGATGTCACACTTTGTCAAAGCAAAATTTATCATCGCTTCGTGCCCTTTGTGAAAAGGCAAAAACTTCCCGAATACGAATGCTTTAGTCATTGCACATGTGCTTTTTCCAATTATAAAGTCCGTATGATGCTAGTCCAAGGAAAATAAAATATTCAAGTGATAGAAAAAAAATTCCTTTTTTGAAGTACAGAACTACACAAAAAATATCAATAAGAATCCACAAATACCAGTTTTCTATTTTCTTCTTTGCCAGAAGTATTGTGGCAATAATGCTTGAAATCATTATAAAAGAATCGATGAAGGGATAGGCTGCTTTAATTTTGAAATACACAGGTAAATACAAATGAATATTGGTAAAGATAAATCCTGAAATCAGTGTTCCGGCTAAAATAATTGATGTAATAAATATTCTGGTTCTCGGACTTGTTTTGGAAATTTTGGCTTTAGTGGTTTTTGTTTTCCACTTATGCCAGCCGTAAAGTGTAACTACAAAAAAATAAACTTGCAGAAACATGTCTGCATATAGCTGAACTTGAAAAAACAAAATGAAGAGAAATATTTCATTTACAATTCCGGTTCCCCACGTTAGGATATTTGCTCTTGAGGCAAAATAAACAGAAGCCAGGCCGAATAATGTTCCGATCAACTCCGTATAGCTGACTGGATACCCTATGAGCTCAAAGACGATGTTGTTTATTTCAAAGAAACCCATTAAAAACTATACTTTATTGAAGCGTAAAAATTTATCGGCGATTGCACGAAATATTTTTCTCTTGCATCGAAATCAATATATCCGTTGTTAAAATATTTGGAGTTGGTAATGTTATTTACAAACAGACTTAATTGCAAACCTTTAATGTCATATTGGGCCCGTGCATTCAAAAGGAAATAGCTATTTACTGTCGAAGTGTTTGCAAAATCAATAAAGGATTTGTCCTGGTATCTTGCCGATAAGGCAATGCAGAAATCCTTGTACGAATAAACTGCTTCCTGATTGATAATTAATGGAGGAGTTAGAATAGGGGCAAACAATTCTTTTTGTTCCTTAATGCGACTGTAATTAAATGACGAGTTATTTATCAATGACAAGTTTTTGCTGATTTTGTAAATAACACTTAGTTCAATTCCTGTTCTGATACTCTGCTCGACTTTATTTGTTAGTGCCAGGCCATTTGGACCAAATTTGCCATCAAGAACAATTTCATTTTTGAAGTCCATCCAATAAAGATTCAAATTGAAATTCATTTTCCCTGATTGATGTCTGAGTCCTAACTCATGATTCAAGACATATTCAGGAGTTTTGATAGATAGTAATGGATTACCCAAACTGTCAGATAACAAATCATCATTGCCTCCGAACAGATCGTTCCTTGTAGGTTCTCTGCCTGTGCTTCCAATACTATAATAAATTACAGCGTTTGGTTTAACCTCAATACTCAACCCTGCTTTTGGATTGATAAAATGCCAATGTATTTTATTAAAAGTAACGGTTCCTTTGTAGTCAAACGATGAATAACGATACTGGATATCAGTAAAAAATGTGAACCCTTTGAAACCATAATTTATTTTTGTAAAAACACTCACTTCGTTTTTGTATCCGGTATTTTTATAGAGTTGTCCTAAACTTCTTTCGCTTCCAATATGTTGGCGATCATAAGTGTTTCCGTGAATTCCTGTTGTCCAGCTGAAATGCCGTTTTGAAATAGTGTAATTGCTGAAAAAACCAACCAGGTTTGATCGAAAAGCATAATTGTAAAGCTCATTGGTTGTAGGAAGTCCTAAAAAACTGTTCAAATTAAAGTCATAATTTCCTTTTAAGAAGGTATAATAGACACTGGATTGAAGCGAAGAAAAGCGATATGAACGCAAATTTTGAAGTTGCACTAAATACTGTGTGAATCTGTCTTTCTCATTTAAGTTTGCATTTATCTTCCTGTCGATTGAAATCAAAGAGTCCGATACGCCAAGCCACGCCAGTTGATTTTGTTGTTGTCCGGTAAGTAAATTAATTTTCCAAATTGATTTGTCAAGGAACAAACCGCTACTTAAAAAAAGTGATTGAGAATTATTTGATGAATTGTATTTATAACCGTCAGAATATATTTGAGATGCTCTTACATAGAGTGCTTTTCTGTTTTTAACGCCACTGTTGTATTCGCCAAATGCTCTTAAACTGTTGAATGAACCATATCCAAACCCCAAAGTCTTACTAGTAGAATCGGATAGATTTGGAGAAAACAATTGAATGCTACCTCCATAACTTGCAACTCCATTTTTTGAAATCCCAATTCCTCTCTGAATCTGGATTCTATTTAGAGAATTGAAAATGTCCGGATAGTTAGAAAAATATGCCCCCTGGTCTTCAGGCTCGTTCAGAGGAACTCCGTCGAGTGTTATGTTTATTCTTGTTTGGTCAATTCCTCTTAGCCTGAAATACGAATAACCTTGTGAATTTCCAGCATCTGAATAATTTGTGATGGATGGTGTTTCAGAGATAATAAATGAAGGCTCCTGTCCGGTAGATTTTGTTTTTAAATCTTTTGAATCGATATTTTGAAAAGTTATTGGAGTGAGTTTGTCCGCTTGATAAGTAACGATTACCTCATTTAATGATTTTAGCGTGTCGGGTCCTAGGGTTGTTTGTGCTATAAGTTGGCCGCTTGTTAGAATTAATAAGAATAAAAATGTAAAATAATTCATATTCACTTAAATCAATTTTCTCCTGGACGAAGCTTGTTAAGTTGGAGGATCGTTTGGTGTATATTCGATTGGGTATGCATAATTAGTGGAAATTTTTATAATTCGGGATACACCAATTTGTCTTGCCCGAATTTTAGGTGATTACCAAGCACTTCCTCCAAAAATTATTTGCAACCAACTTTTTCCCCTAGCCGGGATTGCACGTTTTACCGTGTAATAGTAAAAGCCCGAACCAACATTTTTATGTGGCGCAAGCCCTGCTCCATATCACCCAGATTTATCCACACATTCCCCTCATTATCAACACTCCGAACTCAACACTCCCAACTCCCAACTAATTTGCTATCTTTGATTATCACGCAAATTTATGATAGACATCCGACACAACTGGTCAAAGGAAGAGCTGCTAAATCTCTATACTACTCCGCTGCTGGAATTGGTTTTTCGCGCGGCTACTGTTCACCGTCAATTTCATAATCCACAAGAAGTACAGGTAAGCTCGCTCATCTCTGTGAAAACAGGCGGATGTGCGGAGGATTGTGCTTATTGTCCACAGGCTGCACGCTACCATACCAATATAAAAGTGCATAAATTAATGGGAGTGGATGAGGTGCGTGGCCTTGCTGAAAAAGCAAAATCGGGTGGTGCTTCGCGTATGTGCTTAGGCGCTGCGTGGAGGGAAGTACGCGATAATTCTGACTTCGACAGCGTGCTTGAAATGGTGAAAGCCATTAACAAAATGGACATGGAAGTGTGCTGCACACTCGGAATGATAACGGAAGACCAGGCGCAGAAATTAGCTGATGCTGGTCTTTATGCATACAATCATAATCTGGATACTTCGCCGGAATTTTATGGTGAAATTATCACGACAAGAACTTACGATGATCGTTTGAACACATTGAAAAATGTGCGTAAAGCAGGAATGACAATTTGCTCCGGCGGAATTATCGGCATGGGCGAAACTGCGGAAGATCGGTTGGGAATGCTCAAAACTTTAAGCGGATTAAATCCACATCCTGAATCGGTTCCGATCAATTCATTGGTTGCTGTGGAAGGAACTCCGCTTGAAGAACAAAAACCGGTTCCTGTCTGGGATATGGTGCGCATGGTGGCCGTTACACGCATTGTGATGCCGGCGTCTGCAGTTCGATTATCAGCAGGAAGAATGTCAATGAGCGCGGAAGGACAAGCGTTATGTTTCCTTGCGGGTGCGAATTCGATTTTTGCGGGAGATAAATTATTGACCACACCGAATCCTGCATTCAACGAAGACATGGAATTATTTGCAACGCTTGGATTAAAACCACGCGAAGCTTTTAAGGCTGGCCGTCCACAAAATGTTGCGAAAGAAAATGCGGTTGAAATAACAGGATAAAAATACGACCTTGAAAAAAGCACTACGCTTATCTGTATTGTTTGCCCTTGTGATGTGCGGTCAGTGCTTTGCGCAATTCCGGATGAACTGGTATTCGCAATCGAGCAAAAACAGTGAGAAATATTTTCTTTCTGTCGGATACGGAGTAGGGCAGGCGTATTGGTATTCATCGCTTACTCAATCTTCCATTTACGATAAGTTCGGAAGCTCGATGGAAACCGGAACATTTAAGTTTCGTGCAAGCAATACCACAACTTTCTACGATTTAAATATTCTCTGCCCGATTCGTAATTTCCGTATGGGATTGGGAATGAATTTTGAGAAATTTTTCCTCACACGATTAGAGGTGCGCAATTCCGTGACCTCGAGCAAGGTTATTATTTACGATGAAAGTTTCCGATTCGATAAATTATTCGTGCAGGTAGAATTTCCTTTCTGGCCGGACGCACGCAAACGTTTTTCATTAAGTGCAAATGGCCGCGTCGGATTTTTCAGCTTCAGCAATGTCGACCGAATCAATCTTTTCGGAAGCGATGCAATGGCGAACAGCATGTTTTTTACGATAAGCCCGGTTGCTGATGTGCAGCTGTATTCGGGAATTTATTTATTTATTCAGCCTTTTGCAGAATATAAATATTTTAAAAATCCTGCCGTTGATCCGGGCGGGTCGATTGTGCATAATATTTGGACCTACAGCGCAATGATTGGCATCCGAATTGATCCATCAATGGCGGATCCATACAAGTAAGCTAATGAATAATACTTCTTCGCCCGAAACACGAACCGGCGCTGAAAGCAGGATGGCGGAAAAGCTGCAAGCCCGAATTGCAAACCATTCCTTTCGCAAATTAATACCGGCAGATCATTCCCTCATAGATTTTTGCTCCAACGATTACCTCGGTCTCGCACGATGCGAATACCTTTTGAACGATGTAGAAGCAGAATGGAAACAATTGCGGGAAGCAAAATCTATTCAGCTCATCGGTTCAGGCGGATCACGCTTGCTTGCCGGCGATTCTGTTTATGCAACTGATCTCGAAAAAGAATTTGCTGAATTTTATAAAGCAGAATCTTTTTTAATCTTCAATTCGGGCTACTCTGCAAATCTCGCTTTGTTTTCCACCTTGCCGAGAAGAGGTGATACCATCATTTTTGATGACCTGGTTCATGCTTCTGTGCGCGATGGTATTCACATGTCGTATGCAAAATCGAGAAGCTTTAGTCATAATAATCTTGAGGAGCTGGAAGAACTGCTGAAAAAATCGCCGGGTGAATTATTCGTGGCTGCAGAGGCTGTTTATTCCATGGATGGCGATAAATGTCCGCTCGAAGAAATGATTGAGCTGTGCGAAAAATACAATGCTTCGCTGATCCTGGATGAAGCGCACAGCACCGGTTTATACGGCGAAAACGGGGAAGGTATTGCGGTGGAGAAAGGTTTGCAGGATCGCATTTTTGCAAGGCTGCTGACATTCGGAAAAGCTGCTGGTTGTCATGGCGCAGGCGTTGCGGGAAGCAAGATCTTACGCGATTACCTGGTGAATTATGCGCGGCCGTTTATTTATACCACGAGCTTGCCGGTGCATGATCTGCTTGTGATGCGTTGTGCGGTAAAAAGCCTTGCGAAAAAACAAGAGCTTCGGAAACAATTATTTTCATTCGTAGATTATTTCAGAAAAAAAGCGCTTGAATATCCTGGAATAAAATTGATTCCTTCTGACACGCCGATTCAAGGTATTCTCATTGGCGGAAATGAGCAGACAAGACGTGTGGCTGAAATATGCAGGGAAAATAAATTCGACCTCCGCGCTGTTTTATCTCCGACAGTTGCTGAAGGTCAAGAGCGCCTGCGTGTGATCATTCATGGATTCAATCATCCAATGGAAATCGATGAACTGTTGCGAGTGATTGCGTCTGCTATTTAGACTTTTAAAGCTCAATTTTTCTTCTGATGCAAATACTAATCACGGTTACAAATTCGTACTAAACAATTGGTATTCGTTGAAAATTGGAGATCAATTGTTTACAGTAATTCCCGATTCCCGCGCGTCGGAATGAAACGTTTGGGTATAAAGAATCTTATTACGATCTTTAACCTTTCGCTGAATCTCTCCCTATGAAAAGAATTTTTGTAACCGGAATCGGAACGGATGTTGGTAAGACCGTCACCGCTGCCATTCTTGCTGAAGCGCTTGAAGCTGATTACTGGAAACCCGTGCAGACAGGAAGCTTCTTTTCTACTGATGCTGCCAAGATCAGGAAGCTGATTTCGAATACAAAAACAGTTATTCATCCCGAAAGTTTTGTGCTGAAGCAATACATGTCGCCGCACGCTGCAGCAGAGATCGAAGGAGAGCATATTACGCTCGATAAAATTAATCTTCCTGAAACAACAAATACATTGATCATTGAAGGTGCGGGTGGTTTGATGGTTCCATTGAACGACAAAGAATTTATTGTTGACATCATCACCAAAATAAACGCGGAGGTTGTGCTTGTTATTCAAAATTATCTCGGCAGCATCAACCATTCGATCTTGTCTATTGATGCATTGAAGACAAGGAAAATTTCCGTGCTCGGACTTATTTTTAATGGTGCGCCGCATAAGCTTTCAGAAGATATTATTCTTTCTTACAGCGGGCTGAAATGTTTGGGTCGTATCAACAAGGAAAGTGTGATCAGCAGGGAAGTGATAAGTAAATACGCTGCGATCTTTAAAGAGAATCTCTGATCAAGTTTTTAGATTTCCATTTTTTTCCTTTCTGCAACATTTGCATCTTATATGGTGTGCGTTGTTCTCCATCGAATTTTGAATCTTGAATTTTGAATTTTGAATAATTTTTCTTCCCTCTCCGAACGCGATCAGAAATCCGTTTGGCATCCATTTACTCCGCAACTGAATATGGAAGCGCCGATTGCTATTGTGCGCGGCGAAGGAACTTTATTGTTTGATGAAAATGGTAAAGCCTACATCGATGCGATTGCTTCCTGGTGGGTGAATTTGCATGGGCATGCGCATCCATACATTGCAAGGAAGATTTCAGAACAAATGCAAACGCTCGAGCATGCGATTTTTTCAGGATTTACACATGAGCCTGCTGTTCGGTTAGCAGAACGTTTGCTTGAATTTTTTCCTGCGCTTGATAAAGTTTTTTATTCTGATGATGGTTCGACATCTGTTGAAGTGGCTTTAAAAATGGCATTTCAATACTGGCATAATAAAGGCGAGCCGCGAACAAAAATTATTGCGTTTGAGAATGCCTATCATGGCGATACATTCGGTTCGATGTCGGTAGGAGCGAGGAATGTTTTTTCGAATGCGTTTGATGAAATGTTGTTTGATGTGATTCACATCCCGGTTCCTGTTGCGGGAAAAGAGCAAGAATCGATTCAGAAAATGAATGAAGCATTAGAGCAAAATTGCGCTGCATTTATTTTTGAACCACTCGTGCAGGGTGCAGGCGGAATGATCATGTATGAGTCACATTTGCTCGATGATTTGATTCAGCTGGCGAAAAGCAAAAATGTAATTACCATTGCTGATGAAGTAATGACAGGATTCGGTCGAACGGGTCAACTATTTGCAACTGATCATTGCGAAAACAAACCGGATATTATTTGTCTTTCAAAAGGTTTAACCGGCGGATTTCTTCCATTAGGCGCAACCATTTGTTCAGCTGAAATTCACAGCGCATTTTTAACTTCCGATAAAACAAAAACATTTTTCCACGGACATTCCTACACTGCAAATCCAATTGCATGCTCAGCGGCATTGGCAAGTTTGGATTTATTCGAAAAGGAAAAAACGATGGAACGTGTTGCTGCTTTAAGTCTGTTAATGCAAAAAGCAAAAACACGTTTTGAAAAACATCCTGCAGTAAAAGAAGCAAGATCGCTCGGAACTATTTTCGCCATTGAAATAAAAACACGAGAAGAAACAGAATATTTAAATCCGCTTGCCGAAAAAGTGCATGCGTTTTTTATTGAGCGTGGAATTATCCTTCGTCCGCTGGGAAATATACTTTATGTGTTGCCGCCTTATTGCATTACTGAAAATGAATTGGAGAAAGTGATGAATGCGATTGAAGACTTTCTTTCTAAATTAGCGACAAATATTAATCGGTAATTTGTAATCCCGTAATTTGTAATCATACATCCAGGCATGATTTTACAATCAAAAAAATCCCGCTTACTATTAATTCTCTCCGCAATATTCATCACCAGCGCAATCACGGCAGAATTAATCAGTTCGAAATTATTCCAGGTTCATTTAAAAATAGGTTCGCTTGATTTTGGTACTTATGTTTCCATCGTCGGAATTCTTCCCTGGCCGATTGTTTTTCTTACTACAGATATTGTAAATGAATTTTATGGCAGAAAAGTAGTTCGTTTTATTTCCGTGCTTACTGCTGTGATGATCGGCTATTGTTTTTTTATCGTCACAGCATCCATGGCGCCACCCGCTTTTACAGGAGATCCCGCAGGAACGATCCCGGGCGTTGCAAACGATTTACAATTCAACGCTGTCTTCGGTCAGTCGAAATGGATCATCGTGGGAAGCATTTCCGCCTTCATCATCAGCCAGCTTATCGATTCCGGAATTTTCTGGTTCTTAAAAAAGCGTACGGGTGAAAAATACATTTGGCTGCGCTCAACAGGTTCAACCGTAATTTCTCAATTGATCGATTCGTTTGTTGTTTTATTTATCGCGTTCGTTATTCCCGGAATATTTACAATGGAACAATTCTGGATCACAGCGTTTACAAATTATGTTTTGAAATTATTGATCGCTGTCGGGCTAACACCATTCATTTATCTTTTCCATTGGATTGTAGAAAAGTATTTAGGAAAAGAAGCGGCGCATGTGCAGGAAGAAAAAGTTGCTGAAGAATCGTTGAATAAAAATTGAGCTTTATAAAATCATAATTTGAACAGAGGTTTTCTGAAAAGGAAGCCTCTTTTTTTTGTTGATTATTTTTCTGTCGGAAAAGTTTTGAGCTTCATCTGTTTGATCTGGTGGTTAACCACTATTTACTCTGCATTGCGGATGATTTAATATTTATTCACCTCTATTAAAGATACCTTCGCCCACTTAAAATTCAGCTGAAGCTTAACGAAGTTTTCCCAACTTAATTATCAAATTCCAATGATGCATTTTTTACCAACCAAACAATCAATTTGCCGTGCAGTATTTTTTATTGCCGCCCTTTTCATTTTTCATACCGGCAATGCGCAGGTAGTTGTTGGCGGATCGATAGGCGGTGATGGAAATTATTCAACGCTCAATGCAGCATTCACTATTATTAATTCTCTTGGCGCACAAACGGGAGCCAATATTGTTGTGACGATCACTGCAAGCACAAACGAGGGTGCAAGTCCGGTTTACCTGTTTGAGGGAGCCTGGACTTCGTTTACTATTAAGCCTGCAGTGGGTGTAGCGGCTACTATTACCGGTTCGGGCACCAAACTTATCGGGTTAATGGGTGCCGACAATGTGACCATTGATGGTCTCAATACCGGTGGAAGCTCGCTTACTATTTCTAATACGACCGTATCAAGTCTTGCGGGAACATGCACTATTTGGCTATCAGAGGGCGCGACGAATAACGTGATTACCAATTGTACAATATTGGGTGCTTATAATGGTACGTTTACAAACGATGGTGGCACAATCTGGTTTGGCATTGATTCAACCACGCCAACGGGAAATGATAATAACACGATCAGCAATAATACTATCGGACCGGTGGGTATAAACTTACCTTCTAAGGCAATCTCTTGCAGTGCTGCAGGATTCAATGACGGAAATATAATTTCAGGAAATAATATCTACGATTTCTTCCATGCAGGCATTCAAAGCGCTGGTATTTACATTACTCTCAATTCTACACTTTGGACCATTGCGAACAATAAATTTTACCAGACTGCACCGCGCACCCAAACTACCGGGAGTATTCATGCTGCTATTTATGTGGTGGGTGGAAGTTCACAAGGTTTTAACATAAATGGGAACACAATCGGGTATTCAAGTGCGGCAGGAACAGGAACGTATACCATTGCAGGCGTTAGCGGAACCCGGTTCTATCCCATCTATTGTACCGTGGGTGCAATAATTATGACGAACATCCAGAATAATACAATAACTGCTATAGCACTTAGCGGTAACCTGTCTGGTACTTTTGGTACTGCCCCTTTCAGTGGAATTGTTGCTGCAGGCAGAATCACTGTTTCGGGTAATACGATAGGAAGCGCTACTGTGCCCGGATCTATCATGATATCAAGCACAAACGGCAGCCCCGGCGAGGTATATGGTATTTGGTCAACTTCAAGCGCAGCGCCGGTTTTTACAAATAACAGTATTGGTGGAATTGATGTGAGCAATACCATTGGTAGCCAGGCATCTTTTTATGGCATTCGTCCTAATGCATCCGGTTCGACGATCAGTGTGATTCAGAATAATACCATCGGCTTTTCTGCTGCCCCGATTACCTGCAACTCCACTTCAACAACTTCCAGGCTGTTTGGCATCTTTGTGGCCACCGGTGGTGCGAATATGACAGGTAATACAGTTGCTTATTTAAGTAACAACTCAACCTATATCTCTACAAGTGCTGCCAGCCTGATGGGGATTAATTATGAACATCCCGGCAGTACAACTGCAAGTACAATTTCTCAAAATCACGTCCATTCACTTACAAATACTAATTCTACTACAGCAATAACAGTTACAGGGATTGGTTTTAATGGTAATCCCTCCCTCCTGAGCACGATCAGCAAAAATTTCATTCATTCCCTTTCCGTTGCCAACAACAGTGCAGCTGTGAATGGAATCCATATCAACAACGGGCAAACTACAACGAGCAATAATATGATCAGCCTTGGCCTGGATGCATCAGGCGCTTCGGTTACCGTAGGTGCTGAGTGGGTAGGTCTTCGTGATGGGGTGGGGACAAATAATTTTTATTTCAACAGCATTTACATTGGTGGAAGCGGTATTACCGGTACTGCAAATTCCTATGCTTTTTTAAACTCGAATACTACCGGTTCACGTGACTGCAGGAACAATATTTTTTACAATGCGCGAAGCAATGGTTCAGGTACAGGTAAGCATTATGCAATATCGGTAGCCGGAACAACGGTTAATCCGGCCGGGCTTATCTCTAATTATAATGATTTATTTGTCAGCGGTACAGGTGGTGTTTTAGGTCTTTTCAACACCGTAGATCAATCGACTCTGGCAGCGTGGCAAACTGCAACCGGCCAGGATTTAAACAGCCAGAACGGCAATCCGCTGTATATAAGCCCGGCAGCAAACAATACTTCACTTGACCTTCATTCCGGAATAGGAGCAGTGGCTATAGAAGCTACCGGCACACCAATAGCAGGCATTACTGATGATTATGACGGACAAACAAGAGCCGGACTAACTCCTACCGATATAGGTGCAGATGCAGGAAATTTTTTACCTGTTCCGATTCTGGGGACTTATCCCAACACAACAGTTGTTGCAGGACAAAATACAACAGTAATACCTACATCAGCTCCTGTCAACACATTGAAAGCAAGCGCAAGCGGTACGACTAATTTTAAAGGTGTGTTGACCGTAAATCCGGCTACCGGAGTTGTAACGGTTACAAACGCGATGCATGATGGAGTTTATGTAATAACTGTATCGGCCATCGGCACATTCGATACAACTACAACTTCTTTCACTCTTACTGTAACTGACCCGAATTGCAGCAACGGCGAATTTTTGGCCGCAACTACATTCACTGGTTTAACCCCATACGGAGTTGTGATTGGCGATTTCAATGAAGACGGCAACCAGGACGTTGCAGCGACTAATAATAGTGCGAACACTGTTTCAGTTCGTTTCGGAGACGGACTCGGGGGATTAACCACCGGGCCCACCTTAATCGTGGGAACAAATGCGCGCCATCTTGCGACCGGTGATTTCAACCTCGACGGACACCTGGATATCGTAAATTCAAATGTGAGTTCCTCGATGTTATCAGTTAACCTCGGCAATGGATCAGGTGGCTTTACCGCAGCAGCGAATGTTCCTACTTCTGCATTCCCAACCGGCGTAACGGTCGGCGATTTTAATAATGATGCCATCCCGGATCTTGCTATTGGTACTTCCGGAACCGCTGTAACATTGAAGCTCGGAGATGGCCTCGGCGGCTTTACAGCACTTCCGGGTTTAACCATCCCCGCAGGTTCAGCGTGGACGATCGGCGTTGGTGACTTTAACGAGGACGGCAACCAGGATCTCGCAATAACCAGCACAAGCGCCTTACAAATTCGTTTAGGCAATGGTGCCGGCGGATTTACCGGAACGGGTAGTGTTGCTGTCGGTGCAGGAACCGAGCAGATTGTGGTTGCGGATTTTAACCACGATGGTCACCAGGATCTTGCTACAGCATGTTCAACCACCGGCGCTGTTTCCGTTCGTCTCGGCGATGGCCTTGGCGCCTTCAGTGGAACAACAGAAGTTCCGGTCGGAACCACACCTCTGGGGCTCTCCGTTGGTGATATTAATGGTGACGGAAACGAAGACCTCGTAGTAATTCGGACCGGCACGGTTGTTCCACGATTTGGTGACGGTCTCGGAAACTTTACCGGCACAACATCATTTACTTCGGGTGGGACCGGCAATCGCAGGGTGGCAATCGGCGATCTTAACAACGATAGTTATTTAGATCTCGTGATCCCTAATGAAACCACTGGCAACCTAAACATCAGGCTCGGCAATGCAGCAGAAATCAATTTGACGGGCAACCTGGTTAGCATCGCTGATGGAGATGTCACACCCTCGCTGTCAGACCACACTGACTTCGGTGCAGTCTGCTCCACTTCGCTGATTCGCGTATTCAGGATTGAGAATAACGGCTTTATCAACCTTACAGGCATTGGAGTAACGATCACTGGTCCGAATGCCGCAGATTTTTCAGTTTGGGCAGCTCCAGGGCCAATTGCACCGCCAGCAGGTTCTGTTGGGTTCCAAATCATGTTTACACCTTCCGGACCCGGACCGCGCAATGCTACGATCTCGATCACCAGCACCGACTGTGATGAAGCTATTTACGATTTTGCTGTTACAGGAACTCAACCGATTCCGATCGTAATCAGCACAAACAGCATCACGCATAATATTTGTTCCGGCGGATCAAGCGGCGCGGCTTCAGTGATTGCAAGTGGCGGAACAGGTGCTTTTACTTACAACTGGACGCCCGGCAATCCAAGCGGTGACGGTACAAACAGTGTGACCGGCTTAACGACAGGGTCGTACCTGGTGACGGTGACCGACGCAAACGGATGTACAGGTTCCCACACAATTGGTATCACCTCGCCAACCTCAATTGGTACTTCAACACTGATCTCAAGTGTTTCTTGTATCGGCGGTTCCAATGGTGCAATAAACGTATCTACTTTCGGAGGCACCGGGCCATATACATACAACTGGCTTCCTTCAGGTCAAACCACGGAAGACATCACTGGTCTGACAGCAGGAACTTATACTTTACAAATCACCGATGCGAATGCTTGCCAGAGAACAGTGAGTTTTACAGTTACTCAACCTGCAAGTCCTGTTTCCGGGACCACAGTTGTAACCAACGTTGTTTGCTTTGGCGGATTAACCGGGGCAATCAATTTAACCCCTTCAGGCGGAACCGGTTCTTACACTTACCAATGGCTGCCTTCTGGCCCGTTTTCAGAAGATCGCACCGGGTTAACAGCAGGAACATATTCAGTACTGATCACAGATGCGAATGGTTGCACTGTAACGGTAACAGCAACCGTTACTCAACCACCTACCCAGGTTGCAGGAACAACAGTAGTCACCAATGTTGCCTGCTTCGGCGGATCAAACGGGGCAATTAATCTTACAACTTCAGGTGGCATCGGTCCGTATACTTTTAACTGGCTTCCTTCAGGTCCGACAACAGAAGATCGTACCGGTCTCATTGCAGGAACATACACGGTTGTAATTACAGACAACATAGGATGTACGCGAACAGTAACAACAACAGTTACTCAACCAACTTCACCGGTTTCAGGAACAACAGTTGTAACGAACGTTGCTTGTTTCGGTGGATCGAACGCAACAATCAATTTAACTCCTAATGGAGGAACCGGCCCTTACACATTCAACTGGCTTCCTTCAGGTCCAACGACAGAAGACAGAACAGGACTTGTTGCAGGAACTTATTCTGTACAAATCACAGATGTAAACGGTTGCACAAGCACTGTGACAGCAACGTTAACCCAACCAACTTCTCCTGTTTCAGGAACTACAGTTGTAACTAACATAGCTTGCTTTGGCGGATCAAACGGTGCAATTAATTTAACTCCGACAGGCGGAACTGGTCCGTACACATTCAACTGGCTTCCTTCAGGTCCGACTACAGAAGATCGCACAGGACTTGTGGCAGGAACATATTCAGTACAGATCACTGATGTAAATGGATGTACAAGCACAGTAACTGCAACAGTTACTCAACCAACTTCACCTGTTTCAGGTACCAGGGTAATCACAAACGTTTCCTGTTTTGGTGGATCAAATGGTGCAATCAATTTAACCCCTTCAGGTGGAACTGGTCCTTACACTTTCAACTGGCTGCCTTCTGGTCCGACA